>NZ_LGYH01000001.1 GCF_001308015.1 Neisseria sp. 83E34
GGGTGAGAATGTTGCGATTACTGTAGAACTGATTGCACCGATTGCTATGGAAGAAGGCTTGCGCTTTGCGATTCGTGAAGGTGGCCGTACCGTAGGTGCTGGTGTGGTTTCTTCTATCATTGCTTAAAAGTTAGAGGCCAGTAGCTCAATTGGTAGAGTATCGGTCTCCAAAACCGAGGGTTGGGGGTTCGAGACCCTCCTGGCCTGCCAAATCAAAAAAACTAACCGGCCATCTGAGTCGGTTAGTTTTTATTAATTTTAAGTTAGGTTTAAAATGACAGAGAAAACACCGTCTGAATCACATTCATCTGAAACAGGCATCAACCAATGGGATAAAAAAAGTAACTCGGCAAAAAAGAAAATAGGCGTTGTTGATTATGCGAAATCTATTGTTGCATTTTCTGTATTTGGTTTAGGGTTGTTGGCATATTATACTAATGTCTTAAGTATTCCATTGTATTTAAGATATGTGATTTTAGCTTTGAGTGGGCTAATTGCAGTGGTGTTGATCTTGTCTTGGTGTCAGTATGGTAGGGACTTTCTTCTCTATGTAAAAGATTCATATGCTGAATTTAAGAAAGTTGTTTGGCCTACTAGATCTGAGTCAACTAGAATTACGATTAGAGTGATCATGTTTGCGCTAGTATTGTCGGCATTTATTTATGCTGTAGACAGCCTGATTACTGTAGTGTTTAATGCGGTATTGTTAAAGGGTTAAAGAAATGTCTAAACGTTGGTATGTTGTCCAAGCCTATTCTGGTTTTGAAAAAAACGTCCAAAAAACCCTAAAGGAGCGAATTGCTCGTGAGAATATGGAAAAATATTTTGGTGAGATTCTTGTGCCAGTTGAGGAGGTTGTTGACATTAAGAATGGGCGACGTACTGTAAGTGAGCGGAAATTCTTTCCAGGGTATGTGCTTGTGGAAATGGAAATGACGGATGAATCGTGGCATTTGGTAAAAAGCACTCCTAGAGTAAATGGTTTTATTGGTGGTACTGCAAATCGTCCTCTTCCTATCTCTCAGGAAGAAGTTGAGGCTCTTATGAGCCAAGTAGTTAAAAGTGGTGTTGATCGTAAACCTAAGCCCAAGGTTGAATTTGATGTTGGTCAGCAAGTAAGAGTAAATGAAGGGCCTTTCGCTGACTTTAATGGTGTTGTTGAAGATGTTGATTACGAGCGTAATAAGCTAAGAGTTTTAGTTCAGATCTTCGGTAGAGAGACGCCAGTTGAGTTAGAGTTTAGTCAGGTTGAAAAAATCTAAGTCTTGTTTAATTTATTTTGTTTAAATGTAAATATGAAGCTGCTTATGAAATATTAAGCGGCTTTTTATTTTTGGATAATGAAAGTTTATTTCATAGATTGCAATTGGAAGAAATAGATGTTATACTTCGAAGCTTGATTTTTGGGGAGTGGAATTGTTTCTACGTTGTACCCGTTATTAGGAGTTTCATTGTGGCAAAAAAAATTATTGGTTATATCAAACTGCAAATCCCTGCAGGTAAGGCTAATCCTTCTCCGCCAGTTGGCCCCGCATTGGGTCAACGTGGTTTGAATATTATGGAATTTTGTAAAGCATTTAATGCTGCAACTCAAGGGATGGAGCCGGGGCTTCCTATTCCTGTTGTGATTACAGCGTTTGCTGATAAATCTTTTACTTTTGTTATGAAAACGCCTCCGGCTGCAATTTTGTTGAAAAAGGCTGCTGGTCTGCAAAAGGGTAGTTCGAATCCTTTAACTAATAAGGTAGGTAAAATAACTCGTGCGCAATTGGAAGAAATTGCGAAAACAAAAGAGCCTGATTTGACTGCTGCTGATTTGGACGCTGCTGTTCGCACCATTGCTGGTTCTGCACGTTCTATGGGTCTTGATGTGGAGGGTGTGTAATGGCTAAGGTATCTAAACGTTTGAAGACATTGAGAGAGTCGGTTGATGCTAGTAAATTGTATTCAATTGATGAAGCTATTTCTTTAGTAAAGAAAGCTGCAACAGCTAAATTTGATGAGTCAGTTGATGCCTCTTTTAATTTGGGTGTTGATCCGCGTAAATCTGATCAGGTGATTCGTGGTTCTGTAGTGTTGCCAAAAGGAACAGGTAAAGTTACTAGAGTAGCCGTGTTTACTCAGGGAGCTAATGCTGAGGCTGCTAAGACAGCCGGCGCTGACGTGGTTGGCTTCGAAGATTTAGCAGAAGAAGTCAAAAAAGGCAATTTGGATTTTGATGTTGTTATTGCATCTCCTGATGCTATGCGTATAGTAGGACAGTTAGGGACTATTCTAGGCCCTCGTGGTCTAATGCCAAACCCTAAAGTGGGAACGGTAACTCCAAATGTTGCAGAAGCTGTTAAGAATGCAAAAGCGGGGCAAATTCAATATCGTACAGATAAAGCCGGTATTGTACATGCAACCATTGGTCGAGCCTCTTTCTCCGAAGCTGATTTAAAAGAAAACTTTGATGCTTTGTTGGATGCTTTGATTAAAGCCAAACCTGCAGCAGCAAAAGGCCAATATTTGAAAAAAGTGGCTGTTAGTAGCACTATGGGTTTAGGCGTTCGTGTTGATACGGCAAGTGTGAATAACTAAATTATATGATTTTAAGCAACTTCTGGATTACTCAGGAGTATTTGGAAGTTGCTTAAGAGTGGGCTACTTAATCAATAATTTTAAGTAGGTGTCCAAGACCGTAGGGATCGAGAGATTTAATATAAAACCCTACGCAGACGGTAGTCCTGAAGTTTTTAAGCAAAATTGCTTGTGAAATGTCTTTTCAGGTTGCCGCGCTGGTGAAATATCTTTTTTTTAAAATATTTCGATTATGAAACAGTGGGAGGTAGGCCTTGAGTCTCAATATTGAAACCAAGAAAGCAGCCGTAGAAGAAATTAGTAAAAATATTGCTAATGCTCAAACTATGGTTATCGCTGAATATCGTGGTATCAGTGTTGCTAGCATGACCGAATTGCGCTCCAATGCACGAAAAGAAGGCGTATATTTACGTGTTCTTAAGAATACATTGGTTCGTCGCGCAGTAGAAGGTACTTCATTTGCTGCTTTGGCAGATCAAATGGTTGGTCCTTTAGTTTATGCTGCATCAGAAGATGCCGTTGCTGCTGCAAAAGTATTGCATCAGTTTGCGAAAAAAGACGACAAAATTATTATTAAGGCAGGTTCTTATAATGGCGAATTAATGGATGCAAGTCAGGTTAGCGACTTAGCATCTATCCCAAGTCGTGAAGAATTGTTGTCTAAGTTGTTGTTTGTTATGCAAGCACCTGTTTCAAGCTTTGCACGTGGACTTGCTGCTTTGGCAGAGAAGAAAGAAAGCGAAGCTGCTTAATAAACAGTTTTGTTATATTTAAAAATTAATTTATTTTAAATTTAAAATATTTAGGAGTTGGATAGCATGGCTATTACTAAAGAAGACATTTTAGAAGCGGTTGGTAATTTGACTGTTATGGAATTGAACGATTTGGTTAAAGCGTTCGAAGAAAAATTTGGTGTATCAGCAGCTGCAGTTGCAGTTGCGGCTGGTCCTGCTGCTGGTGGTGCTGCTGCTGAAGCTAAAACTGAATTTGATGTTGTTTTGGCTTCTGCTGGTGATCAAAAAGTGGGTGTGATTAAAGTTGTGCGCGCTATTACTGGATTAGGCTTGAAAGAAGCAAAAGATATGGTTGATGGTGCTCCAAAAACCCTTAAAGAAGGCGTTTCTCAAGCAGAAGCTGACGATATTAAGAAGCAGTTGGAAGAAGCAGGCGCTAAAGTCGAAATTAAGTAAGCTTTTATCTAAAAGATTGGGCTGGCAGTTTACTGCCAGCCTTATTTCGCTTTATGTGAAAATGTTATTTGAAATTTACATAAATTTGCTGATTGGGGTAATCATTTTGTAAATTTATATAAATTTAGTAATATAAATTGGGCCTTTAAAATTTAATGTTCCAATAAATTCATTTTTATTCTCTTTCCATATTTTGGAGTATCTACATGAGCTATTCGTTTACTGAAAAAAAGCGTATTCGCAAGAGTTTTGCGAAACGCGCGAATGTCTTGAATGTACCATTTTTGTTGGCAACGCAATTGGATTCTTATTCTAAGTTTTTACAGCAAGAAAAACCTTTTGATAAACGTAGTGACAATGGCCTACAAGCTGCATTTAATTCTATTTTTCCAATTATTAGTCATAATGGTTATGCGCGCCTTGAATTTGTGCACTACATTTTAGGTGAGCCTCTATTTGATATTGCTGAATGTCAATTGCGAGGTATTACTTATGCAGCTCCTTTGCGTGCCCGTATCAGATTAGTAATTTTGGATAAGGAATCTTCTAAGCCTACAATAAAAGAAGTGCGTGAAAATGAAGTATATATGGGTGAAATCCCACTAATGACGCCTAGTGGCTCCTTTGTAATCAATGGAACTGAGCGGGTTATCGTATCTCAGCTTCATCGGTCTCCCGGCGTATTTTTTGAGCACGACCGAGGTAAAACACATTCTTCCGGCAAGTTATTGTTTTCTGCCCGTGTGATTCCTTATCGAGGGTCATGGTTGGATTTTGAATTCGATCCAAAAGATTTGTTGTATTTTCGTATTGACCGTCGACGGAAAATGCCAGTAACCATCCTTCTGAAAGCTTTAGGTTACAACAATGAGCAGATCTTAGACACTTTTTATGACAAAGAAACTTTTTATTTGTCTAAAAATGGTATTGAAACAGACTTGGTACCTACCCGTTTAAAGGGTGAAACAGCCAAGTTGGATATCGTTGATGCGAATGGTAATGTATTAGTTAATGCTGGCAAGCGTATTACTGCCAAAAATATCCGTGATATTGAAAAGTCAGGCCTTAAGCGCTTAGCTGTTGAGCCAGATTCATTGTTAGGTAAGATTTTGGCCAAAGATGTTATCGTGCCCGACACAGGGGAAGTATTAGCGGTTGCTAATCATGAGATTACAGAGGAATTGTTAGCACAATTAGATATTCACGGCGTTACTAATTTAGAAACACTTTATATCAACGAGCTTGATCAAGGTGGTTATATTTCAGCAACATTGAGTACCGATGAAACAGCTGATCAGCAAGCTGCGCGCGTAGCGATTTATCGTATGATGCGCCCTGGTGAGCCGCCCACGGAAGAAGCGGTTGAGTTGTTGTTTAACCGTTTATTCTTTAATGAAGATAGCTATGATTTGTCACGTGTTGGTCGCATGAAATTTAATACACGGACATATGAACAAAAATTGACTGATGTTCAAAAAGCGTCTTGGTATGGTCGTTTAATTAATGAAACTTTTGCGGATGCTGCTGATAAGGGTGGCTATGTATTAAGCGTAGAGGATATCGTCGTTTCGATTGCAACATTGGTTGAGTTACGTAATGGCCATGGTGAAGTGGACGATATTGACCATTTGGGTAACCGTCGTGTTCGTTCGGTTGGTGAGTTAACTGAAAATCAATTTAGAAGTGGTTTGTCGCGAGTAGAGCGTGCAGTAAAAGAGCGCTTGAATCAGGCAGAGTCAGAAAATCTGATGCCTACCGATTTAATCAATGCCAAACCTGTTTCTGCGGCTATTAAAGAGTTTTTCGGTTCCAGTCAGTTGAGTCAGTTTATGGATCAGACCAATCCCCTGTCTGAAATTACCCATAAACGCCGTGTATCAGCTTTAGGCCCGGGCGGTTTGACTCGTGAGCGCGCAGGTTTTGAGGTGCGTGACGTACACCCGACCCATTACGGTCGCGTATGCCCGATTGAAACTCCAGAAGGTCCGAACATTGGTTTGATTAACTCGCTATCTGTATATGCCAGAACTAATGAGTACGGTTTCTTGGAGACACCTTATCGCCGTGTAATCGATGGAAAAGTAACCAACGAAATTGATTATTTGTCCGCCATTGAGGAGGGCAGATATGTGATTGCGCAGGCAAATGCCGAGCTGGACGAAGAAGGCAATTTGACCGGTGATTTGATTACCTGTCGCGAAAAAGGCGAAACCATTATGGCAACTGCCGATCGTGTTCAATATATGGACGTTGCAACCGGTCAAGTCGTTTCTGTGGCAGCTTCATTGATTCCTTTCTTGGAGCATGATGATGCGAACCGTGCTTTGATGGGAGCGAACATGCAACGTCAGGCTGTTCCGTGTTTACGTCCTGAAAAACCGATGGTGGGCACAGGTATTGAGCGTTCTGTTGCTGTTGATTCTGCCACTGCCATTGTTGCCCGTCGTGGTGGCGTGGTGGAATATGTGGATGCTAACCGTATTGTTGTGCGTGTGCATGATGACGAGGCTACAGCTGGTGAGGTAGGTGTTGATATTTACAATTTAGTGAAATTCACTCGTTCTAACCAATCTACCAATATTAACCAGCGTCCTGTTGTGAAAGCAGGTGATGTGCTGCAGCGTGGTGACGTGGTGGCTGACGGTGCTTCTACTGATTTAGGAGAATTGGCGTTAGGTCAAAATATGACCATCGCTTTCATGCCTTGGAACGGTTACAACTATGAAGACTCAATTTTGATTTCAGAAAAGGTAGCCGCGGATGATCGTTATACTTCTATTCACATCGAAGAGTTGAACGTAGTTGCCCGGGATACCAAATTGGGTGCAGAAGAAATTACCTGTGACATCCCGAATCTTTCTGAGCGCATGCAAAATCGTTTGGATGAGAGCGGCATTGTGTATATAGGTGCTGAAGTCGAAGCAGGTGACGTGTTAGTAGGTAAAGTAACGCCTAAAGGAGAAACCCAACTAACGCCAGAGGAAAAACTGCTACGTGCGATCTTCGGTGAGAAAGCCAGTGACGTAAAAGACACTTCCTTGCGTATGCCTACCGGCATGAGTGGAACTGTCATCGATGTTCAAGTGTTTACGCGAGAAGGTATCCAGCGCGACAAGCGAGCGCAATCGATTATTGATGCCGAGCTGAAGCGTTACCGCCAAGATTTGGGTGACCAATTGCGTATTTTTGACAATGATGCGTTTGACCGTATCGAACGTATGCTGGTTGGCCAAAAAGCAAATGGCGGTCCGATGAAGCTTACCAAAGGAAGCGAGATTACTGCAGAGTATTTGGCAAGTTTGCCCAGCAAGCATGACTGGTTCGATATTCGTCCGGTTGACGAAGATTTGGCTAAGCAACTTGAGCTGATCAAACTCAGCTTGAAACAAAAACGCGAAGAGTCTGAAGTTCTTTATGAAATTAAAAAGAAAAAAATGACTCAAGGCGATGAGTTGCAACCTGGTGTGCAAAAAATGGTGAAAGTATTTATCGCCATTAAACGCCGTTTGCAAGCCGGTGACAAAATGGCCGGTCGTCACGGTAATAAAGGTGTGGTATCACGTATTTTGCCGGTAGAAGATATGCCTTATATGGCAGATGGTCGTCCTGTTGATATTGTATTAAACCCTCTGGGTGTGCCTTCTCGTATGAATATCGGCCAGATTCTGGAAGTACATTTGGGCTGGGCGGCAAAAGGTATCGGTGAGCGCATCGACCGCATGCTGGCGGAACAGCGTAAAGTCGGCGAAATCCGTGAGTTCCTTAACCGTTTATACAACGGCAGCGGCAAGCAAGAAAATCTGGAGGAGTTGAGCGATGAAGAAATTCTGGCATTAGCTGAGAATTTGAAAGAAGGCGTAACTTTTGCTTCTCCAGTATTCGATGGTGCTAAAGAAGCAGAAATCTACGAGATGCTAGATTTAGCTTATCCGAGCGATGATCCGGAAGTTCAAAAAATGGGCTTCAACGATAGCAAAACACAAATCACATTGTATGATGGCCGTTCAGGCGAACCGTTTGACCGTAAGGTTACCGTCGGTGTGATGCATTACCTTAAGCTGCACCATTTGGTAGATGAGAAAATGCACGCACGTTCGACTGGACCATATTCACTGGTTACTCAGCAACCGCTTGGTGGTAAAGCGCAATTCGGTGGCCAGCGTTTCGGTGAGATGGAGGTTTGGGCACTGGAAGCTTACGGTGCGGCTTATACCTTACAAGAAATGCTTACTGTTAAATCGGATGATGTTACCGGTCGTACGAAGATGTATGAAAACATTGTTAAAGGCGAACACAAAATTGATGCAGGTATGCCGGAATCTTTCAATGTGTTGGTAAAAGAGATTCGCTCGCTGGGCTTGGATATCGATTTGGAGCGCTTCTAGGTTTAAGAAGCAATCATGCCTGTCTGAAAATATCTTTCAGACAGGCATAACTAGACAATCCGATTAAGATCAAGCTATTTATACAAAATAGCCCAGCCTGACAATGATGCCTGTCTGAAACGACCGGATAGGCAAAGCAAGATACTTCCTTTAAGGAGCAAAAATGAAAGCTTTATTAGACTTGTTCAATCCCCTGCAATCAGGAGGCATGGAAGAAGAGTTTGACGCGATTAAAATCGGCATTGCGTCTCCGGAAACCATCCGTTCATGGTCTTACGGTGAAGTGAAGAAGCCGGAAACCATCAACTACCGTACTTTCAAGCCTGAGCGTGACGGCTTGTTCTGCGCTAAGATTTTCGGTCCGGTTAAAGATTATGAATGTTTGTGTGGTAAATACAAACGTTTGAAATTTAAAGGTGTAACCTGTGAAAAATGTGGCGTGGAAGTAACTTTGTCCAAAGTACGTCGTGAGCGCATGGGCCACATTGAATTGGCCGCACCAATTGCACATATTTGGTTTTTGAAATCATTACCTTCCCGCTTGGGTATGGTATTGGATATGACTTTACGCGATATTGAGCGCGTATTGTATTTTGAAGCTTTTGTCGTTACCGATCCCGGCATGACCCCGTTGCAACGCCGCCAATTGCTGACTGAAGAAGATTATTACAGCAAATTGGAAGAATATGGCGATGATTTTGATGCAAAAATGGGTGCCGAAGGTATTCGTGATTTGTTGCGTAATCTAGATATTGCATCAGAAATTGAATTATTGCGCCAAGAGTTGGAATCAACTGGTTCAGACACGAAAATCAAGAAAATTGCCAAACGTTTGAAAGTATTAGAGGCTTTTCAGCGTTCAGGCATGAAGCTTGAGTGGATGATTATGGATGTACTGCCAGTTCTGCCACCAGATTTGCGTCCGTTGGTTCCGCTTGACGGTGGTCGTTTTGCGACTTCTGATTTGAATGATTTGTATCGCCGTGTTATCAACCGTAATAACCGTTTGAAACGTCTGTTGGAACTGCACGCGCCGGATATTATCGTGCGTAACGAAAAGCGTATGCTGCAAGAAGCGGTAGATTCATTGCTGGATAACGGCCGCCGCGGTAAAGCGATGACAGGTGCCAACAAACGTCCGCTGAAATCGCTGGCCGATATGATTAAAGGTAAAGGCGGTCGTTTCCGTCAAAACCTGTTGGGCAAACGTGTTGACTATTCAGGCCGTTCTGTAATTACTGTAGGCCCATACCTGCGCCTGCATCAATGCGGTTTACCGAAGAAAATGGCCTTGGAGCTATTCAAGCCCTTCATCTTCCACAAATTGGAATTGCAAGGTTTGGCTTCAACCGTTAAGGCTGCGAAAAAATTGGTAGAGCAGGAAGTGCCGGAAGTTTGGGATATCTTGGAGGAAGTGATTCGAGAGCATCCGATTATGCTTAACCGTGCACCGACTTTGCACCGTTTGGGTATCCAAGCATTTGAGCCGATTCTAATTGAAGGTAAAGCCATTCAGTTGCACCCGCTTGTTTGTGCGGCATTCAATGCCGACTTCGACGGTGACCAAATGGCTGTTCACGTTCCATTGAGCTTGGAAGCACAAATGGAAGCACGTACCTTGATGTTGGCTTCTAATAACGTATTGTCGCCTGCCAACGGCGAGCCGATTATCGTTCCTTCACAAGATATTGTATTGGGCTTGTATTACATGACCCGAGACAAAATCAATGGTAGAGGTGAAGGCAGCCTATTTGCCGATGTGAAAGAAGTGCACCGTGCTTACCACACGAAACAAGTAGAGCTCGGCACAAAAATTACTGTGCGCGTACGTGAGTGGGTGAAAAATGACGAAGGTGAATTCGAGCCGGTAGTTAACCGTTACGAAACTACTGTCGGCCGTGCGTTGTTAAGTGAAATTTTACCTAAAGGCCTGCCGTTTGAATATGTAAATAAGGCATTGAAGAAGAAAGAAATTTCTAAGTTGATTAATGCATCATTCCGTTTGTGCGGTTTGCGTGATACGGTAATTTTTGCCGACCATTTGATGTACACCGGTTTTGCATTGGCAGCTAAAGGAGGTATTTCGATTTGCGTGGACGATATGGAAGTACCGGAGCAAAAAGCAACCTTACTGGCCGAAGCGCAAAGCGAAGTGAAGGAAATTGAAAATCAATACCGCCAAGGTTTGGTAACGAATGGCGAGCGTTATAACAAAGTAGTAGATATCTGGGGTCGCACCGGCGATAAAATTGCTAAAGCGATGATGGATAATCTTTCTAGTCAGAAAGTAACCGACCGAGAAGGCAATGAAGTTGATCAAGAGTCGTTTAACTCTATTTATATGATGGCTGACTCAGGTGCACGTGGTTCGGCAGCCCAGATTAAACAGCTTTCCGGTATGCGTGGTTTGATGGCCAAACCTGATGGGTCGATTATCGAAACCCCGATTACCGCAAACTTCCGTGAAGGTTTGACTGTATTGCAATACTTTATTTCCACTCACGGTGCACGTAAAGGTTTGGCGGATACGGCATTGAAAACTGCAAACTCAGGTTATCTGACCCGCCGTTTGGTGGACGTAACCCAAGATTTGGTAGTTATTGAAGATGATTGCGGTACTTCCGACGGATTTGTAATGAAAGCCGTGGTTCAAGGCGGTGATGTGATTGAACCGCTGCGTGACCGTATCTTAGGTCGCGTAACTGCTGCTGATGTGGTTGACCCTTCCAGCGGTGAAACCTTGGTTGAAGTGGGTACTCTGTTAAGCGAGCAGCTGGTCGATTTGATCGATAACTCAGGTGTGGACGAAGTAAAAGTACGTACACCGATTACCTGTAAGACCCGCTACGGTTTATGTGCTAAATGTTATGGTCGAGACTTGGCGCGCGGCAAACTGGTGAATGCCGGTGAAGCAGTGGGCGTAATTGCTGCGCAATCCATCGGAGAACCGGGTACTCAGTTGACAATGCGTACCTTCCACATTGGTGGTGCGGCATCTCGAGCTGCAGCGGCCAGCCAAGTTGAGGCTAAATCTAACGGTACGGCCCGTTTTAACAGTCAAATGCGTTATGTAATGAACAACAAAGGCGAGTTGATTGTGATTGGCCGCTCTTCCGAAGTGGTGATTCATGACGAAATCGGCCGTGAGCGTGAGCGTCATAAAGTACCTTATGGTGCCACTTTGTTGGTCAATGATGGTTCAGGCGTAAAAGCAGGCCAAACTTTGGCTACTTGGGATCCGCATACCCGACCGATGATTACTGAGCATGAAGGCCGTGTGAAGTTTGAAAATATCGAAGAAGGTGTAACTGTTACCAAACAAACCGACGAAGTGACCGGCTTGTCTACTTTAGTGGTTATTGATGGTAAACGTCGTGCTTCCAGTGCTTCCAAATTATTGCGTCCAACGGTGAAACTGTTGGATGAGAATGGTGAGGAAGTGAAAATCCCAGGTACGGAAACGTCTGTATCTATGGCATTCCCAGTGGGTGCGATTATTACCGTGCGTGAAGATCAGGAAGTGGGTAAAGGTGACGTGTTGGCGCGTATCCCGCAGGCTTCTTCGAAAACCCGTGATATTACCGGTGGTCTGCCGCGAGTAGCTGAGTTGTTTGAAGCGCGTGTACCAAAAGATGCCGGTATGCTGGCCGAAGTAACAGGTACTGTGTCGTTCGGTAAAGAAACCAAAGGCAAGCAGCGTCTGATTATCACTGATTTAGACGGTGTAGCATATGAAACGCTGATTTCTAAAGAGAAACAGATTTTGGTGCATGACGGCCAGGTGGTGAACCGGGGTGAAACCATTGTAGACGGTGCTGTAGACCCGCATGATATTTTGCGTTTGCAGGGAGTTGAGGCGCTGGCGCGTTATATTGTGCAAGAGGTACAGGAAGTTTACCGTCTGCAAGGTGTGAAGATTTCAGACAAGCATATTGAAGTTATTATCCGTCAAATGCTGCGTCGCGTGAACATTGCCGATGCAGGTGAAACCGGCTTTATTCCTGGCGAGCAGGTAGAACGCGCCGATGTAATGCAAGCAAATGAAAAAGCAATTGCGGAAGGCAAGGAGCCTGCGCGCTTTGATAACATTCTGCTGGGCATTACCAAAGCGTCATTGTCGACCGATAGCTTTATCTCTGCCGCATCGTTCCAAGAAACTACACGCGTGTTGACTGAGGCAGCCATCATGGGTAAACATGACGAATTGCGTGGTCTGAAAGAAAACGTTATTGTAGGCCGCCTGATTCCTGCCGGTACCGGTTTGACCTACCATCGTACACGCCGTAATGAATGGGCTGAAGCTAATGAGGTTGAACAGACAGGTGAAGAAATACCAGAATAAATTCTGATATTTCTAAGCTTGGTTAAAGAACCGTCGACTGATTATAGTTGGCGGTTTTGTTTTTCAGACAGGCCTTGTATGAGGTTCTTGCACAAGATTCGAAAAAGTCATAAGGTTATATGTAACCGTAAAGATTAAATTCCGCGCCAAGTTGGTTTATCTGACTTGAATAGTGCGTCTATTATCTTGTATTAATTTATTATGAGTTTCACCGTATAAAATAGTAATAAATCCGTACTATTCACGCTATATGGTTACAAAAACAAAAAAGCAATAATGATATAAAGGAAAAATAATGAGTAAACGTGAAACCGCTCGTGCTGTGGCCGAGACCATGCTGGCAGGCTTTAACCGCCACTACACACTTTATCGTGAAGCGTCTGCGCGGGCGAAAGGCTTATTTGAAGCCGCTGATTGGAAAGGAATACAGGAATTGGTTGCTTTGCGCATCCAAATGTATGATAACCGTGTTGCTGAAGCAGTGGATGTGCTGCGTGGGCAATACAATGCGGGTAATTTGCCGGATGAAGTTTGGGCGGCAGCAAAAAAAGAATATATAGCCTTATTGATTGATCACAAACAACCTGAATTGGCAGAAACATTTTTCAATTCAGTATCAACTAAACTGCTTGCCAAAGAATATTTCAACAATCAATTTATTTTTGTAAAGCCCGCAACCAGTACAGAGTTCATTGATTCGGAAGAACCGATTTTTCAATCTTTTTATCCCGATATACAAGGTTTGCGAGGCTGCCTGCGTAAAATCCTGCATCATTTTAACTGGAAGGTGCCATTTGAGAACATGAAGCAAGATATTAGCGGTATCTTGCATGCAGCAAAGAATTATTTAAAAGAAGAGTGGCCGCCAAAAGAATTAAATCTACATATTCAAGTATTGAACTCTGCATTTTACCGTAATAAGTCTGCTTATATCTTTGGGATGATTATTAATGGTAGCAGTAAGCATCCGTTTGCATTGGCTGTGGTGCATAATGGGCAGGAACAACTGCAGATTGATGCGGCTTTGTTTGACCCTCAGCAGATTTCTGTACTTTTCTCGTTTGCGCGTGCCTATTTTTTGGTGGATATGCCAGTACCCAGTGGGTATGTGGGTTTCTTGCGTGAAATGCTGCCTATGCGTTCAAATGGGGATTTTTACACATTGGTTGGTTTACATAAGCAAGGTAAAAACATTTTCTGGCGCGAATTTACCCGCCATTTGAGCAATTCGCAAGATAAATTTATTCTCGCTCCCGGCATTAAAGGCTTGGTAATGAGCGTATTTACGTTACCTTCTTTTCCATATGTATTCAAAGTGATCAAAGACACGTTCGGACCCAATAAGGATTTTGATCGGGAATACGTGCGTCAAAAATACCTTTTAGTGAAAAAACATGATAGGGTAGGGCGAATGGCTGACACATTGGAGTTTTCCGATGTGGCGCTGCCGAAAAACCGCTGTGATGAAGCATTTTTAGAAGAGATGCGTACACTCGCCCCCAGCCAGATAGAAGAAACCGATGATTTGGTAGTGATTAAGCATGTTTATATCGAATATCGCTTGAAGCCGCTCAACCTTTTTATGCAAAAAGCTTCACCTGAAGAAAAAGCAGCAGCTGTTATTGACTATGGTTTTGCTTTAAAAGAGTTGGCTAGTGCCAATATTTTTCCGGGTGATATGTTGTATAAAAACTTTGGTATGACTCGTTTCGGACGCGTGATTTTCTATGATTATGATGAAATCGAATATATGACGGACTGTAATTTCCGTAAAATTCCTCCTGCACCGAACCCTGAATATGAAATGTCGGGGGAAGTATGGTATCCGGTAAATAAAGGTGATGTGTTTCCTGAAGAATTTGCACCGTTTTTACTTGGCGAGCCAGACGTACGGCAGGTGTTTTTACAACATCATAAAGACTTGCTTACCCCCGAATTTTGGCAAGGTAAGAAAGACCGTTTGATGAAAGGAGAATTGGATGATTTTTATCCGTATCCACAGTCATTGCGTTTCCGACCAGGAAAAACAGAAGTAGGTTTGGTGGATCGTACAGACGTTTGATGTTTTTAATGTTATATAGAAAATGCCTGTCTGAACGTTTTCAGACAGGCATTGTTTCTAAGCTATCAATATAGATTGATATAAAAGCGGCTTAGCAGCAAATTTGAGATTGTATTTGGATTTGCTCTTGGATAGAGTTTGACAAACCGGTATCAGCGCAAGAGTAGCAGTTAACTGCATCAGCGATTTGTTTGGCATTCCAAGTTACATTGCTATCGGTAAACACGAACTCTTCGATTTGGAATTGGCTGCCTTTAAACCAGTTGTTGATGGTTACGCTGTCTTCAGAAGTTTTGCCGCCATCTTCCGCTTGGCTGGCAATATTGATCAACAGGTCGTTACCAACACGCTCAAAGCACAGATCTGAAGCGGTAATGTCACCGTTGAATTGAAGGATATCTTTGTGCTCAGGATTGGTGTCACAGTCATAAATCACATCGTTATCGAAGCCGCGTGCAAATACATATGTGTCACAACCTTCACCACCATTTAGGATATCGCAGCCTGCGCCGCCGTTTAGGAAGTCGTTACCTTTGCCGCCCACGAGAATGTCATTACCTGCATGACCGTAAAGGTTGTCGTTACCTTCCAATGATTTCAGGAAGTTGTGACCATCATTACCGTGTAATACGTTGTTCAACTTGTTACCGATGGCAGACAGGTTGTTATCAGTCAGCAAGCTGATATTTTCAACATTGCTGGGTGCCGCAATATTTACACTGCTCAGAATAGTGTCATTGCCTTCATTTGCTTTTTCGATAACAACATCGCATTGGTTATCAACATAATAAGTATCGTCACCTTTGCCGCCGATCATGATGTCGTGACCAGACTCTCCATCAAGAATATCATTGCCTTTTTTGGCGATAATGATGTCATTGCCTTTGCCGGTAGAAATATCATCATCTTTGTCGGTGCCGTAAACGATGTCGTTTTTGTCTGAGGGAACTTTGCTTTGTGGCTCGAAATACCAGCCTTTTTTGGTGTCCCAGCACCAAGAACCTTTGATTTGTTTGCCGTAACCGCAATCCCAGCCTTTGCCGTAACTCCAGCCTTTGCCATAGCCAAAATCTTTACCACCCCAGCATTTTATATTACAAGAATCCTTGCTGTATCCCCAGCTTTTGCCGAAGTCTTTACCCCAACCTTTACCATAGTAGGAATCTTTTTCATAACTACAGCCTTTGCTAAAGAAATCTTTGCTGTAACCCCAGCTTTTACCCCAGCCGCCTTTGTGGCCATAGCTATGGCTTGTGTGCCATTTTTGACCGCCTTTAGGCAGGCAATATCCGTAAAAACCTTTAAAGCCGTATGACATTGTATTAACCTCCGAAATTGATATTTTAAAATTGCCTTAAAAATAATGATAAAAATCATTAGAAATCGTGTGTAAAGGCAATGTTTATATTAACTAATGCGGAGAGAATAAATATGTTTTTACGAAACGTGGCCTATTAATAGAACAAACGGTATATTGATAATGATTTGTCATGGTTTTTATACAACAGTTTAAAATATATTAGTTTTAAAACTAAAAATATTCATTTTGGCTAATTTGACTTGTAACAATATGGATATGATATTATTATAATTATTATGAATATTTATTGATATATAGTAACGTTTGTTTTTTTTATTGGTGAGGATGTCAATATACGTCGAGAAATGAAAATGTTAAAAAAAGAATTAATATTTTTATACGATTAGATAGAATTTTTAAAATAATAACAAAACAGGGTATTGTAATTGAATGAACACGTCAGCGCAAACAAACGCTCAAGCAGCTTAGTTATAGGCTATGATTATTCGAACTTCGAACTTCTTTTAACACGGCTTCAGCAGCAAGCTTGGCCGTATCTTTTCGCAATAATTCGTGTAAATGATAAAAATCAGCTCTAAGGGATGCAATACGTTCTGGAGATTCGTACCAATCAGAGGCCGCTAATGCAATAAACTCAGGTTTGGCCATTTCTTGCATGAGTTCGGGCACGGCTTCTTTGTTGAGTAAAATGTTGGGTAAACCGACATGAGGCACTTTAATTTGAGGGCGCACATAGGCATATGTAAGCGGGGAGATTTTATAACTGATAACCATCGGTCGTTTGCACAACGCTACTTCCAAAGTTGCCGTACCGCTGGTAACGATAACTACATCTGCTGCAATCGCGGCCAGAGTAGCATTACCTTCAGTCATTAATACATCAAGTTGGCTGAAATCAGGTTTCGCCAACAGGAGCTTTAGGCGGCGGCGAGTGGCTTCTGTGGCAGCAGGTAATACAAAGCGGGCTAATGGGTAATGTTGTTGCAGAAGGCGGGCTGCTTCTAAAAAAACGGGTGCCATATAATCGATTTCACTGACACGGCTGCCCGGTAATAATGCGAATACGGGAATTTCTCTGGGTATGCCTAATGAGTCGCGAGCAGAGTTTTTGTCTGTCTCCATTGGCATGGTTTCGGCCAGAGGATGACCGACAAATTCAGCCTGCCCTCCGGCTTCGGTATAAAGCTGGGGCTCCATTGGAAACAGGCAGAGCACTTTATTGGTTTGCTTAACGATTTTGTTGACCCGTTTACGCCGCCATGCCCAAACTGAAGGGCTGACATAATGAATTGTGGGAATGCCTGCTTGCTTGAGTTTGGCTTCTACGCCTAAGTTAAAATCCGGAGCGTCAATGCCTACAAAAACATCGGGTTTTAATGCCAGCATTTGTTTTATTAAACCTTTGCGGATTTTTAAAATTTCAGGCAGGCGTTTGACTACTTCGGCGAACCCTCGAACGGCTAGTTTTTCTTGCTCATAAAGACTGTTAAAGCCCAGGGCTATCATTTTAGGGCCGCCTATGCCGATAAAGCGTGCATTGGGATAACGTTGCTGAATAGCTTCGATTAAATGTGCGCCAAGTAGATCGCCGGAAGCTTCTCCGGCGCACATAGCAATAGTAAGAGAAGTAGATGTCATGAAGTAGGGCTGTATTTTAAAATGCGGCAACGCAGATCAATGGATGATATCTTGATTTTATTATTTATCGTTTTAGGGATTTGGCAGGAACACCGATAGCCGTAGTTTCGTCAGGTAAGTTACCAAGTACTACAGCTCCCGCGCCGACGATACAATGATTGCCGATTGTGCTGCCTTCCCGTGTGCAACTTCCGATTCCCATCCAGCTAAAATTGCCAACCCGAGTGTTACCGGCTAAACGCGCTCCGGGGCTGATATGGACAAAGTCTCCTAAAATGCTGTCGTGATCCACAGAGGCGGCCGTGTTGATGATGGCACCTTTACCGATTTTTGCATCGGCATTAACCACCGCTTGGGCAAAAAATACGCTGCCTTCGCTGATTTCGGCAAATTTGCTGATTACGGCACTGGGATGGCATAAACAGGGCAGGGTGAATCCTAGTTTTTTCACAAGATTGAACATTCTGCCGCGGACGATATTGTCGCCAATGGCAACAACAGCATCATATTCATCGGGATGGATACTTTTTCCTAACAGACTGCTGTCGCCCAATAACGGAATACCCATAAATTCGGTTTCATTATCGTTGAAGTCGTCGATAAACACGATTTCCGACCACTTCTGCATTAATAGGGCGGTATCCATCACCACTTTAGCGTGTCCGCCGGCGCCGAGAATAACCAGTTTTTTTTGGGAGGAGGAGGCTGAGGTATCCGTCATGGGTGCAATCCTTAAGTTGTCATTATTAGTTTGTTAGGAATGGTTGTTGATATGTTTAAACGGTGTGACGGACAGAAAGTCATCCGGTTATTTAGATGCTAATGGGAAATTATGCTATATGGGATTTTAGCTTATCTATACTGTTTATGAACAACCAATAGTCATTACATTAATATGATTATCTTATTTTATAAAGACATTTTCCTGAATGGATAGTTTATTTTTTTTAGAAAAATTATGTATGTTTTAGTTTGTGGCCTGTCTGAAACAATCAGTTTGTTTTCAGACAGGCATTAATCATGATGCTAGGTCAGCGCACAATTCCCCGGGTTGATTGCTCAAAGAATGGCTTGAATACATGCAGTTCAGGCTCGGTATCGCTTAACTCCATCACTTGCTGTTTGGCTTCTTCGAAACTTAAACCTTGGCGGTAAATCAGTTTGTAGATATTTTTGACATTGGCGATCTGTTCTGGCGTGAATCCACGGCGTCGCATGCCTTCGGTATTGAGACCTGCCGGTTCGGCACGATAGCCTGCTGCCATCACGTAGGGCGGTACGTCTTTGTGCACGCCTGCGGCAAACGCTGTCATGGCATGGTTGCCGATAATGCAAAATTGGAATACGAGTGTGTAGCCTCCGAGAATAACCCAATCGCCAATGGTAACGTGGCCTGCCAGTGATGCATTATTGGCAAAAATAGTATGGTTACCGATAACACAGTCGTGGGCAATGTGAACGTAAGCCATCAACCAGTTGTCATCACCTATTCGGGTCTCACCTATACCGGTAACGGTGCCGGTATTGAAAGTTGTGAATTCACGGATGGTGTTGCCTTTGCCGATAATCAGCCGTGTAGGTTCATCTTGATATTTTTTATCTTGGGGTTGTGCGCCAAGCGAGGCAAATTGGAAAATCCTATTATTTTCGCCGATAGTAGTATGCCCTTCGATAACCGTATGCGGGCCGATTTCAGTTCCGGCGCCAATTTGTACATTAGGGCCGATGATGGTATAAGGCCCAACTTTGACGCTGCTGTCCAGCTCTGCTTTGGGATCGATAATGGCAGTAGGGTGAATCAAACTCATGGCTGCTTTCTTTATTGGAGGAAATGCCTGTCTGAAAATTCAGACAGGCATAGTTGATCGGCTATTCAACAATACGTTGGGCGCACATGATTTGTGCTTCTACTGCAAGTTGGCCGTCTATTTTGGCAACGGCATTGAATTTACCGATACCGCGTTTATGCGCCAAAAGTTCGACTTCAAAAACAAGCTGGTCTCCGGGGATAACCTGGCGTTTGAAGCGTACATTATCCAAGCCTGCGAAAAGGGTAATTTCACCTTCTTTGCGTTGGGTGCTGCCTTGGGAAAGTACCGCTAACACACCGCAAGCTTGTGCCATGGCTTCAATAATCAATACGCCGGGCATAACGGGCGATTCGGGAAAGTGGCCTTGGAAAAACGATTCATTGAAAGAAACGTTTTTAATGGCTGTGAGTGATTTCCCGGGTTCCGCTGCAATCACGCGATCCAATAATAAAAAAGGAAAGCGGTGCGGTAATAAGTTTTGAATTTCACGAACTTCAATCGGTAATTTGATTTCCATTTTTTTATTGTCCTAAAGTATGGGCGGTCTGTTGAAAGGCGGCCGGTTTCATGCTTTGTTTGTGTGCTGCAGGGCAGCAAGATCTTGCTCAAGTTGTTTGATTTTTTTTGACATTTCGCTTAAATGCCGTATATGTACTGCGTTGCGTGCCCATTCCTTATGGGTTTGCATCGGATAGCAGGTGGCATAATGCCCCGGCTCTTTAATCGAATGTGTTACAGCCGTGCCGCCACCGATAGTGGTTTTATCGGCAATTTCAATATGGCCGACAAACATGGCGGCGCCGCCGATAATGCAATACGAACCGATTTTTGTGCTGCCCGAAATGCCTGCACAAGCTGCGATAACCGTATGTTCGCCAATTTGGCAGTTATGACCGATTTGCACCTGATTGTCGATTTTCGTACCGCGTCCTACCACCGTATCCGTCATGGCACCCCGGTCTATCATGCTGTTGGCGCCGATTTCGACATCATCGTGCAGGGTAACGCCGCCGGTTTGGGGAATTTTAAACCAAGAATCGCCGGCAAAAGCCAAACCGAAGCCGTCGGCACCAATGACGCTGCCGCCATGGATTTCGACTCGGTTGCCTAAAGTACAACCGTGGTAAATCACAGCATTGGGATGGATGACTACTTCATTTCCGAGTTTACAATCATGTTCAATAACCGCGCCAGCCAAAATCCGACAGCCTTCTCCTAAAACAGTATTCGCGCCGACATACGTGTGCGCGCCAATTTCGCAACTGGCAGGTACGGTGGCCGAAGGTTCAATGACGGCAGTAGGATGTATGCCGCTATTGGCTTCGACGACAGGAGAGAACAGTCTGGCAACTTTGGCAAAGTATAAGTAAGGGTCGGAAACCACTATCAGGTTGCGGTTGGTGAACTCATCGGCCACTTTGGCGTTGACAATAATCGCACCTGCTGAACTTTCGCCAACGGTTGCTTTGTATTTTGGATTGGCAAGAAACCCTATGTGGTTGGAGCCGGCACTGTCAAGCGGGCGTACACCTGTAACGGGTATATCTTGGCCACGCCATTCTCCGCCAAGTTCTGCAACAATTTGCGATAGTGTATAGGATGTCATGTTTAAGCCTGAATATTTAAAGCCGATTAACCGAAAGCAGCTTTTCATTGAACCCGGATAGATTCAATGAAAAGCTTGAAATAAAGTATGCCTGTCTGAAAGCTACTGATTCAGTAGTTTGATAACTTGGTCTGTAATATCGAATTTTCCGGTTACATAAACGGCATCCTGAATAATCAGGTCATAGCCTTCCCTTTTTGCCAAATTAACAATGACACGATTGGCATTTTGCTGCAATGCTGCAAATTTTTCATTACGGCTCAAGTTGTAATCTTCAGTTAGCTTGGCTTGCTCCAAGCGGAATTCTTGAATCATATCAGTCAGTTTTTTTACTGCTGCTTCGCGCTCTGCTTCCGGTATCTGGCCTGAAGATAAACGCTTTTCTAATGCTTCACCTTCTTGTTGCATTTTTTGTAACTTGCTTTGGCGCGCGGCAAACTCGCTTTGAAGCGAGGTTTGGATACGCTGAGCCTGTTTGGATTCACGGTACACTCGCTCCGTATCAATAAAGCCAAGCTTTTGAATGCCATCAGCCAAAGCACTACCCGCCATACAGCAGCCTAATACTAAAGACGCTGTAATACGGGAAACGGAATGAATTCTACTCATTAATCAACCTTTATATAAATTTTGCGTTATATTTAGAATGTTGTACCCAATTGGAATTGGAAACGCTGGATCTCATCGGTGGATTTTTTCTTAATCGGATACGCATAACTAAACTTCATCGGACCTAACGGAGAAAGCCAAGTAACGGCCGCTCCGGCAGAATAGCGGAGCTCTTCCTTGAAAGTAGATTTATGCGTTTTACCCAAGCCGTAAACATTTTGCGTTGTATTATTGGTATGGTATTTATCGCTGCTGTCGTCATTATAAGTTTTACCATCCCATACGCTGCCTGCGTCGGCGAACAGGCTTAAACGAACGGTACGGCTGTCTTTGACACCGGGGAACGGAAAGAGGAGTTCAGCCGAGCCGGCTACCATTTTGTCACCACCATAGCTGACTTTATCACCTTCACGGTCATAAACTTTCGGGCCGAGCGTACCGCTTTCATAGCCGCGTACAGAGCCTAAACCGCCGCCATAGAAGTTTTCAAAGAAAGGCAATTCTTTAGTTTTGCCGTAACCATCGGCATAGCCGATATTGCCGCCCAACATTAAAGTAAGGTTTTTATTTAAAGGGAAAAACCATTTTTGATTGTGGGTCAGGCTATAATATTGAAGATCGCCGCCGGGTAAGCCCGCTTCAAGATTTACATCTGTCATGTAACCACGGGTTGGCCATAAGGCATTGTCGGTTTTATTGCGGCCCCAGCCCAAAGTGCTTTTCAGAGTCCAGCCGCTGAATGAGCCTTCACCAGTGGTTTCATTATCAAGCTTGCCATATTCTTTTACAAAATCACGGTAACGTTTCGGCGCATTCTGATAAGTGTTCACTTTAAAATGCTCTGGTGCCAAGCCCAAGTTGATTCGGTCATACTCAGTAACCGGAATGCCTGTGCGGACACCTGCGCCGAATGTAGTAGTCTTATATTGCTGGCGGGTTGAAGTGTCAGATTTTCTCGGGTCATAAATTTTGCCGTATAAATCGTAACCTAAGCTGATGCCGTCAGGAGTAAAATAGGGATCGGTAAACGATAGGGAAGCATTCTTAGTGGTTTTGCTGCGTGATAAGCGGGCAGAAAGGGATTTACCTGTGCCAAACAGATTGTCTTGTGCTACACCAAAAGAAAGCACCAATCCGGTATCTTGCACCCAGCCTGCACTTAAATCCAATGAACCGGTTGAGCGCTCTTCTACACTCATATCAATGTCGACTTGGTCGGGCGTGCCTTCCACCGGCTTTGCGTCAAATTTCACATTGTCGAAATAACCTAATAATTCCACACGTTCTTTAGAACGTTGCAATTTGGAAGAATCATAAGGAGCAGATTCAAGTTGACGTAATTCGCGGCGGATTACCTCATCACGGGTTTTATTATTGCCGGTAATATGAATTTCGTTTACATAAACTTTGCGGCCCGGATCAACCAATAAAACAAAGTCAACTTTGCCGGTTTCAGGATTAGGGCGCGGCTGCACATTTACTTCGCTATATGCGTAGCCCGCACTACCCATAGCATTTTGGATATCTTGCAAACTTTGAACCATGAGTTCGCGTTCATACCATTTGCCTTCTTTCATTTTCAGCAATTTGTATAAATCTTCTTTCGCGACTTCATTGGTGTCGCCTTCAATAGTTACATTACCCCAACGGTAACGTTCGCCTTCATGCAGTTTGACCGTAATGGTTTGCTTGGCTTTATCTTCTTCTACGGTTTGCACTTCGGCATCTAAAATGCGGAAATCAAAATAGCCGTTGTTTTGATAGAAGTCGCTCAGGCGCTCCATGTCTTGATTGAATTTTTCTTGGTTAAATTGGTTACTTTTTGTCAACCAACTCCACATGCTGCCTTCGCTGAGTGACATTTGTCTCAACAAGCGGCGGTCTGAATATTTCTGATTGCCTTCGAAGCGAATGTCGGCAATCTTGGTAGTTTTGCCTTCTTCGATTTTAAGATCGATTGATACACGGTTACGTGCGAGCTTGTTAACGGTCGGAGTAATATTGACCATTTGCTTGCCACGATTGATATATTCTTCTTTTAAGCCGGCAACAGCTTGGTTGAGTTTTGCCTGGCTGAAAGGTTGGGATTGACCCAGCCCAAAAGACGCCAAGTTTTTCTTAAGAGAATCAGCGGGTAGGGATTTTGCGCCGGTAATGGTTAATTCGCTGATGGTCGGACGTTCAACTACAGTAAGCAGGACTTGGTCGCCCATCGTTTCAACGCGAACGTCATCGAAGAAGCCGGTTGCATACAGTTCTTTAATAATCTCTTCGCCGCGTGCATCAGTAAACGTATCGCCCACTTTTACAGGCAGATAAGAAAACACAGTTACCGGTTCGGTACTTTGCAAGCCTTCGATGCGGATATCTCTAATGGTGAAATCAGCCAAGGCCAATGGAGCAAGGCCCATCAATACTAAAGCAGCGGTAATCTTTTTCAGTTTCATAAACTCTATCCAAACAGACGGGTAATATCGTTAAAGAAAGCCAAAAGCATCAGCATCAGCATGGCAGCGATGCCGAAGCGTATGCCTATCATTTGTACGCGTTCACTTAAAGGTTTGCCACGCAGCCATTCAAGGGTATAAAACACCAAATGGCCGCCGTCAAGAACGGGAACCGGCATTAAATTCAATACACCCAGGCTAACACTTACCAGGGCTAAAAATTCTAAATAAGCCTGCGCGCTGATGGCTGCTGTTTTTCCAGCTACATCAGCTATGGTCAAAGGGCCGGAAATATGGTTAATAGAAGCTTGGCCTGTCAGCAGCTTGCCGAAAAATTTTACGGTTAACGTTGAAAATTCTACGGTTTTATCCCAGCCCATTTTAAAAGCTTGGCCGACTGAAGGCGTATATTCTCGGCTGATTTTTTTCTCCCAAGCTTTATCAATACCCGAAGAAACGCCAATTAGGCCTACCAGACGGTTACGGTCGCGCGTTGTTTGCGACTCAGGGCGTATTGCTATTTGTATATTTTGCCCGTTACGCTCAACACCAAGCATCAATTTTTGCCCCGGGCTGTTGCGTATGATTGAGCTCCAGTCTTGCCATGAGGGTGTCATTTTACCGTCAACTGAAATAATGCGGTCACCTTTTTTTAAGCCCGCTTTATCAGCAGCGCTGTTTGCTTTGACTTCCTCTATTAAATCGGAACGTTTAAACGCATCTAAACCGATATAGCCGTTGCGTTTGGCCGCAAGAGAGGCTTCCGGGGTACCGGCAATGTTAATCTGACGTAACGCGGGTTGGTTTTGGTTGTCGACTACCTGTACATCAACTTTCCCGGCATCAAGATTCAGCGTGATTTTTGTACGGGCATCTGGCCAATCTGTAACGGTTTCACCATTAACGCTTAAAACCAAATCACCTTCACGAAAGCCAGATTTGTCAGCAATGCTGTTCTTTTCTACAGTACCGATAAAAGGTTTGACTTCGGTTACACCGAAAGAAAAACTGAGACCGAAAAGCAAAACGGCCAGCAATAAGTTGGTAATCGGCCCTGCGGCAACAATGGCAATACGTTTGGCGGGATGTTGCTTATCAAAAGCATAGGGCAAATCTTTTTCTGCAACATCGCCTTCTCGGGTGTCGACCATTTTAACATAGCCGCCCAATGGAATCGGGGCGAGACACCATTCGGTATCGCCAATCCGTTTGGTATAAAACGGTTTGCCGAAGCCCACGCTGAAGCGCAATACTTTTACACCACATCGGCGAGCAACAAAATAATGGCCGAATTCGTGAAGGCTCACTAATAACAGGATTGCCACCAAAAAGGCAATAATTGTCAGCAAATCAAACTCCTAGCGGTCTAATGCCGCAATAAACTGTGTTGCCTCTGCGCGGGTTTGTGTGTCTTGGGCCAAGAGGCTCTCAAGGCTGTTGCCGTCATTGGAAAAGTTTTGTTCCAAGCAATGTGCAACCACGCGGGCGATGTCTGTAAAACGGATTTTTTCTGCCAAAAAAGCATCTACGGCTATTTCGTTGGCTGCATTCAACACACAAGGCGCGTTACCGCCTGCTTGCATGGCCTGATAAGCCAATTTAAGACAAGGAAAGCGGTTAAAATCCGGTGTTTTAAATGTTAAGCCGCTTAAGGTGTTGAAATCTAATGGCTTAACACCTGCGTCAATGCGAATTGGCAGGCCTAAACAATAGGCAATCGGGGTACGCATGTCAGGGTTGCCCATTTGTGCCAAAACCGATCCGTCAAGATAGCGCACCATGCTGTGAATGACGCTTTGTGGGTGGACAACCACTTCCAGTTTCTCCGGCGGGCAGTGAAATAACCAATGTGCTTCAATTAGCTCCAGCCCTTTATTCATCATGCTGGCCGAATCAACCGATATTTTTTTACCCATGCTCCAGTTGGGGTGTTTTATAGCTTGAGCAGGTGTGATGGTATCAAACGTGTTTAAATCAGTCTCAAGGAAAGGGCCGCCGGAGGCGGTCAGAATGATAGACTGAATTCCGTGTTTGTGCGGATTATCTGTGTAATGTTCGGGCAAAACTTGGTAAATGGCATTGTGTTCGCTATCAATCGGCAGCACTTTTGCTCCCGATTTTGCGGCGGTTTCTATAAAGAGCGCTCCGGAAACAACCAAGGTTTCTTTGTTGGCCAGATAAATGGTTTTGCCTTTTTCGGCAGCCGCTAAAGTGGGCGGCAGGCCGGCTGCGCCGACAATGGCGGCCATTACGCCGGTTACTTCCTCTGCTGTGGCAACATCAATCAATGCCTGCGGCCCGAATAGTACTTCTGTGTCTGTGTTGCTTGCTTTCAGACAGGCATTTAACTCTTGGGCGCAGGCTTCATCCGCTACTACGGCAAATTTGGGGCGGAAAGTATGGCATTGTTCTGCCAGTTTGTTTACCTGGCGATGGCCTGCAAGTGCGAAAACTTCGAATTTTTCGGGGTGCCGGGCGATGACGTCCAGTGTGCTGACGCCGATACTGCCGGTTGCACCAAGTATGGTTAGAGTTTGTTTCATGATGTTGGTTCGTTTTCAGACAGGCATTTACAAGATGCTTATCTGATATGTTTTTTATTTGTTATGTCGTTCAGACAGGCATTGTGCGGGTTATATAGAATGCCTGTCTGAAAAGAAGTAATTAGGCAAACAGGAAATTAATGGCTGCATAAACGCTCAATACGGCAAGTAATGAGTCTGTCCGATCGAGTACGCCGCCGTGGCCGGGTAGCAGATTGCTGCTGTCTTTTACACCGGCGGCACGTTTGAGCCAGCTTTCCAGTAAGTCTCCGCAAATGCTGACAATAGTTAAAATAGCAGCGATACACGCAGCTCCAAGCCATGTGGTTTCAAATCCGAGCCAGCCGGCGCTGCGCACCAGCAGCATATAAATTATGGCGCATAGCATGCCGCCTGCGGCACCTTCCCAGCTTTTGCCCGGGCTGATTGAGGGAGCGATTTTGCGTTTACCGTATGCTCTGCCTACAAAATAGGCAAAAGAATCGGCAACCCAAACTAGCCCCATAATTGCTAAAAGCGGCAGCGCGGATTCAGGTTCGGGGCGTAAGCCGACTAGGGCAAACCAGAATGGCAGCATCAGCATCCAGCCGACAGTCAGGCCTTTCCAGTCATTAGGCAAGGACCATTTATTTTTAAGCCATAAAGGCATCACCAGTAGCCAGAAGCCCAAAACCAGCCACCAAGCAAGTGCGGGAAGCTGCCAGCCGCCTGAGTGGGCAAGCAGCATGAATAAAGCTGTTCCTGCCAGATAGGGCATTTTCTGTTGATATTCCATTTTGCACAAACGGCTGTATTCCCATAGGGCAATCAGGGCAATTAAGCTGCAGAAAAAAGCCCAAAGGCCGTTTGGTGCATAAAACAGCATGCCCAGCATTAAGGGCAGCAATACTAACGCGGTAAGAATGCGTTGTAACATGGTTTAATTCCGTTGCTGGTCCGCCGGCAATTGCTCGGATGTGCGGCCGAAGCGGCGCTCACGTTTTTGAAATGATGCGATGGCTTCGTTGAATGCTGCTGCATCGAAATCCGGCCATAATGTGTCGGTAAAATAAAATTCGGCGTAAGCCATTTGCCAAAGCAGGAAGTTGCTGATGCGTGTTTCACCGCCTGTTCGGATGAATAAATCGGGTTCGGGTGCTTCTGCAAGCATCAGGTGTTTGGCTAAGTCGGCTTCCGTTAGCTCGGTTTTGCCTTCTTTCAAGGCACGATTGGCCGCCTGAAGAATATCCCAGCGGCCGCCGTAATCGGCGGCAACCACCAGAGTGAGGCCGGTGTTGTTTGCGGTAAGCGCTTCGGCTTCTTCAATGCCGTGGCGGATTTCGGCATTAAAGTGGGCGCGCTCGCCGATCACTTTCAGGCGCAAGTTGTTTTTGTGCATTTTGTGTACCCGTTTTTTTAATGCTTGCAAAAACAAACCCATCAAGAAAGACACTTCTTCTTCCGGCCTGCGCCAGTTTTCGGTGGAAAACGCGAAAACGGTCAGGTATTGAACACCCAGTTTGGAGCACTCTTTGCATAGGTTTTCCAAGACCTTAAGCCCGCGTTTGTGCCCCATTACCCGGGGTAACAGACGCTTTTTTGCCCAGCGGCCGTTGCCGTCCATAATCACGGCGATATGGCGGGGAATCTGGGTATGTTCCAGAATGGTTTGGGTGCTGCTCTTCACGGTGTCGCTCCTTCAGGCAGGCCTGTCTGAAAACGGGCCGGGATTAAGCGGCTTAAACAGCCATTAAGTCTTCTTCTTTGGCTGCGAGCGTTTTATCGGTTTCGGCGATGTATTTGTCGGTCAGCTTTTGAATGGCTTCTTCGGCACGGCGTGCTTCGTCTTCTGAAATTTCTTTTTCTTTCAGAAGGTTTTTGATTTCGGTGTTGGCATCACGGCGGACATTTCGAATGGCAACACGGCCTTCTTCCACTTCCCCGCGCACAACTTTAATCAAATCTTTACGGCGCTCTTCCGTGAGCATGGGCATGGGTACGCGTATAACATCGCCCATGGCGGCCGGGTTCAAGCCAAGGTTGGAATCGCGGATGGCTTTTTCGACCGCGGCAGCCATGTTGCTTTCATATACTTTCACGCCGATGGTGCGCGCGTCGAGTAGGGTAACATTGGCTACTTGGCTTACGGGTACGGGGCTGCCGTAATATTCAACGTCTACTTGGTCAAGCAGACCCGTATGGGCGCGGCCGGTACGCACTTTGGCTAAATTGTCTTTCAATACTTCCAAAGATTTCTGCATTTTGCTTTCGGCGCTTTTTTGAATGTCATTAATCATATAGGGTTCTCTTTAAAAATGCTTAAGTTTGCCCAACCGTAAAGTCGGAGTGGATGAAAGGGCCGGATATGGGGCAGGGGTCGGCTGCGTTGGGTATATTCCGGCAATTTGGGTGTAATCGGCTTATTCTAGCCGCGGTTAGATGCCTTCGGCAAATATAATGTCTAAATCCCTTGTGGGGATGAAATTGTGTTTGACGGCGCGGAAATGGTTTGGGCCGACTTTTTTCAGTGATTTATCCCAGCACAATGATACTAATTCGTTTGGATCACGTTCGATGGTGAGCGTAAAGGTACCGATAGGTCCGGCCCAGTTGGCGCCGGTAGTCAGTATATAGCTTAATGCGCTGTGAGCCGGATAATTTTTTCCGCTTGTTTTCATTTTACGGCGGAAATTGTCATCAATACAGTAGGTGGTATAAAAGGTATTTTCTTTATTTTTTCGTGCATCGAAGTGAATGCTGCTGCCTACCAGCGGCGTGTATTGATGTTGGACTTCGGTTATTGAGCTTGCTTTAAAAGTTTGCTTCCAACTGTATATGATTTGGGCAGCCCAAGGAGAAAAGTGGCCGGTGTCTTCTTGTTGGTTAAGGGCGGCTTTTAATTTGTGTATTTGCGGATTGTTGCACCGGCTTAGTTTTTTATGCAGCTTGATGTTGTTGTGTTGTTCAGTCCAGGGCGCCATTAATTCTGAATCGCTGAAGCCGCATTTTTTCAGTGATTCGGTTACATCAACCGGTTTGCCGGTTTGCCCGTGTGCATGCATAAAGGCACGTACATGAATATCGGGCTGTAGATTTTTGCCGTTAACTTGAACTTTAAAGCTTTTAACCAGTGCTGCCGTGTTGGCAAAGTCGCTATTGTAAAAGCGCTCCAATATTGGCAGAGGAAACAGTATGGTTTCGTGGATATCCTGTTTGCTTTGGTTTTTGAACTGATAAGCCACGCGGATTTGCTGTTTGCTGATGTATAAATCTTCGCTCAGCATTTTGATATACGGGTTTTCCAGATATTCAATGCCGCCGGTGCCGATAAAGCCGGAACTGTCGTTGGCTTGTACAATAAGCGGTGTCAGCAGCGATGCAGTAAGTAGCAGGCGTATCCTCATGGTGTTTCCTGTTCATAAACATCTGTTGGGCATGGCCGTATATTATATTGAGCGTTACCTATGTTCAGTATGAATCAAGGTTTGATTGTGTAAGCTTAGAGCGTGCCGTATGTATCTGACGACACGCTCTTTACAGTTTGTCGGTGTGAAATTTCATCATTCATGCGTACTACCTTATAAATTGCAGTTTGGTATGAAATCTCACAGTTATGTAACCAGCCAACAGTTAATTATGAACCAAGGTGCCTTCGTCTTCGCCGAGGATAACGCGTTTGAGGGCACCTTCTTTGCTGATACCGAATACCACGATGTTCAGTTTGCGTTCGCGGCACAGGGCGAATGCGGTGGCGTCCATTACTTTCAGGTTTTTAATCAGCGCTTCGTCAAACGTGAGGGTTTGGTAGCGCACGGCGGAAGGGTCTTTTTTCGGGTCGGCATTATAAACACCATCGACATTGGTGGCTTTCATCATGATGTCGCAGTTCATTTCCGCGCCACGCAGGGCAGCTGCTGTGTCGGTGGTGAAGAACGGGTTGCCGGTACCTGCGGCGAAAATAACCACTTTGCCTTCTTCCAAATATTGGATGGCCTTAGGGCGCGCATAAGTTTCGGCGATTTGCTGCATGGAGAGTGCGGATTGTACGCGGGCTTTGACGCCCAGTGATTCGAAAGCGTCTTTCAGTGCCAAAGCATTCATAACGGTTGCCATCATGCCCATGTAGTCTGCGGTGGCACGGTCCATGCTGCCTGCTTGGGCGGATACGCCGCGAAAAATATTGCCGCCGCCGACAACCACGCCGACTTGCACGCCCATGTCGGTGATTTCTTTGATTTGGCTGACAATTTGCATGATGGTGTCGCGGTTGATGCCGAACGGATCGTTGCCCATCAGGGCTTCGCCAGAGAGTTTCAGCAGTACGCGTTTGTATTTGGTTGTTTGGGTCATGGGGGTATCTCTCTATGCTTTTGGAATTCAAACGCCGATATTATACGCTTTTCAAGCTGGAAAGGCTGCGTTTTTTTAGCGGTTTGGGGCGGGATTTTTGCTTTGTTTTCCCCGCTGCTAGTGTTGTGAAAACTAAACTTTCATAAAAGGTGAGACGAAGCGGTAGGCAATATTAAGTTTTACATTGGCAAACCTGATTTGGCTTGGGCAACATGAGGCCTTACAATTATTGTTTTCTACGAGTAGGGTAAACCATAATGCAAAAGTTGATAGCCGGTGTGGACGAGGCGGGTAGAGGGCCTTTGGTAGGCAGTGTTTTTGCTGCTGCCGTGATATTGCCGACGGATTATCAATTGGCAGGGCTGACTGACTCAAAAAAGCTGACTGAAAAAAAGCGCGACGAGCTGGCTGTGTTGATTAAGGAGCAGGCGCTGGCTTGGTGTGTGGCGTCGGCAAGTGTGCAGGAAATTGCCTGTCTGAATATTCTGCACGCAACCATGCTGGCGATGAAGCGTGCGGTGCAGGGGCTGTGTGTGCAGCCGGAGCATGTGATGGTTGACGGGAACCGTGTTCCTAAGGATTTGGGTGTTTCTGCGGAATCGGTTGTGAAGGGCGACAGCAAAGTTATTCAGATTTCCGCTGCTTCGGTGCTTGCCAAAACAGCGCGTGATGCGGAAATGTATGCTTTGGCACAGCGCTATCCGCAATATGGTTTTGACCGCCATAAAGGCTACGGCACGGCAGCGCACTTGGCAGCATTGCAGCAATACGGTGTGCTGCCGGAGCATCGTTGTGATTTTGCGCCGGTTAAGGCTTTGCTGGTGCAAGGGAAATTATTTGAGTAAGGCTGTGCTGTATGATTGGTCGGGCGGTAAACAAAATGCCTGTCTGAAACATTTTCAGACAGGTATGTTTAATTGATTCTATAAGGTAATCTTTACCAGATTTGATCAATAGTTTGCTCAATCTTGCCGGCAATTTCCGAGCCTAAGTGGCGGCTGAGCAGCAGGTTGAAATCTTCATCCGGTGTGTAATCCACCAGTTTCGGCGCTCTAATCACATCGCGTGACACGCTGTACACACTGCCGAAATCATCAATCAAGCCTACGTTTTTGGCTTCGGAGCCGGTATAGACGCGGGCACTGAAAATTTCAGGAAAGTCTTTTTCTTTCAAACGTTCACCACGGCCGGTTTTCACGGCTGAAATGAATTGCTGATGTATTTCTTGCAGCATTTTTTCCAGAATGGCTTTTTGCTCCGGGGTTTCGGGCGAGAAGGGGTCGCCGAAGCCTTTGTTGCTGCCGGCTGTATGCAGGCGGCGTTTGACACCGAGTTTGTCCATCAAACCGGTAAAGTCGAAGCTGCCGCTGATGACGCCGATGCTGCCGACGATGCTTGAAGGATCGGCATAGATTTTGTCGGCAGCGGCAGCGATGTAATAGCAGCCGGATGCGCACACGTCTTCGGCCACCACGTAAACCGGAATGTTTTTGTGTTCGGCTTTAAGGCGGCGGATTTCGTTAAATGCGGAGCTGGATACTACGGGCGATCCGCCCGGGCTGTTGGCGCGGATGATGATGCCTTTAACGTTTGAGTTGGCATAAGCCGCTTCCAACCCGTCGCGTAACATGGCGACTTGGTCGCGGTAGTGGCTGCTGATTATGCCGTCGAGTTTGATAACGGCGGTATGTTCGCCTCGTGTGCCGACGATGCCTTTGCCTTCTTTTTTCGGGCTGCATGAGCCGATAATGGAAGCGATAAAGGAAACCATCAATAATGCCCAGACACAGCGCCAAAAATTGCGCCAAGTGCGTGCGCGTTGCCGTTCTTTATAGGATTCAAGCAAAACGGCGCGCAGAGTGTTGCGCTCCCAGTTTTCTTGAGGATTGTCGCCCAATTGCGGTGTTGGTTCGCTGTCGCGGCTGATTTTGTATGACATATTACGGATATTCCAATGTATTGAGTAACGTTATTGTAGGGACTTTATACCTGTCTGAAAAGTTCGGTTTTTAAAGTGTGTTGAGAAAATCGGGCAATTCAGACAGGCATGAGAGGATGGCTAAGTGCGGTGCGCTCTGAATTTGCGAGAGGGTGTGTGCGCCGGTTGTGATGCCGACAGCGCGGATTTTGGCATTGGCAGCCATTTCTAAATCATACAGGGTGTCGCCGACCAACAGAGCTTTTTCGGGTTGCACGCCTAATTCGTCGCAGATTTCCAAAAGCATATCGGGTGCGGGTTTGGGCGGGCATTCGCTGGCGCAGCGGGTGGCAAGCCAGTAATCGGCCGTGCCGGTTTGTGCGATGGCTTTGTTTAGGCCGCTGCGGCCTTTGCCGGTGGCAACGGCGAGCCAATAGCCTTGTGCTTTTAATGTGTTCAGACAGGCAATGGCATCATCAAAAAGCCGCATGTTCTGGTTGTTTGGGTTGAGTTGGCTGCGGGTGTAAACAAGGGCGATGTGCTCTTGCCGGCTGGCGGGCAGGTTGGGCGCAAGTGAGTGGATGATGCCCGGCAGGCTTTTGCCGATTAATGATCGGATGTCTTGCTCGGAAGGCGTGTCCAAATCGCATTCGGCAAATGCGTGCTGCATGGTGCGGATGATGGGGAAGGTGGTATCGGCCAGCGTGCCGTCCCAGTCGAAAATGATGAGTTTTGGGGGCATAGTGATTGTTCTTTGTTGGGGATGTGAGTGCGCATTGTATTACAATGCGCCATGTTTTCAATAGCTTGGGGTGGTAGTGCCTGTCTGAAATACTTTTTTCAGACAGGCATTTCTATTTGGTTGAATAATGAGATTTCAGCTGCAACTGTTATCCAGTATCAATAATATTTGCTGCAATTCTTGCGGCAATTCGGCTTTTAGAACCAGTTTTTCGCCTGTTAGGGGATGATGAAGGTGCAGTTCAGCGGCGTGTAAAAACATTCTTTTTAACCCCAGTTTCTGCAAGCGTTTGTTGGCTTGATAGTCGCCGTAGCGTTCGTCACCGGCGATGGGGCAGTTTTGAGATTGCATATGCACGCGGATTTGGTGGGTGCGGCCGGTTTTCAAGGTGGCCTCCACCAAGGTTAATTCAGACAGGCCGATCTGATGCAGCGTTTCGCCTGAAAAACGTTTCAGTGTACGCAAAACCGTGTGAGCCGACTGGCCGTCTTCGCTCACTCGCACCATCTTTTCGCCTTGCGCGCCCGTGTATTTAAACAAGGGCAGTTTCACATGCAGCTTGTCTTGTTTGAGTGCGCCCACGCCAAGGGCGAGGTAGATTTTTTTCGGATGGTCGTTGCGGATGGCTTCGTGCAGCTTAACCAGTGCGCTGCGCTTTTTTGCAATCATCAATAAACCGCTCGTGTCTTTATCCAAACGGTGGACTAACTCAAGATAGCGCGCTTCAGGGCGGGCGCGGCGGATTTGCTCAATCACGCCGAAATTCACACCGCTGCCGCCGTGAACCGCCACGCCGGAAGGCTTGTTGATCACCAGCATGGCATCGTCTTCATAAACAATGCCAAACTCGCGCGCCGGGGCAAGCTGAGAGGCAGGAAGTGCCTGTTTTTCGGCCGTGCGCACCGGCGGGATGCGCACTATATCGCCGGTTTCAATGCGGTCGGAAGGTTTGCATCGCTTTTTGTTCAAACGCACTTCGCCAGAGCGGATAATGCGCAAAACATGGCTTTTAGGCACGCCTTTTAAAACTTTAAACAGAAAGTTATCAAGGCGTTGCCCCGCATCGTTTTCAGAAATATCCAAATGGTTGACTAAGTCTTTGCTAATTGCAGGCATTTTCTAATATAATCCGCAGGCTTGCTCTTAAAACAGGCAAGTTAATTGATTGATACCAAACCTGTAAATCATTATTGAAACGGCCGGGCCATAAGCTTCGTGAAGCAGATTGGGCAGAGGCGTGCCGAACGATAAAAAATCAGTTTGATTAGGGTTTGGTGGGCTATTTTATATTAAAAACGCACTCTACAAAGCATTTCTTCCGGCTTGCCGCCAAGCCCGCCAAGCCGGATACAGTAATTAAGTTTGACTTTAGGTTTGAATAGGCAGCCGCTACAGCCGTAAGACGTTAAACACAACGCCGCTTCGGGCGGAAAACCGTTCAAACGATAATTTAAGAAGTTGATGGCTCTATTCCGGGTGTTGTTGGGGGTGGGATTTGTCCTGCAACAGCACTGTAAAAATATCGGGTTTCTGCCCGGCCGGCGTGCATAAACGGCACGACAATCGTTCTTTATTGTTCCTTCTTTAAATTAATATTCCGCACATGCCGCCGCCGTTTGAGCAAACCATGCAAACCACCGGCCTTAATATTTTTCAGACAGGCATGATTGCTGCGGAAGCAGAGTCTAAATACTGGTTACGCGCTTCGTATAGTGCCTTATGGGTTTTAAAAATATTTAAAACCAAGAGGTTATAATAAAATGAAACGCATGTTGTTCAATGCTACGCAAGCCGAAGAGCTGCGCGTAGCAATTGTAGATGGCCAAACCCTACTGGATCTGGACATCGAAACGCTGGGTAAAGAGCAGCGTAAAGGTAATATCTATAAGGGTGTGATTACCCGCATCGAACCGTCGTTGGAGGCCTGTTTCGTTGATTACGGTACTGACCGCCACGGCTTTCTCCCGTTCAAAGAAGTTTCCCGTTCCTACTTTCAAGATTACGAAGGCGGCCGCGCGCGTATCCAAGATGTGCTCAAAGAAGGCATGCAAGTTATCGTACAGGTGGAAAAAGACGAGCGCGGTAATAAAGGCGCAGCCTTAACCACCTTCATCAGCCTTGCCGGCCGCTATTTGGTTTTGATGCCGAATAATCCGCGCGGCGGCGGTGTATCGCGCCGAATAGAAGGCGACGAGCGTCAGGAATTGAAAGCAGCGATGGCCGAATTAGACGTGCCGCGCGGCATGAGCTTGATTGCACGTACGGCAGGAATCGGCAGAAGCGTTGAAGAACTGCAATGGGATTTCAATTATTTGCTGCAATTGTGGCAGGCGATTGAAGAAGCGGGTAAGGCGCATCAGGAGCCGTATCTTCTGTTTATGGAAAGCTCGCTGCTGATTCGCGCCATCCGAGATTATTTCCGCCCGGATATCGGCGAAATCTTGGTTGATAACCAGGAAGTGCATGATCAGGTTTCTGAATTCATGAGCTACGTGATGCCGAGTAATGTCGGCCGCTTAAAGCTTTATCAAGACCATACGCCGCTGTTTTCCCGTTTTCAAATCGAGCATCAGATTGAAAGCGCCTTTTCGCGCAGCGTAAGCCTGCCCGGCGGCGGCGCGATTGTTATCGACCATACCGAAGCATTGGTTTCGATTGATGTGAACTCCGCCCGCGCCACACGAGGCGCCGATATTGAGGATACGGCGTTTAAAACCAATATGGAAGCGGCGGAAGAAGTGGCCCGCCAGATGCGTTTGCGTGACTTAGGCGGCTTGGTGGTAATCGACTTTATCGATATGGAAAATCCCAAGCATCAGCGCGATGTGGAAAATGTGTTGCGTGACGCCTTGAAAAAAGACCGTGCGCGGGTGCAGATGGGCAAACTTTCCCGTTTCGGTCTGTTGGAGCTTTCACGCCAGCGTTTGAAACCCGCTTTGGGCGAAAGCAGCCATATTGCCTGCCCGCGTTGCGCAGGCACCGGCGTTATCCGCGGTATCGAATCGACTGCACTGCATGTGTTGCGCATCATTCAGGAAGAAGCGATGAAAGACAACACTGGCGAAGTGCATGCGCAAGTGCCGGTGGATGTGGCTACCTTCCTGTTGAATGAAAAACGTGCCGAACTGTTTGGTATGGAAGAGCGTTTGGATGTTTCGGTGATACTGATTCCGAATATCCATTTGGAAAACCCGCATTATGAAGTAACCCGCGTACGGATTGATGATGTGGATGAAGATGCGGCGCCGAGTTATAAGCGCGTGGCGGAGCCCGAAAAAGAAGATACCGTGCCGTTTTCTTCTAATAAGGCAACCAAAGCCGCGCGCGTTGAGCCGGCGGTAAAAGGCGTGCGCCACGACCAGCCTGCGCCTGTGGTTGAAGAGAAAAAAGATTCCTGGTGGGATAACTTCAAATCTTGGTTTAAAGGCCTGTTCGGGGGCGGTAAAAAAGAAGAAACCAAGCCTGAACCGCAGCGTAAAAGCGGCAATACCCGACGCAATATGAAAAGCAACCGCCACAGCGGCCGCCGCGGAGGCAACCGGCGCAATGCAGGCCGTAGCACCGCTGCCAACTTGGATGCAGAGGACGGAGAGAAAAACCGCGAAGAGGTGGTAAATGCGCAAGAGCAAGTGAAACAAACGCAAAGCCGCCGCCAAAGCAACCGTCAGGAAGAGCGCAATCAAGAGCGCCGCGATAATCGTAAAGAGCGGAAAGAAGCGCGAGATTCTGCCGGAGAGGACAATGTGAAAGCTGTTCAAAACGAGCAGCAAAACAACCGCCGCCGCAACCGAAAAGAACGCAGCAACGAAGATACGGTGCCTGCGGCACAGGCTTTGATGCCGATAGGATCCGCCAATGTTGCACCAATGGATGCGGTTGATCATGTGCAGGCGGAAAAAGCAGCGTCAGAAAAACCTGCCAAATCAGGTAAAGGCAACAAAGTCGAGCAGGCTGCAAAATCCGAAAATGCCGAAAAACCCCGCCGCAGCAACCGCGAGCGGAACGAGCGTAACCGTTCAAATGATCGGCGCGGCGGCCGAGGCGAGAAAAAACGCAATATTCCTTCTGCCGAGAAAATCGAACGTAACCTGATGATCCCGGCCATCGGTGACCGTGTACGCGATGCGGTGGCTCATGTGTTCGGTGAGAATAAAGCCGCGCCTGTGGTGGTGTCGGTGCAAGGTTTTGAAGATGAAGCCGCAAACACTCCGTTGGTGATTACGATTCCCGAACCTGTGGTAGACGCGCCTATGCCTGCGCCTGTTGCTGCTTTGTTTGCAACAGAGGAGGATAAGGAAGCTGCTATCATTGCCGAAAGCAGCGCCAAAGTAAAAGAAGCAGTCCGTATGATTGTGGGAGAGGTGGAAGCCGCGCCGGCGGAAATTGTGCCGCAAGCTGAGAAGCCCAAAGCCAAGCCGGAGGCCGCCGCCAAACCGAAACGCAAAACCGCTTCTGCTGCCAAGACGAAGCAACCCCAAGCGGACTTGGGCGGATTGATATTGGTGCAAACCGATAGTGCAGCCATGGCTGCGGCTGAGCAAATCGAGCAGCCGGAGCTGCCCAAAGGCCGCCGCCGCTCAGATGTGCCGCGATCTTCTGCGGAAGATTCGGTAAGCAGCGAACCTTTGCAACAAGTGGAAACCACTTCTTCTTAACTGAGATATGATATGGAATGCCTGTCTGAAAAATGTTCAGACAGGCATTTGTTTGACCATCCTGAAAGTATGTATTGAAGTGAAAAACTCATCTTTCCGATATTGGTTGGCAGCAATGCGCCTGCGAACTTTGCCGCTGGCTTTGGCATCTGTTTTGTGCGGTGCCTTACTGGCGAAGTTGCAGCAACAGCATGATTTTGCGGTGACATTGTTGTGTTGCATAACTGCAGTGGTTTTGCAGGTGTTCAGCAATCTGGCCAATGATTTCGGAGATGCCTGCCACGGGGCGGACCATGCGGATAAGCAGCCGCGGCGTATGGTGGCGTCTGAGCTGATTGCCAAGCAAACCATGCGCCGTGCGCTGGCGGCCGTGGCAGGATTGTGTTGTTTAAGCGGCATTGTGTTGCTGGCACGAGCATTACCGGCCATCGGGTCGACAGGTGCATTGGTGTGGCTGCTTTGGTTGGGATTGGGAAGTGCGGCGGTTGCGGCGGCATTTACCTATACGGCGGGTGCTAGGCCTTACGGTTACGCGGGCTGGGGTGATTTGGCGGTGCTGGTGTTTTTTGGTTGGCTGGGTGTGCTTGGAAGCGAATATTTGCAAACCGGTATGCTGAGCGGTTGGTCTTTGCTGCCGGCAACGGCGTTGGGGCTGTGGTGCAGCATGGTGTTGAATTTAAATAATATGCGTGATATCGAACACGATCAGGCTGCCGGAAAAATGACGGTGGCCGTACGTTTGGGATTGTCAGGTGCGAAGTGTTACCACTTGGTATCGGCTGTTTTTGCCGCAGGTTTGTGGCTGATTTGGCTGGCTCATGCGTTTAACGGTGTTGCTTATGCCTGTCTGAATATGATTGTTGTGGTGCTTTCGGGAATCCATCTTTATCAAGTGTTTCATTCCTGCCGAAGCCGAAGCGGTTTGGACAAACTCTTGCGGCGGTGGAGTGTTTCGGTGTTGTTTTGGGTGGTGTGTTTGTGGCTGACAGCGCTCTAATTAAGCAAGAAGTAAAGCCATCTGATTTGTGTAATGTTATGTAATAACAATGGTTTACATCTGAAAAAGGGTTGTGTATGATAATGGATACCATATACCTCAATCAGAAAAGGAGCTTGCTATGAGCGAATGTAAAATCCATCAAAACCATGATCATGTGCATGGCAAAGGTTGCGGCCACACCGCTATCAAACACGGTGATCATGTTGACTATCTGCATGACGGCCACTTGCATCACGAGCACAACGGCCATTATGACGAGCATGTTTTGGAAGTGAATGAAACCAATCCCGATGGCTGCCATCCGGTGCATGATTGTGCCGGCCATGTGCACGGTGAAGGTTGTGGTCACGAAGCCGTGCCACACGGCGACCATATCGATTATATCGTGAATGGTCGTTTGCATCACCAACACGGTGATCATTGCGATGACCACGGCCCGGTTGAAATCGTGAAATAAAAAATCGAGCGTAATTATAAATGCCTGTCTGAACTGTTTTCAGACAGGCATTTTATTTGGCGCGTTGTAGGGATTCAGGAAGCTTATAAACCTGCTGCCGCTTTCAATGCGGCGGCTTTATCGGTGCGTTCCCAAGTGAATTCCGGCTCTTCGCGGCCGAAGTGGCCGTAGGCGGCGGTTTTGCTGTAAATCGGGCGCAAGAGGTCGAGCATCTTCACAATGCCTTTGGGGCGTAAATCGAAATGCTCGCGCACCAGAGCGATCAATTCTTCTTCATTCAGTTTGCCTGTGCCGAAGGTATCGATAGAAATCGAAGTGGGTTTAGCGATGCCAATGGCGTAGGAAACTTGGATTTGGCATTGGGTGGCCAAGCCTGCGGCAACAATGTTTTTAGCAACATAGCGACAGGCATAGGCAGCGGAGCGGTCGACTTTGGTCGGGTCTTTGCCCGAGAATGCGCCGCCGCCGTGCGGTGCTGCGCCGCCATAGCTGTCCACAATGATTTTGCGCCCGGTTAGGCCGCAATCGCCTTGCGGGCCGCCGATGACGAAGCGGCCGGTCGGGTTAATCAGGTATTTGGTTTCGGGCGTGAGCATTTCTGCGGGCAATACGGGTTTGATGATGTGCTCCATCACGGCTTCGCATAATGCTTCATGTTCGATTTCCGGATCATGTTGGGTTGAGAGCACCACAGTGTCGATGCGTTTGACTTTACCTGTTTCAGCGTCGTAAACGCAGGTGATTTGGGCTTTGGCATCGGGGCGTAGCCACGGCAGTCGGCCGTCGCGGCGCACTTCGCTTTGGCGCTGCATCAGGCGGTGGCTGTAATAAATGGCAAAAGGCATCAGGGTTGGGGTTTCATCGCAGGCGTAGCCGAACATCAGGCCCTGATCGCCTGCGCCTTGTTCCAAATCCAAACCTTCACCTTCGTTTACGCCTTGCGCGATATCGGGCGATTGCTGGTCGTAACACATCATCACGGCGCAGCCTTTGGCATCGAAACCCAGCTCGGAAGAATTGTAGCCGATGCGCTGGATGGTTTCGCGGGCGACTTTGATGTAGTCGACATGCGCGGCGGTGGTTACCTCGCCTGCCAATATGCACAAGCCTGTGTTGACTAGGGTTTCCGCCGCAACGCGGGCGGTAGGGTCTTGCGCTAGGATTGCATCGAGAATGGCATCGGAAATTTGGTCGGCAACTTTATCGGGGTGGCCTTCGGAAACGGATTCAGAAGTGAATAGATATTCGCTCATTGGGAAATTCTTTCTGCAAAAGGGCAAACAGATTTTCCGTTTGCCGATAGAAACCAAATGGCGCAAATTATAGCAGAGAACAGGGCAGAAAGGCGGTTTTATCCGGCGGCAAAATAAACAATTTGCGTGCCCAATTTGATTGTTTCGCGCGACCTGATTATTAAGCTCCGGATTCACTACCTGCTTAAACTGAAAAGCATACCTGTCTGAAAGCGGTTTTCAGACAGGCATGCTTATTGATTCGGAGCTTGCGGGGCGCCTGCGGGATGTTTGTAGCGGTTGTAGGCAAACAGGTATTGGGTGGGGAAGCGGCGCACCCAGTATTCGACATTGTCGTTGATGGTTTGGGCGTCGTGGGTTTTGTCGCCGCTGAGTTCGCCTTGTAAAGGTTCGATATGCAGCACGAAACCTTGCCCGTTCGGCAGCCTTTCGCCGCAGAAAAACAGGGTTTTTACGCCTTTTACTTGGGCGAGTTTGCCGGCCAGCGTCATGGTGTAGGCGTCGTGCCCGAAAAACTTGGCCCATACCCCGTCGCCTTCTTCAGGTGCAGGCACATGGTCGGGCAAGACGATGGTTGCTTCGCCTGCACGCAGGGCTTTGATGATTTTTTTGACACCCTGCATATTGGTTGGTGCGGTTTTGCCTTTGCCGCGCACGCGGCCTGCCTGCATCACGGCATCGAATGCTTTGATTTTGGGCGGTTTGTACATGGCGGTTAATGGAAAGGGGAGTTGCTGGCTGATGTAGCGGCCGGCCAGGTCGTAGCTGCCGATATGCGGTGTGATAAACAGCAGCCCTTCGCCTGCGTTTAATGCGGATTGAACGTGTTCCCAACCGTGTACCGCTTTAAACAGGGTTTCGATGCTTTCTGGCGATCTGAAAAAGGCTACAGGTAATTCGAGACCGCCTTTGGCAGTTTCTTGCAGCACGGCTTTTACCGTTGCATCGTCCGCATTCAGGCCTGCGGCTTGCAAGTTGGCTCGGATGCGCTGTTTGTCGGAGGAGTCGAAATAAAATGCCAGAGTGCCCAATATTGCCCCCAAGCGGTGCAGCCAGGAAAGCGGTAAGGCAGCCAAACAGCGGAACAGGAAAAATACGAGGCTCTGCATAATGTGGATTTATGAAATGGAAAGCGGATTGTAATAGAAAATGGCAGATGCGCCCAACAGAAGCGGCTATTTGATTGGTAAATGTATCGGATGCCTGTCTGAATAAAACACTTAGGGATCTTTGAACAAACGTTATCTTGCTTTAAGCGTTTGCCCCTGATAGTTGCCGTTTGTCTAAATTATGATGAATATGTATGCCAATGAAAATAGAATAAAGCAATATATTTGAGAATAATTAGGTTCAATACAAGCATTGTCGTTTAATCTGTAATGAACTAAAGAGGTGTGAAAAGCGTCTTTAATATGACTGCAAAAAATTGATTTATGAGCAGTCTGTTTAAGGGTAATAACATATAAGAGAAAATGTAATATGAGAGAAAACCAAACTATTTTGGCTGCGGGCAACCAAGCGGCCAATGTTGCAGGCGACAGATTTACCGATGGTGACGAAGCCGTTAAGGCAACCAGCAACAAGCTGGTGGGCTATGTATTGGATAATGCGAGCAATGCAGAGTCGGCTGTGGTGGAGAGTTATTCCATTAATGGTATGACCTACAAAGCAGGTGACACAGCCTCTATTTTCGGTATTGGTACATTCAAGCTGAATGCAAACGGCATTTATGATTTTTCAGTGGAAGGGCAGCGTGTTCAAAAGATCCAAATGCCCGTGGTGCGCTACACCGTGAAAAACGGTGATCAAACCGATCAATCTGAATTGACCATCACGCTCGATAAACAAATCGTTTCCCAAGCTTATCCTGAAGCCAATGAGAAAGCCAATGTGGCGGTAAATTTGAATACCACCGGTGTGTTGAGCAATGGCGAAGCCAGCGGCAACGTGTTGCACAATTATGAAGGTTCAGACAAGCCTTATATTGCAGGTTTCCTCGTGGGCAATGCTTATTATGCCAGCGGGCAGACTGTGAAAGTGGATAACTTCGGCGAGGTTACGGTTAACCGCGACGGTTCTTACACCATAAAAGCCGACGCTTTGAAAGCGGGAGCAAAAGCGCCGGTTATCGCGTTTACCGTGAGCAACGGCTATGCCGCTTCCTCTTCCAGCTTGGTGTTGCGCGTGCCTTCAGATAACGAAAGCGTGCTAACCGATGATGATGAGCTTCAGGCAGAAGTTAGCGGCAATGTGCTGGAAAACGCCAGCAGCACGCTGGGAGGCAAACCTTTTGGAAACTTGGGCGTAACCAGCTTTAAAGAAAGCGGTATGAATTACAAGCCGGGCGACAAAATTCAGTTTGACGGCGGTACCTTGCAGCTGAAAGCCAACGGCGATTACGAATTTGTTTCCAACGGCGCATACACAGTTTATGAAACGCCGGATGTGACCTACACCGTGAGCAACGGCAAACAAACCGATAAATCAACGCTGAAAGTAAGCTATGACTGGGGTCATATGGAGGGGGAATTCGGCAGGTTTGTGGAAGACAAAGGCAAAGTTTTAGCAGGTGATAACCGAGTGAGCGGTTCTGCCAAACTGTTGGGCGGAGTAGACGATTCCGATTTGCTGCTGGGCGATGCGTTCAACGTAGCGGCGGCAGGCAGCGATACTATCATTGCCGGTACACGTGCTGCTTCAAGCTCTTCGGATATTTTGGTTGGCGACCGACTGAATATTGATCACTTGAGCTGGAAGTCAGGTGACGGCACTACCGTTCAAGGCAGCAGCTATGACAACGCCGTAGCCGGCATTCGTGATTATTTGAGAGCAAACGGTATTTCCAGCAGCGATGAGGAGGTGATCCGTTATGTGCGCGAAAACTACAAAGATTTGGTCGACACCAATCCGCAAGGCGGTGACGACAAACTTGTAGGCAGCCACAATAACGATATCCTAATCGGCGGTGCCGGCAACGACACGCTCACCGGCAATGCAGGCAAAGATGTTTTTGTGTTCGCCGCCAACAGCAACAGCGGCAAAGATGTGATTACCGATTTCACCCGCGGCTACGACAAAATCGTGTTTACCGATTTGAACGATCCTTCCAAACTGAACTGGAATGCTTCCACCGGTGTATTGAGCTTTACCGGCGTGAAAGACGGCCACACCTACCAAAACAGCATTACCATTCACAATGCTTCGACTGATTGGAAAGTGGAAGATTTGGTAACCAATGCCGGGCTTGTTTAAGCTGTCGGGTTTTTCGGTTGTCTTTATGAATCAATAAACAATGCCTGTCTGAAAAATGTTTCAGACAGGCATTTTCGTTGGTTGGATTAAAGTTGGCCGGAAGAGGCGGGCGTAGCTTCTTGTTGCGACGCTTTAGATGATTTGCTCAGATTTTTTTTCTGGGCTTTTTTCTTTTTAGCACTTTTCTTTTTGGCTTTGGTGGTTTTTGCCTTTTTGTCATCTTTCACTTCTTTGTCAACAGCAGAGCTGGTTTCTGCATCGGCAGGCAGAGCCGAAGGCACGGGAGAAGTTGGGTTAGTAGGCGCAGCCGTTGGGGCTGCTGGAGCTGCTGGGGTTGAAGGCAAAGAAGTAGGCTGGTCAGGCGTAGGCAGGTTAGGTGTGTCCGGTGCAGCCAACAAGCTGCCTGAAACCAATAACGATGATGCTAATACAACTAATTTTTTCATATTCAATCTCTCTCTGTTTTTTAAAATATAAGCTGCGGGTTGCAGCGGTTTTCATGCTAACCGCTTTGGCGTAAACAGGTGTTAATGAGGGGATAATTTGAATAGTTTTCCGTAATTTTCAATAAATGCGGTAAATAGAAGGTGGATCGCCGTAAATCTTTTTATATCAGCGACTTAGGCGGATTGTGCTGTTTATGCAAAGTCAATAAATTTTGCGGCGGGTAAAGTTGGTTTAGATTTTTGAACTTTTATCAGCTTGGTTTTGGTGCGAACAGGCGGTTTCAGACAGGCATAATGCCGCGCTACAGCTGAAGAAAGCTGCCAATACTGTACACCACGCCCATCACCCCAATCACGAAAATAACCAAAGCGGATAGTAAAGACAATCTCCTCATCCGGGTAACAATGAGTTTGTGATTGGCGATGAAAATATAAGTGCATAAAATCAAAAAATCACAAACTATCCATGAAAATACCAATATGCCCAAACTTTGCTCAGGTTGGGGCATGATTTTCATAAATTGGGGAAAGAAAGCAACGCAAAAAATAATGTCTTTGGGATTGGATATCCCGATTGCAAATGCGTTTAAAACAACAGAAGTGGAATTTGGTGTTGTTTGAAGCTTGCGGCTTACATTGCGTGTTTCTTTAAACATCCGGATGGCTAACAGAGCCAGGAACAAGCTTCCGGCCAAACTGACCAAGTTAAAGATGAACGGGTTGATAGCGAATGTGCCAAAGATGATTAAGGCTGCAAATACAATCAAGCCAAGTGATGCGGCGTTGGTTCCGATTGCAGCCAAAACAGCTTTTTTCCAGCCGTATCGATAGGAAGTATGCACCATATAGCCAACCACAGGGCCGGGTGTGGCTATCAGGAGAAAAATGGTCGCGAGATAAGTGATATAAAGTGGATAATTCATGAATTTGCCTTAGATTATGATGATTTTTTGTAATGCAATATTATGAGTTGACTCATGATATTTATTTGGTGGCAGGAAAACAAACAGATATAATTCCTGATTAGCATAACTTAAACTCATGAATAGCTTTGGCATAATGGCAAAACCCCTTCCTCCTTTATACGCTCTCCGAGCCTTTGAACGGGCTGTTCACTTGGAATCGTTCACGCTGGCGGCACAAGAACTGCACATCACCCAAAGTGCGGTTAGCAAGCACATAAAAACCCTTGAAAACCATTTTGGATGCCTGCTTTTTATCAGAAAGGGCCATAAGCTAACCGTTACAAACCACGGCAAAATCCTAGCCCGTGATTTGCAAAGCGCTTTCAAACTTATAGAAGGCTCGTGCCGATCATTTGAAGAGAATCGTTCTGTTTTGCGGCTGAAAGTGCCGACAAGCTTAATGATGTCTTGGTTGATTGATTGCCTGAAAGAATATAAAAAGTTAGAAAAACAACCTCATATTCATGCTTCAAGCGTTTGGATGGATACGGATTTTGTGGATTTTTCTTCGGAGCCTTTTGATTGCGCGATTCTTTTATCAAACGGGAATTTTGAAGCGGGCATAAGCAGCATTAAGCTTTTCGATGAATGGTTGGTGCCTATCTGCTCGCCAAACATATTGGAAAGAGACGGCTCGATTGATTTGGATAAACACGATGTTATCCAACCTTCGCCGGATAGAAGGGATTGGAAACGATGGCAAGCGGCCACCGGCTATGCAAAAGAAATAGCCGGCTTGCCGGGGCAAGTGTTCGACACATTGGCGCAAGCCGCATCGGCTGCCGCTGCCGGGCATGGGCTGGGCATTGGGGATTTGGCTTTATGCGCCAAAATGATTCAAGCGCAGCAGCTTGCCGTTCCGATAAAAATGGCCGTGCAAACGGGAGATGCTTATTATTTGGTGATGCCTACGGATTCTAGAAAAGAATCGGTTATTCAAAAATTTGCGGATTTTTTAACCGGCTATATCCCGGATATTCGCTTGGTAGATTCCTTAATAAATTGGTATGGAAAATAGTGTGTTGTTTGTGGGGCCGAGTTGCAGAATGCCTGTCTGAAAACTTTTCAGACAGGCATTTTGATTGGGAAAGCAATTCGGCGTTTAACCCGTATTGCGCAAGCCTTGTGCCACGCCGTTGATGGTGAGGTGGACGAGTTTGAGGATGTCCTGATTTTCCGGCGAGCGGCGCAGTTCTTTTAACAGCAGCACTTGTAGGCTGTTGAGTGCGTTCAGGTAAGGAATGCGCAAGGCGAGGGAGCGGGCGAGGCTGCGGTTTTCGCTGAGCAGCTCGTCGGTTTGCAGGATTTTGAGCAGGGCTTCGCGGCTGACTTGGTATTCTTGTTTGATCATATCAAACAAGGCGCGGGTGGCCTCGGGGCGGTCGCTCAAGGTGGTGTAGTTTTCCGCGATGGTCAGGTCGGTTTTGGCCATCACTTGCTCCATATTGGAGAGCATGGCGCGGAAAAAGGCGTTGTTGCGGGCGTGTTCCTGCAAGGCTTCCAGTTTGCCGGGTTTTTGGCAAAGTGTGGCTATGGCGGTGCCGAAGCCGTACCAGGCGGGGAGCATCAGGCGGTTTTGCGTCCAAGAGAATACCCAGGGAATGGCGCGTAAATCTTGAATGCGTGCCAGTGTTTTGCGGCTGGCGGGGCGGCTGCCGAGATTCAGGGTGGCGATTTCTTGAATCGGGCTGGTTTGCAGGAAATAGTCGATAAAATTGGGATGGGTGATGAGGGCACGGTAGTGGTTGAACGCGTGTTCTGAAAGCGCCTGCATCAGCTGCGGATCGGGTTCGCCGCCGGCATAGGGCAGCAGGCTGGCTTCCAGTGTGGCGCTGACCAGGGTTTCGAGGTTGCGGCAGGCGTTGGCAGGGTCGGCATATTTGGCGGTAATCACTTCACCTTGTTCTGTGATGCGGATGCGGCCGGCCACGCTGCCGGCAGGCTGGGCGAGAATGGCTTGGTAAGAAGGGCCGCCGCCGCGTCCGACGCTGCCGCCGCGCCCGTGGAACAGACGCAAACGCACGTTGTGGCGGCGGAAGAGTTCGACCAATTCCTGCTCGGCCTGATAGAGGCACCATGAGCTGGTTACGTAGCCGCCGTCTTTGTTGCTGTCGGAATAGCCGAGCATGATTTCTTGGATGTGGCCGCGGCTTTTGAGCAGGGCTTGATACCACGGCAAGGAAAACAAGGTGTCCATCACGCGGGTGGCGTTTTGCAGCGCTTCGATGGTTTCAAACAGCGGCACGATGTTGATGCGGCTTTCAGGCAGGCCTTCTTTGATGGAGAGCAGGCCGCTTTCTTTCAGAATCAGGGCAAGGGCGAGCAGGTCGCTGGGCTGCTCACAGTTGGAAATGATGCTTTGGCAGATGGCTTGCTCGCCGAATTCGTTTTTCACGCGGCGGGCTTCGTGGAAAATATCCAGTTCGTGTTGCGTGTGTTCGCTGTAAGTAACATAGGGGTTGTAAAGCGGGCGTTGGGTGTGCAGCTCGCGCAGTAAAACAGTTTGTTTTTCGGCTTCGCCCAGCGATTCGTAGGCTTCCAAACCGGCGTGGCGGAACAGCTCGGCCACTACTTCGCCGTGTTTGGCGGCATGTTGGCGTAAATCAAGCGGCATCAAATGGAAGCGGAACACAGAGGCGGCGCGTATCAGATCGGCAATGCGCGCTTCGGCCAGTAGGCGGCTGCCGTTGTCGAAGAGTGATTGCTGCAAAGTGCGCAAATCGTTGATAAATGCTTGGGCGTCGGCATAAGGTTTGCCCAAGCCCCAGCGGCAGCCGAGCGTAAGACCAAGTGCATGACCGGTGGCGACGATACGTGAGGAAATCAGTGCGATGGCGCGGCGATAAGGCTCTTCGGCATGGGCGATTTCGGTGTCGGGCGATTGCTCCGAGAGCAACAATACGGCATTGCTAACCTGCACACGGCGGGTGGATAAGGGCAGGTCGGCGAAGAGTTCGCCAAGCTGCTTGCGGTAGTAGTGGAACACGGCGTCGGCGTGCTGCTTGAAGGCGTGGCGCAGGGTTTTGGCGGAAACAAACGGGTTGCCGTCGCGGTCGCCGCCTATCCAGCCGCCGATGTGCAGCAAATCAGGCAGTTTGATTTCGGGAAAGCCTGTCTGAAAAGTTTGCTGCATGCTGCGGTAGAGCTGCGGCACGGCCTGAAAGAAGCTGAGTGGGAAAATGGATACGCCGTTGTTGATTTCGTTTTCTACGGTGATTTTGTAATGGCGGGTTTCGCTGGTTTGCCATAAAGCCAGCAACACGGTTTCGATTTCGCGCTGCAGGCTGTTTAATTCGTCTTGGCCGATACATTGTTCGCGCAAAGGTAGCAGGGCGCGTATGCGGCGGTGGAAATTTAAGGTGGCCTGTCGCTGAACTTCGGTAGGGTGTGCGGTCAACACGGCGGCCACGGTGGTTTGCTCGAGCTGGTTTTGCAGGGTTGCTTCATCAATGCCGGCATTTTTGAGCTTTTCGATCAAACCGGATACGCTGCCCTCGGCATGTTGGCTGCTGCTTTGTTCATAAGCGCGGCGGCGGCGTTGGTGGTGCACATCTTCGGCGATATTGAGCATTTGGGAAAACAGGCTGCACGCGATGATCAGGTTTTGGGTTTGTTTGCCGTTGAGATTGGACAGCGCGGCGGCGATGATGCGGGTGCTGTCTTGGCTTTCGGCAAGCTGTTTGACCACGGAAATCACGGCTTCGCTGGTTTCGGTTTCCAGCATACGGATAAGGGCTTGGGCTAAAAAAGCGGCGTCTTCGGCCAGCGGGGCGTCTTTAGGATTGTTAATCTGATGAAATTGCATGGTGTGCCTTTACGATGTGAAGCTCGAACGCAGGCGGATGCCTGTCTGAAAAATAGAGAAAGGGAAGTATTGTTAGCAATGTAGTGAAATGTAGTCAAATGAGGCGTGAATAAATGCCTGTCTGAAAAAGTTTGGCAGGAGAGGATACAGGCGAGAATAAACTCAAAAAATAGTGAGTTTGCCATATCTAGATTTGATCCGGATATGACGAACCATAATCCAAAACAAGTTTATTTGTTGCGCCTGAACGGATATTAACAGGCTTGTTTTGCCGCTTTCAGCGCGTCGCGCACTTGTGCGGAGGCTTCGATTAATTGTTGCGCCTCCTGTCGCCAAATAGTTGGGTGAAACGTAATAGGTTTCTCATTGATGTGGTGCGGCCAGCTTTCAGACAGGCATGCCTGTCTGAAAAAATAACAGCCAATCCGGTTTAAGGTAATTACCGAATGCAAACCGGATTGGCCGTAAACCGGAAATATTTTCGGTTTATATAAAGCCGCCCGAATGAGGGAATACAGAAAACTTTCCGGGCGGATTGCTGCTGAAAAGTTGTCGCGGTATTTGCGGTATAGTGAATCAATTTAAAAACAGTACACTCGCCATACCCGGGCTTGCCTCAAGTGCTTTGAATTCTGGTAATGTTGGGAGATACTCGGGTTGAGTCCGGGTATGACGGCGCTGTTATTATGTGAGTGGTTTAACGATCATTGGTGTGTCATAGACATTGGTTTTCAGACAGGCATGACTGTCTGAAAACCAGTTGTCGTTACGACACAGATTAGAAACGGTAATTCACACTCAGGCGGAAATCGCGGCCGGGTTCGGTGAGGCTGTTAGTGCCTGCCCGCTGACTATGGTTTTTGTAGTTTTTATCCAGCACGTTGTTGATGGAGAAGTTGACGTTCAGATCGTCTTTGCCGGTCGGTTTCCAGTTGGCATAAAGATCGTTCACGCCATAACCGGAGCGGCGCACCAGAGAAGATGAAACCGAACCGTTTGAACCGCGCGAGCTTTGGGTGTAGCCGGCATTTTGCACATAGCGGCCGCGCCAGCCGATTTCCAGATTCGGATTGTCAAACTGATAAGCCAAACCGGTTGTCCAAGTGCGGCCCATCGGGATGGCGGTGGTGATGGTGTCGGCAGTTTGGCCGTCGAGCTTGGGTTTGCTGTATGCCACGCCGGCGCGGGCGGTTAAGCCGCCCCATTTGTAGGAAGCGCCCAGCTCATAGCCTTTGTTTTTCAGCTTGCCGCCGTTATACCAAGTGATGTTTTCCGCATCGCTGGTATAGGCTTGAACGTCTTTGATGGATTGGTGGAATACGCTGCCGGTTAAAGAGAGGGCGGAATTCCAGTTATATTTGACGCCCAGCTCTAGATTGCGCGAGCGTTCGGCTTTCAAATCCCCCTCATAGGAAATGTTGCGCCCGCCCGCTAAAGCAGCTTCATACATGCGCGGGCTGCGGGTGGCGTATGCCAAGCTGGTGTTGAACGACAAATCATCGGTCACGTCGTAAATCACACCGACACTAGGATTAAGGTTGTTGCCGGAAACTTCTTTGCCGCTGGATGTGCGCATTTTGTAATAGTCGTGACGTAAGCCGGTTGTCAGCGTTACAGGGTGCAGATCCCAAATGCCTTCAACATAGGCACCTAAATCGGTTTTTTTCTCGTTAACCGTATTCAGCAGCTTAGGTTCACCGCCACGGTTTCCTCGCGGTCTGTACATACGGCTGTCGGGTTTGGCTTCTTGCAAACGCCAGTTGAGGCCGTATTTCAACGTGAGGCGGTCAAACAGGCGGCTGTCGAGATTTAAGTTGGCGCCGATAGTTTCCACTTGGTTGGTCGGATTTTTATCGCCTGCGGGTTCTTCCCGTTTGGTGTTCATGCGATAAATATTGGTTTTTATTTTGTCGATAAAGCCGAAGCCGCCGCCTTTATATTCTAAGTTGGTGGTGTCTTGGGTCAGGATGCGGTAGCGCGGCGCATTGTTTTCAGTGTTGGGCGTTAGAGGATCAACTAAACGGGTAACAGATTCCCCGTTAGGGCCGCGCACGGTTTCGGTTTTCCAAGCTTGGGAAAAGTCGAACTCTTCGCGCAATGCACGTTGACCATAAGTTTTTTCCTGGCGGTGGCTCAATTCAACGCGGTTGTCTTCATTAAAGCGCAAGCCGCCTTTTATCAAAAGGGCACGCTGGCCTAAGGCGCTGTTTAATACGGTGTCGTTGCCTTCCAAATTTTTGTAGTGGCGGCCGCCTTTGTAATCACGGTCTTTTATCCAGTTGCCGGCTACCAAACCGTCAAACATGCCGTTTTCGCCATACACGGATGCACCGTATGACCAGCCTTTATTGCTGCTGGCACCTGCGTCCACTTTAAAGCCGATATTTTGACCTTCGCGCAATAAATCACGCGCTTCTACGGTTTCCGCCACGATCGCGCCGCTGGTTGCGCCGATGCCGGCAGAGGCCGAGCCCGTACCTTTTTGTACGGCAATTACTTTGACCAACGCAGGATCAAGAATGAAACGGCCGTTGTGGTGGAAAATTTGCGCATCCGAATAAATATCGTCCACTTTAACGTCAATTTGATCTTGGCCCATACCACGGATGGTAAACCATTGGGATGTACCGTTACCGCCGCCGATGCTCACGGCAGGTTCGTTGAACAAAACGTCTTTCAAATCAGTGGCTGTGCTTTCTTCCACGCTTTTGGTGGTTACGCGATGGGTAGAAGTTACACCTTCACCTTTGACATGAACGGCTTGAACTTCTGTGCTGTCTGTATTGTCGGCAGCGTAGGTGAAGCCGGAAATCACGGCAAGTTGCAAAACGGTTAGTTTAAATAAGGGTGCAGCAGGACGCATGGGGTTATATCCTCAAGTTTGGTGTATTTAAAAAACTTAGCATTCTCACTTTGCTTTTATATATGAAAGAAAATTATTATCATTTTAAAAAGCAACAGCATTTTAACTGAACTATAAAACAACTGTCTAATATGAAATGTTTTAATAGACAGGTTTTAAAATGAATTAAAGAATAGGGCGCAATGGAGCAAGGTGAGTGTAAACATAATGCTTGTCTGAAAAAAATTAATGCGGGCCTCTTGAATTTTCGGGTACAAACCTTATCTAGCTCCCCGTTAACAAGGTTTGTTTGTTTTGTTTCCGCGAAACAAATAGTTATGAGTTTAAGTTATTTTATTGGAGATATTTTATGGGTATCCGTCCTTTACACGACCGTGTGGTTGTAAAACGTTTGGAAGCTGAAGAGAAAACAGCATCTGGTATTGTGCTGCCTGGTGCGGCTGCAGAAAAACCCGACATGGGTGAAGTGATTGCCGTAGGTGCAGGCAAAGTCGGTAAAGACGGCCAGCGCCGCGCATTGGATGTAAAAGTAGGCGATAAAGTGATTTTCGGTAAATACAGCGGCCAAACTGTTAAAGTGGACGGTGAAGAACTGCTGGTGATGCGCGAAGAAGATATTTTCGGTATCGTTGAATAAGTTTATCAATCAATTGAAAAATTGGGTTTTCCGCTATTTGTATTGTTATACGGCACCAAAGGTAAAACTGCTTAACAGGCTCTTACACCATAAAGGCAGTGCCAAATGCAAACAAGCGTGCGATTGGGTTGATGTATAGTCCAACCTAAAATCTATATTGTCAAACCAGTTTGGAAGCGCATATTGTCAGTAGCTTTGGAAATAGGGTGTTTTAATTTGCTATTTTCAGAAATTAATTCTGAATTCGTGTTCAAGCCAAAAAAGCACTTTATCCATATTTTCTCTGGCGGCGGTTTGTTTGCAAGTAATATAGGAAAACCTGATAAGATTTTATAAATTCAATATTTTAGGAGTATTAAATATGGCAGCTAAAGATGTACAATTTGGTAATGACGTACGTCAGAAGATGGTTAAAGGCGTGAACATTTTGGCAGACGCCGTTAAAGTAACCTTAGGTCCGAAAGGCCGAAATGTTGTGCTTGACCGTGCTTTCGGCGGTCCGCACATCACCAAAGACGGTGTAACCGTAGCTAAAGAAATCGAGCTGAAAGATAAGTTTGAAAACATGGGCGCACAAATGGTAAAAGAAGTAGCGTCCAAAACCAACGATATCGCAGGCGACGGCACCACTACTGCTACTGTTTTGGCTCAAGCTATTGTAGCGGAAGGTATGAAATACGTTACCGCCGGTATGAACCCGACTGATTTGAAACGCGGTATTGATAAAGCGGTTGCTGCTTTGGTTGAAGAGTTGAAAAATATCTCTAAACCTTGTGATACCTCTAAAGAAATTGCGCAAGTTGGTTCTATTTCCGCTAACTCCGACGAGCAAGTTGGCGCCATTATTGCCGAGGCGATGGAAAAAGTGGGCAAAGAAGGCGTGATTACCGTTGAAGACGGTAAGTCTTTGGAAAACGAATTGGATGTTGTTGAAGGTATGCAGTTTGACCGCGGTTATCTGTCTCCATACTTCATTAATGATCCTGAAAAACAAATTGCTGCTTTGGATAATCCTTTTGTTTTGCTATTTGACAAAAAAATCAGCAATATCCGAGACTTGTTGCCTGTGTTGGAGCAAATTGCCAAAACCAGCCGCCCGCTTCTGATTATTGCCGAGGATGTTGAAGGCGAAGCATTGGCTACTTTGGTGGTTAATAACCTGCGCGGTATTTTGAAAACTGTTGCTGTTAAAGCTCCAGGCTTCGGTGACCGCCGTAAAGCCATGCTGCAAGATATTGCTATTTTGACTGGCGGTACGGTAATCGCAGAAGAGGTAGGCTTGTCTTTGGAAAAAGCGACTTTGGAAGATTTAGGCCAAGCCAAACGTATTGAAATCGGCAAAGAAAACACGACGATTATCGACGGCTTCGGTGACGCAGGTTTGATCGAAGCACGCGTTGCGGAAATCCGCCAGCAGATTGAAACGGCAACCAGCGATTATGACCGTGAAAAATTGCAAGAGCGAGTAGCCAAATTGGCCGGCGGTGTTGCCGTGATTAAAGTGGGGGCTGCTACCGAAGTAGAAATGAAAGAGAAAAAAGACCGTGTGGATGATGCGTTACATGCAACTCGTGCTGCGGTTGAAGAAGGCATTGTAGCCGGTGGTGGTATTGCATTATTGCGTGCCCGTGCCGCTTTGGAAAAACTACATACCGGCAATGCTGATCAGGATGCAGGGGTACAAATCGTGTTGCGCGCTGTTGAATCTCCCCTTCGCCAAATCGTGAAAAATGCCGGTGGCGAACCGAGTGTGGTAGTGAATAAAGTATTGGAAGGCAAGGGTAACTTTGGTTACAACGCCGGTAGTGATACTTATGGCGATATGCTGGAAATGGGTGTATTGGATCCGGCTAAAGTAACCCGCTCTGCATTGCAACATGCTGCTTCTGTTGCCGGCCTGATGCTGACTACCGATTGCATGATTGCCGAAATTCCGGAAGACAAACCTGCTATGCCGGATATGGGTGGCATGGGCGGTATGGGTGGCATGGGCGGCATGATGTAATGCTTGTCTGAAACCCTTTGGTTTATTTTAAGATGCCTGTCTGAAAGTTTTCAGACAGGCATTTTGTTTTGATAAACGGAAAGTTGTGAATGGGTATAGTGAGTGAATCTATGTAGTCAATCAACGCATTTTTGATACAAAGCAGTAGGCCGAAGACAGTACAATACAAGTAGTACGGGACTGATTTTGTTGCTACTTCAGAAGCTTACAAAATCGTTCTCTTTGAGCCAAGATGCAGTAACACCGTAGCAGAAATAAAGTTTATTTGCGATATAAAAGTGTCATGATGCCTGTCTGAAAACAGCTTTTCAGACAGGCATCATTTCATTCCTAATCATGTCGGCCTCAAGTTTGCATTAAGTATTTTCTTAAATCTAAAAGCTTAGCTGCAGCGGGTAGAAATGTATGGTTCTCCGGCTGGCTTTAAGTGGATAAAAAAAGCCGACTGTCTTGTGTACAGTCGACTTTTTTATCTGGATCATGCTTTTGTTAGAATAAAGCATCCAGATTGCTATTGCCTCCTCTTCCTGAGTTTTCAGGCGTAGGTCTGTTAATCGGCTCTACAACGGTCTCTTGGCCGGAGTTAGACGTATTACCCGGAGAGCGCGGTTTGGATGCGTTTCCGCTCGGGCGACGTTGAGATGTAATTGGTCCGCTTGCGCGATTGTCGAGAGCCAGTTTGGGGTTGGTGGATTGTTGCTCTTTTAGGAAATACTCGCCACCTCGGTTAACTAGTCCGGAAGGAACAGCCATCCCTTTACTGGGTGTGCCTTTTAGAGCGAAACGCATATAACTTACCCAAACAGGTAGGGCGATCGTGCCGCCGTAACCTGCGCGCCCCATGCTGGTTGGTTTGTCGAAGCCGATGTAAACGGCGGTGACAATCTCAGGGTTGAAACCAACAAACCAGGCATCTTTATTGTCATTGGTAGTACCCGTTTTACCTGCGATATCCGAACGGCCTAATGCATTGGCTCGGGTGGCAGTACCGCGGCGGACAACATCCTGCATCATTTTATACATGATGTAAGCGTTACGGGGATCAATAACTTGCGGAGCAGTTTCTCCTGCCACTAAGGGCTTCATTTGCGCACGCAGATTATTGTTACTGTCATAAATCTTATCAATCACAAAAGATGAAACTTTATAACCACCATTGGCAAATACAGCGTAACCTTCAGCTACTTGCAGCGGTGTTGCTAGCCCCGTACCCAAAGACATAGACAAGCCGGCAGGATGGTCTGCGGCATTAAAGCCAAACCGCTGAATATATTGTTGTGCGTAAGGTATACCGATCGACATCAGAATTCTGATGGAAACCATGTTCTTCGATTTGGTTAATGCCTGACGAAGCGTGATAAAGCCTGAATAGGTGCCATCCGCGTTTTTGGGCTGCCACGGTCGGCCGCCTGTACCATGTCCGGGAAGTGACAAAGGTGCGTCGTTTATCACGGTAGCGGCAGTCATGCCTTTGGCTAAGGCGGCAGAATAAATGAAAGGTTTAAAGGTTGAACCGGGTTGGCGTTGCGCCTGTGTGGCACGGTTGAAGCTTTTGCTGTGGAAATCATAACCGCCGACTAAGGCGCGGATTGCCCCTGTTTTGGCTTCAAGAGAAACCAAAGCACCTTGCAAGAGTGGCTCTTGTACTACTGTCCAACCGCCGTTTTTAAGTTTGCTTAAACGGATAACGGCGCCACGGCGGATTTGTGCATCCCCCATCTTTGTGTTGTTCAGGGCGCGGGCGGCAAAGCCTAAGTTGATACTGGTTCGTTTACCATTAGGCAATTGGACTTGCACACCTTTCTTGCCCGCAGAAGTAACAACAGCAGGAACCATGCCGTCTACGGCATAGAGTTTGGATAGATAATCGTTGATATCCTCTTCTTCGTTTTCACTTTTTTCTAAATCAATGTAATGCTCTGCTCCACGATAGCTGCTTCCTCTGTCAAAGCCGCGTAGTGTACGGCGCAGGGCTTCAGTAGCCACTTTTTGATTTTCTGTGCTGACCGTTGTATAGACTTTAAAACCTTGCGTATAAGCGGATTCGCCGTATTTTTCATAAAGCTCTTGGCGAACCATCTCGGCAACATACAAAGCACTTTGATCAATCTGTTGTACATAGCGCTCGTAATGTAAATTTTCATTTAGTGCCTGTGCACGCTCGCTGGGAGTGATCATTTTTTCTTCAACCATGTTGTTTAAAATGTACTCTTGGCGGAGTTTGGCTCGTTCAGGATTTACAATAGGGTTGAATGTTGACGGAGCCTTGGGAAGGCCGGCCAGAATGGTTGCTTCTGCTAAGGTTAGTTTTTGTACAGGTTTATTGAAATAGATTTGAGAAGCTGCTGCAAAACCGTAAGCCCGTTGCCCTAAATAAATTTGGTTGAAATACAACTCTAAAATTTGGTCTTTGGTTAGAGACTGCTCGATTTTGTAGGCAAGCAAAGCTTCATTGAATTTTCGGGTAAACGTCTGCTCGTTTGTTAAAAAGAAATTTCTTGCAACTTGTTGCGTAATTGTACTGGCACCGGAGCGTACGCCACCTGTCATATTGCTGATTACCGCGCGTCCGACACCGATGACATCAACGCCCCAGTGGTTGTAAAAACGCTTATCTTCTGCTGCCAATACAGCATCTTTTAAAACTTTTGGGAAATCCTCTATTTTTGTAAAAGCGCGCCGTTCCTCGCCGTATAAACCAATTAACTTTCCATCGGAAGAATAAATTGTGAGGGGCATTCTGGGCTGATAATGTTGGACGGTATCTAAAGAAGGGAGTTTAGGATAGGTAACTAACACTGCTATGGCTAGCAAGCCAATTGCAAATAATGCTAAACCTAAAAAAAGCCCTAAGAATATGGTGATAATTTTTTTAATCATAGCGGAATAATAAATTTTGCCATTGCTGGCTTTAAATAAAGTAAAATGATACAAATATTTCGTGGAGTACTTAAATTAAAACCACAAAATATACTTAAACAACTTACGGAAGCCAACACTGTTGCTTACTCTACTTGGCAGGAAACTTACATTATGCGTTTATTAAAAAACCAAAATAATACAACGAACAAAGCTTCGGCAGGTCTTACTTCTCGCGGATCGGTAGGTGTGGATATTAGTCAGAAAGCCATCAAAATGGTTCAGCTGACAGGGCGTAGTTTAAACCAAATTCAATTGGAAAAGTACGTTATTACAAAGCTACCGAAAAATATCATTCGTGGTAATCAAATTCAAGATTACGATCAATTAGTATCTTATTTGCAACATGCTTATAGCCAACTTAATACCTCCAGTAAAAATATTGTCGCAGCAATGCCACAGGGTATGGTTACTGTAGAAACGGCTGTGCATCCGCGCGAAAGCGAGATGAGTTTGGAAGCATTTGCAGAAAATGAAATTTCTCAATTTGGTTCAATTGAAGAGATGAATTACGATTACCAAGTGGTTGGTAATTCCGTTATCCCTTTGGGGAAACAAGTTTTATTGGTTGCTGCACGTAAAGAAGATATTGAGCCTCGTATTGAAGCATTAGAAAGCGCCAATTTATCCCCATCATATATGGATGTGGATTTATTTGCGCAGTGTAATGCGTTTTCTTTTTGGATTAACCAACATGCGCCTGAGCTTACTGATGAAAAAATAGCAGTTATTGATGTAGGCGATTACCAAATGCAGGCAATGGTTCTGCAAAAAGGCCAGATTCTTTACAAACAAGAAACGCCGGTTAGTGGGGAGCAATTGATTCAACTGATTCAGCGTACTTACCAGGTAACGGAAGAAGAGGCTGAAAATATGAAGGCTTCCGTGGAAAGCAGACCGCTGGACTATCAATCGCAAATAGCGGACCGCTTCAATATTCAGATTGCTCAGGAAATACAGCGCGTTCTTCAATTTTATTATACGACGCAAGCAAGTGACCAATTTTCAAGCGTAAAACATATTTTCCTTACGGGAACAGCTTCACTTCAGGAAGGCCTACCTGAAACAGTATTTTCACAAACAAATACGGCTGCCCAGTGCGTTAGCCCAATTATTTATGCTATGCACGGTAAAAGAATTGATTTATCACAACTACAGCAAGACGCCGCATTGCTGACCACAGCTTTCGGCTTAGCACTAAGGGGTTTATAAAATGATTGAATTAACGCGAATTAATCTTCTGCCTTATCGGGAGCAGATTGAGCAGCGTCAGAAGCAGCGTTTTAAGACATTGATGCTTTTGGCGCTCGCCGCAGGTGTCGGCTTATCAGTTGTAGCCTATATGGGGATCGGGGCGGCGATTAGTAAGCAAGAAGAAAGAAATGCTTTTTTAACCAAAGAAATTGAACAAGAAGACAAGAAGCTAGTTGAAATTAAAAAGCTGAGTCAAGAAAAGCGCAATTTTTTGGATAGAAAACAAAAAATTGAAGAACTTCAACATAAGAGATTCCAAGCTGCTTATATCGTTGATACTCTAAATGTATTGATTCCTGAGGGTACTCATCTTACTTCTATTAAGGTCGGTGAGAATCCGAATACCTATCTTATCAATGGTAAAGCAACCAGTGATAATAAGATTGCAATATTTATGAGGTCGATACCCAGCACAGGCTTGTTTACACAGCCGGAACTATTGAGTATTAAGCAGGTTGATAAAGCACAGGAATTTTCATTGAAAGTATTGTTAAATCAATATAGTTCACCTGCGCAGAAAAATAGCAATATTGATACAGAGGCTAAGTTGGAAAACACAGGGGATGTAAACAATGGCCAATAAGAAATTAAAAGACGTTGATCTACAAACACTTCATTTACTTAATAAACCTGCTAAGTTAGCAGTCGGTGCTCTGGTTGTTGTTGGTGTATTGGGTGCTGGTTACTTTGCAGTTTTTCGTACGCAATTAGAAGAGTTGGCAGCAAGTAAGCAAAAAGAAGAAGAATTGAAAGTTAGCTATACTGAAAAAAGTATTCAAGCTGCCAGTTTGGATAATTTAAAAGCTGAATTGGTTGCTATTCGCTCGTCATTTGATGTGTTGTTAAAACAATTGCCAACAGATGCAGAAATTCCAAACCTGATTCAGGAGTTGCATCAAGCGGGAGCAACCAATGGAATGAGTATGAATAGTGTGACGCCGCAACCTACAAAAAATGACGGACCTATTCAGATTTTGCCTTATGCTATTTCAATTACTGGTAAGTACGATCAAATTAGCCAGTTTGCGAGAGATGTGGGTTCTCTTTCCCGCATTATTACTTTAGAGTCGATCAATTTAAATAATGAAGAAAAAGGGGATAAATTGACTTTGACTGCTACGGCTAACACTTATAAAGCCCGGCCGACAGAGGAGGTTGCAGCGGAACAGAAAGCTGCTTCTCAAGCAGGGAACACGGATGAGCAAGCTCAGCCGTAACATTACGAGAGGAATAAAATAATGAATCATAAAATCTTACTCCTAAGTTCGATGGTTTTAATGGTTGCGGCATGTTCTCCAGAACATGAAGATTTAAGGCAATGGATGGAACAAACACAAAAAGATGCGCAGAAGCATATACAACCATTTGAACAGCCTACCGTTAACCCTTCAGTCACTTATATCCCACCGAAAACAATAGGTTTGAATGCTTTTAGTGCTAAGCGATTGAATGAAGGCCTAGCGGGAAATAATGCACCTAATATCAACCGACCAAAAGAAGTGTTGGAAGCATTTAGTTTGGAAAATATGAAATATGTAGGGTCATTTATCTCAGGGAATCAAAAAACAGGTTATATCGAAATAGACGGCCATGTTTATACAGTAAAAACAGGTAATTATGTAGGGCAGAATTTTGGTAAGATTACTTCGATCATGCCGGATAAACTGACAATTACAGAAGTTATTGAAAACGCCGATGGTAATTGGGCTTTCAGGAATGCGGAATTACTGTTGGATAATAGTAAAGACAATCAGAGCATTAAAACAGACAATTAATATTTAAGGGGTAACTTTTAATGAAACCTATCAGTATGAAAACTATTTCAGCTATTAGCTTAGGTTTGGCTATGCAAACCTCAGCTTTTGCAGGCAATATTACAGATATTAATGTATCAACGTTGCCTAATAATCAAAAAATTATCAAAATCAAATTTGACCGCGATGTTGTGTCTCCGAGTGGTTTTGTAACCAATTCACCTGCTCGCATTTCACTAGATTTTCCGACAACTGATGTTGCTTTGCAGCAGCCTGTTTTGGAATACGCAGATCCTTTATTGAACCAAATTAGCGCTGTTAAAAACGGCAGTCAAACAAGAGTGGTTCTAGGCTTGAATAAAGCGGGTAGATATACTTCTGAGATCAAAGGTAATGAAGTATGGGTTTATGTGACTGAGGCACCTGAAGCTTCTTCCGTTGCATCAAGTCAAACAACTGCTTCTGACCGCGTGATTGTGAAAAAACGGGAGCAGGTAGTAAGTTCTGCATCAGTTGATTTCCGTAAAGGTAATAGTAATGCGGGTATTGTAGATATTAGTGCGCCTTCATTTAATGGTAATCCTTCTATAAAACGCCAAAATGATCGTGTTGTGATTACTTTGAAAAATCATCCATTGCCTGCACAAGCACAACGAAGCTTAGACGTTTCTGATTTCAATACGCCTGTCCGTGGCATTGTATTGAAACGTATTGGTAATGACACCGAAATCGTTATTAGAAATAAAGGTAGCTGGGATGTGCGTGAAAAAATTTCCGGCGGACGCATGTCATTTGAAGTTTTACCTAAGGCAAATGTTGCCGATGCGGGATTGCAAAATAATAAAAGAAATAAAAACTTTACTGGTCGCAGAGTATCTTTTGATTTCCAAGACGTAGAAGTACGCACGATTTTACAAATTTTGGCTAAAGAGTCTGGTATGAATATTGTGGCCAGCGACAGTGTAAGCGGCAAAATGACTCTCAGCTTGAAAGATGTGCCTTGGGATCAGGCTTTAGATTTGGTGTTGGAAGCGCGTAATCTGGATATGCGCCGACAAGGCAATATTATCAATGTGGCTCCGCGTGATGAGTTGTTAGCCAAAGATAAAGCTTCATTACAAGCTCAAAATGAAATTAATGATTTAGGACCTTTGTACTCCCAAACATTCCAGCTTAAATATAAAAACGTAGAAGAATTCCGTAAAGTTTTGAGATTGGAAGAGGGTGGTAGCAACAACACTGCAAACAGCATTTTAAGTAAACGGGGCAGCGCGTTAATTGACCCTGGTACAAATACGCTGATTATTACCGATAACAATACAGTTATCCGGAAATTCCAAAAACTGATAGAAGAATTGGACGTTCCTACCCGCCAAGTGATGGTAGAGGCTAGAATTGTACGTGCTTCTGACGGATTTTCACGTGATATTGGTGTGAAGTTTGGTTATGCAGGTGCTAATGGATCTAATAGTTGGGGTAATAACTTAACTACAGCTAACGCAAATAGCAATGCATTTGTTGATAATCAACGCAATTTTATAAATGCTCAAAATGCATGGAGAGCACAAGCAGCTGAAGCTATAGCGGCAGGAAAAACTCCTCCTGCTTTTCAGCATCCTGCTACTACTCCTTGGACGAATAATCCAAATGTGAGTTTACCTATTGCTTCTGCCACCTCAAGTATTGCTTTGGTACACAGTTTGGCTTCAGGTGCTTTAAGTTTGGAATTACAAGCCCAACAGTCTCAAAATAAGGCGAAAACTATTTCTAATCCGCGCGTTTTAACGCAAGACAGAAAAGAAGCCGTAATTGAATCGGGTACTGAGATTCCTTATACTTCGGAAACATCCAGCGGTGCAACTGATGTATCGTTCAAAAAAGCTGTATTGGGCTTGCGTGTAACGCCGCACATTACACCTGACGGTCAAATCATTATGGATGTGAAAATCAATAAAGACTCAGTAAATCAAAGCTGCGGTGGCAGCAATGGTGAGCCTTGTATTGATACCAATAACTTGGAAACCCGCGCGATGGTTGAAGATGGCGGCACTTTAGTTCTTGGCGGTATTTATGAAGAAATTAATTCTAATGGTATCAGAAAAGTGCCTTTACTGGGTGATATTCCGGTGGTTGGCAACTTGTTTAAATCACGTACCCGCAGTGAAGAGCGAAGCGAGCTGTTGATTTTTATCACTCCGCGCATCATCGATTATCAAGGTAGTAATTTACGCTATTAATAATCTTGTGACATAAAAAACGGCACCTATTGATTAATAGGTGCCGTTTTATTCACATTCTTCGTCCCATGCAGACTTTATAGCTTGGTTGATAGTGTCTATATCGAAGCCACGGTAAGCGAGGAAACGCATATATTTGTACTTATCAGCTAAATTTGCCGGAGGTTGCTTGAATTTCTTACGCAGCACGTTTTTAGCGGTTGTTAATTCTTTCGTATGATCAGGCATAAAAGCTTGGGCGGTATTTGCATCAATGCCTTTCTCTGCTAATGCTTGTTTCAACCTTCGTGTGCCGTAGCGATTGCTTTTGCTGTGAATAAACGATTCGGTGAAGCGTTGGTCAGATTGCCAGTTACGCTCGGCAAATTCATTTAACACTTTTTCTACTTCCTCTTCGCTTTCGGCATAGGGCGCAAGTTTGCGTTTAAGCTCGATTCGGCTGATTTCACGGCGGGAGAGGATATCGAGCGCTCGAGCGCGTAGGGATTTTTTTGACATGTTATTTGGATGAGAAATGATGGTGTAATGGAACAATGCCTGTCTGAAAAGTATTCAGACAGGCATTGTTATATTTTATTTGTTGCCCGGCTCTGCTTGCGGACGCAGATTTTCGTAGATTTCTGGTAATGAATTGATAATCCAGTCAGGTTTGGTGCTGCTTTTTTTAGAAAGCTCCGCCATATTGCCATAACCAAAAGATACACCCACGCTCATGCAGCCTGCGGCTTTGGCGGCAAGGATATCATTGTGTGAATCACCAACCATAAGCATGTTTTTTACGTCTACACCCAACACTTCGGCGGCGTGTTGCAATGGTAGCGGGCTGGGTTTTTTTTCAGACAGGCTGTCGCCTCCGAGAATCAGGCTGAAATAGTCGGCGAGTTTGAGTTGTTTGAGCAGCTCAACCGCCAATAGCTCGTTTTTATTGGTAATCACAGCCAGTGGAATGCCTAATGATTTAAGCAAACCAAGGCCGGCTTCAGTTTCAGGGTAAGGGCGGGTAAAGTCAGACAAATGCTCACGATAATGTTGCACGAAAAAGGCAAATGCTTCTTCCCATTGTGCTTGCGGCGCTTCTTCTTCGCGGGTGTCGGTTAAGACGCGGTGAACAAGTTTGGTGATACCGTCTCCTACGTAGCTTTCTACAACTTTATCCGGAAGCGTAGGCAAGCCCATGTGTTGGCGGGTAGCGTTGGCGGCGGAGGCTAAATCGGGGATGGAATCACAAAGTGTACCGTCTAAGTCGAAAGCAGCGGCTTGAACATGGGCAAGGGAGGTTGGGTTCATATATTTTATGTATAAGGGAAGAGAGAGAATGTTTATTGTATAACAAAAAAAGCGTATGCCTCTAGGTTTGGCTGTCAATTTGACCATATAGCCGAAAACTTAATATTCAGAAACAAGCTACGAAGCACGGACAGTATAGTTAGTAGGGCAAAGCGTGGGGGACGATGTATAAAAGAGGTCCAGTTTGTAGCGATAAGTTTATTTGCTTTAACAAAGTGTCGGTTGATGTCCCTGTGTTTAAATTGTATTTCTGGTGTTCATCAGTCTGACACTTTTCAGACAGGCATGGCGAGGGAGGTATTCTATCAAGCCGATAAATTCGTTTTGTATGCTGTATGCGCGCAGCGGTGTTTCGGTCGGTAGGTTTGGATAGTGGTAAGCAGGTTGTTGCCCGAAACGCAGCAGTTTGATTTCGTTATCATTCAGATGTATTTCGGGTAGATGTTGTACTAGAGCATCGCAAGGCAGCAGCAAGGCGTCACGTTCAATTTCGCTGAGTGCCTCCAGTGATTCGAGAGTATGGGTTTGATTGATGCCGAATCCAGCGGTTTCGGTTCGGCGCAGGGCGGTGAGGTGGGCGAAAGTGCCCATTTTTTTGGCGATATCTTCGCTGAGTGTACGGATATAAGTGCCTTTACTGCAACGTACCTCAATCACTGCTTTCGGCGGTGAAAATTCGGTAATTTCTATACTATGGATAATAATATCGCGCGGCTTGCGTTCTATCACAATACCTTTTCGGGCGTATTCGTAAAGCGGTCGGCCTTCGTGTTTGAGAGCCGAAAACATGGGTGGTACTTGGCGGATGGCACCGGTTAACGCAGCGCAGGCAGCTTGAAAATTTTCTCTGCTTTCGGGTATGGGCGCAGTAGCGATGATTTCTCCTTCTGCGTCGCCGGTAGTGGTGGCTTCACCGAGTTTGAGTGTGGCGGTGTAGCCTTTGTCGGCATCCAAAAGGTATTGGGCAAACTTGGTGGCTTCGCCGAAACATACAGGTAAAAGGCCGGTGGCCAAAGGGTCGAGCACGCCGGTGTGGCCAGCTTTTTCGGCATTGAAAATTCGGCGGGCTTTTTGCAGGGCGCTGTTACTGGAAAGGCCGGTAGGTTTGTCGAGCAGCAATATGCCGTTGAGCTTGCGCTTTTTTTGCGGCTTGTTCATGCGTGGTTGGGGTTGCTGATAAAGAGGTGGATTATATCATTCCATAAGGGGCTGAAGCAGGCGATAGAATGGTTGATCTGCTTCAGCCTTTTGTTTCATTCGGAACAACTTATTTTACGAGCTTTAGCCCTTTTTTCTTGGGCGCATCACCATCGGGCGGTGTGTCACTCTTGTTGGACGGCGCGCTTTCAGGCTGCCAAGGCTCTACTTCAAAACCCATACCTTCACCGCTTTCGCGGGCGAAGATGCTGACGACATGGCCTACGGGAATCCAGATTTCATGTGCCACACCGCCGAAACGCGCAGAGAAATGAATCCATTCGTTGTCAATACTCACATTTGGGCTGGCGGCAGGGCCGATGTTCAATACGATTTCATTGTCGCGTACATATTGCATCGGCACGCGCGTGTGTTCGTTGACCCACGCTACGATGTGGGGCGTTTGGCTGTTGTCAACACACCATTCATAAAGGGCGCGGAGTAAATAAGGCTTGGTGCTGGTTGTCATACGGCTTTGTCCATTTGAAATAATTTAAAGCGGTTGGCTGCTTGAATGTTTTACCATAACAGAAAGGGAAAGTCATGCTTTCCCTTTTGATTGATTAACGGCGCATGGCTTTTTCAGCAGGAGTGAGTGCTTCGATAAAGGCCTCGCGTTGGAAAATCCGCTCCGCATATTTTAATAATGGTGCGGCTGATTTTCCTAATTTGATGTCGTAATGGTTCAAACGCCACAATAACGGGGCGATGGCTACGTCAATCATAGAAAATTCGTCGGCTAGAATGTATTTATTTTTGTTGAACGCGGGAGCAAGTACGGTGAGGCCGCTGGTAATGGCTTCACGCGCTTTTGCCTGTTCTTTGGGCGTAGCTTCAGGGTCTTCCAAAACATGAACGTGGCTGAACAGCTCTTTTTCCAGACGAAACAATACCAAACGGCCGCGACCGCGCATTACGGGATCTCCCGGCATTAATTGCGGATGTGGGAAACGTTCGTCGATATATTCGTTGATGATGTTGGATTCATGCAGAATCAAGTCGCGCTCCACCAAAACGGGTACTTGGTTATACGGGTTCATAATGGCCAGGTCTTCCGGCTTGTTGAACACGTCTACATCTTTGATTTCAAAATCCATACCTTTTTCGAAAAGCACAAAACGGCAGCGGTGGCTGAACGGGCAGGTAATACCTGAATAAAGAATCATCATGTTGGAACGGCTCCTAAATATTTTTTAAGGGGTGTGTTAGGAAAGAAAATATGAAGCAGTATAATATTTTTGCTGGAAAAAACCAAGAAAATTATTATAATTAGTTGTTTTTAAATAGAAAAATGCCTGTCTGAAATATTCTTTCAGACAGGCATTTTTTCATTTGACCAAAGTATTCTTTATAAACTTTGCCACCAGCCGGTGGCTACCCAGCATAATCCGATCACATTAATCAGCCAGATGATTAAATGTAACACAGGGAAGCGCAACATGCTTACGCCTATGCGGTCTGATGGGGAGCGGACGTGTTCGTTGAGAAACTCTTCTTTATCTTCCTGGCTGGAAGTAACCAGATTCATCCAGATGCTGCCCCATACGATGCTGGCAAGAAACCAGATAACCAATAGGGCGGCTAAGGCAATGTTGATTGTGCTCATGTGTATTCGATGTATTTGTTGGGGGTTGTTTATAAAATAAGTGTTGGGCTGCTTGAAATGCCTGTCTGAAAAAAGTTTCAGACAGGCATTGTTGTTTCAAGCTGTTTTCGGCGCTTCACCGAATACTTCCTGCCACAGCTTTTTCACTGCTTGATAATGCGCCGACAATTCTTCACCGGCCTCGATTTTTTCTACATCGCGTAATTTCTTATCGTGTTGCAGCTTGCGGAAAAAGCGGTAGGCGCGGCGGCTGAGCCGGGCGGATTCAGCATCAATCAGGCCGTGTTCTGCAGCTATGCGTAAAAGGGCAATGTTGCCGTAATTTTCCAGTAAAGCAGGACAATGGCGTGATTGGGCAAGAATCAGGTATTGCACAATGAATTCTACATCAACTATACCACCTCGCGCATATTTTACATCGCTGTCTAGCGGCGGATGAGTAGGGAACATTTTTTCGCGCATTTCAATGATTTCGTTGCGCAGTTTGTCGGCGTTGCGCTCCTGAGTGAGTATTTCGCGACGGATGCGCTCAAAAGCATTGCCGATTTCGGGTGAGCCGGCGATATAACGGGCACGGGTAAGGGCTTGGTGTTCCCATGTCCAAGCGTTTTTGTGCTGATATTTTTCAAAAGCGTCCACGGTGTGTGCGAGAAAGCCGCTATCGCCGTTGGGGCGCAGGCGCAGGTCAACATCATAGAGCGTTCCGGCGCCCGTGCTGCCGGAGAGCCAGGTAGTGAGCCTTCGGGCGAGGCGGGTGTAGGTGTCGGAGGCGTCGGGGTGCGGGTCGTCGTATAAGAAAACGAGATCGAGGTCGGAGGTGTAGCCCAGTTCTTTGCCGCCGAGTTTGCCGTAGCCGATAATGGCGAAGCCGGGGGCGTCGCTGTGGGTTTTCGGCATGTCGCGCCAGGCATGAATCAGGGTTTGTGTAAGGATGATGTCGGCAATCAGGGAAAGCTCGTCGCTGAGTGCTTCCACTTTCCATAAGCCTGCCAAATCTTGCACGGCTAAGCGGAAGGTTTGTGCGTGTTGGAAATGGCGCAGTGTGTCCATTTTGTTTTCTGTGTCGTCGCAGGCTTCCAAGGTTTGAGCGAGTTCGGCGCTGACTTTGGACCAGTCTTGTTCTTGTTTCATCAGTTGTGAGGAAAGCAGGCCGTCCAGCAAAACAGGATGGCGTTGCAGATAGTCGGCCACCCATGAACTTTGGCTCATGATTTCGGCGAGTTGCTGTAATTGCTTGGGGTATTCATGCAGAAAGGCAAGATATGAGGAGCGCGTGCTGACGGTTTCGAGAAAATCGAGCAGACGGAACAGGGTTTGTGTGGGTTGGCTGCATTGTTGGGCAGCGGCAATAATCTGCGGCACAACGGTATCGAAGCGGTGTAGAGCGCGCTCGGATAGGTGGCGGTATTTGCTGCTGTTTCTGAGCTGGTTGAGCCTTGCTGAAACGCTGGCAGCATCAAAGCCCAATGAGGCGAGTTGCTCATGTCTTTCCGCATCATCGCCGCTTTCATGCCAGAGTGCGGCTAATTCCTGAGTATCTTCGTCATGATTTTCTTCGGGTTCGGCGAGCACTTGTTCGAAGGTTCGGTTGACGAAGCGACGGTGTTGTTGAAGCCTGTCTGAAAACGCTTCATAGTTGTTAAAACCCATGCTTTGAGCCAGTAATTGCTGTTGCTCGGCTTCTCGGGGCAGGGTTTGGGTTTGCTGGTCGTCCCAGTATTGCAAGCGGTGTTCGATGTCACGTAAGAAACGGTAGGCTTCCAGCAAGCCGGCAATGGTTTCGCTGCTGAGAATGACTAATTCTTCCAGCTTTTTCAGGGTTTCTTGCGTGCCTTTCAGTTGCAGGGCGCGGATCTGGCCGCCGCGTATCATTTGGAAAATTTGGGCAATGAATTCGATTTCGCGTATGCCGCCTGCACCGAGTTTGATGTTATCGGCCATATCTTTTTTCTGCACTTCGCGGCGGATTTGCCGGTGAAGGCCGCGCATGGCTTCATAGGCGTTGAAATCCAGATACTTGCGGAATACAAACGGGCGTACAAGTGCGGCAATATCGTTGGCATGAGGTGTGATGATGCGGCCTTTACACCATGCGTAGCGCTCCCATTCGCGGCCTTGTGTGATGAGGTATTGCTCCAGTGCGGTTTCGCTGAGCACGAGCGGGCCGCTGTCACCGTCGGGCCGCAGCCGCATGTCCACGCGGAATACTTGGCCGTCGGCGGTGATGTCGTTTAACAGGGTGATTAATTTTTGGCCGACTTTGGTGAAGAATTCCTGATTGGTGCGTTCGCGTTTGCCGTTGGTGTCGCCGTTTTCGGGGTAGATGAAAATCAAATCGATGTCGGAAGATACGTTTAGCTCATAGCCGCCGGCTTTACCCATGGCCACAACGCTTAAGTGTTGCGGTGTGCCGCTGTATCGGCCAATCGGCATGCCGTACATATCTTGATAGTAGGCGTAGGCGTAGTTTAAGGCTGTGTTCACGGCGAATTCGGCAAAGCGGGTAATGGTGCCGGTAACTTCGTTCAGATCGCTGATGCGGTTTATATCGCGAATGAGGATGTGCGCCATCACATAACGACGAAGAAGCCGCAGCTGACGCGCCAGCTCTGCTTCATTTTCATCGTGTTGCAATTGTTCCCAATCAGCGAATGCATAAAAATCGGCGGCGTCGAGCGGGCGGGAAAGCAGAGGGTTTAGAATTTCGGGCTTAAGATTGCCGTTGTCTAGGTGGCGGGAAAGATATTGTGAATAGCAGCGGGCAGTTTCGATGGTAGACATAATGATTTATGGTTTTTTCAGATAGGCATTAAGCAAATATAGTATCAAATGCCTGTCTGAAAAACCACTTTGGTTTTATAATGGCAATTAATAATAAAGGCTGCTCGCGGGCAGATAATCAGATTGCAAAATGATGAAACAAAAACAACGATTTTTATTAATACAAATGATGCACCACGGTGATGTCCTGCTTACCACGGCTGTGGCCGATGCGTTGAAAGCAGCGATGCCCGATTGTTATGTGGACATGCTGGTGTACAAAGGGATGGAAGACGTTTTAATCGATAATCCTTTGATTTCTCAAATTCATACTATCGATCGTGCTTGGAAGAAACAGGGCAAGCTGTTTCATCTTCAAAAGGAAATTGCTTTACTCAGATGGATTCAGGTACAAAATTATGATGCTGTACTGAATTTTTCCAACCGCTGGCGCGCCGGCCTGATTACTAAATTCAGCGAAGCGCAACGCGGTTTGTCTTTTAATTGGCATAACCGGCACAATGCTCTTTGGCGCAAATTGCATACGGATCTGACCGAACCGCATGGCATGGATATGCATACGGTTGATGACAATCTCAGCCTACTGGCGCCTTTGGGGGTGGATCTGAAATATTATAAACCGCAAGTGCGCATGGGTATTTCCGAAGCCTCGCGCAGAAGCTTGGAGCAGAAACTGCAAGACCGGGGTTGGCGCGGTGAAGATTATGTGTTGGTGCATCCCGGATCGCGCTGGTTTTTCAAATGCTGGGAGGACGATAAAACAGTCGAGCTTTTGAAAAGGCTGTTTGATTCGGGCTGCAATGTAGTGCTCACTGCGGCGCCTGATGCGCGCGAACATGCGATGTTGGAATATTTGCAATCTCAAATTCATATCGCTTTGCCGCAGAAATTGTGGGTGCTGGACGGAGTGTTGACTTTGCGTGAACTCGCTGCCGCCATTGACCGTGCAAAGCTGTTTATCGGTGTGGATTCCGTGCCCATGCATATTGCTGCAGCGCTTGATAAACCGCAAGTTGCGTTGTTCGGCCCCAGTTGGGTTAGCCGCTGGCGTCCTTATTCGGATCGCGCAGAAGTAGTGTGGGCGGGCGATTTCGGCGAATTGCCGCATCCAAACAGCATTGATGTGAACACAAGCGAGCGTTATTTGGGCAATATTCCGGTAGATGCTGTGTGGGCGGCGGTCGAGCGGCAAATGCCTATCTGAAAAACACCGGGCTGATTATGAAACACAATGCCTGTCTGAAAAGCTTTTTCTGCTTTCAGACAGGCATTGTGTTTCATAAAAGATTTATACAGAAGCTTCTTCCGTTTCATTCAATTTTTTCAATAATTTTTCCGATTTGTCGGGATCATCGTTGCGCATTACTTTGCCGATTTCAGTTTCCAATTCATCAATATTGCTGTGTAACACCACATCTTTAACCGCCAGCAGGTTGGTGGTATTCATAGAGAAGCGGCGCAGGCCGAGGCCGAGTAAGAGGCGGGTAAAGTCGGTATCGCCGGCCATCTCGCCGCATATGGACACGGATTTGCCGATACGATTGGCGGTGCGGATGATGTGTGCCAACAAGCGTAATACGGCCGGATGGGCCGGTTGGTAAAGATAGCTGACGCTGTCGTCTCCGCGGTCGACTGAAAGCGTGTATTGAATCAAATCGTTCGTGCCGATGGAAATGAAATCCACATATCTGAGTAATGTGGCGGTGGTCAGTGCGGCAGCGGGAATTTCAATCATGCAGCCAACTTCTACTTCCTGCCATTTTTCACCTCGCTCGGCCAGCTGTTTTTGTGCGGTTTCCAGATGAACAAGGCATTGTTTTAATTCTGAAACCGAGGCAATCATCGGCCACATGATTTTGACCGGGCCGTGTACGGCGGAGCGCAGGATGGCGCGCATCTGGGTGCGGAACATTACGGGTTCGGCCAGACACAGGCGGATACCGGTTAAGCCGAGGGCGGGATTGGGGTTGCCGTTAGGCGTGCCGTGTTGGCCAAACCAGCGCGGGTTTTTATCTACGCCCAAGTCAACGGTGCGTATGGTGAGCTGTTTGCCTTTGAGTTTTTTGATAATGTCGCTGTAAACCTCATATTGCTCGTTTTCATCGGGCAAGGTATCGCGGTTGAGAAAGAGAAATTCGCTTCGGAACAAGCCCACACCGTCGGCACCGTATTTATGCAGGGCTTTGATATCTTCGGCAGATTCTATATTGGCAAGCAGTTCGATATTGACGCCGTCTTCGGTGGTGGCGGCAGTATCCTTCAGCTTGCTGAGTTGGCGTTGGCGGCTGCGGTATTCGCGCAGTTTGCGCCGGTATTCGGCGATTACGAGGTCATCGGGCGCGATAATCAGAATGCCGTTGATGCCGTCTACGATAACCCATTCGTTTTCACTAATCAGATTGCGGGCGTTACGCAGGCCGATAACGGAAGGAATTTCCAAGCTGCGCCCTAAAATAGCAGTATGGCTGGTGGGGCCGCCGGCGTCGGTAACGAAAGCAGCAACGCGCTGTTCTTTGAAATGAACGGTATCGGCAGGGGAGATGTCTTGGGCAATCAGGATGGTTTCGTCGAGCAAGTCGGGGCTGAGGTTTAGCTCGTTGCTCTGGCCGATAAGGTTGTTATGGATGCGTTCCACTACTTGCAGCATGTCTTGTTTGCGCCCGCGCAGGTATTCGTCTTCGATGGCGTCGAACTGGCGGCTGAGACGGTCGGTTTGGATTTTGAGCGCCCATTCGGCATTGATGTGTTCTTCTTCAATGATGTCTACCGGTTCGCGTGATAAGGTCACGTCGGTCAGTAGCATCAGGTGCAGCGAGATGAACGCACCCAGCTCGGTAGGGGCGTTTTCGGGAATGCTGCTGCGCAGTTGCTCCATTTGCCGGCGGGTTGCTTTGATGGCAGATTCGTAGCGGGCGGTTTCTGCCGGAATGTCTTCGGGCTCCAGATTTTGCTGCGGCACTTCACTCATGCCGCGGGAGAGGAGATGGGCACGGCCTATGGCGATGCCTCTGCCGGCAGCTACACCATGTAGGACGATGCTCATTTTATTCTCCTTCGCCGAAATAGTCGTTTATCAGGTTAATCAATGCCTGCATAGCGGCTTGTTCGTCGGCACCGTCGGTTTCCAGCTCGATAACCGTGCCTTTGGCTGCGGCCAGCATCATGAGACCCATAATGCTTTTGCCGTTGACTCGGTGCCCGTTTCGGCTAACCCATACTTCGCTTTGAAAGCCGGAAGCGGTTTGGGTGAATTTGCTGGAAGCTCGGGCGTGTAAACCGAGTTTGTTGATGATTTCGACGGATTGTTTGATCATAGTGAGCAGACTCCTCCATGTGGTGAGGTAATGTCGATAATGCCGTTTATGGCGGCTTGTTTGACTTTTGCGGTAAATTCGGCCAAACCGATACCGCTGTTGGAATGTTGGATGGCTTTTATCATCATGGGCACGTTAAGTCCGGTGAGCATGGCGATTTTGTCGGGGATAACGAGTTTGCGCGCGGCATTGCAGGGTGTGGCACCGAAGATATCGGTTAACACGAGCACACCTTGGTCGGCATTGATTTCTTCCATCAGCCGGTTGATTTGCCGGATTACGTCGTCGTGGTCTTCGCTATTCTTTACGCCGAGCAGGCGGATGTTATCGGGAATGTCGGGGAAAAAATGGTGCGTTAACGCGCGAAATGCATCATCAAGTGATTCATGGGTGAGGATGATAATGCCTATCATATTGTGTATTCCTTGTTGTGTTTCAGACAGGCATTTGACCTGGAAACTGTTTTATCGTCTTTAAACGGAAATTATAGCCGAAAAACGTGGGAGTCAGTATAAGGCCGGCCGATTCCGCAGCAGTCGGTTAGGGGTTTCACAGTATATATACGGGGCTAAAGCAAATGCCTGTCTGAAAAGGCAACTGTAATGATGCGCACACTTTTCAGACAGGCATTGTAATAAAAAGCAGGTTAATCTTGCTTTAAAGCGTAGATTTCGCCGAGGTTGCGCCATGCGCCGGCGGCATCCATGCCGTAGCCGAACACGTATCGGTCGGGCACATTGAGGCCGACGTAATCGGCACTGATGGGTTTTTCTTTGCTGATCAGTTTGTTGGCAAATACGGCGGCGCGGCAGCTGGCGGCGCCCATTTCCAGCAGTTTGGTTTGGATGGCAGCCATGGTGTGGCCTTCGTCGAGAATATCGTCGAGCACAACAATATGGCGGCCGGCAATAGCATCTGCTTCGGGCATGCGTTTCCAGTTGAAATTACCGCCCTGCAGTTTGTCGCCGTAACGGGAAACATGCACATAATCGAAATCAAGCGGGAAGTGCAGCAGCGGCAGAAGTTGGCCGCTAAACACAACGGCACCTCCCATTACGGGAAGAATCAGCGGGTATTTGTCGCTCAGGTCGCGGGTGATTTCTGCAGCGATTTTGTGTAATGCGGCGCTGCATTCTGCGGCGTTGAACAATAAATCGGCATTGTCGAGCAGGGCTTGGGTTTGGAGGCGTTTGGTTTCGATATCCATTGTGTTTGATTGCGCTTAATTCGATTGAAAAGCATATTATAATCGCGTTTTATTTTTTCACGCGATATTTTGTCATGCAGGATAGATTTGCTTCTTTGGAAGATTTGGATGCGCCGGAAACATTGGCTTTTGTGAAACAGGCGCATGGGGAAACGCTTGCGCGTTTTGCACAAACGCCGGAATTTGAACGCTTGAAAGCCGACATTACAGCGCAATTGCAAGATGAGCGGCAGATTCCGTTTTGCCAGGAACACCGGGCGCGGATGTATCACTTCCACCAGAACGCGGAGTATCCGAAAGGCGTATACCGCGTATGCTCCGCCGCTTCTTACCGGGCAGGTATGCCAGATTGGGAAATTTTGTTTAATGTGGCCGATTTCGACGCCGTTTTGGACGACGATGTGTATTTGGACGGCGTGTCGCATTATGTGGAGAACCCGCAGCAGGTTTTGCTGAACTTGAGTGTGGCCGGCGCAGATACGGCTTATACCTTGGAATTTGATCTTGCCAAACGTGCGTTGGTGGACGGCGGCTTTCATTTTCCCGCAGGAAAAAGCCATATCGCATGGCGCGATGCAGATAGTGTTTGGGTTTGCCCGGCTTGGGATGAGCGCCAGCTGACGGTTTCAGGCTATCCGCGGCAGGTTTGGTTGATGAAGCGCGGCCAGAGCTTTGAGGAGGCGTTGCCAGTTTATCAGATGGATGAGCGCGGTGTGATGGTGCATGCGTGGCGTTATCTGGATGCGCAAGGCGCGCCGGTTGATTTGATCGAAGCAGGTACGGGTTTTTTCACCAAAGATTATTTTCAGGTGGATGCCGAGGGTGAAGTGCAATTGCTCGCCTTGCCGAAAGATTGTGAAATTGTCGGCTATCTGGCCGGGCAGCTTATGGTGCAACTGCGCACGGAATGGAAGCGGGCCAATCAGGCTTATCCGGCAGGTGCGTTACTGGCGGTGAAATTGAATAGGGGAGAACTGGGCGCGGCGCAATTGCTGTTTGCGCCGGATGAGAATCAGGCCGTTGAAAGTGTGGAAACGACTAAGCGCTTTGTGGTGGTGAATTATTTGGATAAGGTCAATGCCTGTCTGAAAGCATGGCGCTATACGGGTGGCGTATGGCAAGAGCAAGCATTGCCTGAGCTGCCGGGCGGTGCGATGGAAATGACCGACCAGCCGTGGGGCGGCGATGTGGTTTATCTTGCAGCCAGCCACTTTACAACGCCGCTAACCCTGTTTGCATTGGATTTGAATGTGATGGAGTTGACGGTTTTGCGCCGCCAGCCCAAGCAATTTGATGCAACGGGGATTGAGATTAAACAGTTTTGGGCAAAATCGGCGGATGGAACTGAGATTCCTTATTATCATGTGGGTAAAGCTGTTTCGCCCGATACGCCTACTTTAATCTATGTTTACGGTGGGTTCGGTATGCCGGAGCTGCCGCATTATCTGGGTACAATGGGGCGGCATTGGCTGGAAGCGGGCCGCTCGTTTGTGGTGGCGAATGTGCGCGGCGGCGGTGAGTTCAAGCATTGGCATGCTGCTGCGCAAGGTAAACACAAACACCGTAGCGTGGATGATTTGCTGGCTGTTGTGCAGGATATATGCGCGCGCGGTTTATCGTCTGCTCGCCGGATTGCTGTGCAAGGCGGCAGTAATGGCGGCTTGGTTGTGGCGTCTGCTTTTGTACGGGAGCCGCACAGTATTGGTGTATTGGTATGCGAAGTGCCGTTAACTGATATGTTGGGTTATACGCAATGGTCGGCAGGTGCAAGCTGGATTGAGGAATACGGCGACCCTGAAAACGAGCTTGACCGCCCGTTTCTACAAGCGCTCTCACCTTATCATAATTTGAGCGGGCATATTGCGTATCCGCCTGCATTAGTTACCACCAGTTTGAGCGACGATCGCGTTCACCCGGTTCATGCCTTAAAATTTTATGCAAAACTACGTAGCATTTCTCCGGATAGTTGGCTGTATGCGCCTTCAGGAGGCGGCCATACGGGCAATGGCACACAAGAAGAAACAGCGGAGGAGTTGGCTTGTGTGTTACGGTTTTTGGAAATGGTTTTGGTTGGCGGCAAAGCAGCCGCATAGAGCGTAGTTGACCCATGATTCAGACAGGCATTTTACTGACAATGCCTGTCTGAAAATTGGTGTATTAATAAACCAAATTGAAAAGGCCGATACGTGTGCGCAAGCCCCAATAGCTGCTGATGCCGGAAGTGCTGTGCAGTATTTTGCCGTTTTTCAGCAAAACGATGGTAGGCGTAACGGCGATTTGCCATTGCTTAGCAAGCAAGCCTTGAGGATCGTTGACTGTATCAAACTGCAAATTGTGTTGGTGCAGATATTGGCGTACTTCCTCGTCGCTGCCGGAAGACAGTGCCACGCTCAGTACGGGTATCCCATCGGCCCGCAGTTTTTCAACTGTGGGCGAGGTATGCTTACAGATGCCGCACCATGAACCCCAGAAATACAAAACGGCTACATGGTCTTGGCTGAACCCGGCCAAAGTGATGTCGTGTTGTGAAAGTGTATGCAGAGCCTGCTGAGCAAAATTTTCCGGTTCTTTGGGTTTGCGCCACCAGTCAAGTGCGGTGGAAATGAGTAGGATAAATACAAGCAGCTTTAGCCCTTCTTTTAACCAGGAATACCATTTTTTCTTTTGCATAGAACGTTGCCTGTCTGAACGCGAAAAAGCAGGCTGAGTGCCTGCCTTCGGAATTATACGTACTTACTTTTTAATGACGCGGGTGTAAATCATCAAAATAACCACTGCGGCTAAAGTAGAAGCAATCCAGCCTGCAGGTTCGCCCATTTTATACATGCCAACCGATTGACCTACCCAACCTGCCAACAACGATCCTCCGATACCTAGCAGTGTGGTCATAATCAAACCTAAATTATCACGGCCGGGGTGTAAAAATTTAGCCAATACACCGACGATAAAGCCAATAATAATGGTAGAAAGCATTTCTTATTCCTTAATTTGATGTGAATGAAAACTTTATGTGGGGCTGATAGTGGATTTTTAAAGAGTTGGTTGGAATTTTGTTATGACTGTAAAGCTTTAATTTTCCCTAAAGTGTTGTTTCGTTAGTTTTTTAAGTAGAACGATTGTGAAGTTGCGAAAGCAGTAACAAAATTAGCTCCGCAACCTATATGGTCTTCGGCTGGCTACTTTGTATTAATGTGATTTGATTGTAGAGAATTCTATGTTGGTTTTTTAAAACAATGCCTGTCTGAAAAAGTTGTTTTCAGACAGGCATTATTGTGAATAGGTGGTGCTTTGATAAAAAGCCCGCAGCATATATGCTATGCTGCGGGCTTTTTATCCAACGTCGGGTCTGTAAACAGATTAACGTTTAGAGAATTGTTTCGCACGGCGTGCTTTACGCAGACCCGGTTTCTTACGCTCAACTTCACGAGCATCGCGGGTAACGAGGCCGGCTTGAGACAGAGCAGGTTTCAAAGCTGCATCATAGTCGATCAAAGCACGGGTAATGCCGTGACGGATAGCGCCGGATTGGCCGGTTTCGCCACCACCGGTTACATTAACTTTGATATCAAATGCTTCCGCATTTTCAGTCAAAACCAAAGGCTGGCGAACAACCATGCGGCTGGTTTCGCGAGCGAAGAATTCGTCAACAGGGCGGCCGTTTACAATGATTTGGCCGGTGCCTTTTTGCAGAAATACACGAGCCACTGAACTTTTGCGGCGGCCTGTGCCGTAGTAGTATTTACCGTTCATGTCTCGTCCTTAGATTTCCAAAACTTTAGGTTGTTGTGCAGCGTGCTGATGTTCAGAACCTGCATAAACTTTCAATTTTTTAATCATGGCATAGCCCAGAGGACCTTTTGGCAGCATGCCTTTCACTGCTTTTTCTAAAGCGCGACCCGGGAATTGCTCTTGCATTTCACGGAAAGTGCGCTCATAGATGCCGCCGGGGAAACCGGAGTGACGGTAATATTTTTTGTCTTCGTGTTTGGTACCGGTAACGCGTAATTTGTCTGCGTTGATAACGATAATGTAATCGCCGGTATCTACGTGGGGAGTGTATTCTGGCTTATGTTTGCCACGCAAACGGCTAGCAACTTCGGCTGCAACGCGACCCAGAACTTTGTCTTCTGCATCGATTACAAACCACTCGCGCTTAACCTCATGCGGTTTAGCTGAAAAGGTTTTCATGAGGAGTAATCCAAATAAATATATAGAAAGCTACCGATTTTAAAGAGAAAACGAGCGGCTGTCAATTTTATTGATGTTATGGGGTAGAGAAGTGTTTGAGAGTGGAAAGCCTTGTTGTTTTTGTATGGCTATGAAACTGAATATCTTATGCGGTGTTGTTTTGCTTTGCCGAATTAATTGCCTTGTTTGCTTCACTTTGTATAAATTTAAAGTTTGCCAGCTATAAGCGTGTTCTTCGGTATTATGGCGAAATATAAAAACACCGCCTGGGCGGTGTTTGGTGTGGGGATCCCCGCTGGTGCCGTTTTTAGGCTCAATCCGCTTGAACCTTGTCAGATAAGGTGGTCTCCTCGGACAGCTTCGGGTGCATTCCAATAGAAAGAACGCTCGCGCCCACTGTAAACTCCCAGAAACCTTAAGCGAACTTATTGGTTCAAAGGAATGTATGCCTTAGCGAACACCGCAGGGAAGAAGAGGTTTGCTGTTTATTCTTGCGTATTGGGCAGCTTGGCCAATGCGCGTTCGGAAACTTGTAGCATGTCATTTATTTTACGCTCAAATTCGCCGATTGCCAAACCATTCTGCATCGACATTTTTAATAGATCGTGTACAACATTTAATGCGGCCATGATAAGAATTTTATCACTCTCTACGATTTTGCCGCTTTCTTTAACAGTTTTGATTTTTTGGTTTAATAAATCAATGGCTTGCATTAATGTTTCTTTTTCTTCTGCCGGCGCGCCGATTTTAAACTGGCGGGACATGATGTCAACGTCAACTTGAACAATTTCACTCATTTGCGCATTTCCTTTCAGGATTCTACCGGCAGGCGCGCTAAGATGGCGCGGATTTGGTCGGCATTTTGAACTAATAAGTCACGGTATTGCTGATTTTCAAAGATTAGGCTGTCGATTTTGCTTTGTAAATCTTCTTTCAATTTGTTGACTTGTACCAATAATGCCTCACTCAGTTCATCAATCGCTGCTTCGTGTTGTTGATCCGACTTAATTTGTTCGTCTTTTAAACGTTGAACTTCTTCTGTGAGCCGCTTGTTTTCTCCAACAAGCGTTTCGAATTTTTGGGCCAGCTGGTAAACGTTGACCTCTAGTTTATCTAAGGGTTGTTCCATAGTGCATGCTACCGTTTGATTTTTGTGAAAGGATAGTGTGGAGTGTTATGCATGTCAATAATGCCTGTCTGAAAGCTTGTTTTCAGACAGGCATCAGGTTTTGTCTTTGCAAAAAACGTTATTCGGATTTGGCTTCACGCAACATCAGACGGGCGGCCACTTCTTGCACCGGAAGTTCTTTGCGGACTAATTGGTAAAGTGTTTGGGTTATCGGCATATCGATTTGGTATTTGCAAGCGGTTTCAAATACTTCGTCAATGGTGGGTACGCCTTCTGCTACATGGCCGATTTCGGTTAATACTTCATGCAGTTCTTTACCTTCGGCTAAACCCAAGCCGACTTTGCGATTGCGCGAAAGCGCGCCGGTACAGGTTAGGATTAAATCCCCCATACCTGCTAAACCCATCATAGTTTTTTGTTGTGCGCCCATTGCAACGGCCAAGCGGGTAATTTCGGCCAAGCCGCGGGTAACCAGTGCGGCTCGGGCGTTCAGGCCGTATTGCAGGCCGTCTGACAAGCCTGTGGCTATGGCCATTATATTTTTTACGGCACCGCCGACGGCAACGCCTATTACATCGGTGTTGGCGTATAGTCGCATGACATTAGTGTTTAATTTGGAAACTAAATCGTTAATCCATGCTTCATTTTCAGAAGCTAAAACTACTGCGCAGGGTAATTGTTTAGCCAGCTCTTGTGCAAAGCTCGGGCCTGATAAAACACCGATGTGCTGATTGTCGGGCAATACTTGTTGTACGACTTGGAAGGTTAGCAAACCGGTGTCAAGCTCAAAGCCTTTGCAGGCTGTGATGATGGGGAGGTGTCCTGCGTTGTGTTGTTTTAAAAGTTCGGCACTGTCACGCAAGCCGGCAACGGAGGTGGTGATGAGGACGAGCTCGCTATCTTGCAGGGCTTCGCTTAAGTCGGTATGTGAGGAAAGATTTTCGGGGAGGGTGAAACCGGGCAGATAACGTTTGTTTTCTCTATCTTGCTGCATAGCTTCTTGATGGACGCTGTTGCGCGACCACATGGAGACTTGGTTATTATGCAGTGCAAAATGGATGGCTAGTGCTGTGCCCCATGCTCCGGCACCAATGATGGTAATTTTCATCGTTTTTCTCTTTGGTAGAAATTGTTTGAACTTTAAAACATGCTTGAAGATGCTGCAAGGGTAAAGTGTTTCAAAAAGGGATCACTTTTCAGACAGGCATTTCAGTTGATGGTACATTAAAGTTTAAGGCCGCACTGAGTTTCGGGAAAGACTGGTGCGGCCGTGTAGTGTATTGCTTTAAGTTTTAACCTTCGAATTTTTTGAATACGAGAGTGCCGTTGGTGCCGCCGAATCCGAAAGAGTTGGAAATGGCTGCGCGAATCGGCATCTCGCGGGCTTGGTTGGCGCAATAATCTAGATCGCAACCCGCTTCAAAGTCTTGGTCGAAGAGGTTTATGGTGGGCGGAGAAACTTGGTTGTTGACTGCCAGTACGCTGTATACCGCTTCTACACCGCCTGCTGCGCCGAGTAAGTGGCCGGTCATGGATTTGGTAGAGTTGACCACCAAATTTTTGGCATGGTCGCCAAATGCCAGTTTCAGGGCGTTGGTTTCGTTGGCATCGCCCAATGGCGTGGAAGTGCCGTGTGCATTAACGTAATCAATGTCGTTTGGATTTAAACCGGCATCAGCTAAGGCGCGGGTTACGGCAAGCGCAGGACCTTCTGCATTGGGTGCGGTAATGTGGTGTGCATCGGAACTCATGCCGAAACCGGCCAGTTCTGCGTAGATTTTGGCGCCGCGTTTTTTTGCGTGTTCCAATTCTTCCAGAACCAGAATGCCGGCACCTTCACCCATCACAAAACCGTCACGGCCTTTGTCCCAAGGGCGTGATGCGGTTTTGGGGTCATCATTGCGGGTAGAGAGGGCTTTCATCGCGGCAAAGCCGCCCATGCCGAGCATGCAGATTGCACCTTCGGCACCGCCGGCAATCATTACATCTGCATCACCGTATTGAATGATACGCGCGGAGTCGCCGATTGCGTGTGCGCCGGTGGTACACGCGGAAACCATACCGTAACTTGGCCCATGGTAGCCGGTAAGGATGGTAACGTGGCCGGCAATCATGTTGATTAGTGAACCGGGGATAAAGAATGGATTGATTTTACGCGGGCCGTCGGCTGCAACAATTTTGCCGGTGGCTTCGATGCTGGGTAAACCGCCGATACCCGCACCAACGTTAACGCCCACGCGTTCTTTGTTCAGATTGGGTGTGTTGTTCAGGCCGGCGTCTGCAATGGCTTGTAAAGAGGCGGCTATGCCGTAGTGAATAAATGCATCCATGCGGCGGGCTTCTTTGGCGCTGATGTATTGGCTGATGTCAAAGTTTTTTACTTCGCCTGCAATTTGGCTGCTTAACTCTGATACGTCAAAGCGTGTGATGACATCAATACCGCTTTGACCTGCCAAAAGGTTTTTCCATGCTGTTTCTACATCGTTACCGATAGGTGATACTTGCCCTAGGCCTGTGATGACCACTCTTCTCTGGCTCATAAATCTTCCCGTTTCTCTAAGTTGTCCCGAGTGTTTGGATGGGGTGTCTTGAAAGGTCAAAAGCCCCTTTGTGCAGACAGGCCGCGCAACAGGGGCTTTTGGGGAAAGCTGCCAAGTTCAGGTATTTTGGGGTGAGACTGGAGGCTTTCCGGAATATTTCAACTACGCGATTAGCCGTTGTGGGCGTTAATGTAATCAATCGCCAGTTGCACGGTAGTGATTTTTTCTGCTTCCTCATCAGGAATTTCGCAGCCGAAAGCTTCTTCCAAAGCCATAACCAGCTCTACAGTGTCTAAAGAATCTGCGCCCAAGTCGTCTTGGAATGAAGATTCGTTTTTCACTTCGTCTTCGCTTACGCCCAGTTGTTCAGCAACAATTTTTTTAACTTGTTGTTCGATGTTTGACATGTTTGTTTATCCTTAATTTGCCTTGTGGCGGGTTGATTGAAAACTTTAAAATAACCGGTATTTTTGCGTTTTACCGAATCGGGCCGGAGTTTTCTGTCGGAATTCAGGGTAATGTGGCCCTAATAGGATTAGGCGGCATACTAGCATAGGGTCATTTTGACTGACAAGGATATTTTTGAATCCTTACATTCACGCATCGGGGCCTGTATGTTTTGTTGCTATATTAAGGTAATTAAAGGGGTTGGGATTGGTCGGTGAGATTGTTAAAGATGCCTGTCTGAAAGGTTTTTTCAGACAGGCATTTGTGATGGTGCTTCGAATAAATTAATCAGCGGGTTATGTGAGACTGTTATTTTTTCAGTTGATAAGCGGTGTTTTAAAATTGATGGATGTTATAAAGAAAAGCAAGCTTTGGGTTTTATCTAAAGCTTGCTTTTGGTTTTGATATGAATAATTTATGCGAGGGGGTTTAGAAGTTTTTCAAATGCATCTTCGAATTGCTTTAAACCGTCTTCCTGCAGGCGTGTTGCCAGTGCTTCGAGGTCGATGCCTAATTGTGCCACTTCTGCCAACTGCTGTTTGGCCTGTTCGGTATTGTCGGTTAGAGTGGCTTTGGCGGTGCCGTGGTCGATAAAGGCTTTGAGAGTGGCATCTGGCACGGTGTTAACGGTTTGTGTGCCAATCAGGCTGTCTACATATAAGGTGTCGGGGTAGGCTGGATTTTTTACTCCGGTGGATGCCCAAAGCAACTCTACGCGGTTGGCGCCTCGCTGTTGCAGCTTGGTAAATTCCGGATTGCTGAAATAGGCCTCCCAATCCTGATAGGCAGCTTTTGCTAGAGCAATGGCGACTTTGCCTTGCAGGTGTTCGGGTAAGGTAGGATCAAGTGCGCTGTCTATACGGGAGAGGAAAAAGCTGGCAACGACATGAATCCGGTCAACTGGTAATCCTGCTGCTAAGCGTTGTTCAATGCCTTTGGTGTAAGCGGAGTAGGCTTTGAGCGTTTGGGCGCGTGAGAATAGCAGGGTGAGGTTGATGCTGATGCCTGCGGTCACAAGTTCGGTTAATGCTGCCAAACCGGCATCGGTAGCGGGCACTTTAATCATGACATTGTCGCGTGCAATGGCTGCGTGTAATCGTTTGGCTTCGGCAATAGTGCCCGCGGCGTCATGAGATAAGTCGGGTGCAACTTCCAAGCTGACAAATCCGGTTTTACCGTCTGTGGAACGGTATTCAGACAGGCATACATCGCAGGCGGCTTGCACATCCGCGATGGCCATAGTTTCATAACGCGCTTTCGGGCTGAGGTTTTGTGTTTTTAGTTTGTTGATGTCTTCTGCATAAAGCGGGTCGCCGGAAAAGGCTTTTTGGAAAATGGCAGGATTGGAGGTTACGCCGCATACACCTTGTTGCAGCATTTGTGCCAATTCTCCGCTCTGGATTAATGAACGGGAGAGATTGTCGAGCCAAATTTGTTGGCCTAATGCTTTAACGTCCGATAAAATAGTCATTTTGTATGTTTCCTTAATAATAGGCCTTTAGGGATGGTTAACAGTTTAGTTTCTACAGGCTATAAAAAATCCTAACTCGAAAAAGTGAATTTGGATAGCACTATATGATTAAAGGGCATTATGGAAAATAATTTTTAATTATGGAAAATGGTCAAACATTATGAATAGTAATCAAGAAAATTATATTGAATGGGCGCGTGAAGTATTGCGGATTGAAGCGGAGAGTTTGAAAGAAATTGCTGCTTCATTAGACGAACACTTTGTTGCAGCAGTAACGACCGTATTGAATTGTACGGGCAGGGTGGTGGTATCAGGTGTGGGCAAATCCGGCCATATCTGCCGCAAAATTGCTGCAACTTTAGCCTCTACCGGCACCCCGGCTTTTTTTGTGCATCCTGCCGAAGCGGCGCATGGCGATTTGGGCATGATTGTTGACGGTGATGTGGTAATTGCGGTTTCGAATTCGGGTGAGAGTGATGAAATCGTTACTTTGCTGCCTGCGCTCAAACGTAAAAAAATCAGCCTGATTTGTATCACTGCCAATCCGAAATCGACTTTGGCGAGAAATGCAGACGTACATATCACGGCGACTGTATCGAAAGAAGCCTGTCCGCTCGGTTTGGCACCTACTTCCAGCAGTACGGCGGCTTTGGCTTTGGGCGATGCTCTGGCGGTGGCGCTGCTTCGTGCCCGCGCGTTTACGCCTGATGATTTTGCTTTGAGCCATCCGGCCGGTAGCTTGGGCAAACGTTTGTTGCTGCGTGTGGCGGATATCATGCGTACCGGTGAGCGTTTGCCGGTTGCGAAAACAGATACCTTATTGCGCGAAGGTATTTTGATTATGAGCGCAAAAGGCTTGGGCATGGTTGGCATTGTGGATGATGAGGGTAAAGCATTGGGCATTTTTACCGACGGTGACTTACGGCGTGTGTTTGAAAAGCATGAAAAGGTCAACAATCTGACTTTGGGTAGTGTGATGCACACCAATCCGAAAACTATTTCGGCGGAGAAGTTGGCGACTGAAGCAATTAAAAGCATGCAGGAATTAAAAATCAGCAGCCTTTTGGTAGCAGATGAGGCGGGCAGGCTGGAAGGTGTGGTTACCATGCATGATTTATTGTTGGCACGCATTGCTTAATGAATTTCGCTATAGTCGATCAACACATTTTTGATACAAGGCAACAGGCCGCAGGCAGTACAGGTAGTACGGCAAGGTGTGGTAACGACGTAGCAAAAGTTAAGTTGGTTGGCTATATGCCTGTCTGAATAAAGAAAGAATATCAAACATGACAACTTTATCCCCTGAAATCCAAGAGCGTGCCGCCAAGATTAAATTATTGATTATGGACGTTGACGGTGTGTTGACCGACGGGCGTATTTTTATCCGTGATAACGGTGAGGAAATCAAATCGTTCCACACCTTGGATGGGCACGGCCTGAAAATGTTGCAGCAAAGCGGTGTGCAAACGGCGATTATTACCGGTCGTGATGCCCCTTCTGTTGGGGTGCGTGTAAAGCAGATCGGTATCCAACACTATTACAAAGGTATCCACGATAAAAAAGCAGCTTATAATGAACTGCGGTTGGCAGCAGGCGTCGAAGAGCAAGAGTGTGCGTTTATCGGCGATGATGTGGTGGATTTGCCGGTCATGGTTCGCTGCGGCCTGCCCGTGGCAGTGCCTGAAGCGCATGATTTTGTATTGCAGCATGTTGCTTATGTTACCCGCCGTCCGGCAGGAAAAGGCGCTGTGCGTGAATTGTGTGATCTGATTATGCAGGCTCAGGGTAATCTGCAATCGGCATTGGAAGAATATATCAAATGATTATTAAGTTTCGTTCGGGTTGGCTGTTTCCTTTGGTGCTGGCAGTCGTATTGGGCGGCCTCAGTGCATGGCTTGGCAGGATTAGTGAAGTGCAGGTGGAAGAAACCAAGCTAAACCCCAACGAGCCGAAATATGAGATGCAGGGCCTTTCAGGGAAACGCTTTGACGAGTCGGGCTTTATCAAAGAAAACCTCAGTGCTGTAAAGGCATGGCAGCTGCCGGACACAGACGAAGTGATGTTTGCAGAACCGGATTTGTCAATGTTTAATCAAGGCCGGCAGATTTACCATGTAACTAGTAAAGACGCCCGCTATGATACTGAAAAGCGGCAGGTTTATTTTGAGAATGATGTGGTGTTGACCAAAGCGGCAGAGGCTGGCAAACCTGCAGGCATGCTGAAAACCAGCCGCATTATTATCGACACTCAAACCGAAAATGCCCGCACCGATGCCAAGGTAGAATACCATTACGGTCAATCTCACGGCACGGCAAACGGTCTGACTTACGACAATGAAAAGGGTATATTGAATTTGCCCTCACGAGTGAAAGCCATTATTTATGATCCAAAAAATCCTTAAAACCGCGGCCATTTCGGTTGTTTTGGTGGTAGCACCTGCCTATGCTTTGGAAAGTGACCGCAACAAGCCGATTGAAATTGAGGCTGACCAAGGCACGCTTGATCAGAAAAATCAAACAACCACATTTAGTGGAAATGTGATTATCAAACAAGGCACATTGTATATCCGTTCAGGCAGTGTTACCGTGTCGAAAGATGCAAGCGGCAATCAATTTATGAAAGCCAGCGGTAACCCCGTTAAATTCGGCCAACAGCTTGATAAAGGCGGCAAGGTCGACGGGCAGGCCAATAATGTGGAATATGCATCAGATACCGGTGTTGTGCGGCTTGTCGGTAATGCCAAAGTTACCAGAGGGGGCGACAGAGCTGAAGGGGAGAGCATTGTTTATAACACGCGCACTGAGGTTTATACTGTCAGCGGCAGTAAAGCTGTTTCAGGCAAAACCGGCAAGCGCGTTACCGTTGTGATACAGCCTACTCAAAAATAAACAGATGCCTGTCTGAAAATACCGAGAACCAGACATTTTTCAGACAGGCATCATGATATGCCTGTCTGAAACAATCATTTGAAAGATATAAGCCTAAACACGAGATTTTATGGAACAAGCACACAGCAGCCTGGTGGTTAAAAGCCTGCAGAAAACGTTTAAAAAGCGCCAAGTCGTCAAAGATTTTTCGCTGGATATCAACAGCGGTGAAGTAGTCGGCCTGCTTGGCCCCAACGGCGCCGGCAAAACAACCAGCTTCTACATGATTGTCGGTTTGATTGCTGCAGATACAGGCAGCATCGTGCTGGACGGTCAAGAATTGCGCCACATGCCGATATACGAGCGCGCCCGTTTAGGTTTAGGCTATTTGCCGCAGGAAGCATCCATTTTCCGCAAAATGACCGTGGAGCAGAATATCCGCGCCATTTTGGAAATTAACATCAAAGACAAAACCGAAATCAACCGGCGTTTGGATCAGATTTTGGCGGATCTGAACATCGAGCGGCTTCGTGAAAGCCCGGCACCTTCTTTATCGGGCGGTGAGCGTCGGCGTGTCGAAATTGCCCGTGTGTTGGCGATGCAACCGCGCTTTATCCTGCTGGATGAACCGTTTGCAGGTGTTGATCCGCTGGCTGTTATCGATATTCAAAAAATTATTGGCTTTTTGAAAGCACGCGGAATCGGGGTCTTGATTACCGACCACAACGTGCGTGAAACCCTGCGTATATGTGACAGGGGGTTCATTATCAGTGAAGGCAAAGTGCTGGCCACAGGGACACCGGAAGAGTTGGTTAATAATGAACAAGTCAGGGAAGTTTACTTAGGCGAAAACTTTGATTATTGATATTAAACAAGAATAAAATCATAAGGGTAAATATAATCAAATTGTTGAAATATAATGGTGCCGCATGATGTGGTATTTGCGGTCAGACATCCTATCGGTTACTGTTTCAATGATTTAACAATACATTCAAACCACAACAAAAATATTTCCAAAACAACGGAAACCACATTATGAGCGGCCAATCTTTCCATCTCAAACTGAAGCAAACGCAGCAGCTCAACCAGACCATGCAGCAATCATTACGCGTTCTGCAAATGTCCGGTATTGAGCTGGAGCGCGAGGTGGATGACTGGTTGCAAGATAATCCGCTGCTTGAGCGTGGTGAAACACCTGAAGCGCCGTTAGAGCAAAACACTGTTTCCGCTACGGTTGGCAGCCGCAACAAAATCAGCGGTGATGAAGCGGAAGATATTTGGGCAACCATTGCCGAGGAAGAGGATTTTATCGGTTATTTGCACAAGCAAGTCTGCGAACATCCTCTAACGCAAATTGAAGCGGCGCGCGTTCATATCCTGATAGATTTTTTGGATGAGCAAGGCTACCTGACAGACAGCATTCCCGAAGTGATTGATCACTGTCCGCTTGAGTGGATGCTGGATGAAGATGAAATGCGTGAAGCGCTTGATCATTTGCAAACATTCGATCCCCCCGGAGTCGGTGCAGCCAGCCTAACGGAGTCTTTGCTTTTACAATTGCAACGCCTGCCTGCTTCACCCGCAAGGCAGTGTGCGGCGAAAATTGTGCATATGCATTTGGATGATTTAAGTAAAAGTGTTCAACAGAACATAGCAAAGCTGAAAAAGCATTTTCCTGATTATAACACGGCAGTCATCCAAAGTGCGCTTGATATGGTGGCGCAGTTGAATCCTTTTCCCGCTTATGGTTTTGCATCTGCAGAGCCTACGTCTTATATTCAACCAGATGTGATTATCAAAGAAGATAAAGATGGTAAGTGGGTGGTGCAAAGTAACGAGGCGGCATGGCCGCGCATTCAGATTAACCGTGAATTAACCGATGCGTTGAAAGAAGAAAGTGGTGTGGATTCCGTATGGCGTGAAAAAATCCAGGAAGCGCGCCAGAAAGTAGACAGTTTGGAGCTGCGTAAAAGCACGGTATTGAGGTTGGCCGAATATATTGTTGAGAAACAGGAAGACTTTTTTGTGTTCGGCGAGATCGGTTTAACCCCTATGCTTTTAAAAGATGCCGCACAGGAATTGGATGTTGCAGAGAGTACGGTATCCCGTGCGGTAAATCAAAAATATTTGTCTTGCCCGCGCGGTCTGTTTGCGCTACGCTATTTCTTCACCCATGCTGTGTCGGCTGACGAAAGTGGCGAAGGCGTCAGCCAAGGTGCGGTTAAAGCCATGCTGGCGCAATTGATTGCAGGAGAAAATAAGAAAAAACCCTATTCAGACGAAGCCATCAGCAGTTTGCTCAGGCAGCAGGGAGTGGATATTGCCCGTCGGACAGTGGCTAAATACAGAGAGGCATTGGGTATTCCTCCAGCAAGCCACCGAAAAGGATAATACAGCTTCAAGCATATTTTTGAAGAGCAGCCCTACCGGGTTGTTCGCTATTAACCGAAGGAGTAAAACTTATGAATCTCAAAATCAACGGTTTAAATTTTGATATTACTGAAGCAATTAGAAATCATGTTGAAAGCAAACTTCAGCGCATCAACCGCCATGCCGACAATTTGATTACGGTAACTGTCACCCTTTCGGTAGATAAACTGCAAAACAAAGCCGAGGCCCATGTACATTTGGCCGGTAAAGATTTACATGTTGAGCAGATTGATAATACGGATATGTATGCTGCAATTGATGTGTTGATGGATAAACTGGATCGAGCCATTCTTAAGCATAAAGAAAAAAGCAATGATGTGCGCTCCGCACCTGCACCGGTTCCGGAAAATGATTAAATCATATTGAATTGAAATGCCTATTGATGCCTGTCTGAACGTTTCAGACAGGCATTTTATTTTTCTCTGGCACTTTGCCCGAATCCAATCATCAGGCCGGAAAATTCCACTATAATGTGGCAACCAGTAATGCCTGCCTGAAACATTTATGAAATTCATTTTTTTCCTATTAAAACTTATCAACCGCCTGCCTTTTCCTGTGATCCAGAAAATCGGTTCCATTGTCGGAAAAATCAGTTATTACGCCGTACCGCGCCGCAGGAAAGTCGGACTGGTTAACTTGGAAAAATGTTTTCCTGAGTGGACTCAAGAGCAGCGACGCATCATTTTGAAGCAGCATTTCGAGCATATGGGGAAACTTTTGGTGGAATATGGCCTGTATTGGTATGGCGATGCGGGCAGGCTGAAATCGCTGGTGCATTATCAGGATAAGCAACATTTGGATGACGCACTATTGTCAGGCGAAAAAGTGATATTACTTTATCCGCATTTCACTGCGTTTGAATTGGCTGTGTACGCCTTAAATCAAGATGTGCCGCTGATCAGTATGTATTCCCACCAGAAAAATAAAACGCTTGATGAGCAAATTCTCAAAGGGCGGCATCGTTATAACAACGTTTTCTTAATCGGGCGCACGGAAGGGTTGCGTGCCATCATTAAAGAGTTGCGCAGAAGTGATGCGCCTTTTCTTTATTTGCCTGATCAGGATTTTGGGCGGAAAGATTCTGTTTTTGTGGATTTTTTCGGCATTAAAACAGCCACTATCGCCGGGTTGGGCAGAATTGCCGCAATGACCGGCGCTAAAGTGATTCCCGCCATTCCTATACGGCAAGAAGACGGTACCGTCGTGTTACGTTTTTACCCCGCTTGGGAACATTTTCCTGAAGGCAGCCCGGAAGCCGATGCGCAGCGTATGAACGATTTTATCGAGGCACGTATCCGTGAAAACCCGGCTCAATATTACTGGCTGCACAAACGTTTTAAAACCCGGCCGGAAGGTGAGGCGGATTTTTATCGATAAAAAATATTGCTGAATAAGATTTTAGAATATTTTGGATTATTGAAAATCAATATAGTGATGATGCCTGTCTGAAGCTTTCAGACAGGCATTACTACATTAGGTTACATTTACAACATAATGAAAAAATACCAAAAAAATTGATATTCAATTGTGTAAAAAAATAAACATATTAAATTCAATAAATTAAGATGGTTTGTGAAATTCTAAAACCGTGTTTAAACTTTCTAAATATAATAATAAATGCTAATCAGATTAGAAAAATAAGCAAAAATCAATCGGAAAATGCCAATTTTAGACTGAAAGATGCGGAAATATAGATATTTGTAAATAATAGGGAAAATATAATGTGGCTTGATAATCATCATAAAGGGGCTTGGCAAACCGGCAAAATAGGGGTACATTTCGCCCATCGGTACTACATGCCACTACAAAGAAATATGCGGCATTATTGTAGTCTGTACGTTTATCCAAAAATCAAGCTAGAACAAAGGAGATTTGCATGGCGAATTATCAGGAAGAAATCAAACAAGCAGGTGAGTTGAAACAAAAAATGGGTGCGGGTTGGCATGATGTTACCCCCGAATATGTTGCCCGTATGCGTTTGCAAAACCGTTTCAAAACCGGCTTGGATATTGCAAAATACACTGCTGCTATCATGCGCAAAGATATGGCCGACTATGACGCCGATCACGCTAAATATACCCAGTCTCTCGGCTGCTGGCACGGTTTCGTGGCTCAACAAAAGCTGATTTCTATCAAAAAGCATCAAAAAACCACTGATAAACGCTATCTGTATCTTTCCGGTTGGATGGTTGCCGGTTTACGTTCTAAATTCGGTCCGCTGCCCGACCAATCTATGCATGAAAAAACTTCCGTGCCTGAGTTGATTGAAGAAATCTACACTTTCTTGCGCCAGGCCGATGCACGTGAGTTGGATTTATTGTTTACCGCTTTGGACAGCGCCCGCGCCGAAGGCGATAAAGCCAAAAAGCAGGAAATTCAATCGCAAATCGATAACTTCCAAACCCACGTTGTGCCGATTATTGCCGACATTGATGCCGGTTTCGGTAACGCTGAAGCAACTTACCTGTTGGCTAAAAAACTGATTGAAGCCGGTGCTTGCTGTATCCAAATTGAAAACCAAGTGTCAGATGAAAAACAATGCGGTCATCAAGACGGTAAAGTAACCGTGCCACATTCTGATTTCTTGGCGAAAATCAACGCAGTGCGCTACGCATTCTTGGAGTTGGGTGTGGACGACGGCGTAATCGTTGCGCGTACCGACTCTTTGGGCGCAGGCCTGACCAAGCAAATCGCTTTCTCTGCTGAGAAAGGTGACTTGGCCGACCAATACAACAGCTTCCTGGAAGGCGAAGAGGTTACTGATTTGAGCCAAGTAAAACCTGGCGACGTAATCGTGAATACCAACGGCAAAACCATCAAGCCGACCCGTTTGCCAAGCAACCTGTTCCAATTCCGTAAAGGTACCGGTATTGACCGCGTAGTGTTGGATTGTATTACTTCTCTGCAAAATGGCGCCGACCTGTTGTGGATTGAAACCGAAAAACCGCACGTTGGCCAAATTAAAGAGATGATGGATAAAATCCGTGCTGTTATTCCGAACGCTAAATTGGTGTATAACAACAGCCCGTCATTCAACTGGACTCTGAACTTCCGTCAGCAAGTATTCGATGCTTGGAAAGAAGCCGGTAAAGATGTGTCTGCTTATGACCGTGCTAAGTTGATGAGTGTTGACTATGACGACACCGAGTTGGCTAAAGAAGCAGACGAGAAAATCCGCACCTTCCAAAAAGATGCGTCTCGCGAAGCTGGTATTTTCCACCACCTCATCACGCTGCCGACTTATCACACTGCAGCCTTGTCTACCGACAACTTGGCTAAAGGCTACTTTGCCGACGAAGGTATGCTGGCCTATGTGAAGAATGTTCAACGTCAAGAAATCCGCCAAGGTTTGGCTTGTGTGAAACACCAAAACATGGCCGGTTCCGATATCGGTGACAACCACAAAGAATACTTTGCCGGCGAAGCTGCGTTAAAAGCAGGCGGTAAAGACAACACAATGAATCAATTCTCTTAATTTGGGAATAGTGTTTCAGACAGGCATTACAAATACCTGTCTGAAACAAATTGGCTTTATCGGGCAGAGTTGAGCTGTCTGATAAAGGTACAGGTGAAAGCCTGTATGTTTGTGAAGCGTAAATCTCTGATTTGAGGTATTCGGGGTAACTGTTCAGTTGCCCCCTTTTTTGTTGTTTGGTCGTCATGAGAATGCCTGTCTGAATATAGGGTTTCAGACAGGCATTGTGTTTATACGGCAAATAAACTTAACTTTTGCTACGTTGTTGCTGTGCTTTAGCTCAAAGAGAACGATTTTGTAAGCTGCTAAAGCTCTAGAGCAGCAACAGAAACAACCCGGTATTAGTATTACTTGTTATTGTTTTAGGTTTTCTGCCTTGTATCAAAAATAAGTTTATTTGCTATATTGTTTAGCTTGCGATGTTGGCGGCTTTCAGCTTGTCAGTGAAGTTGCTCAGATCTAAACCGGTTTTTTCTTTTATTTCGGAGATAAGGGCGGCAACATCTTTTCCTTGCCCAGCTTGATGCAGTGCCCACAACAGCGAGCAGCGTGTGCCGGTGCGGCAGTAGGCGAGAACAGGGCCATCGTGTGCAGCCAGGGTTTGCGAAAAAGTTTGGGCGTCTGATTCTGTGATTTGTGATCCGACTACCGGCTGGTGTGTAATGTTGCGGATACCTGCGTCGGCAAACCAAGTGGAAACTTCACTGAAGGTTGGCTGACCGGGTTCTTCTTGATCCGGGCGGTTGCAGATTACGCCGGTGATGCCCAGCTTGGCTGCTTCGGCTGTATCAGTTCGGTTGATTTGGGGCGCAATATACAGTTTATCTGTAAGCTGGAAAAAACTCATGATGATTCCTTTGTGTGGGAGGGTTTCAGACAGGCATATTGGTTGGGTTGGATTCCGTAATACCTAACCATTTTTCAAGTAGTTGCCGATTGTCGATTTTTAAAAATGCGGTATCAGCCTCAGCTGCCTTAACGATCGTTTCGGTTTCTTTCAGCACGCCTTGGCGGAAATAGTGCAGTTTGGCAGTTTGTCCAATGGAAAGTTGCGACCATTGTTGGGCAAAGTCCGAACAGCAAAAACCATTAAGTGCAATCACTTTGTCTTGTGCGCACAATGCGGCATTTTCAGCGCTGCTGTTGTTGAAAACGTGGGTTAATGTAATACTTTCTGCATTTTGTATGAAGCGGGCTCCAAAGTCAGGAGCTTCGGGTTGCTCGTCAAAAGTTTCAACCAGAGCGCCACCGTGACTGCGCGGTGCACTTTGCCATTTTAAGATAACGCCCGCACTTTTCAGACAGGCTTCCAAGGGTAGGTCGCGTGTGCTGAACAAGGCTGTTTGAAAGAAATCTTGTAAATTTAATCCAACAATAGCCTCTGCTTGTTGCTGCCACTCGTTTTCAGACAGGCCTTTTCCTGTATCGAGCCATGTTTGGTATAACGCACACATAATGTCGTCCAAACTTTTTTGCCCATTGCTGCGCTGGCGAATGATGAGATCCAGACACATAGCTGCGAGTGCCCCTTTCTGGTAGTAGCTTACAATCGCATTAGGACTGTTTTCATCTTGTTTGTAATATTTATTCCAAGCGGTAAAGCTGGATTGCGCAAGGGTCTGTTTGGTGCGGCCTTTATTTTGCTGAACCCGGGTCATGTTTTTTGCCTGCAATTTCAAATAGTCTTCCGGGCTAATCACGCCGCTGCGAGCGAGAAATAAATCATCATAATAAGAAGTAATGCCTTCAAAGGCCCAAAGTTGCTCGGTATAGCTCTCACTGTCGAGTCGGTAGGGTAGGAAAGCGGCAGGTTTGATGGATTTTACATTCCAGGCATGAAAATATTCGTGTGAAAATAGCCCGAGCAGTGATATGTAGTCTTCATCAGCCTCTTGCATACGTTTCTTTGGCAGGCATTTTCTGTCTATTTGCAGGGCAGTACTGCTGATATGTTCCAAACCGCCATAAATATTGTCACCAACAAACAGCATAAATAGATATTCTTTGAAAGGTGCAGGAGCAGGGAACATCTGCAATTGGGCTTCGCAGATTTTTTGAATATCACACTTCAGACGTTCACGGTCAAAATCGGCGTAATCACCACTGAGGGCAATTTTGTGTGGAATGCCGCAGGCTTCAAAACGGATGGTTTCTATGGTGCCGAATTCAAATGGATGATCAATCAGTTCGGCATAATTTGCTGCCCGATAATGGTTTTCAGACAGGCAAGGAAGCGTGGTGGTGGTTTGCCAGTTTTTCGGTAAATGATTGATTTCAAGAGTACAAGCCTGATGCTCTTGGTCTTCAATGCTGAGGAACATGCAGGCTCCATCGAAAAAGCCACGTTCGCTGCTCAGATAAGCACCGCGAACGGAAAAATCAAAAGCATAAACCGTGTAGTGAATCTGCCAATCTCCGGCTTTGGCTTCGGTTTGCCAAAGATTCTTAGCAGTTTGGGTTAGATTGGCAGGTTGCCCGTTACAATGAGCTCCAATGGAAATAATATGACGTGAAAAATCTCTAATCATATAACTGCCGGGAACCCAATTGGGCAAACGGAGCACAAAAGAAGTATCCTCTTTGTGTGTGTAATGCAATGTAATTTGCCATAAGTGGCTTGTAGGAGTGGGGCTTAGAGAATAGTACAACATAAAGTAGAATTTTTGTTAAGATTTGTTTGCAGATTTCAACCTGTTTGATATTGGTCAAATAAAGCTTGTTACAAAGCTTATACTCTTACAAAATCCGATATTTGGCAACTCATTTGCATGATCAAACGGGCTGTATGATGATATGACTTGGTTCAAGCTGCATTTTGATTTAAAATACAGAAGTTAAACTTCCATATCCTTGTGAGCTTGTTTTGGGATAAGGTGTTAAATTAAGATAAATTAAATAAGGTGGTTTATAAAAGCTGTTTCAGGCGGCTTTTGTTTGCAAACCTGCCAGATGTTTAAATTGCCATGTTTAATGGAGATCCTCATGGAAACGCAAACTTATAACTACAAGGTGGTGCGTCAATTTGCCATCATGACTGTAGTTTGGGGTGTTGTGGGTATGTTGGTCGGTGTAATTGCTGCCGCCCAATTGTTTGCACCCATGCTCAACCTCTCTGATGTCGGCCCGTGGTTTCACTTCGGCCGTATCCGTCCGTTGCATACTAATGCAGTTATTTTTGCTTTCGGCGGCTGCGGTTTGTTTGCCACGTCTTATTATGTCGTTCAGCGTACATGCAACACGCGTTTGTTCGGCGGAAACTTCCTGCCCGCCTTTACCTTTTGGGGTTGGCAGCTTGTAATTGTGTTGGCTGCAATTACCTTGCCTTTGGGTTACACCCAAAGTAAAGAGTATGCCGAATTGGAATGGCCGATTGATATTCTGATCGCCGTGGTTTGGGTGGCTTATGCAGTCGTTTTCTTTGGAACATTGGCTAAACGTAAAATCAAACACATCTATGTGGCAAACTGGTTCTACGGCGCATTTATTTTGGCAGTGGCCTTGTTGCATATTGTCAATAACATCAGTATTCCTGCCGGACTGATGAAATCATACCCTGTATATGCCGGTGCCATTGATGCGATGGTTCAATGGTGGTACGGGCACAATGCTGTAGGCTTCTTCTTAACGGCCGGTTTCTTGGGCATGATGTATTACTTTGTACCGAAACAAGCAGGTCGTCCGGTGTATTCTTACCGCTTGTCAGTTGTGCATTTTTGGGCATTAATTTTCACTTACATGTGGGCAGGCTCTCACCACTTGCACTATACCGCATTACCAGACTGGACCCAGTCTTTAGGTATGGTATTGTCTTTAATTCTGTTTGCGCCTTCTTGGGGCGGTATGATTAACGGTATCATGACCTTGTCCGGTGCGTGGGACAAACTGCGTACTGATCCGATTCTGAAATTCTTGGTGGTATCGCTTTCTTTCTACGGTATGTCTACCTTTGAAGGTCCGATGATGTCTATCAAAACAGTCAACGCTTTGAGCCATTACACAGACTGGACTGTTGGTCACGTTCACTCAGGCGCACTTGGTTGGGTAGGCTTTATTACCATCGGTTCGATTTATTATTTGGTTCCCCGTTTGTTCGGTCAGAAAGAAATGTACAGTGTTAAATTGATAGAAATGCATTTCTGGATTGCTACTGTTGGCGTGGTGCTCTATATCTCATCAATGTGGATTTCCGGTGTGATGCAAGGCTTGATGTGGGGTGCTTTGAATACTGACGGTACACTGACTTATTCATTTGTGGAGTCTGTTAAAGACAGCAAACCTTTCTATGTGGTACGTTTTGTTGGTGGTTTGCTGTATTTAAGCGGTATGCTGATTATGGCTTATAACGTATTGCGTACTGTTTCGGTTGGTAAGGCAGTTGATGCGGAAATTCCTTCACTGACCCAATCACAGTATCACTAAAGAATAAGAGAATAGGCTACCAAAATGAAATTACAACAACTTGTTGAAGAAAAAGTTGGCTTTTTGATTGTGTTCACTTTTTTAGTGATTAGTGTAGGTTTGCTGGTTGAAGTTGTACCTTTATTTTTCACGAAGGCCGTGACCGAACCGACTAAAGGGGTGAAACCTTACAATGCTCTGCAAGTAGCAGGACGCGATATTTATGTTCGGGAAGGCTGTTATAACTGCCACTCTCAAATGATTCGCCCTTTCCGTGCTGAAACTGAGCGTTACGGTCACTATTCTGTTGGAGGAGAGTCTGTTTATGACCGTCCTTTCCAATGGGGTTCAAAACGTACCGGCCCTGATTTGGCGAGGGTTGGCGGTCGTTATTCTGATGAATGGCATCGCTTGCATTTGCTGGATCCGCGTAGTGTTGTTCCTGAATCTAATATGCCAGCCTTCCCATGGTTGGCGCGTAATAAAGTAGATCCGGAATCAGTAGTTACGCGAATGAAAGCTTTGCGGGCTGTGGGTACTCCGTATAGTGATGAAGAAATAGCCAAAGCCCCTGAATTGTTGAAAGACAAATCAGAAATGGAAGCAGTAATTGCTTATCTACAAGGCTTGGGCTTGGCGCTGAAGAAAAGGTAATGTCATGGATGTGAATTGGGCGCGGAGCTTATTTACAGTTTGGATTTTCGTCAGTTTTATTTTGGTGCTGTATGTTGTATTCAGCAAGCGAAATAAAAAAAATCATGAAGATGCGGGTAAAAGTATTATTCAAGATGATGATTCGCCACGCTGAAAATTCCCGCCCAATAAATAATCCCGTGATAACGGAGCTAAATAAATGAACACAAATTCACAATTTACCAGCAGTTTTTGGAGTTACTACATCATTGCCATCGTGGTACTGAGTATCATTGGATTGCTATGGCTTTTATTTTCTCAGAATAAAGTAAAGGCACCACCAAAAGGTGAAGATGTTAAAACCATGGGCCATTCATGGGATGGTATTGAAGAATATAACAACCCATTACCTCGCTGGTGGTTTGGCTTGTATCTTCTTACAGTGTTTTTTGGGGTAGGTTACTTGTTGGCCTATCCTGGTTTGGGAGACTTCAAAGGCTTTTTAGGTTGGAGTAGTAAAGGGCAGTACGAAGAGGAAGTGAAAAAAGCAGATGCTGAATATGGCAAGATTTATGCTAAATTTGCCAAAATGCCGATTGCAGAAGTAGCAAAAGATCCGCAGGCTCAGCGCATTGGTAAAAATCTGTTTGATACATACTGTATTCAATGTCATGGTTCTGATGCTAAAGGTTCACGTGGTTTTCCCAACTTGACTGATAATGATTGGTTGTGGGGCGGTACTCCTGAGAAGATTCATGAAACCATTAAAAATGGCCGTATCGGTATTATGGCTGCATGGGGTCCGGTTCTAGGGGAAGAGCGGGTAAAAGATGTTGCGAACTATGTGATGTCGCTTTCTAAAGACGAAGGTAGTTACGATCCTGAGCGTGCTGCTCGTGGTGATGCTATTTTCCATGGTCCACCTGCAAACTGTTACACTTGTCATGGCGACAAAGGTCAAGGTATTCAAGGTACTGGTCCGAACTTGACTGATGATATTTGGTTGTGGGGAGGCACTCAAAAAGCAATTATGGAAACCATCACCAATGGTCGTCATAACCAAATGCCAGCATGGGGCAATTTCTTGGATGATGACAAGATGCACATCATGACGGCCTATGTATGGGGATTGTCACACAAAGATGGAAAAGCCTTGCCTACTGATACTGAGAATGCATTAGGTGAAAAAGCGGCTAAGGCAAATGGTGCGGCAACAGCAAAAGCCAGTGAACCTCAAGCTGCTCCGGCTTCTGCAGCAACACAGACATCCGCTGCGTCAGCTGTAGCTTCTCCTAGCGTGGCTGGTGATAAAGCTGAAGTAACTTTTGATACACAAGCAGGTAGTGGTTTGGCTGTTTTCTATTTTGCTACGGGTAAGAGTGATGTTGCTGAGAATGCTAACCTTATTTTGCAAGATTTAATCAAGGCCGGCAAAGACAGTAAAAAACTGGTTATTAGTGGTTTTACTGATAGCACAGGCAATGTGAAAGCTAATGCAGAGTTGTCCAAGAAGCGTGCTCAAGCAGTAAAAGCATTTTTGGAAGCTCAAGGTGTGGACGCAAAAAATATTGAATTGCGTAAACCTGAGAATACAACTGCTGCACAAGGAAACGATGCTGAAGGCCGCCGTGTTGAAGTGAGAATAGAAGGCTGATAAAGTTTTGTTTGAGGAAAAATCCCGGCTAAATTAGCCGGGATTTTTTACTAAGCAATTTTGGTAAGGAATCGCTTTTAAAAATATAGTGGGATTGAGTAAATTGATACAAGACTAAGAGTCGAAAACAGTAACACGGTTAGGTTATCTCTTTTTTTGCTTGTTTGCAGTTTGATGAAAGATAAAAATAATAGCGAGTTTCTCATCTTTACAAGTAAACGATGACAAAGAATACCTAACTTTTAGTTGTTACTGTTTTTCAATTTAGTCATAGTAAATAATTTAGAAAGAAGGTTTTTCAGACAGGCATTTATTTCTTATCGTATCCTAATTGAGGTAATACAGAACCTTTTCCTAAAGACAGTAAACCACTTTGTGAATACACACCAAGTTTGCCTCGTGTATCGGTAATATCCAAATTGCGCATAGTCAATTGGCCGATACGGTCCGCTGGAGTAAAGGCAGCATTTTCTACTTTTTCCATAGAGAGACGTTCGGGTTGATAAGTTAGATTGGGTGATTCGGTATTTAAAATCAAATAATCATTGCCGCGGCGCAATTCGAGTGTTACTTCACCGGTAATGGCTTTTGCAACCCAACGTTGGGCTGTTTCGCGTAGCATCAATGCTTGCGGATCGAACCAGCGGCCTTGATAAAGTAAACGGCCTAAGCGTAAACCGTTGATGCGGTACTGTTCGATGGTATCTTCATTGTGAATACCTGTTACCAAACGTTCGTAAGCGATATGCAGTAAAGCCATGCCTGGAGCTTCATAAATGCCGCGTGATTTGGCTTCAATGATGCGGTTTTCGATTTGGTCGCTCATGCCTAAGCCGTGACGGCCTCCGATGCGGTTGGCTTCTAGGAATAATTCAACAGGATCAGCAAAAGTTTTACCGTTTAAAGCAACGGGTACGCCTTCTTCAAAGCGTATGGTCACCTCTTCAGGTTTTATTTCTACATTATCATCCCAAAAAGCAACGCCCATAATCGGCTTCACAATTTTGATGCCGGTATTTAAAAACTCGAGATCTTTGGCTTCGTGTGTTGCACCGAGCATATTAGAATCGGTGGAATAGGCTTTTTCGACAGACATTTTATAATCAAAGCCATTGGCAATCAGAAACTCGCTCATTTCTTGGCGGCCGCCAAGTTCGTCGATAAATGTTTGGTCTAACCAAGGTTTATAAATGCGCAAGTGTGGATTGGTTAGTAATCCGTAGCGGTAGAAACGTTCAATATCATTGCCTTTATAAGTGGAACCATCACCCCAGATATTCACGTCATCTTCTTTCATGGCAGCAACCAGCATAGTGCCTGTCACTGCGCGCCCGAGAGGGGTGGTGTTGAAATAGGCAATGCCGCCGGTGGTAATGTGAAAAGCGCCACATTGAATTGCAGCAATGCCTTCGTGTGCCAACTGACTGCGGCAATCAATTAAGCGGGCTTGTTCTGCACCATATTCCAAAGCTTTTTTGGGAATAGCGTTATAATCCTCTTCATCAGGCTGCCCGAGGTTGGCCGTATAAGCATAGGGTAGGGCGCCTTTGAGTTTCATCCATAATAATGCGGCAGAAGTGTCTAGGCCGCCGGAGAATGCAATGCCGACTTTTTGGCCGACGGGCAGGTTTTGCAAGATGGTATGATTGCTCATTGTCGGATAGTTCCTGTGTTGATTTTTCTCAGATGTAAAATTCCTTATTATTGTACGAATCCTTTGATTAGTCTAGGGCTTGGCTTGGCCAACTAAGAAAAATTACTTGTTTTCTGTTTTCAGACAGGCATTGAGAGAAAGGTTGTGTGAAGTATGCAATTTAATTTAATTATTATCGGCGACGAGATATTGCACGGTTCGCGAGAAGACAAACATTTTATTTTCTTTAAAACACTTTTAGAACAACATGGTTTCCAGTTGGGCATGGTGCAATATTTGCCGGACGATCGGGAAATTTTGATACGCCAACTTAAGCGCAGTTTTGAAGATGCGATGCCGACATTTGTAACCGGCGGTATAGGTTCGACTCCTGATGACCATACGCGCCAGGCTGCCGCTGAAGCGTTGGGTTTGGATATTGAAAATCATCCTGTCGCGGCAGGCTATATTGAGCAGGTAACGCTTAGTCGAGGTGAAACGCTTGATTCGCTTGAGCACCAGCGTCGCCTTACGATGGCGGATTTTCCCAAAGGCTCTGAATTGGTGGAGAATGCGTATAATCGGATTGCCGGTTTTTCCATTCGTGAGCATTATTTTTTGCCCGGTTTTCCCGTTATGGTGGCGCCAATGGCCGAGTGGGTGCTGAATCGTTATTATGCAGACAAGTTTAACCAAACCGAACAGGCGTCGCGCTCTGTATGGGTATTTAAGCTGCCGGAATCACGAATCGGCCGTTTGATGGAGCAGATACAGCAAGATTATCCGGGTGTGAAAACGTTTAGTCTGCCGACCGAGAAAACCGAGCACAAGGATGCGCACATTGAGTTTGGCATTAAAGCATCTGGTGAGGCTTGCAAGTTGCTTGATGTTGCTTGGCCGGAAGTATTGGCTGAGTTGGAAAACTTGGGTGGAAAGCTGGAAGAGATCAAGCGATAGGACTCACAGAAATGACAATGCCTGTCTGAAAATATTGTCCAGCTTCTTTATGAAGCCGTGTTTTCAGACAGGCATTGTTAATTGGATTAATCAAAAATCGACATTTTAACAAGCGCTTAACTATATGTAATCAACTTAATTTTTACTACGGCAAAGCGCAACAGCGCCATAGCAGAAATAAAGTTTATTTGCGATAACGGTAATGCCTGAAATGTTCCGCCATTGAATACAGAATGCTGGCGGTCAGCCCCCAAATATCGTAATGTAAGTAAGGCAGAGCAGGGGCCTGTACCGTTCGATTTTGATATTGGAATATGCGTTGTTGGTAGTTTGCAGTATCCAGTGCAAGCGATAGCGGTACATAGAAAGCTTCGGCCACTTCGCTCGGGTTTAATGTGAGCCGAGGTTCGGTTTCGGATAAAGCGGGCACGGTATAAACAGCGTAACCGCTGGGCGTGTAACACGGTGGAATAATGTCGAAAGTTTCCCACGTATGGCAAGGCGTGCCCACTTCTTCGTGTGCTTCGCGCAAGGCGGTTTCGGTGAGAGAAGCGTCTTCTTCATCATACCCGCCACCGGGAAAAGCAACTTGTCCTGTATGGTGTTTGAGGGTTTCTGCGCGCTTGGTCAGCAATATTTGCCATTCTTCCTGACGAGGTACCAAGGCGAGTAAAACGGCGGCAGGCCGGAATGAATCGGCGGGCTGTTCGATAAAAAGCGTGTTTCGCTTGTTTAATAAGCCATGTTGTTGAGAAGACAAACTTTTAAGGAAATGGCGTAAGGTTTCGGTGTTCATAATTTATGGTTTTCAGACAGGCATTGAAAGCATTATATGCCTGTCTGAAAAGCTTTTGCACCTCTCGTTAATTGTTGCAAAAATCGCCTTTGCTTTATGCCTTGTGATAAAGTAGCGATTTATTTTTATTCGGTAATTAATGAATTAAGGTGTCGCAGTTGATTTTAGATATGGGATTTGCGGTATTAGTTTACGAACGATACGGGTGCAATATAGCTTTCCATAATTTATTGTCTAAAGACGCGCTACACACTCTAAAGCAGCCGTTCAACAAATTTTCGGGTATTTAAAGCGGCTGCTGGATATGCCACACCAAAGGGAATGTTATGCCTTTTTTTCAAAAACGTTTTCAACCGCTAGTATTGTCATTATTGTTAAGCGCTGCTTTACCGGCTTTCGCATCTAGTGAAGTGCCGCGGGCTTCCGATTACGAGTTGATTGAGTCGGCTGCAAAAAAAGCAAAAAAAGAAGAACCACAGATTAGCGAATATGAGCGCCGCGCGCGTTTGGTTAAACGCTCCAGCGAACTATTTACTCTTTTGGGTGGTGAAATTGCTCTGCAAAAAGGCGATGTTGCTACGGCGCTGGCAAGCTATATGGTTGCGTTTAACCGGATCAAAGATTCCAAAGTTGGGGAACGGGCTATGGAAATGGCAATCAGCCTGCATGCTTATGAACAAGCTGAAACGATCTACCAGCGTTGGCGTGAAGTTGAACCCGAACCGAGTGAGGCGCAGCAGCGTATGGCTTGGGTGCGCAGCTTGACTCTGAAGGAGTTTAATGCAGTTGAGAAAAACTTTGATAAGGTTATGGAAAAAGCAGATAGCGAAAGCAAGCGTAAATTGTTTTTGCAACTGGCCCAAGCCGCGATAGAGCATCCGGAATTTGCCAAGCGCGTTGACCGTAAAGTTAAACGTGCAACCAAGCCTTACCCTGACATGCCGGAAGCAGTTATCACACAGGCGATTTTCAGCTCCTTGGCCAATGATGAGCAAGGTGCAATTCAGGCTTTGCAGCGGTTAACCGAGCTGGATACCCAAATTGTGCCTGCTACAATGTTTACATTGCGCTTGATCGGTCAGCAGAATCCTGAAATTTTGAACAAATTCTTTGCCGAAGCAAAAACAAATAAGCTTTCTCCGGTATGGCGCGAGCTTCAGGTGGAAGGTCTGATATATTCGGGAAAATATTCTGAAGCATATGATCTGCTGCAAGAGCTTTTAAAAGAAAAACCGGATGCGGATCTTTATATGCAGGCTGCGCTTTTGGCGATTACCCAAAAAGCAGAGTTGCCTGTTATCTTGTCTTATCTGGAGCAAGTTTATAACATTGGCACGCAGGAGCAGAGAAGCCGGGCGGCGGCTATTTCGGCCATGCGTTATGCCGATGTAAAAAATCATCAGGCGGCACGTGAATGGGCAGCGAAAATCAAAGCCCCTGGATATGCATTTGACAGGTTGGTGCTGAGTGCATCAATCGAAGTGGAGTCGGGTAACTGGCAAAAAGCAACAGAGCACGTCAAAGCCGCACAAAACCTGCCTGAGCAGCAAGGTAACTTCTTTACCGATGAAGATTTACTCAGGGTGCAATTATTCACTTTGGTAAAGCATAAAAATCCGCGTCAAGCAATGCAAGAAATCAATGCTCTTTATGAAAAAGTCAACAAGCAGAAAGATAACCAAGAAAAGTTGGCCGATGTATTGTATCAACGTGCCATCATTTATGCAGACAATCTGAACGAACCTGAAAAAGCCATTGCTGACTTGAAACGCTATCGTGAGCTGCGTCCTGATAGTGTTGAAGGTATGAATGCTTTAGGCTATACCATGTTGAGCGCGCCCGGAAGTAATATAGAAGAAGCGTTTCAGTTGATTGAAGCAGCCTATCGCTTGGAGCCGGAATCTGCCGCAATCAACGATAGTTTGGGCTGGGCATACTTATTAAAAGGCGATGCCACTACTGCTCTACCTTATTTGGAGTTTGCTTTCGAGCAGCAGCCTGACCCTGAAGTTGCCTCACATTTAGGCGAAGCATACTGGAAACTCGGTCGGCAGGAGCAAGCTAAAGAAGTATTTAAAAAAGGCTTGAAAGAAAAAGAAGGGAAGCGTTCGATTTTGCTGGAAACTATGAAACGATTGGGTGTGGTGTTGCCTAAAACAAAATAATTGTATTCTCAGTTGAATACGATAAATCAATGTTGCTGTTTGCAGAATGTTGAAATGTTGAATTAATGCCTGTCTGAAAATGTTTTCAGACAGGCATCGCTTACAAGAGGAAGCAAATATGATGAAAATTTCCCATATTGCAGGAATATTACTACTTAGTGCGGTATTGAGTGCCTGTACTTCGATTTATCAAAAAACAGATGCCTGGAGAGAACAGGGCGAATTGAAGGAATTTAATGCCGATGGCCGTTTGGCTGTTAAAGTGAACGAAAAAGGTTCGTATGCCAATTTTGACTGGACGTATCAAAACGGTGTGCAAACCATTGATGTCAACACGCCGCTGGGTAGTACCATGGGGCAATTGTGTCAAGATGCACAAGGCGTGGTAGCGGTAGACAGCAACGGTAAAGTGTTTAGTGCCGCAACAGCGCAGGAGTTAAGTGAGCAGCTTTTGGGTTATGAATTGCCGGTGCAATATTTGAATATCTGGGCAGCGGGGCAGTGGGTGAAAGGTGTGCCTCATTATGTTTCCAGCGACGGGCGCCTGCAGCAATTTAATTGGACGATTACAAGGCAGCTCAACCAAAACGGAATGCCGCGAGTATTATTGTTGGAAAGCAGCAAGCTCACCTTGCGACTGGTATTTGACAACATGCAGCCTCTTGCTCGCGATGCACAGGCAGCCACGCAATGCGCCGCAAGAGGCATAAAATGAATATCCCTGAAAACGTTCAGGCTTTCCCGGCTCCGGCAAAGCTAAACCTGGATCTTAAAATTACAGGTCGGCGCAGCAATGGTTATCATGAATTGGAGAGTATTTTTTGTCTGGTCGCTTTGTATGACACCTTGTATCTTAGTGTACGCAAAGATGGTGTAATTATGTTGCATACACCAATACCGGGTGTGAACCCAGAGCATGATTTAACTGTACGCGCAGCCAAATTGTTACAAGAGTACACAGGCAGCAAATTTGGTGTAGATATCTGGCTGGAAAAGAAAATACCTATGGGGGGGGGCTTGGGAGGAGGTAGCTCGGATGCTGCCACCGTGCTGCTTGCTTTAAACCGTTTATGGGCATGTGATTTAAACCGGCAACAACTCATGGATTTGGGTGTGCGGCTGGGTGCGGATGTACCGTTTTTTATATTCGGTCGTAACGCTTTTGCCAGAGGCATCGGTGAGCAGTTGACTGAAATGGATATACCGGGGCAATGGTATGTGATAATCAAGCCGGACGTACATGTGAGTACCGAAAAGATTTTTTCACATAAAAACTTGACGCGTGATTCAAAAACAAGCATAATTACCTCCTTTCAAGCATTGCAGCCTTTTAGAAATGATATGCAGGCAGTTGTGTTTGAGGAGTATCCGCAAGTTTTTGCAGCTTTCCAAGATTTGAAAGCGTACGGTAATCCGTTAATGACAGGTTCTGGGGCTTGTGTGTTTGTTTCAACAAGCTCTAAAGAAAAAGCTGAAATAATCTACAGTAAGGTTTCAAAAAGATATCAGGCATTTTGCGTACAAGGTTTACCGCAGCACCCTTTGTTTGATATATAGTATTTTGAAGCGTTGGGGATTCGCCAAGTTGGTTAAGGCACCGGATTTTGATTCCGGCATTCGTAGGTTCGAATCCTACATCCCCAGCCACCCGAATTATTGGGGATTCGCCAAGTTGGTTAAGGCACCGGATTTTGATTCCGGCATTCGTAGGTTCGAATCCTACATCCCCAGCCAAACAGAAGCGTGTAAGTTAGCTTGCACGCTTTTATTACGTTTAACCGTAAAAAATGCCGTTTATGCTTTGAGGAAATGCGGTAGACGCGTATAATACGTTTCCAAATTAATTTTGAGAAACAAGGAAGCTGACAATGTTTCCTGAATGCAAAAAAACGATCTTGGATGATGACGAAATGGCAGCATATGACAGCTTGATGGTGTTTACTGGAAACGCTAATCCTGAATTGGCAAAAAATGTGGTCAAACACTTGGGTATTTCATTAGGTAATGCCTCTGTGGGTAGATTTTCAGATGGTGAAGTTGCCATTGAGTTGTTAGAAAATGTTCGTGGTCGAGATGTCTTTATTGTGCAGCCTACTTGCGCACCCACAAATGATAATTTGATGGAAGTCTTAACTATGGCTGATGCCTTGAAAAGGGCGTCTGCGGGTCGTATTACAGCTGCAATTCCCTATTTTGGTTATGCACGACAAGACCGTCGTCCGCGTTCTGTGCGCGTGCCTATTTCAGCTAAGCTTGTGGCGAATATGCTGTATTCTGCAGGGATTGACAGGGTATTAACAGTTGATTTGCATGCGGATCAGATACAGGGTTTTTTTGATATTCCTGTAGATAATATTTATGCCACGCCGATTTTAATTAATGATATACAACAGCAACGCATAGAGAATTTGACTGTTGTGAGTCCCGATATTGGCGGTGTTGTGCGCGCCCGTGCGGTTGCAAAAATGCTGAATGTTGATTTGGCAATTATTGATAAACGGCGCCCCAAAGCCAATGTGGCAGAAGTAATGAATATTATTGGTGATATACAAGGCCGTACATGTTTGATTATCGATGATATGATTGATACTGCAAATACCTTGTGTAAAGCCGCCTCGGCTTTGAAAGATAGAGGGGCGGAGCGTGTATTGGCATATGCTACTCATCCTGTTTTCTCGGGTGAAGCGATAAGCCGGATCGCTTCTTCAGATATTGATCAAGTGGTTGTAACAGATACTATCCCCTTGTCTGAAGATGGAAAGAAATGTTCTAAAATTCGTCAAGTAACCATTGCCGGTTTGTTGGCTGAAACGGTAAGACGAATTAGTAATGAAGAGTCTGTTTCTTATTTGTTTAATGAAGAACTTGTAGCACCGGGAGCGATATTTCTCCCATGATTCTGCTGTCTGACACTGGTCGCGGTTTAAAGACAGTATTGTTCAATTTTTTGGAGTATTTATATTATGTCATACGAAATTCAAGCTGCTGTTCGTGAAGCTCAAGGTACTGGTGCGAGCCGCCGCCTGCGTCGCGAAGGTAAAACACCGGCAGTTTTATATGGTGAAGACCAGAAGGCCACTGCTATCTCGGTTGATCATAAAACCGTTTTCTATGCATTGGAGAAAGAATCTTTCCATACCGCATTGATCAAGCTGTCTTTAGATGGTAAAGCTTACGACGTAATTGTTCGTGATTTTCAAATCCATCCTTTCCGTCAGGAAGTACAACACATTGATTTTCAAGTAGTAGATTTTAATAAGCCTTTACGCATGCGTTTGCCTTTGCATGTTGTTAATGCTGAAAAATCTCAGGCAGTAAAATTGCAAAGTGGTCGTGTTTCATTGTTAAGCACTACTGTGGATTGTATTGTTAATCCTAAAAATATTCCGGCTTTTTTAGAGCTGAACTGCGAAAATGTAGTAGCAGGTGACATTCTCCATTTGACAGACGTTGCTTATCCCGAAGGTGTGAGCAGCGTTGCATTGAAACGCGATGCTAATTTGGCAGTTGCAACTGTAACTGGCAAGAAACGTTAATATTTGTTTTATTTTAAAAACTGAGCCCTGCTGTAACACAGTTAGGGCTTTGTTTTTCCTTGTGTAAGGCGTAGAATCGGAACAAGACTACACCACACTTTTAACAAATAAAGGCAACCTTTTGTCACTCATTGCGTGAATAAATTGCAATATGGTGTTATTCTGCAATAGTTTTGAATTGGCTATATGTTTGTGAACTATGTTGGCATAGATGGTTCATAGGGTAATAGTGTAAATTAAGAATTAAGTTTAAAAATATGCAAAAGCATCTCTATAAAACAATCGGTTTTTTGAAGCGCTATTCTGCACTTTCTATTACTGTACTTTTAGTGAGCCAACCGGTTGCCGCAAAAGAATTACGAGAAATTTTACAGAAGTCTTTAGTAGCGGATCCTGCTTTATTGGAAGCAAGAGCAAATTTGGCTGCTGCTGAAAGTACTACAAAAGCCTCGAAAGCAGCACATTATCCGGTTGTTGGTTTGACGGGTACGCAAGTGTTGATGCAAGACAATAAAGATGCTGATGATGACTTAAAGAATTCCGTTGGTTTGAAAGGTAGTCTTAACCTGTATTCATGGGGGGGAATTACTGCTTCGGTTAATCGAGACAAGCAAAAAGAAATTTATTACAAATATAAATACTATGAAACCCAAGAAGAGTTGGGGAGTGAAATAGGTAAATTATATTTGACTGCATTACGTGCAAAGGAATCTATAGAAGTTAATCAACAAAGTTTGAATCGACATAATAAGCTATTAAAAGATTTAAGCGTAGTGGCTAAGTATGATACCGGTCGGCGTTCCGAGTTGATTGAGGCAGAAGCTAGGCGATTACAAGTGCAAACAACTATTGCACAATTAACACGTACTATGGAGTTGGCTTTAAGTCGGTTATCTAAATATACGGTCACCTCATTACGTCCCCAAGATCTAAAAGATCCATTCCGCACCGAAACGACACGAACACTTATAAGCCGTTATAAAGGCATGGATAATGGAGTAAACCCTAGCTACCTTGCACAAAAGGCGGAGCGCGAGAGCACTTTCTACGAATTACAGGCATCAAAAGCCGCTAGAAAACCAGCCATCAATCTAGAAGGTGTTGCCACGAAAGAAACTAAACAAGTTTATTTGAATTTATCGTGGAACTTTTTCGATCAGGCAGCTCGTCATACAGTAGATAAAAATGCGCACACAGTGGAGGCTGCAGATTCAAAGCTAGATCAGATTTTGCGTGAAGTGGCGGAGCGTGCGAAAACCGCTGAAATGGATATGGCTCAGAGTGAGCTGCGTTCAGGAATTACTGCTCAACATATTGTTTCTCAAAAAGAAGTAGTGAAAGCATATGAGCTGCAATTTAAAGTTGCGCGTCGTACATTAACGGACGTTTTAGGCGCGTACAATGAGCTTGCCAATATTGAGCAGGAAAATATTACGGCAAGAAATGATTTTCGCGATGCGGCTTTGGAGTATCTGACTGCCCAAGCTCAAATTGCCAATTGGGCTGGAATTGCGCCTGAAGAATAAAACAGACTTAAAATATTTTAGAATTTACGATTGAATAAAAGCTATGAAATCAATTATCGAACATATTGCTTTAGCAACACAGATATTGGGTTCCCCTGTATCTGAAGCCGTTTTGTCTGCTGAGGTAGTTAGAGATAAAAAACTCAATGTTAATTTTCATTCATTGAAAGAAGTTCTGAGAAGCCACGGTTTTGAGAATACGCTTTCTAAACGAAACTTGGATGAAATACCCTCGTTGGCAGTTCCGGTTGTGGCAATCCTGCATAATGAAGAAGCTGCCGTAATCACTAAGATAAACGGAGCAGGTCGTGACCGCACCTACCATATTAGGCAGGCAGACGGGCTGGCTCAAGAACTAAGCCACGAGCAATTATCTGATCTTTACTTGGGTTACTGTTGGTTTATCAAACCTAAAATGGTATCAGATGCCCGTTCTGATTTGCCTGAATATGATTTGCCGAAGGCCTGGTTTTGGAAGGTTATTTGGCGGTTTAAAGGGTATTATTACCAAGTAATTCTAGCAACATTTATCATTAACTTTTTGGCTTTGGTAAGCTCATTGTACGTGATGAATGTTTATGACCGGGTAATTCCGAACCAAGCTTATGAAACGCTTTGGGTATTGAGTATTGGTGTGGTTTTAGCAATTACTTTTGAATTTATTGCTAAACTGATTCGTGGTCATCTAACTGATATTGCAGGTAAGAAGGCTGATTTGATCATCAGCTCGGCATTGTTCCGCCGCGTTATGGCTTTGCGTTTAGCGGACAGGCCTGCATCTGCTGGTTCATATGCGAATAACTTGCGTGAGTTTGAATCTGTCCGTGAGTTTATGACTAGTGCCAGTTTGTTAACTCTGGTTGATTTACCTTTCTTACTGTTGTTCGTTTCTGTAATCGGAATTGTAGGTGGAAAGCTGGCACTGGTTCCATTGACAATTATTCCTATTGTTATCGTTGTTGGTTTCTTGGTTCAACGCCCCTTGTCACGTTATATTAATGAATCAATGAAAGAGTCGTCTCAGCGTCAAGGTTTGGCTGTAGAAGCGTTGGAAGGCATTGAAACATTAAAAACCAATAATGCAACCACGTGGGCGCAACAACGTTGGGATGAATACACTGCTAAAACTTCTGCTTCTTCCATTAAAGTGAAAGATACCAGTAACTTTATGATCAACTTCGCCGTTGCGATGCAGCAGTTAAACACTGTATTTTTGGTTCTGTTGGGTACTTACCTGATTCATGCGGAAAACCCAAATGATAGGATTACGATGGGTGCTTTGATTGCGTCAGTTATCTTATCCGGACGTGCATTGGCACCGTTGGCTCAAATCGCAGGCTTGGCTACACGTTTTCAACAGGCAAAGTTGGCACTGAGCGGTGTGAACAATATTGTTCAACGTCCGATTGAGCGTCAACCTGAACGTAAATATATTACTTTAGATAATGTTCAAGGCGCTATCGGTTTTGAAAATGTGTCTTTTAAATATGGCGAAGATGGTGCGGTTGCTGTTTCTGGCTTAAATATTAATATTCGTCCGGGTGAAAAAGTGGGGGTGCTTGGTCGTATTGGTAGCGGTAAGAGCACTATGCTTAAGTTAGCCAGCGGTTTATATGATGGTTCTTCGGGTAACGTTACTCTAGATGGTGTGGATATGCGCCAAATTGACCCGAACTTTTTGCGTAATAAAGTTTTGCTGCTGAGCCAGTCACCCCGTTTATTTTTAGGTACTTTGCGTGAAAATATGGATTTGGCACGTACCGACGGTTTTTCAACCGACCAAGAATTGCTGGTTGCTTTGAAACGTTTTGGCCTCGACCGAATTATTAGAAACCATCCGCGAGGTTTGGATATGCCTTTGGGTGAGGATGGTTTGGGTTTATCTGGCGGACAAAAACAAATTATTTCTTTAGCACGAATGACTTTGCGCAATCCGAAAGTTGTGTTGCTTGATGAACCGACCACAGGTTTGGATCAGGCTACCGAACGTATGGCACTTAATGCAGTGGGACAATGGTGTAAAGATAAAACAATGGTGGTGGTAACGCACCGTCCGCAGGTATTGCAGATTGTTAACCGTATTATTGTGATGGATAACGGTAAAGTTGTAATGGATGGTCCGCGTGATCTGGTATTGCAAAAATTAATGCAAAACGAGCAACAATCTAACCAGCAAGCTGCTTCAGGAGCCGCGCAACAAGGTATCCGTCAAGCAAACGGTTAATAGTGATTTGAGAAGCAGGCTGCTTTTTTCGGCAGCCTTTTCATGAAAATAGGTATAAGGTTTTTGTCATTATGAGTGAACAAAACAATCAGGAAAGCGTTAAATCCAGTGATTTGAAACTCGTGAATGACCTTAATGCGGCTTTGCAAAAAGAGAAGCATCATGGTCAGTTTTGGGTCATTATCCTGTTTTTTGTATTTTTGGTCGTTTTCGTCATTTGGGCTTATAACAGCCCATTGGAGGAGGTAACTAGGGGTAATGGCAGTGTCATTCCAAGTAGCCGAGAACAGGTCATTCAGAGTTTGGATCCCGGTACGATTTCTGAAATGAAAGTTAAAGAGGGAGACATCGTTGAGAAAGGGCAGATTCTATTGCGCCTTGATGATACCCGAAGCTCTGCTGTGTTACGTGAAAGTGAAGCAAAAGTTGCCAACTTGGAAGCGATGGTTGCCCGTTTGAAAGCTGAAGCTTATGGCGGTCCGTTGAATTTCCCCAGCAGCATCAGCCCGACTTTGAAACAGCGTGAGCAAGCTGCTTATGTTGCGCGTCGTCGTGCAGTGGTAGATGCTGTTCAAGGGTTGCGTATGAGTAAAGCTGCTTTGGATCGTGAAATCTCAATTACTGCGCCTATGGTTAAACAAGGTGTGGTTTCTGAAGTAGAGCTTTTGCGTATGCAGCGTGAATCCAGTGATTTGGCTGCTCAAATTGCAGAACGTCAAAACCGTTATATGGCAGATGCCAATAACGAATTAGTGCAAACTGAATCTGAGCTGGCACAAGCAAAAGAAAATATGGCTATGCGCGCAGACCCGGTATCACGTTCGTTAATTCGTGCTCCTCTGCGCGGTATTGTGAAAGATGTCAAAATCAATACAGTCGGCGGTGTGGTAAATGCAGGTCAAGATATTCTGAATATTGTGCCTCTGGATGAAAAATTATTGGTTGAAGCTTATATTCGCCCACAAGACGTTGCGTTTTTACGCCCGGGTCTGCCGGCTGTGGTTAAAATCAGTGCGTATGACTATGCCATTTATGGTGGTTTGGATGGTAAAGTAACTTTAATCAGCCCGGATACCATCAGTAACCAAGCTCGGACCGATGAGTTGAAATTGGATCCAAACCAAGTTTACTACCGTATTTTGGTGCAAACAGATTCCAATAGTTTGAAAGACCGTAATGGTAAGGATATGCCTATTATCCCGGGTATGGTGGCTACAGTGGATGTGAAGACTGGCGAGAAAACAGTATTCCAATACCTCATCAAGCCTATTACTCGTATGAAACAGGCCTTGAGCGAACGTTAATTTCAATGCCTGTGATAAAAAAGCCCTGTACAAAAACAGGGCTTTTTTAATGCCTGTCTGAAAGTTTTCAGACAGGCATTCGTATTTACTTACTTACAACAAACAAATCTTCTTAAGCGGCATCCACAGCTGGTTCTCTGCGCAGCAAGGTAATCAAATCGGAGATGCGCTGTTTCATTTCCCGGCGGTCGACAATTTGGTCGATGGCACCCTTTTCCAATAAGAATTCTGCACGTTGGAAGCCCTCCGGCAGGGTTTCGCGCACGGTTTGTTCGATCACGCGCGGGCCTGCGAAACCGATAAGTGCGCCCGGCTCGGCTAAGACAACATCGCCTAAAAATGCGAAGCTGGCAGATACCCCGCCCATGGTTGGGTCGGTCAGTACAGAAATAAAGGGCAGGCCTTTTTCGGTCAGTAAATGCAAGGAAGCGCTGGTTTTGGTCATTTGCATCAAAGAGCTTAAACCTTCCTGCATACGCGCGCCGCCGCTGGCGGAAACGCAGATGAAGCTGCAACGGTCGGCTACGGCACGGCGCACGCCTTGCACGAAACGCTCGCCCACCACGGAACCCATCGAGCCGCCGATAAAACGGAATTCAAACGCGGCAACCACAACAGGATGGCCGTTCATCGTCCCTTTCATCACCACCAGCGCGTCATCTTCGTTGGTCAGTTTTTTGGCGGCGGAAAGGCGGTCGGGATATTTTTTGCTGTCTTTGAATTTCAGAATATCGGTGGGCTTCACATTGGCGGCGATTTCTTCACGGCCTTCTGCATCCAGCAGCAAATCCAGCCGCTCGCGCGCGGTCATGGCATTGTGGTGATTGCATTTCGGGCACACGTTTTGGTTTTGCGCCAAATCGGTGGCATATAAGGTTGCGGAACAAGACGGGCATTTATGCCACAGGCCTTCGGGAATACCCGATTTGCCGTTTTCGTCTTTTTTAATTTTGGGCGGAAGAATTTTATCCAGCCAGCTCATGGTCGACTCCTTGAATGTGTTCAGACAGGCATTGGCCTATCCGCAATGTATTAGTAGTAATCCGTGATATGGGAATATTGCTGCAACACTTTGCTGATTCGGGCGTTGCCTTGATATTTACGGATAAGTTTCGGGTATTGCTTACCGGCCGCGGCGCAGACTCTTTGTGCTGCGGCTGAGATGCGGTGTTGCTCTTTTTGAGGTAAATCAGGATCAAATTCTCCGGCAAAGTGTTCGCAATCTTCAGCATGTTCAATGAAAACAGCCACTTCACGCGGATAAGATATATGGGGTTCAGCTTTAGAAACAGGCAATATAGCCAGCAAAAGCAGGATTGGCAATTGTTTTTTCATAACTGTTCCGGCGTTACAGCGCCGCTTTGAGCTCTTTAACCAACGCTCCGACTGCTTCGGCCTCTTTACCCGGATGATGCTCGATTTCTTTCACAATCCTGCTGCCGACAATCACGGCATCGGCAATTTGGCTGATTTTTCGGGCACTTTCGGTGTCGTTGATGCCGAAACCCACGCCAATCGGAATCGAGATGTATTTGCGCAATACGGTAATTTTTTCAGCCACGGCTTCCGTATCAAGCGCGGCGGAGCCGGTTACGCCTTTGAGCGACACATAATAAACGAAGCCGCCCGCATGTTCGGCAATGGCTTGGATACGCGCTTCGCCGGTGGTTGGCGCAATCAGAAAAATGCAGTCTATGCCTTCTTCTTCCAACGCATGCTGCAAAGGGGCAATGGTTTCAACCGGATCGTCTACGGTCAGCACGCCGTCCACTCCGGCGGCTTTAGCTGCACGGGCAAATCCGGCATAGCCCATTCTGTGTATGGGGTTCAGATAGCCCATCAAAACCACGGGCGTGGTTTGGTTGGTTTGGCGGAACTCTGCCACGGCAGCCAATACGTCTTTCAACGAAACACCGTTGGCCAATGCTCGCTCTGCGGCACGTTGAATGGTAGGGCCGTCGGCCATCGGGTCGGAAAAAGGCACGCCCAGCTCGAGGATGTCTGCCCCGTTTGCCGCCATGCTGTGCATCATGCCGACGGTGGCGGCCAAGTCGGGATCACCGGCTGTGATGTAGGTAATCAGGGCTTTTTTGCCGTTTAAGGCGGAGAAAGTGGTTGAGATTCTGCTCATGTAGGTTTCCGGTTTTGATGTTTTCAGACAGGCATCAGCATGTCAAACTTTATTATATGCCTGTCTGAAAATTTCTACCAACAGGGTTTAGTTTTTCAACGATTGCACCGGCGCCGGAATCCGCCCGCCGCGGTTGACAAACACTTCGCAAGAGCCTGATTTCACCGGCATAATCGGCGCATAACCGAGCAACCCGCCGAATTCCACGCTTTCGCCCACATCTTTGCCCGGCACGGGAATAATGCGCGCGGCGGTGGTTTTGCTGTTGATCATACCGATGGCCGCTTCATCGGCGATAATGCCGGAAATGGAGGCCGCACTTGTATGGCCGGGCACGGCAATCATGTCCAAGCCCACCGAGCATACAGCAGTCATCGCTTCAAGCTTATCCAACGTGAGTACGCCGGACTCTGCGGCGGCAATCATGCCTTCGTCTTCCGACACGGGAATAAACGCGCCGCTCAAGCCGCCAACTGCGGAAGAAGCCATCATGCCGCCTTTTTTCACCGCATCGTTGAGCAGCGCCAGCGCAGCGGTGGTGCCGTGAGTGCCGCACACGCTCAAACCCATGGCTTCGAGAATGCGCGCCACAGAATCGCCTACTGCCGGCGTGGGCGCGAGTGATAAATCGAGAATACCAAAAGGAATGCCCAAACGCCGTGCGGCTTCATGACCGATTAATTCGCCCACGCGGGTGATTTTAAATGCGGTTTTTTTCACGATTTCGGCGATTTCGGTTAAATCTTTGCCTTCGCAATCGGCCAACGCAGCCTGCACCACACCGGGGCCTGACACACCCACGTTCAGCATGACATCGCCTTCGCCCGCGCCGTGAAATGCGCCTGCCATAAAGGGGTTGTCGTCCACAGCATTGCAAAACACCACGATTTTGGCGCAGCCGAAGCCTTCGGGCGTGATTTCAGCCGTGCGCTTGATGGTTTCGCCCATCAGCTTCACGGCGTCCATATTGATGCCCGCACGGGTGCTGCCGATATTGACCGAGCTGCACACAATATCCGTGGTTTTCATGGCTTCGGGGATCGAACGTATCAACACTTCGCCCGAAGGTGTCAGTCCTTTGGGCGCGAGCGTAGAAAAGCCGCCGATAAAAGATACGCCGATGGCCTTGGCGGCTTTATCCAATGTTTGCGCCACGCTCACATAAGAATCCGCGCCGGTAGCCGCGGCAATTTGGGCAATCGGGGTTACGGAAATGCGCTGGTTCACAATCGGCACCCCGTATTTGGCGGATAAGTATTGCGCGGTGGCAACCAAATCTTTGCCGACGCGGGTGATTTTGTTGTAGATATTTTGATTGAGCGTATCGAGGTTGGGACTGATACAGTCGTGCAGGTCTATGCCGATGGTTAAGGTGCGCACGTCGAAATTCTGGTCGGCAACCATGCGCACGGTTTCTAAAATCTCGCTGGATTGGATACTCATGATTCAGGCAGCCTTTCAGATGCGGTGCATGGCGTTGAACAAATCTTCGTTTTGCATACGGATGTCAAGCGCGAGCTTGTTGCCTTCTTCGGCAAACAAATCGAGCATTTCCCGGCGCGATTTGGGGCATTGTTCGGTATCCGCCAGAATAATCATGGTAAAAAAGCCACCCATCAGCTGCTGGCTGATGTTAACAATATTAATTTGGTTTTCCGCCAGCAATTTGGATACGTCGTAAACAATGCCGATGCGGTCTTTGCCGATAACGGTGATTACTGAATGGCTCATAATGGTTTCCTGATTGAAATGCTTTCAGACAGGCATCTTATTGCTGCGATGCCTGTCTGAAAATAGATAACTGGTAAGTTCATTAAATAATGAATGAGGCAGATTATAACCGAATCGCAGGGGTTGATAGCCAAAGAATAGTAAAATAACCAAAAAACAGTAACAGGGCAGGGCAAGGATCTTTAGTACGCATGTTTGGCTGCGCCTAAATGAATATCCGAATGAAGCCTGAGCATGAGGCAAATAGCTGGGAATAATGGCAATGCCTGTCTGAAACAGCGGTTTTCAGACAGGCATTGCGGTATCTGCGCGGCAGATGCTTATTTTTTCAAAATATATTGGCGAACGGCATCGTTGTGTTCGCTCAAAGTATGGCTGAACTTGCTTTTGCCTGTGCCGTCCATTTTGGAAACGAAATAAAGATAGTTGGCATTGCTCGGGTGGGCGGCGGCTTCCAGCGCAGCTTTGCCGGGCAGAGAAATGGGCGTGGGCGTGAGGCCGGCGCGGGTGTAGGTGTTATAAGGTGTGTCGCGCTGGAGGTCGGATTTGCGGATGTTGCCCTTATAAGCATCGCCCATGCCATAGATAACGCTGGGGTCGGTTTGCAGGCGCATGCCGATGTTGAGGCGGTTGACAAACACGGCGGCAACGTGGCGGCGGTCGTCTTTATGGCCGGTTTCTTTTTCCACAATGCTGGCCATGGTCAAAAGCTCGTAAGGGTTTTTGTAGGGCAGGCCGCTTTGCCGTTCCTCCCAAGCCGCTTGCAGATTTCTTTGTTGGGTTTTGTAGGCCAGCTTGTAGAGCGCCAAATCGCTGCTTTCAGCATCTATTTCATAGCTGTCGGGCGCAAACAGGCCTTCCGGATAGCTGCTTAGTGCGTCGGGGTCGATTTTTTGCAGAAGCTCGGCATCGCTCAGGTTTTTGGTGTCGTGCGCCAAATCAGGCGACTGATTGATAATGCCGCGCATCTGGCTGAACTTCATGCCTTCGATAATGCGGATGGTAATGGTGTCGGGGCGGCCTTCTTTGAGGCGTTTGAGAATCTGCCAGGCGGATACTTTTTGCGGCAGTTTGTAGTTGCCGGCGTGCAGTTTGTTTTGTACGCCTAGAACATAAGCGCCGGCCATCATCACGGTGCGGTTGTAGATAACATCGTCTTCAGCCAGCTTGCGGCTTACGCCGGAAACGCCTTGGCCTTTGCCAACGCGCATACGGTAGGTTTGGCCGTTGTCTTTTTCGGCAAAGAGCAGGTAGCCGAAAGTGCCGCCGGCTGCGGCAAGCAATATCAGAGCGCCAACCACAAAGGGCTTGCCGGAAGGCTTTTTAGTCTTTTGTTTTACCATGAATTATTGATTCGTTATGGATTGAAGTCGGGCGTAAGTATAACAGGATATGCCGCACGGGGCGTGTTACAATGCGGGCGGTGTTTTTTCGGGCGCGGGCGTGTATTTTGTTTCAGACAGGCATTGTTACCTGAAATGCTTCTGACGGAAACTGACACATCGCGTTTTTATAATTAATGCCTGTCTGAAAAACCGTGTGTATATAGCCAATAAACTTAACGTGCTGCGCCTTAGCTCAAAGAGAACGATTTTGGAAGCTGCTAAAAGCAGTAACAAAATCAGCCATATACTATTGTGTATAGTCTTCGGATTGCCGGCTTGTACCGAAAATGTGTTGATTGTCTATATTTAAGGAGAAAGTGAACGATGCAATCTCATTTTCTAACTCATAAAGGTGCAAATCTGCATTACCGGATCGGCGGGCAGGCCGATGCGCCGGTGATGGTGTTGTTGCATGGCGGGTTCGGCTCGATTGAAGATTTCGCCGCTTTGCTGCCGCGCTTGCAGCAGCATTTCCGCGTGCTCGCCATTGATACGAGAGGGCATGGCCGCAGCACTTTCGGCCATGCTGCATTAACTTATGCACAAGCCGCCGAAGATGTGCGCCGGATTTTGCAGCATTTGGCTATTGGACAATACAGCTTATTCGGCTTCAGCGACGGCGGTATTATTGCTTACCGCTTGGGCGCCGAAGATGAACGTGTGCAGCGTATCATCACCATAGGTTCAGACTGGCATAAAGACCACTTAAGCGCAACGCGCCCGATGTTTGAAGCCGTTAATGTGGAGTTTGTTCGAGAGTATATGCCCGGGCAAGTGGCTGCTTATGAGGCTGAGAATCCCGAAGTGGATTTAGAAAAATGGGTCGGCAGCCTGAGAGCGATGTGGCTGGATGAAAGCGAGAGCGGCTATCCCAACCAAACCGTCAGCCGTATTAAAGCGCATGTGCTGGCTATCCGGGGCGAAGCGGATTTTCTCTATTCGCTGGCGGATTGGGCGGCGCTGAAAAACGAATTGCCTGATGTGCACCTGATGAACATACCCTTCGCGGCGCATGAAGTGATTAAGGAGCAGCCTGAAATGGTTTGGGCGGCGCTGCAAGCGTTTCAACAGCATGAAGCAATGCCTGTCTGAAAAATATGGAGCAAACAGTGAATAATGATTGGCAAAACGGCTGGTTCAGCCCCGCGCGGCGGGTAGATTCGCCGAATTTTTGCGCGCGTGAGGCAAATGAGCGCGTGAATTTAGTGGTGTTGCACAATATTTCGCTGCCGCCTTTTGAATACGGTAACGGGGCGGTGGAAAAGCTGTTTACCAACCGCATCAATCCGGCTGAGCATCCTTTTTTCAGCATTCTGACCGAATTGCGCGTATCAAGCCACTTTCTGATTGCCCGCAGCGGCGAAATCGTGCAGTTTGTGTCGTGTGACGATATGGCTTATCACGCTGGGATCTCTTCGTTTCGGGGGCGTGAAAAATGCAATGCGTTTTCGATAGGAATTGAGCTGGAAGGGTGCGACTTCGAACCGTTTGCCGAAGCACAATATGAAAGCCTGAATACGCTCCTGCATGCCTTGCAGCAGGTTTACCCCATTGAAGCCGTTACCGGCCACCAAGATATTGCGCCCGGTCGTAAGTCCGACCCAGGCCATTTTTTCGATTGGGTGCGCGTGCAGCAGGCAGGTTTCCCCGTGGCGCGCTGAGCGTTTTTCAGACAGGCATGGATGCCTAAGCCGTTAATTTTGGGTATAATCACGGCCAGTTTATGCCATTAAAAATTAAATTTTAAATCATACCAAACAGCTATTTCTAACAATGAGTGATGCCATGCTGATTTTTTTAGTTTTAGGCGCCGTCGTGATTCTCGGCGTGATTGCCTACAATATGTATCAGGAAAATAAATACCGCCAGCAGGTGCGCGCCCAGTTCGGCCATTCCGACAAAGACGCGTTGCTGGAAAAACAAACCCGCTCCGTGCGCGACGGCCGCTTGCCGGGTCACCAGCCTAAAAGCGAACCTGTTAAAAAATTAAGGGAAAAAGATATTTCCGAGCTGCCCACAGAGGATATGTTCGACCAAATGGCCGCCGCTGCGGCAAAAGCCGAGCAAAAGGTGCAAAAGCAGCGTTCGCGCAAAGTTGCCGCCAGCCGCCAAAACGTTGAAATCGAAATGGAAGAAGACAGCTTCGGCACAGCCTTTTCGCTTGATTTGGATGCGGAATTGGAAAAAGAAGCGAAGCAGGGCAGGGGCTTTAAGTTTAAGAAGGTAGAAGTGCCCGTGCCTTCGCAAACCAAAGTGAAAAACAAAAAAGAGCTGTTGCTTGATTTAGACGATATGGTGCAGCAGCAATTACCGTGGTTTAACCACAATTTCGATTACATGGCCTACATTTCCCTGCGCGAACCGCAGGAATTGCACGCATTGCCGCGTTTTGCTGGCCGCTACCGTTTTCAGATTGCCGGCTGCACCATGGACGACCGCTGGCAGATTGCCGAGCCGATTCCCAGCGTTTATTACCAAGGCTTTGTGGTGGGTTTGCAGGCCATCAGCCGCAATGGTTTGGCTACAACTCAGGAGTTAGAACGTTTCGGCGAGCAGGTTAACCATTTTGCAGAGCAGCTCGACGCCGGTTTGCTGCTGATGGATGTGCCCAGTTTCCTCAACACTGCACGCCCGCTGGACGAATTGTGCGAGCGAGTGGATCAAACCATTGCTATTCACTTGGTATCGCGCGGTAGCATCAGCGGCGTGGAGTTGCGCAATGTATTGGAAAATTCAGACTTCCGCTTGGGACATGACGGTGCTTTCCACTTGCAGGATGATAATGGCGAGCCGCTGTTCAGCATTGTTACGGTTGATGGCAGCCCCTTTACCGCCAGCCTGCTTTCCAGCCAGGCTTATCGCGGATTCAGCATGCTGTTCGACATCACCCGTGTGCCGGCCGGTGAAAAATATTTCAACCGCTTTATGGACATTGCCGTGAATTTCTCTGGCAGCCTCGGCTTGGATTTAGTTGACGATAATATGAACCAGCTTTCCCCCGAGTGGTTGAAAAACGTGCGCAGCTTTGTGCTGGCGCGCCAAGAAGAAATGAAAAAAGTAGGTATCGAGCCGGGCGGCGACCTTGCGGCGCGCCTGTTCTCTTAAACTTATCCGTTATAATGGGCGGGCACTTGATTAAGTGCCCGCTTTTTTCAGACAGGCATTTTGTATGGCTGTCTCCATTTGCATTTTAATACTATGAACGACTTATCACACCGCATCCGAACACTTACCGACCAGCTCAACCGCTACGCCTATGAATACTACACGCTCGACGCGCCCACCGTGCCCGATGCGGAATATGACCAATTGTTCCGCGAACTGGAAGCGCTGGAAGCGGCGCATCCCGAACTACGCCTGCCTGAAAGCCCGACGCAGCGGGTGGGTGGCGGCTTATTGGCCGGGTTTGAGAGCGTGCGGCATGAAGTGCCTATGCTGTCGCTTTCCAATGCTTTTTCACCGGAAGATGAAAACGGCGTGTTCGACCATGCCGAAATGCTGGCGTTTGACGAGCGGGTGCGCGGCGGTTTGGGGGGCAGCAAACCGGCGTATGTGATTGAGCCCAAGTTCGATGGTTTGGCTGTGAGCCTGCTGTATCGAAACGGCGTATTGGTGCGCGGCGCAACCCGTGGTGATGGCGAAACAGGTGAAGACATCACGCAAAACGTAAAAACCATCGGCAATGTGCCGCTGCGTCTGCATGGTGATGATGTGCCCGAGTTGATTGAAGTGCGCGGCGAAGTATTGATGCTGAAGGCCGATTTTGAGGCTTTAAACCGGCGGCAGGCCGCAGCGGGGCAGAAAACCTTTGCCAATCCGCGCAATGCGGCAGCCGGCAGCTTGCGCCAACTGGACTCGCGCATCACGGCGCAACGCAAGCTACATTTTTTTGCCTACGGCATTGCGCGGCAGCAAGGCGGTGCGGTGCTTGAAGAGCATATTCAGGAGCTGGCTTATTTGAGCGAACTAGGATTCAGTCTGCCGCACGGGCATTTCGGCTGTTTCGGCAATATTGTGGAGGTGTTGCGTTTTTATGAAGACATGCTCCAAAAGCGCCCCGAATTGCCATATGAAATCGACGGCATGGTGGTGAAGGTCAACAGTTTGGCGCAACAGCGAGAGCTGGGCTTTATTTCACGCGCGCCGCGCTGGGCGGTTGCCCACAAATTTCCGGCCGAAGAGGCGTTAACCGTGGTGGAAGCGATTGATGTGCAGATAGGCCGCACAGGCGCGGTAACGCCGGTTGCGCGTTTGCAGCCGGTATTTGTGGGCGGGGTAACCGTAACCAATGCCACTTTGCATAATCAGGACGAAGTGAGCCGTAAAGATGTGCGCGTGGGCGATACTGTGGTGGTGCGCCGCGCCGGCGATGTGATTCCCGAAGTGGTAAGGATTGTGCCGGAACGGCGGCCGATGCGTGCTGCAGAAGTTTCAGACAGGCATTCGCAAGGAACCGTGCAGAGCGATTTGTTTGCGTCCGCTTCGGAAAACAAAGGCGCAGAGCCGGTTTACCCGCCTTACCGTTTGCCTGCGCATTGCCCGATTTGCGGCAGCGATATCGAGCGCGAGGCGGGCGAGGCGGTGGCACGTTGCAGCGGCGGTATGCTTTGCCGCGCCCAGCGCGCGCAGGGTTTGATTCATTTTGCTTCCCGCAAAGCGATGGATATCGAGGGCTTGGGGCAGAGGCAGATTGAGGCTTTGGTAGAGCAGGGCTTGGTGCGTCATTTTGCTGATTTATACTGTTTAGACATTGCCACTTTGCAGCAGATGAAGGAAAACGCTGCTGAAGACGTGACGGATGGCAGCAAAAATAAAAAGCAGTCTCCTGTTAAATGGGCGCAGAATATTCTTGACGGCATCGCTGCCAGCAGACAGCCTGAATTAGCGCGCTTTCTGTTTGCACTCGGCATCCGGCATGTTGGTGAGCGAACAGCCAAAGTGTTGGCGCAGGCGTTTGGTTCATTGGAAAATGTACGCCGCGCACCCGAACCGGTCTTGGCATGCTTGCCTGATATCGGTGCAGTCGTTGCCCATTCCATCGGCCACTTTTTTGGGCAAATTGAGCAGCAAGCGATGATAGATGAGCTGCTGAATGCCGGCGTTATGCCGAAAGCGCAGCCGGTCAGCCTACCTGTGGCACAATATGCACAACCGCAGAAATGGCTGGCCCGCCTGCCCGGTATCCGGCTTACCGAAAACAAGGCGCAGGCTTTATGGGATTTGGCGGGGCAAAATATGGATGCATTATTGAACGACAAAGCCTTGCCCGCCGAGTGGCAGGCATGGCGGGCAGATGAGGAAAACCGTAGCCTGCTGCAAGCAGTGCAGCAATTTTTATCGGAAAATATGGCCGGGCAGCCGGCTGAAGTTTCAGACAGGCATCATCCCGCAGCAGGCAAAACCTTCGTGTTAACCGGTACGCTGCCCACTTTAAAGCGCGACGAAGCGCAGGCATTGATTGAAGCGGCAGGCGGCAAGGTATCGGGCAGCGTGTCGAAAAAAACCGATTATGTGGTGGCAGGCGAAGCGGCGGGCAGTAAGCTGGAGAAAGCCCATGCGTTGGGCGTGGCAGTGCTGGATGAAGCTGCATTGCTCGCGTTTTTAAACGAAACAGAATGATTGAAATACGATGCCTGTCTGAAAATAACGTTCAGACAGGCATCAAACGAAAGGAAAACCATGATTTCTAAAACCATCAGAAAAGCCGTTTTCCCCGTGGCAGGCATGGGCACGCGTTTTCTGCCGGCCACTAAGGCCAACCCTAAGGAAATGCTGCCGATTGTTGATAAACCCTTGATTCAATATGCAGTTGAGGAAGCAGTAGAAGCAGGCTGCACAGAGATTATTTTTGTAACCGGCCGTAACAAGCGCAGTATTGAAGACCATTTCGACAAAGCGTATGAGCTGGAGTCGGAGCTAGCTTTGCGTAATAAAGAAAAATTGTTGGCGCATTTGAAAGACATCGTGCCGAAAAACGTGAGTTTTCTTTATACCCGCCAGCCTGAAGCACTGGGTTTGGGGCATGCGGTTTTGTGCGCCCGCCCGGCCGTGGAGCAGGAGCCGTTTGCCGTGCTGCTGGCCGATGATTTGATTGACGCGCCACAAGGTGCTTTAAAGCAGATGGTTGATTTATATAGCCAAACCGGTAGCAGCGTGCTCGGGGTGGAAACCGTGGATCCTTCGCAAACAGGTTCCTACGGCATCGTGGAAACCGAAGCATTTCAGCATGCGCAGCGGGTCAAGAGTATTGTAGAAAAGCCTAAACCGGAAGACGCCCCTTCAAATTTGGCTGTGGTCGGACGCTATATCCTGACCCCGCGGATTTTCGACTTGCTGGTCAATCTGCCGCGCGGTGCAGGCAATGAAATCCAGCTAACCGACGCCATTGCCAAATTGCTGCATGAAGAAACCGTTTTGGCACATGCGTTTACAGGAACGCGCTACGATTGCGGCAGCAAGCTCGGCTACTTGGAAGCAACCGTAGCCTATGGTTTGAAGCATCCTGAAACGGGGGAAGAATTTGCCAAGCTGTTGAAGCGGTATTGCCAAGCCAGACCATAGTCGCGAGAGGCATAACCATTTTGCGGTATGCCGGATCCTACTGTGTTTATTACTGAGCCTGAGGTCTGCTTCTTTCTATCAGTTTATTAGAAATGCCTGTCTGAAAATGCAGTGTTGCAATAGAGGAACATAATTAGGCCGATTGCAAAATTGAAACAAAACAACATTGACTGAAGTTGATGTATTGATGCAAAATAACACTCATCAGGTTCTTTAAGAGAGGAATCTGATAGTTTCTCCTCTATTTCTCCTTTGTAGACTTGGCGCACATCTTTTGGGATGTGTGCATTTTTTTATCCTGTGCATCTTGTCATGTTTGGATATTGCACCAAGCAAAAGGCTTTAGGAGTGATGTTTTTTTGCAAAAAAGTTCAAGTCGGTTGCAAATTCATCAGATTTTTATTGACGGGCTTAATGTGGAAGCAGGATAATACGCCCCGTTAGGTGGTTGCAATGACTGCTTAATAGTTTCTCCTCTATTTCTCCTTTGTAGACTTGGCACACATTCTTGAGAATGTGTGCATTTTTTTATCTGTAGTGTCGGTAATAAAAACAATGCCTGTCTGAAGCTTTATTTCAGACAGGCATTGTTTTTATGATGAGGTTCAGTCAACTTGTAACAAGCTGTCTTCTTTTACTTCTTCCATTGCCATGTAGCTGCGGCTTTCGCTTGCCGCTGGCAATTGCAGCAGAATGTTTCCCAGCAAATCACGGTAAGCCGACATGTCAGGCAAGCGTACTTTAATCAGATAATCATATTCTCCCGAAATAAGATGGCATTCCATAATTTGCGGAATTTTCAGCACTTCACGGCGGAAGTCTTCAAAAATATTGCCGGATTTGGATTGCAGCTTCAATTCCACAAATACCAACAAGTTCTGCCCCAAAGCTTGCGGATTGAGGCGTGCATGGTAGCCTTCAATCACGCCTTCGCGTTCAAGGCGGCGCACGCGTTCGGTAACGGGTGTGGTAGAGAGCCCGACTTTCTCTGCCAGCTCGGTCATTGGGATGCGGGCGTTTTGTTGCAGGATGCGTAGGATTTTGCGGTCGGTTTTGTCTAAATCTTTCATCTGCTTTTCTCTTTTAAAATGCAGAAATTCTAAAAAAACATCTTTTCAAAGCTTTAAATATAGTGAAAAAAACTATTGGTTTTTGAATACACTACAATCTTTCACTAAAACAGACACACAATCATAATGAGGAGCGGATAATGAAAGTGATCGTGTTGGGCGCAGGCGTGGTGGGCATCAGTACGGCTTGGTTTCTGTGCCGAGCAGGGCATGAGGTAACGGTTATCGACCGAGCCGGAGCCGCGGCAATGGAAACTAGTTTCGCCAATGCAGGCCAGCTTTCTTATGGCTACACCACACCGTGGGCGGCGCCGGGCATTCCCAAAAAAGCGGCCAAATGGCTGATGAAGCCGCATTCTCCTCTGATTGTCCGCCCCGATGGCAGCCTTTTCCAGCTCAAATGGCTGAAGCATATGCTGGAAAACTGCGATAGCCGGCATTATAAGCTTAATAAAGAGCGCATGGTTCGTGTGTCGGAATACAGCCGCGAAATGTTTGCCCGGGTTATAGCAGAAACCGGCCTGACTTTTGAAGGCAGAAATAAAGGAACGCTTCAGATATTCCGACAAGATAAGGAAGTGAAGGCTGCTGAAAAAGATATGGCGGTTTTGGCTGAATACGGCGTGCCCTACAAGCAATTAAGCGCGCGCGAATGTTTGGAATACGAACCTGCTTTGGCGGGCGCAGTGGGCAGGCTGGCAGGTGCGCTGCATCTGCCCAACGACAGCACGGGTGATTGTCATTTGTTTACCACGCGCCTGGCCGAGCTGTGCCGCGAAAACGGCGTAGTATTCCGCTTTAATCATACGATTGAGCGTTTTGATTACAGTGGCAAACATGTTCATGCGGTTTATGCCAACGGCGAGCGTTTTGAAGCTGACCATTTCGTGTGTGCTCTGGGCAGCTTCAGCCGGCCGGTGTTGGCTCAGCTAGGCTTGGACTTGCCCGTTTATCCGGTGAAGGGTTATTCGCTTACTTTGCCGATTATCAATCCGCAAGGTGCGCCGGTTTCAACCGTGTTGGATGAAACTTATAAGGTTGCGATTACGCGATTTGACGAACGCATCCGTGTAGGCGGCATGGCTGAGTTGTCAGGTTATCAGATTCAGCTGAGCGAAGCGCGCCGCAAAACTTTGGAAACAGTGGTTAAAGATTTATTTCCCGATGGCGGCGACATGGCACAAGGCAAATTTTGGAGCGGCCTGCGCCCCATGACACCCGACAGCACCCCGATTATCGGCCGCAGCGGTTTTGATAACCTCACGTTAAATACCGGTCATGGCACGTTAGGCTGGACAATGTCGCTTGGTTCCGGCAAAGTGGCCGCCGATATTGCCGGCGGCGTGCAGCCGGAAATACGCACGGATGATTTGGGTTTGAACCGCTATGGTTAAACCGCTTACCCAAGTAATGGTGAAAAAAGATACCCGGATCAAGTTCGAGATGGCGTTAAATGGGTGAAATAATGCAAATGCCTGTCTGAAAGATGGTTTCAGACAGACATTATGTTTATAAATGTTTGATTAAGGCAGGTACGGCCTCAAGCCTTTCCCTGCGGCTGCTTTCCGGCTCGCCCGTATTGAGCGAAGACCATTTAGGATGGCTTCTGGCTTTCGACAATTCGTTCGGCAAACGGGAAGGTTGCCACGGCGTTTTGCCGCTGATCATTTGAATATCGTTTTGCGCCGCATGGCCGCGTTTTTGCAGCGCAGCCAATAAATCCAGCGCACGGGCAGCCAGCAGGGTAATGCTTTCCGGGTCGATAAACAAAGTTTGCTTGCCGCTTAATTTATCGGAAATATCCTGCATATTCGGTAATACCCCACCTAAAATGCCGCCGATGGCCGTGCCCAAACCGAGCGAGCCGCCCAGCGTAACCATATCTACGCCTAAGCCGATGAGCGCGCCGGTGGCGGCGCCCGTGCCGGTGCGGATGCCGTAGGCTTTGAGCTGCTCCGCGTCAAAAGGATCCTGTCTGAATTCTTTTAAAGCCCATTCTCCGGTGTCGATTTCATTGTGGTAGAAGCGGTAATTTTGAAACAGCTGTTGCTGAAGCGCACGCTCCAGCTGGCGCACCGAAGCCTGCATTTTGTGTAGAGTCGGCTCGGGCGGGTCGTTTTCGTCGATTTCCTGTTTGTAAGCCGCCACATCAAGCAAAAAGTGGGCGATATCGCGTTTGGAATCAGCGTTGAGTTGCGCCCATTCGCGCCTGCGCATTTCTATTAAGCGGTCGAGTATGCCGCGCTCGGGCAGCATGGTGGCAAGGTTGTCCCACAGCCGCACTTCTCCTTCAAAATCAAAGGCTACCGTGTCAAATCCGCTGTAAACATGCAGCCCGCGCCGCGCCAGCATGGTGGTCCATTCGCTTAAATCCTGCCCTTCGATAAAGTTGAACACAGGCATCACGGGCTTGGCGCACCATGATAAAACGGTAAGCTCGTCTTTATATTTGTTCAACACCGGCTCGCGCGCATCCACAACATACAAAGCCATATCGCTCTGCAAAAGCTGGCGCAGCACTTTGGCTTCCTGATTGAAATCGCCCGCCGCCTCGGGGCTTTCAAGAAACTTGTGCAGCCGCTCGACGCCGTCTTCACGCGAAGAAGTGTGTGTTTCCAGCCAATCCAACACGCCGCCAGCATCTTCCAAACCGGGCGTGTCATATAAGTGAACCAGTGTACGGTTGCCATCGTTAATCGCCGCTTCTTCCACGTGGCGTGTGGTGGCGGGCGCGTTTTTGACTTCGCCGAACTGACTATCGCGCAGCAGAGTGCGCAGCAGGGAGGTTTTTCCGGTGTTGGTGTGGCCGACGACGGCCAGGGATAGGGGGGTGTTTTTCATAATGACATTATCTACTTAATAAATTAAGGTGAAATGTGTCGTGTGCCTGCTTGTATGTTGATGCCTGTCTGAAAATTCGGCACACGGCTTCTTAGCGTTATTTAAGGTGTTAGCTAAAATTCAAATTTGAACCGTTTTCAGACAGGCATTTCTTTTTGTCTATCCTGTTGGCTGACTCGAGGCGGATTCAGCCACGGTAGATTGCGCTCATTCAGCGCGTTTTGCCATTGGTTTAAATAATCATCAAGCCTGTCTGAAAAATCTGGAGCGGCAAGCAGTTGGATCACGGCGCCGCCTTGTGCGGCTTCTGCCAGACTCACGATTTGCCGCAAGATGCCTCGATCCGGCACGTTGTGGGCGCGCACGCCGATTAGCAGTTGGGCGGGGTGTTGCTGCAATTCGTTTTTGAGCGCGGCTACGGCGTCTCGGCTGTCGGCAGAGCCTTTGTCCAGCCAGTCTTGGCCGAGAACGTGTTTGAACCAATGCGCTTCGGGCCATTCGGTTTCGAGCATCACAGCCCATTTCGGTGCTTCGTTCAAGCTGATTTTGGGCGTAACGGTGGTAACGGTTTCGCTTTGGGTGTCGGCATCAATCACACGCTTTTGCCATTGCTGGATGATGTTTTGATAATAGGGTTTGTCGAGCGGCAGGCGGTGAATGTGTTTGCGCGACAGGATTTTGCAGGTAAGCCATGCGGCGAAACGCGGCAGTATGCCGTAGCACATGATGCTGCCGATTAAGAGTCCGCCCCATTGGCGTGCGGTTTCGGTGTTGCTGTTAAGCCTGCTGCCGAGCACGGCTTCTGCGTCGGGCACGGGAAAACCGAGTTTGGCGGGCAGCCACGCTAAAAGGCTGACGAGGTTAACGGATGTTGCATCGCTTAACAGTGTGCTTTCCCAGTTGAATGTGTATTGCCGCACCATCAAGAGTAACACCACGGCGGCGAGCATGCCGAACAATGTGGCCAGCCACAGGCGGTGGGTGGTTTCGCCGATGCGCCAGCGGGCGGAAGGGTGGTTGAACTCATCGCTGTAAAGCCGCAAAACGGCTTGGTTGACCGGATCTTTGCCGCGTATCCATAAAGAAGGGTTAATGAAAAAGCCAGTGTTTTTGCGCAGCAGAAATAGGGAAGCCGACCATACAATGAGCATTAATGTGTGTAAGCCTAAGATACCGGCCAATACGAAAAAGAAGTTCAAGCCGCTTTGCTGCATCAGGCCGAACGTGCCGGAAAAGCCGATAAGCAGCCAGATTAGGGTGGCGGCTGCTACAGCCCAGCCGGCGGTGTTGCGTACACGAAGCAGCGTGTCGTGAAGCTTGTGGTCGCTATCAATCATTTCAGCGCGGCGAATGAGCTTTTTCTCGGCACTTTCCTCGGTTTGACGCAATACTTCGGTAATCGGTTGCGGATCGGCGGCGAAAATATAACCGCGCTCTTGTAAAAGGCGCACGAGTTCGGTGAGCTGGATGGAAAGAGGAAACATTATTATTGATTATTTTGGTACTGAAAGAATTGGAATTTTAACATAGAGATAAAGCAAAGCATGATGATGGCTTTGTATATGGTGAAATGATTTGATGGGCTGGTTTGGATGGCCGTTTTTGGCTTTTATCATTTTTTTTAAAATTAATTTTCTTTAAATATCATTAAGATATAATTATTTTTATAAAAAATTATAAGAATTTGCTGGTAAGTGCCGTCTAAACGTGTGTACAGCAAATACACAGTGAAAGGTTCACAAAAATGACAGAGATAGCACAACCCGCTGCTTATCATAATCACAACAGCAGCTTTTCCTCTACTTGGACTAAAGATATTTCTTTGCTCGCTTTACGTTTGTTTGCCGCTTATGAATTTTGGGAAGCGGGTGTTGAAAAGTGGAACGGCGAAAACTGGTTTGCAGAAATTCAAACAGCCTTTCCTTTCCCATTCAGCGTGTTACCGGCAGATTTAAACTGGTTTACGGCAATGGGTGTTGAATTGGTTGCTCCCGTATTGCTTGTATTTGGTTTGTTCAGCCGTTATGCCGCCGCAGCATTATTTATGCTCACTGCTGTCGCCTGGTATGCGGTTCACGCAGAAAATGGCTATAACATTGTTCAAAATGGTTATAAAATGGCGCTGATTTATTGTCTGGTTATGTTGCCTGTGATATTGCAAGGCTCGGGCAAGCTGTCGCTAGACACTTTATTGAAGAAAAAGTTTTCTAAAATTCCGTTGTAAAAACGGTTGTTACCCTCTCGTTAATTTTATTTAAATCAATTTTTTAGGAGTGAACACAATGAAAAAAACCTCTTTAATCGCTTTGGCTGGTGCGTTGACTTTGGCTGGTGCTGCATGCGCTGACAGCAAAACCACTACTGTACAACCTGCTCAGCAACAATCACAAAAAGCGAAAGAAGGCGCTTGCGGACAAGGAAAATGCGGTGCTTCACACAAAACCAGCAAAGCCAAAGCCGGTGAAGGCAAGTGCGGCGAAGGTAAATGTGGCGAAGGTAAATGCGGTGCTTCTAAAGCACACAGCAAAGCCGCTGAAGGTAAATGCGGCGAAGGTAAATGCGGCAGCAAATAAGCTGTTTGCCGGCCGCTGCGGTAGGCTGCTCCCTATGCAGCGGCTTTCTTTTCCAAACTTATATTTGATTTGATAGGTAAGCATATGGCTACGGTTTTGCAAGGTGCCGGCTTGGGCTTTAAGCGTGATCTGGCAGAAGACCTACTGAACATTACCCCTGAAAACAGTCCGATTCAATTTATCGAAGTGGCGCCGGAAAATTGGATTAAAACCGGCGGTGCGGCACGCAAACAGCTTGATGCGTTGGCGGAACGCTTTCCTATTGCCTGCCACGGGCTTTCGCTTTCACTGGGAGGACGTGATCCTTTACAGGTAGGCTTTTTGCAGGAAGTTAAAGCCTTTATGCGCCAATACAATATTGATTTTTTCTCCGAACATTTAAGCTATTGCAGCCATTTCGGCCATCTTTATGATCTGTTACCGCTCACGTTCAATGATGAAACTGTGCGGCATACCGCAGCAAGAATCCGCCAGACGCAAGATATATTGGAGATGCGTATAGCCATTGAAAATACATCTTCTTATCTGCTCGCTCCGGGAAATGAAATGAGTGAGGTGGCGTTTCTCAATGCGGTGGCAAAAGAAGCGGATTGCGACATCCATTTGGATATCAACAATATTTATGTAAATGCAATGAATCACGGCCAAACCGACGGCCAAACATTTATCGATACGGTAGATTTGGACAAAGTGGTTTACCTGCATATGGCCGGGCATGATTCTGATGAAGAAATTTTAATCGATACGCACGGCGAAGCCATTTGCGGCGATGTGTGGACATTATTCGATTATGCTTGCAGTAAGTTTTCCCACCAGCCGCCTTGCCTGCTTGAGCGCGACACCAATTTCCCGCCTTTTGCCGAACTGGAGGCAGAAGTGGCACGGATTGCCGCCATTCAGAAAATATACGGAAAGCAAGCAGATGCAGCGTGATGATGTAAGCAAATGTACAGGTGCGGATTTCCAAGCCCAACTGGCTGCCGCAGTAGGTAACCTTGAAGCCGGAGTGCCCCAAAATTTTAATGCAAACGGTTTGGCAGTTTACCGCCGTTTGGTGCATAACAATATCGCTTCGTTTTTGGAACGCTGTTTCAGTGACAGCATCACATTTGCCGATGCGGAGCAATGGCAGGACCTGCAAAGCCGTTTTTTAAGCGAAGGCAAGCCGGAATCGCCTTACTTTAAAGATATTCCCGCCCAGTTTTTAGCATTTGCCCGAAGCCAGCTTTCAGACAGGCTTCTGCCGCAGAATGTGCTGGCGATGATGGAATTTGAAACAGATTTGTTGCGTGCAGAGACTGCACTATGCGGGTTGCGGAAGCCGGCTGAATCAAACAACGATATTTTGACATTGGCAGAAGGTGTGCGCCTGAAACAATATCCCGTTGATTTTATTAGAACGGGCCTGAAAAGTTTTGAGAACGGTGAAACTTATGTGCTCACTTGGCGCAATCTGGAGGATGAAACCTGTTATCAAGCCATTGATGACATTGATGTATTCCTATTGCAGCATTTCGAGCAGCAAAATGACAGCATTGCTTCGCTCACTCAAAGCATCCGCGAATTGACGGGTAGCAGCGATACCGAACCTTTACTGCTCGAACGGCTGGCACATTGGCAGGAAGAAGGTGTTTTGATGAAGGTGCAAAACGGATAACCATGCCAACATTTACCGATTTCAGCAACCGCATCGCCGCCTTGCGTCCCGCTATGCTTAAATTCGCCAGAATGCAGCTGCGGGATGAAAGCCTGTCTGAAGACTTGGTGCAGGACGCACTTTCCGCAGCCATCAACAAACAAGAACAATACCGGGCAGGTGCCGAATTGGGCACTTGGGTAATGAGCATACTCAAAAACAAAATCATCGATTATTACCGTGGCCGTAAAGAAATGGTCAGCCTGGATGACAGCGACCAAGCCGCGAGGATTGATGCACAATATCAAGCCTGTTTCGATGAAAACGGCCATTGGCAGAAAGAATCCGGGCCCGAAGTTTGGCAACCTAATCCCACCGAAGCCCATTTAGAGCGTCAAGATTTTTTTAAAGTATTGGAGAAATGTCTCGGCAACCTGCCGGAAAATACCGCGCGTATTTTTTATTTGAAAGAAGTCATGGGGATGGAAGTAGAAGAAATTTGCCTCGATTTCGGCATTACACCTAATAATTGCTACGCCATCCTGCACCGTGCTCGCAACGGCTTGCGCCAATGCTTGCAGAAAAATTGGTACGGAACCGACAAAGGAGAAACATAGTGTTGATTAAATGCAAAGAGGCATGCCGGCTGCTTTCCGAGCAGCAAGACAGGCCGCTTAGTGTGCAGGAACACATTACCTTGCGACTCCACCTTGCCTATTGTTCGCATTGTCGTAAATACAGTCAGCAGATGCAGCAAATCAGTGACAATATGCAAGCATGGGTGAAGCATCTTTCGGAAGAAGAACAGAATAAATAACCGTGAATGAAAAACAATGCCTGTCTGAAAAATGTGTTTCAGACAGGCATTGTTGATTTTGCTGTTAGATGAAATAACCTTACTCAACTTTTTTCAGGCCTTTTTGGCGCACAGTTTCAATGGTGCCGTCGATGCCTTTTTGCTTCACCAGCTCATTAAATTGGTTGCGGTACACGGTTACAAGGCTGGCTCCGTCCACTTGGATATCATAAATTTTATAAGTGGAGCCGACCGGATAGAGGCGGTAGCCCACTTCGTATTTTTTACCGCTACTGGTCTTAATTTCAGTAAATACGGTAACGCGCTTGTTTTTTTCCTCTGTCAGTTTCGGCAACATGGTCACTTGCGAATCCACCGCGCCCATTAAAGCGGAATGCGAATAAATGGAAACCACCATGTCTTTAAACGCTTTGATAAACTCGTTTTTCTGGTTGGCATTGAACTCGCGCCACGGCATGCCTACAGCCAGCGCGGAAATGCGCTGGTAATCCAAATAGCGGTCGGCATAGCCGGTAATGCGTTGGATTTTTTGGTTTTCGTTTAAGCTCTTGTCGCGCGCGATTTTCAGAACGGCATCCATGTTTTGCTTAAACTGCGTTTGTGCCGGATGTTGTGCGGGCGCGGCGTGTACGAAAGGTGCGGCCACTAACACCGGCGCAGTCAATATCACGGTAAAGATTTTATTCATATTTAATCCTCTCTGGTTTTTGTTTTGGAAACATTTGCAGCATTTATAAGCATAGCAGGGTAGGCATTCGGGTGAGCAAGGTTTTCAATATTTTGCTGAAAGTAAACTTAATTGAATAACACGATTGGTCACAAAGCAGTGAGCCGATCACCGCTTTGTATAAAAAACTCATTTTCACGCTACGCTAATATTATGAAAATAAATAATTGGAAAAACAGTATGTCAGGCAAGAAAAATTTATTGTAAAGCCGAATGATTGCATTACGGGATGGTCGCATGTGCCGGATGGATTTATAGGCGTCTTAGTCGGTTGGTCGGCGGTTGAGTCGTTTGCTCTGGCTGAGTTTTTCGGTGTGGTTTACTGCGGGGACGGCATGTTCGGTTGGGGATATGATCGGTTGTATCATTGGGTGCGCGATTTGGATGAAGATAGCGAAGAAGAGAATAAAGGCGGTGATTAGCTGCTTGGCTGTGTTTACGGCAATGCCTGTCTGAACGCTTTCAGACAGGCATTTATGCTGCCGGCTGATAAAGTTTTGCGGCGTTTGACGGTTTTTTAGGTTAAAATATGCGGCTATTTGGCCTGATACCGAATGCCTGTCTGAAAGCGTTCAGACAGGCATTTCAAAATACTGCATCATCATGAACACTATGAAAAATATCCGAAATTTCTCTATCATCGCCCATATCGACCACGGTAAATCCACGCTGGCCGACCGCTTCATTCAATATTGTGGCGGCTTGGAAATGCGCGAAATGAGTACGCAGGTGCTCGATTCTATGGACATTGAAAAAGAGCGCGGCATTACTATCAAGGCACAAACCGCTGCGTTGAACTATAAAGCGCGGGATGGCCAGGTGTACCAACTCAATCTGATTGATACGCCGGGGCACGTCGATTTTTCTTATGAAGTGTCGCGCTCACTGTCTGCTTGCGAAGGCGCGCTTTTGGTAGTGGACGCTTCGCAGGGCGTGGAAGCGCAAACCGTTGCCAACTGTTACACGGCGATTGATTTGGGTGTGGAAGTAGTGCCGGTGTTGAACAAAATCGACTTGCCCGCAGCCGATCCCGATCGCGTAGCGCAGGAAATTGAAGATATTATCGGCATTGATGCTGTGGGTGCGGTAACCTGCTCGGCTAAGAGCGGCTTGGGCGTGGAAGACGTGCTGGAAGAAATCGTGGCGAAAATTCCCGCTCCAACCGGTGACCCCGAAGCGCCTCTACAAGCTATGATTATAGACTCGTGGTTTGACAATTATGTGGGCGTGGTGATGCTGATCCGCGTTAAAAATGGTACTTTGAAGCTGAAAGACAAAGTGCGCTTTATGTCGACCAAAGCGGAAACACTGGTGGAGCAGCTGGGCGTGTTTACACCGAAATCCGTTGCCAAGCAGCAATTGAGCGCGGGTGAGGTGGGCTTTTTGATTACCGGCGTAAAAGAGCTGGGGCAGGCCAAAGTGGGCGACACGGTAACGCTGGTGTCCAACCCTGCTGCCGAGCCGCTGCCGGGCTTCCAAGAAGTGCAATCGCAGGTGTTTGCCGGTTTGTATCCGGTGGAAAGCCACGATTACGAAGCCTTGCGCGAAGCGCTGGAAAAGCTGCAATTGAATGATGCCTCCCTGAAATTCGAGCCGGAAGTGTCGCAGGCTTTGGGCTTCGGTTTCCGTTGCGGCTTCCTCGGCCTCTTGCATCTGGAAATTGTGCAGGAGCGCTTGGAGCGCGAGTTTGATATGGACTTGATCACCACCGCGCCGACGGTGGTGTATGAAGTGATTATGAAAAACGGCGAAAAAATCGAGGTGGAAAATCCATCGAAACTGCCCGATATCGGCAGCATCGAAACGATTTTAGAGCCGATTATCACTGCAACTATCTTAGTGCCGCAGGAATATGTGGGCAATGTGATGACTTTGTGTAACCAAAAGCGTGGTGTGCAGGTGAATATGCAGTATATGGGCCGCCAGGTAATGCTCACTTACGATTTGCCGATGAACGAAGTGGTGATGGATTTCTTCGACAAGCTCAAGTCCACTTCGCGCGGATACGCTTCTTTGGATTATGAATTTAAAGAATTCCAACCTTCCGATTTGATTAAGCTCGATATTATGGTGAACGGCGAGAAAGTAGATGCGCTGAGCCTGATTGTGCACCGCCAAAGCGCAGTTCACCGCGGGCGAGAGCTGGCCGCCAAGATGCGCGAGCTGATTCCGCGCCAGATGTTTGATATTGCCGTTCAGGCAGCCATCGGCAGCCAGATCATTGCGCGCGAAAACGTGAAGGCATTGCGTAAAAACGTATTGGCTAAGTGCTACGGCGGCGATATTACGCGTAAGAAGAAATTGTTGGAAAAACAAAAAGCAGGTAAGCGCCGCATGAAGCAAGTGGGTAATGTGGAGATTCCGCAAAGTGCGTTTTTGGCGATTTTACAAGTGGGAGACAAATAAACTATGGTTAACCAATGGGTTGTAATGGCTGCTTTGGCGTTGGTGGCCGGCGGCGTTTTATACGCGGCCAGCAATAAAGAGCGCAGTGTGAACGGCGAATGGAGCAACGGCCTGCAATGGGGCTATCTCTTGATGATGGTGGGCGTGTTCGGCCTGTTTTCCTCCATGATGAGCTTTACGGCCGTGCTGCTGATTTTTGTATTGTTTACCGGCTGCGTATGGGTTTGGCATAAGTACACATCAAAATGGGTGCCCGATGTATCGGAAAGCGGACGCGACGACAATCATTTCCGTGATTACATGAGCGGCTTTTTTCCGATTATCTTGCTGGTGTTTGTGTTGCGCACGTTCATCGCGGAGCCGTTTCAGATTCCTTCAAGCTCGATGCGCCCGGGTTTGGTGGTAGGTGACTTTATCTTGGTGAAAAAATCGTCTTACGGCATCCGTGTGCCGATTTTGAATACGGTTTTGATTCCTACCGGTCAGGTGGAGCGCGGCGATGTGGTGGTGTTTAATTACCCTGAAGATACCAATATCAACTACATCAAACGTGCCATCGGCCTGCCGGGCGATGTAGTGGAGTACCGCAACAAAACCTTGTTTGTGAATGGGGAAGAGGTGGAAGCGAAATCGGAAGGCTTGTATCACTATCAGGAAAACACACCTTTCGGTTTGCAGGAAGTTCAGGCAGACCAATACCAAGAACGTTTGAACGAGCGTGACTATACCACTTTGCGCATCAACGGCAATCCTGCATTCTCGCCCAGCCATGTGCGCGCTAATTTCGCCCACCGCGAGAACTGTGACTATTCGCGCGACGGTTCGTGGTTCCGCTGCAAAGTACCGGAAGGCAGCTATTTTATGCTTGGCGATAACCGTGATGCCAGTGAAGATTCGCGCTATTGGGGTTTTGTGGACGATAAGTTGATGGTCGGAAAAGCATTTTTCATTTGGTTGAATTTCAAGGATTGGGGCCGCATCGGTACGTCAATCAAATGATGTTGAGAGGAAAGCAAATGCCTGTCTGAATGGTTTCAGACAGGCATTTTGTTGGTAGGTAAGGTTAACCGAAACAGTGAAATATAGTCATCACACTTAATTTTAGTAACAAGCACCGGCATACTCGGGCTTGCCAAGAGTATCCCAACCTTTACCGGAACTCAAGATGCTCGGATCAAGCTCTCGTATGATAGTGTACTATTTTAGGTTGGTTTACTATAAAAGTATTGGCGCTGATACCAAGCCCCCGGGTCATTTTGCGAATGGATATACCTTGCACGAGTTTGGCTAAGGTGTGAGTCTGAGGAATATTGTTGAGTAGGTTGCGAAGGGAGTGTAACTTGAATTCAGTCGATTTACTGTATAGATAAAAAAGCAAACAGTATTTACTTATTTGCTTTTTTATTAAAAATGAATCAGAAAATATTTGAGCAATCAATCTCAGTTCATGTGGTATTTTTGTTTTTCAATTGCCTGACCAACACTAATCCCATAGTGATAATTAGGATTTTTTTCGGAATTGGGCAGGCGCTCATTCATTTCCGTATAAGATAAATAATCAGTTAAGATTTCACGTTCCTCCTCGCTTAATCTGCTTAATTTTCCCGCATGTTTCTGAATATCGTGTTTACTTTGTAGAATAACTTCTTTTGGATCGCCGAAGAAAAAAGTAAGTAATTTACGCATCTTATTTTCCGTATTTAGAGCTGGTATTAAAAATATATAGAGTAATCGTTTTTGTATTCCGCTGTTATTTTTGTGTTGTAGATTTTTCTAGTAAGAATATTATAGATATTCGGTTAAAAAATCAACTAAGCGGTATAGTTTATTTCAATCAATTTTTTTGAAGCTTATAAAACAAACGATTTTCAACGCTTTGGGCGGAGTGAGAAGCATGAGTAGAATTCAATTATTTATTGATTTTGTGTGAGGCAATCATTAATAGCGCGGTATGGATGGATCCACGGTTTGCGACCATTCATCAATGCCGCCTTTCAAATTGTAAAGTTTCTCGAAACCGGCATCTGCCAGATACATGGCGCAATGCAGGCTGCGTATGCCGTGGTGGCAGTAAAGCACAATGGGTTTGTCGTCGGGTAATTCATTGTGGCGCAAAGGAATCATATTCATTGGAATGTGCACATGATTTGGCAGGCTGCAAAAGGCTACTTCATTTTCTTCGCGAACATCAAGCAAAACGGTATCAGGGTGTTCGGTTAGGAAAGCGTGCAATTCAACGGGGGTAAGTTGCGAAATATCGTTCATAAATATTGGGTGTGTGTGAAAATATAAAACAAGCTGCCGGAAAGCAGCTTGTTGGCATTATGGATCGCGAGTTCCGGTCACTTTGATGCTTCGTGTTTTACATCGTGATTAGGTTTCGCGACCGTAATTAACATATTAAATTAAAATTTAAATTTAGAGGGTTCGGCAACAGTGGGCGCCTGTAAGCCTGAAACCGAGGTGTCAAAAAGTGTTACGGAGGTAAATTCATCACCATTGCGCGTGATTTGAAGCGCATGTTGAACCGGCGAGCCGCCTACAATAACCACCAAACGGCCTCCGTCTTTCAATTGGCTTTTTAAAACTTCCGGTACGTCCGGTATGCTGCCGCCAACATAAATCGCATCAAACGGTGCGCCGCCAACTTGTCCGGCCAAGCCGTCACCATTTTGGTAAATGATGTTGGTTAAGCCTATTTTATCCAATGCAGCTTTTGCGAGTGTTTGTTGGCCCGCATCCATATCGATGGAAACCACTTGCCCGGCTAGTGTGGCTAAAAGCGCGGTGGCGTAGCCTGAACCGGTGCCGATTTCCAATACATTGTCACTTTTTTTCAAAGCAAGACCTTGTATCAAACGGGCAACAATTCTAGGCTCCAGCATTTTGCCGCCGTTGGGCAGGGGCAGGCAAACATCGGCATAGGCGTAAGGCTTCTGCTCTTCGGTTACAAATTCTTCGCGCGGAATGGCATCCAAGGCATCCAGAACATCAAAGTCCAGCACGTCCCACGGACGGATTTGCTGTTCTACCATGTTGAAACGTGCTTTTTGAAAGTCCATTGCTTTACTCCATTGATTTTTATAGTGTGAATTGTGGTTTGGCGCTGATTATAATGCTTTTGCCTTCGTTTTAACAACAATGCCTGTCTGAAAATATCAGGGCGGATAATAAAACGGTAAACCGTGTTTTCAGACAGGCATTGGGATTATGCTTTAGAAAAATGTTGCCGGCTGATTAGATAGCAGATTTTTTGTAGAAATTCAGCATCTGTTTGGTCGAATTGATTGGTTTCTTCAGCATCAACATCCAATATGGCAACGACCTGTCTGGCCTGATTGAAAACAGGCACCACAATTTCGGATTGCGAAAGCGAAGAGCAGGCGATATGGTCAAAATGCTGGTTCACGTCAGGAACAATTATCGTTTGTGCCTGAGCCCAGCTCTGGCCGCATACACCGCGACCGTGGGCGATGCGGGTGCATGCGGGCGGCCCCTGAAACGGGCCGAGTACCAAATTATCTTTGTCAACCAAATAAAAACCAACCCACAGCCAATCGAAAGCGCTTTTTAATACGGCGGTAATGTTGGCGAGGTTGGCAATAAAATTAGGCTCGCCATCGATCAATGCTTCGATTTGCGGCAGAATTTCCTGATAAATTTCCGATTTGCCGGATGATGAAAAAGTGATTTCGTGCATTTTTGATTATCGTGTTTGGTATTACGTAAAAATATTATGATTGCCGGTAAGACTGTGCTTGGCTGAAGCGCTCCCTCAGCCTTTCGCCGCGTTAATCGGATTACTATATCATGTTGGATTACAGCATGCTACAAAACTTCAAGACGCTACAAATAATTTGCGGTACAATCGGCAGCGTCGGCAATGCCTGTCTGAAAAAGAGATAAGAAAGGAATCAAACCATGTGGGACAAAAAATGGGTTATCGGCAATTGGAAAATGAATGGCCAGTTGCAGAATAATAATGCATTGGTTCACAAACTGCGCTCTTTACCCAAAATGGACAATGTCTGTATCGGTATTTCACCGCCCACAGTTTATTTATCTCAAGTACATAATGCCGTTAAAATCGTTTTGGAAAACAAAATCCATACATGTGCGCAGGATGTCAGCCGTTTTAACGGCAGCGGCGCCTATACCGGTGAAGTGTCGGCAGAAATGATGAAAGATGTGGGTGTTGACATTGTTTTAATCGGCCACTCGGAGCGCAGCCTGTATTTCAATGAAAAAAACGACGTGCAGCGCCATAAAATCGAAAACGTACTCAATGTCGGCCTTACGCCGCTTTTATGTGTAGGCGAAAGTATAAAAGAGCGGGAAGACGGTCGAGAGAAAGAAGCCGTGGCTTACCAGCTTTCCGTATTTAAAGGCCTCAAAACCAAACATTTCGCCGTTGCTTACGAGCCGGTATGGGCGATCGGCACGGGCAAAGTGGCCACGAAAGAGCAAATCGCAGATATGCACGATTTCATTTACAACGAAATCTTGTCATTGTGTGGAGAAGATGCTAATATCCGCATTCTTTACGGCGGTAGTGTAAACGATAAAAACGCAGCCGAGATTTTTACCGTTCCTCATGTAGACGGTGCTTTGGTCGGTGGCGCATCGCTTAAATACGAATCATTTACCGCAATTATCCAAGCCGCCCAAGATGCTTAAAGAACATTTATGGAAACCATTAAAACCGTTATCTGGTTATTGAATATTTTTGCTTCGATTACCGTAATCATCTTGGTGCTGATGCAACAAGGTAAAGGTGCGGATGCAGGCGCTACATTCGGCGGAAGCGGTAGCGCACAAGGCGTTTTCGGTTCGGCCGGTAGTGCAAACTTTTTAAGCCGCGCCACAGCTATTGCTGCAACGGTTTTTTTTGCCAGCTGCTTAAGCTTGGTATATATTAATACCCATGTTCCCAAACATGGTTTGGATTTCAGCACAGTGCAGCAGCAAAGTGCTCCGGCTCAAACGGAACAAGGTGCAACGAGCCCGGCAACATCGGCTTCTGGCACACAATAAAATTTATGCCGACATGGTGAAATTGGTAGACACGCCATCTTGAGGGGGTGGTGACCTTAGGTCGTATGAGTTCAAGTCTCATTGTCGGCACCATCAAAAGAAAACAGCCCAATTTTCGGGCTGTTTTTTTACGTCTAATACAGTCTAACCACATAAACCAAAATCCAAGCATAGTAAGGCTTACAGCCCGATAAAGGGCGTTTTAAGACGGCCTTAATTATCCAATACAGTAAAATCCCGTCTAATTGAATAAACCAAAAAACGGGGGTATATTTAGGGGTATCTGAAAAACACCCCTAAAAAAATACCCCCAAATGCCATTAAACGACCGCCAAATAAAGAACGCCAAGCCCGCCGCTAAGCCATACAAACTAGCAGATGGTAAGGGTATGTTTTTACAGGTTACACCAGCGGGCGGGAAGTTATGGCGGTTGAAATACCGCATAGACGGCAAAGAAAAACTACTTTCAATCGGCAAATATCCCGCCGTTTCTTTAAGTGAAGCACGGGAAGCCGCCGAAAATGCCCGCCGCCTGATTGCCATAGGGCAAGACCCCAGCGCAGTCAAGCAACAGGCCAAGCAAGAGCGGCAGGCCGCCCTACTGAATACCTTTGAGGCAATAACGCGCCGATGGCATAGCGAGAATCTGCACCGCTGGAAGCCCGACAATGCCGCCCGCATTCTCAATCACTTTGCAAAAGACGTTTTCCCACATATCGGCGGGCAACAGATAGACGGTATAGCCGTATCAGACGTGAAAGGCGTAATCGAGCGCATAGCCGCCCGCAATGCAACGGCCACCGCTGAAAAAATCAGGCAATGGATAGCCGCCGTATATGGCTATGCCGCCATGCTAGAAATAACCGACCGTAACCCCGCCGCCCCATTACGCGGCTTTTTGGCCAAAGCGGAAACCCACCATTTACCCGCCTTGCCCCGTGAAGAACTGGCCGAGTTTTACCGCCGCTTGATATTGGCCGATATTGACCCGCAAAATCGTATAGCCGTAATGCTGGTTATGCTGGTGTTCGTAAGAAGCACCGAATTACGCGGCGGCCAATGGCATGAAATAGACTGGCAGGCGAAAACATGGACTATCCCCGCCGAGCGAATGAAGCTACCCCGCGCCCATGTGATACCGCTTTCAGATTGGACGCTGGAATTACTGCAAGAGCTACACGGCCACACAGGACAAACGCCCTATTTATTCCCCAGCCGCACAAAAACGACAGGATTTATCAGCGAAGCCACCCTAAATCGAATTATCGAGCGGTTAGGATACAAAGGCACGGCCACGCCGCACGGATTCCGCAGTTTGGCCAGCAGCGTATTAAACGAACAGGACTTTAACCCCGATGCCATAGAACGGCAGCTTGCCCATGTGCCGAAAGATAAAATCCGCGCTGCCTACAATCGGGCGGAATACTGGCTGCATAGGGTAGAAATGATGCAATGGTATTCAGACTATTTGCGCGAGCGTTACAACCAAGCCCGCGCCATGATTGAAGCAGACAGCTAAGAATAAAATAGGCATCTGAAAACAAAAATACCAGCCCTTGCGCTGGTGTTTTTTATTGGAAATATCAATATTTGAGCTTTTTTTATTGTTTTTTGATTATATTTGATAGGTTTTTAGTGTGTTTTGAGTATTTTTAAGTAAATTGAGTTAGACCGTATTAGGCCGTATCAATCTATATTAGGTAAAAAATACCTCCATAAAATAAGCACCCCCCTACCAATTTCACATATTCAATCAGTTATATTGAGTAAATATATGTAAGTAAGAGAGCATTAAAATGCAACCAAGTTTAAACATAAAGAGTAAATATAGACAAAGACCGAAAAACCCCCTTTAAAAACCCTTTAAAGCCCGACTAGGAACCGCATAACAAACACCTGCCAATATTTTTTTTCAAAATTCAGTCAAATTCAATCTATCAGCCTTTTTAACGCCTTTTTAACGCCCTTAATATATTGATTTTTTTCATTTGCACAAAAGCTAGTGGGTTAGGATTTGCAGTCTTTGGGGTTCCCATTTTGCCGAAATTTGGTGTAGCTTGAAAAAAGCAATATAACAACACCAAAGGCAATCAAATCATGACAACCCAATCCATTTTACGAGCAAAACAAGTGGCCGAGCGTTTAGGAATTTCAACCGCTGCTATTTGGTATAAGGTTAATCCTAAAAGCCGCCACTATGACGCAGATTTTCCACAGCCTTTTAAAATATCCGTTAACGCCACAGGATGGCTTGAAAGTGAAATTAACAGTTACATTGAAAGGCTGGCAGCCAAACGTAAAGGGGCGCAATCATGACTGTTTATGCTTATACCAGTATTACCGAAGTTCAGACAGCCTTTGCTACCCTTTCTAAACTGGAAAAACGCAGAGCAGAGAAAATAACTAAATTGCAAACCAAGATTGCTGATTTGACTGCCAAGCATGAGGCAGAAATAGTAGGCGATACCACAGAAATTGCCGCCATACGCGCCGCTATTGCCGCCTATGCCGAAGCCAACCGAGCCGAGCTTACTCACAACGGTAAAAGCAAAACTGCCAGCTTTGGCACGGGGGTTATCAAATGGCGAAAGCTGCCTGCAAAAGTTGAAATTACAGGAGATACCGTCGATATTTTAGCTGCTTTGAAACGCCGACGCTTGAACCGTTTTATCCGTGTGAAAGAGGAATTGGATAAAACCGCTATTTTGAAAGAAGCTACTGCCATCAAAACGCCGATTAAGGGCTTGAGTATTATCAACGGCGGGGAATTATTAACTATTGAAACCGCTGCATAATTATGAGTATTTTTGATTATCCCGACTTAATACCTGAATCCGTGCATGAAATTGCGAACGTTATTGGCAATGAAGCAACCGAGAAGCTAGTTAAAGCCGTAGGCGGAGCGCGTTTCAAGATGGGGAAAGGTATGATAGAAACAGAACGGCTAGGTATTCTGTATGAAGCATTAGGCGATGAAAAGACGCATGAGTTATTAGAGGTTTACGGCGGAGAAGAACTTTATATTCCGTGCTGTAATGCCGCGTTGAGAGCGGCGCGAAATGATGCAGTTTATGATGATTTTTTTGAGCTGAAAGAACAAGGGGAAAGTGGGCTTATGGCTGTTACCAAGCTGGCAGCAAAATATCGTATCAGCGAACGTACCATTTACACCATTGTAGGGTATGGCAGTAACAAAAAACATAAACCCAATAGCAGGGAAGCGGTAGACGAACGGCTGAAATTAAAGTTCCTGAAAAAGTGGGTAACAAAAAAAGAACCCGCTGCCACATTTTCGGGTAACTGGCAAGAAGTAACTGATTTTGTAGACGAAAACACCATGCCTGAAAATGCAGGTAAATACCTGATAGAGCAAGACGAAAGCGGCGTTTTTCATGTTTACATTTTTCCGCTGATAAATACCATCAAACAAATTGCTTGACACCCGCCCGCAGCAAGGGCAATAATGGCCGCGTTACTGTAAATCCAGTAACCAGCCGTGAGAAGCTGAATAACTAGGCAAGCAAGCCGCCCCGAATATCAGAGCTACCCGATAGCCCGAATATCAGCGGCGTTTATATTGTTTGCATCCCCCTTGTTTTACCTTTTTCAATGGCAGACAGGGGCAAAGCGGGCTTTATGCCCACTGGTTCTAGTTGCCAGTTTCTCACACTTTGCCCTTTGTCTGCCGCCCCACGCGTGAGAACGTGAGCGACGGCGGAAAGACCAACTAGAAAGGTAAACATCATGAATCAAAATCAAGCCCAACAGGCCGCCGCGCCGCAATCTAAACAAAATCCCAGCAAAACCCCATCATTCCGCCTTTATTCAGACGGCTTAGGCACATTCTTGGCCATTGCCGCCGATGCCGTACACGAAATGGCCGCCAATAAACAGCTTGCGCCCGCCGATATAACCATATTGAGAAATGAAACCATTATTGCCGCTACCAACTTCGGCCAAGCAATGGAAACATTAGGCGGCGAATGCTTAGACAATTCAGGCACGGAAAATACCGCCGCCGCAGCCCTGATGATGGCTGGCCGCTTTATTCAGGAAATGGGCAGCATCAATGAAAGTCTGAATATGGCCGAATCCGCTATCAAACAGGCAGCCCGCAACACCAGCGGCGAAGAATGGCCAAGCTGCTAAAGGCCGTCTGAAACCGCCCCCCAATCCCTAAACACACCCTTTTTAAAACGCCTTGCCCTGCCCGTAAAACGGCAAGGGCGGGTTTTCTGCACCCGAAAGAAACGTAAGACACCGTTTAAACCCCGTTTAAAAACGCGCCATATTGCGTTTTGGGCTTTCAGACGAGTTAACCCTTACCCAAACGGCAAACGCCCCAAAAAACGCAGATTTACCCGCCTGCCGAACGGATACGGCAACAGGCAGCAAACGAAAGGCAAAAGCCATGACACCCCGCCAAGACAAACAAGCCGCCAAAACCGCCGCCATTCCTGCCGATTGGACGGAAAACCCGCTTGCGGGTGTGGTGTATGAACCGATTGGCGAATAAGGGGCAATCTATGAAACCTTACGACCTATCCGACCTGAAAGCCGCCGCCGCTGGCCGCTGGCCTGAAATACACGCCGCGCTTGGCATTCCCCGCGAATACCTGAACACCCGCAAACATTGCCCCTGCCCCTATTGCGGCGGCAAAGACCGCTACCGCTATACCGATTATCAAGGCACGGGCGCGTTTATCTGCAACCAATGCACCCCCGACGGCGGCAGCGGGTTTGATTTATTAATGCTGGTGTTTGGTTACGACTTTGCCACCGCCGCCAACGAAACCGCCGCTTTATTGGGTTTTTCAGACGGCCAAGCAGGGCAACACCAGCCCCGCGCCCCGTTGCCACCTGCCAAGCCCGCCGCCCCGCCGAAAGACAAACAGGCCGCCTTGCTGAATCTATGGCACGAAGCCATACCCCTAAGCGGCCAAGACCCCGCCGCGCAATATCTGCACGGGCGCGGCCTGCCTGCCGCCGCTTTTCAGACGGCCTTCAATATCCGTTACCACCCCGCCTTACCCCTATGGGCAACCGACACCGACGGCCAAACGGCTAAGCCGCTGTTAATCGGCTATTTCCCCGCCATGCTGGCCGCCGTAACCACCGCCGACGGCCAATTACAGGGCTTGCATAAAACCTACCTTGATGCGGTTTATGCCAAGCCATGCGGCGAAAACGGTAACCATATCCCCGCCTTTACCAAACTGAATATCCACCACCCGCACACGGGCGAGCCGTTACCCGCCAAAAAGATGCAATCCCGCTACCCCGATGCCCTGAAAGGCGCGGCAGTACACCTATTCCCGCCCGACGCACAAGGCCGCCTGATTGTTGCCGAAGGCATAGAAACCGCCTTTGCCGCCCGCGCCCTTTTCGGCCTGCCCGCCGTTGCCGCTTTATCCGCTTATGGCATGGCTTCGTTTGTATGGCCGTCTGAAACGCAGGAACTGTTTATTTGCGCCGACCATGACGACAACCGCACGGGCATTAAAGCCGCCCACAGCTTGGCAGTAAGAGCCATCAAAGCAGGCATCAAGGCACGGATATGGCAGCCCGAAACGGCAGGCTTTGACGCTTTGGACGAACTGAACCGCCGCCAAGACGAACAGACCGCCCCGCCGTAAACCGCCCGTATTTGCGTTTTCAGCCCGTTTCCCTTTCAGACGACCTTATACAAGTACCCCAAACAGCGTGGATTTACCCACCTGCCGTCTGAAATACCAGCAAACAACATGGGCAGCCGATACAGGCCGCCCGAAACAGTAAGGAAATATCATAATGAATAACACCAGCACCGCCCTTGAAGAATTTGAAGCGGTAGAATTGCGCCCGCATTTCCAATGCACCAAAAACGGCGTTTTCTACATTGCCGTAGAAACCGACAAGCACGGCGAAGTACACGAAAAACCCCCGCTGAAACTGGCCGACCCAATCGAGCTTATCGGGCGGGGTACCGACGAAGCAGGCAGCCATTACCGTATTATCCGCTGGCGCGATGCCGTAACCCGCAAAGCCCGCATAGAAGCCCTGCCGATGGCCGAAATCGGCGTAAACTGGCAACGCCTGCAATCACACGGCATTACCGTTATGGCAAGCCGCAGAAAACGCGAATTACTGGCCGATTATCTGCAAACCGACGGCAGCAACGAACGCTACACCGTAACCAATCGTGCTGGCTGGTGTGCCAACAATACAGCCTACATTCTGCCCAATGGCGAGGCCATAACCGCCAAAAAACAGCCCGCCAAAGTGATTTACAACGGCGACAAATCACAGGCAGACAGCTACACCGAAAGCGGCAGCCTTGAAGACTGGCAGCAGGGCATAGCCCGCTATATGGCAGGCAACAGCCGCCTATGCTTGGCAGTAGGCACCGCCCTAGCCGCCCCACTTGTCCGCCTATTGAATATCGAAGCAGGGGGATTTCACCTTTTCGGCGATTCACGCGACGGCAAATCAACCGCCGCCAAAGCCGCATTATCCGTATGGGGCAACCCTGAAACACTTATGCTGACATGGACAGGCACAGGCTTAGGCTTTACCAATACCGCCGCCGCCCGCAATGATGGCTTACTGGTGTTAGACGAAATCGGCCAAGCCAACGCTAGAGCCGTAGCACAAACCGCCTATTCCGTGATTAACGGCGTTTCCAAAGTACAGGGTGCAAAAGACGGCGGCAATCGGGATTTAAGCCGATGGCGCATTTTTGTACTTTCCACAGGCGAAAAGCCCTTAAACAGCTTTCTAAGAACGGCAGGCGTAGAATGGAACGCAGGCCAAGCCGCCCGCCTGCCCGATATTCCCAGCGATGCAGGAAAAGGCTTTGGCGTTTTTGACACCCTACACGGCCACGAAAAAGGCGCAGCCTTAAGCGAAGCCATAACCGCCCACGCCGCCAAACACCACGGCACAGCAGGCCGCGCCCTTATCCGCCTGCTACTGGAAAACCCAGCCGCCTTAGACGAAGCCCGCGCCACAATGGCCGACTTTATGGCCATGTTGCCCGATACCGACGGCCAAAGCCGCACCGTTGCCCTTCGCTTTGCCGTAACAGCCGCCGCTTTAGAACTGGCCGCCAAGCACGGCATTACAGGCTTAGGCGCGGGGGTAGGCATGGCAGGTATCAAACAATGTTTCGACGCATGGCACAGCCGCACAGGCACAGGAAAATATGAAGACAGCCAAATCATCAAACAGGCCGTAGACTTCATGCAGCTTTACGCGGAATCCATGCGCTTTGTAGATTGGAACAGCCAATTTACCAATCAAGACCACGCAGGCTACCGCCGCCGCGCCGCGCAAGAAAACGACGATGAATTTTGGATAATCCCCGCCGTGTTTGAAAGTGAAATATCCAAGAGCTTTGAACCAAACAAGGCTTGTAACGTACTTCACGCTATCGAATGGCTGAAACGCAACGAAAAAGACAGCCGCTGGCAATTCAAACGCTTTGGAAAAGGGCGTTTTTATGTGCTGGTAGGCATAGAGCCGCCCAGCCAAGACAGCAGCAACCAAACCGAACAATAGGCCGTCTGAAAGCCCTTAATTCTGATTGGCCGAAAACCAACCCGACACCAGCCCCGCCGCTGGTGTTTTTTATGGCCGTCTGAAAACCGCCCGCCACCTTTCAGGCGGCCACCCTGAATCTTTTCGGCCAGCACCAAGCATTATGATTCAGGCAAACACAACCCCGCGCCATGTGCCTATTGTTTCTTATCAGGAAATTATTACCACTAAAAAATGCTGATTATTTCATAAAAAATTTTTCCCTATATAGGATAACGAAAAATCAGCGGGTATTGCGGGTATGCAATTCAAAACACCCTTGTAAGCCTTTATTCATAAGGGTTTCACGCATACCCGCATACAAAACTTAACACGGGTATGAGCGGGTATGTGCGGGTATGGCTTTATAATCATAAACTTATAATGTAAAGACGCGTCTCATACCCGCTGATACCCTGCCTATTTTTTAGGCGCGGGTATGATTTAATTATTAAATATCAATGTTTTAACTACATCATACCCGCATACCCGCCATACCCGCAGTGTTTTGTATATATAGCAATGTTTTTTTAGGGCATTTAATAAGTAAAAAAATTGCTATTTTTTATACTAAATCTTATAATATAAGAGAAAATACACAGATATAAGTTAATCATGCCTAAAGTATTTTGGACACCCAAAGCCACTAAACAGCTTTTGAAAATTGACCCGAAAAACAGAGCGGCCATTTCCAACAAGGCCAAATCCTTATCAGCCTTTCCCGATGTGGAAGCCGATATAAAGAAAATGGCAGGAATGGCCGACACCTACCGCTTAAGAGTAGGAAACTACCGCCTGATTTTCCAATGGCAGAAAAACCAAGAACCGCACATTATCGAAATCCAACAGGTAGAAACGCGGCAATCCGTTTATAAAAACTAATCAGCGGGGCATATCCCGCCCCTGAAAGGCCACACATGAATATCCAGCTATTGAATGGCGCAGACGGCAAACCCGCATTTGTCGTATTATCCGTAGAAGAATTTAACCGCCTAGCCAAAGGGCAGGCACAAATAGACGAAGCGGGCGAAGTATGGGAAAGTATCCCCGTAGAAGCAGGCGAGACGGACGAAAGCCCCAGCGCAGCATTGCCGCATGAAATTGTAGAAATTATCCTAGAGCAGAACGCAAGCCCCGCCGCCGCATGGCGCATATACCGTAACCTTACCCAGAGCCAAGTCGCCGAACGGGCAGGCATCACGCAGGCGGCATTAAGCCAAATCGAGAAACAGGGCAGCCGCCCACAGGCCAAAACCCGCGAAACTTTGGCCAAGGTGTATAACTGCCACCCCGACCAACTGGCAGGCTTGTAACGCCGCCTGAAAACACAAACACCAGCCCCGCCGCCGATGTTTTTATGGCCGTCTGAAAAACAGCACAAAATGCGTTATACTCAACCCAATAAAACCCCACCCCCCAAGCCGCCAAAAAACCACAGAACCAGCCAAAAAACGCTTTGACTTTTGCAATATGGGGGTATATTTGGGGGTATTTATCAATTATGATAATAAAATATACAATTAAACCAATAATTTAAATGTTTGATTCAAGTCTCATTGTGCCTAAAATTTAGGCTGTTTTTTTATGCTTTCCATTATCCGATCTCATTAACCATGGCTGTGTGAGTTAAGGTATATATAGCAAATAAACTTATTTTTAGACAAGGCAGTAGGCCGCAGGCAGTATCGGTATAGTGAATCAACTTAAAAATTAGTATGGCACACACGCCTTCAACTTCTGTATTCCTATTATTTTAAGATTGCGCTTCATGGATCCACAGCCACTCACTTTCTTTGCGTCGCCAAAGAAAGTAAGCAAAGAAAGGCGACCGCTAGTCGCTACGCTCCGGGAGCGGCCTTGTTCCCCCGAAAATCCCGCTCCGTTCGGCGGTGCCAGCAGACGGGCAATAATAGCCAAGATTTGATAATGATTTAAACATACAATTTTTAAGTTGATTCACTATACCGATACTGCCTGCGGCCTTGTATCAAAAATGTGTTGATCGACTATAGTCCGAATAATGAAAGTGCCTGTCTGAAAACGTTTTTCAGACAGGCATTTGTTTGGAAAAGGCTAAATCAGCGCTTCACAGGTTGCGTGCCGACTACGGTTTCTATCCAGCCGTTTTCGCGGACTTGGGTTTGGCTGTTGATGCGGGGCGTTTGGCCTTCGGGGGCATCCACTTGAACGGGTAATTTAGAATGGGCGGCCGGTTCGATGCGTTCAATTAAGCCGTCTGGGCGGTTGATAACGGTGGGTTCTGAGCCCTTCGGTGGCTCGGGTTGATAGCGTTTGCTGTCTATCATAGTGGGGACACCGGGTTGGCGTGCCAGGCCGATTACGGAAATTTCTACGCGCCGGTTGGGTTTGTTGCACTCGTCGCGGCCGGTTTTGTTTTTGGCAAAACGTTCATTGCAATCGGTAACAACCAAATTGCTGCTACCGCGACCTTCGGTTTTAATCAGCTTGGCAGGTACGCCGCTGCTTTCCAAGACCCGCGCCACGGCTTGTGCGCGTGCTTGCGAGAGGGTGTGGTTGGCTTCGGCGTTACCTGTGGGATCGGTATAGCCGTTCACATGAATGCTGCGTACATAAGGCAGGTTGTTGATGATTTCTCCGGCAATGCTTTGGGTTTGTGCGGTGCCTTTCACGGAGATGTCGGATTTGTTGAAATCAAACAGGGAGGCGGCATCCAGTGTGAATTTTTTCAGCTCCTGCGGCTCTTGCTGAACAATCGGTTGCGGCGCCTGATATTTAATCGGCACATATTCCCAGGCATGTGGGGTTTTGTGGTCGAAAGTTTCCACATGAGAATATTGGCAGGCAGCTAAAAACAGCAAAGAGGCGGAAAGGATGAGTGCTTTTTTATTCATCGACAAACTCCTGAATGAAATACGTTGAGATTCGATATATGAGTAAAGCTGCCCGTGGTGGTTTGAAAAAAAACTTAATTTATTGAGTCTAAAAAGAAAGTAAAGTTTATGTTGATATGTTTTGGTTTGTGTAAATATTTCTTATGGGGGTATGATACCTGAAAACATCCGAATGATGTAGTTGCAAAAAGCATTTGCTTCATTTGTTTGGTTATTTAGTCATAAAATTTAAACCGTTTGTATTTTTTTATTGACATTATCATAATGCCTGTCTGAAAGGTCTGGTCGTGAAACTCAAGCAATTTTTAAAACAAGCTTCTTCTGTATTGAATCGTTTGGATGCGCTGCTGCCGCCGGAAGTGAAAGAGCCGGATTGGGATGCACTAGCCTACCGTTGGCAGAGCATTGGCAAGAAAGGTGTGCTTGAGAGCCTGCCGAACCCGCACACTTTTCCTTTGAGCCGGTTGGCGGCAGTGGAGGGACAAACCGCGAAGCTGGTGCGCAATACCGAGCAGTTTCTAAGCGGCCGCACTGCCAATAATGTGTTGATGACAGGCGCGCGCGGCACGGGCAAATCTTCATTGGTGAAGGTTTTATTGCACGAATATGCGGAACAAGGCTTGCGCCTGATTGAAGTGGACAAAACCGATTTGGTCACTCTGCCCGCGCTGCTTACGATTTTGCAGAACAGGCCGGAGAAGTTTATTGTGTTTTGCGATGATTTGTCGTTTGAAGATGGTGAGCACGCTTATAAAGCCTTGAAAACTGCGCTTGACGGCGGCTTGTCGCTGCGTTGCGAAAATGTTTTGGTGTATGCCACCTCCAACCGCCGCCATCTGATGCCGGAATATATGGATGAAAACATAGGCGGAGAAATCGGCGTGCGGGGGGAAATCCATCCGAAAGAAGCGGTGGAAGAAAAAGTATCGCTTTCCGACCGTTTCGGCTTGTGGCTGAGTTTTTATCCTTTTAGTCAAAACGAATATTTGCAGGCGGTGGAAAACTGGCTGCAGGCGTTTGAACTGCCTTTTGATGAAACCGCCCGCCATGCCGCGCTTTTATGGGCACAAACCCGCGGCAGCCGCTCTGGCCGCACCGCATGGCAATTCGTATGCGACTGGGCGGGCAGGCTGCCCGAGCAGAGGGTGGCGGATTAATGATTCAATCGGTTTTAAATTAAGCCGCTATCAAATGTTTAGAAGTGTAAAAGCAGCGCCGCATCATAAGAATTCAGACAGGCATTCCGTCTAATTAAACAGCATCAACCTCTCAATTGATTGATTAAGGAGCATATTTAAGATGGAACCGCGGTTTAAACATGCTAAAAAATTTGCATTGCTGGCCGCTTCTGCTGCAACGGCTTTTGCATTGATCTGGTACTTGCCGCAGGCAGGCGCGGAGCGGGTAGCTGAAAAACCGGTGGCTGCTTTATCCGTGTTGCATGATACGGCGGGCAAGCCTGCTGCCAATTACCTTCAGGCAGGCAAACCGACTTTGGTGAAGTTTTGGGCAAGCTGGTGCCCGTTATGCCTGTCTGAATTGGAACCGACCGAAGCATGGGTGAAAGACCCGCGTTTTAAAAACGCCAATTTGGTTACCGTGGCATCGCCCGGCTATCTCGGAGAAAAAGCCCCGGGCGATTTTGAAGTATGGTATAAAGGCTTGAGCTACCCCGCACTGCCGGTGCTGTCCGATCCCGGCGGCAAATTGGCGCAAAGCCTGAATATCGGCGTTTACCCGTCTTGGGCGTTATTGGATAAAAACGGCAAAGTTGCCCGCATTATCAAAGGGCGAATCAATGAGGCGCAGGCTTTGGCATTGCTGGAAAATCCCGAAGCCGATTTGGGCAAACTGCAAAACACATTTTACAAATCAGAGAAAAAGGAATCCGTACCAATGAATACCCGAACCATCTATCTTGCCGGCGGTTGCTTTTGGGGCTTGGAAGCCTATTTCCAACGCATCAACGGTGTGGTTGACGCCGTGTCAGGCTATGCCAACGGGAAAACAGATAGCAAACCTTCTTATGAAGACGTGGTTTACCGCAACACCGGCCATGCCGAAACCGTGAAAGTCACTTACGATGCCGACAAGCTGAGCCTGGATGATATTTTGCAATACTATTTCCGCGTGGTTGACCCGACCAGCCTCAACAAACAAGGCAACGACACCGGTACGCAATACCGCACCGGCGTGTATTACACCGATGTGGCCGAGCAGAAAACCATTGCCGCCGCGCTGGCAAAAGAGCAGCAAAAATATAGCAAATCACTTGTAGTGGAAAACCTACCTTTGGCCCAGTTTCACGAAGCTGAGGAATACCATCAGGATTATTTGCTGAAAAACCCCAACGGCTATTGCCATATCGACATCCGCAAAGCCGATGAGCCGCTGCCCGGAAAAAGCGCTCCTGCCGATAAAAAAGGCTTCGATGCCGCAGCCTACCGCAAGCCCAGCGACAGCGAACTGAAAAACAAACTTACCGCCGAGCAATACCGCGTTACCCAGCAAAGCGGCACCGAATACGCCTTCAGCCATGAATACGACCACCTCTTCGCGCCGGGCATTTATGTAGATATTGTCAGCGGCGAACCCCTGTTCAGCTCGGCTGACAAATACAATTCCGGCTGCGGCTGGCCGAGCTTTACCCGCCCGATTGAAGCTGCCGCCGTAACCGAGCATGAAGACAACAGCTACAACATGCAGCGCGTAGAAGTGCGCAGCCGCGCCGCTGATTCGCACTTGGGCCACGTTTTCCCCGACGGCCCGAAAGACAAAGGCGGCTTGCGCTACTGCATCAACGGCGCCAGCCTGCGCTTCGTGCCTTTGGATAAAATGGACGCCGAAGGCTACGGGCATTTGAAAACGTTGGTGAAATAAGAGGGTGAATCGCAATGCCTGTCTGAAAAAGTTTTCAGACAGGCATTTTGCTGAGTATAGTGTATATAGTAAATAAACGTATTGTTGTCGTGGTTTCGTCATGCCCGGGCTCGACCCGGGCATCTCATAAAGTTACCGGAATGCTAAGATACTCGGGTCAAGCCCGCGAGTATGACGGGCGGACTATTCTGATGGCCGGTAGGGATGGCGCCTGACTATCGCATCGTGTGTTTAAAAACAAACATGCCTGTCTGAAAGCTTTTTCAGACAGACATGTTTTTATCAAACAGGTTTCAGCTGCGTTTGGGATCATTCGGGCGCAGTTGGGCGGCCAGTTTGTCGAGGATGCCGTTGATGAATTTGTGGCTGTCGGTGCCGCCGAAGGTTTTGGTAACTTCAATGGCTTCGTTGATGATTACCGGATAAGGCGTTTCGGGCATGGCCGAGAGCTCGTGGCAGGCCATCAGCAATACGGCGCGCTCAACAGGGTTGACGTCTTTTTCGTCGCGGTCAAGCAGCGGGCGGATAATTTGCATGTATTCGCTTTGGTTATTGGCTGCGCCGAAAAAGATGGCGGTAAACAAAGCGTCGTCTGCTTTGGCAAAATCTTGGCTCTCGCGGATGTTTTTAGCGGTTTCGGGTGCGCCGGTTTGGTTGAGTGCGGCTTGGTAAAGCGCCTGCACGGCAAACTCGCGGGCGCGGCGGCGTGGGGTTTTCATGGGTTTTCCTTCTTAAGATTTGATTTTTTTGGGCAGGCATGCCTGTCTCTAACCAAATGTTAGTCGTCTTGCTCAGACAGCAGCAGATTGACCAGATTGCCGCATTCCACGGCGACGATGGCGGCATCGGTGGCTTTTTCCACAATGCGCGCGTGCGCCTGCTCGTCGTTTTCGGTGGTGAGGATGGCGTTGGCAATCGGGATGTTGTAGTCCAAACCGACGCGGGTTACGGCGGCGCCTGATTCGTTGGCGACCAGCTCGAAATGGTAGGTTTCGCCGCGGATGATGGCGCCGATGGCAATCAGGGCATCGAAGCGCTGAGAGCTGGCAAGGTTCATCAGCACAATCGGCACTTCCAGCGCGCCGGGCACGGTGGCGAGGGTGATGTTGTCGGGCGATACGCCGAGTTCTTGCAGCTTTTTCACGGCCACGTCAACCATGGCGCTGCCCACTTCGTTGGTGAAGCGCGCTTGCACGATGCCGATGCGCAGGTCTTTACCGTTGAGGTTCGGTTGGATGATGTTCATTGTTTTTCCTTGTTTTTAAAGGGAATCGGGTGTTTCAGACAGGCCTGCCGAATCAAATGCCTGTCTGAAAAAAGTTTATTCTTGCGGTTGCCAATCGGCTGCCGGAACGAAACGGCCATCTTCGTCGGCCTCCCATGCGCCTGCGGTTTCTTGCAGAATCGCCAGCAGGGCGGGGCAGCGGTCGGTGATTTCGTTGATGCCGCACACAGTGAAGTTGTCGGGATTGTCGGTGTATTCGTCGGTTTCGTTGCCGCTGAAAAAGCGCCAGCCGCTGTCGTGTTCAAACACGGGGGCTTCTCGGTAGGCGAAGCCGACAGGCTGTTTTTCTTCGGTAACGGTTTTGCTGGCGACGCAGCGTTCGAGTGCGGCGGAAAGGGCGTTGGCGAATTTATTCATGCGCGTTGGAGAAGGTCATGCTGGAAAGGGCTTGATTTTATCATGCTTTGGGCGGTTTCGGCTTGAGCGAGCCCAGATAAATCGCCAGCATGGTTAACGCGGCGCCGCTCCATTGCAAGCCGTTGATGGTTTTGCCGAGAAAGAAATAATCAATGAAAAGTGCGGCTACGGGTTCGCTCAGCAGCAATAATCCGGTCAGCGCGAGCGGTAGCAGCGGCACGGCATAAGCAATCAGCCCCCACGCGAAACATTGCATTACCGCGCCGTAAATCAAAACCAAACCGATATCGCGCGGGTTGGCGGGGTAGAGTGAATCTGCGTTGAAGACGAGTGCAAGCGGCAATACCGCCGCCATGCCGCCCAGACTCACGAGCATCATCAGCGGAAACAGCGGCGTGTGTTCGGCTTCGTGGGTTTTGCGCACATAAACCATAGATGCCGCCAGCAGCCCGCCCGATAAGATGCCGCTAATAAAACCCCACGCGGCATTGTGGTTGCGGCTGAATTCCGGGCTGCCGATTAAAGCCACGCCGGTTATGGCGATAAACAGGCTGGCCAGCTGCAATTTGCTTTGTTTTTCGCCAAACCAGAAAAAACCGATGGCGGCCAAAAAGAAAATCTGCAGGCTGTTGAGCAGGGTGGAAATGCCGGGGCCGACGGCATAAACGCTTTCATGCCAAAGCGAGAGATCCAGGCCGAGAAACGCGCCGGCAATCAGGCCGTAGCGCAGGGCGTTTTTCGATTGGGGCAGCCGCTGTCCGAACTTGCGGGCGAGCAGCCAGAAAATGATGCCGGCAATGCAGAGCCGCCAAAACGCGATGGCATAAGCGCCAACGGGCACAGTTGCAACAATAATGCTGCCCATACCGAATACGATGCTGCCTACAACCAAGCCGGGTGCGGCGTATTTCTGCATATTCATAGTAAAAAACAAAAGTAATTTTTTGAAAAAAAATGCTGATATAAGTAAAATAGAGCCTGCTGGAAGGCTTTGTGGGAATGCCTGTCTGAAAAGCGTGCAGGCAGGGTCGGAAGCTAACATATTAAGCATAAATAAACCACTATATTTGAGAAACTTAAGGAGCGGCCATGACAATCCGTACCAAAATTTGCGGTTTTACCCGCGCTGAAGATGCCCGTGCGGCAGCCGAATTGGGGGCGGATGCGGTGGGCCTGGTGTTTTTTGAGGGCAGCAAGCGGCATGTTTCGGTTGAACAGGCGCAGGAAATTGTGCGCGTGCTGCCGCCGTTTGTGAGCGTGGTTGCTTTGTTTGTGAATGAAACGCAAGAGCGTATCCGCCAAATTCTGGCACAAGTGCCGATAGACATGATTCAGTTTCACGGCGATGAACCTGCCGAATTCTGCCGCTTGTTTGACCGCCCTTATTTGAAAGCCGTCCGCGTGCGCAATGCCGGTGATATTGCGGCAGCGGCCACAGCTTACCCCGATGCGCGCGCCGTGTTGTTTGATGCGCATATTGAGGGGGAATACGGCGGCACGGGGCATAGCTTCGACTGGAACATGCTGCCCGCCGGATTGGACGGCTATTGGATACTTTCCGGCGGCCTGAACCCGGAAAATATCTGTCAGGCGCTGCGGATAACAGGTGCGCAGGCGGTGGATGTGTCCAGCGGAGTCGAAAGTGCGCCGGGGATTAAATCGCGCGAGAAGATGGCGGCTTTTTTAGAGGCGGTGCGGTTGGAGATTGGTTGAAAATGGCTGATCGGATATAGGGAAGATGTTGGTTGATAAAATTTTTATAAAGGAGGTGGGCGTGCCGGCCTGCGAGCATAAGAAATGCGGCTTGATTGAAACCATATAAAACACAGCGTACTTACACAATCTATGCCTTTTGTTTAAACAAAAGGAAAAATGGGAAACATAATAAAAAAAGGATAACAATAATGACTCAATACCAAACACGTAAAAGTTTGAACGCACCTTACAGCGACAGTATTTTTAAAGAATTCTATATGGAGGAGCTGGAGAAAAACCCGCTCTACCGCCACCTGCTCACCGCTATGCAGGCGGAATCACAATGGCCGCAGGAAGCATGGCGGGAGGCGCTGGGCGACCTGTATGATTATGAGTCGGCTTGCTTTCAAAAAGCGTTTGACCGCATGCAGGAGATTGGCGGCACGGAAAGCGACAGCGCGGTTAAGCTGAATGAATTTGTTTTTTACCGCAGCATGTTTTGATGCGTTCAGACAGGCCTGTCTGAATCTGCCGTTCGGTTTGGCCGCCGGTTCGGAGGAATAATGCGCTGCACAGCCAGCGTTTCCTTTATAATGCAGCCAGCGTTTTTTATAATACGCTGATTATTGATTGTCTGACTGAATGTAGGAACCACTCCGATGCAAAACTACCAAGCTCCGGATAACAACGGCTTTTTCGGCGAACATGGCGGCATGTATGTTTCCGAAACCCTGATTCCCGCTTTGCAGGAATTGGCTCAGGCGTACCAAGAAGCAAAAAACGATCCCGCATTTTGGGAAGCATTCCGCGCCGATTTGAAACATTACGTCGGCCGGCCCAGCCCGGTTTATCATGCACAACGCCTGTCTGAAAAGCTCGGCGGCGCGCAAATCTGGCTTAAGCGTGAGGATCTCAACCACACCGGTGCGCATAAAGTCAACAACACCATCGGCCAGGCGCTGCTGGCCAAGCGCATGGGCAAAAAACGCGTGATTGCCGAAACCGGAGCGGGGCAGCACGGCGTGGCGAGTGCCACCGTGGCCGCGCGTTTCGGTATGGAATGCCATGTGTATATGGGTGCGGACGACATTCAGCGTCAAGCGCCGAACGTGTTCCGCATGAAGTTGCTGGGCGCCAATGTGGTGGGCGTGGACAGCGGCAGCCGCACGCTGAAAGATGCGATGAACGAAGCCATGCGCGAGTGGGTGGCGCGGGTGGACGATACGTTCTACATCATCGGCACCGCCGCCGGCCCTGCGCCTTATCCCGAAATGGTGCGTGATTTCCAATGCGTGATCGGCAATGAAGCCAAAGAGCAGATGCTTGAAGCCATCGGCCGCCAGCCTGATGTAGCTGTGGCCTGCGTGGGCGGCGGCTCGAATGCCATCGGTTTGTTTTACCCGTATATCAATGAAGAAGGTGTGCGCTTGGTCGGTGTGGAAGCAGGCGGACATGGCATTGACACGCCGGAACACGCTGCGCCGATCAGCAGCAAAGCGCCCATCGGTGTGTTGCACGGGTTCCGCAGCTATCTGATGCAGGATGAAAACGGCCAAGTAGTCGGCACGCATTCCGTGTCGGCCGGTTTGGATTATCCGGGCATCGGCCCCGAACACAGCCATCTGACCGACATCGGCCGCGTTGAATATCACGCCGCCAACGACGATGCTGCGCTGGAAGCTTTTGACTTATTGTGTCAATACGAGGGCATCATTCCCGCTTTGGAATCCAGCCATGCGCTGGCTTGGGCGGTGGAACATGCGCCGAAAATGAGTAAAGACCAAGTGATTCTGGTTAATTTGTCCGGTCGGGGCGATAAAGATATCAATACGGTGGCAAGGCTGAAAGGGATTGAGCTTTAATGAAATGCCTGTCTGAAAAGTTTCAGACAGGCATTTTTAACAGCCAATCAAATTAAAAAATTACGCATCCGCCAAGCCGAAGCATAGAGAAATAGCCCGTTTCTGCTTTACAGCCGCATTTCGCAAAAGCTTCAGTTTTCCGTTTCATCGCTGGGAGGCTCACCCACAAACAGTTTTCTGACTTCCGCTTCAATATCATCTGAACGCATAAATGTTTCACCGATTAAGAAAGTATGCACACCGTAGCGACGCATGAAATCAATATCTTCCTTGCCGCGGATACCGCTCTCGGCAATGACGATATGCCCCCGAAGTTGCGGTAAGAGATCGATTGTTTGTTGCATGTTTACTTCGAAAGTGCGCAAATTGCGGTTGTTGACGCCGCGCAGGGGGGTGGTGAGGCGGCGGCATTTTTCCAGCTCGGAAGGGTCGTGCAGTTCCAGTAGTACAGACATGCCGAGTGAATGGGCGGTTTGTTCGAAGTACTCCAGCTCTTCGGCGCTGAGTGCGGCGGCAATCAGCAAAATGGCGTCGGCACTCCAAGCCCGTGCTTGGTAGATTTGATATTCGTCAACGATGAAATCTTTTCGCAACACGGGTAAGCTCACGGCGGCGCGGGCTTGTTTCATGTATTCGGGAGAGCCTTGGAAATATTGTTCGTCGGTCAGCACGGAAAGACAGGCGGCGCCGGCGCGTTCGTAATCCTGCGCATGGGCGGCCGGGTTGAAATCGGGGCGGATTAAGCCTTTGGAAGGGCTGGCTTTTTTGATTTCGGCTATGATGGCGGGCAAGCCTTGTGCATGTTTGGCACGGATGGCTTCGGTGAAGTTACGTACCGGTTCGGCATGTTCTGCTTGGCGGCGGATGTCTTCCAGAGGAATGGCAGCTTTGGCTGCGGCCACTTCTTCAACTTTGGTGGCGAGGATTTTTTGCAGGATATCGTTCATGGTGTGTGGTCGGTGTGAGTGGATTGGATAAGCCTGTCTGAAAAGTGGGTTTGCTGCTCCTTCTTTCAGACAGGCATTTGCATCGGAAAACTTCTATCCTTTATCGGGTGTGTTTAACATGGATTAGGGTAGTCGGTTTCGGGTTGTATGTTAATGCAAAAGCCCTGTAAGGTCTATCGGGCAGCTTGGTCGGTGTTCTAAAAAACTTTCAACAGCATAGGGTATCCGGAGTAGCTTGAGTGCCCGGTTTTCAGTTGGCTTGCTTAATGATGAATGCCTGTCTGAAAAGCAGTTTTCAGACAGGCATATGTTCGGGCAGTTTCAGGACCGCTGTTTATAAATGTTTATAGGGGCTGCCTGATCTTATTGCGCATCAGCTGGTGTATGCCGATAACGGTGCTCATGCCGGTTAACCAGCCGACGAGCACGTCGGTGGGATAGTGTACGCCCAATATGATTCGTGAGAAACCGGCCATTAATGCGAAAGTGAATGCGCCGAAGATAATCCATGCTCGGTACGGGCTGTGCCAGCACAGTATCACGATGGTGGTGGCCAGCGCGGCGGCAAAAGTGCTGTGGCCGCTGGGAAACGAAGCGCTCTGTTCTTCAACAATGCGCGGCCAAAATTCGGGGCGTGCACGGCTGAAGAAGGCTTTGGCGGCACTCATAATGGCGGTGGGCAATGCGGCGCAGAGGATTACGAACACGGCGCGGTTGGTGCGGAAATTACGCAGCTCGTACCAGGCAATCAGTGCGGCGATTAATGTGGCGGCGGGCCATTTGCCTATCCAGTGCAGGGTAATGGCAAGATAAGTGGGCAGGCTGTCCCGGGTGTGATGATGAACGGCCAGCATCAGTGGACGTTCAAAGGCAAAACGCTCATGCGCTAAAAGATGCTCGCCGATTTCTCCGGCAATCAGCAAGGGAATGAAAATGCCGAGAAAAAGTATCAACAAGCGGCAAGGTGAGGGAATGTATTTTTTCAGGCTCATGGAAATGGGTGGTGTGTGTTTGGACGATGCCGCTGTTGCTGAGTGGTTTATAGTCAATCAACTTAAGAATAAGAAAAAGTATACACGTCATACTCGGGCTTGCCCCGAATATCTTGAGTTGCAGTAAATTTAGGGATGCTCGGGTCAAGCCCGAGTATGAAGGAACTGTTACTATGTAGGTTGTTTAACTTATAGTGATCTTTTCTTATGCAAGCCATTTTATCGAACCGGCTTGAAATAAAACGGTACGGTTTGTTTTAATGATTTAAATGCCTGTCTGAAAACAACCAATATTTTCAGGCAGGCATTATTTTTGGTGTTTCGCACAAGGCATTTAGTTTAACAAGGGCTGCCCGGCTGCCATGCGTTCCCATTCCAGGCGGTAGGCAACCAGCTCCTCATAGTCGGGAATGTCGAGAGTGATGCCGCGCTTTTGGGCTGTGTCCATTAAATCGCCCAGAAGTTCGATGGGTTCTATTTCAAGGCCGTATAAACCGGCATCGAATTCCACGCCGGCCAAACATTCATCTTCATCCATATTAATCAGCCAGGTGCGCATGAATTCTGCCAGCGGCACGGCTTCAATCTGGTAAACGCTCCATTCTTCGCTTTGGCAGGCCTGTGCGGCTTCGGCTGACGACCAATAACATAAAACCGCAATCGGTTCGCCGTCGGCACCGTTGTATTCGGTGGAAGGGCATTCGGCCACGCCGTTTTCGTCGGCAAGCGTGTAAACGGTTTGGGTGTCGAGCAAAGTGTCGATAAAACGCTGGTATTCGGAATCTTCAAATGCTGTGTACATGATGGAACCTTTATTCTTCAGCTTCTTCGGCTGAGTGGTTGACGCCGCCGCTATCCGACATCACGGCTTTAATTTCTTGATACAGGGCGCGGAAGTTTTTCGGCGGTTTGCCCAGCTCTTTTTCTTTGCGTGTGTTGCGGATTAAGGTGCGTAAGGCGGCGACATCGGCATGCGGGTATTCGGATACAAATACGGTGAGTGCGTTATCGTTTTCCAGCAACCGTTCACGCATTTGCTCAATGCGCTGCAAAAAGGCATTGTGTGCGGTATTTTCGCCTTTGAGCTTGGTTAGAAATTCGCGTATCGGAGCGGGATCGGTTTCGCGCATCAGGCGGCCGATGTATTGGGTTTGGCGTTTGAGCGCGCTGTTGGAGGTGATTTTTTTATATTCGCGCACCGCTTCGTATAAATCTTCGGGCAGGTCGATTTTTTTCAGGGTTTCGGCGGAAAGGCGGGTTAATTCCATGCCCAAATCCTGCAATTCGTCCATACGCTTTTTCATTTGCGTTTTGCTGATGCGCTCTTTGTGTTGCTCACTCATGTTTCATACTCGATTTAAGGATTTCTGCATTCTAACATAGCCATAGACTATTTCTTCAACGGCAGCTGCCGAAAAGGGTTAAAATACCTTTAGTTTTCAAATAGGAAAAAATATGTTTCACCACTCTTCAGAAGAAATGGGCCGTTTGTGCGCGCAGGTGCTGGATTTGGCCAAGCAGAAAGGGGCTACGGCGGCAGAGGCGGATTTGAGCGAATCGCTGGGGCAGAGCGTGCAGGTGCGTTTGCAGCAAATCGAACAGATTGAATATCAGCAAGATAAATCGCTCGACCTTACAGTGTATGTGGGGCAGCGCAAGGGCCGTGCCAGTACCGCTGATTTTTCTCCGGCTGCGCTGGCGGAAACCGTGCAGTCGGCCATTGATATTGCTAAATACACGGCAGAAGATGATTGTGCGGGTTTGGCTGATGCGGAATTGATGGCAAACCAGTTCGGCGATTTGGATAAATACCATGAGTGGGACTTGAGCAGTGAAGATGCGGTGGCACTGGCGATGCGTTGCGAAGCGGCGGCTTTAGATGCCGATAAGCGCATTCAGAATTCCGAAGGTGCGGGCGTGCAGACTTACCATTATCAGTTTGTGTACGGCAATACGCACAGCTTTTTGCAGCACCAGCAAGGCACGCGCCACAGTATTTCGTGCAGCGTGGTTGCTGCAGACGAGTCGGGTATGCAGCGTGATTATTGGTATGACACGGCGCGTTCGGCGGCGGGTTTGGCCGGTGTAGAATCAATCGGCAGCACAGCCGCAGAGCGCACCGTGCGCCGCTTGGGTGCAAAGAGTGTGCCGACCGGCAATTACCCCGTGTTGTTTGACACAACGATTGCCTCAAGCTTGATCGGGCATCTGGTCGGCGGCTTGAGCGGCGGTTCGCTTTACCGCCAAAGCAGCTTTTTAACTGACAGCCTGGGCAAACAGATTTTTTCCGATTTTATCAATTTGCGCGAAGAACCGCATATTCCGCAAGGATGGAGCAGCACTTATTTCGATGCCGACGGTGTGGCGACCAAGCCGCGTTTTGTGGTTGAGCAAGGTATGGTGCAAGGCTATTTTCTGAATAGTTACAGCGCGCGTAAGCTGGGTATGCAAACCACGGCTAATGCCGGCGGCGCACACAACTTGATTCTGGCGCCAACACATGCCGATCAGGCGGCGTTGTTAAAAGAAATGGGCACGGGGTTGCTGGTTACCGAGCTGATGGGGCAGGGCGTGAATATGCTGACCGGCGACTATTCGCGCGGTGCGGCAGGTTTTTGGGTGGAAAACGGCGTGATTGCTTATCCGGTGGAAGAAATCACCATCGCTTCGCGTTTGCAGGATATGTTTATGAATATTGTTGGCGTGGCCGACGATGCTTTGCGCCGCTCCAGCCATAAAGTGGGCTCGCTGCTGGTGGAAGAGATGACGGTAGCCGGGGCTTGAGTTTTGAATATGCTTGAAAAGCCGAATGCCTGTCTGAAAAGTGTTCAGACAGGCATTATTTAAGTAAGCGTAACGTGATATTCGGGCCTGCTCTAAGTATCTTGAGCTTGTGTAACATTGTTAAGATATTTGGGGCAAGCCCGGGTAAGGTGGGTATTCTATTTTTAGTTTTAGTATGGATTCAAATAGTGCATGTGAGCATACCAAACACATGTTAATTACCAGAAAAGAAATTTTCACACAGACTGCACTTGCTTATCTTCTAAATATTTAGCCCAATTATTATAGATTCTTTGGATGTAGTCTTCTTTACTTTGTAATAAGAGTTCGTCTATTTCATTATTATGTATAGACATATATCTGACAAATGATTCAATTTCCTCTGGATAATCAAATTCTGCATAAATTTTTTCTACTTCCTCTAAAGGATCATCGAAACTATCTTTAGATTCATATAATTTTTTTAAAATGATATATAGCCACTTTCCCTTATCATAATCGTCATAGTTAAAGTTTGGAGATAATTTTTCTAAGATGATACCTACTTTAAAAGCATTACATTTAGTTAAAAACGCTAATTCGTCAATAAGGTCATTTTCAGGAAAATTCTTTAAGTTGGCTTTAGCAAAATTTACTACATCATGCCATCCCAAGTATTGATTATGATATCCAAACTTAATGTCATCCCAAGACAACCCAATTAAGTCGTTAGTTAAATAGTCCATTATAAAATTACCTCTTAGGTTTTTTATGGGATGTCTGTCTGAACACTTTTCAGACAGACATCGTCAGCTTTTCAAGCACTTGCCATTCGGTTTGTGGAAAATGTGTGCGGATATAGGCTTGTAAAAAACGCTCGGTTTCGGCATTAATAGCCGGGTCATATTCGGGGTAGCGGTTGTAGATAATCCGGTGCAGAGGTAAGTTGCGCTGAGCAACGGCGTGTATGCTGAGCAAGGTGTGGTTGATGCTGCCCAGCTTGCCTGATGTAACCAGAACGATTGGATAGCGGTGTCGGGCGGCGTAGTCGAGGATTGTGGTATCGCGGGTCAGCGGCACCATCAGGCCGCCGGCTCCTTCAAGCAACACGGTGTCATAGTGCTGCAACAAGGTGGCGGTGGCTTGCCGGATACGGTTAGGGTTTATCACAGTGCTTTCACGTTCGGCGGCCATATGCGGCGAGCACGGGTAGGGGAACACATAGGGCGCAGTGGTGCCGTTTAAATCGTGTTCAGTGAGTGGGATGCCTTGCAATTTTCTGTGGGTGAGAATGTCTTGGGCGATGCCGGTGTTGCCTGTCTGAACCATTTTCTGCGTGATGACGGAAATGCCTTGTGCGGTAAGTTCTTTAGCATAGTGGGCGGTGGCGACGGTTTTGCCGACGTCGGTGTCGATGCCGCTGATGAGGAAAGTGCGTTGGGTCATGGTGTATTAAGCGGTTTTTGCGCCAGAATGTAAAGCGGTGTGTAGGTAAGCGGATAGCGGCCGTCGTCGGTTGCGTAACGGTCGCGGTATGCTTCGGTAAAATGCTGCATGCGGGATTTTGTCCACATTTGTTTTTGGGTGGCGGTTACGCCGGTGTGTTTCAAATGCTGTAACACGGCCAGAGGGCTGTCGAAGTGTAAAGTGAGGCTTTCCGATTCGATATCGCAAACGTGAAAACCGCAATCCTGCAGCAGTTGGCGCCATTCTTGTTCGGTTGGATAATCTAAGCCCGCTCCGGTAAGGGATTTGATTTGAAAAAGGTTTTCGGGCGTGAAAGTGCTGAAAGCCAATATACCGCCGGTGTTCAGACAGGCATTGAGTTTGTGCATCAAAGCAGCGGGATCGGCTAGCCATTGGAAAGTAGAGGCGGAAGTGATTAAATCGTATTGCGTGTTCAAAGCCAACGTTTCGATATCACCGCTTAAAAAACGATGGGCGCTCACCCATGCTTCGCACGCCGGACATATATCGTTGACATGCCATTCTTGAACGGTAAGGCTGTTTTGCAACAGGCGGGAATAAATGCCCGAACCGCAGCCGATTTCCAGTGCGCGCGCCACTTTGCCGCTAAACTGTTGTTTTAGCAAAGTAAGCAGTTTCCCGGCGATTTTTGCTTGCGCCGACGCATTTTGCCCATAAGAGGGCAGTGCGCGGGTAAAGCGGCGGGCAATATCTGTTTTGCAGGGCATGACAAAGAGTGTGCAAAAGCGGGAATTGTAGCAGATTTGTATCTGTTGTAAGCCCTGCGCTTGGCAGAATGGAGAAAGCCGGCTTTCAGACAGGCATTCCATCCTCGCTTTATGAGGATTTTCAGTTACAATCAATCCCATGAACACATCAAAAAAAAATCTATTCCTGATCGGCCTGATGGGTGCGGGTAAAACCACAATAGGCAGGCGGCTATCCCAAGAGCTGGGGCAGCCTTTCTATGATAGCGACCATGTCATCTGCGAAAAAACCGGCGTGTCGATCCCCACTATTTTCGAGCTGGAAGGAGAAGAAGGGTTTCGCACAAGGGAAGCATGCGTGATTAAAGAATTAACGGGCAAAAAAGGTATTATTCTGGCCACGGGCGGCGGTGCGGTGCTTCGCGATGAAAACCGGCGCTGCCTGCAAGAGCGCGGGTTGGTTATCTATCTGCATGCCAGCCCGGAAGTTTTGCTTAAGCGCACCCGCTGCGATAAAAACCGCCCGCTGTTGCAAGTGGATAATCCCCTGAAAAAGCTGCAAGAGCTTTACGAAACCCGTGATCCCGTTTATCGGACCGCGGCTGCCGCTGTTGTGGAAGCAGGAGAAGGCAGTTGCCGAAAAACCGTTGAAACCATATTGAAATTGATCCAAGAGTAATCTTCATGCAAACGCTCACAGTTAACACACCGTCACACAGCTATCCCATTTTTATCGGTAATCATTTGTTAAGCCAAAATCCGATAGAAATATTGCGACCTTATATCAAGCAAAAAGCCGCCATTATTACCAATGAAACCATTGCGCCATTGTATTTGAAAATGCTGCAAAAAGGCCTTGACGGCTTGGGTACGGATCATTTTTCCATCATTTTGCCGGATGGTGAAGAGCATAAAAACTGGCAAACCCTCAATCTGATTTTTGATGGTTTGCTTCAAAATAGAGCCGAGCGGCAAACCACATTGATCGCTTTAGGTGGCGGGGTGATCGGCGATATGGTGGGTTTTGCCGCAGCCGTGTACCAACGCGGCGCACCTTTTATTCAAGTGCCCACCACTTTGCTGAGCCAGGTGGATTCTTCAGTGGGCGGAAAAACGGCGGTTAATCACCCGCTGGGTAAAAACATGATTGGCGCGTTTTACCAGCCGCAAGCCGTATTGGCTGATTTATCTACCTTAACCACATTGCCGCCGCGCGAATTTTCGGCAGGCATGGCCGAAGTGATTAAATATGCTTTGTTGGGCGACGCTGATTTTCTCGTTTGGCTGGAAAACAATATCGACGATTTGATGCAGCAAAAAGAAGAGGCATTGAGTTATGCCGTTTACCATTGCTGCAAAATGAAAGCCCAAATCGTGGCAGCCGACGAAAAAGAACAAGGCATACGCGCATGGCTTAACCTCGGCCACACATTCGGCCACGCCATTGAAGCGGAAATGGGTTATGGCGTATGGCTGCATGGTGAAGCCGTTGCAGCAGGCACTGTGTTGGCGTGCCGTTTATCGCAGGAGTTGGGCAAATTGACCGAAGCCGACACGCAGCGTGTTATCCGTTTGCTTGCAAAGGCCGGGCTGCCTACCGAAGCACCGAAATTTAGTTTCGAGCGCTGGATCGAACATATGCAGCACGATAAAAAAGTCAGCGGCGGAACCATGCGTTTTATCAGTTTGAACCGATTGGGCGAAGCTTGCATTACGCCAATAAGCGATATGGAAATTTTGTGTCGGGTGTTGGGTGGCTGACAGCCTGTTTTAATGGAGTAAATCCGACACTTAGGCAAACCGGCAAGCAGGAAAAATGAAACTGATACAACAAACACTTGCATTAAAACGCCAAACTATCCTAAAATTAGCGGTTTCCCATATATTCTATTTTTCTCCAAGGAATTTTTAAACATGGTAGTTATCCGTTTAGCCCGTGGCGGCTCTAAAAAACGCCCTTTTTACAGCATTATCGTAGCAGACAGCCGCAGCCGTCGTGACGGCCGTTTTATTGAGCGCGTAGGTTTCTATAACCCGGTTGCCAATGAAAAACAAGAGCGCGTTCGTTTGAATGCTGAGCGTTTGAACCACTGGGTAAGCCAAGGCGCGCAAGTGAGCGAAGCGGTTGCCAAACTGGTTAAAGAACAAAAAGCTGCCGCTTAAGTTTCGATAAAGCAAATACACCATGAACGACTCTCGGCAATGGGTAGCCATGGGCTACATCAAAGGTGCGTTCGGTATTAAAGGCTGGGTAAAAGTAGCTGCCAATACCGAATATCCCGACAGCCTGTTGGATTATGCCGAGTGGCGCTTGGTCAAAGACGGTCAAATCAATAACGTTGCCGTGGAAAGCGGAAAGCTTGCCGGCGGCGAGCTTCAAGTGAAATTTGAAGGTATTGACGACCGTGACATTGCGCATGCGCTGCGCGGCTATACGATTGAAATTCCTCGCGAAGAATTTGCTCCGGTTGAAGAAGATGAATACTACTGGGCCGATTTGGTGGGAATGGAAGTATTTAACCGTGAAGGTGTTTCATTGGGGAAAGTTGAAAACCTGATGGAAACAGGCGCGCATGATGTTTTGATGGTTAACGGCAATTACGGCAAGAAGTTGATTCCGTTTGTATCGCACTATATAGACCGCGTTGATTCTGAAACGCAATCCATCACGGTAGATTGGGGCTTGGATTATTAATGAAAATCCAAGCAATTACCCTATTTCCCGAGATGTTTGAGAGCATTACCAAATATGGCGTTACTTCCCGCGCCCTGAAACAGGGGGTGTGGCAATTTGATAGCATTAATCCGCGCCAATTTGCCGATAACAAACTGGGCTATATTGATGACCGCCCGTTTGGCGGCGGGCCGGGAATGATCATGATGGCACCACCATTGCAGGCTGCTATTGATGCGGCAAAGGAAAACCTGGCTGGTAATCAGTCTGTGGTGGTCTATTTAAGCCCGCAAGGTATGCCGCTAACGCATAAAAAAGTGCAAGAATTTGCTCAGATGAGCGATTTGATTTTGTTATGCGGCCGTTATGAAGGTGTGGATGAGCGTGTGTTATCAACAAGCGTCGATCAAGAAATCAGCATAGGTGATTTTGTGGTGTCAGGCGGTGAATTGCCGGCCATGATGTTGATGGATGCTGTGTTGCGCCTGATTCCGGGTGTGTTGGGTGACAGCCAGTCGGCAGAGCAGGATTCTTTTGCCAACGGCCTGTTAGATTGCCCGCACTATACACGCCCTTTAGAATTTCGAGGTATGGGTATTCCTGAAGTATTACGCTCGGGAAACCATGGTTTGATAGCGAAGTGGCGGTTAAAACAATCGCTGCAACGCACTTTACTGCGCCGACCGGACCTGCTGGAAAAGCGCAATTTAATCCCAGAGGAAATCCGACTCTTACAGGAAATTAAAGAAGAGCAACGGACAATCCAATCATAATTAAGGAAATGAAATGAACCTGATTGAACAATTAGAGCAAGAAGAAATTGCTCGTTTAAACAAAGATATCCCTGAATTTGCTCCGGGTGATACCGTAGTGGTATGGGCGCGTGTGGTAGAGGGTAACCGTACCCGTCTGCAAGCTTATGAGGGTGTGGTGATTTCCCGTCGCAACCGTGGCTTAAACAGTAACTTCATCGTGCGTAAAATTTCCAGCGGTGAAGGCGTTGAGCGTACTTTCCCACTTTATTCTCCGCGTCTTGAGAAAATCGAAGTTAAACGTCGTGGTGATGTACGCCGTGCTAAACTGTACTATCTGCGTGGCTTGACCGGTAAAGCGGCCCGTATTAAAGAAAAATTGCCTGCTCGTAAAGGCTAAAATCAAATATTGTCTTAGGATAAATATAAATAAAACCTCTTAAGCGAAACTGGCTTTATCAAGCCGGGGGCTTGAGAGGTTTTTGTTTTGAGTTGGGTGTTTTGAGATTATGTTTATATAATTAAACCACTTACATAGTAACAGTTCCTTCATGCTGGATGGGGCAAGCCTAGGTATAACCGGATTATAGTAATGCCTGTCTGAAAAAGAAGTTTTCAGACAGGCATTACGTTATGCTATAGCCCGCTAGGAATTTGACTGTACAGTGTGTAGGACATTGTTAATGAAGCTGGTGAGTCAGCTTGAAAGTCTTGTAGACCTGTTTTTCAGACAGGCTTTGTGTGTGGCTACGATGATGACTCAACGATAAAACATTGCTGATATCTAATGGCTTCAGTTATTATCAAGCTACTTCGGTATCGAATAAGGATCAAATATGAATAATATTAAAGTGGCAGCCATTCAAATGGTTTCTTCGACACATCCGGATGAAAACCTTGAAACTATGAAGAATTTAGTGCGCAATGCCGCTAAGTTGCAGGCGGATTGGGTGTTATTGCCGGAGTATTGGCCGCTGATGGGTAAGCAGGATGCTGATAAGTTAGCGGTGGCGGAGCCTTTGGGTTGCGGGCCGTTTCAGCAGGCTTTGAGTGAGTTGGCGCATGAGTGTGGCGTGGTTTTATTTGGTGGTACGGTGCCTTTGAAGAGCCGTGAGTTGGATAAAGTTTTGAATACTATGTTAGTGTTTGATGCCGATGGTGAACGTTTGAGTTGTTATGACAAAATGCATTTGTTCGGTTATTCCGGATTGGGCGAGCGTTATGCCGAAGCCGATACGATTTTAGCCGGGCAGTCGGTGCCGAGTTTGCGGGTTGACGGCTGGGGTGTGGCTCAGGGGGTGTGTTATGACGTTCGTTTTCCTGAGTTTTTCCGGGCACAATTACCTTTTGATGTATTGATGCTGCCTGCCGCTTTTACTTATACAACCGGTTTGGCGCATTGGGAATTGTTGCTGCGCGCACGCGCCGTGGAAAACCAGTGTTATGTTGTGGCGGCTGCCCAAGGCGGTTTGCATGAGAATGGCAGGAAAACGTTTGGCCATACGATGATTGTTGACCCATGGGGCGAGGTGTTAAATGTTTTGGGCGAAGGTGAGGGCATTGTTACGGCAGAGTTGGATGTGGCACGATTGAAGAGTGTCCGAGCACGCTTGCCGGCTTTATCGCACAAGATGCTTTAAGGTGTTATTAATCAAATGCCTGTCTGAAATGAAATGTTTCAGACAGGCATTTGATTTATGGGTGGGATAATGTGATCGGTATATTCATAGGTGCTTGATGGCGGGCGTAATAAAGGGGGAATGTAATGTGGTTTTTTTCTTTGTTCCATTGTAGCTGCCGAGATGGGCTGCTGTGTCGTGCCAGGATGGAGATTAGCGCGGCCTTTCTTTGATGCTCGGGTAATCGGTACAAATCCAGGCTTGCCTGAAAAGCGTGCAATAACATTTGAGTGTCTTGCAGGCGGTTTTGGTGGCTGGAAAAATCGATAACGGTTGAAGCAAAGAAACGACAACCGAGTACATTGCTTTTGCACGCCCAGCTATGATGATCAATTGTTTCAAGTGGTAAGAATGGGCCGGCATCTTGTTTCAAGGCCTGTAAAGCAGATGCGCGGCAGTAGGGCGCATAAGACATGGCAAGGATGGCCTCATTGTGCTCGGTGTCAAATACGGGTAGCGTCATGGCCTGAAGAGCCAATGGCCAAAAGGGTTCGTTATCTTCAAGCAATAGAGACCATGAATGTTCCGGATTGGCAATAAGCTCGACACGCATGCGGAGAGAAGAACTTGTTCCCATTTGCCGGTTGAGGTTGAGGGGTGAGCGGGATTCTTTTTTTATGGAGGCGCAAATGCCGTGTTCATTTTTTGTGAACGGCATCAAAGCTTGCATACATGTTTCGGGCAGGCGCGTGGCCCATTCGGGCTTTTCTGAGAGCATTTGGGCGATCAGGCGGGCATTACTGGAGACTAAAACATCGCCCATCATGGTATAGATGAGTTCTTGTTGCTCTTTGATTAAGGTTTTGCCTGATTTAATTTGGCGGCAGGCTCGTTGCAGGGCTTGTTCGTGTTGCTTGTTTGCCCAATCGACGGCAGCGGCTGTGGGGCGTAGGAAAGTAAGTTTAGCTGGGGCAAGCGTGTTTTGAATGGGGATAAATCATCACTTAGCGGATGGTTGAAATAGAATGTTTCATAATCTGCAAGAGCATCAATATTACGAATGATGTCGCGGTATTGATAAACAGCTTGCCGGTATTCAGGAAGCTTAGCCCTGATTTCAGACAGGCATTTGGCTGCATCGTGATCGCATCGCATTTCTTCATTTTGGGGCAGGGGTAATGCCAAAGCCTGTAGTTCTTGTGGTATTTCAACGTCGGTATTGTGCAAAGCATCTTGATACTTTTCCATCAGGCCGGTGCGTTCGGCTTCGGAATGGGTTCGGTAGGGCAGCATCCATAATTCGTGATAACCGTTACTCAAATGGCCGGCAGGATGTTGTGTATTTTCTGAAGATATAAGCTGCAAGTCGGCTTGTGCGGATTGGATATCGCGGTGTTTGAGATAGGCTGGCAGCAGGTAGAAAACGCAGGCGATAAGGGAAATAATTGTGAGGATAATAAGAATGTGGATACGTTTCATAATGTGTGAGTAGATGTAAATATAGTTTCCTTTCCGGATTTTATCTGGAAATACTTGGCGTGCACGGAGAACGGATAAAGTGTGTGGTTTTATGTCGCCGCGGATACACCAATGCCTGTCTGAACATTTTCAGACAGGCATTGGTTTGGGTTTCACATTGAATAAAAACGCATTTTTTAGTACAATCGCGCATCTTTTTTACTTGGGCGCTGATCTAATTTGCTGCCCGCCCAGCTGTGAAACCTAATCATTCTGCAGCGTTGCCCGGCGCTATCATAGCGTTTGTAGCCGTGCACTGTGTATCATGATTAGGTTTCTTCGCTATATATTGTTTGAGAATAGAAAAATGTCGAATATTCCTTCAGAAGTGCGCCGCCGACGCACCTTTGCCATTATTTCCCACCCTGATGCGGGTAAAACCACGCTGACCGAGAAGCTGTTGCTGTTTTCGGGTGCAATTCAAAGCGCCGGTACGGTGAAGGGCAAGAAAACCGGTAAATTTGCTACTTCGGATTGGATGGAAATCGAGAAGCAGCGCGGTATTTCTGTAGCATCGTCCGTGATGCAGTTTGAATATAAAGATCATATAGTGAACCTGCTCGACACTCCGGGCCACCAAGATTTTTCTGAAGACACTTATCGTGTACTGACTGCCGTCGACAGCGCTTTGATGGTGATTGACGCGGCAAAAGGTGTGGAAGCGCAAACCATTAAGCTTTTGAATGTTTGCCGCCTGCGCAACACGCCGATTGTAACTTTCATGAATAAATACGACCGTGAAGTGCGCGATTCGCTTGAGCTGCTGGATGAGGTGGAAAGCATTTTAAAAATCCGGTGTGCGCCCGTAACTTGGCCGATCGGCATGGGTAAAAACTTCAAAGGTGTTTACCATATTCTGAATGACGAAGTATATTTGTTTGATGCAGGCGGCGAAAAATTGCCGCATGAATTTGAAGTGATTCAAGGGATTGATAATCCGCGCTTGGATGAGCTGTTTCCTTTGGAAATGGATAACCTGCGCGCCGAAATCGAATTGGTTCAGGCTGCCTCGAATGAATTTGATTTGGAAGAATTTTTAGCCGGTGAGCTGACACCGGTATTTTTCGGGTCAGCCATCAATAATTTCGGCATTCAGGAAATTTTGAATTCGCTGATCGATTGGGCGCCCGCACCGAAAGGCCGCGATGCAACTGTGCGCGTTGTTGAGCCTGCCGAAGAAAACTTTTCCGGTTTTGTGTTTAAAATTCAGGCTAATATGGATCCGAAGCATCGCGACCGCATTGCTTTTTTACGCGTGTGTTCCGGCAAATTTGAGCGCGGTATGAAAATGAAACATCTGCGTATCAACCGGGATATTGCCGCTTCCAGTGTGGTGACATTTATGTCGCATGACCGAGAATTGGTAGAAGAAGCCTATGCGGGCGATATTATCGGGATTCCTAATCACGGCAATATTCAAATCGGAGATAGCTTTTCCGAAGGCGAGCAGCTGACGTTTACCGGCATTCCTTTTTTCGCGCCGGAGCTGTTTCGCAGTGTGCGTATTAAAAACCCGCTGAAAATCAAACAACTGCAAAAAGGCTTGCAGCAGCTTGGCGAAGAGGGTGCGGTGCAGGTGTTTAAACCGCATTCCGGCGGTGATTTGATTCTGGGCGCGGTTGGCGTGTTGCAGTTTGAAGTGGTCACTTCGCGCCTGGCTGCCGAATATGGTGTGGAAGCGGTGTTTGATAATGTCGGTATTTGGTCGGCGCGCTGGGTTTCTTGTGAAGACAAGAAAAAGCTGGCGGAGTTTGAAAAAGCAAATGCTGTTAATTTATCGATTGATGCCGGCGGTAATTTAACCTACCTCGCACCTAATCGTGTGAATTTGAATTTAACACAGGAGCGTTGGCCGGATATTGTGTTCCATGAAACCCGCGAACACGCAGTTAATTTAAACGAGTAAAAGCGAATAATATCGAATGCCTGTCTGAAGTCCATTCAGACAGGCATTTTGCTTATTAAAAAAGCTTTTGAAAGGTGTTTGTCAAGTTATGATAAGTTAAAGCAATTAAGAGTGTTGTGAAAAAGTTGAAAGGATTAAATAATCGGATGTTATTTTGGATAAGCGTTAATTTAAATGTTAAATAGATAATTTTGTTATAAATCATGGCGATATGGTTTCGGGTATATATAATAAGGCACGTTGTTTGATTTATTACAAAGAAAATGTGAAAAAAAAGATTGGAAAATACCGATTGTCTGATTAGAATGCCATTTATCTTTGATTCCGTTATGTTTAAGCACGGGTAAATATTTTCAGGCTACTTTATAATTATGCAAACCATTTCTATCGACTTCCAACCGCAGCGCAGCTTTCTTGGACACCCGAGAAGAGCTGCTGTTGCTCATATGGGGGAAATGGTTGCCGAATTGAATAAAAATGCCTTGTTCGCGGGGCAACGTATATTAATTAGAAGCCAACCTGATTTTCCTTTGAGTCATGTTGAAGAACAGCGTAAATCACCTTTTGCCAGTGCAGGTTTCGTAGATGTGATCAATGCGATGGAAGGCAGTGAGCTGTTACAGGGCATGCCGTCTGAAAGCCGCTATCATAAGATTTTCTCGGTTAATTGCGCGAATGATGCCCATCAAAGCCTTTGTTTTCATGATAAAGAAGAGTTGAAAAGCACCGGTTTGATTGAATGGTTGCTGGATCAAGAGGCTTCCACGCTGATTATCGGCGGCACAGCAACAGACCGCAGCTTAAAAGAAACCGTGAAGCAGCTGCGCTTTTTTGGCAACTGGGACATTGTTGTAAATTTGGCCGCTTGTCGCGGGTTTGATGCGGAAGATACATTGTGTGCCATCAATGAAATGCGTAGGATGGGCGTACGCACCATCACCAACTCTATGGAATTGCTCAGTAAGCTGATGCCTGAGGGATCAAAATCGGAGGAGTTCGCTAAAATCAATCATGCGTTGAAATTTGCCAAAATCTGATTGCTTATCTATAGTGATTTGAAGATGCCTGTCTGAAAAGTTTAAATGATTCAGACAGGCATATTTATTATGATGATGTTTTTGGAAAAGTGTGCCGCCAGCTTTCTTCGTTATAGATATAGTTCTATAATAACCAAGTCAGCGGCCGCATTATCGAAATTTATTAATAAAAAATTTCTTTTGTTGCTGATTTAAATTAAAAAATTAATAATAAACATTAGATTATAATCATTTTATTATAAATTTAATATTTTAAGGAACACACTATGTCTGAGCAAACTAACCAGCAGCCGGACAAGCCGAAGCCAACTTCATCCAAACAAGCCGGAAAAGAGCCCAAAGAGCAAGTGATCAATCTCTATCAGGGCAGTAAGCGCATCCATCCTAAATTAGCGAAAGGCCGTTTCGCTAATTGGCGCGTGGTTGCGATTTTTGCAACGCAGTTTGTGTTTTATGTTTTGCCCTGGCTTAACTTCAATGGCCGGCAAGCCGTATTATTTGATATTCCCGACAGACATTTTTATATTTTCGGTTTGTCTTTGGGAACCGGCGATTTAATTTATCTTTCAGGTCTTTTGATTGTTTCGGCATTCGGTCTGTTTTGGTGGACAACTATTGCCGGGCGGTTATGGTGCGGCTATGCTTGCCCGCAAACGGTTTATACCGAAGTCATGTTATGGATAGACCATTTGGTTGAGGGTGACCGCAATAAACGTTTGAAGCTGGAAAAATCGCCTTGGAATTTCACAAAAATCCGTATTAAAGCCACCAAATACCTGCTGATTTTCGCTGTATGTGCATGGACAGGTATTTCGTTTGCAGGTTGGTTTACACCGATACGCGAATTTGTGCCTAATATTTTTAACGGTACGGCTAACGCTGCGCCGATGATTGCGGCTGCATTTTACGGCTTCATGACTTGGCTTATGGCGCACATGATGCGCGAGCAGGTATGTAAATATATGTGCCCGTATGCGCGTTTCCAGAGCGCCATGTTCGACCCGGATACTTTGATTATTTCTTATGATGAAGAGCGTGGTGAACCGCGTGGCGCGCGTAAGAAAAATTTGAGCAAAGAAGAAAGCGGTTTGGGCGATTGCATCAATTGCACCATGTGTGTGCAGGTTTGCCCGGTTGGCATTGATATTCGGGATGGCTTGCAGTATGAATGTATCGGGTGCGCGGCGTGTATTGATGCGTGCGACGAGATTATGGATAAAATGAATTATCCGCGCGGCCTAATCCGATATACCACAGAAGCCGCACTCAAGCACCAATATCCTGAAGCGCAAATTAAAAAGCGCCTGCTCAGACCTCGAGTGGTGGGGTATGGTTTGTTTTTATTGGCGGCAGTGTCGGCATTGCTATTCGGTCTGTCTACACGTGACAGCCTAAAAGTCGACATCATTAAAGACCGGGGTGTGATGGTTCGTGAAAACAAACAGGGCCGTTTGGAAAATGCGTATAATCTGAGGGTTGTGAATTACAGCGAAGAAGAGCAGATAATTACGGCAACGGTAAAAGGCTTTGACGATATCGTTTTGACCGGTTTGCCGGAAGCAGGTTTGCGCGTGCCGCCAAGTGAAACGCTGACTGTGCCGGTGCAGGTTGCCACTTACCCGGAATATGCCGATAAAGGTACGCACCCGATTGAATTCACTTTCAAATATAGAAAAGCGGCAGAAACACCTGAAGCAGCCGCTGAATTGGTAGAAAAATCCTCATTTGTCGGAGAGTAAACGTGAATGAACCGAAGCAATCCAAGGTTTGGTATAAAGAACCATGGCCTTGGATTCTGATGGCAGGCCCCGCCATTGTAGTGGTGGCTGCGATTGCCACTTTCTTTATCGCCAAAACCAATAATTCGGATTTGGTGATTGATGATTATTACAAAGACGGTAAATATATTAATCTGCAAATCGAACGTGATCAGGAAGCGCAGAAGCGCAATATTCAGGCTCAAGTGTTGATCAGCCCTTCGAATGATGCGGCTAAAGTATTTATCAGTGGTGATTTTAATCCGAAAGAACCGATTAATATTCTGTTTATGCATCCGGCACGGCAAGCAGACGATCAAACGGTTAAGCTTCAGGCTGGCTCCGGAGGATTATCCGGTGATAAGCACGAATATAATGCTGTATTTAAGCCGCTTCCGCCAGCTAAGCATTGGTATGTGCGCGTTGAGGATGTTGGAGGTAAATGGCGTGTGGAAAATAAATGGCAGGTAAATCAAGGCAATGCTTTAACGCTTTCACCTATGGAAAAGCTGCCGGAGGCAGGCGGTTGAAAATGTTAGCGTGCCACCATAAAGTTTCGCTATGCTATTCAAGTTGTTAACAGAGATGCCTGTCTGAAAAACTTTTCAGACAGGCATTTTTGAATAAGATGAAGATTATGTAAAAAAGCCATTAAAGCCAAATTTGGCGCACGCAGCAAAAGCCTTACCTTTAAGCAGCCTCCCGTGTTAACATTACGGTAACATCAAATTACATTCCGTTGGAAAAATACAATATTAGGATTGAAAGTACCATGGACGATTTAATCAAAGAAGCAGCACTTCATTTCCACGAATACCCGTTTCCGGGCAAAATTCAAGTAACGCCGACCAAGCCTTTGGCTACCCAGTATGATCTTTCTTTGGCTTATTCGCCGGGTGTGGCTGCGCCTTGTATGGAAATTTATAATGATCCGCTCGCCTCATATAAATACACGGCACGAGGCAATTTGGTTGCGGTTATTTCCAATGGTACGGCCGTTTTGGGCTTGGGTAATATCGGCGCACTGGCCGGCAAACCCGTGATGGAAGGTAAGGGCGTATTGTTTAAGAAGTTTGGCGGTATTGACGTTTTTGATATTGAGGTAAACGAAACAGACCCTGATAAATTGGTTGAAATTATCGCTTCTTTAGAGCCGACGTTTGGCGGCATCAATTTGGAAGACATTAAAGCACCCGAGTGTTTTTATATCGAGAAAAAATTGCGCGAGCGCTGCAATATCCCCGTATTCCACGATGATCAGCACGGCACGGCCATCATCACTGCGGCAGCGGTAATTAACGGCTTGCGCGTGGTGGGCAAAGATATTGCCGATGTGAGCTTGGTGTGTTCCGGTGCCGGTGCCGCTGCGATTGCCTGCTTGGATTTGCTGGTTGCGCTGGGTATGAAAACTGAAAACATCACAGTTTGCGATTCAAAAGGTGTTATTTACCAAACCCGCGAAGACCGTGAACGCATGGATGAATCCAAAATCCGTTATGCCATCGCAGACAATGGGCAACGCGTGTTGCCTGATGCGGTTTCAGGTAAAGATATTTTCTTAGGTCTTTCCGGGCCTAATCTCTTAAGTGTTGACATGCTTAAGACTATGAATGACAAGCCTATCGTACTGGCTTTGGCAAATCCGCAACCTGAAATCTGGCCGCCTGAGGCTAAAGCTGCCCGTCCTGATGTGGTGATTGGCACAGGCCGTTCGGATTTCCCGAACCAAGTAAACAATGTTTTGTGTTTTCCGTTCATTTTCCGTGGTGCATTGGATGTGGGCGCGACCACCATCAATGAAGAGATGAAGCTAGCATGTGTACGTGCGATCGCCGATTTAGCGATGGCTGAATCGAGCGCGGAAGTGGCCGGTGCGTATGAAGATGCGGATCTGACTTTCGGTCCGGAATATCTGATTCCCAAGCCGTTTGACCCGCGCCTAATTGCTAAAATTGCACCGGCAGTGGCTCAAGCAGCGATGGATTCCGGTGTGGCAACCCGCCCGATTACCGATATGGATGGCTACGTTGAGAAACTGAACCAGTTTGTTTATAAAACCAGCTTATTTATGCGCCCGATATTTAATCAAGCGCGTAAACAGATTAAGCGTATTGTGCTGACTGAAGGTGAGGATGAGCGTATTTTACATGCTGCACAGCAAGTGGTTTCACAGAAACTGGCGTTCCCGATTTTGGTAGGGCAGCGGAAAATCATTGAAGAGCGTTTGCAGTCTCAAGGCTTAACTATCCAACCGGGTCGTGATTTTGAATTGATTGATATTGATGATAATCCGCACTTTGAAGCAAGCTGGAAAGAATATTACCGCTTGCGTCAGCGCAAGGGTGTTACCGAAGAAATGGCACGCCGCCGTGTTCGCGCTAACAGCACTTTGATCGGCGCATTGATGGTGCGACTAGGCTATGCTGATGGTATGTTATGCGGCACCATGGGGCGTTTTTACGATCATTTTGCTATTTTTGAGGAAGTGATTGGTTACAATAATCCTGAAAAACATGCATTTGCCATGAATGCGCTGATTTCAAATAAAGGCAACTTCTTTATTGCAGACACTTACATCAATGAAGATCCGGATGCCGAACAATTGGCCAAGGGTACTTTGATGTGTGCCAAAGAAATGAAGCGTTTCGGTATCAAGCCGAAAGTGGCGCTGGTGTCTAATTCGAACTATGGTTCGCGCCATGATAAAGATGCCGTGAAAATGCAAGGCGCGCTTGAAATGATACGCGAGCTGGATCCTGAATTGGAAATCGATGGCGAAATGCAGGCAGATGTGGCAATGGATGAAGAAATGCGTAAATCCATTTATCCGGAAACCACGCTGACGGGTTCCGCCAATCTGCTGGTAATGCCTAACGTTGAAGCTGCTAATATCAGCTATAACCTGTTGCGCGTGAATGCAACCAACGGCATTACAGTCGGCCCGATTTTGATGGGTATGAACAAACCCGTGCATATTGTTACGCCGATATCTACCGTGCGCCGCATTGTCAATATGATTGCATTAACCGCCGTAGATGCACAGCGTCAATAAGCTTGATTGAGCATGAATGCCTGTCTGAAAAAATATTCAGACAGGCATTGTCGTTTTGTTATTGCAGACTTTCGGCAGGCGCGCTTATCCTTTAAAATAGCAGCGTTTTATTTCAGGAGCCGGCCGTGGAATGTCCGATATGCAATGCGCAAGACGAAGATGTTTTGTTGCAAACCGATAAATTACGTGTGATTGCTGTGCATAATGAAGCCGATGCGCCGGCTTTCTGCCGCATTATCTGGCAGCAGCATATTGCAGAGATGACCGATCTGTCGGCAGCAGAGCGTAATGAATTAATGGATATGGTGTATCGCGTGGAAAGCGCGATGCGCGAGGTGTTTAGGCCTGCCAAAATCAATTTGGCCAGTTTGGGCAACGTGGTTCCGCATTTGCATTGGCATGTGATTGCCCGTTTTACCAACGACGCACATTTTCCCGCACCTATCTGGGCAGCACCCAAACGCACGTCAGCCGTTGTGTTGCCAAAAGATTGGCCGCAACAGATCAAAGCATTAATCAATTAAACTAAACGAAAAGGAAACAATATGGATTGGCAAACTTCACGCCGTAATTTGTTGCGCGTAGGAGCGGCAGTGGCCGGTGCCGGTGTGTTGCAAGCCTGTACGGGCGGGGCACAGAAAAAGCCGACTGTAAAATCTACCGGAAAAGCTGTGCCTGTTCAGCCGAAGCCGACCATTAAACGTTCAGGAAAAAATGTGTTAAGAGTTGTTGCACCTTCTGGTTTTGCGGAAGATAGAAACCGTATCGAAATCGGTTTGACCCGTCTTTACAATGCCGGGTTCACTGTAACTAACCAAGAAGCTGCTTATCGCCGTTATCAGCGTTTTGCCGGTGCAGATGCTCAGCGGATTGCTGACTTTCAGGATGTTGCCTCCGGCCGTGTGCCCGCGCCGAAAGTGTTAATGGGGCTGCGTGGCGGTTATGGTGCGGCACGATTACTGCCTCATATCGATTTTGCTTCGCTTGGCGCAAGAATGCGGGAGCGTCAAACACTGTTTTTGGGTTTTAGCGACGTGTGCGCTATCCAACTTGCGCTTTTGGCTAAAGGCAATATGATGAGCTTTGCCGGGCCTATGGTGTATAGCGAATTTGGCAAAACCATGCCCAGCCCTTACACAATGGATTCGTTTATTAACGGTACCACCAATGCGCAAAATACCATTACCGTGTCATCTATTCAGCGAAAAGGTGTGAGTGTGGAAGGCACGCTTTGGGGGGGGAACCTAAGCGTATTGGCATCTTTAGTGGGGTCGCCTTATATGCCTGATATCCAAGGCGGTATTCTGTTTTTGGAAGATGTGGGCGAGCAGCCCTACCGTATTGAGCGTATGCTGCAAACCTTGCTTTTGGCAGGCATATTGCAAAAGCAGCAAGCCATTATTTTGGGCGATTTCCGCATGGGTACCATCCGTGATATTTATGACAGCAGCTATGATTTCACTAATGTAATCAACATTATTAGCCGAGTAGCTAAAGTCCCCGTGTTAACTGGTTTCCCGTTTGGCCATATTACCAATAAATCTACTTTCCCATTGGGCGGACATGCGAAAGTGAAACCGAGTTCGGACGGCGGCTATTCTGTGACGTTCAGTGGTTACCCGGTTTTAGACAAAACCACTTTGGCTTTGGATACGCTGATTCCGCCTCCGGTATCGCTTGAAGACCCGTTGAGTGGATACAATCAGATTATCGAAGAAAAAGGTGATTTGGAATAATGTGGCACCGATATTGCCGCCCGTAAATCATAGTTAACCTGTTTTGTAGAATTGAGCAGAATGCCTGTCTGAAGCATAAAAAACGTTTCAGACAGGCATTTTTTGTTGATCGGTTTTAAATATTTTATGCGGTGCTTGCAGCACTGTTTGTGAAGGCGTATCTTCTTATATATTAATTTCGCTATAAACACAATTTAATAATTTATGTTATAGTTGCTTTTTAACTTTATTGCTAAATCTAAATATTGATTTTATATGTTATGAAGTTTCGTTAATGCCACTATAGCCAAGTCAATAACAACTGGTAAATATATTGATGGATACACAAGTTATGCTGCGCCAAATCATACGTTCCGATATTCAAGCAATGACTGCCTATGCCGTGGCAGACGTGCCTTCAAACTGCATCAAGCTTGATGCAATGGAGATGCCCTACCGTTATCCGGACGAACTGAAAACACAATTAGGAAAACTTCTGGCAGAAGCGCCGGAGAATCTTTATCCCAATCCGGCTACCAGCGGGCTTCAAGAGGCATTGCGTCAGACTTTTGGCATATATGATGCTGCGGATATTGCTCTGGGTAACGGTTCCGATGAGTTAATCCAATTACTTACCATGCTGGTTGCCAAGCCTGGCGCTAAGGTTTTGGCTTTGGAGCCGAGCTTTGTTATGTATCGACACAATGCCCGCCTGTTTGGCTTGGAATATGTCGGGGTTCCGCTGAATCAAGATTTCACCATGAATCTACCGGCAGTGTTAGCCGCGATTGAAAAACACCAACCTGCTTTGATATTTGTGGCTTATCCTAATAATCCCACGGGGGTTTGTTTTGCGCGGGATGAAGTGCAGATGATTATTGATGCGGCACCGGGAATCGTGGTGGTAGATGAAGCTTATGGGGCGTTCAGCCGAGATAGTTTCTTGCCGCAAGCCGGCAGTTGTGAACATCTAGTGGTTATGCGAACACTGAGTAAAATCGGCTTTGCCGGCTTACGGATCGGCTATGCTGCCGGCCATCCGACGGTAATGCAGGAGCTGGCAAAGATTGTGCCGCCTTATAATATGAACCAACTAAGTCTTGCGGCTGCTAAATTTGCTTTGCAAAATCAAAACTGGATTACACAGCATATTGATATTTTGAAGCAGGAACGAAGCCGTTTAAGTGAAGCACTCTTAGCATTAGGGATTGAAGTTTTTCCTAGTGAAGCTAATTTTATTACGGTAAAAGTGAATGATGCCGAAAAAGTATTTGAAACTTTATGGCAGAATAACATTCTTATAAAAAAACTACATGGAACGCATCCGTTGTTGGCACAATGTCTGCGCATTACCGTAGGCACACCTGAACAGAATGATGCCGTTTTAAATATTTTAAAAAATATTACAACATCAATCTTGAAACCAAATTAATAAGTAAGCGAACTTTTTATGAAAACCAAAAAAGAAATCCGTAATGAAAATTTCAACCGCTTAATTGAAGAAGCAGGTTCCATTTCCGAGCTGGCACGACGTTGCGGCTATGAGAATCCCGCTTCGCTCTACCAGCTTAGGGTGCGTTTGAATAAACAGGAGGAGGGCAGCCGCGGCATCACCAATACACTGTCCGCTAAGCTGGAATCCGGTATGGGTAAGCCGCGTGGTTGGATGGACATTCCCCAAGAGGGTGCAGCGAGTAGTTCGGGTGCGGTATCGGGCAGTAGTGTTAGCGCCATTGATATGAGCAATGCCTCAGGCCGTGTCGTAACGGTAACGCGCAATACCAATGAAACCCAGATTACCATTTCACTTAATCTGGATGGCACCGGTCGAAGCCGTTTCGATACAGGTGTGCCGTTTTTGGAGCACATGCTTGACCAAATTGCCCGCCACAGCTTGATTGACTTAGACATTACCTGCAAAGGTGATCTGCATATCGACGACCACCATACAGTGGAAGATATCGGTATTACGCTCGGCCAGGCTCTAAAGCAGGCTTTGGGTGACAAAGCAGGCATTCGACGTTATGGCCATGCCTATGTGCCGTTAGATGAGGCATTGAGCCGCGTGGTGATTGATCTTTCCGGCCGTCCGGGTTTAGTGTATAACCTTAATTTCACTCGAGCATGGATCGGTAAATTCGACGTTGATTTATTCAGCGAGTTTTTCCACGGTTTAGTGAATCACAGTATGATGACACTGCACATTGATAATCTGAGCGGTTACAATGCCCACCATCAAGCTGAAACCGTATTTAAAGCGTTTGGTCGTGCATTGCGTATGGCGGTAGAACATGACCCGAGAATGGCTGGCCAAATGCCGTCAACCAAGGGTACTTTAACTGCATAAGGCCGTAATGGCTGGGATAGTTAGTCGCTTTCACGTCGCACTTTCAGACAGGCATATGCCTGTCTGAAAGCATTTTAAAGTCTTCAAAATAATATATGTAAGGTTTGTGTTCAATGAAAATAGCAATAGTTGATTACGGCATGGGTAATCTGCATTCGGTTTTAAAATCTGTTCAAGCGGCAGACAAGTTGGCCAACACCGGCGCGCAAATTGTACTGACTGACAAACCGGAAGATGTGTTTGCTGCTGATAAGATTATTTTCCCGGGCCAGGGCGCCATGCCCGATTGTATGGCTGCTTTGGAACAAAGTGGTTTGGGCGAAGCCGTGGCTGATGGTTTGAAAAATAAACCTTTTTTCGGTATTTGCGTGGGCGCGCAGCTCTTGTTTGATCACAGCGAAGAAGGGCCTACAGCCGGTTTAGGTTGGTTTAAAGGCGAAGTGAAGCGTTTTCCGGCCGATAACACGGATGTAGAAGGTAATAAACTGAAAGTGCCGCATATGGGGTGGAACAGCGTGCACCAAGTGCGCTCCCACCCTTTGTTTAAAGATATTCCCGATGAAACGCGTTTTTATTTTGTACACAGTTATTACTTCGCACCCCAGGAAGAGAGCATAATATTATGTACCAGTGAATATCCTGAACCATTTGCGTGTATTGTCGGACGCGACAATGTGTTTGCCACCCAGTTTCACACTGAAAAAAGCCATGACGCCGGATTACTGTTGTTGCGTAATTTTTTACACTGGAACGGATAAATTGTGTTAAAATCACTAAATTATATTTCAGACAGGCATTTCTTAATAATGAAATGCCTGTCTGAAACGATAATGTTTACCGCGTTTCGTTTGAGTTAGGTCAGCTAATCATATTTTGATTGCGATAAATATTTTATTTGAATAACGGATTTTGCCATGTTACTGATTCCTGCCATTGATTTGAAAAACGGCCAATGCGTGCGCTTGAAACAAGGCTTGATGGATGAAGCAACCGTATTTTCGGACAAACCTGCCGAGATGGGGCGGCATTGGGTAGAACAGGGCGCGCGCCGTTTGCATTTGGTGGACTTGGACGGCGCATTTGCCGGAGAACCGAAGAATTTTGAGGCTATCAGGGAGATTTTGGCGGTAACTTCGCGTGATGTGCCGGTTCAACTTGGCGGCGGCATTCGAGATTTAGGTACCGTCGAAAAATATCTGGGCTTAGGTTTGAGCTACGTCATAATCGGTACAGCAGCAGTAAAAAATCCCGATTTTGTGCGTGAGGCATGCAAAGAGTTTGCCGGGCACATTATTGTTGGTTTGGATGCAAAAGACGGCATGGTTGCCATTGATGGCTGGGCCACGGTAACCGACCACCATGTGATTGATTTAAGCAAACGATTTGAAGATGATGGTGTAAACAGCATTATTTATACAGATATCGGTCGCGACGGGATGATGAGCGGAGTTAATGTAGAGGCAACCGTTAAACTTGCCGAAGCTGTTGATATTCCTGTGATTGCTTCCGGTGGTTTAACGAATTTAGAAGACATTAAAGCATTGTGTGCAGTTCAGGAAAGCGGCATTGAAGGTGCCATCACAGGCCGGGCAATTTATGAGGGCAGTATTGATTTTGCCGAAGCCCAAAAATTGGCTGATGAATTATCAAAGTAAGCAAGCATTTTACATTTATCTGAATTAATTTAGTTTTATTGATCAGCAATCTCGCAGCCGGATAACGGGTTGAAATTAAATATATTAAACGAGATTGCATACATATTCGCAGGGAATAGAAAAAATGTTGGAAGTATTTGTTTTAGGTTTTTGGCTGATATGGTCGTCTGAGCGCGACATCTCAGCACTGATGGAAGGCTTGGCATTTGTCGGGCTTACTGTTTTGATTCGCAGCATCATGGTATTTTCTCCGCCTGAAATCAACCAATTATTTTTTATTACAATGGGCATTGAATGGGCGTTTGTATCTTTGGTAATGTGGGCGGTAAACCGTTATTCGACCACTTTCATTACCACTTTGCTATTTGCGCTAATCGGCTCGGCATCTTATTATTGGTTATCGCAGCATTCGCTCGAAATTGCCGAAAAAATCATTGCATAATTAAACAGGCTGCTTGGCAAATAAAGCAGCCTGTCGTTATTTTGAGAGTAGTAAGGGAATCGTTATGGCATTGGCAAAACGTATTATTCCATGTCTGGATGTAGAAAACGGTCGCGTTGTGAAAGGTGTCAACTTTATCGGATTACGTGATGCGGGCAATCCGGTTGACGTAGCCAAACGTTACAATGACGAAGGTGCGGATGAATTGACATTTCTCGACATTACGGCATCTTCCGATAATCGCGACACTATTTTGCATGTGATTGAAGAAGTCGCCTCGCAAGTGTTTATTCCGCTAACAGTTGGAGGCGGTGTACGTTCTGTAGCGGATGTGCGCCGATTGTTAAATGCCGGCGCAGATAAGGCCAGCATTAATACTGCTGCCGTTACTAATCCTGATTTGATTAATGAAGCCAGCGGTTTTTTTGGCTCACAGGCAATTGTGGTAGCGATTGATGCCAAAGCCGTCAATCCCGAAAACACACGTTGGGAAGTATTTACCCACGGTGGGCGCAAAGCCACGGGTATCGATGCTGTAGAGTGGGCAAAAAACATGCAGGCGCGTGGTGCCGGTGAGATTCTTTTGACTAGCATGGATAGAGATGGCACTAAGATAGGTTTTAACCTGCCGCTCACACGAGCGATTAGTGAAGCAGTGGATATTCCTGTGATTGCATCGGGTGGTGTAGGTAATGTACAGCACTTAATAGATGGTGTGAAAGAAGGTAAGGCTGATGCTGTGTTAGCGGCTAGTATTTTTCACTTTGGCGAAGTAAGTATTCGTGAAGCTAAGCTGGCGATGCAGGCTGCAGGAATAGAGGTACGGCTTTAAACTCAATATCCGTTGAGCCTATTTTTAAGTTGACTCACTACGGTCAATCAACTTGATTTTTATTGCAGTATCACTGTCTCTCTCTGTATTACAGCAAATGAACTTTTGAACTTTATTTTGGATGCAAGGCAGCAAGCTGTAGACAGCACAGGTATAGTAAACAAATTTATTTTGCTATACCTGTGCTGTTTTGTATGAGAGGCTAGTTTCATGGCTATATAAAAAAAGCGTACTCATTTTGAGTACGCTTAAAATTTGGAGAGAGTGTACAAATAAAGAATTAAAGCAAATATAGCAAGCTTGTTTCTCGGGCTCCTCGGGTTTAGGAGGAATATCGATTAATAGCTTAGAAAGGAATTAACTATCTGTTGTTAAAGAAATAGTTAGAAGGCATCTTGTATGTTAAATATCTGAAACTACAGATTGATGCCTCTTATTTCTTTGCTACCGTTAGGTAGTTAAATAAGCAGGTTGCTTATTTTTTCATGCCCAATTGGATTTCGCCACCTTTGCTAAATTTGATTTCTTTAACAACGCTGAATTCTTGCGCTTGGCCGTTTACGAAAGCAGGGCGAAGTGTTTGGTTGGCCATCCATGCAATAGCTTGATTGTCGACAGTTGTGTTGCCGCTGGTACGGGTAACGCGAACATCTTTTACGGAGCCATCTGTATTAATAGTAAGGCGTACAGCCAATTTGCCGTCAATTTTTGCTTGGGCTGCGCTCACTTCTTGGTTTTTTTGGAAGAATTGCAGGCTTTGTGCTGAAGCAGCTTGAGCAGACAACAGAGCAGCTGAAATAGCGATAGAAGAGAAGATAGTGCGGATAGACATGGTAAAACTCCTTGCGTAATGTGTTGAGTATAATGATTAGCATAAAATGCTAAATTTATATATAGAAAGCATTTTCGACCTCTGTCGGTTTTGGGTCTGTTTTGCTTTTCGATGGACTCATTGTGCCAAACATTTTTTTTCTTTGCAATAAAATTAAAATGTCAAAACAAATTTGTTTATTGCATTAAAAAATGAATAAACGGTTATTCTGGTTTTGTGATGGAGCAAAAATTATCGTTTAGTGTTTAATGATGGCTGGATATTTGGCTTTTTATTTTATTTTAATTTAATTAAAACAGTTAGTTATTTATAATGAACTTAGTTCTGATATTGTTTATATATGCATAATTTTATGCTTTTATCATTTAAAAATATACCAAATATCACCTTTATATACCGATTGTTTAAATTTTATTTGTGTTGTATTTGTGATAATTGTAGACAATTTGGTGGTTTGGTTTTATGTAAATTGCCAGTTTTTTAGGCAATTGCTATTTTTTATGGCGATAATAGTTGATTTTATGTGATATTTGCATAAAAAATTATTTCGTAATATTCATTTTGATTATTTTTGAAATATAATTCCAATTTTTATCTTTTTGAATTTATGAATGATGACTGGATAGCATTTGCTTGTAATTTAACTAGATCCATTTTGTGGGTATGTAATTAAATATTTTTAGGCAGCCTATTTATTCTTAGCTTAATCAGTGCTATTTTCTTTAAGGTATGCATGTTGATCTGCGTGCACTATGAGAAAAACAATTCAGGAGAACAATAATGACCTATCAATACACTCAAGCTGCCGACTTGAAAGTTGACAATCATCTCTACCGTTTCATCGTTGAGGAAATCCTTCCCAAGCAAAATAAACATACGCCGGAAACATTTTGGCAAGGGCTTGCTGATTTGGTGCACAAATATGCGCCGAAAAACCGGGAGCTTTTGGCTAAACGGGATGAAATACAGTTGAAGCTGGACGAATGGCATAAAACCAATCCGGGCCCGGTTCGTGACGAAGCGGCTTATCAGGCATTTTTGCGTGAAATCGGCTATTTGGTTGATACACCGGCTTCTTTTAAAATTGCTACTCAAAATGTTGACCGTGAAATTGCCGAGCAGGCCGGCCCGCAATTGGTGGTGCCGATTAATAATGCCCGCTATGCGCTGAATGCTGCCAATGCCCGCTGGGGCAGCCTGTATGACGCGCTTTACGGTACTAATGCAATTGACCAAACCGGTGATTTGGCTCCTGGCAAAGGTTACAATCCGAAGCGTGGTGATGCAGTAATTGCATTTGCGCGCACGGTATTGGATGAAAGTCTACCTTTGGCGAAGGGCAGCCATAAAGATGTGTTGGCTTATAGCGTTGACGGTGGGCAACTGAAAGCGAAATTGAAAGATGGCAGCGAAAGCGGCTTGAAGCAGCCTGAATTGTTTAAAGGTTATAACGGCAACCCGCAGGCGCCTTCTTCTTTATTATTCCTGCATAACGGCCTGCACATCGATATTCTGATTGATAAAGACAGCCCTATCGGCAGCCAAGATCCTGCCGGTATCAAAGATATTGTGATGGAAGCGGCTTTATCTACTATTATGGACTGTGAAGACTCGGTTGCAGCGGTTGACGGTGAAGACAAGACTTTGGTTTATCGCAACTGGCTGGGTTTGATGAATGGCACTTTGGTGGAAGAGGTTGAGAAAAACGGCAAAACTTTTACCCGTAAGCTCAACCCTGACCGCGAATATACTGCGCCTGACGGTTCTTCTTTCAAGCTTCCCGGTCGGTCTATGCTGTTTATCCGTAATGTGGGCCATTTGATGACGACGCCGGCAGTATTGGATAAAGACGGTAACGAGATTCCCGAAGGCATTCTTGACGGTGTGATGACGGCAATGATTGCGCCTTTCGATTTGAACCGCAGTGAAAACACCAACAGCCGTTCAGGTTCGGTATATATTGTTAAACCGAAAATGCACGGGCCGGAAGAAGTGGCTTTTGCCAACGAATTGTTTGGTGCATTTGAAGATTTGGCCGGTTTGCCGCGCAATACTCTGAAAATGGGCGTGATGGATGAAGAGCGCCGTACTTCTGCCAATTTGGCGGCTTGTATCGAAGCGGCGAAAGAGCGCTTGGTATTCATCAACACGGGCTTCCTCGACCGCACCGGTGATGAAATGCATACCTCCATGCATGCCGGCGCGATGGTGCGCAAAGGTGATATGAAGTCTACCGATTGGATTAGGGCTTATGAGCATAACAATGTTCAGCAAGGTTTGGCTTGCGGTCTGCCGGGCAAGGCGCAAATCGGTAAAGGTATGTGGGCGATGCCTGATTTGATGGCGGAAATGTTGGAGCAGAAAATCGGCCATCCGAAATCCGGTGCAACGACCGCCTGGGTTCCTTCGCCGACAGCCGCTACGCTGCATGCATTGCACTATCATCAAGTAAACGTGTTTGATGTGCAGCGGGCTTTCCAAGCGCAAGACGATAAAAAAGTCCTGTCTGAAATCCTCACGATTCCGGTGGCTGAAAATACCGGCTGGTCGGCTGAAGAGAAACAGCAAGAGCTGGATAACAACTGCCAGGGTATCTTAGGCTATGTGGTCCGTTGGGTGGAGCAGGGCGTAGGTTGCTCGAAAGTGCCCGATATCCATAACGTAGGCCTGATGGAAGACCGTGCGACCTTGCGTATTTCCAGCCAGCATATTGCCAACTGGTTGCTGCACGGCGTGGTAAGCAAAGAACAAGTGCGCGAAACTTTGGAGCGCATGGCAGCCGTGGTGGATAAACAAAACGAAGGCGATGCGGCTTACACGCCGATGGTTGGCCGCTTCGACAGCTCGCCCGCTTTCTTGGCGGCTTGCGATTTGGTGTTTAAAGGTACGGAGCAGCCTAACGGCTATACCGAGCCGCTGCTGCATCACTGGCGCCGGGTTGCCAAAGGCAGCTGAGCTTTTTAAGCTGCAAGCGTGAACAATGCCTGTCTGAAAACGTTTTAACTTGGTTAAAGCCTGCTTTCAGACAGGCATTTCAGTTATAATTCCACGGCAAACGGGGCGTGTGCCCCGTATTTACTTTAGATTGAGAAGATATGGCCACTTATTCCCTATTCATTACCTGCCCGCGGGGCTTGGAACCTGTATTGCAAACCGAGCTGGAAACACAAGGTTGCACCGATATTCGGGCAACGGATGGGGGTGTGGCATGTAAAGGCGGTTTGGAGCAAGTTTACCGTGTGAACCTGCATTCGCGCACCGCCAGCCGCGTGCTGCTGCGGCTGACCAAAGGCAGCTTCCGCAGCGAGCAGGATATTTACATTTTGGCACGTAACATTAAATGGGATAATTGGTTTGATGTGCATGATACATTTAAGGTCAAAGTGGAAGGTAAAAGAGCCCGGGTAAAAAGCCTGGATTTTACAGGGCTGAAAATCAAAGATGCTTTATGCGACAGCTTCCGCGGGCAAACAGGCAGCAGACCCAGCGTGGATAAACACCGCCCTGATGTGCGTGTTCATGCATTTATTGACGAAAACAATATTCAGATTTTTATCGATACCAGCGGGGAAGCGCTCTTTAAACGCGGATACAGGCAAGATGCGGGCGATGCGCCGCTGCGGGAAAATCTGGCTGCCGGATTGCTGATGTTGGCCGGTTACGACGGTACTCAGCCTTTTCAAGACCCGTTTTGCGGCAGTGGAACGATTGTAGTGGAGGCAGCGTGGATTGCGATACACCGTGCGCCCGGTTTGATGCGCCGCTTTGGTTTTGAAAAGTTTAAAAATTTCGACCGTGCTTTGTGGGTTCAAACCAAACAGGCGGCGCGTGATGCGGAAATAGCGCAGGCACCGGCGCCTATCGGCGGCAGCGATAATGACCGCCAAATGATCCGCACCGCGGAAGCCAATGCGCGTGCGGCTGAAGCGGATGCTTTCATACAGTTTTCAGTGAACGATGCGCAGGATGTGCGGCCCAACGGTGTTGCCGGCATTATGCTTTCAAACCCGCCTTACGGTGTGCGCTTGGCCGAAGTGGAAGCCTTACATGCGCTTTATCCGCAGCTCGGTGCATGGTTGAAGCTGCATTATGCCGGCTGGCTTGTCGGCATGTTTACCGGCGACCGCGATATGCCCAAGCTGATGCGTTTGCAGCCCAAGCGCAAGATTCCGCTTTATAACGGCAATCTTGACTGCCGCTTGTTCCTTCTGGATATGGTTAAAGGCAGCAACCGCTGATGCCTGTCTGAAACGGATAATTTATGAATCATAATCATCAAGAAATGATGCGTTTATCTAAGCGCATGGCGGAACTGGGGCTATGTTCGCGCCGTGAAGCGGATGGCTATATAGAACAGGGTTGGGTAAAAGTAAACGGTCAAACTGCGGTGCTCGGGCAGAAAGTGGGCTTATCGGACCGCATCGACTTGGATAAAAAAGCGCATGAAAGCCAAGCGGGGCGCGTAACGATTTTGTTGAACAAGCCGGTGGGCTACGTGAGCGCCCACGCTGAAAAAGGTTATGCGTCTGCCGCTTCATTGATTACGGAAGAGAACAGGTGGGAAGGCGATTCCAGCGGGATTGTGTTCAAAAAAAACCATTCCCGCGGGCTGGCGCCTGCAGGCCGATTGGATATTGATTCGGTAGGGTTGCTGGTGTTGACGCAAGACGGGCGGATTGCCAAACAACTGATTGGCGAACAGAGCGGCATAGAAAAAGAATATCTGGTTCGGGTAAAAGGAACCTTATCAGAAGAAGGATTGCGCTTGTTAAACCACGGCCTGAGCCTTGATGGGGAAAAATTGCGCCCAGCTCAGGTTACATGGCAAAACCAAGACCAATTGCGTTTTATTTTGAAACAAGGCAAGAAGCGCCAAATCCGACGCATGTGCGAATTAGTCGGCCTGCGTGTAGTGGGTTTGAAACGCATCCGTATGGGCAAAGTCAAACTGGGTGCACTGCCGCCGGGAAAATGGCGGTATTTGGATAAAAAAGAAAAGTTTTAAGAGTAAGCGGCAAATGCCTGTCTGAAAGCAAACAACTTAATAGCCGTTTGCTTTCAGACAGGCATTGTGCTATAGCAAATAAGATTATTTTTGAAACAAGGCAGCAAGCTGTGGACAGCACGAGTGGTACGTCAAAGGCGCAGCAACGCCGTAGTAAAAGTGCTGTATCGCTTGTTTATAAAGCGCGGTTAAAATACAAAGGTACCTTCGCTGCCTTCGACATTTTGTTTACATAAGTCAGCAATTTTTCCGGCAGCTCCAAACCGCGAACCATCGTCAGATTGCGCAGAATAGGGAAGATGAGAATGTCTTCCATACTTAATTCGCCGGCTAGAGCCCCGGTTGATACAACCAGCTTTTCCAGCTCTGCTAAATCAGTGTGCAATTCGGCCAGATATTGAGGGGTATTCGTTAGATGTTCTTCGAATTTGCCGATAGTTTCTTCTTTTTTCTTCACAAAATAGTCGATTGCCGATTGGGTGGGATAATCAGGTAGCCCCAATTTGATATTGCGCGGCCAAACCAGTTTGTTTTGATAGCTGCTTACTTTATCGAACCATGCCTGTATTTCGGGGCGGATGGCTTCGTCTAGTTTGCCATCGGCATATTCTCTAACCCAGCGGACAATATCCAGGCTTTCTCCCATGTATGAACCATCGGGCTTTTGCAAAATAGGCACTTGTTTTGCACCAATCATACTGATGGGCGTGTCTTCATCATCGTTAGCCAGGATAATTTGCTCAACATCAATATTAAAAAGGCCAAACGACATACGGGCACGAACGCAAAAAGGGCAATGGTCATAAATATACAGCTTCATCATGCTTCTCCGTGGAGGGAATGGGTTTTAATAAAAATATAACTTAGTTAAAAATTATTTTTAAAATATTTTAAATTGTAATTAAATGTATTAAAATTAAACTCAAAATAAATAAAGAAAACATTTTTTTACAATTGCAGCGTTGTATTATTTTTATGTATTCTTAGCATTTGTTTTTTCAGTGAATTTCAAAATTATAAATAAACGGCATTTTTCTTAGATAAGCGGGATTATGCAAATTAATTGTTATTGTGTGAAAATTGCTTAAATTTTGAGCGGCGAAAATTTTACAACTTCCGTGAGCCGCCCTATACTTACAACATATTATCAGAGCTACAAGCTTAATGCGTATAGATTTTTTCAACCCCCTTGGCAATGTTGCATCTAAAGCGCCGATGTTTATGATGCAGTTGATTTGTAAATAAGCTTGTTTCAGGCTTGCAGCATTATTAAATGTGTTTTTTAGAATATTTAGTGGAGAGTACTATGAATTACGATAAAGCCGTATCAGAAATGTTGAACGTTGATGGTTCTATTGCTGCTGCTGTGGTTGATTATGCGAGCGGAATGCTTTTAGCCGGTGGCGGATCACCTTCCGTAGACTTGGAAATTGCGGCTGCCGGCCACACTGAAGTAGTTTCTTCAGAAATGAAAACCATGAAAATGCTGGGCATGAATGATGTTATCGAAGATATTCTGATTACATTGGGTAAACAATACCATCTGCTTCGTCCGCTGAAAAACCACGATGGTTTGTTCCTTTACTCTGTATTGGATAAATCTAAATCAAATTTGGCTTTGGCCCGTCGCTCTTTGGTTGAGGTAGAGCGCAATTTGGGTTGATTTTAAAGAGACTTGGTAGCGAATCCAGCCATCTTACAGGCTGGATTTTTTAGGGTTGGAATACAAGAATGCCTGTCTGAAAAATAGTTTTCAGACAGGCATTCTTGTATTCCAACGGCTTATCGTTACATTCGAGTGCGTTGACACGGTAGATCTCCCTTTCGTTTGTCATGGCGGTTTAAGAATGCTTGGTTCGCGGCTGGATTTAGCCTATGCTTAACGTTACAATAATCCCTCACAAAACACTAGCGGGTAGAAACTATGACGATCACGTCCACCGTAAGCAGTCTTGCTCTGGATTTGGATAAATATCGCGATTGGTTTGATATTTATCTGAAAGGCCTGTCTGAAAAACATCAACAGCTGCTGAAATCGGCACTGGCTTTGGCTGAAGAATGTTATCCGGAAAAGGCTGTAACGCATGCCGGTGAACTGCTGCTCAGCAATTTATTGGGGGCGGCTCAAATGGTTTCTGAGATGGATTTGCTGCCGGATGCCGTAGCAGCCACTATTCTTACCGACATTTCATCGTTCTGCGACAATTGGCAGGAAAGAGTAACAGAAACATGCGGTAAGAAAGTATGCGATTTAGTTGAAGGTATTGATGAAATCCAAAAGCTGACGCATTTTGCCAAGGTTGACAATCTGGCCACGCCTGAAGAGCGGGCGGAGCAGGCCGAGACCATGCGGAAAATGTTACTGGCCATGGTGTCGGATATTCGGGTGGTGTTGATTAAACTGGCGCTCCGCACCCGTACCATGCAGTATCTCTGCCGTTTGCCGGATAGTGAGAAAAAACGGGCGGTTGCAAAAGAAACCTTGGATATTTTTGCGCCTTTGGCCAACCGCTTGGGGGTTTGGCAGCTCAAATGGAAGTTAGAAGATTTGGGCTTCAGACATCAAGACCCTGAAAAATACAAAGAGATTGCCAATCTGCTGGATGAAAAGCGCACCGAGCGCTTGGAATATATTGAAAACTTTCTAAACATTTTGAGAAGAGAGTTAGATAAATACAATATCCACTATGATGTGGCCGGCCGACCCAAACATATCTATTCCATTTACAAAAAAATGGTTAAGAAAAAGCTTGGGTTTGAAGGTTTGTATGACATCAGGGCCGTGCGGATTTTGGTTGATACCGTGCCCGAGTGTTATACCACGCTCGGTATCGTACACAGTTTGTGGCAGCCTATTCCGGGTGAATTTGATGATTACATCGCTTACCCGAAAGCCAATGGCTACAAGAGCTTGCATACGGTTATCGTGGGGCCGGAAGATAAAGGTGTGGAAGTGCAAATCCGCACTTTTGAAATGCATCAATTCAATGAATTCGGTGTAGCGGCACACTGGCGCTACAAGGAAGGCGGTAAGGGCAATAGCGCTTACGAACAGAAAATCGCGTGGCTGCGCCAGCTTTTGGACTGGCGTGAAAATATGGCGGAAAGCGATCAAGAAGATCTCGCTTCGGCCTTTCAAACAGAATTATTTAACGACACGATTTATGTGCTGACGCCGCACGGCAAAGTATTTTCACTACCGGCGGGCGCCACCCCGATAGATTTTGCTTACGCTTTGCATTCTGATTTGGGTAACCGATGCCGGGGTGCAAAAGTGGACGGGCAGATTGTGCCGCTTTCCACGCCGCTGGAAAACGGGCAGCGGGTGGAAATTATTGCCGCCAAAGAGGGTGCGCCATCGGTAAACTGGCTGTATGAAGGTTGGGTAAAAAGCCAGCGCGCCATCAGTAAAATCCGTGCCTATATCCGCCAGCAGAATGCGGAGGCTGTGCGCGAAAACGGCAAGGCGCAATTTGAAAAAGTGCTGGCTAAAACCTCCCCCAAACCTAACCAGCAAGAGCTGAGCGAGAAGCTCGGGTTCAAAAAAATCGAAGATCTTTATACTGCCATAGGGCAGGGTGAAATCACGCCCCGGGCCATACAAAAAGCCTGCGGCATGTTGAATGAGCCGCCGCCCGCGCAAGTTAGCGAAACCAGTATTGTCAAACGGTCGAAAATCAAATCCGATAATAAAAACGGGATTTTAATTGATGGTGAAGAGGGTTTGCTTACCACATTGGCCAAATGCTGCAAACCTGCGCCGCCCGACGATATTATCGGTTTCGTAACCCGGGAGCGGGGTATTTCGGTGCACCGAACCAACTGCCCGTCGTTTCAAAATCTTGCTAAGCAATCCCCCGATAAAGTATTGCCTGCTTCTTGGGCGAAAATACAAGACGGTCAGGTATTTGCGGTGGATATCGAAGTGCGCGCGCAAGACCGTAGCGGGCTGTTGCGTGATGTCTCAGAAACATTGGCGCGTCATAAAATCAATGTGACTGCGGTTCAAACACATTCCCGTGATTTGGAAGCCAGCATGCGGTTTACTTTGGAGGTGAAACAAGTGAGCGAGCTGCCTCGTGTTTTAACCAGCTTGAGCGAAGTGAAAGGTGTGCTGAGCGTTACGCGGCTTTGATTGACTATATATAAACTGAAAAAATGTAATGCCTGTCTGAAAACTTGTTGCAGCTTTAGTTTTCAGACAGGCATTTTGTTTACCGGATGATGATTGGATTTACTTCAGCTGATCCAGCCAACGTTCCGCATCAAGTGCGGCTTGGCAGCCGGATGCGGCACTGGTGATCGCCTGGCGGTAGGTGTGGTCTTTTACATCGCCTGCCGCCCAAACGCCGTCGATATTGGTTAGCCCCACATTATCGGCGGAGCCGCCTTTGGTTTTCAGGTAGCCTGTTGCGTCCATATCGAGCTGGCCTTTGAAAATGGCGGTGTTGGGCTGGTGGCCGATGGCGATGAACACGCCTTTCACGGTGATATTTTCGGTGTTGCCGTCGGTGTATTTCAGGCGGGCGCCGGTTACGCCGCTGTCGTCGCCCAATACCTCGTCGAGGTTGGCATTGAGTTTGAGGATGATTTTGCCTTCTTCAACGCGTTTCATCAATTTATCAACCATGATTTTTTCTGCGCGGAAGGTATCGCGGCGGTGGATGAGGGTAACGGTTTTGGCGATGTTGGCCAGATACAGAGCCTCTTCTACGGCGGTGTTGCCGCCGCCGACTACGGCCACGTCTTCACCTTTATAGAAGAATCCGTCACAGGTGGCGCAAGCGGAAACACCGCGGCCTGCAAAGGCTTCTTCGCTCGGCAGGCCGAGGTACTTGGCCGAAGCGCCGGTAGCGATAATGAGTGCATCGCAAGTATAGGTGCCCATATCGCCTTGCAGGGTGAACGGGCGGTTTTGCAAATCAACAGTGTGGATTTGGTCGAAAATCATTTCTGTGCCGAAACGCTCGGCATGGGCTTGGAAGCGGGCCATCAGCTCCGGGCCTTGCACGCCTTGAGCATCTGCCGGCCAGTTGTCGACATCGGTGGTGGTCATCAATTGGCCGCCTTGTTCGATGCCGGTGATGATAACGGGTTGCAGGTTGGCACGGGCGGCATAGATGGCGGCGGTGTAGCCGGCAGGGCCTGAGCCTAAGATGATGAGTTTGTGATGTTTGGTTTCGCTCATGATAAATCCTGTGGTTATGCAGATAAGTTCAGACAGGCATTATGAATGATTCAATGCCTGTCTGAAAAAAGTGTAGCCGTATTAACGGCGGCGGCCAAAACCGGGTTTGCCGCCCATGTTGCGTTGTTGACGCGGCTGTTGGTAGTTGTTTTGCGCGTTGTTGCTTTGGCGGTAAGCCGATTGGTTGGCCTGCTGCGCGGCTTTTTGGCGAGGGGTCAGTTTGTTGGGGGCTTGGGCGGTTTTGCCTCGGTATTGTTGGGCGTATTGGGTGCGCACTTGTTGGGCGGTAGGGCTGTTGGCCGGGGCCTTGGTGAATTTATTAGCCAAAGCGCTGCCGATAAAGGCGCCTGCCGCGGCACCGATCAGGCTTTGCAGCAACCAGCTGCCGGTTGACGGGTCATACATATATTGTTGGCCGTCGGTGCCGGTAACAACTTCGCCGTTTTTGCCTTTTTCTTGTTCGGCAGCGGGAATGGTTTCGTTAACCGCGCTTGCGGCCAGCTGATAAACAGTGGTGTCTTGTTGAGCCTGCAGTTGGGCAATCTGTTCTTGCTGGGCTTTCACTTGGGCTTCCAGCTCGGCTTGTTTGTCGCCGCCGCATGCGGTAAGCGTGAAAGCGGCAGCGCTGATAAGGGCAAGGTATTTCTTCATAAGTATTCCGAATTGTATTTTGTGGGTTGCAAACAGCGTTTAATATATAGTCAGATAATCGAATATTCAACAAATGGGTTGTCGATTGCTCTTTTAAAGAAGTTATATAAAATTGATTTAGGCAATATATTTTGTTTCTATTTTTATATTGGTACTGTATTATTAACGTTTCTTTTTGTTAATTAAAGGGATGTTTATGCGAAAAAACGTTGGGTTTGCAATTTCTTTGTTTTTTGTCGTTACGGGATGTGCAACTGCTCCAATCGATTCTTCTCGAGCAAAACTTGTGCCGACTGAAAGAATTTTGGCATATAGTGAGCCAAACCCTGATTATGCAAAAGTAGAAATTATTAGAGATTCAGGTCATATTGGAAGTGCCTGTTATTTTGGAGTCATGTACCGAAACACGGTTTTGGCTCGTTTTGGAACAAAGGAAAAGGCTACTTTTTATATTCCTGAAGGTAATTGGCCATTTGCTATTGTGCGAGATCCTGATGGACGAGGTTTATGTGGAGTAAACGATTTAAATCCTGTTTTTGAAACACAAAAAATTAGTAAAGAACAAGATAATTTATTTAGAATTAGTTTTGGCCCTTGGCGTCGTCCAAGATTATTACCGCTTCAATAAATAGTTTTCGAACCAATTTTTTATAGCATTAAAAATTATTTTTCAAAGCATAGAAGCAAGAAAAACAGTAATGCCTGTCTGAAAAGTTTTCAGACAGGCATTGTTTGCTTTATTCGGGCTTCTTAAAGTGCTTGCGACGCTCATGCTCTTGCAAGTAGCGTTTGCGCAAGCGGATGGATTGCGGCGTGATTTCCACCAATTCGTCGTCGTCGATAAACTCGACCGCGCTTTCCAAAGTCAGCTTGATCGGAGTGGTCAGGCGCACGGCTTCATCGGTGCCGCTGGCGCGCACGTTGGTGAGTTTTTTGCCTTTCAGCGGGTTAACCACCAAGTCGTTGTCACGGCTGTGGATGCCGATAATCATGCCTTCGTAGAGTTTGTCGCCGGGCGATACGAACATGCGGCCTCGGTCTTCCAAGTTCCACAATGCGTAAGCCACGGCTTCGCCTTGCTCTTGGGAAATCAACACACCATTGTGGCGGCCGGGCATATCGGGTTTCACCGGCGCGTAATCGTCGAAAACGTGGCTCATCAGGCCGACGCCGCGGGTTAAGGTCATGAATTCGCCTTGGAAACCGATCAGGCCGCGGGCGGGGATGTGGTATTCCAAGCGGGTGCGGCCGTTGCCGTCACTTTCCATATTGGTCAGCTCGCCACGACGGCGGCCAAGCTCTTCCATCACGGCGCCTTGGTTGTCGTCGGGTACGTCAACGGTCAGGTTTTCATACGGTTCGCATTTTTGGCCGTCAATTTCGCGGTAAACCACGCGCGGTTTGCCGACGGCCAATTCGTAACCTTCGCGGCGCATGTTTTCCAACAGAATGGTCAAGTGCAATTCGCCGCGGCCGGAAACGCGGAATACGTCGGCATCTTCTGTGTCTTCTACACGCAGGGCGACGTTGGTGAGCAATTCTTTTTGCAGACGGTCGCGAATTTGGCGGGAAGTAACAAATTTGCCTTCGGTGCCGGCCAGCGGAGAGGTGTTGACCATGAAGTCCATGGTTAAAGTCGGCTCGTCCACGCTCAACATGGGCAGGCCTTTGGGATTATCTTTATCGGTGATGGTTACGCCGATGCCGATGTCTTCAATGCCGGAAATAATCACAATATCGCCTGCTTCCGCTTCTTCCAAGGGAACGCGCTCCAAGCCTTTGAAGCCCAAAAGTTGGTTGATGCGGCCTTGCGCCACTTGTTTTTCGTGGTTCATCACGGCAACCACTTGGCCGGGTTTGATGCGGCCGTTCAAAATGCGGCCGATACCCAAGCGGCCGGTGTAGTTGTCGTAGTCGAGTTGGGAAATTTGCAGTTGCAGGGTTTCGTCTGCGTTGCCGCTGGGCGGGGGGGTGTGTTTCAGGATGGTGTCGAACAACGGGCGCATATCTTTGTTCTCGTCGTCTTCTTCCAACTTGGCGAAACCGCTCAAGCCTGAAGCGTAAACGATGGGGAAGTCTAATTGCTCGTCGGTGGCGCCGAGGCTGTCGAACAGCTCGAACGTTTGGTCGATCACCCAGCTTGGGCGCGCGCTCGGTTTGTCGATTTTGTTAATTACCACAATCGGGCGCAGGCCTAATGCCAGTGCTTTTTTGGTGACGAAACGGGTTTGCGGCATCGGGCCTTCTTGGGCATCTACCAGCAATACCACGCAATCCACCATGCCTAATACGCGTTCTACTTCGCCGCCGAAGTCGGCGTGTCCGGGCGTATCTACGATGTTGATGTGATAGCCTTCGTATTCGATGGCGGTATTTTTGGCAAGAATGGTGATGCCGCGTTCTTTTTCGATGTCGTTGCTGTCCATCACGCGTTCGTCAACCTGCTGGTTGGCTCGGAAGGTGCCGGATTGGCGCAATAATTGGTCGACCAGTGTTGTTTTACCGTGGTCAACGTGGGCGATAATCGCAATGTTGCGGATTTGTTTCATGTTTGTGCTTTAGCTTAAATTTGGAAAACTGTGAATTATAACATGCTTTTATTGGCAAAATGTCTTCAATAAAAAACAGGTTTTAAAGTTAATTAATGTAAAATGTAAATCTAATTGATAGAGCTTATCAAAATCGTATCCAATAAAACACTATTAAAAACAAGATACTGATATTTTCTATTCAAAAAAACAGGCCTATTTATTTTTGATAATTATTTGTATTTTAAATAGAAAATTTGAAATATTTGGAATAGTTGATAGAATTTGAAATATGGAAGAGCAGTGCAAAAGAAACACACCGCATCATAATAAGTAAGTATTCGTGAAAGGAATAAAACTATGCAAGGCAATCAAGCAGTAATTGATTATATGAACGAGTTGTTGGCGGGCGAATTGGCTGCGCGCGACCAATATTTTATCCATTCTCGCATGTATGCGGAATGGGGTTACAACAAATTATTCGAACGCATCGGCCATGAGATGGAAGATGAAACCGAGCATGCAGAAGCGTTTATCCGCCGTATTTTGATGCTGGGCGGCACGCCGAAAATGGTGCCTGCGGCTATTAATGTGGGCGCTGATGTGGTTTCTATGCTTAAAGCCGATTTGAACACTGAGCTGGAAGTGCGCGCCGCTTTGAAAAAAGGTGTGAAACTTTGCGAAGAGCAACAAGATTATGTTACCCGCGAATTGCTGGTTAATCAGTTGAAAGATACTGAAGAAGACCATGCACACTGGCTTGAGCAGCAATTGCGCCTGATTGATATGGTCGGCATGCAAAACTATCTGCAAAGCCAAGTTTAATATTTAGAACCTTGAAAGGAGCCGATAATGCAAGGCGAACGTTCGGTAATCCGTGAGCTGAATATAAATCTAGGCTTGCTGCTGGTAACCATCAATCAATATTTCCTGCATGCCCGTATTTTGAAAAACTGGGGCTTTGAGGAATTGGGTGAACATTTCTACAAACAATCTATCGTGGAAATGAAGGCTGCCGATGACCTTATTGAGCGGATTTTACTGCTGGAAGGTCTGCCTAACCTGCAGGATTTGGGTAAATTGCTCATTGGTGAAACGCCGGAAGAAATTATCCGTTGCGATCTTACTAAAGAGCAGGAAAAACACGACGCATTGGTGGCTGCGATTGCCGAGTGCGAGGCTCAACAGGATTATGTAAGCCGTGCTCTGTTAACCAGCTTGAAAGACACCAACGAAGAACACATTGATTGGTTGGAAACCCAGCAAGAATTGATTGGCAATATGGGGTTGCACAATTATTTGCAATCTGGTGCGCAAGAGGACTAAGCAGGGCAGCCCGCTTAGAAACACAACACTACCAAACTAACAACAACTTTTGCGCAAGTTGTGAGGAAGCGGCTCATCGTTCGGATGAGCTGTTTTATTATGTATGCCTGTCTGAAAAGTGTTTAATTAGTTTTCAGACAGGCATTGCCGAAGCCATATAGTGGAAGCGGTAAACTTGTGCTATAAATAAAAACGTTTTTTATTTAAACAGAAAGCGAACAGCAATGGATGCATTGGCACTATTAACCACACGCCGTTCAAGTAAGAAATTGACCGCGCCCGGACCCGACAGGGCGCAGATTGAAACGATGCTGCAAGCGGCAACACAGGTGCCTGATCATGGCAATATGCGGCCGGTTAAGTTTACCCTTATCGAGAGTGAAGAAGGTTTGAACCGTTTCCGCGAGCTGCTTAAGCAAACCGTGATTGAGTTAAATTTTGGTGAAGAGAGCTTGCAAAAAGCCGAGAGAGTAGGGCGTATGGCGCCTTTGGTGGTGGGGGTAACGTTCAGCCCAAATCGTGAGGTGCCGAAACCCAAGCCCGAATGGGAGCAAATGTTGAGCGCTGCGTGCTCTGCGTACGCTTTCCAGCTGGCTGCCAAAGCACAAGGTTTTGATAATGTTTGGATTACCGGGCTTTGGGTAAACAGCCCTTTATTGCGCGAAGCTTTCGGTTGCGCTGAAAAAGATAAAATCATTGCTTTGTTGATGGTGGGCACGGGCGAGGAAAACAGTGAAGGTGCAAAAAACACGGATTTATCAGAATCGGTAACTTATTGGTAAACAGTTAAAACCCGGTTGCTCTTCATGGCAACCGGGTTTTTTCAGACAGGCATTGGATTAAGTGAACTTTAACTGTTGATTAGCTATTGATAAACAATCTCAAATAGAGTTATAATGTTACGTTATAACGCTAGGAGGAAGTTATGAAACCCGATATTCATCCGGAAAATTACCGCACTGTTTTGTTTTACGATAGCAGCGCCGATGAAGGCTGGCTGATCCGCTCTTGCGCGCCCACTTCTAAAACCATGCAGTGGCGCGACGGTCAGGAGTACCCGGTATTTATGCTGGATACATCATCTGCAAGCCATCCTGTGTATACAGGCAAACAGCGCGAGCATAACCGTGAAGGCCGTGCCAGCCTGTTTAACCAACGCTATGCAGGTATGATGAACGCACTTAAGAAAGGATAAGCACATGCAAGTTTTATCATCTTTAAAAGCCGCCAAACAACGCCACAGAGATTGCCAAGTGGTGCGCCGTCGCGGAAAAGTTTATGTGATTTGCAAAAGCAATCCGCGTTTTAAAGCGCGTCAGCGTTAAAAATATATTCCCTTTATCTATCGAAGTCGAGCTGCCTTTGGGCAGCTTTTTTTTATGTTTTTGAAAATAGATTTTCAGACAGGCATTGAGATAAATCAAAATCATATTAATCATTTGCTGTCAAATAAAATTAATAAAATTTAACTATTGAAATACATCTTCATAACCCAATATCGCATTTATCCAACAATTGAAGCTATACAAATAAGGAGCTCTAGAAATATGAGATTCGATAAACTAACCGCAAAATTCCAACAAGCTCTGGCCGATGCCCAGAGCTTGGCTTTGGCTGCCGATAACAGCTATCTCGAAGCAGGCCATGTATTGAAAGCCTTGCTCGACGATGCCGAAGGTGGCACCGCAGCCCTACTCTCGCACGCCGGTGTGAACGTACCACAAGTAAAACAACAACTTACCCAAACCCTAAACAGCCTGCCCAAAGTATCGGGCACCGGCGGCGAAATCCTGCCCAGCCGTGAATTGCAGGCCGTCTTAAACCTGATGGACAAAGCTGCCGTGAAGCGCGGCGATGCCTATATAGCCAGCGAACTGTTCCCGCTTGCATTGGTACAGCAAAACGACAACACCGGCCGCATTCTGAAAAATGCCGGAGCCACCGAACAAAACATCAACGCCGCCATTGACGCGGTACGAGGAGGAGCCTCTGTGGATAACCCCAATGCCGAAGACCAACGCGAAGCCCTGAAAAAATACACCACCGACTTAACCCAGCGCGCCCGCGAAGGCAAACTTGATCCGGTTATCGGCCGTGATGACGAAATCCGCCGTGCCATCCAAGTATTGCAACGCCGCACCAAAAACAACCCCGTGTTAATCGGCGAACCCGGCGTGGGTAAAACCGCCATTGTGGAAGGCTTGGCGCAACGTATCGTGGACGGTGAAGTGCCCGATTCCCTGCGCAACAAACGCCTGTTGGTGCTCGATTTAGCCGCATTGATTGCCGGTGCCAAATACCGCGGCGAGTTTGAAGAACGCCTGAAGGCCGTCTTAAACGATTTGGCTAAAGACGATGGCAACACCTTGATTTTCATTGATGAAATCCACACGCTTGTCGGTGCGGGCAAGGCAGACGGCGCAATGGACGCAGGCAATATGCTCAAACCCGCTTTAGCTCGCGGCGAGCTGCACTGTATCGGTGCCACCACTTTAGACGAATACCGCCAATACATCGAAAAAGATGCCGCGCTGGAGCGACGCTTCCAAAAAGTATTGGTGGGCGAGCCGAGCGTGGAAGACACCATCGCCATTCTGCGCGGTTTGCAGGAGCGTTACGAAATCCACCACGGCATCGACATCACCGATCCGGCTATTGTCGCCGCCGCAGAATTGAGCAACCGCTACATTACCGACCGCTTCCTGCCCGATAAAGCCATTGATTTGATTGACGAAGCTGCCAGCCGAATCAAAATGGAGCTGGATTCCAAACCCGAGCAGATGGACAAACTCGACCGCCGCATCATCCAGCTCAAAATGGAAAGAATGCACGTCGAGAAAGAAAGCGACGACGCCAGCAAAAAACGCCTCGATTTAATCGACGAAGAAATTGCCGGCCTACAAAAAGAATACGCCGATTTGGACGAAATCTGGAAAGCCGAAAAAGCCGCTTCCGCAGGCACTGCCGATCTCAAAAAACAAATCGACGACATCAAAGTCAAAATCGAGCAGGCCAAACGCCAAGGCGACTTCGCCCGCGCATCCGAGCTGGAATACGGCGAACTGCCCAAACTCAGCCAACAACTGCACGCGCTGGAAAACAATCCGCAAGAGCAGCAGGCCAACAAACTCTTCCGCACCAAAGTGGGCGCGGACGAAGTGGCCGAAATCGTATCGCGCATGACCGGCATTCCCGTGAGCAAAATGATGGAAGGCGAACGCGACAAACTCTTGAAAATGGAAGAAGTATTGCACAACCGCGTGGTGGGGCAAGACGAAGCCGTGCGCGCCGTATCTAACGCTATCCGCCGCTCGCGCTCCGGCTTGGCCGACCCCAACAAACCATACGGCAGCTTCCTCTTCTTAGGCCCGACCGGTGTCGGCAAAACCGAACTGTGCAAAGCATTGGCGAGCTTCCTGTTTGACAGCGAAGACCATTTAATCCGCATCGATATGTCGGAATACATGGAAAAACACGCCGTTGCCCGCTTAATCGGCGCGCCTCCCGGCTATGTCGGCTATGAAGAAGGCGGCTACCTAACTGAACAAGTCCGCCGAAAACCTTACAGCGTGATCCTGCTCGACGAAGTGGAAAAAGCCCACCCCGATGTGTTTAACATCCTGCTGCAAGTGCTGGACGACGGTCGCTTGACTGACGGCCAAGGCCGTACGGTGGACTTTAAAAACACCGTGATCGTGATGACTTCCAATATCGGCAGCCACCACATCCAACAAATGGACACCGCCGATTACGAAGCCGTGAAAGAAGTGGTAATGGAAGACGTGAAAGAACACTTCCGCCCCGAAATGATCAACCGTATCGATGAGGTGGTCGTGTTCCACGGCTTGGATCAGGCCAATATCCGCAGCATCGCCAAAATCCAGCTCAAAGGTTTGGAAAAACGCCTTGCCGCCCAAAACCTGCATCTCAAAGTCGACGATGCCGCGCTGGATCTAATCGCCAAAGCAGGCTTCGACCCCGTATACGGCGCACGCCCGCTCAAACGTGCCATCCAAGCGGAAATCGAAAACCCGCTGGCTCTCGCTTTGCTCGAAGGCAAATATAAGCCCGAAAGCACCATCCATGTGAAAGCGGATGGAGATAATTTAATATTTGATTAACTATTTTTTAGTTAACTATAACCAAAGGCCGTCTGAAAATTTTCAGACGGCCTTTTCATGAGTTAAAATACGTTTCTTTGTGATAACTTAAGCCATCATTTACCATGTCTGCATTACAAACCCTTCTTTCCCAATTTCGCGAGCTGACCCAAACCGAACGCGATAAAGGCACGGCTTTTGAGAACCTGATTATCCGTTACTTTGAAAACGAACCTTACTACCGTAGCCAATATGCCAAAGTGCAGACCTATGCCGCATGGGCGCAAGAGCATTTTGAATCACTAGGACTCAGCAGTAAAACCGATGCCGGTATTGATTTAGTTGCTACTACCCAAGCAGGTGAGTTCCATGCGATTCAATGCAAAAACTATGCCCCAGAAAAAACCATTCAAAAAGCAGACATCGACAGTTTCTTTACTGCTTCCGGAAAACACTATTTCAACCACCGTTATATTGTGACCACTACCAACAAATGGTCATCAAATGCCCGTGCCGCGCTGATTGACCAACATATTCCGGTAGCAGTCATCAATCTGGAAGATTTGGAAAACAGCCGGATTGACTGGACACAATATCAAATTGGCGCTTCTCCCGTATTAAAAGCGCGTAAAGATTTACGCCCACACCAACAACAAGCACTTAGAAACGTGCAAACCCGTTTTGACGGAGGGGAAACCCGAGGCAAACTGATTATGGCTTGCGGTACAGGCAAAACCTTCACCGGCTTAAAAATTGCCGAAAACATTGCAGGTGTCGGAAAGCGGGTATTGTTTTTGGTACCAAGCCTATCTTTATTAAGTCAAACCTTGCGGGAATGGACGCAAGACAGCGAAATCGCTTTAAACAGCTTTGCCGTCTGTTCCGATAGTGATGTTGGCAAAAAAGGCAAAAAAGACGAAGACGACCGTGTGCTTGTCACTACCAGCGATTTGCAATTTCCAGCCACAACCCATGCGAAAAGTTTGGCTCAAGCCATAAGCGTTGCTGAAGCCCAAGACAATCGGCAAGCTATGACCGTTGTTTATGCCACTTATCATTCTATTGATGCGATTCATCAGGCTCAAAAACAATTTGGGCTACCTGAATTCGATCTGATTATCTGTGATGAAGCCCACCGCACCACTGGCGCAACATTCGACGGCGAAGACGAATCTGCCTTTGTCCGTATCCATGATGCCGATTACATCAAAGGTGCAAAACGTCTTTATATGACTGCCACACCGCGCATCTACGGTGAGACTGCCAAAGCCGCGGAGGGTGTGGTGTTGTATTCCATGGATGATGAAACCCATTACGGCAAAGAATTTTTCGTTCTCACTTTCTCTCAAGCCGTTTCAGACGGCCTCTTAGTTGATTACAAAGTGATTGTGCTGGCGATTGAAGAATCACATGTCAACCGTCGTTTACAAAACCTGCTTACCGATAGCAATAACGAGCTCAAAGTCGATGATGCCGCAAAAATCGTCGGCTGCTGGAAAGCCTTGTCAAAATACGGGCTGAGCGGCGAGGATGGGGCTTTATATAACCCCATGCGTCGAGCTGTTGCCTTTTGCCAAGTAATTGAAAAAGAATACAAAGGCAGCAAACACAAAGTCAGTTCCAAACTCATCGCCGAAATGTTCCAAGCCGTGGTGGAAGAATATCAACAAGCCGAAAGCAAAGCTCTGCTGGAACACAATCCTGATTTAAAACTGCCTCCGCAATTGTCCATGAAGTGTGAAGCCGAACATGTTGACGGCAGTATGAATGCAGGTGAAAAAGAAAGTAAGCTGCAATGGCTCAAAGCAGATCTGCCCGATAATACCTGCCGCATTCTTTCCAATGTACGTTGCCTGTCTGAAGGCGTGGATGTACCTGCACTTGACGCAGTGCTGTTTCTTACACCGCGAAATTCACAAGTGGATGTCGTGCAGTCTGTCGGGCGCGTAATGCGTCGCGCCGAAGGTAAAAAACAAGGTTATGTTATTCTGCCTGTTGTGATTCCTGCCGGTATCGAAGCCGAAGATGCTTTGGATAAAAACGAAAACTACAAAGTCGTTTGGCAAGTGCTCAATGCCTTACGTGCCCATGACGACCGCTTTGATGCCATGATCAACAAACTGGAATTCAACGGCAAAGATACTCAAAAAATGGAAGTTATTGCCGTTGCAGACAAAGTACAAGCAAAGCAAAAACGCCAAAGCAAGAGTGCAAAAGCAGCAGGTAACGCACGGGGTGGCAACGCCATTGGTACAAAACCCGAACACAACCCTGCAAACCAAGAGGCCCTTGAATTCCAAATAGGCGAAATCGAACGCGCCCTATACGCCAAAATCGTCAAAAAATGCGGCAACCGCCATCACTGGGAAGATTGGGCGGGCGACATTGCCAAAATCGCCCGTACCCACATCGACAGCATCACCGCCATTCTTGAAAACCCAGCCAATAGCGCCGAACAAAACGCCTTTAACGCCTTCGCCGCCGAATTGCGCGACGACCTCAACAATGCCATTACCGATGCCGAAATCACCGAAATGCTGGCGCAGCACATGATTACCAAACCCGTGTTCGATGCTCTGTTTGAACAATACAGCTTTGCCGAGCACAACCCCATGAGCCGAGCCATGCAAAACGTGCTGGATTTATTGCAGGCTAAAAACCTGCATAAAGAGCGCAACACCTTACAATCGTTCTACGAATCCGTTCAAATGCGGGCTTCCGGTATCGAAACCGCCGAAGGCAAACAAAAAATTATTGTCGAGCTATACGATAAATTCTTCCGTAATGCCTTCCCCCGCATGACCGAACGGCTCGGCATTGTTTATACCCCGGTTGAAGTCGTTGATTTCATCATCAAAAGCGTAGAAGACGTATTACAAAACGAATTCGGCAGCAGCCTCAAAGACAAAGGCGTGCACATTATCGACCCCTTTACCGGCACCGGCACGTTTATTACCCGACTGTTGCAAAGCGGCATTATTCCTGTTGACAGGCTACCTGAAAAATATCAAAACGAAATCCACGCCAACGAAATCGTTTTACTCGCCTATTACATCGCCGCCATCAACATTGAAGCCACCTATCACGGCATCTTGCACGGCAATATCGACGGCAAAATTTCAGACGGCCTCGATTACCAACCCTTTAACGGCATCTGTCTGACCGATACTTTCCAAATGTACGAAAAAGGCGACATGCTCGATGAAATGCTGGTTGACAACAGCGCACGTCGCAAACGGCAGAAAGAATTAGATATCAGAGTGATTATCGGCAATCCGCCGTATTCAGCGGGGCAAGAAAGTGCCAACGACAACAATGCCAATATCGAATACCCGCATTTGGATGACCGTATTCGTACAACTTATGCCGAGCATTCCAAAGCCACCAATAAAAACGCGCTATACGACAGCTATATCCGCGCCATCCGCTGGGCTTCCGACCGCATCGGCACACAAGGTGTCATCGGATTTGTGACCAATGCCGGCTGGGTCGAGGCCAACACCGCCGACGGCTTAAGAAAATGCCTGTCTGAAGAATTCAGCAGTTTGTATATCTTTCATTTGCGCGGCAATGCGCGTACATCAGGCGAACGCCGCCGCAAAGAAAAAGACAATGTTTTCGGGCAAGGCACACGTACGCCCATTGCCATTTCCATTTTGGTGAAAAATCCCGAATCCCAAAAACAAGGACAGATTTATTTTCACGACATCGGCGACTATTTAACCCGCGAGCAAAAACTGGAAACAGTTGCCGAATTTGGCAGCATTAACGGCATTAGCGCACAAAACGCTTGGCAGCAGATCGTGCCTGATGAATTTAACGACTGGCTCAATCAACGTGATCCGAATTTTGATAACTACATTCTGCTTGGCAGTAAAGACAATGGTGATGAGAAGGTGATTTTTAGTAATTACAGTAGAGGGCTGGAAACTAATCGTGATGCGTGGTGTTACAACTCATCACCATGTCGCCTGAAAGAAAATATGGAAAATATGATTGAGTTTTACAATAGTGAAGTAAAACGTTTTCAGGTAGCCTGTGAAGTTTTATCTGAAAGTCAAAAAATTTCCATTGATGACTTTGTCAATACAGATACAACTCAAATTAGTTGGAACAGAAGTTTAAAAGCAGATTTAGGAAAACAACGGTTCTATCAGTTTGATAAAGCCAATATTTCAACCGCAATGTACCGTCCCTATACGAAACAAGCTATATATTTTGCCAAGGGTATAAATGCTTATTTAAACCAAATGCCCAAGATGTATCCAAGTGGTAATTTAGTTAATGAAACTATTTATTTGAGTGGCAGTGGCAATTCAGGAAAAGAATTTTCTACAATAATGACCGATGTTATTCCTGATTTGAATATGCAGCATTCAGGCGGGCAAGGCTTCCCAAAAGATTTATATGAATTTTCAGACGGCATAGAGATAGCCGAACGAACGAACGAACGAACGAACGAACGAACGAACGAACGAACGAACGAACGAACGAACGAACGAACGAACGAACGAACGAACGAACGAACGAACGAACGAACGAACGAACGAACGAAATTATATCAGAGTGCAGAACGAACATATCAATATCGCCATGTGCCTCTCAGTCACAGGAAACAAGGGATTCTCTGTCTTACTCACAGATACCATCCCAGATCTGCACCTCATCGGCGACGCACAATGCTTCCCAATGTTTCTCTACGAAACGGAGCAATGAACATGACAATTTGTATTACAGGCTTGGGAACAAGCAAAGGCTTCTCCGCATTGATAACAAACACCGTTCCCGATGTACAAATGCAGATGAACGGGCAATGCTTCCCGATGTTTCTCTACGAAACGGAGGAAGCATAATGGCAACGCAAAAAGATTTATTTGCCGCAGATGCTGCACAGAGGCCGTCTGAAACAGAAAATGCGCCGAAGCAGAAAAAACTGGTACGTCGTTCTGCTATCACCGATGAAGCTTTAACGCATTTCCGCGAGCCTTATTCGGCCGAAGATGCTGAAAACATCAGTAAAGAAGATATTTTCTACTATATCTACGGACTGCTGCACAGCGAGGAATACCGCGAGCGCTATGCCGATAATTTGAGCAAACAGTTGCCGCGCATTCCACGTATGAAACACTATGTCGATTTTGCCGCATTCAGCCAAGCCGGACGTGATCTGGCTGCATTGCATCTGAATTATGAAAGCGTGCCGATGTATCAGGACATCAAACTTTCAGGCAGCTTGAAAGGGTTAAAACTGACCTCTCAGCAAATTATTGGCGGCGAAGATGAAGATTTCCGCGTAGTGAAAATGAAGTTTGCTAAAAAAGACGACAAAACCAAAGTCGTCTATAACGGCAAAATCACGGTGGAAAATATTCCCGAAGCTGCCTACGACTACATCGTTAACGGCAAATCGGCAATCGAATGGGTGATGGAACGCCAAGCGGTGACTACCGACAAAAAATCCGGCATTACCAACGATGCCAACGATTGGGCACGCGAAACGATGGGCAATGCGCGTTATCCGTTAGAATTGTTGCTGAGGGTGGTTACAGTAAGCTTGGAAACCCAGAAAATAGTGAACAACTTACCTAAGTTGGAGATTTTATAGTCTTGAAAGGTATGGAGGAAGTTGTATGCAACAACGACCATTAGGCCGCAGCGGTATCCGGGTGAGTAAAATTTGTTTGGGTACGATGACTTGGGGCGAGCAGAATACGGAGGCTGAGGCGCATGAGCAGTTGGATTATGCGCTGGCAAACGGTGTGAATTTTATCGATACAGCGGAGATGTATCCTGTGCCGCCGGGCAAGGAAACGTATACGCGCACGGAGCAGTTTATCGGTAATTGGATTAAGGCGCGTGGCCGGCGTGATGATTTTGTGTTGGCGAGTAAGATTGCGGGGCCGACGGGGGCGAACGGTTTGGAGCGTTATATCCGCGGCGGCAATGATTTTTCGCGTGCGCAGATTTTCGAGGCGTGTGATGCCAGTCTGAAAAGGTTGAACACGGATTATCTGGATTTGTATCAGCTGCATTGGCCGGAGCGGCAGACGAACTTTTTCGGGCGTTTGGGTGTGCAGGCAATCGGGGGGAACGAGCGGTTTACGCCGTTTGATGAGATTGTGGATGCGCTGGGCGAGCTGGTGAAGCAGGGCAAAATCCGGGCTTACGGTGTGTCGAACGAAACGCCCTGGGGCACGATGCGGTTTTTAAACGAACATGAGCGCAATCCGGCTTTGCCGCGCGTGGCTTCGGTGCAGAATCCTTATAATTTGCTGAACCGCAGCTATGAAGTGGGCATGAGTGAGGTTTCGTTGCGCGAGGATGTGCCGCTGTTGGCTTATTCGCCGATGGCGTTTGGTGTGTTGAGCGGTAAATACCGCCACGGTGCGATGCCGGAAAACAGTCGGCTGGCTTTGTTTCAGCGTTTTCAGCGCTATACGAAGCCGCAGGGTTTTGCGGCGGTGGAGCGTTATGCCAAGATTGCGGACGATGCGGGCATGAGCTTGGCTGTGATGTCGCTGGCGTTTGTGACGCAGCAGGCTTTCGTGGCGAGCAATATTATCGGTGCGACAACGATGGCGCAGTTGCGCGAGAATATCGGCAGTGCGGATGTGGTGCTTTCGGGCGATGTGTTGGATGCGATTAATGCGGTGCACGCGGAAATCAGTAATCCTTGCCCTTAGCGGGATGCCTGTCTGAAAGCGGGCAATAACAAATAGTTATGGTTTCGTCATACTCGGGCTTGATCTGAGTATTTCCTAAAGTTATTGGAACTCAAGATACTCGGGTCAAGCCCGAGTATGACGGGCGCACTATTGTTTAAGCTTATTTGCCATAAGCGTTTCAGACAGGCATGTTTATTTGGCTTTTTCAATCAGATAATCCACCAGCGGCGGCACGCCTTCGGCGGCTTTTTTCGGCACGATTTCGATATGTGCGCCGGATGCTTGGGGATTCGGGTCAACCAGATAAATATCGGCATGCGGTGGGGCGTAGTGCAGCAGCGAGGCGGCAGGGTAAACTTGCAGCGAGGTGCCGATAATCAGAACGACGTCTGCTTCGTGCATCATGGCTACGGCTTTGGGAAACAGCGGCACGTCTTCGCCGAACCACACAATATGCGGCCGCAGCGGATGGCCTTTGCTGTTGGTGTCGGAAAGGGTTTGGTCGCCTGTCCATTCGATGATGTCGGTTTCGTCTAGGGTGCTGCGCAGTTTGCTGAGTTCGCCGTGCAGATGCAGAACATGGTTGCTGCCCGCGCGTTCGTGCAGATTGTCGACATTTTGTGTGATGATTTGCACGTGGTAGTGCGGTTCAAGCTTGGTTAGTGCGAGATGTGCGGCGTTGGGCGAGGCTTGTTCGGCCTGTTTGCGCCGCTGGTTGTAGAAATCCAGCACGAGCTGCGGATTGCGTGCGAATGCTTCGGGTGTGCACACTTCTTCTACGCGGTAGCCTTCCCATAAGCCGCCGGCGTCGCGGAAGGTTTTTAAGCCGCTGTCGGCGCTCATGCCTGCGCCGGTTAGTATGATGCATGTTTTCATGGTGGTTTAACCGTTTTGAATGAACAGGATTCACTATATCAAACAATGCCTGTCTGAAAAACCTTCCGACAGGCGGGGAAAATGGGAGCAGGGTGCGGATTCTGCTATATTTGTCGTGGGCAAACTGATTGTTTTGCAACAAGGGGTTAAGTGATGAATGTGAATAAAGTTTGGTTTTATATCGCGCTGCTCAGCATTATTGTGGCGGGGGTGTGGCTCTCGGCGCCTGATGAATCGGCGCAGCAGCGTATGAAAGAAGCGGTAGCGAAAAAGAAAGCAGTGCAAAAGCAGAAGCAGCAGGCGGCATCGGCAGCGCAGGGTGAGAGTGGTAAATGAAGTGGCTGAAATGGATTGCAGCGATTTTGGCTGCGGCGGCTTTGGTATTGGCCGCGCTATGGTTTTGGCTGCCGCAGGATGCGGGTTTGAAGCCACGCCAGAAAATGCTGCTTCAGCAGAAGCCTTTGCCTGAACACGCAGTGGTGGCGCGATTGGTGGTGCGCAAAGGCGCGCGGGAAATGGATGCTTATGATGAAGCGGGAATGCTTTTGAAAACCTACCCCATATCTCTAGGTTTTAATCCGCAAGGGCATAAGCAGTTTGAAGGCGACGGCAAGACGCCGGAAGGCAGCTATGTCATTAATGATAGAAACCCAAACAGCGGCTACCATAAAAATCTCGGCGTGTCTTATCCGAATGCACAAGATAAAGCATTTGCCAAATCGCAAGGCAAAAGCCCGGGCGGCGACATCAAGATCCACGGTCTGCCCAACGGTTCGGGCGGCATCGGCGCGCGGCATTTGTTGCGCGATTGGACAAACGGCTGCATTGCCGTTACTGATGCCGAAGTGGATGAACTTTACCGGCATGTAAAATACAAAGCTCAAATAGATATTCTGCCTTGATTAAATTTTTCGCTTTATAAACAATAAAATGCCTGTCTGAAAAAGCTTTCAGACAGGCATCATGTTACAATTCCAGCACCCTAATCCAGAGAAAATCATGCATACCCCCAACCCTAAAATCATCTTTTTCGATATAGACGACACGCTCTACAGCACACAAGAACACCGCATTGCTGAGAGCACTCGGGCAGCTTTGAAAGCGCTAAACCGGCAAGGCATTATTACCGCTATCGCCACCGGCCGCGCGCCATGCCTGCTGCCCGAAGTGATACGCGAATTGATTGAAGAAACCGGTATCGACATGTTGGTCAGCATCAACGGGCAATATGTGCGGCACAAAGGAAAAACATTGGCCGAATTTCCTTTGCAGCAGGCCAGTGTGCAGGAAGTTATCACTTTTCTGAAGCAGGCAGATGTTGCTTACGGGCTGGTGTCTGTCGAGCACTTCAGCGTTTCGTGCGAAACAGAAGCCTTGCTCGATGCCGCCGGCGCACTCAAACTGCCTTACCGAATTGCCCCCGATGCCTATCTGCATGATCCGGTTTACCAGATTATCGGTTTTTACGATGAAGCTACCGAACAATCGCTCAACGGCAATCTGCCCGCAGGCATCAAAACCGTTCGCTGGCATCCTTACGGTGTCGACCTGTTGGATGAATGCGGCTCCAAAGCGCGTGGTATCCGGGTTGCGCTGGATAAACTGGGTTTGACTATGGCCGATGCAATGGCTTTCGGTGACGGACCGAATGATATTGAAATGATGAAAGCCGTAGGTTTCGGTGTGGTTATGGACAACGGCCACCCTGATACAAAAGCCGTGGCCGATTTCGTGTGCCCTTCAGTTACGGAAGACGGCATATACCGCGGTTTGGTCAGCTTGGGTTTGATTGAAGAAATGCCTGTCTGAAACCTTTCAGACAGGCATTTTTTTATCGATGTGATTTAAGGAAACAAAATTTTACATATTGATAAAAATAAAGATGAGATACAGACAAAAGCTGCGTAGAACCTGCTTTTCATAGGCAATATTCACAAAAATGCCTTGTCTTGCTGGTAATGAAAAAGGCATATTATTCATAATGCAATGCAGTTATGCTTGAAACAGCTTTTAAAAAAGACTAAGCTGTTTTCAAGCCCCTTGGATTTATTTAAACAAGAGTGGCTGTATATTTGATAAATCCAAATTACAAAATAGAAGGAGAATTATGATGGCAAAAAATTTGAATGTATTCGACAAAGAATACGGCCTGTTGATTAACGGTGAGTGGACCAAAGGCAGCAAAGGTGAATTACTCACTTCGCACAACCCTTCCAACGGTGAAGAGCTGGCAAAATTTGTTGATGCCAGCGACGAAGATGTTGATGCAGCGGTAAAAGCGGCACAGGAAGCTTTCAAAACGTGGAAAAAAACGACTGCAACCGAGCGTGCTTTGATTTTGAACCAAATTGCTGATGTGATTGACGAAAATGCAGAGTTGTTCGCTTTGCAGGAAACACTGGATAACGGCAAACCCATCCGCGAAACGCGCGCAGCCGATATTCCTTTGGCATCCGACCATTTCCGCTACTTTGCAAGTGTGATCCGAGGCGAAGAAGGCACTTGTAACCAATTGGACGAAGAAGATTTGTCTATCGTATTGCGTGAACCGATCGGTGTGGTGGGTCAGATTATTCCGTGGAACTTCCCATTCTTGATGGCTGCGTGGAAAATCGCTCCTGCTTTGGCTGCCGGCTGTACCATCGTGATCCATCCTTCAAGCAGCACTTCTTTGAGCCTGCTTTCGTTTGCACAGAAAGTGAACCATCTGTTGCCTAAAGGCGTGTTGAACATCATCACCGGTAAAGGCTCCAAATCCGGTGAGTACATGCTGCATCATAAAGGTTTCAACAAGCTGGCATTTACCGGTTCGACCGCAGTAGGCCGTCGCGTAGGCATTGCTGCCGCGGAACTGTTGGTTCCGGCTACTTTGGAATTGGGTGGCAAATCGGCCAACATCTTCTTCGACGATATGCCGTTTGACAAGGCTTTGGAGGGTGCGCAAAAAGGTATTTTGTTCAACCAAGGACAAGTGTGCTGTGCCGGTTCGCGTATCTTCGTTCAGGAAGGTATTTACGATAAATTTGTGAATGCGTTGGCCGAAGAGTTTAAGAAAGTGAAAGTTGGTCTGCCGTGGGAAGACGATACCCAAATGGGTGCGCAAGTAAATGCCGGCCAGCTGGAAACTATTTTGAAATATGTCAAAATCGGTGAACAAGAAGGTGCCCGTATCATTACCGGCGGTAAAAAAATAGAAGGTGGCGATTTGGGCAAAGGCGAATTCGTCGAGCCGACTCTGATTGCTTCCGACAGCAACGATGACCGTGTTTCGCAAGAAGAAATCTTCGGCCCGGTAGCGACAGTGATTAAGTTCAAAACCGAAGAAGAAGTAATCAAAATGGCCAATGATTCTGAATACGGCTTGGGCGGTGCGGTTTGGAGTAAAGATATCAACCGCTGCTTGCGCGTGTCGCGTGCATTGGAAACCGGCCGTGTTTGGGTAAACTGCTATAACCGCTTGCCTGCCGGTGCGCCGTTTGGCGGTTATAAAACTTCCGGTATCGGCCGTGAAACCCATAAAATGATGCTGGCTGCTTACACCCAAGTGAAGAATATCTATATCAGCACCCGCGAAGAGCGTGAAGGTATGTATTAATTTGCTGATTTGATGTTGGTTTGAATGAGGCTGTCTGAAAATTTTCAGACAGCCTGTTTTTCTGTGAGGTATTTCCAATAACGTTGCGGCATTTGTTGGTGGTGTAAACGGGGATTCCGCCGAGAAAGAATGGTGGTGCTTTGAAAATAACGCTGCCATAGCTTTTGATAGTCTTTTTCATGTGTAGCACGGCCCGTATGCTGAGGTTTTTCTTCCAAGTTGCTGATGGGGTAAAGGCTGTCTGAATCGTGATATATGCCGTAATGCCTTTGGGTATCGAAAATTGCCCATTTCTGATCGGGATAGCGGTTTCGGAAGTGGCGTACAATCAGCGGGAGTACGTCAAACTGCGGTTCGATCCGCGCCAGATAAAGGTTGTTTTCCCATTCTTCAAAGCGTACAAACGCTTCCATGCGGTGTTTTTCGCAGCCTACGCTTTTTACCCATTGGGCCCACTGCATTACATCGAAATGACCATAATCGCTAAGTATGTTGGCATGGTGTGGCTGTGCGAGTGTGAGGCGGACGATGCGGAAAAAGGTATCCGGCATTTCCGGAGCAGCGGACAGGAAACCATATAGCAGCTTCAGCATCCCGCGTCGGCCGATTTGCCGTTCTAATCGGGTAAAAACACGGCGGGCATGTTCGGGAGATGTGGGTACGGTTTCGTTTTGTGCGAATAAATCGGCATGATTGCTGTTGCAGGAAATATGTATGGCCTGCGGTGGGTATTTTTTCGCGTAAATATGGAAGACTGTACTTAGCAAACCGTCGAAGCTGCCGTCGTAATATAGATGGTGCATGAGTATTCCTTTTTCAGACAGGCCTTTATACAAATAAATCGCCTTGTTGTGCATCGCTTTGGCTGAATTTTGAACGTATGTTTTGCAGCAGCAGGCAGCTCAGTTTCGGGCTGTCGATTAAGTCGGCATAGCGGTTGGGTTCCCGCAGCGTGATGAAGTAGCGTGCTCGGTTGAGGGCGATACCCATTTTTGCCAGTTGGGCGAGGGTAATGACGCGGAAGCGCCGTGCTTGCACTATACGCTTAGCTGATTTCACTCCAATGCCGGGCACGCGCAAAATGGTTTCGAGAGGAGCAGTTTGCAAAGGCACAGGAAACCATTCTCGGTGGCGTAGCGCCCAGGCGAGTTTGGGGTCAAAGTCCAAATCGAGAAAGGGTTGTGTATCATCGAGAATCTCGTGTTCATTGAAGCCGTAAAAACGCATCAACCAATCGGCCTGATAGAGGCGGTTTTCGCGTCGAAGCGGCACTTGTGCGGATAAAGGTGGCAGACGTTTGTCTTCTAAAACCGGAACATAGCCGGAGTAATACACGCGCTTGAGGCGGTAGTTGCGGTAAAACTGGCCGGCGGCTCGGATAATCTGGCGGTCGTTTTCGCCTGCCGCACCAATGATGAATTGTGTGCTTTGGCCTGCGGGAGCGAATTTCGGCGTTGATTTGATAGTTTTGCGGGTTTCTTGTAATGCGGAGATTTCGTTGCGCACGAAAGCCATTGGTTGGGTCATGTCGTGATGGTTTTTTTCAGGCGCAAGCAGCTTAAGGCCGGAAATGGTGGGGATTTCCATATTGATGCTGAGGCGGTCGGCATACAGGCCGGCTTCATGTAGGATTTCTTCTGAGGCTTTCGGGATGGTTTTGAGATGGATATAGCCGTGAAACTGGTGCTCCAGCCGTAGTTTTTTGGCAATCCGCACCAAACGCTCCATGGTGTAATCAGCGTTTTTGAAAATACCTGAGCTTAAAAACAGACCTTCGATGTAGTTTCTGCGGTAAAAGCTAAGTGTCAAATCGACCACTTCGTCTACCGTGAAAGCTGCGCGGGCAATATCGTTGCTGCGGCGTGAAACGCAATAGGCGCAGTCGTAAATGCAATGGTTGGTAAGCAGGATTTTCAATAACGATACGCAGCGGCCGTCTTCGGTAAAGCTGTGGCAAATGCCTGCCCGTGAAGCGTTGCCCAGACCGCTGCCGCCATTAGTGCGTTTGCTGCCGCTGGATGAGCAGGAAACATCGTATTTTGCTGCGTCGGCCAGTATTTCCAGCTTTTTGCTGATTTTATCGTAGTCCATGATGTTTCTCTGTAAAACTAAAGTTTTTTTATTATAATGATAAGATTTTATATAGTCAGCTAAATTTTTTCTTAGTTTGATTATAGGGGCGTTATATGGATAAGGCTGTCTGAAAACTTTGTTTCAGACAGCCTTTCTATGTGCTTTAGCTTAAATGGCTTATTGCAACAGTTTACTTGCCGGATTCAGCCTCGCCGCTGTCTATCGACCAGGGAATGCCGAAGCGGTCAGTAACGACACCGAAGCCTTGGGAAAAGAAAGTTGCTTGAAACGGCATTTCGATGATGCCGCCCTCTGCCAGCGCATTGAAAATTCTTTGCCCTTCGGCCGGGGTGTCCACGCTGATATTGATTTGTATGCCTTGCGGTTTTTGATAGCCGCTTCCTGTGGCGCATAACTCGGCAACAACATCTGATGCCATTAAGGTTTGCGAACCGATTGTTAATTGGACATGCATGATTTTTTGCCTATCCGCTTCGGATAGAGAAGGCATATCGGGCTCTGGCGGCATATCGTTGTATGTGTAGCGGTCGGTGATTTCTGCCTTGAAGAGTTGTGCATAAAATTCAATGGCTTCTGCGCAATCTCCGTTGAAATAAAGATAAGGAATGAATTTCATGGTGTTCTCCTTTTTACAATTTGGTGAAGGGGGCTTGTTTTCAGACAGGCCTGATTGATAGTAAGCCATTTTAGGAAAGCTTATTTATTACGGATTGCGCTGCGCTTTGATAAAGTCGAACAGCAATTTTGGCAGGTTGACGGTAATTGGCGGATCGCTTGGTTGGAAAGGGCGCAGGTTGAGCGTTATCGTAAGTGGTGCGGGCAGCGGAAAGCTGATGGGTTCGGGATGAATGCCGCGCAGGCAATGGTCGAGGCGGAAGTGATGTAAGGGGTTGAGGCTGGGTTTGATTTCACAGCCGAGCAGATAGTAAGTACCGTCGGGCACATTGCAGATTGAGAAACTTCTGGTATGGAACAGGGCTTTACCGACTATGGGCACGCCGCGTGGAATGGGCTCGGGAAACAGTCCGGCAAATACTGCGCTGTGTTGAGCGGCACCTGAAACAGTGATGTTGAGAGGGTGGGCTTGCCGGTGTTTTTCAGGTTCGAAGCTGTAATGGGGAATGGCACGGGAAGCTGTGTCAGTGATTTGTTCGTTGAGTGTGCGGCTTGCATCTGCGGCTTGATTGCGGTAATCGCGCGGGGTTTGGCCGGTATGGTAATGGAAGCGTTGGCTGTATGTGCCTGCACTGGCGTGTCCGGCTTCAAGTTGCGATTCGATAATGCTTTTGCCTTCTATCAGGGGCTCGATGCCTTGTTCGATTTTGAGGGCGGCAATGTAGTCGCGCATGGAAATGCCTGTCTGAAAATGAAACCAACGGCTGAGATAGAAGCGGCTGTAGCCGAAGTGTGCGGCAATATCGGCAGGCGCGGGATTGTCTTTCAGACAGGCTCTGATATAGGTGGTTACTTCGTCGATTGAAAGCATATGGTTTGGGTGCTTATTCGTCGTGTTCTTTAAAGCTGACAGGAGTGGTTAAAGTAAACGGTGTGTCGGTGTAATCGTCCAAACCTTCATATTCGAAACAATAAACGCCTTCTATGGTAACGGAAACGCCGCCGTCAGAGTTGGTTTGGAAAGCTAAAGCGTTTACGTCAATCGGATGGTGTACTCCATCAAGATAAATCGATCCGTCGATGTAAGGCGTGTTTGGGGTGGCGGCGGCATCGTTGAGCGGGAATTGGAACGTGCGGCCGATTATGTCCTCCGGTTGGAGCGAGGGTAGCCTGATACTGTCGAGGCGGATTTCGGTTTCTTCTTCTTCGCAGTCGTCGTTCCATTTAAATGTATGCAGTGGGATGGTCAAGGAGGCGTCGTCTGGTGAACCGAGTAAAGCGGCGTAGCGTGGGCGTAAGAGATGTGTCGGAAAAGTTTTCATTGCAGACTTTCTGAAAAAATAGATTGTTGGTCATTGGACATTCTCGGTAAATGCGGGTTTAAAGCAGTCTGTTACGGCTTTGTGATAGGCGCCCTATCCAATGTTTTTATCTGTTATTTTTTGTTTTACATCAATTTTAGCCGATGAAAATATGAATCTCAAAATGCCTGTCTGAAAAATTTCAGACAGGCATGGATAATTATGCCGATTTAATAAATGATTTGATTGTAATCCGGTAAATCAGTTTTGCTTCAGGTCAAATTTGGTTGAATCATTTAAAGGAAAGCAGCGGATATTGGTTGAACACAATATGAATGAAAATGACACGTTGTTAGAATACAAAAAATTCATAATGAATTAAATAAAGCACGGTGCGTTTGCTTACTTTGGGCAGACGGGGTGGCGCAGTGTGATTTTGAAATAAAGGAGAAACTATATGACAAAGCTGTATCTTGGCCCGGTGTTGTCGTTCCGCGGTGGGGCAGAGCAGGGGGAATGGAAAGTGAGTGCGATGATCGGCGTTTCCGATACCGAGTTTTTCCCTGTGGTGCGGGTGGACGGGGTGGCGACCGATGCGCCGAAAATATTGTTGCGGCATGGCGGGAAAGCTTATCTGCGTTATGATTTGTCGTGCAAACAGCAGGCTCAGGAAAGAAGGGTTGAATACCGTATCGATGGGGTTGATGAAGTATGGCATTTTACCGTTCCGGCCAAAGGGCAGGCGCCGCGTATGGTTTATGTGTCGTGCAATGGTTTTTCGGATGCCAACGGTATCCGCAAGCTGATTAAAGGCGAGAATGCGGTTTGGGAAGATTTATTGTGTAATCACGATAAAACAGTGCGCCCGCCGCGTTATCAGCTGGATAAGGAGCAGCTTTGGCACGAAGAGCGCACGCATGATAAAGGTCTGCAACGCTTTCATCTGATGGTGATGGGCGGTGATCAGATTTATTTTGATCCTATTTGGGAAGATATTAAGCTGTTGAAAAAGTGGATCGGCCTGCCGCGCAAGGAGCAGCTGAAATACAAGGTTAATGCACAGCTCGAAAAAGTTATAGGCGATTATTACATTAATTTTTATCTGAGCCGCTGGCTGCCGAGCAATCACGCGCCGTGGGGTTCGTCGAATAAAACTTTAGATTCGGCACACGGTATGGCGCGCATCCCTACTGTGATGATGTGGGATGACCATGATATTTTCGACGGCTGGGGGTCGCATAGCCCGGAAATGCAGCGCTGCCCGCTGTTTCAAAGGATGTTTTATCACGCAAGGCGAGCATTTTGGGTGTTTCAGATGCAGCAGGCCGAAGAGCAGCTTCCTGAATTAAAGCTGCGCACGGATATTAATATGCGAATTGATGATCCGATATTTGAACCGATTGAGTGGTCGAAAGTGTTGAAATCAGACAAACTGGCTTTGCCCTTATTCGACAACCAGCCCGGCTTTTCTTTTGCCCACTCTATCGGCCCTGTCAGCCTGCTGGTGGCGGATTTGCGCACCGAGCGTTCGCATGAACAGATTATGGGTCCGGCAACATGGCATTCGATGCAGAAATGGTTGGCGTCAGGAATTCCCGAAGCCGGCGGCTCGCGCCATTTATTGTTTGTATCATCGGTGCCGGTGATGCACCCCAAGCTTTCATTGGCAGAGTTGCTGATGGACAATCTGGGTTATGACCATGTACTCGACAGCAGCGCCGATGATTTGAAAGACCATTGGACCAATGATGATCATGAAGGCGAACGCAAGCGCTTGATAGAAACGCTGTTTAGAACAGCGCAAGAAAAGCAAATGCGCGTAACCGTATTGTCAGGCGACGTGCATGTTGCCGCGTGGGGCGTGGTTTCACGTACCGACACGGATTGCTGTGACGGCAGCACGCAGATTCAGCAGCTTACTTCCAGTGCGGTGGTGCATCCTTCGCTGGTGTCTGTAATGGAGCGTTTGTTTTGCCAAATGCTCAATTCGTTGGCCAAGAAAAAGCAGAAACTGGACGGTTGTACTGAGGCTGAAATGATGCTGTTCCCTGCATCTAACCGTTATGTGGTGGCAGCGCGAAACTGGCTTGCGCTTGAGTTGGATGAAGATATGAAAGGCGGTAAATTATGGGCAAGCTGGCGTTGCGAAACAAAAGACGCGTTTACCAATCATTTGCTGGCTATTGAGCCGGTAAAAAACGGTTGAGTCGGCTTTAGCTTGAGTTCATGAGAATGCCTGTCTGAAAAAGTTTTATGGGTTTTCAGACAGGCATTTTCGGAGTAACCGAGCGTATGATAAAACCAGTGTTTGCGGTTGTTATTCCTTTTTTACCAAAACGTATGAAATATGCCCGGTTTGAGCATTTAAACCGCAACCTGCGCTTTAATATGCGGGTGCGGGTCGTAATCGATTAATTCAAAATCTTCAAATTTAAATTCAAAAAGGTCTTTTATATCAGGGTTCAACTTCATTTTCGGCAGTGAGCGCGGCTCACGGGTTAATTGCAGCTCGGCTTGCTCGAAATGATTGCTGTAAAGATGGGCGTCGCCAAATGTGTGGATGAACTCACCTGCTTGCAAACCGCAAACTTGTGCCACCATCATGGTTAACAAGGCGTAGCTGGCTATATTGAACGGCACGCCTAAGAAGATGTCGGCGCTGCGTTGGTAAAGCTGGCATGAGAGTTTGCCGTTTGTTACATAAAATTGAAACAAGGCATGGCAGGGCGGCAGGGCCATTTCGTCTACCAGCGCAGGGTTCCATGCGGAAACAATCAGCCGGCGGCTATTAGGGTTGCTTTTGATTTGTTGGATGAGATTGGAGATTTGGTCGATATGTCTGCCATCGGGAGCCGGCCAACTGCGCCATTGGTAGCCGTAAACCGGGCCGAGATTACCGTTTTCATCAGCCCATTCATCCCAGATCGACACATTATTGTCTTTCAGGTATTTGATATTGGTGTCGCCTTTTAAAAACCACAGAAGCTCGTGAATAATCGAGCGAAGATGCAGTTTTTTTGTGGTTAGTAATGGAAAGCCTTCGCTTAAGTCAAAACGCATTTGGTAACCGAATATAGAGCGTGTGCCCGTGCCGGTGCGGTCAGCTTTATCTGTTCCATGTTCGAGCACATGTTGCATCAGGTCTTGGTAGGCTTTCATTAAAGTTCCTTATGAGAGATGTTCAGGCATGCCAGACAAGACGGCATTGTAACACTTGCGTATGCCGTATATGCAGTTTTGTTACTTGGCAGGTAGGTTAAGCTGCTTGGTTGACTGCTTGAATTGGGTTGGTTGTCGTGTTTTGCATCAAAGTTTAATTTTTTTACCTCAAATTAAACTTATGTTGTTTTCTCTGAAAAATATTTCTTCGCGTGTGTTTGCAAGGGCGTTTAAGTTTAATAAAGTTGTAAAACCAAGCATAATGTTTTAAATATGATGCATTTTAGTTTTTAACTGCTAAAAATAAAAATAATGTAAATTTAAAATGTTGACAATTTTATGCATTTTTTTCTTGGCAAAGCCATTCAACAGGTTTATATTTATAGACACTGTAAATTTATTTCACAGCTTTGTTAACTTCACTTTTATCTTAAGGAAGAACATTATGTCGGTAAATCTAAATAATCTATTCGAACAAATCAAAAAACGCGACCCTAACCAATCTGTGTTTCACCAAGCTGTTGAAGAAGTGTTCGGCAGTTTGGCTCCCTTTTTGGCGAAAAATCCCAAATATACCCAACAAGGGTTATTGGAGCGCCTTGTAGAGCCGGAGCGGGTGATTATGTTCCGCGTTTCTTGGGTGGACGATGAAGGCCAGGTACAAGTAAACCGCGGCTACCGCGTGCAAATGAACTCTGCCATCGGCCCTTACAAAGGCGGTTTGCGTTTCCATCCAACCGTAGACTTGGGCGTGCTGAAATTCTTGGCTTTCGAGCAAGTGTTTAAAAATGCATTGACCACTCTGCCTATGGGCGGCGGTAAAGGCGGTTCTGATTTTGACCCGAAAGGCAAGAGTGACGGCGAAGTGATGCGTTTCTGCCAAGCATTTATGACTGAGCTTTACCGCCACGTTGGTGCCAATACAGACGTACCAGCCGGCGATATCGGTGTAGGCGGGCGCGAGATCGGTTACTTGTTCGGCCAATACAAACGTATTGCTAATGAGTTTACTTCTGTGCTGACCGGTAAAGGCTTGGGCTATGGCGGCAGCTTGATCCGCCCTGAAGCGACAGGTTACGGCACGGTTTATTTTGCAGACAGCATGCTGAAAACCAAAGGCAACAGCATGGCCGGTAAGAAAGTGGTTATTTCGGGTTCGGGCAATGTGGCTCAATATGCTGCTGAAAAAGCCATTCAGTTGGGCGCGAAAGTGCTGACGGTTTCTGATTCCAACGGCTTTGTACTTTTTGGCGATCAAGGTATGAACGAGGCCCAACTGGCTGCTTTGATCGAGCTGAAAGAAGTTCGTCGCGAGCGTTTGTCAGTTTATGCCAAAGAACAAGGCCTGCAATATTTTGCCGACCAAAAACCATGGTGTGTGGCTTGTGAAGTTGCATTGCCTTGTGCAACGCAGAATGAATTGGATGAAAGCGATGCCAAAACCCTGCTGTCTAATGGCTGCTTCTGTGTAGCGGAAGGTGCGAACATGCCTTCTACTTTAGGTGCGGTTGAGGTGTTTGTGAATGCGAAAATCCTTTATGCGCCGGGTAAAGCCTCTAATGCGGGCGGTGTGGCCACTTCAGGTTTGGAGATGAGTCAAAACAATATCCGCTTGTCTTGGGAACGTGGCAAAGTGGACCAACGCTTATTCAATATTATGGAAAATATCCACGAAAATTGCGTAGCAAACGGTTCTGAAAACGGCTATGTGAATTATGTGAACGGTGCAAATATTGCCGGCTTCAAGAAAGTGGCCGATGCGATGTTGGCACAAGGCGTGGTGTAATTGTCTGCTGACTGACTAAGCAGCCTGAATAGGGCTGCGACCAAACAAATGCCTGTCTGAAAGTTTTCAGACAGGCATTTTTAATTGAATGGCAAAGCAGCAAGAATCTGATTGTTATACAACTGCTTCTTCTTTAACTTTTTGGGGTTTGGCAATATTCTCGCGGCTTAGTCCAAACATAACCAGTAAAGGGCTGGCCACTAGAACTGATGAATAAATGCCGAACACAATACCGATAGTCAGCGCTAAAGAAAAACCATGCAATGCACTGCCGCCGAAAATCAGCATGGCGAGTACCATCGCTTCGGTTGAACCATGTGTGATTGCCGTGCGGCCCATAGTGGCGGTAATCGCATTGTCAATGATTTCGGGCACGCTTTTATTGCGCATACCGCCTTTTCGGAAATTTTCGCGAATACGGTCGAATACCACAACTGATTCGTTTACCGAATAGCCCAAAACAGCAAGAATACCAGCCAATACGGTTAAAGAAAATTCCCATTGGAAGAATGCAAAACAGCCCAAGATAATAATTACGTCGTGCATGTTGGCGATGATCGCTGAAACGGCAAACCGCCATTCAAAGCGCACCGAAAGATACATAATAATGCCGATAATCACCAAAGATAAGGCAATTAAGCCGTTTTGCACCAATTCATCGCCTACTTGAGGGCCGATAAATTCTACTTGGCGCAGGCTGACTTGAGGGTCGTCTTTTTTCAGGATATTCATAACCTGATTAGATAAGGTTGCCGAATTTATGCCTTCTTTATTTGGCAATCTGATCATTACATGCCGGTTACTTCCTAATGCCTGAACTTGAACCTCGCCTAAGTTGAGTACGTTTAAATCTTGCCGCACTTTATTGATTTCGGCCGGTTTGCTGTATTGCACTTCCATTACTGTGCCGCCGGTAAACTCTACCGAAAAGTTCAGGCCTTTGGTAAATAAGAAGAATACCGCCAGTATAAAGGTAAGCAGAGAAATAAATGTGGTGAGCTTACCGTATTTCATAAACGGAATGTCGCGTTTAAAGTGAAACAGTTCCATGAGTTACTCCTTATTCTGTATCGGCAACATCAATATTTGCCGCTTTAACAGCAACCGGATTTTTAATGCCAATGGCAATTTTTTTCAGGCTTCTACGGCTTCCGTACCAAAGGTTGCACAACGCACGCGAAACCACTACCGAAGAGTACATTGAGGTAAGGATACCGATACAATGCACTACGGCAAAACCGCGAACCGGGCCTGAGCCGAAAATCAACAAAGCGATACCGGCAATTAATGAAGTGATATTCGAGTCGACAATTGTGGCCCAAGCGTGTTTGTAGCCTTCATTAATGGCAGTTTGGGGCTTTTTACCGGCTCTTAATTCTTCACGAATGCGTTCGTTAATCAGCACATTTGAATCAATTGCCATACCTAAAGTCAACGCAATAGCGGCAATACCGGGCAAGGTCAAAGTAGCTTGCAGAGCCGATAAAATAGCCATGAGGAACAGCAGATTGGCGCAAAGTGCAACCACGGAGAAAATGCCGAATACACGGTAGTAAATCACCATAAATGCGGCGACAACTACAAAGCCCCACAAGGTTGAATTGAAGCCTTTTTCAATATTTTCTTTACCCATGGAAGGGCCGATGGTGCGTTCTTCCACAATCTCCATTGGTGCAGCCAAAGAGCCTGAGCGCAATAGCAAGGAAATATCGTTGGCTTCTTCAATAGACATGCTGCCGGAAATGATGGTGCGTCCGCCGGTGATCGGTTCATTAATCGTAGGTGCGGTAACCACTTCCGCTTTACCTTGGTCGATCAATACCATCGCCATGCGTTTTTTAACATTATGGCGTGTCAGGTCTGCAAAAATGGCAGCGCCGGTATTGTCGAAGTTAATGCTAACGGCAGGTTGATCGTTTTCATTGAAGCTGGGTTGGGCATCATTAATATTGTCGCCGGTTAATTCAACTTGGCGGTTAACCAATACGGCTTGAGGCTGTTCGCCGCCGGTATAAAGCAATTCATAACCGGCGGGTACGTTGCCTGAAACAGCTTGCTGAAATGAAACAGGATCATCGTTAACCATGCGCACTTCCAATGTGGCGGTGCGGCCAATGATATCTTTGGCTTTGGCTGTATCTTGAACACCGGGCAGCTGCACAACGATACGGTCTGCGCCGGCTTGCTGGATAACGGGTTCTGCTACGCCTAATTCATTAACACGGTTGTGCAGGGTTGCAATATTTTGCTTAACCGCATCGGAACGGATTTGGTTAATTACATCTTCAGACAGGGTTAGAATCAGGCGGTTGCCGTCGCTAGTTAAAGTGGTTTGCGGCAAGAGTTTTTGCAGCTCTTTTTGAGCCTTGTTTAAATCGGCTTCGTTTTGGAACGGTACGGCGATGCTGTTATCGCTTTGAACGATGTTGCCCGCGCGGATTTTTTGGCGGCGCAACTCACGGCGGATATCGCCGGCGTAACGTTCAAAAGTTTTCTGCATAGCGGCTTTCATATCCACCTGCATGGTAAAGTGCACGCCGCCGCGCAAGTCCAAGCCTAAAAACATCGGATTGGCTTTGATTTTCGCCATCCAGTCCGGGCTGTTGGGAATCAGGTTCAAGGCAGTGATATAGCCGTCGCCCAGCGTTTTTTCGATAACGTCGCGGGCTTTGATTTGTGTGTCGGTGTCTTTAAAGCGCACACGCAGCGAGTTATCGGCAATAAACATGCCGTCAGAAGCGATGCCTGCCTGCTGCAATGCGGTTTGTATTCGATTTTCGGTTTGATTGTTGATAACAATGGATTGCCGGTTGGTGGAAACCTGAACAGCCGGTGTTTCGCCGAAGAAATTGGGTATCGTGTAGAGAACGCCCAAAATAATGGTGGCCAGAATCAGCAGGTATTTCCAAAGCGGATAACGGTTCATAGGTCAATCTTCATGGTTTATAAAGACAAACAGCCGCAAGGCCGGTAAATACCGGCTGCGGCCTTGAAATCAAGATTAGGCTTCGAGCTTGCTGGCAACAGCGTTACGCTCTACCTGAACTTCAACATTTCTGGCAATTTCAACAGTAAAGAACTTATCATCTGAGCGCACAATGCGGCCTACGAAACCTGAAGCAAGCAACACACGATCTCCGCTTTTCAGTTCGGCCAGCATGGCTTGATGGGCTTTAAATTTTTTCTGTTGCGGGCGCATAATCAGAAAATAGAAAACCACCAGAATCAGAATCAACGGAGCAAACTGCATCAGCATATTGGGTTGGGCAGCGGCATCTGCGGCGTATGCAAATTCAATCATTTGTTATCCATCTATTAAAATTATCCATAAACAGGCTATCTTCTTTAAAGAAATAGCCGCTCTTTAATGCGTTATTCTAAAGGGCAGGGCATTTTTTTCCAAGAAATTTCCGCATTTATTATCGTTCATTTACCAATGCCTGCCTGAAAAACGGTTTTCAGACAAGCATCATGCAGTCCAATAGAAAAATACCTCTTGAAACAGTTAGAGGCAGCCCTATATAGAGAAATCATGTATCGAGAACATTATGAAATTTACCTCTTTATTCCGTAAGGGACGAAATATGACAGAACAAACCCAATATCCAGAAGAAAATTTGACTGATAACGAAGAAAACATTGAATCTTCAGAGCAGCAGGCTGAAGCAGAACAAGCAACACCGCCTACTTATGAAGAATTGCAAGCCAAAGTGGCCGAGCTGGAAGAACAGTTGAAAGAAGAACAGCTGCGCGGCTTGGCAAACGAGCAAAACCTGCGTCGCCGTCATCAAGAAGAGATTTTGGCAACACATAAATTTGCAGGTCAAAAATTTGCAACTGAAATGCTGCCGGTGAAAGACTATTTGGAAATGGCGCTGCTTGACCAAAGCGGTAATTTCGATGCTTTGAAAATGGGCGTACAGATGACTTTGAATGAATTGAATAAAGCATTTGATTCAACCCAAATTAAAGAAATCAACCCGCAGCCCGGCGATAAGCTTGATCCGCATCATCACCAAGCTATGCAGATGGTAGAGAGTGAACAAGAACCTAATACTGTCGTTAATGTGATGAAAAAAGGTTATACATTGGCCGACCGAGTATTGCGTCCCGCGATGGTAACAGTGGCGAAGGGTAATGAAGCTTAACAATAGTAAGTCTGGAAAAGTTATTGTGTTGGGTAATTGTTTGAATTGTTAAGAAATTAAATTTAATCAAAACCAGTTATCCACACTTGAAAAATAATCGGCAAGCCTTATTTAACAAACCGAACAGGGCTGTAAGTCCCAACAATATTCTAATTCAAGGAGCTATAAAATAATGGCAAAAGTAATCGGTATCGACTTAGGTACAACCAACTCATGTGTCGCTATCTCAGAAGGCGGCCAAACACGCGTAATTGAAAATGCCGAAGGTGCACGCACCACACCTTCTGTGATTGCTTATTTAGACGGTAACGAAGTATTGGTGGGTGCGCCTGCAAAACGTCAGGCTGTAACCAATCCGAAAAATACAATTTATGCGGCCAAGCGCTTAATCGGCCATAAATTTGAAGATAAAGAAGTACAAAAAGACATCGATTTGATGCCTTTTGAAATCATTAAAGCGCAAAACGGCGATGCTTGGGTGAAAGCGCAAGGTAAGGAATTGTCTCCTCCGCAAGTTTCTGCTGAAGTGTTGCGCAAAATGAAAGAAGCAGCCGAAGCTTATTTGGGTGAAAAAGTCACTGAAGCCGTGATTACCGTACCTGCTTATTTTAACGACAGCCAACGCCAAGCCACCAAAGATGCGGGCCGCATTGCCGGTTTGGATGTAAAACGCATCATCAACGAACCGACCGCTGCAGCATTGGCTTTCGGTATGGACAAAGGCAATAAAGGCGACCGTAAAATCGCTGTTTACGACTTAGGTGGCGGTACGTTTGATATTTCCATCATCGAAATTGCTGATGTAGACGGTGAGAAACAATTTGAAGTATTGGCTACTAACGGTGATACATTCTTGGGCGGCGAAGACTTTGACCAACGTTTGATCGACCATATCATTTCCGAGTTCAAAAAAGAGCAAGGCATTGATCTGAAACAAGATGTGATGGCGCTGCAACGCCTGAAAGAAGCGGCTGAAAAAGCGAAAATCGAATTGTCGAGCGGCCAACAAACCGAAATTAACCTGCCATATATCACAATGGATGCGTCAGGCCCGAAACACTTGGCGATGAAAATTACCCGTGCCAAATTCGAGAGCTTGGTTGAAGACCTGATCGAACGCTCTATCGAGCCTTGCCGTATTGCTGTAAAAGATGCCGGCTTGAACATAGGCGAGATTGATGACGTGATTTTGGTGGGTGGGCAAAGCCGTATGCCGAAAGTGCAAGAAGCCGTGAAAGCATTTTTCGGTAAAGACCCGCGTAAAGATGTGAACCCTGACGAAGCTGTGGCATTGGGTGCTGCGATTCAAGGTGAAGTATTGGGCGGCGGCCGCAGCGACGTATTGCTGCTCGACGTAACACCGCTGTCACTCGGTATCGAAACCATGGGCGGTGTGATGACGAAACTCATCAACAAAAACACCACCATCCCAACCAAAGCGTCGCAAGTGTTCTCAACTGCCGAAGATAACCAAAGCGCGGTAACCATCCATGTATTGCAAGGTGAGCGCGAGCGTGCTTCTGCTAATAAATCGCTGGGCAACTTTAACTTGGGCGACATCGCTCCTGCACCGCGCGGCATGCCGCAGATCGAAGTAACCTTCGATATTGATGCCAACGGTATTTTGCATGTGTCTGCCAAAGATAAAGGCACAGGCAAAGAAGCGAAAATTACCATCCAAGGTTCTTCAGGTTTGAGCGAGGAAGAAATCGAACGCATGGTGAAAGATGCTGAAGCCAATGCCGAAGAGGATAAAAAACTGACCGAGCTTGTGGCTTCACGCAACCAAGCCGAAGCTTTGATTCACTCTGTGAAGAAATCTTTGGACGAGCATGGTGATAAGCTGGATGCGGATGAAAAAGCCAAAATCGAAGATGCTGTGAAAGCTGCTGAAGAAGCAGTTAAAGGCGAAGACAAGGCCGAAATCGATGCTAAAGCCGAAGCTTTGGGTACTGTTAGCCAAAAACTGGGTGAGATTGTGTATGCCCAAGCGCAAGCGGAATCTCAAGGTGCTGCCGGTGCAGGTCAGGCAGATGACGCATCAGCTTCTGCTAAGAAAGCCGATGATGATGTAGTGGATGCCGATTTCACGGAAGTAAAAGACGACAAATAATTGTCGAATGCAAAAAGCGCTGCTTAAAAAAGCAGCGCTTTTTTGTGTTGGTTGATAGGGCAAGCCGGTTTTTAAAATGCCTGTCTGAAAACTTTTTCAGACAGGCATGGATATTGTGGCGGTTCATTTTCGCTATATAATCTTTCTTTCATTTGCTATTCGGTTGTTATGACTGCCACGGAAATCATTCATATTATCGGCACTGCCGCATTTGCTTTGTCAGGCTATCTGGTTGGCGTGCGCAAACGCTTGGATATGTTGGGCGTGTTGATTCTTGCTTTACTCACTGCGGTGGGTGGCGGGATTATGCGTGATGCCATTATCGGGCGCATTCCGTTGGTGTTTACCCAAAACACGGCATGGGTGGTAATCGGTATTACTTTATTGCTGGCTTGGTTGTTTAAGTTGCAGAAAAGCAGGAAGCGGGAGCTGGCGGCTGTATTCGTGTGGGCGGACTCTTTAGGCTTGGTGGCGTTTACGATTACCGGGGCGCAATTGGGTTTGTCGCTGGACTTGAATATTTTCGGCGTGGTGATGCTCGGATTTATCACGGCGGTGGGCGGCGGGATTGTGCGCGATATGCTCGTGAACGATATTCCAATGATCTTACGTAAGGATTTTTATGGAACGGTGGCGGTGATTATCAGCTTGCTAATGTATTTTTTGAATATGTTGGGCTGGATTAATCCGCTGGTGTTGAACTTGTTGCTGGTTGCCGGTTATGCTTTGCGTTTGTGGGCCCATCGTGTGTCTTGGGCGTTGCCGCGTTTTTGATCATCGGTTGAGATAAACAATGCCTGTCTGAAAACGAGCAACGCGGGTTTCTGCGAAGCTCAAACTTTTCAGACAGGCATTGTTTATGGATGCGTTATATCAGCACCACATCATATTGCTCTTGCGTGTAGCTGTTTTCCACAGCCAGCGAGATCGGTTTGCCGATAAAGTCGATCAGCAGCGCGAGCGATTGAGATTCTTCGTCTAAAAACAAATCAATCACTTCGGGCGAGGCGAGAATGCGGAACTGCTTCACATCAAAGCGGCGGCTTTCGCGTACGATTTCGCGCTGGATTTCGTAGCACACGGTTTGCGGTGTTTTCAGGCGGCCGCGCCCTTGGCAGGTGGGGCAGGGTTCGCATAACACATGGCTCAAGCTTTCGCGCGTGCGTTTGCGGGTAAGCTCGACCAGGCCGAGGCTGGTGAAGCCGTTGAGCGTTACGCGGGTGCGGTCGAAACTCAGGGCTTTGGCCAGCTCTTGCAACACGGCTTCGCGATGGTTATCCGACACCATATCGATAAAATCGATAATCACGATACCGCCGATATTGCGCAGGCGAAGCTCGCGGGCGATGGCATGGCAGGCTTCGAGGTTGGTTTTGAAAATGGTTTCGTCAAAGTTGCGTGCGCCGACAAAGCCGCCGGTGTTCACATCGATGGTGGTCATCGCTTCGGTGGATTCGATAATCAGGTAGCTGCCGAAATTGAGTGAAACGCGCGGTTGCAAGGCGCGGTTGATTTCCTGTTCCACATTATGGGTTTCAAACAAAGGCCGCTCGCCCGTGAACCATTCGATTTTCTCCGCCGCACCTTGCACATATTGGGCGGCGAATTCACACATTTTCTGGTGGTTTTCTTTTGAATCGACCAGAATTTTGACCGTATTGTCGCTGAACATGTCGCGTAACACGCGCAGCGACAAAGGCAGATCCTGATACAACATGGTTTCGGCAGGCCGGGTTTTTGCCTGATATTGGATATTCGCCCACACTTTGGTCAAGTATTCGATATCGGCCTGCAGTTCGGCATCGGTGGCTGTTTCGGCACTGGTGCGGATGATGTAGCCGCCATGGTTTTCTTTGGGCAGCAGGTTTTCCAAGCGCTGGCGGAGTTGGTTGCGCTCTTCCTCATCTTCAATACGTTGGGAAATGCCGATATGGCTGTCTTGCGGCAGATGCACGAGAAAGCGGCCGGCCAGTGAAATCTGGGTGGAAAGCCGTGCGCCTTTGCTGTTGAGCGGGTCTTTAATCACTTGAACCAAAACGGTTTGCCCTTCAAACAGCATGTGCTCGATGCGCTGGTCGGCATCCGGATTCTGTCGCTGCTCCAATACATCGACAATATGCAGAAACGCAGCGCGCTCCAAACCAATGTCGATAAACGCACTCTGCATGCCCGGCAATACGCGGCGCACAATGCCCAAATAAATATTGCCCACCAAGCTATGGCCGCTGTTGCGCTCGATATGCAGCTCGCAAATATTGTTTTCCTCAACAATGGCCACACGGCTCTCTTGCGGAGTGATATTGACCAATATGGTTTCCGGAGGGCGCACAATATCCTTGTGCAAAGGAATGCTGGATAACATAAATCACTTTCTGAATTCAAAAATTTTCTGCCGCAGATTCTTAAGGCTAAAAAGCTGTGGCAGAACATTCTTGTGTTGATTAATTAGGTAATTTGCCTACATCCTTTCAGACAGGCATCCCGTATTATAGGAAAGAGCGGCGTTGTGGCAAAGCAGCATTTTTGTTTAATGTGAAGTGCATACAAAATTCACGCTCCATACTAAGGTTTTTATAGCTGTGAACACTATTTCATACATGGCGGAGAACAGCAGGCTCTACACATGGTACGGCAAAGCGGGTCAAAGCATTATGAAATGTTAAGTTTCGCCGCTGTACCGTTTTTCAGACAGGCATTCGGTATAATGCCTGTCTGAAAACCACACACAAAAAAAGGATATATTCATGGCAGCCGCACCCGAGGCCAAATACACAGAAGAGACTGTTTTGTGGGTTAAGCACCACACGCCCAAGCTCATCACATTCGCGATTACCCGCCCCGAAAGCTACCGCTTTTCCGCAGGCCAGTTTTCACGCCTCGGATTCCGCGACGGAGAAGGCTTTATCTGGCGCGCCTACTCTGTCGTCTCTGCCGAATATGCAGATACGCTTGAATATTTTGCCGTGTTGATACAGGGCGGCCCCATGTCGGCTAAGTTGGCGGAAATGAAAGAGGGCGACACCATTCTGCTTGATAAAAATGCCATCGGCTTTTTGTTGCCCGAGCGTTTTCCCGACGGCAAAGACTTGGTGATGCTCTGCACAGGTTCGGGCATCGCACCGTTTTTATCCATTTTAGAGCAGCCCGAAATCTGGCAGCGTTTCGACCGCCTCGCGCTTGTACATTCGGTATCTTATGCTGACGAACTGATTTTCAACGACCGAATCGCTGCCCTTGCCGAACACCCATTGATTGACGAACATTTCCACAAACTGGTTTTCGTGCCCGTTGTTACCCGCGAAACCACCAAAGGCGCACTCGGCAAACGCCTGCCCGAACTTTTGAAAAACGGCGAACTTGCCGCAGCATTCGATATGCAGTTCACTCCAGCTGATACCCGCTTCATGATCTGCGGCAACCCCGCCATGGTCAAAGACACTTTCCAAGCCTTGCTCGACATGGGTTTCGCCATGCACCGCAACCGCGTACCGGGGCAGATAATGATGGAAAACGGGTTTTAAACACAAGGCTGCAAATATGGTTTTGTTTTTGGATTTTGATGGGGTACTGCATCCGTGGCCGTTTAAGAAGCGGGCAGATTGTTTCAGCCAAGTGCCTGTGTTGGAAGCGTTTTTGAGCAGGCCGGAATATGCGGATATTGATGTTGTTGTGTCTTCGTCTTGGCGGGAAGGGCGTGGGTTGGCGGAATTGCAGGTGCTGTTTTCGCCTGAATTCGGACGGCGGATTATTGGTGCGACGCCGGTGTTTCGTAAGCAGACGGAAAAGGGTGTGCGCGAGCGTGAGATTTTGGCTTGGTTGGAACAAAACGGCAGGAAAGATAAGGATTGGCTGGCTTTGGATGATTTGGAAGGTTTTTTCGATCAGCATAAAGATAAAGTTTTTTTCTGCGACAACAGCACGGGGCTGACGGAAGATGATTTGCCTGCTTTGGCGGTGATGTTGAACCGTGTTTTAGGGTACTGATTTTTCAGACAGGCATTTGGAATGCCTGTCTGAAAATAGGGATAAATCTGAAAGTGTTTGTTTTTAATGTGTTAATGCCGTAAACCGATGACGCCTGAAACGAAAAAACTGCTGAAAATCACGGATACTGCTGCACAGAAGCTGGAGAAGCTCGGCTTGCACAGCGCGTGGGACGTGGTGCTGCATTTGCCGCTGCGTTATGAAGATGAAACGCATATTACGCCGATTGCAGATGCGCCTTTGGGCGTGCCTTGTCAGGTTGAAGGTGTGGTGGTGCGGCAGGATGTTCAGTTTAAACCGCGCAAGCAGCTGATTGTGCAGATTCGTGATGATGCGGGCAAGGTGCTGTTTTTGCGGTTTATTCATTTTTATGCCAGTACGCAGAAGCAGCTGGCGCAAGGGCGGCGGGTGCGTGCGGTGGGGGAAATCAAGCATGGTTTTTTCGGTAATGAGATGATCCACCCGAAAATCAGGGATGCCGAAAACACAGGCTTGTCTGAAAGCCTCACGCCGGTTTATCCCACGGTAAACGGCCTGAACCAGCCGACTTTGCGCCGGATCATCCAAACGGCGCTTGATGCGGTGTCGCTGCATGATACTTTGCCCGATGCTTTATTATCCGAGTTGAAGCTGCCAGGCTTGGCCGAAAGCCTGCGTTTGTTGCATGCGCCGCCGCCGGAATACAGCATTACCCGCTTGGCCGACGGTGCTTTGCCGGCGTGGCAGCGTTTGAAGTTTGATGAATTGTTGGCGCAGCAGCTTTCCATGCGGCTTGCCCGACAAAAGCGCATCAACGGGCAGGCGAAACCTTTACACGGCGATGGCAGCTTGAGCGATAAATTGTTGGCGAATCTGCCGTTTGGTTTAACCGGCGCTCAGACGCGGGTGCTGGATGAAATCCGCTCGGATATGCGGCAGCCGCACCCGATGCACCGCCTGCTGCAAGGCGATGTGGGCAGCGGAAAAACCATTGTGGCGGCTTTATCTGCGCTAACTGCGGTTGAGGCCGGTTTTCAAGTGGCGGTTATGGCGCCCACTGAAATTCTGGCCGAGCAGCATTATATGAAGTTCAAACAATGGTTTGGCGCTTTAGGCTTGGACGTGGCATGGCTGACGGGCAGCGGGCGCAAGAAAATGAAAGAGCAAACCAAGGCTCTGCTGGAAAGCGGCGATGTCAAGATAGCGGTTGGCACGCATGCTTTGTTTCAAGACGATGTGCAGTTTCAGAATTTGGGCTTGGTGATTGTGGACGAGCAACACCGTTTCGGCGTGGCGCAGCGTTTGGCCTTGAAAAACAAAGGGCAGGATGTGCACCAACTGATGATGTCGGCTACGCCGATTCCGCGTACGCTGGCTATGAGTTTTTTTGCCGACTTGGATGTGTCGGTGATTGACGAGCTGCCGCCGGGGCGCACGCCGGTGAAAACCCGCTTGGTCAACAGCTTGCGGCGCGCGGAAGTGGAGCAGTTTGTGCTCGGCACCTGTGAAAAAGGGCAGCAGGCATATTGGGTGTGCCCTTTGATTGAGGAAAGTGAAACCTTGCAGCTGCAAACAGCGGTGGATACGCAGCTAGAGCTGCAACAGGCTTTGCCCATGCTGAACATAGGTTTGCTGCACGGAAAAATGAAGGCGGCGGAAAAAGCGGCGGTGATGGAAGATTTTTCCGCAGGCAAAATTCATGTGTTGGTGGCGACCACGGTTATCGAAGTGGGTGTGGACGTGCCGAATGCCAGCCTGATGGTGATTGAGCATGCCGAGCGCATGGGTTTGTCGCAATTGCACCAGTTGCGTGGCAGGGTGGGGCGCGGCGCGGCGGCGAGCAGCTGCGTGCTCTTGTTCTCCGAGCCTTTGAGCGAACTGGCCAAAGCGCGCTTGAAAGTGATTTACGAGCATACCGACGGCTTTGAAATCGCCCGTCAGGATTTGAATATCCGCGGCCCGGGCGAGTTTCTCGGTGCGCGGCAGAGCGGGGTGCCGATGCTGCGTTTTGCCAATTTGGAGGAAGACATGCGCCTGCTGGAGCTGGCGCGCGGTATTGCGCCGAAGCTGATTGCCGAAAGGCCGGATATTGTGGATGCGCATCTGGATAGATGGCTGGGTATCCGCGAAGGTTATTTGGGCGTGTAGTTTTGTTTTCAGACAGGCATGATGAATGCCTGTCTGAAAACATTTACAGGAAAATTGCTTCTGCCGAATCTTGCGGCTAATGATTGTTTGACCTTAAGATTTATTTTTTTCTAAGTTCCGTCATACTCGGGCTTGACCCGAGTATCTCAAGTTACTGCAAGCCTGAGTATGACGAACGTGCTATTTTTAAGTTTATTTGCCAGAGATCTCCCATACAATTTAATCTCTTTTCAGACAGGCATACCGGTAATGCCTGTCTGAAAGTGCATTCAATCCCAACGGAGTTTTCCATGAAACCGAAGCAGCTCACGCCGCAGCAGCAAAAAATCCAGCAACAGCTCAATAAAATTTCCGCCCGTTTTAAGGAATATTCGGCTGCGGGTCATTTTCAGCAGGCGATGAAGGAGGCTTTAAAAGCGCATAAATTAGCGCCGAACTCTACCGCGCCTTTAAGTGATGCGGCAACCATGGCAGTAAAAAGCGGTTTGTGGGATGAAGGCATTAAGTATGCCAAGCAGGTGTTGAAGCGCGACCCGAAGCATATCAATGCCCACGATGCTTTGTCGCATGCCTATGATGGTAAAAAAGATTGGGCGGGCTGTGGCAAATATGGTTTGCGCGCATTGGAGCTGCGGGATGAAATTTACGGCCAAGCCTGCCCCGAGCTGCCGAAAATCGAGCCGAAGAAAGCGGGCAAAAAAATCATTTCGTTCTCGCTGTTCGGCGCAAGTTCCGCGTATGGGGAGCCGGCCGTGATGAATGCCGAACTGTGCCCGTTGGTTTATCCCGGTTGGGTGTGCCGCTTTTATATTGATGAGAGCGTGCCGGAACATGTGGTCAGCCGTTTGAAAGAGGCGGGCGCGGAAGTGGTGCAGGTGGATGAAACGCTGCGAAGCTGGCCGGGTACGCTTTGGCGTTTTCTGGCGGCGGATGATGCGGATGCCGCTTATGTGGTATTTCGCGATGCGGATTCGGTGATTTCACAGCGGGAAGCGAAAGCTGTGGCAGCATGGCTGGAAAGCGGTAAGCTGTTCCATACCATGCGCGATGCAGGTACGCACACCGAGCTGATTTTGGCGGGTTTATGGGGCATGGCGGCAGGAGCGGTGCCGGATATGAGAGGCAAGATTGAGGCCTATCTGAAAAAGCCTTTGGAGTCGCGCCATTTTGCCGATCAGTTTTTCCTGCGTGAAAACATTTGGCCTTATGTGCGCCAAAGCGTGTGCGCACATGACCGCTTGTTTGGTTTTACGGATGCGGCAGACTTTCCCGAAACATGGGAAAACTTTGATCCTGACCGGCATCATGTCGGCTGCGATGAAGGCAATTCGCATATTTCCGCCGCGCTCAACCTGCCTGAAGGCAGCCGGATTCTTTGGCGTTTGTTTACCCGCATTTCGCCTTTGTTTGGCGAAAACTATGAAGAAATTGTGAATGAGCAGGAGCGCTTGGTGTGCGCATATGAAACAACGGTGCAAAACGGCGGATTAAGTGCTTATATCCCGCGCCGTTATTCTAAAGGTGTGGAAAGGGGGTTGACTAAAATAACAGTGGCTCCGCTGGGCTAGTATAGTGAGTGATGAAATTGAATCTTGCATTCAAAGCCCGCTTGCACTGCCGTGTGATTTCCGCATTGTTTGCGGCTCGCCACCTTATATGAAAAGCTTATTTTCACAGCTATAAGAAGCACAATGCCTGTCTGAAAGTTTTCAGACAGGCATTGTATTTTATCTAACTGCTTAGATTAACGACGGCCTTGAACGTTGTATTTTTTCTCAAGCGAGGCAAACAACCAGCTCAGGCACATGGTCATCGCCAGATAAATCAGGGCAATGGTATAAAGCGGTTCTTCATAGATGGAATAGCGGCCGGAAATGGTTTTTTGCACATAGGCCAGTTCGGCAACGGCGATAACCGAAATCAGCGAGCTGTCCTTCAGTAAAGTAATAAACTCGCTGGCCAATGGCGGCAACATACGGCGGGTTGCCTGAGGCAGAATCACATAACGCATGGCTTGCGGATAGCTCAAGCCAAGTGAACGTGCCGCTTCCATTTGGCCTTTGTCGATGGATTGGATGCCGGCGCGGAAAATTTCGGTGATATACGCACCTGCGTTTACGGTAAGCGCCAACACACCGGCAATCAGCGCGCCGTAATTGCGGCGGATTTCATTGGCTTCTGCGCCGCTGATGAGTATGCCGCCGTCGTAGCTTACTAAAATCGGAAACCAGACAAAGTGCCAAATAAAGATTTGTACGAATAAAGGCGTGCCGCGAAAGAGGGTAACGTATATGGTGGTAATGGTGCGCAGCAGGCTTACTAAAAGTTTCAGCGGCCAGCCGCCTTTTTCAACGCGTATGATGCGGGCCAATGCGCCGAACAGGCCGAGTATGGTGCCGCCGAAGGTAGCCGCTACGGTTAATCCCAGAGTGGTGAGCGCTCCGTAAAGAAACATCCAACGGTATTCGTAGATGATGTCGAATCTGAAATCCATAATTTTTTCTTTAGAAAAACAGCAGTTAAGGGCGCGTGCAAGCGCTTAAATAAAAAGTAAACCCAGTATTTTACAAGAAAATACAATTGAAAGGTTTTTTAATTTTGTGTTTTACATAAATTCTTTCAGACAGGCATTTAAAAGGGATTAAGCAGCCGCATCGGATTGTCGTAAAGCGGGCATAACGTTTAAAATAGCGGGTTTTGATTAATACTACTTAGAAAAATCACATGGAAATCTGGTTCGGCTTAAACCGCAAGCCTGTTTTTGCTCAAGGGGTTGCTGCAACCATCGGTAATTTCGACGGGGTTCATCTGGGGCATCTTCATATTCTGCGGCGCTTGAAAGAAGAAGCGCAGAAGCGCAGCCTGCCGGCGGTGGCGATTGTGTTCGAGCCGCAGCCGCCTGAGTTTTTTGCGCGTAAATTCAACAAGCCTTTGCCTTTCCGGCTCAGCCCGTTGCGCGATAAATTGATGCTGCTGGAAGCAACCGGCTGCCTGGATGCGGTTTGGGTGTTGCGCTTTAATCAGAGTTTTGCCGATATTCCCGCGCAAACCTTTATTGACCGCTTGCTGCGTCAAAGCTTGGATACCCGCTATCTTTTGGTAGGCGATGATTTCCGTTTCGGAGCAGGGCGGGAAGGCGATTTTGCGATGTTGCAAAGCCAGCAAGGCATGTTCACAGAGCGTACGCCTTCCGTGCTGATTGAGAATATGCGGGTTAGCAGCACTGCGGTGCGCCAGGCTTTGGCGGGCGGTTTGCTGGATTGCGCAAGCAGCCTGCTCGGCCATGATTATGTGCTTAGCGGGCGTGTCAAACACGGAGCCAAATTGGGGAGGACGATCGGCAGCCCTACGGCCAACATTCATTTGCCTAACCATCATTATGCTTTGAGCGGTGTATTTGTGGTGGAAGCAGAAGGCAGCTTCGGCAGAAAACGCGGCGTGGCCAGTTTTGGCGTCAATCCCACTGTTTCTCAAACCAGCCGGCAAAAGCTTGAAGTTCATCTGTTTGATTTTGATGGAAATATCTATGGCGAGCGGCTGCATGTTCATTTTCTGCACAAATTGCGCAACGAAGAAAAATTTCCCGATATAAAAAGCATGATGGTGCAGATTCAGGCCGACATGGCCGAAGCAAGAAGCTGGCAGCCGATGCCTGTCTGAAAGCCCTTATAAAATCAAGGCAATTCCGTTACAATAGTTTTATTTTCTTTACTTTAAAATATCGGGCCGGCGGTTTAATCTGAGCCGGACCGAGCAACACAGCGACAGAGAACCAAAATGACCGACTACAGCAAAACCGTAAACCTGCTTGAAAGCCCGTTTCCTATGCGCGGCAATTTGGCCAAGCGCGAACCTGCGTGGCTGAAAAGCTGGTACGAGCAGAAACGTTACCAAAAATTGCGCGAGAAAGCGCAAGGCCGCCCGAAGTTTGTGCTGCATGACGGCCCGCCTTATGCCAACGGTGACATCCATATCGGTCATGCCGCCAATAAAATTTTGAAAGACATTATCGTCCGCAGCAAAACGTTGGCCGGATTCGATGCGCCTTATGTGCCGGGTTGGGACTGCCACGGCCTGCCCATCGAATTAATGGTGGAAAAGCTGCACGGCAAATCTATTCCGGCCTCCAAGTTCCGCGAATTGTGCCGCGAATATGCTACCGAGCAAATCGCGCGTCAGAAAAAAGACTTTATCCGCTTGGGCGTGATGGGTGATTGGGAAAATCCTTATCTCACCATGAACTACCAAACGGAAGCGGATACCGTGCGTGCGCTGGGCGAAATTTATAAAGCGGGCTATCTGTATCGCGGTGAAAAACCGGTTCAGTTTTGTTTGGATTGCGGCTCTTCGCTGGCTGAAGCGGAAGTGGAATATAAAGATAAAGTTTCCCATGCCATTGATGTGGCTTACCTGTTTCAAGACAATGCCGCTGTAGCCAAAGCGTTTGGCCTGTCTGAAATCAGCGGGAATGTTTTTGCCGTTATCTGGACCACCACGCCATGGACGCTGCCGGCCAGTCAGGCGATAGCGGCCGGTGCAGATGTGGTTTACCAACTGATTGATACGCCCAAAGGTAAATTGGTTTTGGCAAAAGATCTGGCTGAAGACGCGGTTAAACGCTATGGGTTTGAATCAGGTCAAACGCAAGTCTTAGCCGAAACCAGCGGCAGCAAGCTTGAGCATTTGCATTTGAACCACCCGTTTTTAGAGCGTGATATTACGGTGCTCAACGGTGAGCACGTTACCACCGATGCCGGTACGGGTTTGGTGCACAGCGCACCGGCTCACGGTTTGGAAGATTATTTTGTATGCTTGAAATACGGCATACAGCTTTACAATCCGGTTAACGGCGAAGGTCGCTATATTTCCGAAATGCCGCGTGTAGCTGGTATGACCGTATGGGAAGCCAATCCGGTTATTATTGAATGGCTGGAAGAAGAAGGCAAGCTACTGGCAAACAATAAAATCGAACACAGCTATGCACATTGCTGGCGACATAAAACGCCTTTGATTTACCGCGCAACCGGCCAATGGTTTATCGGTATGGATAAAACCGGCGCTGATGGAAAAACTTTGCGCGATAAAGCCATGAAAGCGGTGGATAACACCGAGTTTTTCCCTGCTTGGGGGCGTGCGCGTTTGGAAGCTATGATCGAAGGGCGCCCCGATTGGGTGGTTTCCCGCCAGCGCAACTGGGGCACGCCCATGACTTTTTTCATCCATAAAGAAACCGGCGAACTGCATCCGCGTTCGGCTGAGCTTTTGGAAGAGGTTGCCAAAAAAATTGAGCAAAAAGGTATCGAAGCGTGGTTTGCCTTGGATAAGCATGAATTGTTGGGCGAAGAAGCCGAACAATATGAAAAGCTTTCCGATACCATGGATGTGTGGTTCGATTCCGGCAGCACCCACTTTTCTGTGTTGAGAAGGCGTGAAGAGTTGGTTTGGCCTGCCGATTTGTATCTCGAAGGCAGCGACCAGCACCGCGGCTGGTTCCAGTCGTCTATGTTGACAGGTTGCTCTACGGTTGGTCGTGCGCCATATAAGCAATTGTTAACCCATGGCTTTGTGGTTGACCAAAACGGCCGTAAGATGTCCAAATCATTGGGCAATGTGGTGGCACCTCAAGAAGTGTATAACGAGTTCGGCGCCGATATCCTCCGTTTGTGGACAGCTTCTACCGATTATTCCGGCGAGCTGGCGATTTCTAAGGAAATTTTGAAACGCGTAACTGAAAGCTATCGCCGTATCCGCAATACTTTGAGCTTTTTATTTGCCAATTTGAGTGATTTCCACCCTATGGATGATGCGGTTCCACAAGACCAAATGGTGGAAATTGACCGTTATGCCATGGTGCTGGTGCGCCGCCTGCAAGAGCGTTTGGCCGGTGATTACTATCCGCGTTATGCGTTTCACTTTGCGGTAAAAGATATTGTGGCATTCTGTTCAGAGGATTTGGGTGCATTCTATCTTGATATTTTGAAAGATCGCTTGTACACCACTAAGGCAGACAGCCACGCCCGCCGTAGCGCGCAAACCGCTCTTTACCATATTACCCGCAGCCTTGTGTTGCTGATTTCCCCGATTCTCTGCTTCACTGCCGAAGAGGCTTGGGACATTATCGGCGGTGGAGAAGAAGACAGCGTTTTGTTCCACACTCTGCACGAATTTCCTGCAATGAATGAAAAAAGTGAAGCTGAGTTGGTGCGCAAATGGGAAGCTGTGCGCCAAGCGCGCGAGGCTGTAACCGCTGCTATCGAACCTTTGCGTGTTGATAAAACGGTCGGTTCATCTTTGCAGGCAGAAGTAGAGATTACCGCGCCGGAGGAGTTGGCCGGTTATCTGAAAGCGTTAGGTGATGAATTGCGCTTTGTGTTATTGGTGTCTAAAGCAACCGTTAACAAAGGCAGCGAGCTTTCTGTAATTGCTAAAGTGAGCAATGGAGAAAAATGTGAACGCTGTTGGCATTACACCGATGATATCGGCGCTGTTGCCGGGCATTCGACTATTTGTAAACGTTGCGCCGGGAATATTGACGGAGAAGGCGAACATCGCGATTATGCATAAAGCCTTTGTCAGTTAATCAATATAATGCCTGTCTGAAAAAGTTTTCAGACAGGCATTCATGTTTTGGATGGCTTAAAAGGCCGTGTATGGCGCTGCATGAACCGTTCGGCTTGCAGAGCTAATTGTTTGTAGCAATGTGTTATAAACTATATATAAAGATTAATATGCTTATATCTTAATTTGATATATAACATTTTGAATCGTTGAAATGTTTTTCGGGTTGTTAAGGAAAAACATGATGAAGTTAATTACACTTGACTACATTTTTGCTATAATGCGCGCGGTCGCTGCATGAGGCAGATAGTTAAGCCACTTTGAGCAGTAACTGTGCTGGTGTATCTGAATTATATTTATTTTGCTCCGCCGGTTTGCTCTGTTTTCAGTGGATTGATTAAAATTTGTACAAACCAACAAAATTAAAAAGGAAATACACAATGGGCATTAAAGTTGCCATTAATGGATATGGTCGTATCGGTCGCCAAGTATTGCGCGCTATCTATGATTACAAATTGGAAGATCAATTGGAAGTGGTGGCGGTAAATGCCAGTGGTTCTTTGGAAACCAACGCACACTTAACCGTTTTCGACAGTGTACACGGCCGTTTTAATGCGGATGTGAAGCATGATGATAAAAATCTGATTATCAATGGTAAAACAATTGCATTCTTCTCTACCCGTAATCCTCTGGAATTGCCTTGGAAAGATTTGGGTGTAGATTTGGTATTCGAATGCACCGGTGCGTTTACCAGCAAAGCTAAAGCACAGGCGCACTTGGAAGCAGGTGCCAAAAAGGTATTGATTTCCGCGCCGGGTGAAGCTGATGTGGACGCAACCGTAGTGTACGGTGTGAACCATGATGTAATTACGCCCGAGATGACCGTAGTATCCAATGCATCTTGTACAACCAACTGCTTGTCTCCGGTAGCTAAAGCGCTTCATGATGGCCTCGGTATCGAAAAAGGTGTGGTTACCACAATTCACTCTTTAACTAACGACCAAAACGTTACCGATGTGCGCCATAAAGATTTACGCCGCGCGCGCAGCGGCGTAGCAAACCTGATTCCTACCAAAACCGGTGCTGCTAAAGCGGTAGGCTTGGTGTTGCCCTCATTGAAAGGTAAGCTGGATGGTTTGGCTATCCGTGTGCCGACGATTAACGTGTCTTTGGTAGACCTTTCGTTTACTGCCGCCCGCGATACCTCTGTTGAAGAAGTTAACCAAATTTTGAAAGAAGCTTCAGAAGGCTATTTGAAAGGTGTGTTGGGCTACAACACGTTGCCTTTGGTATCTATGGACTTCAACCACACAACTCAAGCCAGTTTTTTTGATGCGACGCTGACTAAAGTGGTTGCCGGTAACTCTGTTAAAGTATTCGCTTGGTATGATAACGAATGGGGCTTCAGTTGCCAGATGTTGAATACCGCACGCGTTATGTTCGGTTTGGAAGTGCGTCCTTTTTCTGTGTAATACCGAATAAACAGCGCATTTAAAATGTTGGATGCCTGTCTGAAAGTGAAGTTAAGCTTTCAGATAGGCATTGTTTTATTATATATGGTCAATCAGCTTAACTTCAGTTCAAAAAATTAATTTGATTAACTATAGTCAAGCTGAATCATAGCGATATGGCAAATAAACTTTATTTTTGTCATGTCTCCGTTATGCTCGGCTTGAACCGAACATCCCCTAAAGTTACAGGAACTCAAGATACTCGGGGCAAGCTTGAGTATGACGGGTGTGCTAATTTTTAAGTTTATTTGCTATAAGGGAGCGAATGGGCAATGCCTGTCTGAAAAAGGTCTTCAGACAGGCATTTATTTGGTTAGGTTTATCAATTTTATTATGATTTTTGGGTTATTTGATAATTTTCAAAGTCGTAGCCGGAAATAGTGTTTCGGTTATTTCCTTAAAGCTTTGGGTAACACAAAAACAATGCTTTCTTCTACACCGGCACCTTCCTCAACGGTTTTGTGTCCCCAATCCTGAATGGTTCGGATGACTTCTTGGACTAGCACTTCGGGAGCGGAAGCGCCCGCCGTAATGCCCACTTTATTTTTGCCATTGAACCATTCTTGCTTCAGATAAGAGGCGTTGTCTACCATATAAGCATCCACACCGCGCAATTTGGCAACTTCGCGCAAGCGGTTGCTGTTGGAAGAATTGGGCGAGCCAACTACGATGACAATGTCGCATTCGGCTGCAAGATTTTTCACGGCTTCCTGACGGTTGGTTGTAGCGTAGCAAATGTCTTCTTTGTGTGGGCTGCGGATGTTGGGAAAACGCACCTTTAAAGCCGCAATAATATCTTTGGTTTCATCTACCGAAAGCGTGGTTTGGCTGACATGGGAGAGTTTTTCAGGATCAGCCACTTGCAATTTAGCTACATCCTCTACGGTTTCGACCAGCAGCATTGCTCCTTCCGGTAACTGCCCCATTGTGCCTTCTACTTCAGGGTGGCCTGCGTGACCGATCATGATAATTTGATAGCCTTGTGAATCTAAGCGAGCCACTTCTTTATGCACTTTGGTAACCAGAGGGCAGGTTGCATCAAAAACTTGAAAGCCGCGTGCTTCAGCTTCTTCCTGCACTGCTTTAGATACTCCGTGTGCTGAGTAGATAAGCGTGGCACCTTCTGGTACATCGGCTAAATCTTCAATAAAAACGGCACCTTTTTCGCGAAGATTGTCGACCACAAATTTGTTGTGTACTACTTCGTGCCGCACATAAATGGGTGCGCCGAATTCTTCAAGAGCACGTTCTACAATGCTGATAGCACGGTCAACACCTGCGCAGAAGCCGCGCGGGTTGGCCAGCATGATGGTTTTATCTGCCATGATTAAGTATTCTGAATGTGTGTTAATTGATAACCTTGGGGTTTGCAGCCGTTTCTTTTTTGCTGTTTTTAAAGCCGTCGATAACCAATAAAGTTGCGCCTACTACGATAAAACTGTCGGCCACGTTAAACGCGGGATAGTGCCAGCTTTGCCAATAGAATAGTAAATAGTCAATCACATGGCCGTGTTGGAAACGGTCAATCACATTGCCGAGCGCGCCGCCGATAATCATGGACGCACCAATTTTTCCAAGTATATTGAATTGATTTCTAACGATTTCCCGAGCCAGATAGCCGCAGATTACAATAGCTAAACCGATAAAAAAGAATTTTTGCCAACCGCCCGCATCTGCCAGGAAGCTAAATGCCGCTCCGGAATTGTGTGCCCGAGTAAGATCAAAAAAGTTTGGAATAATATTTAAACGCTCGTATTCTTGGAAATTTTTGATAACCGCTAATTTAGTGATTTGGTCGAGAACAATGGCGAAAACGGCAAGTAGCCAATAGCGTGTGTTGGATGGTTTTGTTTTATTCATATATTTTTGCTGAGGTTAAATCAGGGTTGCCATTTTACCTGATTCGGTTTGATGCTGGGGTTAATTTATGAAATCAAAAACTTAATTTTTAAGCAAATATTAAGTAGGAGAAAGAGCCTGTCTGAAATAAGCAAGATGAAACATGCAAAAAAAAAACGCCATCTAAATCAAGGGATATGAAATAGATGGCCAAACACATTACGGGGAAAACGTCTTACTCACTTACTTGCGGTTAGCAAGTAACGTCTATCAGACAGGGCGAATAATAAATTAGTTCCCGAATAATCGGCAAAAAAAAACTTAAAGGCGTGAATATATGATAAGCGGTGTTCTAAGATTGGTTTAAATGACACAGATCAAAGTTTGGTAATTTTCGTTGTTTGTATAAATGAAAGGAAATTTATTAAAAAATAATCGGTTATGGGAATAAGTTGGATTTTGGTTGTTTTTAGATAAAAAAAACCATCTATACCAAGGGGAAAGTATAGATGGCCAAACACATTACGGGGAAAACGTCTTACTCACTTACTTACTCTATGAAAAGTAAGTGCTTGTATGACTGGGTAGGCCATGAATAGTTCCAAAATTAATATGTTAAACAATGTAAATAGAATACTTTTAATTATAACGGTATGAAATATAAGCAATTAAATTAATAAATAATTTGAGAATTTTAATCGGGATTGATGAACTGCCACTCACCGGGAGCCAGATTTCCGGTTTCCCAGCGACCGAAACGCAAACGGTGAAGTCGTTCAACACGGTTGCCTGCTGCTGCGACCATGCGTTTGACTTGATGGTATTTTCCTTCGGTAATGGAAAGCAGTAGCGTAGTGGGGCTGCTCAGTTCGGCATCTGCGGCGACGATGATTTCGTTTTCATCATGCAGTAATACGCCCGCTTTTAGTGTATCGCATAAAGTTTGGTCGGCGGGATGTTTGAGTGTTACTTGATATAGTTTGGTAACTTTGTGTTTAGGCGAAGTCATGTTGTGATTGAACTTGCCGTCATTGGTAATTAGCAATACGCCGGTAGTGTCTGCATCCAATCGGCCGACCGCTTGCATGCCGACTTGCCTCATATGCTCGGGAAACAGGCTGAATACACTGGGATAGTCGCGTGGTTTGTGTGAGGTTTCGTAATTTTCCGGTTTGTTGAGCAGAATGTAGAAATAGGGTTGTGGAATAACAATGAGAGGTTTTCCGTCGATTGATAAGCTGGTTACATCATCCGGATTAATCATGCTTTTGGGTTGGTTTGCAAGCGTGCCATTGATTTCGATGCAGTCGTTTTCAATCAGCCATTGGCATGTTTTACGGCTGCCTATGCCTTGGGATTGAATATATTTTAAGAGTTGCATGACAGATAGGATTATTGATGAAATATGCTTATTGTATAGGAAAATGCCTGTCTGAAAGGAAATTATGATTTTTCAGACATTATGTTTGTATGCTGAGTAACATAATCATTGTTTAATCAAAGATGTATCATGCCGTGATCGTCCGGAATGCGGGCGGCTGCCTTGTAGATATCGATAAGGGATTTTAAAAACATCACGGGTAGGCCGATAACCGTTAATGAGATAATCAGATGTACGGTTGCTGCAGCACGGTCTCCTATCAGCAAGTGATGCAAACCGAATACGCCACCGAAAAAACCGCTGATAATATAGGTAGACTTATTAATGGTACGCATTCGTTGGAGCTGCTGCTCTTCAGGAGAAAGAAGGCGCTCTTGAACAAAGATTGAATAATTGTTTTCATCTGCAGCTTCTGCAACAGCTTCCGCTCCAGCCGATTCTGTGTTGTTTGTCGGGATTTGGTTCAATGCTTCCCAAAGCTCGGGATGGGTTTGAAATAATTTTACGTCATATTCAGCCTTGGCAGCCGGCGTAGATAAATTATCTTTGATTTCTTGCAATTGGTTCAGCGGAAGTAACTTCTGTTCAGCCGCCTGTGACAGGGCTTTGTTGACTTGCTGCGAATCTGCGCCGGCAGGTAAGTTGAGCAAACTGTAAAGATTTTTCATGAGCGATACATTTCTGAATGTTGAATATTTATTTTTTATGTATAACTCATGTTATTTTAAGTTAAGTAAAAAATCAAATTAAAAATAATTTATAAAAGTTATAAATATTGGATGAGCGGATATGAGTTTGTTATAACTCTTTATAATTATGCAGATAGTGTAAAATATCGGGCTATTTTGACTGTGTCATTAAAGCAAGGAATGAGATATGTTGACCCTATATTATTTGCCCGGAGCATGTTCGTTGGTGCCTCAGGTTGCTTTAGAGTGGGCTGATGCCGATTATCAGGCTGTAGAAGTTCCGCGAGATAAAATTAAATCTCCTGAATTTCTGGCATTGAATCCGATGGGGAGTGTGCCGGTTTTGCAGGAAGGGGATTGGACGCTGTCGCAAAATATCGCTATTTTGGAATATATTAATGAGCTCTATCCGCAGGCTTTGGTATTGGGTAGCGGTAGTGCGAGGAATAGGGCGCAAGTTCGAAAATGGTTGGCATTTATGAATGCCGATCTGCATCCTGCGTTTGCGCCTTTATTTGCGCCGCAGCGTTTTGTTGACGCGGAAGAAGAGCAGGCAAAGTTGCGCGCTGTGGCTGCAGGTAGGGTTACGATGTTATATGCTTATCCGCATGAAGTATTGAGCAAGCAGCCTTTTTTGGTCGGAGAGAAAACAATTGCTGATGTGTATCTCTATGTTACTTTGCGTTGGGCCAAAGCTTTAGGGCTGGATTTGAGTTTGTATCCTGCATTTACAGATTTTTATCGGCATATGGAGTTTGACGAAGGTGTGCAGAACGCTTTGAGGAAGCAGGGTTTACTTTGAGTGTAAACAATGCCTGTCTGAAATTTCAGACAGGCATTGTTTTTTTAAGATAATTTATACAAACCAGCCACGTACTGCTTCTAAGCCATGATGGTTAATGCGTGCATCGGCATGGGCTTGTGCTTTGGGTTTGGCACGATAGGCTACGCCGATGCCGGCAGCTTCAAGCATCGGGATATCGTTGGCGCCGTCGCCTATTGCTAATACTTGTTTAGTATCTAATCCGAGAGCATTGCGGTGCTCAATGAGCAGATTGGCTTTGGCTTGTGCATCAATGATGCGGCCTTCAAGTTGGCCGTTTAATATGCCGTTGGTACTGCTTAGTTCGTTTGCATAGGCATAGTCTAAGCCGAGTCGGCTTTTCAGGCGGTCGGTAAAGAAAGTGAAGCCGCCGGATACCAGCATAAATTTCACGTTATGTTTTTTACATTCTGCCAAAAGGTATTCGGCTCCAGGAGAAAGCTGTAATATTTGGTCGTAAACCTGTTGCAATACTTGCTCTTTCAAGCCTTTGAGCAGGCTTACACGTTGGCGCAAGGATTGTTCGAAATCCAACTCGCCGCGCATGGAGCGTTCCGTAATGGCGGCAACTTCGTTTTTTAAACCTACTCCGGCCGCTATTTCATCAATACACTCAATCGTAATCAGAGTGGAATCCATGTCGCTTACAATCAGCCCGAGTTCTTCAAATTTCATGTCGGGCAATATGGCAAAATCAATTTTTTGTGTGTCTAAATCTTCAGCAATATCAGTTGGCAGGCAAAAATCGGCGGATATGGGAATCCGCATGCTGGTGTGATTGTGTGGTGGAGGCACGGTAATGTAGCGGGCGAGCCGGCTTAGATTGCAGGATTTAATGGAGGGATGCTGGAGAACGAGGGCGTAAGACATAATAAATTAAGCTCAAAAATAAGGCGGATTATAGCCTAAATGCCTGTCTGAAAAATATGGTTGTTATTGGGGAAGTGTTTCGCTGTGCAGAATAAAGCAAATCCCCGAACCAATGGCTCAGGGATTTCAATGTTTGGCACGCCCACGGGGAATCGAACCCCGGTTACCGCCGTGAAAGGGCGATGTCCTAACCGCTAGACGATGGGCGCGGATAATTTGTTTTGGCGCACCCGGAGCGATTCGAACGCCCGACCCTCTGGTTCGTAGCCAGATACTCTATCCAACTGAGCTACGGGTGCGAGAAAGAATGCTATTCTATGTATTGTACTGATGCTTGTCAACTATTTTGTCGCGAAAATTTTGAAGAAAAGGTAAAATAAATAATTATTGTTTGAATTTCATGGAAATTTTAGTATGTCGGACTTGATGTGCAGATGGCCTTTGCTGGCATCTGCATTTGCCCGTTTGGAGCGGCCGGTAGTGATTGTGGACTTGGAAACTACGGGCGGCAAAATGCTGACTGACCGTATCACGGAAGTGGCGATGCTCCGTTTTGAGCGGAACAAAGTGCTGAGTCGTGAGTGGTTGGTTAATCCTCAGAGGCCGATTCCTCCATTTATTACCGGCCTGACGGGTATTGATGATGAGATGGTTAAAGATGCACCTGAGTTTGCCGCGATGGCGGAAGAGTTGTTGCCGTTTTTGCAAGGTGCGGTTGTGGTTGCGCATAACAGCCGGTTTGACTATACGTTTTTACGCCATGAGTTCCAGCGTGCGGGCATAGACTTTGCAGCACCTGCTTTGTGCACGGTTCAGCTTTCCCGCAAACTTTATCCGCAATTTCATAAACATAATTTAGACAGTATTATCGAGCGTTGCGGTATTGTGATGGAACAGCGTCACCGTGCGATGGCTGATGTGTTGGCATTGGCTGAGTTTTTGGAAAAAGCTTTATCTGAACGTGGTGAGAAAGAGTTTGAGGCACGAAGCAGAGCGTTGATGCATCCGAAAATGTTGCCTGCGTGGGTACCCTCTGATTTGGCTGATCAGCTTTATGCGTTGCCGGATCGCCACGGTGTGCTGATTTGGTTGGACAAAGGCGGGCGGGCGCTTCATTTGATTGAGCATGAACACGCTTTTTCTGAAGTGGCCTCTCATCTGCATTCGGCCAAGCCGGATTATGCACTGCAAGCAGTGGCTGTGCGTTTTATTCCGGCTGTGGGATGCTTGCATGCTTTGTGGTTGAAGGCGCAGTTGGCTCAGGAATATGGGTTGAGGCATGAGCAGGGTACGAAAACTTATTTGACCGTGCGCTTCCGTGCGAGTGAAACGGGGGAATTGCAGGCAAGAATCGAACCGTTATACTCCGGTAAACATTTTCAGAAACCTTATGGTTTGTTTTTGCACAAAAAATCTGCCAAAAGAGCGTTAATAGCATGGGCGGCAGAAATGGATTTGTGCCCTTCGGTGTTGGACATTTTGCCGCAAACGTATGCGCAGGGTGTGCCGTGTCCGGCGATGGCGGCGGGAAAATGTGAAGGCAGTTGCGCTTCGGAAGGTGGAAAATCCTTGCACAACGAGCGTGTGTTGGCGCGCGCCGGATTGCTGCCTGTTGCTGATTGGGGGCGCATGCATGATATTGAGATAATGGAAACCGATGGTTTAAACGGGCAATGTGTGACGTTTCGTTGCACGGGTGGTGCATTGTCGTTACCCGACGGTAGTTGGTATTTTGATGAGGGGTTGCCTGCTTTGTTGAAAACGAAATTTAAATTGGGTAGCCGCGTGGTGAAAATGTTGGGCTAGAATCTGTTTAGGATTAAAAATGCCTGTCTGAATATTTTTCAGACAGGCATTTTTAATAATAAGGTTTACATGTTTTGCAAACGGGCGATACGGTTATCTAAGCTTGGATGTGTGCTCAGAAGTGAATCTTTGGCTTCGCTTGCGATGCCCATAGCCGTCATATTTTGAGGGAGATCACTGGGGTTTCCTTTCAGGCGTTGCAAAGCGGCAATCATTTTGGGAGTACCAACCAGTTTGGCGGCACCGGCATCTGCCCGGTATTCGCGTTGGCGGCTGAACCACATCACGATAATGCTGGCTAAGAAGCCGAATAAAATCTGTAAAACCATGCTGACAATAAAATAGATGCCGCTGCTGGTTTCGCCTCGGTCGTTAGTGGCAACCATATTGGAAATAATGCGCGAGAGGAAAATTACAAAAGTGTTGACCACGCCTTGGATTAAGGTAAGTGTAACCATGTCGCCGTTGCCGACATGTGCCATTTCATGCGCGAGGACGGCCTCAACTTCGTCACGGGTCATATGGTTTAGCAAACCGGTGCTGACAGCTACCAGCGAATTGTTTTTGCTCGGGCCGGTGGCAAATGCGTTTGGCTCTGGAGAGTCGTAAATGGCTACTTCGGGCGTTTGTATATTCCATTGGCGGGCTTGGGCTTCCACAGTTTTAAGCAGCCATGCTTCCAGCTCGTTTTCCGGTTGGGTAATTACTTCGGCGCCAACGGATCGTTTGGCAACCATTTTGGATGTGAGAAGTGAGATGATTGAACCGGTAAAACCAATAACGGCAGAGAAGGCAAGCAGCCCGGCCGTGTTGTTTGGATCACCGTTTAACCCTAATATGCTTAGAATAATGCTGATTACCACCAAAACGGCGATGTTGGTCAGCAGGAATAAGAAAATGCGTTTCACAAGTTTCCCTTCTTGAATATGTGTATTGCTTTAGCTCAAAACAGTGTGGCTATTTTCGCAAAAACCATTCAAAAGAAACAGCATGGTTTGGGCAAAGGTATGCAAATTTGCACGGAGTTTGTTGTTTTGTTGTCTATAAGCTGTAAAACCTTATTATTTCATGACTTCGTGTTGCGCGGTTTCGCTGTTATATATTTTGTTGTTTGAATTTAAAATGACTTAAACTCAAATATTATAACAATGCCTGTCTGAAGCATTTTCAGACAGGCATTGTTATATTCTTGAAGGGAAGATACTTATCTGCGAATCTGCCCGTTACCTAAAACAATCCATTTCTGGCTGGTTAATCCTTGCAAGCCCACGGGGCCGCGGACGTGGATTTTATCGGTGGAAATGCCGATTTCCGCTCCTAATCCATATTCAAAACCGTCTGCAAAACGGGTTGAGGCGTTGACCATTACGCTGGCGCTGTCGACCAGGCGCAGGAATATTTGGGCATCGGTGTAGGATTCTGTAACGATGCTGTCGGTATGGTGGCTGCCGTGGGTGTTGATGTGGGCAATGGCTTCGGCCATGTCGTCAACAATTTTTATGGCCAATATCGGTGCGAGGTATTCCGTGTCCCAATCTTCGGCTGTTGCGGCTTTGATGTTGTTTAATATGGATAATGTGCGGGAGCAGCCGCGTAGCTCGACGCCTTTTTCTGTGTATTTTTCCGCTAAAACCGACAATATTTCTTGGGCTCGGTTTTGATGTATCAATAGGGTTTCCATGGTGTTGCATGTGCCGTAGCGGGAGGTTTTTGCGTTGAATGCGATGTTTATGGCTTTCTCTTTATCTGCTGCTTGGTCTATATAAACGTGACATATGCCGTCGAGGTGTTTTATGACCGGTACGCGTGCTTCGGCGGAAATTCGGGCAACCAAATTTTTGCCACCTCGGGGAATGATGACGTCAATCAAATCAGAGCTTTGCAACATGGTGCCTACGCCTTCTCGGTCGGTATGTTCAATGAATCCGACAGCCGCCGCCGGTAACCCGTTGGCCTGCAATGCTTGTGTGATGAGTTTGGCGATAGCCGTGTTGCTGTTGAACGCTTCGCTGCCGCCGCGCAATATGCAGGCATTACCTGATTTCAAGCACAATGCGGCTGCGTCAACGGTAACATTCGGGCGGGATTCGTAAATAATACCGATTACGCCGAGCGGAACGCGCATTTTTCCGATTTGCAAACCATTTGGGCGGGTGCGGAATTCGTCCATCTCGCCAACCGGATCGGGTAGGGCGGCAATTTGGCGCAGACCCTCACACATGCTTTCTATCGTGCTGCCGGTGAGTTTCAGGCGGTCGAGCAAGGCGGTGTCCAATCCTTTTGTTTCGGCTGCTTTTAAGTCTTCTGCGTTGACTGCAAGAATGGCGCTTTCGTGCTGTTTAATTAGCTCCACCATATTTAAAAGGGCGGCATTTTTTTGTGCGGTCGTGGCTGAGGCGAGTTGATAATAAGCCTCTTTGGCTGCTTTTGCTTTGGCGCGGACATAATCTTGTATGCTTTGCATGGAGTATCTCTATTTCTGTTGATTGGCTTTTCGTCAATATTATAGAAATCTGAATGATTTGCAAGCGGGGGAGCGCTGTGGCCGAAAAGCTTAATATGAACAATGCCTGTCTGAAAAAGCTTCAGACAGGCATTAAGTTATTACGGGCTATACGGTTTGTGAGTATCTTACTTTGGTTTCGCGATGCCGTAAGTGGTAATCGAATATCATGGCAATGTTACGGATGAGGAAGCGGCCTTTGGGGCTGACGGTGAGGCTGTGGGCATCAAGTTGCAGCAGCTCTAATTGTGCCATTTGGTTTAAGTCTTGAAGCTCTTGCTTGAAATATTCGTCGAACTGGATGCCAAACTGCTCTTGGTATTCGGAAAAATCAAGTGAGAAGCGGCACATTAGGTCTTGGATGATTTGACGCCGCAGAATGTCGTCTTGGGTGAGCTGGTAGCCGCGCATGATGGGCAGGCGGTTTGCATCGAGAGCGGCGTAGTAGGCATCGATATCTTTTTCGTTTTGCGCGTAAATGCTGCCGATTTTGCCGATGCTGGATACGCCTATGGCAATGAGATCGCAATCGGCGTGGGTTGAATAGCCTTGAAAATTACGCTGCAGGCGGCCTTCGTGTAGAGCAATGGTCAGTTCGTCGGTCGGTTTGGCGAAGTGGTCCATGCCAATAAACTCGTAGCCGCGTGCGGTTAGGGTTTGTACGGCATATTGAAGAATATCGAGCTTTTCTTCGCTGTCGGGCACGGCATCGGTATCAATACGGCGCTGGGGTTTGAAAATATGCGGTAAGTGGGCATAATGGTAAAGGGCCAGTCGATCAGGGTCGAGTGACAGTACGGTTTCAATGGTCGGTTTGATGCTGTCGAGTGATTGGTGGGGTAGGCCGTAGATTAAGTCAACACTTATAGATTTGAATCCGGCTTCGCGCGCGGCATCAATTACTTCACGGGTTTCGGCCTCTGTTTGAATACGGTTGACGGCTTGTTGCACTTTAGGGTCAAAATCTTGAATGCCTATGCTCATGCGGTTAAAACCGAGCTTGCCTAAATGGAATACGGTGTCTCGGCTGACTTTTCTAGGGTCGATTTCTATTGAGTATTCACCCGTAGGGATCAGGGTAAAGTGTTTGCTTATCATGGCAAACACGCGTTCGATTTGGTCATCGTTTAGAAATGTAGGTGTACCGCCGCCGAAGTGGAGCTGGGCGAGTTGGTGACGGCCTTTTAAGTGTGGTGCCAAGAGTTCCAGCTCGCGCTCGAGATATTGGATATAGGTATCGGCGCGTGCTTTGTCTTTGGTAATGATTTTGTTGCAGCCGCAGTAGTAGCAGATGGTATTGCAGAATGGTATGTGGATATAGAGTGATAGGGCTTTATCGGGTTTGTTTTCCTGCTGTGTTGCTAATGCTGAGATATATTCCTGTTCACTCCAGCTAGAATCGAAGCGGTCTGCAGTAGGATAAGATGTGTAACGCGGGCCACTGGCCGGAAGGCTGGCGATAAGCTGGCGGTCAAATACCGGTAGCATGTGGTCATGGATTGTTATGATTTTCATTTAAAAAATTTTATTATGAGCGATAAATGTTTTTGATGGTTTGTAGGGAGTTTGCCATAGTCAAATGGAAACCCGTTTGATAGAATGCGTCTATTATGAATAACAAGCCTTGACTTGCGTCAAGAACATATGAACAAAGCGATAAGAAATAGGCAATTATTTAAACCGTGAAACGGGTATGCATTATGATTACACACACGAATTCAGCAATTAAGACTTTATGTTCTTCTTGCTCTCTGCGCGAACTGTGTATGCCGGTAGGTTTGGTTCCTGCTGAGTTTGAGCAGTTGGATTCGGTTATCAAGCAAAGCCGCCGTTTGAAAAAAGGCGAATATTTGTTTCGCACCGGTGAAGTGTTTACTTCGCTTTATGCTATCAGAACGGGCTTTTTCAAAACAACTGTAGCCAGTCAGGATGGACGCGATCAAGTAACCGGCTTTTCCATGTCGGGTGAACTAATCGGGATGGACGGTATTTGCTCGCATATGCATAGCTGCGACGCAGTCGCTTTGGAAGATAGCGAAGTATGTGAGCTGCCTTTTGCGCATATGGAGGAATTGGGTAAGAGAATCCCCAGTCTGCAAGCCCATTTTCTGCGCTTGATGAGTCGTGAAATTGTAAAAGATCAGGGTGTTATGCTGCTTTTGGGTAATATGCGCGCAGAAGAACGGATTGCTGCATTTTTATTGAACCTTTCTCAACGCTTGCAGGTGCGCGGTTTTGCAGCCAATGATTTTATTCTCCGCATGTCGCGTGAAGAGATAGGCAGCTATTTGGGCTTAAAGTTGGAAACGGTAAGTCGAACATTATCTAAGTTTCATCAGGAAGGCTTGGTTCAGGTAGAACATAAACATATTAAGCTTTTAAATCCCGAGGCGCTTAAGAAGATGGTTTCAGGTTGTGTACATGCAGTAGAGTAAGATGTAGGTTAATTAAGTTAACAATGCCTGTCTGAAAAATTTCAGACAGGCATTGTTTGTTATTGAGCATGGTTTTATAGTCAACCAACTTAATTTGTAATACAAGGCAACAAGCCGAAAACAGTACAAACAGTACGGCGAGGCGCAGCAACGCCGTAGTGCAAAGTTAAGTTGGTTGACTGTATTACTTAAATGGAAAAGTCTTCTTCAATAGGCTCATAAAGTAATTTATCAATTTTTTCTCTGGTCAGTCCGGGGGAGAACATATTGATAAACTCATAAGCGTAACCACGCAAATAAGAGTCTGGTCGAAGTGTAATCGCCGTGTAAGAAGACTCAAACAGATGGGATGCGTCTATCATCTGTAATCCCTGATCGGTGTCAGGGTCGAATGCCATCTGAGCCATAATACCAATGCCCAAACCGAGCTTGACATAAGTTTTTAATACATCTGTATCTGCGGCAGCCAGAACAACATTCGGATGCTCGATTTTTGCTTTGTTAAAAGCATGTGAAATACATGAATTGCTGTTGAATGCAAATTCATAAGTAATCAGCGGGTAAGCCGCCACATCTTGTAACCGTATGGCGGCGGCAGTATTGAGCAGAGGATGCCCGTCAGGAATCACGATGCCGTGAGTCCATTTTGAGCAAGGGATGCTGCGTAGCTCATCAAAGCTATCAAGTGATTCCGTTGTAATGGCAAAGTCTGCTTCACCCGACAAAACCATCTGCGCCAATGTAGACGGGCTGCCTTGTTTGATTGAAAGCTGTACCTTAGGGTACTTTTTAACGAATTCGGCAATAATCGAAGGAAGCACATAGCGTGCTTGGGTGTGTGTGGTGGCAATAGTCAGGATACCGCTGTTGTGATCGGTAAACTCTTTACCGATATTTTTAATATTGTGTACATCATGCAATACACGCTCAGCTAATACCAACACCGCTTTTCCAGGCGGAGACACAGATATGATGCGTTTCCCGCTACGGATGAAAATTTGAACGCCAAGCTCTTCTTCTAATAACCTTATTTGTTTGGAAACGCCAGGTTGCGAGGTAAAAAGCGCATCAGCTGCAGCTGAAACATTAAGGTTTTGACGGTAGACTTCCAATACATAACGCAATTGTTGTAATTTCATAATGGTGTGGGAAAAAGTTGAATGAATAAAGCTTTGTAGGCTTTATACGACAAAGTGGAAATCACTGTAGCATATTTTGTAAGAGGATTACGGCGAGAGCCTAGAGTGAAACTGATAAAGGGTTTGTTTTTTCTGAAATTATATAAACAATTAAAACGCAGTTTTACGAACAAAAGCGTTATAACGATGTTGCTTTTGTGCAACTGCTGTAAGGAATGTCGGTTGATTTGCCTTTAAATAAATGACACGAAGTTGATTTTTCGGCATGATTCATAACTAGGAAGCGGGCTTTTAAGCAGTCGTATAAAACATTCGCTATTGACAGTTTGTGCTTGGCTTCTTTATAGTGCAAACCTGAAATATCCGAATTGCTGCGGCAGAGTGCTGTGGCCTGTATATTGTGATGTACAACAGAAGCCGGAGGGCTTGTTGTACGGCAATCTTTAGATGAGGGAATAATAATGACCAAACAGCTTAAATTAGGTGCTTTGATCGTTGCCGCTATCGCTTCTGGCAACGCTATGGCAAGCGAACCGCACGGTAAAGACGGCTATGTAATCAGCCGCGAATCTCATGAAGTTGTACGTAATAACTACGGTGAGTGCTGGCGTGACGGTTATTTCGATAAAGACGCCCATGGCCGTGTTGAGTGTGGCGACGCTGTTGCTGCTGCTCCTGTTGCACCTCAGTACGAAGAAGAAACAGTAGCTTTGTCCGCTAAATTCCTGTTTGACTTCGATAAATACACTCTGCGTTCCGAAGCTACCGAAACTCTGAACAACTTGGCAACCCGCTTGTCTGATGCCCGAGTTGAAGGCGTTCGCGTTGAAGGTCATACTGACTTCATGGGTTCTGACGAATACAACCAAAACCTTTCTCAAGAGCGTGCTAACGTTGTGGCTAACTACTTGGTTAACCGCGGTGTAGCTGCTTCTAAAGTAAGTGCCGTTGGCTTGGGTGAGTCTCAAGCTCGCATGACTGCTACTTGTGAAGCTGAAGTAGCTAAATTGGGCAAAAAAGTATCTAAAGCAAAACGTCGTGCTGCTCTGATTGCATGTATTGAGCCTGACCGTCGCGTAGATGTTAAGATCCGTACTTTAGTAACCAAACAGGTTTCTGAAGGTCAAGCTGCTCAAGGTGAGCGTTCTGATGTAGATTCTGGCTGGCATCCTCAAAATAATAAATATCACGGCTTCACTCGTCCGTAATATTTATTTAAGCATTAAAAAACCCTGCATTTGCAGGGTTTTTTATGCCTGTCTGAAAATTTTGAGGAGTCTGTGCCAACTGTTGATTGATAGTTATAGTTAATCGACACATTAATATAAGGCAGTAAGCCACGGACAGTATAGGTGGTATGGGACTGATCTTGTTGCTGCTTTAGCAGCTTACAAAATTGTTCTCTTTTTGGGTTAAGGCGCAGTAATGGCGTACAAAAGTTAAGTTGATTGACTATAGGCTCCCAAATTCCGATGTTTTAAAATGTTGTTCGGGCTTGTCGTGTTATATAGGTATTGTTTGCAGGCTTGATTTCTAAAAATTGATGTAATGCTATAACAGCAGTGTGATAATGTGCGGAGCTTATTTATCAAGGGTGGAACATTTGAATATATATATGATTCTAAAATGAAAGGTTTTGGTTGTAAGAGTATGGCGATGAGTATTTGAAATTACGTGAATGTTTGTCTAAGAATAATTTCAGACAGGCATTGCACTGAGCCAGTGTTGGGTGTTCTCGTATATTAAGAGGTTATCCTAATTATTATTTTAATAACTACAATTATCGATTAAATTGAATAATCAGCTTATCAATGGGCATTTCAGACAGGCATCTGAATATTTGATGAACCAGCACTTGAATCGCAATCATTTTTTGTACTTTTAAAGCGGCAGACCATGACAGAGTTTGAATTTATTTATAATTTTCTAGTGCGGCAACACGATGATGATGTGTTGTTGGGTATTGGTGATGATGCGGCAATCGTGCGGCCGCGCGCAGGACATGATTTGTGTTTCAGTAGCGATATGTTGGTTTCAGGTAAGCATTTTTTTTCAGATGTTGCGCCTGAAGACATAGGACATAAAGTTCTGGCCGTTAATGTTTCGGACATGGCTGCGATGGGTGCAACCCCGCGTTGGGTTTTGTTGAGTGCTGCCTTTCCTGAGTTAGATACGCTATGGCTGAATAAATTTTGCGGCACTTTATTCGAGCAATTGAGTCAATACGGTATAAGCTTGATTGGCGGTGATACGACAAAAGGGAATTTGACATTCAATATCACCATCGTAGGCGAATTGCCGCAAGGGCTAGCATTAAAGCGTTCGGGAGCCAAGCTAGGAGATGATGTTTGGATTTCCGGCCAGGTGGGTATGGCTGCGGCAGCTTTGGACGGTTATTTGGGAAAGGTTGTTTTTCCTGAAGCGGTTTGGCAAGAGTGTCGGCAGAAATATCTGAGGCCGGTTCCAAGGGTAGCGTTGGGGCGGGAATTATTGCCGCTTGCACATGCTGCGCAAGATATTTCAGATGGATTGGCTCAGGATTTGGGACATATTTTGAAAGCTTCAGGGGTGGGGGCTGAGCTTTGGGCTGACCGTGTTCCTATATTGCCGGCTTTACGTGATTGTGCACCTGTTGAACAAATTCGTGCGTGGCAATTGAGCGGCGGAGATGATTACGAGTTGTTGTTTACTGCTCCTGAGGCAGTAAGGGCGCAGATTTTGGCTGCGGGAGAAGCTTCCGGCACACAGCTTGCACGTATCGGCAAGATTATTGAAGGCACTAAACTGCGTATTTTAGATGATGCAGGTGGTGAAATTCATTTGCATAAAACGGGGTTTGATCATTTTGGCTGAGTTTAAACCGAGCTTGCGTTGGCTTTTGCAGCGGCCCGTATGCTTTTTAGGATTTGGTTTTGGAACCGGCTTGGCGCCGTTTATGCCGGGCACGTTCGGCACATTGCCCGCATTACCAATGGCCTATCTGCTGATGGCTTCCGGTTTGTCTGCAGTGGGATTGTCTTCGGTTTGTTTGGTGCTGTTTGTGTTTGGCATTTGGATTTGCAATGTGACTGAACGGGAATTGGGTCTGCAGGATTACGGCGGAATCGTGTGGGATGAGATTGTTGCGATGATGCTGGTGTTGGCTTGGGTGCCGCAAAATTTAAGTTGGTGGCTGGCTGCATTTGTAGTGTTCAGATTGTTTGATATGTTGAAACCCTGGCCGATTAAATGGTTTGACCGGCGTGTGCATGGCGGCTTGGGTATTATGCTGGATGATGTGATCGCCGGACTGTTTGCTATATTGGTATTGCAAGCGGTTCAATTGATAATGCCTGTCTGAAAAATAGGGAGAACGATTGAGATGGAAAATTCTATAGAAGTGATTGTTGAACCACGCTATTTGGCAGATCAGAGTAATTTAATCAAAGATCGTTATATATTTGCTTATCATATCAAGATTCGTAATCATGGTGGTGAAACCGTAACGTTGAAAAACCGTTTCTGGGAAATTACCGATGCACACGGTGAGGTGGAGAAAGTATCCGGTGCCGGGGTTGTGGGCGAGCAACCGACGCTTTACCCGGGAGATGATTTTGAATACAGCAGCGGCACCCATCTTTCTACGCCGTGGGGCAGTATGAAAGGGTATTATGAATTTGAAGACGATATGGGTGGGCGGTTTATGGTACAGATTCCAGAATTTGATCTGAAAGCCAATATTATGTTGCAGTAATAATTTGATTTTTAAGAAGTAAATGCTTTGCTTGTGAATTGAAGAGGCTGTCTGAAAATGTTCAGGCAGCCTTTATCTTTATCATGCTCTGTAACTAAAAGTTAATTTAAGCTTGCATTAGTTAATTCCTTGTGCTGAAATGATACGAATCTGTGTTTAGGGCGCGTAGATATTCTGTGTTTCCGGAAGGTTGTACATTGAATGATTGATGCGTGCTAAGCGGTTGGCGTGGCAATTTAGTGCTTTTGGCAGATTATCGCTAAATCATTTTAAAACAGCTTTTATATTGGTTTACCGCCTTATTCTATTTAAATATAGATTAGATTTTTATGCGTAGATTGCTGCGAATAACATCATACAACCAATAACTTAGAGAATTTTGATCAGGAGGAACAATGGAAGGCCTGAAGAATTTTTTTGATATGGTAGGCGGCTGGGTCTGGGGGCCGGTAATGCTGGCATTGCTGGTTGGCACAGGCGTATTGCTGACCATCCGTTTGGTTGGTTTGCAATTCTCCATGCTGCCTTATGCTTTGAAGCTGGCTTTTTTTCCGCATCCGAAAAAAGATGATGGTTCAGATCATGAAGGAGACATTTCACATTTCGGTGCTTTGATGACGGCGCTTTCTGCGACCATCGGTACGGGTAATATCGCCGGTGTGGCAACAGCAGTCATTATGGGCGGCCCAGGTGCGGTATTTTGGATGTGGATTACTGCGATTTTCGGTATGGCAACCAAATATGGCGAGGGTGTGTTGGCGGTGAAATACCGTATTACCAATGCCAAAGGCGAGATGTCCGGCGGTCCGATGTACTATATTGAGCATGGATTGAAGCAAAAATGGCTCGCTCTTTTGTTTGCTTTGTTTGGCACGATTGCTTCGTTTGGCATTGGCAGTTCGGTTCAATCCAACTCTGTGGCGCAAGCTGTACATTCGAGCTTCGGTGTGGATCAGGTTTATACCGGCGTGATTTTGACTGTGTTGACTGCTATTGTGGTGCTGGGCGGTATCCGTAGTATCGCTACGGCTTCGTCGTTGATTGTGCCGATAATGGCTGTGCTGTATGTGGCGGGCGGTTTGGTAATCATTACTCTGAATCTGGATAAAGTGGGACCCGCCGTAGGCATGATTTTGAGTGATGCGTTTTCAGGGGCAGCGATTGCGGGCGGCGCAATCGGTACGGTTATCCGCTATGGTGTAGCACGTGGTGTGTTTTCAAATGAGGCGGGTATGGGTTCGGCGCCGATTGCAGCTGCGGCTGCCAAAACCGACCACTCTGTGCGTCAGGCGCTTGTTTCTATGACAGGTACGTTTTTGGACACTATTGTGGTGTGCTCGATTACAGGCATTGTGTTGGTAATGGGCTTAACACAAGGTGCCGAATTTACCCCTTTATTGGGTGAAGACGGTAAAGCCATTACCGGTGCTGTGTTAACAGGTAAAATTTTTGATCTGTTGCTGCCCGGTCCGGGTGGTTGGATTGTAACCATTGGTTTGATTTTTTTCGCTTATTCTACGATTCTCGGCTGGTGTTATTATGGTGAGAAATGTGCGGCTTATGTGTTTGGCGACCGATCGGCCAATATTTACCGTGTGATTTATGTGGCCAGCGTTATGATTGGTACTGTGGCGAGTCTGGATTTGGTATGGGCGGCAGCAGACACTTTCAACGGTTTGATGGCCGTGCCTAACTTGATTGCGCTGGTGTTTTTATCGGGCGTGATTGTGAAGGAAACCAAAGACTTTAAAGCAAAACGTGCAAGCGGCGATTTGCCGTAGTCTGATGCAATATTGGATGAATGCCTGTCTGAAATGCTTTCAGACAGGCATTATTGTTGGGCTGCGTAATTTACAAGCAAAATGTTATACAGTATCATTTCAGCTTTGTCGTATAGCTATGATGGATGAGTTTTAAGAAGACGGCAGTAAGCCCGTAAGTCAGCTATAAAGCGCTGTTTTTGGTTGAAGTGATTTAGCTATGGCAGCAGGGTAAATAGGGCGGCTGTATAAAAACGTTAAACTTCTTGTTCGCAATACTCAAAAAAGCGGCGCCAGATTAGAGAGAATGGGTGGTGCCGCTTGTTTAACTTGGTAACTTTAACCTGCAGAGGCTTGTTTTCAGACAGGCATATGCTATCAAAATACTGATACAAACAATGAATCTTTTATTAACCGGCCTGATCCAGCGCTTATTGCTGGCAGCCTGTGCCTTGATGTTTTTATGGGGCGTGTATTTTTGGGCAGTGGCCGAATGAGTATCTGTATCCATAATCTTACGGTGAGCTATCATCGAAAACCTGCCGTGCATCATATTGACATGGAATTTGATGCCGGTTCGATGTGGGTGATTTTTGGGCCTAACGGTGCAGGCAAGTCAACCTTGCTTAAGGCCATTATGGGTCTGCTCAAGGCAGATACGGGGAGCATCAAATGGCGGGGCATGAGCCGGAAAGATATTGCTTATCTGCCGCAGCAATCTGATATCGACCGCAATCAGCCGATGACTGTGCTGGAGTTGGCGGCTTTGGGGCTTTGGTATGAAATAGGCTTCTTCGGTCGGGTTAATGCCTCGCAAAAGGCCCGCGTAATGGATGCGCTCAAGCGTGTGGGCATGGAAGAATTTGCCCAGCGGCAGATTGCCCATTTGTCTAACGGCCAATTCCAGCGCGTGCTGTTTGCCCGCATGCTGGTGCAGAATGCCCAATTTTTATTGCTAGACGAACCGTTTAATGCTGTGGATGCACGCACGACTTATGCGCTGTTGGAAGTTTTGAAGCAGTGCAGCCGAGAAGGGCAGGCCGTGATTGCTGTGTTGCACGATTATGAGCAGGTGCGGGCTTATTTTCCGAACACACTTTTGATGGCGCGGGAAAAAGTAGCGTCAGGCAAAACAGAAGAAGTGCTGACCGATGCTTATTTGCAAAAGGCGGCTGAGTTGATGCAGAAAACCGAAGGTGCAGAGTGGTGCGCCGTGTGAGATAGAACGGTTTCAAACAGGCATGGTTCAATGCCTGTCTGAAACCTGCTGAAAAATGAATTTATACGAATTATTGGTTGCTCCTTTCGCCGAATTTGGCTTTATGCGCTATGCGCTGGCTTCGGTGGTGTTTCTTGCTTTATCGGGTGCGCCCGTCGGCGTGTTTTTGGTTATGCGGCGGATGAGTTTGGTTGGCGATGCGCTTGGCCATGCCGTGCTTCCCGGCGCGGCGGTGGGTTATATGCTTGGTGGGTTGAGCATGCCGGCCATGAGCTTGGGCGGTTTTATCGCCGGGTTGATGATGGCGCTGCTGGCCGGATTGGTAAGCCGTTTTACTAATTTGAAAGAAGATGCGAACTTCGCCGCATTTTATCTGAGCAGCTTGGCCATCGGTGTGGTGTTGGTGAGCCAAAGTGGCAGTAATATTGATTTGCTGCATCTTTTGTTTGGCTCAATTCTGGCGGTGGATTTGCTTGCTCTGCAACTGGTGGCAATCAGCGCAAGCGTTACCATCGTCACTTTGGCCGTAATTTACCGCCCCATGCTGCTGGAAAGCATAGACCCGCTGTTTTTGAAAGCGGTAAATGGCAAGGGCGGCTTATGGCATCTGATATTTCTGGTGCTGGTGGTGATGAATCTGGTGGCGGGGTTTCAGGCTTTGGGCACTTTGATGTCGGTGGGGCTGATGATGTTACCCGCGATTACCGCGCGTTTGTGGGCGCGGAATATGGGAATGTTGCTGTTTTTAGCCAGCGTGTTCGCATTATTGTGCGGTATCGGAGGTTTGCTGTTTTCATATTATGTGGAAATACCTTCCGGCCCCGCGATTATCTTGTGGTGCGGTGCGTTTTACGTGATTTCTATTGTTTTCGGTTGGGAAAGCGGGCTGGTGTCTAAATGGCTGCGCCGCCGGAAACACCATACTTATTAAAGGAGTAGAAGAATGAAACATTGGAAAATTGGCCTTTTGGCGTTTTGTGTATCCGGTGCGTTGCATGCCGCCCCTCTGCCTGTGGTATCGAGCTTCAGCATCTTGGGCGATGTAACCAAACAAATCGGTGGTGAGCGTGTGGCGGTGCAGAGTTTGGTTGGTGCGGATCAAGATGCACACGCTTATCATCTGACGAGTGCGGATATTAAAAAAATCAGCGCGGCCAAGCTGGTGTTGGTAAATGGTTTGGGTTTAGAGAAAGCCGAGCTGAGCCGAGCTGTGAAACAAAGCAAAGTGGCCTATGCCGAAGCGGCTGCCGGTATTAATGCTTTGAAAATGCCGGAGAGCGGGCACCATCACGATCATGGCGAAGGCGAACACCATCACCATGATCATGGAGAATATGATCCTCATGTATGGACCGACCCTGTATTGATGCAGAAATATGCAGCTAATGTGGCGGACGCCTTGATTAAAGCCGACCCGGCCGGCAAAACTTATTATCAGCAGCGTCTGAGTTCTTATCAGGGAGAGTTGAAAAAGCTGGATGCTTACGCAACGCAGAAATTCAACGCCGTACCTAAAGGGCAGCGCAAGGTATTGACCGGGCATGATGCCTTTGCCTATATGGGCAAACGCTACGGCATTATGTTTATTGCCCCGCAAGGCGTGAGCAGCGAGGCGCAGCCTTCGGCAAAACAAGTGGCAGCGATTATCCGCCAAGTGAAGCGCGAGGGCATCAAAGCCGTGTTTACCGAAAACATTAAAGATACCCGCATGATAGATCGTATTGCGAAAGAAACCGGTGCGAAAATCGGCGGTAAGCTTTATTCAGATGCTTTGAGTAACGGTGCTCCTGCCAATACTTATATCAATATGTACCGGCATAATGTAGATACCTTGAGCGGTGCAATGAAATAAATTTTTGGGCGGCATAAAATGGCCGGTGTCAAGCCATATTGAGCAATGCCTGTCTGAAATTCAGACAGGCATTGGTTATCTAATAGGAAAAAACGATAAAAAATAATGTTTTTATTTCTTGACTTTAAGCATAAAAAAGCGTTTAATAGCAGGTATTGAATTTACACGCCGATTTGACACAGCTTGCGGGCGTTTAAAACAGCTAAAGCGTACAGAGTTTTTCATTTAAGCTGTTATATTTTGGCCCGTTTGTGTGCAGACACAATCGGGCTTTATTCTGTTTCAGAATAATGTGAAGCAAACAAAGAAACAGAAGTAGGAATACACATATTTATGATTGTCTTAGATAAAGTAAGTAAGCGTTACCGCAGCAGTGATACCGGAGGTTGGTTTACCGCGGTTGAGCCGACCAGCTTGGAAATCAAGCAAGGGGAAATTTTTGGCCTGATGGGTTATTCAGGCGCAGGTAAATCCACATTGCTCCGTCTTATCAATCTCTTAGAGCGGCCTGATGAAGGCCGCGTGGTTGTAGAGGGGCAGGATTTAACCGAACTTTCACATGCCGCTTTGCGAAAAGCACGTCAAAACATCGGCATGGTATTTCAACAGTTTAATTTGTTGAGCAACCGAACCGTTGCAGAAAACGTGGCATTCCCGCTGGAAATTGCCGGTTGGGATAAAGCCAAAATCAAAGCACGAGTGGCTGAGTGTTTGGAAATCGTACATTTGAGCGATAGGGCGCAACATTATCCCGCTCAGTTGTCCGGCGGGCAAAAACAGCGTGTCGGTATTGCGCGTGCGCTGGCGCCCAGCCCGAAAGTGATTTTGGCCGACGAGCCAACTTCTGCATTAGATCCTTTCACCACGCGGAATGTACTGGCGTGTTTGGAAGAGATTAATAAAAAATTTAATGTTACAATTGTTATTGTTACACATGAGATGAGCGTTATCCGCCGTTTATGCGACCGCACCGCACTGTTGCATCATGGCAAGCTGCTGGAAGTGGTGGATGTGAATAATAACCAAATCCACGCCCGATCAGAAATCGGTCGCGAACTGATTCGGGAGGATTGATTATGTCTGATCTAACTTTTGCCCAAGCAGTGGATAATCTGTGGGGCATGAAATCCGAGATATTGAAAGCCACTTGGGAAACCTGCATCATGATGGGCATTTCCGTTCCGGTTTCCGTATTTTTCGGCACACTGCTCGGCATCGGCATGTTTGCTACCGGTAACCACATGCTCTTTTATAACCGCACGGCCAATAAAGTTTTGGATAATGTGATTAACCTGATTCGTGCGTTTCCTTTTGTGATTTTGATGGTGGCAATGGGGCCGTTGACCTTGTTGGTGATTGGTAAAAGTATAGGCCCGTATGCCGCTTCTTTGATTTTATCCGTGTCCGGCATGTTTTATTTTGCCCGCTTGGTGGAGCAGAATCTGCGTGAAGTGCCACGCGGTATTATAGAAGCGGCAACCAGCATGGGCGCATCGCCTACCGCCATTATTTTCAAAGTGTTGCTTTCCGAAGCACGATCAGGCATGGTGTTAAGCATTACCGTGCTGAGCATCGGTATTTTGTCGTACAGTGCGGCTGCCGGTATGATTGGCGGCGGCGGTTTGGGCGACCTGGCTGTTCGCTATGGTTATCACCGCTTTCAAACCGATATGATGGTATTTATCGTGGCCGTATTGGTGTTGGCTGTGATTGTGATACAAAGTTTGGGTAATTTGATTGCCCGTAAACTGGATAAGCGCTGAGAAATTGAATGCCTGTCTGAAAATTTTCAGACAGGCATTATAGAAAATGTTGGTAAGCCATGGCTTGGCTATCGATACTGATATGAAACACCCCCTATTTAACACACTTACATTTTAAGGAGCTTGATATGCAACCTAACACATTGTTATTCAAAACCCTCTCAGCCGGTGTTATCGCCATTGCGCTGTCAGCATGCGGCGGTCAAAAAGATAATGCTGCTCCTGCCGCATCAGGTGCTTCTGCTGCGCAGGTCGGTGCTGAAAAAAGCAAAATCGTATTCGGTACTACTGCCGGTGATTTTGGCGATATGGTGCGCGAGCAAGTGAAACCTGCTTTGGAAAAGCAAGGTTATCAAGTTGAGTTGGTTGAGTTTACAGATTATGTGCGCCCCAACCAGGCTTTGGCACAAGGCGAGTTGGATATCAATGTGTTCCAGCACAAACCTTATCTTGATGATTTCAAAAAAGAACACAAATTGGATTTGGTAGAAGTTTTCCAAGTGCCGACTGCGCCTTTGGGTTTGTATCCCGGCAAATTGAAATCGTTGGATGAGGTAAAAGAGGGCAGCAGCGTTTCTGCGCCGAACGATCCTTCAAATTTTGCCCGTGTTTTGGTAATGTTGAATGAATTAGGCTGGATCAAGTTGAAAGACAACGTTGACCCGCTCACTGCATCGAAAAAAGACATCGCAGCCAACCCGAAAAATCTGCAAATCGTAGAGCTGGAAGCTGCGCAATTGCCGCGTAGCCGCCAAGATGTTGACTTTGCGGTCATTAACGGTAACTATGCAACCAGCTCAGGTATCAAGCTGACTGAAGCATTGTTCCAAGAGCCGAGCTACGCGTATGTAAACTGGTCTGCCGTGAAAACTGCCGATAAAGACAGCAAATGGTTGAAAGACGTGGAAGCTGTTTATAACTCTGAAGAGTTTAAGAAATATGCGCAAACCCGCTTTGCCGGTTACAAATACCCTGAATCATGGGGTCTGAATGCAGCACAAGGCGCGAAAGCAGAAGCGGCTTCAACCGTTGCCGCATCAGCAGCTTCTAAATAAAGCCGATTTGCAAGATATAGTCAATCAACTTGCATAACAATAACGACGTCATATTCGGGTTTGAACCGAGTATCTTCCTAAAGTTATTGGAATTCAAGATACTCGGGTCAAGCCCGAGTATGACGGGTATGCTATTTTTAAGTTGGCTCGTTATATAAAAATGCCTGTCTGAAAATTTTCAGACAGGCATTTTTTGATTATGCGCTTAAACCGCTTCGGCTTCCTCTGCCAAGAAACAGCGCAGTTTTTGCATGGCTTTGGCTTCGATCTGGCGGATACGTTCGGCAGATACACCGTATTCTGCGGCTAATTCGTGCAGGGTTAAGCCGCCGTCGTCTTGCAGCCAACGTGTTTCTACAATGCGGCGGCTGCGATCGTCAAGCTTGGCCAATGCGTTTTGCAAGCCTTCGGTTTGCAGGGTTTGGCTGGCTTTTAACTCGATTTGGCGGGTCGGTTCGCTATCGTTGTCGGCCAACCAGTCGATGGGAGCATAGCTGTCTTCATCATCGCTGTTGTCGGCCAGAATGCCGATATCGCGGCCGGTCATGCGTTGTTCCATTTCCATAACTTCGGAAAGTTTCACGCCCAGATCGTCTGCTATATCTTGAGCCTCTTTGGGAGAAAGAGCACTCAGGCTTTTGCGCATGCTGCGCAGATTGAAGAACAGTTTGCGTTGCGGCTTGGTGGTGGCTACACGAACCAAACGCCAGTTGCGCAGAATGAATTCGTGAATTTCTGCTTTAATCCAGTGTACGGCGAATGAAAACAGGCGTGCACCGCGTGAAGGTTCGTAGCGTTTTACCGCTTTCATTAAGCCGATATTGCCTTCCTGAATTAGGTCGGCTTGGTTGAGGCCGTAGCCATCGTATCCGCGCGCAATCGATACAACCACGCGCAGGTGGGAAAGAATCAGTTTTTTGGCGGCTTCCAAGTCGCCTGCGATTTGACGCTCCGCCAAACGGGTTTCTTCCTCGGCGGAAAGCATAGGAATATTGTTAACGGTATGAATGTACTGCTCCAAACTGCCGTGACCGCTTGGTACGGGTAATGCAAAAGCGTGATTCATCGTCATTGTATGTCGTTTCCTTTTTCGTTGTTTTTATCGTTTGTGGCGAAGGGGCATTGTAACATTGTTGATTTGTTTCGTGTCAGTTTGCCCCGACACTTGTCTATGTTCTTATTAGACACAAATTTTGTGTTTGGTTTTATATTTAATAGGTAAAATTTTGTATTTTATAAAATTTGATTGTTTTTGAATATTTGAGTGTATTTGTCGGGATTGAACGTCATGCCTGTCTGAAAGTGTTTTCAGACGGGCACTGGTTTAGCTTCTGCGTTTGTAGCCTAAACCGAACAATATGGCGGCTGATAGGGTTAATAAGCTGATTAGCGGCCATGAACTGCCGAGTTTCATATAAGGGGTTTCTCCGCTGTAACCCTGAATTTCGCCTTCCAATGTGGTAACGGTATCGGCAGGGGCGGATAGTGTGATGCGGCCTTTGGGATCGACAATGGCGGTGGCGCCGGTGTTGGTGGCGCGAACCATGTAGCGGCCGAGTTCCAGCGAGCGTGCTTGGGATTGTTGGAGGTGCTGGTACATGGCGTTGGATTTGCCGTACCAAGCGAGGTTGCTGGCGTTGGCGAGCAGGCTGGCTTGTTTGGCCGGGGCGATGAGTTTGTCGCCGAATCCGTCTTCATAACAAATATTAAAAGCGATTTTCTGGTTGCCCATAATCAGCGGCTGCTGGTTGTTGCCGCCACGTTTGAAGTCGGCCAGCGGCATGTTCATCATTTGGTAGAGCGGTTCAGTAATGGCGGGCAGGGGTTTGTATTCGCCGAAAGGGACGAGATGGTTTTTGGCATAATAAGGCAGGTCGTCGGGTTTGGCAGGATCGTAGGCCGACATATTGATGACGGCGTTTTCGTAATTGGTGCCGTTATCGGTAAATTGGGCTATGCCGATGGCCAAGGCGCTGCCGTTGGCTTTGGATTGTTCGGAAAAATAGCCGAGTATTTCAGGGGGAAGCTGTTGCCGCATCACGGTAAGCGCGGTTTCAGGCAGGATAACAATATCGGCGCGTGTGGCGGAAACCATGTCGAGATAACGCTGTATGGTCGGCAGCACTTGGGCTTCGTCCCATTTCAAGGTTTGCGGGATATTGCCTTGCGGCAGAGCAACGGTGGCTTTACTGCCATCGGGCTGAGTGAATTCTATTTGGCGCAACAAACCGCCGGTAAGCAGCAGGGAGGCGAGGGCTGCGGCGCTGATGATGCGTTGTTTGGTTTGCCCGGGGTTGTCGATAATCAGCGCCAGCCAGGCTCCGGCAAAAGCTGTCGCGAGTGTAACCAAGTGTATGCCGCCAAGAGGAGCGAATCCGGCCAGCGGGCTGAAGTCGGCAATTTGCGAATAACCTAAAGCGCCCCAGCCGAAGCCGGTAAGCAAACGTTCTCGGGCGAATTCGGTAAGTGTCCAATACACGGGTAGGGCAATACCGGTTTTCAGAGGTCGGCTGAGTCGGGTTTTCTGCCACAGCCACACGGCCAGCATGGGAAACAGGGCCAGATAAGCGGGCAGTAGGAAGGTTAGTGGTATGGCATAAATATTGGGCAGGCCGGAAATATCGTGCAGGGCGGTGTGTATCCAGTAAAACTGGCAGACATAGGCAATCAGGCCGAATAAATAAGCGCTGAGTGTTTGACGCTCGGGACGTAATTCAAGCAGGCGGATGAATGCGCCGAAAATGAGCGGCATCAGCCAGAAGTTGTAATAAGGTGCGAACGTAAACGGGGTGGCGGCGGCCAGAATAATCAGTAGCGGCCAGTAAACGGTAGGTTTTTGCCAGAGTGTGTCGAAACGGGAAAATGCCATAATTATAGATAGTGTGTGAGTAATGCCTGTCTGAAAAAGTGTTCAGACAGGCATTATATAGTGATTTACTACATAGCCTAGCAATCCGCTGTTTTCTAGACGGATTTAGTGTGCTTCTTTCTTGCCAAAGGCTTTTATCAGCGGCAGCACCACGGCGCATACGATAGAGCCGATAATTACGCCTATTACCAAGCTGGCAAGGCCGCCCATCAAACCGTCGGCCCAGCCGCGCGCCTCGAGGAAGTGGTGAAGGCTGCCGACATAGTGCACAAAAATACCGCCGCCGACCAAGAACATGGCAATCGTGCCGGCCACGCTCAGAAAACGCATAAACCATGGCATAAAGCCGATAATGCCTTTGCCGACGGTGGCGGAAGCGCCGCCTTGCTGTATCATTTTCAAACCCAAATCATCGGCTTTTACAATTGCGGCCACCAAGCCGTAAACAGCGATGGTAATGCCGATACCGATGGCGGAAAGGGAAATGATTTTCACGCTGAGCGGTGATTGTGCCATCACGCCCAGAGCGATAATGATAATTTCGGCAGAAAGGATAAAATCGGTGCGGATGGCACCGCGGATTTTGTCTTTTTCGCTGGTCACTTCATCGGGTTTTACACTATCGCCGGCAGGTGTTTCTTCATCTTTATGCAGAAATTTATGCAGCAGCTTCTCCACGCCTTCGAAGCACAGGTAAGCGCCGCCTATCATCAGTAGCGGCACAATCAGCGAAGGTGCGAATACCGAGAGCAGCAACGCAACGGGAATCAGAATGGCTTTGTTGACCAGAGAACCTTTCGCTACCGCCCACACAATCGGCAATTCGCGGTCGGCGTGTACATCGGTAACTTGGTTGGCATTCAGTGCCAAATCGTCGCCAACCACGCCGGCGGTTTTTTTTGCTGCCATTTTAGTCATTAGGGAAACGTCGTCGAGGATGGAAGCGATATCGTCGAGCAGGGTAAAGAGGGTGGAAAAAGCCATTTTATTTGCCTTACTTGGGGTTGTGTGTTGGCTGCCTCAGCATTGTGTGTACTTCAATGCCTGTCTGAAAGGCTGTTCAGACAGGCATTTCGGCTGTATCTGATGGCAGCATTGGTTAGGTTTTGATTAATCTTCTTTTATTTGCACAGCCATTAATGTGTGCAGCCTGCGGTTGTCGGCGCGGGCTACGGTAAATTGCAGCTTGCCCAGCGTGACTTTTTCGCCGCGCACCGGCAAACGCCCCAACTCTTGGATAACCAAGCCGCCGATGGTGTCGGCTTCTTCGTCGTCATAGTCAGTGCCGAAATAGTCGTTGATGTCTTCCACTTCGGTAAAGGCGTTGATGCGCCAGCGGCCTTCGGATACGGGGAAGATGTTGTCGGCGCTGTCGTCTTCGTCGAATTCGTCTTCGATATCGCCGAGGATTTCTTCAATTAGGTCTTCAAATGTAACCAAGCCGGATACGCCGCCGTATTCGTCGATGACCACGGCCATGTGGTTGCGCTGTTCGCGGAAGGCTTTGAGCAGCATGTTCAGCGGCATGCCTTCGGGCACGAACACGGCAGGGCGCAGAATGCTTTCTAAATTGAAATATTCGTTGCTGAACGCATATTTCAGCAGGTCTTTGGCATGCAGAATACCTAAAACATTGTCTTTGTCTTCGCTGATAACAGGAAAGCGGGAATGGGCGGTTTCGATAATGTAGGCTACGATGCGCTCCAGGCTGTCGCCCGATTTGATGACATTCATCTGGGCGCGCGTAATCATGGCGTCGCGCACTTCCAGCTCATTGAAATCCAATATTTTTTCGAGCCGTTGTAAGGTTTCGGCGTCGTATACTTTGCGCTCATGCGCCTGACGCAGGATATCGACAACTTCTTCAGCGGATTCTGGCGCATCGTTGGTGATGCGGTTGATGAGGCGTTCAAAAAAATTGGGCTTCGACGGGTCGTCCATGTCAAATTTCGTCCTGTTGGTAAGGGTTTGGGTATGCTAACTGATTTAACAGTTTGATTTCAAGTGATTCCATAATTTCGGCTTCTTCTTCGGAAATATGGTCATAGCCCATCAAATGCAATGTGCCGTGTAGGGTAAGATGGGCGAAATGTGCTTCCAGCGTTTTGCCTTGTTCTGCGGCTTCTTTGGCAACGACTTGCGGGCAGATAACCAGGTCGCCGCTGAGAGTGTCGGGGTTTGGTGCGAACATGGCTTCTCCCTCGTCGAGTGCAAAACTGAGTACGTTGGTGGCGTAGTCTTTACCGCGGTAGTCGCGGTTGTAGGCGCGGGCATCTTCTTCATTGAGCAGAATCAGGCTGATTTCGGCGCGGCGGTATTCGTTTTTAAGGGCATGCCATATCCATTGCCGGAATTTATGTTCGGCAGGCAGCGGGGAAAAACCGGATTGGTCTTCAAAGTAGAAAGATAGGCGGGTGTGTTGCAGTTTTAAAAAAGGGTAGCGTTTGGCTTGTTTCATTATTAAATATAGATTGAAATGTTTTCAGACAGGCATTATAGCAATATCTCGGGTAGGGTAATGAGTCAATATGTGGTGCTCCGGGTTAATAAATGACATGCCTGTCTGAAAGATGTTCAGACAGGCATTGTGAAGCTTCTGAAGGGGGCTATAAGCTTTCGGCTATGGCCTTTAATTTGGTATGGCAGTATGGTGGGGCCTTAACCGTAACGGCGTTGGAACTCAGCCATAAAGTCAACCAAGGCCGCCACGCCTTCTAGCGGCATGGCATTGTAAATACTGGCGCGCATGCCGCCCACGCTCTTGTAGCCGCTCAAAAATTCCAAGCCTTGAAAAGAGGCCTCGAGGGCAAAGCGCTTATCCAAATCGGCATTGCCTGTTGAAAAGACCACATTCATTTTTGAGCGCGCATCCGGGTGGATATTATTGGTGTAGAAGCCGTCGCTGTTATCAATGGCGGAATATAGGGTTTCTGCTTTTAAATCGTTTAAAGCTTCCATGTTTTTGAGGCCGCCTTGTGTTTGCAACCAGCGGAATGTTAATCCGGCGATGTAAATCGGGTAAGTGGTGGGCGTGTTGTACATGCCTTGTTTGTTGATATGCGTTTTGTAGTTCCACACGTTCGGCACCCGGTTGGAGCAGCGCTCCAGCAAATCTTCGCGGATAATCGCCACCGTTACGCCCGCTGGGCCGATATTTTTCTGCGCGCCTGCATAAATTACACCGAAATCGGCCACATTGATTTTGCGCGAAAGAATTTCGCTCGACATATCGCAAACCAAAGGCGGCATGCCTGAGGCCAGCTTGGGCATGGTACGGTATTGCAGGCCGTTGGCGGTTTCGTTGCTCACAAAATGTACAAAAGCCGAGCCTTCATCAATATCCCATTCTTCCACTTTCGGCAAAGCCGTGTAGCCGGATGGTTTGCCGTCTGCCGCCAGATGAATATCTACATCTGAGAGTTTGCCCATCTGGGAATGCGCTGTGGCCGACCAATTGCCCGTTACCACGGAATCCACACGTTTAAACCCATTGGCAAAGTTCATGACCACCATATTGAATTGCGCATTAGCACCGCCTTGCAGAAACAGCACTTTATAGTTATCAGGAATCGCAAGCAGTTCGCGCAGATCCTGTTCGGCATGATGCAGGATGCTCATAAACATATCGGAGCGGTGGCTCATCGTCATGACCGACATGCCGGTGCCGTTGTAATCCAGCATCTCGTGTTGGGCGGTGCGTAGAACGGCTTCAGGCAGAGTGCCGGGACCGGAGGAGAAATTGTAGACGGTGCGGTTGGCCATAGTGAAAACCTTATCTTGTTGGTATTTATAATGAAATTTGAAAATCAAGCTGTCAATTCTAGTCTCGGCGCACTCTTTTTGCAAGGATAATAATGCCTGTCTGAAACCTAGATAAAGCGATTAAAACAAACACTTTTCTTTTATGAATAAAAGGTTTATAATCCACAAAATTTTTCAGTTATATGAAGAATGGCCACAGGGCCATTTTTTGTTTTTTACGGAGCGGAATTTGGATATTCAAAGCATTCTTGAGAAAACCCTGCCCGGCTTAGGCTATGAAGTGGTGGACTTCGAGCTGACTGCCCAAGGCACTTTGCGTGTATTTATTGATAAAGAAGGCGGCATCACGGTAGAAGATTGCGCAACCGTGAGCAATCATCTGAGCCGCGTGTTTATGGTGGAAGACATCGACTATAAAAATCTGGAAATTTCCAGCCCGGGTCTTGACCGCCCTCTGAAAAAAGCTGCCGATTTCGAGCGCTTTGCCGGAGAGCAGGCAAAAATCAAAACCCGCCTGCCGGTTGACGGCCAGAAAAACTTTATCGGACGCATTGAGGGCTGCAAGGATGATATCGTGCGCATTTCTTTCGACGGTAAAACCGTTGAGTTGGCTCTATCCAATATCGACAAAGCCCGCCTGAAACCCGAATTCAAATTTTAAAATCAAATAAATCAGGAGTTTGACCATGAGTCGCGAAATGTTGCAATTGGCCGAAGCACTGGCCAGCGAGAAAAACGTAGATCCGGATGTGGTGTTTGATGCGCTGGAGTTTGCATTAGGTACCGCCGCCAAGAAAAAATCTGAGCGCGAACATATGGATGTGCGTGTGGAAATCAACCGAGATACCGGCGAATATTCTACTTACCGCCGCTGGTTAATCGTGGCGGACGAAGATTACACCTATCCGGATACCGAAAAGACTATTGAAGAAATCCAAGAAGAAATTCCGGGCACAACCATTCAGATCGGCGAATATTACGAAGAAAAACTGCCGAATGAAGCTTTTGGCCGCCAAGCCGCTCAAACAGCCAAACAAATTATTCTGCAACGTATCCGTGACGCCGAGCGCGAGAAAATTCTGAATGAATTTTTGGAGCGCAAAGAAGACATTGTTATGGGTACAGTGAAACGTATCGAGCGCCACGGACTTATCGTAGAAATCGGCAAACTTGATGCTCTGATTCCGCGTGACCAAATGATTCCGCGCGAAAACTACCGTAATGGGGACCGCATCCGCGCGCTGTTTCTGCGTGTAGACGAACAAGGTTCGCGCAAACAGGTGGTTCTAAGCCGTACTTCGCGTGAATTCTTGGTTAAACTGTTTGAACAGGAAGTGCCGGAAATTGCCGACGGCCTTTTGGAAATCAAAGAGGCTGCCCGCGACCCGGGCCAACGCGCGAAAATCGCAGTGAAATCAAACGACCAACGTGTCGATCCGCAAGGCACCTGTATCGGTGTGCGCGGTTCGCGTATTAACGCAGTAAGCAATGAGCTTAATGGCGAGCGCATTGATGTGGTATTGTGGTCGCCCGAAACTGCGCAGTTTGTGATCAATGCGCTTTCTCCCGCTGAAGTAACCCGCATTCTGATTGATGAAGACAAACACGCGGTTGATGTGGTGGTGGCTGAAGACCAGCTGGCGCTTGCTATCGGACGCGGCGGACAAAACGTGCGCCTTGCAGCCGACTTAACTAACTGGCAGCTGAACATTATGACTGTTCAAGAAGCGGAAGAGCGCCATGCCGCGGAAGATGCAGCTATCCGTAACTTATTTGTTCAGCATCTGAATGTGGACGAAGATACCGCTGATGCATTGGTTCAAGAAGGCTTCTCAACCTTGGAAGAAGTGGCTTATGTGCCTGCGGAAGAATTGGTGGAAATCGGTTTTGATGAAGCCACAGTTGATACTTTGCGCAACCGTGCCCGCGATGCCATTCTCACGTTGGCCATCGCTTCGGAAGAAAAACTGGAAGAAATCGCAGAAGATCTGAAAACGCTGGAAGGTGTGGATCAAGACATGCTCCGTGATTTGGCACAAGCCGGCATTATCGACCGTGACGGCCTGGCAGAATTGGCGATTGACGAATTAATCGAAATTACCGGCGTCAGCAAAGAAGAAGCTGAAAAAGTGATTATGGCTGCCCGCGCCCACTGGTTCGAAGAAGATAATAAATGAGAGGTAAGGTATGAGTAACAGTACCGTAGAACAATTTGCAGCAGATCTGAAGAAACCGGTTGAAGAACTGTTGAAACAACTGAAAAGTGCCGGTGTTGCCAAATCATCAGGCAGCGACGAAATTACTGCCGATGATAAAGCTTTATTGCTTGCCTATCTGAAACAAAGCCATGATACGCAAAGTAGTACAATCAGCATCGCCCGTAAAAAAACCGAGCGAAGCACGGTAGACGGCGTACAAGTGGAAACACGCCGCCGCAGCCGTAAAGTTGTGGTGCCTTCTCCTGAAGAATTGGTGGTTCAGGCTAAAGTGAAAGCGGAGCAGCAAAAAGCTGCAGAAGAAGCGGCTGCTGCCGAGCAGCGGGCCAAGGCAGAAGCCGAGGCTAAAGCGAAAGAGGAAGCTGAAGCTCAAAGGATCGAAGAAGAAGCAAAACAAAAAGCAGAAGAACAGGCTAAAGTTGAAGCGGAAAAAGAGCAGGTGCAAGCTGCTCCTGCCGAAGAGCCGGCACCAAAATCTGAGAAACCTGCCAAAAAGGGTAAAGATAAGAAAAGCGCACCTTTGCCTAAACCTGTGGAAGTTGTGAGTGCGGCCGAGCAGGCCACGCGTGATGAAGAAGCCCGCCGTGCTGCCGCATTACGAGCGCATCAAGAAGCTTTGCTGCGTGAAAAACAAGAGCGCCAGGAGCGTCAGCAGCGTCGTGAAGAAGCCAAAAAGCAAGCCCAAGAAGAAGCGCGTGCCGCACAAAAAGCGCGTGCCGACGAACAACGCTCTGCCAAGCCGACCGATAAAAAGCCGTTGGCTGTTTCCGGTAGCGCTTCAAGCAAAGCGAAAACCCATGCTGACGAAGATACCAGCCCTAGCAGCGGTAGCCGCAAGAAAGAAGACCGCCGTAACCGCGATGACGCCGATATGCAGTCACGCGGTGCAAAAGGTAAAGGCAAAGGCCGGGATCGCAATGCTGCCGTACATGGTAATGAAGAGCGGGTGCGCGGCGGTAAAAAAGGTAAGAAACTCAAACTTGAGCCGAACCAACATGCATTTACCGCACCTACCGAACCGGTAGTACATGAAGTTTTAGTGCCGGAAACCATTACTGTAGCCGAACTGGCGCACAAAATGGCCGTTAAAGGCGTGGAAGTGGTTAAAGCTTTGATGAAGATGGGCATGATGGTTACTATCAACCAATCGCTTGATCAAGAGACTGCGTTGATTGTGGTTGAGGAAATGGGTCATATCGGTAAACCTGCGGCGGCGGATGATCCGGAAGCATTCTTGGAAGAAGGCACGGAGCATATCGAGGCCGAAAAACTGCCACGTCCGCCGGTTGTTACGGTAATGGGTCACGTTGACCATGGTAAAACCTCGCTGCTTGACTATATCCGCCGTGCCAAAGTGGTGCAGGGCGAAGCAGGCGGTATTACCCAGCATATCGGCGCTTACCATGTAGAAACACCACGTGGTGTGATTACTTTCCTGGATACGCCGGGTCACGAAGCGTTTACCGCGATGCGCGCGCGCGGTGCTCAAGCTACCGATATTGTGATTTTGGTGGTAGCCGCTGATGACGGTGTGATGCCGCAAACCATTGAAGCAATTGCACATGCGAAAGCAGCCGGTGTGCCGATTGTGGTTGCTGTGAACAAAATCGATAAAGAAGCCGCCAACCCTGAACGTATCCGCCAAGAATTGACCAATTATGAGGTTATTCCGGATTCTTGGGGCGGTACAACCCAGTTCGTGGATGTTTCTGCGAAACAAGGTATCAACATTGATGCTTTGTTGGAGGCCGTATTGTTGGAAGCCGAGGTGTTGGAGCTGCAAGCGCCGGTAGATGCACCTGCTAAAGGCATTATTGTCGAAGCACGTTTGGACAAAGGCCGTGGTGCGGTAGCAACGTTGTTGGTACAAAGCGGTACTTTAAGAAAAGGCGACATGCTGCTTGCCGGTACGGCTTTTGGTAAAGTGCGTGCGATGATTGATGAGAACGGTAAGCCGGTTGATGAAGCTGGGCCTTCTATTCCGGTGGAAATTCTAGGCTTGTCGGATGTGCCGAATGCCGGTGAAGATGCGATGGTGCTGGCAGATGAGAAAAAAGCCCGTGAAATTGCATTGTTCCGCCAGGGTAAATACCGTGACGTACGTTTGGCTAAACAGCAGGCAGCCAAGTTGGAAAACATGTTCAGCAATATGGGCGACGGCCAAGCGCAAAGTTTGTCTGTGATTATCAAAGCCGACGTACAGGGTTCATATGAAGCGTTGGCCGGCAGCTTGCAGAAACTTTCTACCAATGAGGTTAAGGTGAGCGTGTTGCACAGCGGTGTGGGCGGTATTACCGAGAGCGATGTAAATCTGGCAATTGCTTCCGGCGCGTTTATTATCGGATTTAACGTGCGTGCAGATGCTTCAGCCAGAAAACTTGCTGAAACTGAGGATGTAGAAATCCGCTACTACAACATCATTTATGATGCAATTGATGATGTGAAAGCAGCTATGAGCGGCATGCTGGCTCCGGAAGAGAAAGAGCAGGTAACTGGTACGGTGGAAATCCGCCAAGTGATTTCGGTATCGAAAGTGGGCAATATTGCCGGCTGTATGGTAACCGACGGTGTGGTAAAACGCGATTCGCATATCCGTTTGATCCGCAATAATGTGGTTATTCACACTGGCGAGTTGGCTTCTCTGAAGCGCTTCAAAGATGATGTGAAAGAAGTGCGCATGGGCTTTGAGTGCGGCTTGATGCTGAAAAACTATAATGACATTATGGAAGGCGACCAGCTGGAAGTATTTGATATTGTAGAAGTAGCGCGTACATTGTAATGTTGTACGTTGGAATGCCTGTCTGAAATTTTTTCAGACAGGCATTTTTACGGCTATAGCAAGTAAACTTAACTTTTATATGTTGTTGTTGCGCCTCAGCTCAAAAAGAGAGATTTTGTAAGCCGTTAAAGCAGCAACAAAATCAGTCCCGTACTACCTACCTGTACTGTCTGCGGCTTACTGCCTTGTATCAAAAATGTGTTGATTGACTATAGACGGGCAAAAAACAGGCTAGTCGGTATTCAAACGTAATATCTTGTTAAAGAAACTTTTAAAAAAGTATTTTGTCGGATAATTATAAAAACATTACTGTATGTAAGTTTGTTCACACCCCATTCCTGAAAGGACAGTATAAAATGAACATGATGAAAACTTTAACCGTCTTAGCGGCAGCTTCAACAATGGCTTTAAGCGGCTGTGTGACTGACCCTGTAACCGGTCAGCAAAAAGTAAGCAAAACTGCGATGTATGGTTTGGGTGGTGCGGCTGCTTGCGGTGCAATCGGTGCAATCACTCATGGTGGAAAAGGTGCGCGTAATGCTGCTTTGGCATGTGGTGCGGTGGGTGCCGGTGTGGGCGGTTACATGGATTATCAAGAAGCCAAGCTGCGTGAGAGTTTGAAAAATACTGATGTGCAGGTTTCCCGCGAAGGTAACCAAATCAAGCTGACAATGCCGAGCGCGGTAACTTTTGATACAAACAGCGCAGCGTTGAGTGGTGCGGCAATGGATTCGCTGAACAAGGCTGCGGAAACATTGGTGCAATATCCTGAAACCACGATTACTGTGGCCGGACATACCGATAGCAGCGGTAATGATGCGATTAACCAACCCCTGTCTGAAAGGCGCGCCCGTTCAGTGGCGGATTATCTGGTTCAGCGCGGTGTAGCGGGCTCACGATTGAGCACGATTGGTTATGGTTCGCGCCAACCTGTTGCCGGCAATGATACAGCAGCGGGTAAAGCGCAAAACCGCCGAGTGGAAATTCTGATTAATCCGACTGCTAATGCGGGTAAATAGCTATCTGTTTGAATGAAACAAAATGCCTGTCTGAAATTTCAGACAGGCATTTTTGACGTTCAGAATTGATTAAGCTTTAGAAGTTGCTTTTTTTCTTAGGGTGCTCAGGCAGGCATAAAGAAAAAGCCCAGCCTGCAAATGCGCCGCATAAACCGGCTAACAAACCTTGCGTAAAGCTCAATTCATAAATCAGCCATCCGGTAAGCAGGGAAGTGAAAGCAGCGGTAATCATAGTGATGAACGTGCCGAAAACGCCGCGCTTCAAATCCATAATAAATAACACAGCCCATGTGAGCACTGATGGTAGGAAGCCGAAGCGCCAGCCCATTAAGGCTAAACTAATCAACATGTCAGGATTGCGGGCAGCCTGTACTCCGGGGTTGATTGAAAGCGCAACAATTATCGGAAGGATGCCGACCATGCCGCCGATTAAAGCAAGTGTACCGAGCAGCCACCAGTAGCGTCCGTCGGTTTTTCTGTATTCCCATCCCAGTATATTCATGATGATGTTTCCTGTTTGTGTTTGGTTATTAATGATATATAAGAGTAAATACTCTGAAACTCAGGTGGAATTATAACAACTTTTTAATTAACTTTACAATTAAATATAAAGTAATTTTTAGGTAAATATAATCTTGAGAACTTTTTGATACAGCTCAAACGGTATGATTTTTAATCGGTTTTCTTTTTTGATAGAAGGTTGTTTGGAGTTGATTTAAAGTAAAGAAAATTTAAGAAAATATATTTTAATGTATTTTATTGAAAAAATATGTATTACAATAGATGAGCTTGCTTATTTAATAATAGCGCTCTCATACAACGGCTTGCCCCGAATATTGGTAAGTTCCAATGGTGTCGGGGGGTGCTCGGGTCAAGTCCGAGTATGATGAGCCCACTATTTTTAAATTGATTAACTATAGTGTTTTGATAATGGCATCAAGCACGTTCTATCGGTGTTGCAGATACCAAAACGCCGTCTTCATCGCAATAAACATAATCGCCGGGGCGGAAAGTAACGTTGCCGAATGATACTGGTATATCCACTTCTCCTGCACAGTCTTTGGCGCTCTTGCGCGGGTTGGTGCCCAAGGCTTTGACACCGAAATCCATCAAGCCGATAGCGCTGCTGTCGCGTATTACGCCGTAAATCACAGCGCCTGCCCAGCCGTTTGCAGCGCCGGCTCCGGCAATCAGGTCACCCATCAAGGCGCTGGCAAGTGAGCCGCCGCCGTCGATGATCAGCACTTCTCCATCGGAATTGGTGTTCATCAGCTGCTTAATCAGGCCGTTGTCGCGGTCGCATTTTACGGTGCGTGCGCGGCCGCAGAAGTGGGTTCTTCTGCCGAAGCTGCGGAACTGGGTTTCGCATGATGGGGTGTCGGGTGCGATGTCGATTAAATCGGCGGTGCTGAATTCTTGATTCATGGTGTTTCTCCTTTGTTTTATGGTTTTTAAAATGTGCCTGTCTGAAAATATATGTGTTTCAGACAGGCACGGCCGGGTTATTGATTGTTTTCCAGCAGCCAGTAAACGTAGCGGCTGACGCCCTCGTTTACATCAAAGAAGGCTTCTTCGTAGCCCACTTCGCGCAGTCGGGAAATATCGGCTTCGGTAAAGCTTTGGTATTTGCCTTTGAGTGCGTCGGGGAAGGGGATGTAGCGTATCAATTCTTCTTTAACCAATTCCTGCAAGCTCATTGCCGGCTTGCCTTCGGCGGTGCGGCAGGCGTTGACGGTGGCGGCGGCCAAGTCGTTAAACGGTTGGCTGCGGCCGGTTCCGAGATTGAAGATGCCGACAATTTCAGGGTGGTCTAAGAAAAACAGGTTCACTTTAACCACATCTTCCACGCTGACGAAATCGCGGCTTTGCTCGCCGTCGCCATAACCGTCGTAGCCGCTGAAAAGGTTAACGTAACCTTGTTCGCGGTATTGGTTGAAATGGTGAAAGGCTACTGAGGCCATTCGGCCTTTGTGTTGCTCGCGGGGGCCGTAAACATTGAAATAGCGGAAGCCGGTTACTTGGGCTTTGAGGCCTTCCGCCATGCGGCGGCGTACAACTTGGTCAAACAGAAATTTGGAATAGCCATACACATTGAGCGGGCGCTCCAGTTCACGCTCTTCGCGGAAGATTTCGCCTTTGCCGTATACGGCGGCGCTGGATGCGTAGATAAAGGGAATGCGTTCGTCTTGACACCAATCCAGCAAATCCAGGCTGTATTGGTAGTTGTTTTCCATCATATAGTGGCCGTTGTGTTCCATGGTGTCGGAACAGGCGCCATCATGAAATACGGCTTCGATGTCGTCAAACGGCAAAATATGTTCGCGCACTTGGCGGATAAATTCGTGTTTGTCGAGATAATGGGCGATTTCACTGTCGGCCAAATTGGTAAATTTTTCGCCGCGCGTGAGGTTGTCAACGGCAACGATGTCGGTAATGCCGCGCTCGTTGAGCGCTTTTACGATATTGCTGCCGATAAAGCCGGCAGCGCCGGTTACGATGATGGTCATAGATGTTTCCTTAATGTTGCGGGCGGATGTTTGAAAATGTGTAGCGTTGCGTGGAATATGCAGTGTTTATTTGGATTGTGGAGATATTATAACAAAAGAATTTGGAATGAAACGGGCGGCGATGGAGTGGGTGTTGTGAAAGGTTGAAATGCCTGTCTGAACGTTTTTCAGACAGGCATTATGTTTTTGTTTAACGGAACAGGCGGTCGAACCAGCCGCGTTTTTTCTCAATTTCCTGATTGCCTGTATGGTAAGGGCCGGCGGAAAAAATGGTTTTGCCTTTGTGAAATTCGCGCAGCCACATGTCGCCGAAAGATTCTCCTGCGCCACGGGCGTAAAAGTGGATGTCGGGAAAGGCGGAGGCAATGTGAATCAGCAAGGTGATAAGCTGGTCGGATGTCATGCCGGTAAAACCGTAGGAAAAAGGTTCGTCAACGCTGGCGTCGAAATCGTGCGTAGTGTTTGGATCGAAGCCGTGTTGCGCCAACCATTCGGTTACTACAGGTTCGAGTTTTTGCGGGGTAAAATCACCGTCTTTGTATTGGCTGTCGTCCCAAGTGAACTCTAAACGGGTGCGGTAATATTTGGTCATAATTCCTCACTCTCTCTGTTGTTTCGGTCTGTTGTCAGACTCTATTGCCAAAACTAAATAAAAGATAGCAAGCTTTCAGTTTATTATTGCCTTATAGATTAAGGTAAAAGACGTCAAAGCCTTATTTGTATGGGCAGAGCCGATTGGCAAGCCGCATCTATATATTTGCTTGTCCGATTTATATAAGGTATTTAAAGCCCCTCTGCCAACTCCTCAAAAGAGCATACGGCCGTACCGACTTTACCGACAACAACACCCGCAGCAATGTTGGCCAGCTGCATGGCTTCAGGTAAATCCAAACCTGCGGCTAAGGCTAAGCCCATGCCGGCAATCACGGTGTCGCCCGCGCCGGAAACATCATACACTTCGCGCGCTTGGGTGGGTTGGTGGTGTGGGTCGCCGTCGCGGAAGAGCGTCATACCTTCTTCGCTGCGTGTGAGCAGAAGGGCGTTTAAGCCGAGGCGGCGGCGTAGCTGTTGGGCTTTTTCTGTGAGCGTGGCTTCATCTTTCCAGCTGCCGACCACTTCTTTTAATTCCGCGCGGTTGGGTGTGAGAAGGGTGGCGCCTGCGTATTTTTCATAATCATCGCCTTTGGGGTCGATTAACACGGGCTTGCCGGCTTCGCGTGCCCAGTCGATAAAGGTGGTGACATGGGTAAGGCCGCCTTTGCCGTAGTCAGACAAAATCACCAAATCATATTGCGGCAGCAGCGCTTTGTATTGCTCTTGTACTTGCACCAATATTTCGTGATTGGGGTTATCTTCGAAATCAAGGCGGATCAGTTGCTGGTTGCGTGCGATAACGCGCAGCTTCACTGTGGTGGAGATGGCGGCATCGCGTAGCAGATGTGCCGATACGCCCCATTTGTTCATCAGCATATCGAGGCTGTCGGCAGCTTCGTCATCGCCGGTAACGGAAAGTAAAGCAGCCTGCCCGCCGAGCGCGGCGATATTGCGCGCTACGTTTGCAGCGCCGCCCGCGCGTTGGTCGGTTTTGTCGATTTTGGCAACAGGCACCGGCGCTTCGGGGGAAATGCGGGATACATCGCCGAACCAGTAGCGGTCGAGCATCACGTCGCCCACCACTAAAACGCGGGCATTGGCTAAGCGGCTTCTCAGGGTTTCTGCGTAGAGAATCATGGTGTTCTTTCTTGCATCTCGTATGTTTTCAGACAGGCATTGGGGCTTTATGAAGCAGTAAGGGTGTTTATTTCGCGCAATACTGCCACGGGATCGGCCGCTTGGGTAATCGGCCTGCCCATCACGAGGTAGCTGGAGCCTGCAGCGAGGGCTTGCGCCGGTGTCATGATGCGGCGTTGGTCGTCGTTATTGCCGGTGATGTCGAGGCGGATGCCGGGAGTAACCAATATGAAACTGTTGCCTAAAGCGGCGCGTAGCGGAGCGGCTTCCAAGGCGGAGCAGACTACGCCGTCTAAGCCCGAACTTTGGGCGAGCTTGGCCCAGCGCACAACCAATTCTTCCACTGGTAGCGTAAGCCCGATTTCTGCCAAATCGCTTTGCTCCATACTGGTCAGCACGGTGACGCCGATCAATAAAGGTTTGTGGCTGTGGTTAGCCACGGCTTCGGCGGCAGCTTCCATCATGCGGCGACCACCCGAAGCATGCATATCCACCATCCACACTCCCATATCGGCGGCAACTTTGCATGCTTGCGCAACGGTGTTGGGGATGTCGTGGTATTTTAAGTCGAGAAAAAGCTTGAAGCCTTGGTTAATCAGTTTTTCGGCGAGATTTCGGCCGGTGGCGGTGAATAATTCTTTGCCGATTTTCAATTGGCAGAGTGCGGGATCCAGCTTGCGCACGAAATGAAGTGTGTCGGCTTCGTTAGCAAAATCCAGCGCCACGATCACGGGTGAATAGGGAGCGGGCGGGGTGAAATCGGTGATTAAAGGGTTCATGGTGCATCCTTAAATTATGGCTTTCAGACAGGCATTACGGCGAGATGCTGAATTTGGTTGCGTGATGGGCAATGTATTCGGCTGCTGCTGCCATGTCTGCTTCGGCGCAGTCGTAATAATCGGCATCCAGCTCTTCAAATTCGGGAAATTGTGTCCTCAAGCTGTCCAACTCGGCACCTTCCGAGCTTAAATGCTCAATTTTTTCGCCGTATTTCTGATAAAGGGCTTTGGCTTGATCGAGGATTTTGGGTGTGGGTTTGATTTTCCAGCGGCGCAGACTGTCGGCGAGCGGGTTGAGCAACACATATTCGCCGTAGCCCGAAGCGATAAGCTGCACAAAACCGCCTTCCTGCACTTGGCTGTCGAGATAAACATAAGCCATCAAAGTGTGTTGCTCATCGGTAAGCCGGTCGGCTGCCGCGTCGCCGTGGGTTTCTAAATAGGCGAAATAATAGTCGGCCAACGTGTAAATAAATTGTTCGGGTGAATCGTAGGATTGCGGGTTTAAATCAAGCATGATAATCGGCGCTGTGGGTTGTTGGTGTTCAGACAGGCATCGTAAAGACAATGCCTGTCTGAACAGTATCAAACTTCAATTTTGTTCGGTGTGAACGTTTCCCATTTGTTGCAGGCGGGGCAATGCCAGAAAAAGGCTTGCGATTTGAAATGGCAGTGGCGGCAGCGGTACATCCAGTTTTTCTGTAGTTGACGGCCGATAACGCTTCGTACCATATCGGCATCGCTTTTCCAAGTGGGATTCATATCGCGGATTTGCAGGCCGAGCAGGCGGTACACGCCGTTTAAATCGGGCTTGCGGCGCACGATTTCTACTGCGGTTTCGTTGGCGGCTTTCTCGCCTTTAAGCAGCAGGGATTTTTCGTAAATCACGTTGATTAAATCGACTTGCGGAAATGCTTCGGCATAGCTCACCAATACATGCAAGCCTTCTTCGGATTTGCCAAGGGCATCGTAGGCATCGTAAATCCGCTCGCCCACCATGCTCAGGTAAGCATGGTTTTGCTTTTCGATGGCAGCATAGGCATCCAGCGCAGCGCGGTAGTTGCCGCGTTTGAGCTCGATGTCGCCCAAAATCATATTGGCGCGGGTGCATTTTGAATTGGCTGCCAGAGCAGCTTGGGCATGCTGGTGTGCGCTGTCGAAGTCGGATTTGAACAAAGCGGCCTGCGCCATTTCACAATAAAACTGGGCAATCTCGAACTGGTAGGTCAATTCGTCGTGACTGAGCAGCTTAGCCATGGCAATGGCTTTTTCCCAATCGCGGTCTTGCTGGTAGATATTAAGCAGTTTTTCATGCGCTTCTTTGGCCATATTGCTTTGTTGCAATTCCAAAAAAATCTGCTCGGCTCGGTCAACCAAACCGGCATTTTGGTAGTCTTGCCCCAGTTCAAACAGCACGCGCTCGCGTTTTTCGCCCACGGTGTCTGGCGAATCAAGCAAAGCTTTGTGCATGGCAATGGCCTTGTCGTTTTCGCCGCGCAGGCGGTAAAGCTTGCCTAAGGTAAGGCTTAAATCATAAGAATCTGCGGGCCGTAAATCCACCACTTCGGCGAGGTTGCGGGCAGCTTGTCCGGTATTGCGGTCAACCAGAGCGTCCAAGCTTTTGTAAAATCCGGCGGGCACGCTTTTGGCATGGCGCAGCACGGTTTTCATATCTACACGTGCGGCAAACCAACCCATGGCGAAAAATACCGGCAAAAGAATAATCGGCACCAGCCAGATCCAAGTTTCGGTTTCCATCATTTGGTTTCCGCTTCTTTCTTGTTGGCGGCGGCGGCCGGAGCCGGGTTATGGGGCAGGGGAGCGGGCGCATATAAATCTTGCGCATTCATACGGGCGGTTTTTTCTACTTCGCGGCGCAGGCGGTTGTTTTCGCTGCGCAGGGTCAACAGGCGACCGAACATGGCCAGTACGCCGAACACGGCACCGATCACGAAAAAGCCGAACAATAAGGCAATCAGCGGCAGATCAATCTGTTGCGCAGGCAGATAGAAAAACGGTACTTTTTGCAGATTGTTAATAGCCAGAATTAAAAATACGATAAGAATCAGAATTTTAAAAATTAAGGAAATAAATTTCATTATTCGCTCCGGGTCGAGTTGACGCATTCTGCCGCTAGTTTAAACGATTTAAGGCTTTGAGACGAATTTTAATGGCGGATGGGCTATAAAAAATCATGTGTAATCACTTTGCCGGGAGCATACACAACTGCATACTTATGTCGTACAATAACCGCCATAAAACTAACCCGATAACCTGATTAAGGAACCAATCATGAGCGAAACCCGCGAACCTGTTGTTATCACTCCGCATGATTTGCCGCTGCATTGCTCCGGCCCGAAAAATGAAACCTGGAACGGCCACCCGCGTGTGTTTTTGCCCATTGAATCAAACAGTACGGTGGAATGCCCCTATTGCGGCACGGTTTATCGGCTGGACGGTGAAATCAAAGGCCATCATTAAGTGATTGAAGCAATGCCTGTCTGAAAGCCGCACATCGTTGCTTCAGACAGGCATTGGCTATTAGATGACGAATATGTCTAAGAAAATCCTCATTATTTCTCCGAGCTGGATTGGCGATTGTGTTATGACGCAGCCGCTGTTCCGCCGCTTGCTCAAGCTTTACCCGGGCTCTGTGATAGACGTGTTTGCGCCGAAATGGTCGATGGCTGTGTTTGAGCGCATGCCGGAAGTGAGCCGCATTATTGAAAACCCGTTCGGCCACGGTGAGTTGGAGTTGAAAAAACGCTGGAAAGTCGGACGGGAGCTGGGTAAACAAGGGTATGACCAAGTGATTGTGTTGCCAGGTTCGCTGAAGTCTGCGCTGATTGCCGCTGCTACCGGCATCCGTCAGCGCACCGGTTATGTGGGCGAGTCGCGCTATTTGTTACTCAACGATATCCGAAAGCTCAATAAAGACTACCTGCCTTTAATGGTCGACCGCTATACTTCTTTGGCTTATCCCAGACAAGAGGCGTTTAACGGGTATTCCGATAATCCGCAATTTCAGATAGACCCGGAAAACCAGCAGGCTGCATTGGCAGAGCATGGCTTGAACACCGATCAGCCTGTGCTTGCATTCTGCCCGGGTGCGGAATACGGCCCGGCCAAACGTTGGCCGCCCAAGCATTTTGCCGAACTGGCGCGCCGTTATGCGGAGGAAGGTTGGCAAATTTGGATTTTCGGTTCGCAAAAAGATTTTGATATTGCAGAAGAAATCAATGCTTTGTGCGGCGGTATCTGCATTAATTTATGCGGCAAAACCAGTTTGTCGGAAGCGATAGATTTGCTTGCTTGCGCCGATACGGTGATTTGTAATGACAGTGGGCTGATGCACCTTGCGGCCGCTTTGGGGTGCAAATTGTTGGCTATATACGGCTCTTCAAGCCCCGACCATACGCCGCCGTTGAGCGATAAAGCCCAAGTGGTGAGTTTGAATTTGACATGCTCGCCTTGTTTTAAACGTGAATGCCCGCTGGGGCATACGGATTGTTTGAATAATTTGACGCCGGAAATTGTGTGGAATCGGGCGCATAGGGATGCACAGTAAGCTTATTGAGAAATGCCTGTCTGAAAGTGTTCAGACAGGCATTTGTTATGGTTTTCCGCAGGCAACGGCTATTTACCTGATGCGGCAGAAGCAGCCGCGGTTTGGCTTGGCGCCTGGGCTTCGGTGAAGTTGGTGCTGGTGCCGCCTTGCGTAAGTTTGGCGGAAGAACCTTCGGTTTCCCAGGTAATGCTGCCGTTGCTATAAACAGCGCCTTGCGGCAGGGCATCGGTTTGCTTCAACACGGCTTCGGGCTGGCTGCCTATGGTGAGGCGCACAACGGGCATATCGCCGGAATTATCATATACGGCGGTGGCGCTGCCTTTGTCGGAGCGGTAGTTTACGGTGCGGTTGCCGCCGGCGGGAATCAGGTTGTCGTAGTCTTGCGGTGCTTCGCCTGAAGCATAATCATCAGGCAGCATATCGGGAGGGGGAGCTTCGGAGGCGTCTGCGTAGGCACTGCTGGCGCTTTCGATGTGTGCCAGCTCTTCCGAAGAAGAAAGCTCGTTATCGGGCTGGCCGGAGCCGCATGCCGATAAGGCAAGTGCGAGTAGTAGAGGCGTTACAAAATTTTTGTATTTCATTACGGTCAATCTCCTTTGGGCGTTTGACTGCCGTTATGGCGTTAGGTTCAATCGGGTCTGGCCCGGATAAACGGTAAAATTTGTCGATATAAATTGATTGTGGCTTATGGGTTTGAATTTAATCGGGATTCGGTGCAATGTAAAAATGCCTGTCTGAAAAGCGTTTCAGACAGGCATCTGCTTTAAAGATGGTCTTTTTGTGCCAGTATTTTGCGTGCACCGCTTGAATCGGCTTCGGAAAGCACGCCCGCTTCTTCCAGCGCCTGAACCAAATTGGCGGCGCGGTTATAGCCGATCCGCAGATGACGTTGTAGCGAGGAGATCGAGGTTTTACGGGATTCCAATACAAAGGCCACGGCTTGGTCGAACAATTCATCGCTGTTGGCATTGGGATTAACCACGTTGGTGGTTTCCAGCGCTGCTTCGCCGGTAAGCAGGCCTTCGATATAGTTGGCCGGTGCTTGGCGTTTGATATGCGATACCACTTCATGCACTTCGTGGTCGGACACAAACGCGCCCTGCAAGCGGGTAGGCTCGGCATTGCCGGGCTGGAGAAACAGCAAATCGCCGTATTTGAGCAAGTCTTCCGCACCCATTTGGTCGAGAATAGTGCGGCTGTCGATTTTGCTTTGCACGGTAAAGGCCATGCGGGTTGGAATGTTGGCTTTAATCAGGCCGGTAATCACATCCACACTCGGGCGTTGGGTGGCCACAATCATGTGGATGCCTGCGGCGCGCGCTTTTTGCGCCAGGCGGGCGATTTGCTGCTCAACGGCTTTGCGTTCGGTCATCATCAAGTCGGCCAGCTCGTCAATCACCACTACAATCAGCGGCAGTTTTTCCAGCGGCTCGGGGTCGTCCGGGTTCAAGCTGAACGGGTTGGGGATCGGTTTGCCTGCCGCTTTGGCTTCTTCGATTTTTTTATTAAAGCCTTCCAGATTGCGCACACCGGCATGGGAAAGCAGGCGGTAGCGTTTTTCCATTTCGGTAACGCACCAGTTCAGCGCTTGGCCGGCTTCGCGCATATCGGTTACTACGGGGCAGAGCAGGTGCGGGATGCCTTCGTACACGCTCAATTCCAGCATTTTCGGGTCGATCATAATAAAGCGCACTTCATCGGGCGTGGCTTTGAACAGCATCGACATAATCATGGCGTTCACGCCTACGGACTTACCCGAACCGGTCATGCCGCCAACCAGCAGATGCGGCATTTTTGCCAAGTCGCCCACAACCGGCACACCGGCAATGTCTTTACCCAAAGCAACGGTGAGCTTGGATTTGGCATCGTTAAATACGGAAGAAGAAAAGATTTCTTGCAGCAACACTTCCTGGCGGCGCTCGTTGGGAATCTCGATACCCATCGTATTTTTGCCCGGAATAGTTTCCACCACGCGCACCGACTGCATAGAAAGCGAACGCGCCAAGTCTTTGGAAAGGTTCACAATTTGGCTGCCTTTTACGCCCTGGGCCGGCTCGATTTCAAAACGGGTAATCACGGGGCCGGCGGTGGCGCTGACCACTTGCACTTCAATGCCGAATTCCAGCAGCTTGGCTTCGATGCGTTCCGCAGTTTGTTGCAAGGTTTCGGGATTAGGCGGCAGCACATCGTTTTTGGGCGTGCTGAGCAAGTGAAGGTTGGGTTTGGCATATTCGCCGGGCGGCAGCGGCTCGGCTGCTTTGCCTTTGTCATCGAACAGCGCGGTTTGTACGGGAACAGGCGGTGCTATGGAAACAGGCACCGCTTTGCGGTTGCTGCTGCTGTTTTCCAGCATGGGCACAGGCTCGGCTGTGATTTGTTTGGCTTCGCGCACCATACGGCGTGTGGTTTTGGAATCAGGCATTTCAGCGATGTAGCCGTTTTTCCTGCGTTGGAATTTCGTCCATGCCCATTCCATTTTTTGGCCGGTTTTTTCCATCATATCGAGCCAGGAAACCTGAATCAGCAGAGACAAAGCCAAAAGCAGAATCACCAGCATAATCAATAAACTGCCGGTATTGCCGAGCAGCCAGCTCATGCCGGAAGCGATAAACGAGCCGAACAACCCGCCCGCACCAACGGGTAATTCTCCTGCTAATTCATCTTTAAAAATAAACACTTCTAAAACAGGGCTGCATAGTAGCAGCACGGTTAGAGCGGCCAGCGCGATGCCTGTGTTATACGGTTTTTGCTCGGGTTTTTGCAGCGGGCGGAAGTTTTTTACGAGAAAAACCAACCCGGCAATCAGAAACCACCAGAAGGAAAGGCCGAACAGGTAATAGCTGACGTCGGAAAAATAAGCGCCGAATAGGCCGCCCATATTGCGTACATTATCGGCAGCAGGCACACTGCGCGACCAGGCGGGGTCGGTCATGGAAAAGCTCAACAGCGACACGGCAATATAAATGACCGCCACCAAACCGAGCAGCCAGAGTGTATCGCCGACCAAGTTGGCAATGTGTTCGTTGCGTTTGTTTTTTTCTTGGTTGTTTACAACGCCTTTCGGCCGTTTGGGCGGCTTGATGTCGATTTTGGTTTTCGGCAAGGGTTTTTCGGCTTGCGGCTTGGGCGTGGCAAGCGATTTGCGTGTTGTTCTGCCGTGAGGGGATTTGGATTTTTGAGGTGATGTGTTTGCCATAAAAGTTAAGCTAATGCCTGTCTGAATGTTGTGAAGCGGAACATTCCGTTTGTTTGAATAGTGTTATTCAGAGATGAATAGTGTGAATTATACAGTATCCGCCGGAAAGTAAGAAAGCCGATGCCTGTCTGAAAATATGGGTTTCAGACAGGCATGGATGATGTTGGTTGTATGGTAATCAAGCATAGTATCCGGCACCCAAAATGCAGGGCTTGCGGGCGCCTGTGGCGTGATGCGGATTGCTGGGGGTGCGGTTAATCCAGCAGGCGGCGAGCCAGCCGAATGCGGCGGCTTCCAGCCATTGCGGGTCAAGGTTTAATTCGGCGGTGCTGTGTAGTGTTATGTTGTAAGGCTGCAAACAGGTTTGCAGCGTGTTAACCAGCAAAGTGTTACGTATGCCTCCTCCGCCAACGTACACTTGGCGCGCATCAGGGGCGGATTGCGCGATGGCTGAGGCGGTACTCTGCGCAGTATATTCGACTAAGGTGCGCAAAACATCGTGTGGGTTTTCATGGCCGCTTAAGAAGGTGCGCAGCCAATTTAGCGAAAACAGTTCGCGCCCGGTACTTTTAGGCGGTGGAAGCTGAAAGTAGGGATGGGCAAGCAATTTGGCCAGTAAGTCTGGCAGAATGGTGCCTTGCGCCGCTTTTTCGCCATTGGCATCATAAGCCTGTTGCCAAATGGTATCGACCCAAGCGTCCATCAGCATATTGCCGGGGCCTGTGTCAAAACCAAATGCATGCGAATCGGCAGGCAATACGCTGATGTTGGCAATGCCGCCCAAGTTCAACACCACGCGGGTTTCCTGATTGGATTTGAACACGGCCTCGTGGAAAGAAGGCACTAATGGTGCGCCTTGGCCGCCTGCCGCCAAATCGCGGCTGCGGAAGTCGCCAATGGTAAAAATACCGGTTTGTTCTGCAAGCTGGGAAAGGTTGGCCAGTTGGATACTGTATGCTGATTCCGGGGCATGCCGTACAGTTTGACCGTGGCAGCCGATGGCGGTAATTTCATGTGCCTGAACGCCGGTTTCTTTAAGAAGGGTATGAACTGTTTCCGCGTAGAGTGAGCTGAGTTCTTGGGCAAGTGTCATGCTTTTGTGCAGCTCGTTTTCGCTGATGTTTTGCAAGTCCAATAAGGATTTTTTTAATTGGTTGTCATACGGTACAAACGCATGCGCCTGAGCAGCCTGCCATTGTGTGCCGTTCATGCGGATCAGCACGGCGTCTGCACCATCCATACTGGTGCCGGACATAATGCCGATATAAAGTTGATGGGAATTGTTCATACTACCTCGGTTTATATTGGGCAATGCCTGTCTGAAACTTGGTTTCAGACAGGCATTAGGCGATGAGTTCAAAGCGGTAATATAGTCAATCAACTTAATGCTTGCTACGTTGTTGCTAGTGCCTTAGCTTAAAGAGAACGATTTTGTAAGCGCTAAAGCAGCAACAAAACCAGTCCCGTACGACCTGTATTGTCTTCAGCTTGCTGCCTTGCATTAATGTGTTGATCGGCTATAGGTTTATATAATTGAAAAACTTAATATTCTATGGTGTTGTTTGTTTTTGTGTGCGTCTGAACGGCCTTTTACCTGCTATTTTGTATCAATTTATTGACCATTTCATTATATGAAAATTTTAAGCAAAAAGGCGTACCCAGTAGGGTACGCTTTTTATGCAGATTGATAAATTATTTTTTTGCGCTGGCTTGTGCCGGAGAAGCCGGTGATGCGGCAGCTGCGGGCGCTTCTCCTGAAGCAGCAGCATCAGAAGCTGCCGAAGCAGGTACCGCGGGCGCTTCAAATTTGCCGCCGGATTCGTTTGTCATGTAGGCAATGGCGCGTTTTAATTCATCATCAGTCAAATCGCTTGCGCCGCCTTTGGCGGGCATATTGTTAAAGCCGTTTAATGCATGAGTAAATAAGGTATCAAAACCTTTTGCAATGCGCGGGGCCCAGTCTGCATTATTGGTAATACGTGGTGCGCCGGCTACGGTGCTGTCAGTCGCGTGGCATTGGACACATACTTTTTGGAAAATCCGATCACCTTGGCGCATACCCACGGGCACACCATCGCCCATGGTAACGTTGCCTGTAGGCATGATGCGTGTCGCAACAGCATCTGCCGTCATTTCATCAACATTGCTAAAATAGCCGCTGGTTGCCAAGCGCACTAAAAAAAACAAGGTCGCAAGAAGAATAACAATGCCGCTGATCAGGGTAAAAGCGGTTGATCCGCGGACACTTTGTTTGGTTGTATGGTTCATGTGTTTTGGCCTCGCCGATAGATATCGTTTTGGACGAAATTTTATTAATTTGTTAAATTGTATTAACAATAATTTGCTGGATTATACTGAATTCGGGCGTGTTTTCCAATCATTTAAGTTTGGCTTATCTCAAAAAAGATTTAAAAATTATTTTAACACGGTAAATTATAGTTGGGAGGTGAGGTTTTTGGGTTGGTTGCAGGCTGTGTAAAAAATGCAAAACAACATCAGAAAATTTTGCCAAAGTGCCGCTTTTCGGGTATCTTATCGGCTCGCTTGTACCCGTAGCTCAGTTGGAAGAGCGTCAGTTTCCGAAGCTGAAGGTCGCTGGTTCGATCCCAGTCGGGTGCGCCAAAGTTCCCAATATTATCAAAGCAGCCGAAACATTCTCGTTATAATGAAATGCGGCTGTTTTTTGATTTGTTCAATTAATGTGTTGTGATGGCTTTTTGTTTACCGCTCATCTCCAACAAATTGTCTTCTTCAGGTGTTGTTAAATTATTTTGAAACAGCCTGTAATTTCGCTTGATTTCACCGATAATTTGCGCTACCTTACGCAAACTTTATTCTTTTTTAAATTTTTAATAAACCTCAAGCAGCTATTTCAATTGATTGAAGCGCTCTGGTTGTCGCCGGATGATTCCGTATCGCGTACCCTAAATCGTTGTTCGGAAAACAAGCATTACAGATGCTGTGGCGAAGCTGATGTTTCCTATTGATTTACCTGCAGAATATAAAAGAGGCAATCATGCAATTATCAGGTGCACAAATACTCGTGCAGAGTCTAAAAGCTGAAGGCGTGGAATACGTTTTCGGTTATCCCGGCGGCGCAGTTCTTGAAATTTATGATGCGCTTTTTCAATTGAACAAATTCAAGCATATCCTGGTTCGTCACGAGCAAGCGGCGGTACATGCGGCTGATGCTTATGCACGTACAAGCGGCAAAGTAGGCGTGGCACTGGTTACTTCGGGTCCGGGTGCGACCAATGCGGTAACGGGTATCGCTACAGCTTATTCTGATTCGATTCCGATTGTGGTGATTACGGGTCAGGTTGGCACGCCAGCCATCGGCAGTGATGCGTTTCAGGAAGTAGATACCGTAGGCATTACCCGACCGTGCGTGAAGCATAATTTCCTCGTCACCGATATCAATGATTTGACAAGCACGATTAAAAAAGCGTTTCAGATTGCTGCCAGCGGCCGACCCGGCCCTGTGGTGGTGGATATTCCGAAAGATGTTACCCAAGCGATGGCAAAATTCAGCTATCCGCAAGAAGACATTTTTATCCGTTCCTACCAGCCGGTTAAACAAGGCCATGCAGGGCAGATTAAAAAAGCGGTACAAATGTTTGCTTCGGCTAAACGGCCCATCGTTTATTTCGGCGGAGGCATTGTGTTAGGCAATGCTCATCAGGAACTGATTGATTTCGTGAAGCTTACCGGCGCACCGTGTACCGGCACATTGATGGGTTTGGGCGCTTATCCTTCGAGTGATCGTCAATATCTCGGTATGTTGGGTATGCACGGTACTTATGAAGCGAATCTGGCTATGCAAAATGCCGATGTGGTCTTCGCTGTAGGCGCACGTTTTGATGACCGCGTGGTTTCCGTACCTTCAAAATTCTTTGAAAAAGCCAAAAAAATTATTCATATCGACATTGATCCCTCAAGCATTGCCAAGCGGGTGAAAGTGGATGTGCCGATTGTGGGGGATGTGAAAAACGTTCTTTCTGAAATGATTGGCTTGTGGAAAAAGCAAGAGTTGAGTATCAACGCTACTGCTCTTGAAAAATGGTGGCAAACTGTTGAGAGTTGGCGCAGCCGCAATTGCTTGTGGTTTGAAGATGACGGAGAACTTATCAAGCCGCAATATGTAGTGCAGAAGCTTGCTGAAGTGACCAATAATTCTGCCATCATCACATCGGACGTAGGCCAACATCAAATGTTTGCTGCTCAATATTATCCGTTTGAACGGCCGCGCCAATGGTTGAATTCAGGCGGTTTGGGCACGATGGGCGTAGGTATTCCTTATGCTATGGGTGCTAAATTGGCGGCGCCGGATCAAGATGTGTTCTGTATTACGGGCGAAGGTTCGGTTCAGATGAATATTCAGGAACTTTCTACCTGTTTACAATATAAATTGCCGATTAATATTGTGACATTGAACAATGGCTATTTAGGTATGGTAAGGCAGTGGCAAGAGCTGTATTACAGCAACCGAGAATCGGAAACCTATTTTGATTCTTTGCCGGATTTTGTCAAACTTGCTGAAGCTTACGGCCATATCGGTATCCGCGTACACAAGAAATCCGACGTGGAAGGTGCGTTTCTTGAGGCATTGAAACAAAAAGACCGTTTGGTGTTTTTGGATTTCATCACGGATAAGAAACAAAACGTATTTCCGATGGTGGGTAACGGTAAAGGCCTAGATGAAATGGTATTGCCGCTGCATATGCGCCAAACCCCGCAAGATTCTGACGTGAATGAAGTTACAGACCGCGATTACGATACAAGGAGCGTGCCATAATGCGACATATATTATCTATCCTGATGGAGAATGAATCAGGCGCGATGAGCCGCGTGGTGGGCTTGTTTTCGGCTCGTGATTACAACATTGATTCGCTGTCGGTAGCTGCTACGGAAGACAAAACGCTCTCTCGTATGACCATTGTAACCCATGGTGACGAAACGGTTATTGAGCAAATTACCAAGCAATTGAATAAGCTTGTTGAAGTGATCAAAGTGGTGGATTTGAATGAAAGCCGTTTTGTTGAGCGTGAGTTGATGCTGGTAAAACTGCGTGCGGTCGGCAAAGACCGTGATGAGTTTTTGCGGCTTACCGAGATTTACCGCGGCAGCGTGGTGGATGTAACAGATAAAACCTATACTGTTGAAATTACAGGATCTTCTGATAAGCTGGATTCATTTTTGGAAACAGTTGGAAAAGCCCAGATTCTTGAAACTGTGCGCACCGGAGCGGCTGGTATCGGTCGTGGTGAGCGGATTCTGAAAATCTAGATAGAGCTTTTGTCTGTATATTAAAATGCCTGTCTGAAAATTTAACTGGTCCAACCAATTCATAATGGATTTTTAGGATTTTTGATCTAATTCATGAGGAATAAAATGAACAAGGTTAAAATTGCCGCCACTATCACCATTAAACCCGAATACCGGAGCGAGCTGCTTGATGTATTGCGGAAATTGGTTGTTGCCAGCCGTAATGAGGCAGGCAATATCCGTTACGATCTGCATCAAGATCTTGACAATGAAAACCAGTTTGTATTTTTTGAAAACTGGCAAAATACTGCGGCTGTTGAAGAGCATAAAGCTTCAAATCATTTTCAAAATTTTTTACAGTCGATTGAAGGCAAGATTGACGGGCTGGATGTTGTTTTATTGAAAGATGTTTCTGAAAACATTGATTAACCCTCAATTTGTTTCCCGCTTATTGTTTATTTAAGGAAATTTACATGCAAGTTTTTTACGATAAAGATGCTGATTTATCATTGATCAAAGGTAAAACCGTTGCCATTATCGGCTATGGTTCGCAAGGCCATGCCCATGCCGCAAACCTGAAAGATTCAGGTGTAAACGTGGTCATCGGTCTGCGTCAGGGCGGTTCATGGAAAAAGGCCGAAGCAGCAGGCCATGATGTACGTAGCGTTGCGGATGCAACCAAAGCTGCCGATGTGGTAATGATTCTGTTGCCTGATGAAAACCAGCCTGTCGTATATAAAAACGAAATCGAGCCCAACTTGAAAGAGGGCGCGGTATTGGCATTTGCCCACGGCTTTAATGTTCATTATAACCAAATCGTGCCGCGCAAAGATTTAGACGTTATTATGGTTGCCCCTAAAGGCCCGGGCCATACTGTTCGTAGCGAGTACCTGAAAGGTGGCGGCGTGCCGACTCTGATTGCTATTTATCAAGACCAATCCGGCAAAGCTCGCGACATTGCTATGTCTTACGCAGCTGCTAACGGCGGAACTAAAGGTGGTGTGATTGAAACCAACTTCCGTGAAGAAACCGAAACCGATCTGTTTGGTGAGCAAGCAGTATTGTGCGGTGGTGCGGTAGAGTTGGTGAAATGCGGTTTCGAAACACTGGTAGAAGCCGGCTATGCACCTGAAATGGCATATTTTGAATGTTTGCATGAGTTAAAACTGATTGTAGATTTGATGTATGAAGGCGGTATTGCCAACATGAACTATTCAATTTCTAACAATGCGGAATACGGTGAATATGTGACCGGTCCCGAAGTGATTACTCCGGCAACTAAAGAAGCCATGAAAAAAGCGCTTTACCGCATCCAATCAGGCGAATATGCGAAAATGTTTATTCAAGAGGGTGCAACCAACTATGCCAGCATGACCGCCCGCCGCCGCTTGAACGCTGATCATGAGATCGAAAAAGTAGGTGCGCAATTACGCGGCATGATGCCATGGATTGCTAAAAACAAATTGGTTGACTTGGATAAAAACTAAGTAGCCGATTTTGAAGCATATGAAAAATGCCTGTCTGAAAATGTTTTCAGACAGGCATTTTATTTATAGAAAATTCACTTAACAAAATATGCTTATTGTTCCCCGGCTTTCCGTAGTATTGTGGGAAATACTCAGACCAAGTACGAGTACGGCGATAGGGAATGGGAGTTGTGGTAATGCCTGTCTGAAACAGTTTTTTCAGACAGGCATGTATGTAGTAGCTCAGCCTTTACACATCAATATTCTGCGCAATCAGTGCGTTGCTCTCAATAAATGCACGACGAGGTTCAACCTCATCGCCCATTAAAGTCACAAATACCTCATCTGCCGCAATAGCATCTTCAATGCGCACTTTCAGCAAGCGGCGCACTGCCGGATCCATGGTGGTTTCCCAAAGCTGTTCAGGATTCATCTCGCCCAAACCTTTATAGCGCTGGATAGACATGCCTTTCTGTGCGATTTGTAACAGAATTTCCAAAGCATTTTCAAAGCTATCAATATCGTATTCATTGTCACCTTTATACAGCTTGGCATTTTTAGATACCAAACCTTTCAGCATGCCTGAAGTCTGGCTGATGGTTTGATAAGCCTTACTACTCAGAAACTTAGGCTCGATATAACTGATGACGACATTTCCATGAAGTTTTCGCGTGATTTTAATAAACACATTGCCTTCATTACCGATAATGTGTTCCAACGCTATTTCTTTTTCATCTAAAAGATACATCAACTCCGCAATAGCTTTATCGGCACTTTCTGGTGAAGACAAATCGATTGGTTCTGCCAAGAGCATTGCACGCAAAACCAAATCATCAATTATCCGGCTTTCCTGCTCAATAACGGTCTTTGCTTGCAAGAACTGTTTGGCTGCTTTCTCAAGCTCTTCACCCTCGACAACGCGGCCATTAGAAACAATTTTCGCTTTATCAATGGCTAAACCGAGTAGAAATTCATCCTTCTCAGCTTCATCTTTCAGATAACGTTCTTGTTTGCCGTGTTTGGCTTTATAAAGCGGTGGTTGGGCGATATATACATAGCCGCGCTCTACAAGCTCAGGCATTTGGCGGTAGAAAAAGGTCAGTAACAAAGTACGGATATGCGCGCCATCCACGTCGGCATCCGTCATAATGATAATGCGGTGGTAACGCAACTTTTCAGGATTGAATTCTTCTTTTCCGATGCCTGCTCCCAATGCGGTAATCAACGTTGCAACTTCTTGGCTGGCCAGCATTTTTTCGAAGCGTGCTTTTTCAACGTTCAAGATTTTGCCTTTAAGTGGCAAAATCGCCTGAAACTTACGGTCACGCCCCTGTTTTGCAGAGCCTCCTGCAGAATCACCCTCTACCAGATAAAGCTCTGATAAAGCAGGATCTTTCTCTTGGCAGTCGGCCAGCTTGCCGGGCAAGCCCAAACCATCCATTACACCTTTTCTGCGAGTGATTTCACGTGCTTTTCGGGCAGCCTCACGCGCTCTTGCTGCATCAATGATTTTGCCGCAGATAATTTTCGCTTCGTTGGGGTTTTCTTCCAAAAACTCTGTTAGCGCTTGGCTGATAACTTCGTTAACCACAGGGCCGATTTCACTGGAGACCAACTTGTCCTTGGTTTGCGATGAGAATTTCGGGTCAGGCAATTTTACCGATAGCACGCAGGTCAAACCTTCGCGCATATCGTCACCCGCCGTATCCACTTTTGCCTTTTTGGCAATCTCATTGGTTTCAATATAATTATTGATTGTGCGCGTCATTACTTGGCGCAGGGCCGTAAGGTGTGTACCGCCATCACGCTGCGGAATATTGTTGGTGAAACATTGAACCGACTCTTGATAGCTGTCGTTCCACTGCATTGCCACTTCTACGCCCATGCCTTCTTTTTCACCGGCTGCAAAAAATATTTTTTCATGCAATGGTGTTTTTTTGCGGTTCATGTATTGGACAAACCCTGCTACACCACCGGAGAAAGCGAAGTTTTCATGTTTACCGTCACGTTGGTCAAACAATTCAATGTCCACACCATTGTTCAGGAATGATAGCTCACGAATACGCTTGGCCAAGATATCAAAGCTGTATTCAACCTTACCAAATGTTTCTTCACTAGCGAGGAAGCACACCGTGGTGCCTTTTTTGTCTGACGGGCCAACTTCTTTTAATGGTTCTTCCGCTACACCATTTACGAACTTCACGAAGTGTTCTTTACCATCACGGTGAATTGTCAGAGTTACCCAATCAGAAAGCGCATTCACGACCGATACGCCCACCCCATGCAAACCACCGGAAATTTTATAACTGTTATTATCAAATTTACCGCCCGCATGGAGCACGGTCATAATTACCTCTGCAGCCGAGCGACCTTCTTTAGGGTGAATGCCTGTAGGCATACCACGACCGTTATCTTCAACGCTTATTGAGTTATCAGCATGAATAATAACGTTGATCTTGTCGCAATGGCCGGCAAGCGCTTCGTCAATCGCATTATCCAATACTTCAAACACCATGTGGTGCAAACCTGAGCCATCCTGCGTATCGCCAATATACATACCTGGGCGTTTCCGAACTGCTTCCAATCCTTCCAAAACCTGAATGCTTTCCGCGCCGTATTCTTCTCGTTGCTGATCGGTCATAATAAATAATTCTTTGAATTTAAAACTGATTTAATGATATTTGAGCATCACGGAAGTGACACAAATATTAGAAACTAAAGGCTTCACATTATACCCTATTTTTAATACCCTCGCTTATGGAAATGAGTATACGAAAAACCTAATTAAGACTAAAAACGTATTTATTTTGCAGCGCGCAATAATTCATTTCCTGCCGATTATATCGATGCTCCAACAAACCTCATCTAATCCGTTATAATGCACAAAACTATTCAGACAGGCATTTCTTAAAATCATGCCTGTCTGAAACTTACCCTGCCAGAGAACACTAATTATGCCGTGGAACATACCCATATTTTTAACCTGGATGCGTATTCTTCTTATTCCAGTATTTACTACCCTGTTTTACTTACCTCATAACTGGATAGACCCGCAAACCGTCAATTGGGCTGCGGCATTTATTTTTGCGGCGGCAGCTGTAACCGACTGGTTCGATGGTTTTTTGGCACGCAGATGGAAACAAACATCAGATTTCGGCGCATTTTTAGATCCGGTTGCCGACAAGCTGATGGTTGCTGTTGCTTTGATTTTATTAGTCAAACTAGACCGAACCTTAGCCTTGTTTGCCATGATCATTATAGGCAGAGAAATCACTATTTCGGCATTGCGTGAGTGGATGGCACAAATGGGCAAACGCGGCAGCGTAGCAGTTGCCACCATAGGCAAACTAAAAACGACTGCACAAATGGCGGCCATTCTGTGTTTGTTGGCGGGGTTGGATGATTTTCACGGTTTAAATCTTCTAATTATTGGTAACGTCTTGATGTTTATCGCATCCATATTAACTATCTGGTCGATGTTTTATTACTTGAAAATGGCATGGCAGGAAATTCGTTAAAAAAATTAAAACAATCTATTGACACAAATTTTAAAATATTTATAATGGCGTCTTCTTTTGCAGATAGACTTACTTTCTGCATTAGAAATAAAGAATTGTAAATGCGGGAATAGCTCAGTTGGTAGAGCGCAACCTTGCCAAGGTTGAGGTCGCGAGTTCGAGACTCGTTTCCCGCTCCAAACATTCCGTAATTATCGAATATGCCCGTGCGGGAATAGCTCAGTTGGTAGAGCGCAACCTTGCCAAGGTTGAGGTCGCGAGTTCGAGACTCGTTTCCCGCTCCAAACATTCCGTAATTATCGAATATGCCCGTGCGGGAATAGCTCAGTTGGTAGAGCGCAACCTTGCCAAGGTTGAGGTCGCGAGTTCGAGACTCGTTTCCCGCTCCAGATTTTAAACTTCTTTCTTCGAATAAAGAAGTTTTTGAATATGGCGAGATGGCAGAGTGGTTATGCAGCGGCCTGCAAAGCCGTGGACGCCGGTTCGATTCCGACTCTCGCCTCCAAAATTTGTTGATACATCCAGTTTACGGCGGGGTGGCAGAGTGTTTATGCTGTGAAGGGTGCAACCTTCATATAGGCCGGTTCAAATCCGCGCCCCCGCCTCCACAATTTGATTAATTTCATCCAGCTTACGGCGGGGTGGCAGAGTGTTTATGCTGTGAAGGGTGCAACCTTCATATAGGCCGGTTCAAATCCGTGCTCCCGCCTCCACTTTTATATGGCTGCCGTAGAGCAGCCTTAAAATTAATCATCGCCCGGGTGGTGAAATTGGTAGACACAACGGACTTAAAATCCGTCGGCCCTAATACGGCCGTGCCGGTTCGATTCCGGCTCCGGGCACCAAATTTAAAACAAGTATTTGAAAATTTTTCAAATACTTGTTTTTTCTTTTAAAAAAGCAGTAATACGCTTTGAACGATTTTATATAGTTAATTAAATTAATTTTTGAACAAGGTAACAAACTGCAGACAGTACAGGTAGTACGACAAGGAGCAGAAACGCCGTCGCAAAGGTTAAGTTGATTGACTATAAGTGAATCAACTTAAAAAATAGTGCACTCGCTATGCCCGGATTTAGTGCGAGTATCTCCCAAGGTCATTGGAACTCAAGATGATTGGGTCGACACCGAGTTTTATGATTGTAACCAATAAAAAACATCCGTCCGAATATTTCATTGTATTCAGGCGGATGTTTTGCTGTAAGTGATAATTAAGCAGCAAAGCGTTTGGCTACTTCATCCCAGTTTACAATTTCCCAAAAACCTTTCAAGTAGTTCGGGCGGCTGTTGCGGTAATCGATGTAGTAGGCATGTTCCCATACGTCGCAAGTCAGTAATGGGGTGTTTTCTGTGGTGAGCGGGGTGGCAGCATTTGAAGTGGAAGCCAAGTCCAGCTCGCCGGTGGGGGTTTTAACCAGCCATGCCCAACCTGAGCCGAATGTACCGGCTGCGCAGGCATTGAATGCTTCTTGGAATTTTTCAAAGCTACCCCATTTGGCATCAATTGCAGCAGCTAATTCGCCGGAAGGCTTGCCTTGGCCTTTAGGGGTGAAGCCTAGCCAGTAGAATGTATGGTTCCAGGTTTGGGCTGCGTTATTGAATACACCGCCGGAAGATTTTTTAACGATGTCTTCCAGTGAGGCGTTTTCGAATTCGGTGCCTTTGATTTGGTTGTTGAGGTTGGTAATGTAGGTTTGGTGGTGTTTACCGTAGTGGTATTCCAAAGTTTCTTTAGACAGATGAGGCTCTAAAGCATCTAAAGCATAGGGGAGTTCTGGTAATTTGTGTTCCATTTCGTGTTCCTGTTGTGGTTGTTTTCAATAGGTTTTTTGGTTATGGGTGCTGTTTTTGGGTAGAACGGCACATGGCGATTCTACCTGTTTTGGTTTTAAAAGACCAATAAAAGTTGAGCCTGTCTGAGGAAAAGGCCTGTCTGAAAAAAGTTTATTTGTCCAATCCCTCCTGCACCATTTGGGCTGCACGCAATACGGCACGGGCTTTGTTTTGTGTTTCCTGCCATTCGGCTTCTTCATCTGAGTCGGCCACGATGCCGCCGCCGCTTTGAACGTACAGAGTGTGGTCTTTGATCACGGCGGTGCGGATGGCAATGGCTAAGTCCATATCGTTATTGAAGCTCCAGCAGCCGACAGCTCCGCCGTAAATACAGCGTTTTGTGGGCTCCAATTCTTCGATAATTTCCAGAGCGCGTATTTTGGGGGCGCCCGATAGTGTGCCGGCAGGGAAGGTAGCTGCCAGAATTTGCATGTTGGTAATGCCTGTCTGAAGTGTGCCTTCTACGTTGGATACGATATGCATTACATGCGAATAACGTTCGATGACCATTTTGTCGGTTACTTCAACCTGACCGATTTGGCTGACGCGTCCAACGTCGTTGCGTCCCAAATCTATTAACATGATGTGCTCAGCAATTTCTTTTGCGTCGTTTAATAAATCTTGTTCGTTGGCTAAATCTTCGGCAGGTGTTTTGCCGCGTAGGCGGGTGCCAGCAATTGGACGGACAATGATGTTGTTGCTTTCACGGCGCACGAGAATTTCGGGGGAAGAGCCGACTACATGGAAATCGCCGAAATCGTAATAAAACATATAAGGCGAGGGGTTTAAGGTGCGTAATGCGCGGTAGAGTGAAAGTGGGTTGTCGGTAAATTTCAATTTCATCCGTTGGCTGGGAACGACCTGCATGCAGTCGCCGTTTAGGATGTATTCGCGTATGCGGCGCACATATTCTTTGTAACGCACTTCACCGGTTTCGTGTTCTGGTTCGGTTTTCTCGCTGCCGAGAGAGAGGGGAATAGCGCAGCTTTGGCGAAGTTGGGTGCGCAAATTTTCCAAGCGTGTGCGGGCTTGTTCGTAACTGTTGGGTTCGGTCGGATCGGCATAAACAATCAGGTAAATTTTGCCGCTGAGGTTATCGACTACTGCTAATTCTTGTGAAAGCATGAGCAGAATGTCGGGTGTGCCTATGGTGTTTGGTTTGTTTCGGTTTTGAAAGCGGTGGGCGAAGTGTTCGAAATGATAAATGGTTTCATAGCCGAAATAGCCGACCAGCCCGCCGGTGAATCTAGGAAGATTGGGTATTTCAGGTGTTTTGAAGCGATTGTGGAAGGCTTCAATGAAGTTTAGTGGGTTACCTTCGTATTGTTCGACAATTTCGCCTTTGCAATATACATAAACCTGATTGTCGGTGGCTTTCAGATAGGTTTGACAGGGTAGGCCGATGAAGGAATAGCGGCCAAACCGTTCACCGCCAACCACGGATTCGAGTAAGTAGGTAAAGGGTTTGTTGGCGAGTTTTAGGTATAAAGAAAGCGGGGTATCTAAGTCGGCCAGTAATTCCTGCACTAGAGGAATGCGGTTGTAGCCTTGATTTGCCTGTTCTTGAAATTGTTGTAGGGTGTTCATGGATGAAAATTTGATGGGAAATATCAGTAATCTAAAGTAGTCAGTGAGTATAGCAGATTCATTGTTGAGCGACTTGATTCTTTTCAGACAGGCATGAGAAAACGCCGCATCATATTAAAGATGCGGCGTTTGATACTTTAAGAATTACTTGGTGCCGTTCAGCATGGCTTGATCCACGCGTTCACGCAATTCCTTGCCCGGTTTGAAGTGCGGCACATATTTCTCCGGCACTTCAACTTTTTCCCCGGTTTTGGGATTGCGGCCGACACGAGCCGGACGGTGGTTCAGGTCAAAACTGCCGAATCCGCGGATTTCGATGCGCTGGCCTTTAGCCAGTGAGCGGGTCAGCGTGTCAACCAAAACTTTTACGCTGTACTCAACATCTTTGGCTTGTAGCTGGTTGCCGTTTTTAGCGGCAAACACTTCGGCCAAACGAATCATCAATTCGGATTTTGTCATGATGCACCTAAATTATTCTTGATCGCCAGACAATTTAGCTTTCAGCAAATCACCCAGGCTGGTTGTGCCTGCGCTGGCAGTAGCAGCAGCGTTTACTGAACTCAGTGCGTCGCGGTTTTCTTTGGCGTCTTTCGCTTTAACAGACAGTTTGATGCTGCGGTTTTTGCGGTCAACGGTCATGATTACGGCTTCAACTTCGTCGCCTTCGTTCAGTTTGGTTGTCAAGTCTTCAACGCGGTCTGCGGCAAATTCAGAAGCAGGCAGGTAGCCTTCAACTTCGTCGCCCAGAGCAATAACGGCGCCTTTGGCTTCAACTGATTTTACAGTGCCTTTAACCAAAGAACCTTTGTCGTTCACGCTGATGAAGTTGCCGAACGGGTCGCCTTCCAGCTGTTTGATGCCCAAAGAGATGCGTTCTTTTTCAACATCAATGGCCAATACAACGGCTTCAACTTCTTCGCCTTTTTTGTATTTGCGTACGGCTTCTTCGCCTGATTCGCTCCAAGAAAGATCGGAAAGGTGTACCAAACCGTCGATGTTGCCGGGCAGTCCAACGAATACGCCGAAGTCGGTGATGGATTTAACCGCGCCTTTGATTTTGTCGCCTTTGTTGTGGTTGGCGGCGAAATCTTCCCACGGATTAGCTTGACATTGTTTCATGCCCAAGCTGATGCGGCGGCGGTCTTCGTCGATTTCCAAAATCATCACTTCTACTTCGTCACCCAATTGAACCACTTTGCTCGGGTGTACGTTTTTGTTGGTCCAGTCCATTTCGGAAACGTGTACCAAACCTTCGATACCTTGCTCGATTTCAACGAATGCACCGTAGTCGGTCAGGTTGGATACTTTACCGAACAAGCGGGTGTTTTGCGGGTAACGACGGGCCAAGCCGCTCCAAGGATCTTCGCCCAGTTGTTTCATGCCGAGAGAAACGCGTTGTTTGTCTTGGTCGAATTTCAATACTTTGGCTTCTACTTCTTGGCCTACTTCCAGCACTTCGCTCGGGTGCTTCACGCGGCGCCAAGCCAAATCTGTGATGTGCAGCAAGCCGTCGATGCCGCCCAAGTCAACGAATGCACCGTAGTCGGTGATGTTTTTAACGATACCTTTAACCACTGAACCTTCTTGCAGGTTTTCCAGCAAGGCTTTGCGCTCTTCGCCCAAAGTGGCTTCCAGTACGGCGCGGCGTGATACCACAACGTTGTTGCGTTTTTTATCCAGCTTGATCACTTTGAATTCAACTTCTTTGCCTTCAAAATGAGAAGTGTCTTTAATGGGGCGAACGTCAACCAAAGAACCCGGCAGGAATGCGCGGATGCTGTTGATCATAACGGTCAGGCCGCCTTTTACTTTGCCGTTGATTACGCCTGAAAGAATGTCGCCGTTTTCCATGGCTTCTTCCAAAGTGATCCAGTCGGCAGCGCGCTTGGCTTTTTCACGAGACAGTTTGGTTTCGCCGAAACCGTTTTCCACTGATTCGATGGTTACGGTTACGAAATCGCCTACGTTTACTTCAACTTCGCCTTGTGCGTTTTTGAATTCGTTGATGTCGATCAGGGATTCAGATTTCAGACCGGCATTTACGATAACGAATTTGTCTTCGATGGCAACCACTTCGGCGGTGATCACTTCGCCTTGGTTCATTTCTTGTACGGCTGAATATTCTTCCAATAACTGGGCAAAATTTTCCATGTTATATAAGTCTTTCGATACACGGCTAAGGCGTGCGGGGTCTGAGTGGATAAAAACTTGTTTTCCTTAGCAAAACAAGTGAAGGAAAAACTGTATGACGGACAGCTTTCATGCTGCCTGCTTCAAGCGTTGCGCATTATACAGTGTTTTTAAATTTTTTCATACCAATCAAGCACTTTTTTTACGGATTCCTCAATTGTGAGGTGGGATGTGTCGAGCAATCGGGCATCGGGGAGCTGGACTAGGGGGGCGGCCTTTCGGCGGCGGTCGGCTTCGTCGCGTGCTTCGATATCGGCCAGAATGCGGTCGTATTCGATGCCTTCGCAAGGCAGGCCGAGTTGTTTGGCGCGGCGTTGTGCGCGGGTTTCGGCTGATGCGGTTAGAAATATTTTCAGACAGGCATCGGGAAAGACGACTGAACCCATATCCCTTCCGTCTGCCGCCAAGCCTTTTTCCGTGAGGAAATCGCGTTGGCGTTGGAGAAGGGCTTGTCTGACTGAGGGCAGGGCGGCGATGGTGGATGCACCCATGCCGATGGCTTCGGTGCGGATGTCGGCGGAAACGTCTTTGCCGTCAAGTAAGATGCGTTGTGCTTCGAAAGTAACGGGCAATTTGGCGGCTAGGGCGGCTACGTTTTGTTCGTCGTTCCATTCGGTATTGTTTTGTTGTGCGTAAAGGGCGGTTAGGCGGTAAAGGGCGCCGGAGTCGAGATAGTCCCAACCTAAAGCGGCGGCTACGCGCGAGGCTACCGTGCCTTTTCCTGATGCGCTCGGACCGTCGATGGCGATCACTTTTTGGCTTGGTTTCATAAGGTTCTCTGCGTGATGTAAATGTTTGGCATCATACTGGGAAAGCTTTTGTGTTGAAAGGTTTTTCTGCTGGTTTGGTCGGTAACAAGGCCTGTCTGAAAAATAGTGTGTGTTTCAGACAGGCCTTGTTTCAGACAGGCATTTGTTATGCTTTAAGCCAACACGCCTAAGATTACGTCGCTTGCTTTGAAGAGTGCGGTGGCGGATTGGCCGGTGGTGAGGTTGAGCTGTTCGGTGCTTTTTAGGGTGATGCCGGCGCTGAGGGTGGTGCCGTCGCCCAAGTCAATTTCGATAACGGAATTGACGGTGCCGCGGTTGATATCGCTGATAATGCCGCTCAGTTGGTTACGCGCGGAAAGTTTGACGTGGTCGAGGTCGGTGGCCACGATAACATTGGTTGATTTGACGAGTGCGATAACCGGGCTGCCGGTTTTTAATGCCAATTGTTCACTGCTCTCGCAGGTAATGATGGCGGCAAGTTCTTGCCCGCCGGAGAGGGAAATAATCACTTCATCATTAACGCTGCCTTTTTTAATGGTTTTTATGATGCCTGTTAATTGATTGCGGGCGCTGGTTTTCATGATGGGTATTCCTTGTGTTTGAAGAGTTTAAATTGAAAGTATTGCAGGTATCTTACTATGCAAGTAAAGAAATATTAAGGTTAATTAGTTAGTATTTTGATTTTATTTGTATTTTTAATTGGGTTAAGATAATCAAAATTCATAAAACTTGAAAATTTATATAGTTAGATTTATTGTTATGGCGGCGTTTGATGGTATCGTTTGTTTTTAAATCATAATTTTAATAAGAAAGTAGTAAAGGAGAAGATATGAACTGGGACCAAATAGAAGGAAGATGGGAGCAATTTGTCGTTAAGGCGAAAGAAAAATGGGGAAATCTAACCGATGATGATTGGAAAGCAGCAGAAGGCAGACGCGACCAATTGACGGGTAAAATTCAAGAACGTTACGGTTATAGCCAAGAAAAAGCTGAAAAAGAGTTAGAAGATTGGCTCCATGATAATTGATTTAAACATTCTATCAAATAACAAAAAACCGAAAGGTATGGGTTGATCTCAAAAAATTGAACCGTTGGATCAAGCGGATCACCAAGACTGAATCTTGTAGTGTACGGGATTCAGTCTTTTTTATCGTAAGTTTGGCTTTATCCGGATTTCGGCACGGCACTGTTTGGCAGATTCGGTTGAGTGCTGATCATTTTTTCAGATAGGCCTTGTTGCGAAATCAACTTTCATGATTGATGGCAAAGGCCCAAGCTGCCTAATCCGAAAGGACTATATCCGGTAAGCTGAAAGGCTTTTTCCTACTTATCACTCTGAAGCCGGTTTAAACCCTTTCGGCGCATATTTTCCTGCAGGCGGCTGGATTATATTCTAAGGCGTAGAAAAATTATTTTCAGACAGGCATTTCCTGCCGGAACGATAAGCATAAGGAACCCGCCATGAGCCACTTTTTAGACCGCCTGAAATTCTTCAGCCAAAAACACGAACCCTTTGCCGACGGGCACGGTGTGCTCACCGAAGAAGACCGCAAATGGGAAGATGCCTACCGCAGCCGCTGGCAGCACGATAAAGTGGTGCGTTCTACCCACGGGGTAAACTGTACCGGTTCGTGCAGTTGGAAAGTTTATGTGAAAAACGGCCTGATTACTTGGGAAACCCAGCAGACCGACTATCCGCGCACCCGCCCCGATTTGCCCAACCACGAGCCGCGGGGTTGCCCGCGCGGGGCTTCGTACAGCTGGTATGTGTATTCCGCCCAGCGTGTGAAATACCCGATGATACGCGGCGTATTGGCGGAGATGTGGCGTGAAGCGCGCAAAACCATGTCGCCGGTGGAGGCTTGGGCGTGGATTGTGGAAGATGAAAACCGGGCCAAGTCTTATAAAACCCAACGCGGCTTGGGTGGCTTTGTGCGTGCTTCGTGGGACGAAGCCAATGAGATGGTGGCGGCTGCTAATGCTTACACCGTTAAAAATTATGGCCCCGACCGTGTGATCGGTTTCTCGCCGATTCCTGCCATGTCGATGGTGAGCTATGCCGCAGGCGTGCGCTATCTGAGCCTGCTTGGCGGTGTGGCGATGTCGTTCTACGACTGGTATTGCGACTTGCCGCCGGCCAGCCCGCAAATTTGGGGCGAGCAAACCGACGTGGCCGAGTCTGCCGACTGGTATAACTCGAATTACCTGATGGTGTGGGGTTCCAACGTGCCGATGACGCGCACGCCCGATGCACACTTCTACACCGAAGTGCGCTACAAAGGCACCAAAACTGTGGCCGTGTCTTCCGACTTTGGCGAGATGGCGAAATTCGGCGACATTTGGCTTGCGCCGAAACAAGGCACCGATGCGGCTTTGGCGATGGCGATGGGTCATGTGATTTTGAAAGAGTTCCACATCGACAATCCTTCTCCTTATTTCACCGATTATGTGCGCCGCTTAACCGATATGCCCGTATTGGTGCGCTTGGATGCCGACGGTAAAGGCTATGCGCCTAAATATTTCCTGCGCGCGTCCGAATTGGCCGCATTCGGCGAAGAACAAAATGCCGATTGGAAAACTTTGGTGTGGGACGAGCTTTCAGACGGCCTCTGCCTGCCCAACGGCTCTATCGGTTTCCGCTGGGACGGCAGCCAAAAATGGAACTTGGAAACCCGCGCACAAGATAAAGAAGTTCATGCCGCCCTGTCGCTGAAAGAGCGCGCCGATGAAGTGGTAAACGTAGGCTTTACCTACTTCGGCGGCGAATGCGACGACATGATTTACCGCAAAGTGCCCGCCAAACGCATTCCGCTGGCCAACGGCGAAACCGCGTTGGTAGCGACCGTGTTCGACCTGATGGTGGCCAACTACGGCGTGGACAACGGCTTGGGCTGCGAAAATGTTGCCAAAGATTATTTCGACGACAAGCCTTACACGCCGGCATGGCAGGAAAAACACACCGGCGTGAAACCGGAGCTGGTGATTCAGGTAGCCCGCGAGTTCGCCCAAAACGCCCACGACACCGAAGGCCGCAGCATGGTAATTGTCGGTGCCGGTCTGAACCACTGGTATCACATGGACATGGCGTATCGCGGCATCATCAATATGCTGATGATGTGCGGCTCTATCGGTAAATCCGGCGGCGGCTGGTGCCACTATGTAGGCCAAGAAAAACTGCGCCCGCAAAGCGGCTGGATTCCGTTGACGTTTGCCACCGACTGGCACCGTCCGCCGCGCCAAATGAACAGCACCTCGTTCTTCTACGCCCATACCAGCCAATGGCGGCATGAAAAAGTGCATGTAGATGAAATTCTTGCACCGGATGCCGACGGCGATATGAGCAAGCTCTCCATGATCGATTACAACGCCAAAGCCGAACGCATGGGCTGGCTGCCGAGCGCGCCGCAATTGGGTGCAAACCCCTTGGATATTGCCGACCAAGCCGATGCCGCAGGAGTGGATACGGCTCAATATGTGGCAGGCCGTCTGAAAGACGGTTCGCTGGATCTGGCGTGTAACGACCCCGACAACCCGCAAAACTTCCCGCGCAACCTGTTTGTATGGCGTTCAAACCTGCTCGGTTCTTCGGGCAAAGGCCATGAGTATTTCCTGAAATACCTGCTGGGCACGCAAAACGCCGTGTTGAGCGACGAAAACGACGAAGAATGCATCAAGCCGTCTGAAATCACCGTGCGCCCCGCCGCAGAAGGCAAACTCGACCTGCTGACCGTACTCGATTTCCGCATGTCCACCACCTGCCTGTACGGCGATATCGTGTTGCCGACCGCCACATGGTACGAAAAAGACGACCTCAACACCTCGGATATGCACCCGTTTATCCACCCGCTCACCGAGGCCGTGCAACCGCTGTGGCAAAGCAAAACCGACTGGGAAATTTACAAAGGTTTCGCTAAAAAATTCAGCGAGTTGGCCAAAGACTACATCGGCGTACGCAAAGACATCGTGCTCACTCCGCTGATGCACGACAGCCCGCAGGAACTCGGCCAGCCGTTTGACCCGAAAGACTGGAAACACGGCGAATGCGACCCGATTCCCGGCAAAACCATGCCTGCAATTACCGTTGTCGAGCGTGATTACGGCGCCATTTACGAAAAATTCACTTCGGTCGGCCCGTTGCTGGAAAAAATCAACAACAACGGCAAAGGCATGGCTTGGGATACCAAGCATGAAGTCGAATTCCTGCGCAAACTCAACGGCGTACAAGCAGCCGGCGCAGGCAAAGGCCAGCCGAAAATCGAAACCGCCATTGATGCCTGCGAAATGGTGCTGACCCTTGCGCCCGAAACCAACGGCCATGTTGCCGTTAAGGCATGGGAAGCATTGAGCAAAGCCACAGGCCGCGACCACTCGCACCTGATTAAATCGAGCGAGCACACTGCCATCCGCTTCCGCGACATCGTCGCCCAGCCGCGCAAAATCGTTACCTCGCCGATTTGGTCGGGCGTGGAAAGCGAAGAAGTGTGCTACAACGCCGGCTATACCAACGTGCACGAATTGATTCCGTGGCGCACCATCACCGGCCGCCAGCAGTTCTACCAAGACCACAAATGGATGCGTGATTTCGGCGAACACCTGTGCGTGTACAAGCCCGCCGTCGATTTCAAAACCACCAAAAAACTGCTCGGCAAATACCCCAACGGCAACAAGGAAATTACGCTTAACTTCCTCACGCCGCACCAAAAATGGGGCATCCACAGCACCTATTCGGAAAACCTGCGCATGCTCACCCTGTTCCGCGGCGGCCCGCACGTGTGGATTTCCGAAATCGATGCCAAGAAAGCCGGCATTGTCGATAACGACTGGGTGGAAGTGTTCAACGCCAACGGCACCATCGCCTGCCGCGCAGTAGTGAGCCAACGCATCCCCGAAACCATGATCCTGATGTACCACGCACAGGAAAAAATCGTCCACACACCCGCGGGCGAGGTTTCGCAAAAACGCGGCGGCATCCACAATTCCGTTACCCGCGCCATTCTGAAACCCACCCACATGATCGGCGGTTACGCCCAGCTTGCCTACGGTTTCAACTACTACGGCACGGTCGGTTCCAACCGCGACGAATGGGTGATTGTGCGTAAAATGAACAAAGTGGATTGGATGGATGAACCGGCAAGGTAAAGCCGTCTGAAAAGCTTGGTAAAAAGGAATGCCTGTCTGAAAGGGAATTTTCAGACAGGCATTTTTTAGATCGCCCAAACGAACTAACTAAATTGGCTACATAGATAGAATTGCAACAATATCTGAAAAAATAATCTGAAATAGCACAGTTACGCTACAGAGTTTAAATTGATGCAACATATAATTACACTCTTAACTAAACATATAAAAATCATAGATATCATGCGAAATTACTACGAAAAGAAATACCAAACATTACGAGAAAATAATTCAAATGCACTATTTCAAATTGTCGAAATATTGTTATATCAAAGCACTCCACCCAGAGTGCCTGAAAATAGCAATAAGTTTCAAGTTTTTTGGCAATCTGATTTTATTTCCGAACTTACATCTATCCACTTAAAAAATGAGAACTACCGTATCGCATTTGCCCAATATGTGCGCTACGGCAAGATTGATCTTCTTTTATGCCAAACAATTGCGGATATTTGTCCTGAAAGCTTTGTTATTGCAATACGAAAGTCAGGAATTATCAGTAAGATACAACATGAGAGTTGGCCAATCATTAAAGAATTATGCAGTACCAGCAAAAAACATGAATTACATGACTTTATTTCAATAGTTGAATATCTACAACATAGATATCAGAAACTGTTAAATACTTACAATGCCTTAAAGCAGAAAATTAACCTCGGTCAAATTACCATTATGCTTTACAGTAGCTTGTACGCTTATGAGCATCTGTTAGCGGAATCTAATCCGGGAAATCATGAAGTAACCATACCTTATCAAGTAGACAGCACTTGCCCAGTTACAATAGACGACTTGTGGCAGGCATTTGATGCCATCATCAGACAAACTTCTCCAGCTAAGAAGACCATTACAGAAAAAAGCCTCGCTTTGTTATGCCGAAATAAACTGATGCCTTTTCTAGTGGGCGAAGGTTTGACGCCTTTATTAATACAAGAATATGAGCAATTTAAACAACTGGTTGCATTAAGAGTTGAGTTGAGTTTGTACCGAAACTTTGTATTCAATACTTATAGTTATCAAGAAAAAACTGAATATTCTCTCTGTAATGAAAAACTGCGCCTGCATACGTCAGAAAAAGCTGATGCATGCGAATTTTTTGATGAAAAATTCAGCATCATTGGAGCTTACTGGCGGTGGCGTGGTATGCAGGAGTGTCAAGAAACACCATATTTTTTGCGTATGGACAGAGGAAAAAATTTAAAAGGAAATTTAATTGCCCTATCGGAAACACAAGCTGTTATTTTGCGCTTGCAGGAAGTGTTTGGTATCTACGAGCATATTTCCAATCAGCAGCACTTTGATTTGTTTGAAGCTGTTTTATCGCTAATGTTGTCTCAACAATTTTATAGAGCAGATTTCATTAGCAAATTTACTGATATGCAGAAAGAAGGCATCCATCCCTTTGAAGCCCTTTTTCTGTTGCTAGCTGAGGGGGTGATGATCGGAGAAAACCGTTTGCCGGTTACCTTTTCAGAAAAAAATCACAAGGCTGAACGCATGTCAAACTGGATTTTGACCAGTAGTAATTCTGTCAAAAAGAAAAAGGCTGAAGCCATTTTGGATTTTTGGTCACAAAATCTGCGTGAAATGTATAAAGGATCTTTTCAAGAATTACCTTATTATCAAATTGATAACATTGTTTTATCCCTTCCGCACCGCTTTGCTATACAAAATCTACATACCTCAGTCATTAATCATTTCCGTAAATTAAACAAAAACCGTGCAACGTTACTCCAAGAAACCAGTCGTATGGAAAAACAACTGGGCGACTTATTTAAAAAACATGGTTGGCAAGTTTTTGTGCAGCATATGCCTGAAAGCAATAATGTTGGAGAAATAGATTTAATTGTTATTTCAGATAAACATGTTTTAGTAATTGAATTGAAATCCAGCTTTATCAAACAAAGTATCCGTGAAATTTATGAATACCAGTATTTCGTATTAAAAAAAGCTGCTTATCAGCTTTCTCGAAAATGTGCCTATATTAAAAATACATTACTACCTAAGCTTGGCTACTCTTCCGAGCAATTATTACTGCATTCATGGATTGTTGATACTACATTGGAATTCGATCATCAATATATCGATGGGCACTTAAAAATTTCTTTGGAAGAGTTATTGATTCATCTGAATCAACATTCTGATTTTATGGAACGTTTTTTTGAAAAAGAAAATTCAAATAATCTACAAGAAATTGCTTTTTCAAGCCTGATTAAAGACATTGAACAAGATTGTTTTTGGCAAAACGAGCTGCCGCGTTTCTCAGGTAGACTGAAAGATTTAGAAGCGCGCTTTGGCTAGAAGAAATTAAGGTTACTTCAGGAGCTGTCTGAAATCTTGTTTTCAGACAGGCATTTTGTTGTGTCTGTTGCGCTATATACCACTAAATCATCCCGCTATATAATGCGGATTTTTCAAAACTGGTACTCAGATTTACATGACAAACAAACTGCCGCCGCGCCGTTTATCCGTGGCGCCCATGCTTGATTGGACAGATCGGCATTACCGTTATATGGCGCGGCAGATTACGCGCCATACGTGGCTTTATAGCGAAATGATTAATGCGGGAGCGATTGTTTTCGGTGATAAAGACCGATTTCTGCTGCGCAATGAATGTGAAAATCCGGTGGCATTGCAATTGGGCGGCAGCGAGCCGGCTGATTTGGCGAAAGCTGCGAAGGCTGCGGAGCAATATGGTTATGATGAAGTAAACCTTAATTGCGGCTGCCCCAGCCCGCGTGTTCAGAAAGGTGCGTTCGGGGCGTGTTTGATGCATGAGGTTGATTTGGTTGCCGATTGTTTGAATGCGATGCAGGATGCGGTGCAGATAGACGTGACCGTGAAGCACCGCATCGGCGTGGACAGGCAAACCGAATATCAGAGCGTGGTTGATTTTGTGGGCACGCTGGCTGCTAAAACGGCCTGCAAAACTTATATCGTACATGCCCGTAATGCTTGGTTGGACGGCCTTTCGCCGAAAGAAAACCGCGATGTGCCGCCGCTTAAATATGATTATGTTTACCGCTTGAAGCAAGAGTTTCCCGATTTGGAAATTATCATCAATGGCGGCATCAATACCAATGAGCAGATTGCTGCTCATCTGGAGCATGTTGACGGTGTGATGGTAGGGCGGGAGTGTTATCACAACCCGATGATTATGCGGCATTGGGATAGTTTGTTTTATGGCGATACTCGCGAGCCGGTTACTTACGAGGTGTTGGTGGCTAAGCTGCACGCGTATTCAGCCGAGCAGATTTCTGCGGGACGGGGCACGATTTTGCGCCACATGGTGCGCCATTATCTGGGCTTGATGCACGGCTTGAAAGGCGCGCGTACTTGGCGGCGTATGCTTTCGGACGCGGCATTGCTGAAGCCCTCCGATCCTAAGCTGATTAAAGACGCTTGGGCTGAAGTGGCCGGAGCCAATGATTTTCAGACAGGCATTTAAGTATGGCAAATAAACTTATTTTTTATCATGGTTTCGTCATGCTCGGGCTTGACCCGAGCATCCCAAGGGCATTGGAACTCACAAGATACCCGGGTCAAGCCCGAGTATGACGAAAGTGTTATTTTTTAAGTTTATTTGCTATAAGTTCAATAACTTAAATGCAGTGTTTTGAAAATTAACAATGCCTGTCTGAAAACTTTTTTCAGACAGGCATTGCTTTATGCAACGTTATCGGATTATTACCGCATCTATCAAACCTTGCGGATTACCGTTTCTCCTGCTTGCGGATAAGGTAAATTGCCCATGTGGCGAAAATGGCGGTGGGCAGCATGGCGGCGAGGAAGGGGGGCACGCCGTAGAGTTCGCTGGTAAAGCCGAACAGCCGGCCGGCGAAGTGAAATGCCAAGCCCAAGCAGATGCCGCCGAAGAGTTTCAAGCCCATATTGCTGTTGCGGGTGGATTGCGGGGTGAACGCATAGGCAACCAGCGCCATAATGGCCGCCGCAATCGGATACATCAGCTTGCGCCACCATTCAATCCGGTAAGTTTGAACCTGTTGGTTGTTGGCGCTCAGATGATTGATGTAGGCGGTAAGCGATGTGAGCGACATTTTGGCCGGGTTAACCAGCAATACGTCGAGCAGGCTGCTTTTCAGGCCGGTTTGCCATTGTTCTTCGGTTGCTTTGGCCGTTTGCACGCGGTTTTCACCGATGATGCTGCGTTCGATGTTGCGCAGGGTCCAAGTATCGTCTGCGCCGATCTGGGCGGACTCGGCAAACAGGCTTTCGCTCAGGCAGAAATTACTGTCGTGGCGGTAAATTTTGATTTGGCGCAGGCTGCGGTCGGGCAGCATTTCGCCCACATTGATGATGTCGTTGTTTTCCTTAATCCACAAGCCTTGCGAGCCGGCGCTGATGCGGCCGCTGGTGGCGGTGGCTTTCATGTTTTGAGCGTATTGGCTGGCTGCCGGAGCGGCAAATTCGCCCAATAATACGGTGGCAACGGCAAAAATCAGGCCGAATTTCAACAGGATGGTAATAATGTTTTTGGTGCTCATGCCGCTGGTTTTAATCACGGTCAGTTCGCTGTTGGATGCGAGCTGGCTCAGTGCAATCAAGCCGCCGATCAATACGGCCAGCGGCATTAAGTCATAAGCGTGAGAAGGTACTTGCATCACCACATACTGCATCACTTTCATGCCGTTGTAGCTGCCTTTGTCCATATCGCCGATTTCGTTGATGATGTCGAAAAAGCTGTATAAAGCCAACAGGGCAAGCAGCGAATAGGCAGACATGACGGTTAGCTGCTTAATCAGATAGCGGCTGATCAGTTTCATTTGACACCGCCTTTCAATGCCGTTTTCAAGGCTTGCGGAAAGGGTTGGGCGGGCATGGAGCGTATGCGCAGCAGGATAATGGCAGAACCTAAAATAATCAGATGCATGGACAGCAGGCCGAGCCAGAAATTCAGTTTGCCGTCTTCTACTGCGTTGCGTAAAAAGGTTAACCCGTTTTGATAAATCAGGAAAAAGCCGATGGCAAACAATATATTGTAAGTGTGGCCGGTGCGCGGATTAAAGTAAGACAGCGGCACTGCCAGCATACTCAGCAGCAACACGGAAATCGGCAGGCTGAGCCGCCACATAAGTTCGGCCTGATACTGCGGATTGTCGCTGCCGAACAGTTTCATGGTGGGAATGGTGCGGCGGTGGTCGATGGGGTTGATGATTTTCGGCGTGGCGCTGATAACGAGGCTTAAATGCTGAAATGACACTTCGTTCCAATCGGCTTTACCTGCGCTGCCGTTGTAGCGGTAGCCGTTACTGAGCTCCAAAGTGCGCTTATTGTCTTTTAGTGAAAACGTGCCTTCTTTGGCAAACACGATGCTTTCGCGCCCTTTGTCGTCATACTCGCGTAGAAACAGGTTTTTCATGATGCCGGATTCCGTGTCGAACCGCTCAACGAAATAAATGCGGCCGTTACTTTTGCCCAGCGCGCGGAACACGCCTTGCTCCACCAATGATAATTCCTGTTTTTGCTTTAAAATCTCGGCAAACTCGCGGCTGCGCAATTCGGCCCACGGCAACACGGCAAGCTGCATCACGGCAATTAAAATCGCGAAAGGTACGGCAAACTGCATCACCGGCCTGACCCATTGCTTGAGCGATAAACCGCAGGCAAGCCATACCGACATTTCACTGTCGCGCCAGTAACGGGTGAGCACCGTCAGCGTGCTGATATAGGCAGTGAGCACCAGCAAAAGCGGGGTCATGCCCAAAGTCCAGAAGCCGATTAGGGCGGCCACGGCATCCACGGCAACGCGCCCGTCGGCCGCACGGCCGAGCAGGTTGATGGCTTGGGTGGACACCAGAATAGCCAGCAGCACCAGAAAAATGCCGATGGCGGTAAACGTTAGCTCTTTAATGAAATTGCGCTGATAAATCATGTCGGGGTTTCAGACAGGCCTGAATGGAGTACAATCAGACATTTCTGCTTCATTTAGGTTCAAACAGGAAAGATGCCTGTCTGAAAAAAGATTAGGAGATAAACGTGGAATTTAGCACAAAAGCCGAAAAATTGCAGCCGAGCCAGAGCGCGGCAGCCCTGTATATTTGCACCGAAGCGCAGCCTTGCTGCCAAAACGGCGTGGAGCAAACCGCCGCTTTATTATGCGACTCGTTGGAAGAGAAAGAGAGCTTTGCGGCCGCTAAAACCGTTGAAAACGGCAAATTGCGCGCGGTAGCGGTGGTGCGTTTGAAAGATTTGGAGCGCAAAACCATTGAAAAAGCGGCAGAGGAAGCAGCGGCTTGGGCGCAAAAGCAAGAAAGCCTCGATATCTGCATTGCACCGTTTTGCAGCGAAAACGCGCCGCGCGTGGCCGAAGTGTTTACCGTTGCTTTAGGGCAGGCGGTGTACCGTTTCGACCGTTTCAAAAAAGAAGCCAAACCGGCGAAGCTGCAGCAGGTTGCATTTTTCCATCCCGAGCAGGCCGATAAAGTTCGGGCAGTGGTGGGAGCCACTGAAGCGCTGGTGTACGGCATGAATCTCTGTAAAGACTTGGGCAATACCGCGCCGAATGTGTGCACTCCGAAATATCTTGCCGACACCGCTAAAATCGAAGCCGAAAAATTCGGCGCTTCGGCTAAAATTCTGGAGCAATCCTATATTGAAAAAAACATGGGTTCATTTTGGTCGGTGGCCAAAGGCAGCGCGCAGGCGCCTTATCTGATTGAACTGAGCTGGTTTGGCGCTGCCGATAAAAACGCCGCGCCCGTGGTGCTGGTAGGCAAAGGCATCACCTTCGACACCGGCGGCATCTCTCTCAAGCCCGGAGAAGCCATGGACGAAATGAAATACGATATGTGCGGCGCGGCCAGCGTGATCGGCACGTTTGTTGCCGCCGTCAAAGCCAAGTTGCCGATTAACCTGATTGCCGTGGTGCCCACTTGCGAAAACATGCCGGATGCCGCCGCCAGCAAACCCGGCGACATCGTAACCGCTATGAACGGCACCACCATCGAAATTCTCAACACCGATGCCGAAGGCCGCCTGATTTTGTGCGACGCATTGAGCTATGCCGAGCAGTTCAAGCCCAAAGCCGTGGTGGACGTGGCTACACTTACCGGCGCCTGCATCATCGCATTGGGCCATATCGCCAGCGGCGTGATGGGCAACGATCAGGATTTGGTTGACAAGCTGCTGGAAGCGGGTAAAGAAACCAACGATAAAGCGTGGCAGCTGCCTCTGTTTGAAGAATACAAAGAGCAGCTCAAATCGAATTTCGCCGACTTGCAAAATATCGGCGGCCGCCCCGCCGGCACGATTACCGCAGCCATGTTCTTGTCAAACTTTACCGAAAACTACCCGTGGGCGCATTTGGATATCGCCGGCACCGCGTGGAAATCCGGCAAAGAAAAAGGCGCCACCGGCCGCCCCGTGCCGCTTCTGCTGCAATTTTTGAAAAACAGCGTTCAGTAAAAGCAGCATGTTTTTCAGACAGGCATTGATGTTTGCACACAAATGCCTGTCTGAAAAAATGATTCAGCGAGAAAACGGATTATTTAATGAACAAAAACATTATCTTCTGCTTGGCATTGCTGGGCTTAGCCGCCTGCCAACCGCAACAAAACGACGCACCCAAACAGCAGGCGGATGTGGTTGTTAAAGCGGACAAAGCAGCGCAGGGTGCGGTAAGCTCCGAGCAGAAACTCAAAGAATACCAAGCGCTTTTGGCTTGGGAAGCGCAGGCTGACAAGCAGATTGAAGGCTGGATGCAGGAATGGCGCAAGCGCCGGGCCGCGCATAAAAACGGCAGGCTCACAGATGAAGAAAACCGCGAAATGGCTAAGCAGGCCGGCGAAATTTACAGCAGCATCAACCAGCTGAATATTCACGATGCCGAAGTGAAAGCCTTGCAGCAAAATCTGCAAAAAAACCATCAGCTTTATATCCGGATGGGTGATTTCATCAATATTCAGCCCAAAGCGCGCACCGCCGAAATGCAGCGGGCATTTGCAGACATCACGCTGCTAACCCGGGAAGTTGAGCGGTTGAAAAATAAGCTGAATCAAGAATTCGGCATTAAACCTTAATACTGTTATACAAAACTATGCCGCAAGCCACTTTCTATACACATGTTGCCGATATTGCCGATTTTATCTGCCGCCTCAGCGTGCGGGCAGTAGAAAAAGGCGCGCGCGTGTTGGTGTGGGCGGAAGCCGAAGAAGAAATCGAGCGGATTGACCTCGATTTGTGGCGTAATCCGCCCGAAGGCTTTTTGCCGCACGAAATCTGGCATGCCGATACGGCCTATCCGCAGGATGTGCCTCTGGCGCTGGCCTATGGCAGCGAATTGCCGGAAATCGATGCTGAAATTGTGGTGTTGAACATTTCCGAGCACTTTTGGTGCGATGCGCCGGCGGCGCCTGAACGCGTGCTGGAAATCGTTGGCGAAAGTTTGGAAGAGCTGGCGGCTGCGCGGGAGCGCTTCCGGGCTTACAGGCAGCAGGGTTTCACCATCGAACATCACAATATGCAGGGAAAAGCCTGATTTTGCTTGCTGCGGGATTGGGCTGTCTTTAGAATGATGATTTAATAAAAAATCATTTGCTGAACTATCATGAACCAGCCCGACTTTTTCGAGATTCCCAGCCCGTGCATCGGCGTGTGCCGCATGAACGGCAAGGGCTATTGTCAGGGCTGTTTCCGCAGCCGCGAAGAGCGGCTTTATTGGCTTCAGATGACCGATGAGCAAAAACATCAAGTCATGCGCCTGATTGCCATGCGGCGCAAAAAAGTGCAACACGCGGCGTGGGAAAAAATGCAGCCGCACGAAGAAGCGCCTGAGCAGGAAGACTTGGGGTTTTAGGGCTTGAGAAACTCAATTCTCTTATAGAAACGGGTTTTCAGACAGGCCTTTCCTAATCCGTTACAATAATGCCTGTCTGAAACTTTTCAGACAGGCATTTCTACCTGATAACCAAATAATACACAATGAAACTCGACCGATTTAAAACCGCTGCGCTCGACCATATCGAACGCGGCTTGGGCTACACTTTCCGCGACCGCACCCTGCTTGCGCGTGCGCTCACCCACCGCAGCTATTCCGCCAACAATAACGAGCGGTTTGAATTTGTGGGCGACGCGATTCTCAACTACACCGTTGCCAAAATGCTTTACGACGTGTTTGCCAAGCTTTCCGAAGGCGAGCTTTCACGTTTGCGCGCCAATTTGGTGAATCAGGATGTGCTGGCCGAAATAGCAGTTGGGCTGAAAGTGGGCGACGGGCTGTTTCTCGGGCCGGGCGAATTGAAGAGCGGCGGTTTCAACCGCCCGTCTATTTTGGCAGACGCGATGGAGGCCATGTTTGCCGCCATCAGCTTTGATGCGGATTTCCATACCGCCGAGCAAACCGTGCGCCGCCTGTTTGCCGAAAAAATACGCACGATTGACTTTAAAAACCAGGGTAAAGACCCGAAAACTTTGTTGCAGGAAGCTTTGCAGGCGCGGCGTTTGGCTTTGCCGAAATACCGCATAGAAGCGCAAACCGGCGAGGGAAGCGATGCCGTTTTCGATGTCGCCTGCGATTTGGGGGAGCTGGGCTTTATTTCCTATGCACAAGCTTCCAGCCGCCGGGCCGCCGAGCAGGCCGCCGCCAAAGAGGCTTTCGGCTGGCTTGAGCAGCAACATCCTTTGAAAACCAAATCCAAGTAATGAAACAATGCCTGTCTGAAAAGTTTTCAGACAGGCATTCAAGAAAGCCAAATTAATGAATAAGACGATGAATATTGAAGAATTTCTCGCCGAGTCGCCGGAAAAGCAAGGCTACCGCTGCGGGTTTATCGCCATTGTGGGCCGCCCGAATGTGGGCAAGTCCACTTTGATGAACCATTTAATCGGCCAGAAAGTGAGCATTACCAGCAAAAAAGCGCAAACCACGCGCCATAAAGTGACCGGTATTTATACCGACGATACGGCGCAGTTTATTTTTGTGGACACGCCCGGTTTCCAAACCGAGCACCGCAATGCGCTCAACGAACGCTTGAATCTGAACGTAACCGAGACCATGGGCGGTGTGGACGCAGTCGTGTTTGTGATTGAAGCCATGCGCTTTACCGAAGCCGACCGCAGAGTCGTGCGCCTGTTGCCCAAGCATATTCCGGTGCTTTTGGTAGTAAACAAAATCGACCAAGCCAAAGCGCAAAACAAAGCCGCGCTGGATGAATTCATCACCCAAGTGCGTGCCGAATTTGAATTTGCGGGTGTGGAAGTGGTGAGCGCGAAACACGGGCTGGGTATTGCCAATCTTTTGCACGCACTCAAGCCCTTTTTGCCGGAAAGTGCGCCGCTTTACCCGGAAGACATGGTTACCGATAAATCCAGCCGTTTTCTGGCCACGGAAATCGTGCGCGAAAAATTGTTCCGTTATTTGGGCGAAGAGCTGCCTTATGCCATGAATGTGGAGATGGAGCAGTTTAAAGAAGAAGACGGAATGTACCGCATCTATATTGCCGTGTTGGTCGAGCGGGAAAATCAGAAGCCGATTGTGATCGGCAAAGGCGGCGAGAAGCTGAAGAAAATTTCCACCGAAGCGCGTTTGGATATGGAAAAGCTGTTTGACTGCAAAGTGTTTCTGAAAGTGTGGGTGAAAGTGAAGTCCGGCTGGGCGGACGACGTACGCTTTTTGCGCGAGCTGGGTTTGTAAGGCTTTATCATGCATTTATCGCCGGTATTGCAGTTTGCCCACGCGCTGATCAATGCCTGTCTGAAAAGCGGCGATTGCGCTTTAGACGGCACCGCAGGCAACGGGCACGATACTTTATGCCTGGCGCGCTGTGTGGGCAAAACAGGCAAAGTGTGGGCGTTTGACGTGCAGCCGCAGGCCTTGGCCAACACCGCCACGCGTTTGGAAGAAGCGGGTGAACGCAGCCAAGTGGAATTGGTTCAGACAGGCCATGAAAAGCTGGCAGATTATGTAAACCGGCCCATATCGGCCGCCGTGTTTAATTTCGGCTGGCTGCCCGGCGGCGATAAACGCTGTACCACGCAGGCTCATACCAGCATTCGGGCTTTGGCGGCCGCGCTGGCGCTTTTGAAACCGGGCGGGCTTTTGCTGGCCGTGCTCTATCCCGGGCATGAGGCGGGTAGGGAAGAGGCGGATGCGGTGGAACAATGGGCGGCCGCCTTGCCGCAAAACGAATGCTCGGTTTTGAAATACGGATTCGTCAACCAGATAAACCGGCCGCCTTATTTGTTGGCGGTGGAAAAAAGAGCGCATCATTGAGTTGGTTTCAAACAGCGCCGCGTGCTCTTGGGTTACAATAATGCCTGTCTGAAAAAACCAAAAAACCGGATTATGCCTTTTCTTGCTATCAAACATGCGCATGTTACCTTTGTGGTGATTACCATCATTTTATTTAACCTGCGCTATTTTTTACGCGTTGCGAAGCCCAACCGGCCGTTGCCTACCGTGTTGAAAATCGTGCCGCATATTAATGATACTTTATTGCTGATTACCGGCTTGTGGGCGATGAGCGTGGCCAAATGGGTGCCGTTCGGCAATGCTCATTGGCTGGGTGTGAAGCTGGTGTTGCTGGTGGTGTATATTATTGTCGGCTCCATTACCATGCGCGCCGTACCGCGTTCGCTGAAGTCTTCAATCGGCTACCTTGCCGGCTTGGCCTGTATCGCGGCTATTGTGTATTTGGCGTATGTCAAACCGTTTTGAATCAGGAATTTAAATGAATATTTTATTTATCGCCGACCCGATGGGCGGCTTTAAAACCTATAAAGACACCACTTACGCCATGATGCGCGAAGCCGCTGCTCGCGGCCACAAGCTTTTCCATACATTGGCTTCAGACCTTTCGGTGAAAAACGGTAAAGTGTATGCCAATGCCGCGCCGTTTGAATTTGTCGGCGCAAAAGATGATTACGACCGCAACTGGTTTGCCGCCGGTGCAGCCGAACCGGCAGCCTTAACCGGTTTCGATGCTGTTATTATGCGTACCGACCCGCCTTTTGATACGCAATATCTTTATTCCACGCAATTGCTCACGTTGGCCGAAACGAAAGGTGCAAAAGTGTTCAACAGCGGGCAATCTATGCGAGATTTCAACGAAAAGCTGGCGATTCTGAATTTCAGCCGGTTTATCTCGCCCACATTGGTTACCACTCGCGCAAACGATGTGCGCGCATTTTTGGCCGAACACGGCGACATTATCGTAAAACCGCTCGACGGCATGGGCGGCATGGGCATTTTCAGGCTCACGCAGCAGGACTTAAATATCGGCAGCATTTTGGAAACCTTGATGCAGATGGAAACGCGCACCATCATGGCGCAACGCTATATTCCCGAAATCGTGCAGGGCGACAAGCGCGTGCTGGTGATTAACGGTGAAGTAGTGCCTTTCGCTCTGGCGCGCATTCCGCAACAAGGCGAAACGCGCGGCAACCTCGCTGCAGGCGGGCGCGGCGTAGTGCAGGAATTGCGTGCGCGCGATCGTGAAATCGCCGAAGCGCTTGCGCCCGAATTGAAACGCAGAGGCATTATGCTGGCCGGTTTGGATGTTATCGGCGACTATCTCACCGAGGTAAACGTGACCAGCCCGACCGGCTTTCAGGAAATCATGAAGCAGAAAAACTGGGACGTTGCCGCCGCATTCATCAATGCGGTCGAATCGCAAGCGGCGCGTTGAACCGATATGTCTGTCTGAAAAAGCAGGCTTTCAGACAGGCATTGATTGATCAGGAAACGCAACACCATGAAACCGCAAGAAAAACCATCTTATGCCGAAGAGGTCAAAGGTAAAACGGGCATCAAACGCATTATTAATGCCATGCGCTATTCCGCCGAAGGTTTTGCAGCCGCTATGAGCGAGCAGGGCTTTAGGCAATTGGTTTATCTGAATACCGCGCTTACCGCCTTGAACCTGTTTCTGCCTTTCGGCCCTGCCACACGCATGATGCTGTTTATGGCTTCATGCATCACATTGATAGTAGAATTGTTCAACACCGGTTTGGAAGCTGCAGTCGACCACACTTCAATGGCGCGCCATCCTTTGGCCAAACGTGCGAAAGATGTGGGCTCCGCCGCGCAGAGCGTTGCTCTATTGTTGCTTGCAGTATTGTGGCTGATGGCTTTGTGGCGCGAATATGGTTTGAATCTATTTTGAAATATGAGGAGTGCAAAAATGAAAAAAACATTGTTCGGTTTATTGGCTGCCGGTATGTGCCAAATGGTTTTGGCGGATGCCATCAAAATAGAGCAACCGTGGGCGCGGCCTACCGTGGAAGGTATGCGTAATGGTGGCGCGTTTATGGTGTTAGAAAACCAGAGCGGTAAAGACGATGTGTTGGTGGGCGCATCTACGCCTGTTGCCAAATATACGGAAGTTCACGAGCATGTGCTTCAAGGCGATGTGATGCGTATGCGTGAAGTGAAAGGCGGATTGCCGCTCAAAGCCAATGAAAGCGTGGCTTTGAAACCAGGTGGCTACCACGTGATGCTGATGGGTTTGAAGCAGCCTTTGCAAAGCGGCAGCAAATTCCCGCTTACGCTGAAATTCAAACATGCCAAGCCGCAAACGGTGGAAGTGGAAGTGAGAAAAGCCGTGCATATGCCCGAGCATGGTCATCACCATAATCATTAATCTAGCTGTATAGCGATTGGTATTCCATTGACCTGATTATTTCGAGCACCCATGCAGCCGATTGAATATTGCCAGCACAAAGCCGCCGAAAGCGGCTCCAGCTTTTTGGCCGGATTCCGCTTCCTGCCGCAAAACCAGCGCGATGCTATGACCGTTTTATATGCTTTTTGCCGCGAAGTGGACGACGCAGTAGACGACTGCTCTGACCCGGGCGTGGCGCAAACCACGCTCAATTGGTGGCGCGGCGACTTGGCTGCCGTGTTTTCAGACAGGCTTCCCGAGCATCCGGTGAACCAGGCTTTGCAGGGCATTGTGCGCGAATTCGGCTTGCCGCATGAAGAGCTGGAAGAAATCATCAACGGCATGCAGATGGATTTGGAACAATCGCGCTATGCCGATTTTGAATCGCTCAAGCTTTATTGCCATCGTGTGGCCGGCGTAGTGGGGCGGTTGATTGCCCGCATTTTGGGCTTTAGCAACCCGAAAACACTGGAATACGCCGATAAAACTGGCTTGGCGCTTCAATTGACCAATATTATCCGCGATGTGGGCGAAGATGCCCGCCGCCGCCGCATTTATCTGCCGGTAGACGAGTTGCAGCGCTTCAATGTGCCGGCGCATGCCATTATGCAGAGCCAAGATACGCCGGAGTTCAAGGCTTTGATGGCATTTCAGATTGAACGCGCCCGGCAGGCTTACCGCGAAGCAGTGGCAGCGCTGCCGCCCGAAGACAGAAAAAACCAAAAAGCCGGCTTGGTGATGGCGGCGATTTATTATGCGTTACTCAACGAAATCGAGCACGACGGCGCGCAAAACGTGTTGAAATACAAAATTGCCATTCCCGGCCCGCGCAAAAAACGCATTGCCTTGAAAACCTGGCTGTTCGGATTCAAACCATGAAGATAAACCGCAAACCGAAAATCGCTGTGATCGGAGCAGGCTGGAGCGGATTGGCTGCCGCAGTCGGCCTTTGCCGCAAGGCAGACATAACCGTGTTTGAAGCCGGCAAGGCTGCAGGCGGCCGGGCACGTACGCTCAATGCCGACAAGGGCGGCTTCGCTTTTTTAGACAACGGCCAGCATATTCTGATCGGTGCGTATCACGGCGTGCGCACCTTACTGGAACACATCGACGTGAAGCCGGATAGCGTGTTCTTGCGTCAGCCGCTGCAATGGCATATGGCAGACGGCATGAAGTTTCAGACAGGCATTCTGCCCGCGCCGCTGCATATCCTAACCGCGGTATTGGGTGCGAAAGATATCGGGCTGGCCGATAAACTCGGTTTGCTTTGGCAAATGTCGGTGTTGCAGAAGCGGCAGCCAAGCGAGCCGGACGAAGCGGTTGCGCCGTGGTTGAGGGCGCAGCGTGCATCGCGCAGGCAACTGGCCGAATTTTGGACGCCTCTGGTGTTGGGCGCATTGAATACGCCGCCGGAACAAGCCAGCCTGAACACGCTTTGCCATGTGTTGCGCGACGGCGTGTGGGCGGAAAAAAGCGCAGGCGATTTCTGGCTGCCCAAATGCAGCTTGGGCGAATTGCTGCCCGAACCTACCGTTGCCTGTCTGAAAAAATACCATGCCCAAGTGCGCTTGGGCGAACGTGCTGCTGCTTTGGAATGCCTGCCTTATGATAAAGTCGGCGTGAACGGGCAGACTTTTGATGCAGTGATTCCGGCTGTGGCGCCTTACCATATAGCCGCGCTGTTACCCGAAGATACGCCCGAGGCTTTCAGACAGGCATTGGATACTTACCGTTACCATGCGATTACCACGGTTTATCTGCGCTATCGGGAAGAAATCAATCTGCCCGCCGCGATGACCGGCTTGGCAGTTGGTACCGCCCAATGGCTGCTCGACCGCGGCCGCTTGGGCTTGGGCAAGCATGAAATAGCGGCTGTGATCAGCGTGTCGGAAACGCTGGGTTTGAGCAACGAAGCGCTGGCAACGCGCGTACATGCAGATGTGGCACGCATTTGCCCGAATATCGGCCAACCGCTGGAATCACGCGTGATTACTGAAAAACGCGCCACTGTGGCTTCTACCGTTAACCGGGTGCGCCCTGATTGCGCATGGCTGCACCACAAAAATATTTATCCCGCAGGCGATTACCTGCACCCGCATTATCCCGCCACGCTCGAAGCCGCCGTGCAAAGCGGCCAGCAGGCAGCCGCGTTGGTGGCAAACCGGTTTAATCTTTAAAACAAAAGGAAATGGTTATGGGCGATAAGCTTCAAAATAGAAATATTCTGATTACCGGCGCATCACAAGGCATCGGCGCGCAAGTAGCCAAAGCATTTGCAGCCGAAGGTGCAACCGTGATTCTGGTGGCGCGTCATCAGAAAAAAATGGAAAAAGTGTATGACGAAATCGTAGCCGCCGGACATAACGAACCTTATGCCGTTTGCTTCGATTTGATGGTAGCGGAAGAGAAAGAATTTGATAATTTGGCCAAAACCATTGCCGATGCTACAGGCAACAAGCTCGACGGCATCGTGCACTGCGCCAGCTATTTTTATGCACTCTCTCCGCTGGACTTCCAAACCGTAGCGGAATGGGTAAACCAATACCGCATCAATACCGTAGCGCCTATGGGGCTGACCCGTGCGTTTTTGCCGCTGCTGAAAGAATCGCCCGATGCTTCCGTGATTTTCGTGGGCGAAAGCCATGGCGAGAAACCGCAAGCCTATTGGGGCGGCTTCGGCGCATCCAAAGCCGCGCTCAACTATTTATGCAAAGTGGCTGCCGACGAGTGGGAGCGTTTTGAGAACTTGCGCGCCAACGTGTTGGTGCCGGGCGCAGTCAATTCCCCGCAGCGCATCAAAACCCATCCGGGCGAAGCGGCCGTAGAACGCAAAGAAATCGGCGACATCATGCCCGATTTCGTGTATTGGGCAAGCGGGGAAAGCAGAGGGCGGACGGGAGAAATCGTATATCTGTAATGCCTGCATTAAAAAATGCCTGTCTGAAAAGTTTTCAGACAGGCATTTACTTTTGTAACGACTTATGTAAGTGGATTAACTATAGTCAATCCACTTACATAATAACGATACCGTCATACTCGGGCTTGACCCGAGTATTTCCTAAATTTACCGAAACTCAAGATACTCGGGTCAAACTCAAATATGACGAGTGTGTTATTTTTAAGTTGATTCACTATATAACAAGTGTACGGTTTTTTATCGGCAAAGGGCAGCCTGTTAAAGTCGCCCCTTAATTGTTTTATCCCAAAGCCTTGCGCGCGCCGGCAAACAGGCGGTACCAGCCGGAAAGTTCGCTGTCTTGCCAATCGTCGGGATGCCAGCTCATTTGGGCGGTGCGGTATACGCGCTCGGGGTGCGGCATCATGATGGTGACGCGGCCGTCGGCGTTGGTAACGCCCGCGATGCCTTGCGGCGAGCCGTTGGGGTTGAGCGGGTAGGTTTGGGTAACTGCGCCCAAGCCGTCCACGTATTGCAGGGCGATATTGAGGCTGTCTGAAATCTTGCCACCGATATGGGCGAAATCGGCGCGACCCTCGCCGTGGCTCACCACGACGGGGAGGCTGCTGCCTTGCATTTCGGCCAGAATCAGCGAGGGCGATTTGGGCACGTTGATCATGCTCAGGCGGGCTTCAAACTGTTCGCTTTGGTTGCGTTTGAACTTCGGCCAGCCTTGCGTGCCGGGAATGATTTCCGCCAAGTTGCTCACCATTTGGCAGCCGTTGCACACGCCCAAAGTGAGCGTGTCGCCGCGCTCGAAGAAGGCGCTGAACTGGTCGCGCAATTCGGGATGGAACAGGATGGATTTCGCCCAGCCTTCGCCCGCGCCCAACACGTCGCCGTAGCTGAAGCCTCCGCAAGCAGTGAGCATTTGGAAGTCGGCCAGTTTCACGCGGCCGGCCATCAAGTCGCTCATGTGTACGTCGTAAGCGTCGAAGCCAGCGCGGGTAAAGGCGGCGGCCATTTCCACCTGCCCGTTCACACCTTGTTCGCGCAATACGGCGATTTTCGGCTTGGCACCGCTTGCGATAAACGGTGCGGCGATGTCTTCTTTGAGGTCGAATGTCAGGTCGGCAAACAGTGCGCTGCGTTGGTTGTCTTTCAGCAGGGCAAATTCGCTGTCGGCGCATTCAGGGTTGTCACGCAGACGTTGGATTTGGTGGCTGGTTTCTTGCCAGATTTGTTGCAGTTTGATTAAGTCGTCAGAAATAAGGTGTGTCTGCCCGTCGTGGATGATGAGCATATTTTCATCGGTCGGAACACCAATTTCAAAGACATTGTGATGCAGCTGTCGTTGATAGAATAAATTGATAATATTGCCAACATCTTGTTTCTTAACTTGGATAACCGCACCTAATTCTTCATTAAATAATGTGCGGGCAATGGTTTCTTGCCATTCTGCCAACGTTTTTACCTCTTCTGTTTGCAATGATTGAGACAGAGCGGTATGGTTGGTAATAAATGTTTGTGCAAGCAATAAATTTAAATCTACATCTAAGCCGTAACGTCCCGCAAACGCCATTTCCGCCAGAGTCGCAAACAAGCCGCCGTCGCTGCGGTCATGATAGGCCAGCAGTTTATCTTCGGCCACAAGCTGCTGCATCACTTCATAAAACGCTTTCAGACGGCCTGCCTCGATATCCGGCGCTTCGCCTGCCATATCGTTATACACTTGGCTTAAGGCCGAGCCGCCCATGCGCGCTTTGCCGAAGCCCAAGTCCACGGCCAGCAATACGCTGTCGGCCACGTTTTTCAATTCGGGCGTAACGGTTTTGCGCACGTCTTGTACCGGCGCGAAACCGGTGATGATCAGGCTCAACGGCGATGTAACCGATTTTTGCGCGCCGTTGTCTTTCCACACGGTTTTCATCGACAGCGAATCTTTGCCCACGGGAATGCTGATGCCCAGTTCCTGACAGGCTTGCGACACGGCTTCGACGGTGCGGTAGAGTTTTTCGTCTTCGCCGGCATTGCCGCAGGCGGCCATCCAGTTGGCAGAGAGTTTGATGTTGCCGATGTCGCCGATATTCACGCCGGCGAGGTTGGTCAGCGTTTCGCCGATGGCCATGCGGCCGGAAGCGGGTGCGTCGAAGAGGGCGACGGTCGGTTTTTCGCCCATGGCCATGGTTTCGCCTTTGTGGGTGTTGAAGCCCATCATGGTAACGGCGGCATCAGCCACGGGGGTTTGGTATTTGCCGACCATTTGGTCGCGGTGGGTCATGCCGCCGACGCTGCGGTCGCCGATGGTAATCAGGAAGTTTTTGGCGGTCACGGTGGGCAGGCGCAACACGCGGTAGGCGGCCTCTTTCAGGTCGATATGGCTACCTGAAAACGGTTTTTCAGACGGCCTTACGGTGTGGTCGCTGCGGGTGGTTTTGGGTGGTTTGCCGAGCAAGACGTTCAGCGGCAAATCAACGGGGTTGTTGCCGTACAAATCGTCGCGCACTTGCAGATGGCCGTCGTCGGTGGCAGTGCCGACCATGGCAAACGGGCAGCGTTCGCGTTCGCAGATTTCGCGGAATAAATCGAGGCTCTCCGGCAAAATCGACAACACATAACGCTCTTGCGCTTCGTTACACCAAATCTGCATCGGGCTTAGGCCGTGTTCTTCCAGCGGTACGTCGCGCAGTTTGAACACCGCGCCGCGGCCGGCGTCGTTGACCAATTCTGGGAAGGCGTTCGACAAGCCGCCGGCACCGACGTCGTGAATCGACACAATCGGATTGTTTTTGCCGAGCTGCCAGCAGCGGTCGATCACTTCCTGCGCACGGCGTTCGATTTCGGGGTTGCCGCGCTGTACCGAGTTGAAGTCCAAATCGGCCGCGTTGCTGCCGGTATCCATAGACGAGGCCGCGCCACCGCCCAAACCGATCAGCATGCCGGGGCCGCCGAGTTGCACCAATAACGCGCCTTCGGGAATTTGGTCTTTATGGGTTTGGCCTGCCTGAATGTTGCCCAAACCGCCGGCAATCATGATGGGCTTGTGGTAGCCGCGCATTTGGCCTTCGAATTCTTCTTCAAATGTGCGGAAATAGCCCAAGAGGTTGGGGCGGCCGAATTCGTTGTTGAACGCCGCGCCGCCGATGGGGCCTTCGATCATGATGTCGAGCGGGCTGCTGATGTGGTCGGGCTTGCCGTAGCCGCCTTCCCACGGTTGTTTGAAGCCGGGGATGTTGAGGTTGGACACGGTAAAGCCGGTCAAACCCGCTTTCGGGCGCGCGCCTTTGCCGGTGGCGCCTTCGTCGCGGATTTCGCCGCCCGCACCGGTGGCTGCACCCGCGAAAGGCGCGATGGCGGTGGGGTGGTTGTGGGTTTCCACTTTCATCAGAATGTGTGTTTCTTCCTCGCTGAAGCGGTAGCCTTGCTGTTCGCCCGCGCGCGGGTAGAAACGCTCGATTTTCGCGCCTTCGATAATGGAGGCGTTGTCTTTATAGGCCACAATAGTGCCTTCGGGATGGGCGTTGTGGGTGTCGCGGATCATGCCGAACAGCGATTTGGGCTGTTTTTCGCCGTTTAAGATGAAGTCGGCATTGAAGATTTTGTGGCGACAGTGTTCTGAGTTGGCCTGAGCGAACATCATCAGCTCGACATCGCTGGGGTTGCGCTGCAAGGCTTGGTAGTTTTCCAGCAGATAGTCGATTTCGTCGGGCGACAGCGCCAAGCCCAGTTCGCTGTTGGCTTGTACCAAAGCGTCTTTGCCTTTGCCTAACACATCAACGGTGGCAAAGGTCTGCGCTTCGGGGTGGGCGAAGAGCTGTGAGGCCGTCTGAAAATCAGGCAGCACGCTTTCGGTCATGCGGTCGTGCAAGAGGGCGGCCCATTGCTGCTTTTGTTCGGCGTTCAGTTCGCCTTTCACCCACACCGCCATGCCGCGCTCGATGCGCTCGATGTGTGCCAAGCCGCAGTTGTGCGCGATGTCGGTGGCTTTGGATGCCCACGGCGAAATGGTGCCGATGCGGGGGGTGATTAAAAACAAATGCAGGCTGTTTTCGGCTTCGGGTGTTTTCTCGACACTTTCTGCTGCTAACAAAGCCTGCAATTTTGCTGTGGTTTCGTTGTTTAGCGCGGATTCGCTGCTTACGAAATACCAGAATTCGCTGCTTAATTCTGCTTTCGGCAGGCCGGCGGCCGCGGCTTTTTGCAGGAGTTTTTCGATGCGGAAATCAGACAGGGCGGCAACGCCGCGCAAGGGCAATACGACGGACATGTGGCTTTCTCTTAAAATCAGTTGGGAGATAGGGTAGATTCAGAAAAATGAAGCTGAATTATACGTTGAAAACGCTTTTTCCGCTTGGGAAATTGTTTGCAATTTGAGTGGATTTTGCTTGTGTGTGAATAAACGGATTGGATGGTTTGATCGGGCGTGTGAATTCCAATTGCATAATGCTTTGATTTTTTTTCAGCGCAGAATTGCACGGAAAAGTTGGGCAAGATCATGGAATTATTGGGTTGGGCAACTATAAACGACATAAAGTAGCAGGCTGTGTCATAATGCCTGTCTGAAAATGAAATAAGCTTTTGGGAAAGGTTGCGGAATTTTGAACGTCAATATATGGTTGGTCCGGCGCAAGCATAAGATTGTACGGATTATGCTGTGGATGCTTTTGTTTAGCTGGCTGATGCTGGGTGTGAGCATGTATAAAACCGGCAAAGTCGATTGGCAGAGTGCGCAGCTTTATTCAGAGCACGGTATGGCGGTGTGGTTGGGTGAGGAAGGCAAGGAATTTAAAGCTGAGAAAGACGGGCGCGAGTTTACGTTTTTCTGCGGCAAAAACCATCCTTTCTGCCGCGCGTTGAGCCAGTATGAAAACCGGCATAATGTAGCGGCCAAGCCGCAGGAGCGGCTGGTGGCGGATTTGAAATATTTGGGCGTGGAGGAAGGCAATGTGTTGCTGGCTGCTGCCTTTACCGATGAGCTGACGCAAGAGCGGGTGGAACAGAATTATCCGAAAGCGCTGGTTGACGAGCAGGTTACGCTGCTGGAGAAACAGGCGGCGGGCTGGGCGCGCGTGTTTGTGTATCTGCGCCATGTGTTTTTTACAGTGTTTTTTCTCCTGCTGCTGGTGCGGCTTTATATTGTGGTTTTCGAGCAGAAAATCTTGCGGCGGATGCAGTAGGGAAATTAAAGCGTCATTATTATTGTTTCAGACAGGCATATTGCGTTATTTGAGAATTTGAGGAAACTATGAAAAAAATCGAAGCCATTATCAAACCTTTTAAATTAGACGATGTGCGCGAGGCGCTTACCGAAGAGGGTATTGCGGGCATGACGGTGAGTGAAGTGAAAGGTTTCGGCCGCCAGAAAGGCCACACGGAAATTTATCGCGGGGCGGAATATGCGGTGGATTTTCTGCCGAAAGTGAAGCTGGAAATCGTGTTGGGCGACGATATGGTGGAGCGTGCGGTTGAGGTGATTGTGGAAGCGGCGCGTTCGGGCAAAATCGGCGACGGTAAAATTTTTATCTTGCCGGTTGAAGAGGCCATCCGCATCCGAACCGGTGAAACTTCGGATGCGGCGATTTGATCATTGAAACTGTTTGAAACGTTTGCAATAGAATGCCTGTCTGAAAAGTTTTTTCAGACAGGCATTTAAGTTGCACCGAAACGTTAACCCAGCATCAGACTCTGGCCGATAAATTCGCCTTTTTTGACGCCCGGAAGGGTGAAGAAATAGCCGCCGCCGAAGGGGCTGATGTATTCTTCCAGCGGCTCGAGATCGAGCAGTTTTTGCACGAAGATAAAGCCGTCGTCAAGGTTCGCTTGGTAGCAGATAAATACCAAACCTACGTCTAATTGGCCCGATTTGGCTAGGCCGCGCGAATAGTTGAAGGGGCGGCGGAAGAGTTGGTGTTTTTTCATAAACTCGGGATCGCGCGGGTTGGCCAAACGCATATGGCTGTCTTGGGGGATGGTTTTGCCCTCGGGGTCTTTGGCATAGTCGGGCGTATCCTGTTCTTTTTTCATGCCTAATGGTGCGCCGCTGTATTTTTCGCGCCCGAAAATGGCTTCTTGTTCTTGCAGGGGCGTTCTGTCCCAGAATTCTACGAAATGGCGGATAATCCGCACGGCCTGATAAGTGCCGTTTTTGGCCCATGCCGGTTCGTCGAGGCTGTTGGGTGCCACGCCCGTCCATAACACCGCATCGGCGGTTTTGGGATTGGAAACGTCGGGGTTGGCCGACCCGTCGTGGAAACCGAGCAGATTACGGGGGGCGGAACCGGGCGTGGTTTTGGGCAGGAAGCCGTCAACGCTCCAGCGAACCACGGCAAATTGGGCGGTGTTTTTGATGATGTCGCGCAGGGCGTTTTGGCAGGTTTCGGGGCTGAGGGCGCAGATTTGCAGGCTGATGTCGCCGTCGCACCATTCTGCGGCCAGTTTGTCGTTGGGGAAGCGTTTCATTTCTTGCAGATGTTTGGGTTTTTTGGCTTCAAGGCCGAAACGCTTGTCAAAGAGGCTGTCGCCGACGGATACGGTAACGGTGAGGCCGTCGCTCGGCATTTGTTTGCCCAAGATGCCGCTGCCTGCGGGCGGCAGTTTGGCATCGCCGTCTTGCAGCTCACCGCCTTGTGTAAGGAATTCGATGCGGGTGGTGAGCACGCGGAAGAAGTTGATTAATTGGGATGCGTTGTTGGCGGTGATGTCGAAGGCGCACATGATGGAGAAAGGCTGGTGCGGCGTGGTAATGCCTGCCTGATGGGTGCCGTAGCAGTCGTAGCGTTGTTTGCTGTGCATGTTGGCGGCGGTTTTTTCTTCCTGCTTGCCGAATTTGATGCCGCCGAGCGCGCCTGCGGCAACACCGGCTCCGGCGATGGCGGCGGCTTTAAACAAATTGCGTTTGCTTTTGTCGGGTGTTTGGTTGGGGTCTGACATATCGGTTTCCTTGTTTTCAGACAGGCCTGTCTGAATTTATGGTTATTGGACATAATGACCGTACGCACCATAGTCAATTCATTTAAGTTTAATAACGAGACCGTCATACTCGGGCTTGACCCGAGTATCTCTTAAAGTTACTGCAACTCAAGATACTCGGGTCAAGCCCGAGTATGACGAGCGTACTATTTTTTAAGTTGATTCACTACAAAACGCGGGCAGAACCCACGTTTTAGTGTTCTGCCTTTTTTCAGACAGGCATCAATTCAAACCCAATGTGCCGCGCAATTGAGCCAAGTCTTCGGCCAATGCGTTGATGGGCGCTTGTAGGGTTTTGCGGTCGGCTTCGGAGAGTTTGTCATAAGTTTCAAAGCCGTTGGCGGTTTTGTATTTGGCCAGAATGTCGTTTACCTGTTTGAAGTTGGCATCGGTTTTATCCAACAGCGCTTTGTTTTTCTCGGTAATCATCGGGCGGAAAAGCTCGACGATTTTTTGTGCGCCTTCCACATTGGCGTTGAAGTCGCTTAAATCGGTGTGGCTGTAGCGGTCTTCTTCTCCGCTGATTTTGCTGCCGGCCACTTCTTCAATCAACACGGCGGCACCGCCTACCACTTTGTTCGGCGGGAAGGTCAGTGCGTCGATTTCTGTTTGCAGTTTTTTCACGTCTGCTTCCAGTTTGTCGGCCACTTCTTTCACGCCGTCGGTGGATTTTTCAACCCATAAAGCGTATTCGATGCGGTGGAAGCCGGTGAATTCCGGATCTTTCGGGCCTTTTTTGAAGTCGTCCTCACGCGCGTCGATGGCGGGGTCGAGCTCGTTAAACAATTCGGCAATCGGCTCGATGCGCTCGTAATGGGTGCGTGTGTCGGCAAATTTGGCTTTGGCATCTTCAATTTTGCCTGCTTTCACGTCGGCAACGAAGGCGGCGGTTTTCTTCACGAGCTCGGCGGCTTCGGCTTGAACGTAGGTTTTGTAGTCAGCCAGCGGTTGGGCAAGTTTTTCCAGGTTGGCGGTGTTGTCGGCAGGTTTGAAGCCACTGTCGGTTACGATCAGTTTGCCGCGCGGGTTGGTAAGCAGGCCGCAGGCCATTTCGTATTCGCCGGGCAGGAGGGTAACGGTCATTTTGTCAGACAGGCCGGGGGCGATGTTTTCGCGCTCGTCCACCACCATCACGCCTTTGAGGATTTCCCATTCGAGTTTGCGGCCGCTGTTGTTCTTGATGTTGAACACGGTTTCGCCGCTGGGCACGGTCAGCTCCATCGGGTCGCAGGCGCTGTCGTTAACGGCAATGTTGAACGATCCGTCAGGGTTTTTGGTTTGGGCCGCACCTGATGCACCGGAAGCCGGGGCTGCGGTTTTTTCCGCCTCGGGCGGTTGGCAGCCAGACAAGCCTAATGCAATTAAGATAGATAAAGCAGTTAGGTTGGATTTATTCATTTTTCTCTCTCCATTATGGTTTCGCAGCGGGTTTGCTGCCTTTTAAAAACAAGAATAAAACGGGAATCAGATAGGCGAAGTAGAGCACTACATCGCTTAAAACCGGATGATCGGTGTAGCCGAAAAAGCCGCCGAGCAGCACGCCTAACGGGCTGTCTTCATGCAGCACTGATGAAAAATCGGCGATAACGTTTTGTCCGATATTCCAAACGCCGGCTTCGTGCAAAGCGCGGAATGCGCCTGCAAATAAACCGGCGGCTACAAAAATCAGGAATACGCCTGTCCAGCGGAAGAATTTCGCCAGATTAATCCGCATACCGCCCTGATAAATCAGCCAACCGATAACGATGGCGATCAGCAGGCCGAGCACGGCACCGGCGGGCATCCAAGGCGTGGGGCTCTGCTGGAACACTGCGATTAGGAAAAACACGCTTTCCAAACCTTCGCGGATAACGGCGAGAAAGGCCATTAGCACCAAAGCCCAGCCTTGCCCGCTGCCCCTGTTGAGCGCGGCTTGGACTGAGCTTTGTAATTGCTGTTTGATGGAGCGCGATGCTTTTTGCATCCAGAGAATCATATAAGTAAGCATACCCACGGCAATCAGCCCGATAACGCCCACAACAAATTCTTGCTGCTTCTGGGGGATTTCGCCTGTGGTTTTATAAATGGCAACTCCTGTGCCGATGCAGATCAGCGCAGCAAGTATCACGCCAGTCCAAACTTTAGCCATCAGATGGCTGTATCCTGATTGTTTTAAGAAGCCGGCCACGATGCCGACAATCAATGCTGCTTCAATACCTTCGCGCAGCATGATGAGTAATGCAATCAACATATTTAATGCAAGCAGATTTTTAAGTTATGTAAATTATCGCGCTTTCTTTTTTTAAATGCAAATCGTTTTTGTTTTCTTTCGTGATAATTTGGCATGAATGCCTGTCTGAAACTTTTTTCAGACAGGCATTTGAAGCAGATTTATTCTTTTAAAAAGAAAGCAGTTAACGGAATCTTGCCGCAAACTTGAGTTTGTTTAATGATTCTTGAGAAACTTAAATCAGCCTGAAGGCTCCAATCCAAAGCCTGTCTGAAAACGATTCAGACGAGTGTGTATGGTTTGGGTTTGCGTCGCTTTGCCGGAAATACCAAACCAAATACAAGAAACAGAATGTTTAAACAGAGAGAATAGGGATAAGCCGTAACCCCGGGTAAGCGGGGCGGCCGCTGTCCTTTGAAGTAGACAAGAAAGGAATCTTCATGAAAAAAAGTATCGTAATGTCTTTGGCTGCAGTAGCCGCTTTGGGCAGCGCATTGGCTAATGCGCAAACTCCTGTTGAAAGCGCGCCAAGCGACATTCCGGGTTTGCAGGCTGTGGAAAACGATGGTGTTGCCCGCAGCTCTAAAAATGACGACAGCGTGAAATTCCAGTTTGAGCCGGGTGCTGCCGCGATTCCTGCCGCTCCGGCTGAAGCAGGTGCTGCAGTACCTGCGCCTGCCGATGCTGCGCCGGTCGCTCCGGTTGAAGCCGAACCTGTACAAGTAGATGCGCCGCCTGCATTGCCTGCTGAAGGTGCGATGGTTCCTGCCGCACCTGCTGAAGGCGGCATCAACGTGGCACCGGCTGCACACTAATCCCCGCTATTTAGCAAACAACCATGCCTGTCTGAAAAGCTTTTCAGACAGGCATGGTTGTTTGTGTAGGGAGTGAATCTAGTTCTTTTGCATTAGCTTGATGTTCATGTGGCGTATCTGCGTTCTAGTTACACACGATGCCTGAGCCGTGCTTTGTAATAATGTAAAAGGAAGTGCTCTTGGCGTAAGGTTATGTTCAGATGAATATAGTCAATCACCTTAACTTTTGCTACGGCGTTGCAGTGTCTCGCCGTACTAACTGTACTGTCTTCGGCTTGCTGCCTTGTATCAAAAATTAATTTGACTGACTATGGCGCGCCGTATTGCGGCGCTTATTCGGGAACTTCAATCCAGATACCGAAAAGGTAAATAGCATGGCTTCCTTAACATATAAACGATATTCCGTTTTAATATCCAGTACGCTCTCGTTTACGGTCTGCTTCATGATTTGGATGATGCTGGCTGTGGTGGGCATTCCGATTAAGAACGAATTAGGCCTGTCTGAAGCCGAATTCGGTATTCTGGCGGCTACGCCGGTGCTTTCCGGCTCGCTGGTGCGTGTGCCTTTGGGCATCTGGACCGACCGCTACGGCGGCAGAATCGTATTGTTTTCTTTAATGATTGCTTGTGTGCCGGCGATTTATTTGATGCAGTATGCCGACCATTTCTGGCATTTTCTCGTTATCGGTTTGGTGATGGGTTTGGCCGGAGGCTCGTTTTCGGTGGGTACACCTTATGTGGCGCGTTGGTTTCCGAAAGAGCAGCAAGGCATGGCGATGGGTGTGTTTGGTGCGGGTAACGCCGGTTCTGCTCTGAATAAATTTCTGGCACCTGCTCTGATTGCTTACGGCACTTGGCACTTTGTGCCGACTGTGTATGCAGCCATTATGCTGGGCACGGCAATTCTGTTTTGGTTCACGTCTTACAGCGACAAAAGCCATCAGGTCTCTTCTTCCGTAACTTTGGGCGAGCAGCTCGCGCTTTTGAAAGACCCGGGCGTATTGCGTTACAGCCAATATTATTCCGTGGTGTTCGGCGGCTATGTGGCGCTGGCTTTGTGGATGACCAAATATTATGTGGGCGAATACGGCTTGAGCCTGAAGACAGCGGCTTTCCTTGCTGCGTGTTTCTCTTTGCCGGGCGGTGTGTTGCGTGCGTTGGGCGGCTATTTTTCCGATAAATTCGGCGCATATAAGGTTACTTGGGCGGTAATGTGGATTTGTTGGGTGTGCTTTTTCATCTTGTCTTACCCGCAAACCGATTTGGTGATTCATACCAGCAAAGGTGAAGTGAGCCTGCACATCGGCTTGAACGTTACCGTTTTTACCATCTTGATGTTTACCGTAGGTGTGGCAATGGCGGTGGGCAAGGCTTCCGTGTTCAAATTTGTGGCCGACGATTATCCCGACAATATCGGCGCGGTTTCCGGCATTGTTGGCTTGGCGGGCGGTTTGGGCGGTTTCTTGCTGCCGATTATGTTCGGATTTTTGGAAGATCTAACCGGTATCCGCTCTACCAGCTTTATGCTGCTTTACGGCACGGTTTGTGTGTCGCTGATCTGGATGCACTTTTCATTCAAAGCCAAACGCCCTGCGGCCGAATAATTTGAGGAGATTTCGAGATGAGCTATACCATTCAAGATTGGCGCCCCGAGGATAAGGAATTTTGGGAAAAAACGGGCAGGCCGATTGCGCGGCGCAATTTGTGGATTTCCATTCCCGCGCTTTTGCTGGCATTTGCCATGTGGCAGGTGTGGAGCGTGGCGGTGGTAAACCTGCCTAATATCGGATTTAAATACACGCCTAACCAATTGTTCTGGCTGGCTGCTTTGCCTGCTTTGTCGGGAGCGACTTTGCGGATTTTCTATTCGTTTATGGTGCCGATATTCGGCGGCCGCAAGTGGACGGCAATTTCTACCGCCAGCCTGCTTTTGCCTGCTGTCGGCTTGGGCTTTGCGGTGCAAAACCCGAACACCAGCTATTTTCTGATGGCGCTTTTGGCTTTGTTGTGCGGCTTCGGCGGCGGTAACTTCTCTTCCAGTATGGCCAATATCAGCTTCTTTTTCCCGAAAGCGGAAAAGGGCACGGCGCTCGGTTTGAATGCGGGTTTGGGTAATTTGGGCGTGTCGGTAGTGCAGTTTACCGTGCCGTTGGTAATTACCGCAGGCTTGTTCGGCGCCTTGGGCGGAGAGGCGCAAACTTGGGTAAAGGGCAATGAAACCAAACAGATCTGGCTGCAAAATGCGGGCTTTATCTGGGTGCCGTTTATCATATTGTCGACATTGGCCGCTTGGTTCGGTATGAACGATTTGGCCAGTGCCAAAGCCAGCTTTAAAGAGCAGTCTGTTATTTTCCAGCGCAAACACAACTGGCTGATGTGTATTCTTTATCTGGGCACATTCGGCTCGTTTATCGGCTTTTCCGCAGGCTTCCCGCTTTTGATTAAAGGCCAGTTTCCGGATGTGAACCCTGTGAAATATGCGTTCTTAGGCCCGCTGGTGGGCGCGTTGGTTCGCCCGTTTGGCGGGTGGGTTTCCGATAAGATCAAAAGTGGTGCCAAAATTACCCAATTGGTGTTTACCGGTATGATTATTGCGGTGTTCGGTGTGTTGGCATTTTTGCCGACCAACGGGCAGGGCGGTAATTTTTGGGGTTTCTTTGCCTGCTTCATGGCCTTGTTTGCCTTAACCGGTTTGGGTAACGGTTCAACCTTTATGCAAGTGCCGGTGATTTTCCTGAATATGCACGAAAAGCTCGCTCTGCAAGGTGTGAAAACAAAAGAGCAGGCTTTGCAAGATGCCACCAAAGAAGGTGCGGCAGTAATTGGATTTACCGCAGCGTTTGCGGCTTACGGCGGTTTTCTTATTCCGAAAAGTTACGGTACATCTATTGAGATGACCGGCAGTGTGAACGCCGCGCTGTATCTGTTTATCGCTTTTTATGCGTTGTGCTGTGTGATTAACTGGTGGTATTACATGCGCAGCGGTGCGGAAGCGAAATGCTAGTTTGGGCTTTCCAATGCCTGTCTGAAAAATATTTTCAGACAGGCATTGAATATTGTCGGTAAAGCCCCATGTTTTTCAGGAATTTCAACCCGTTTGCAATCAATTAAGGATAGATTATGATTAAATTAACCACCAATAAAGGCGTGATTACTCTGGAATTGGATCACGAAAAAGCTCCTGTAACCTCGGCCAACTTCGAACAATATGTGAAAGACGGTTTTTACAACGGTGTGATTTTCCACCGTGTAATTAAAGGCTTTATGATTCAAGGCGGCGGTATGGAGCCGGGTATGAAAGAAAAGCAAACCCGCGAGCCGATTCAGAACGAAGCGCAAAACGGCTTGAAAAACGACAAATACACCATCGCAATGGCGCGCACCCAAGCGCCGCACTCTGCTTCCGCACAATTTTTCATCAACACCAAAGACAACACCTTCTTAAACCACACCGAGCCTAGCCTGCACGGCTGGGGCTATGCAGTGTTCGGCAAAGTGGTTGACGGCTTCGATGTGGTAGACGCAATCGAAGGCGTGGCAACCAAAAGCCACGGCTACCATGATGACGTGCCGGTAGAAGATGTGGTGATTGAAAAAGCTGAAATTGTGTAACTCTTTGTAATACAATACAATGCCTGTCTGAAAAACTTTTTTCAGACAGGCATTCATTATTGTTAAGGCACACGCATGTTTATAGAATTACTGCATCAAAAAATCAGAAATGCCGACTATGTTCGGTTGATAGAACAAAACCGAATCGATTTCTCCCATTCCGAGCAGGGTCTCTTGGAAGAAATTATCCAAACATTTGAATTCGATGTGGTCCAAGCGCAGGCACTGGCGCAGGCGGTGGCGCAGCAGGCCCGTTTTGATCCGAATACCTTGCACATTGAATTTGATGACGATGAAGACACCACTGCCATTTGCCCGCATTGTATCAACCCGCCCATGCCGCCTCTGCGTGATTATATGGAATGGCGCAGAATGCGCGGTTAGAAGTAAAAACAGTTTATTCTTTAAATATAACGGCAAGCGGTCGGGATAATAAAATGCCTGTCTGAACAATCGTTTGTTTAGACAGGCATTTTTAACACAGGCAAAAAAAAGGTGTGACATCCGCCACACCCAAACACACACACATCAAGAGGAAAGAGATTCGTTTTATTTTTTCGGAGTTTGATCTGCTTGTTTTTTTATCCAAAAAAATAAAAAAGTTGCAATCACAATCACAACCATAATTGTGATAAAAGATAAAATACCCACAGGGGATTTAAATAATTCTGCCAGTAGTTCCATAATCGTGTTCCCATATTTGTTTATTGATATTGGTTTAGAGTGATTATAGAGAATAATTCCTACATAGCATTGACTCAGGTCAATAGAATGCTCTAATCATAGTTATTATTTAAATACAATCTATAAACAACAAAACTGCCCAATGGGGCAGTTTTATTATGTAATATTTAAATATTCTAATGAGATGGCGAAAAAGCATCTGAGAAAAACGAATCTCGCGGCAGATTCTGCTGCGTTTCGCATTGCTGTTGGGTTGCTTCAATCATCGCCGGTGAACCGCAGGCATACACTTCGTAAGCCGATAAATCAGGATAGTCAGCCAGAATATGCTGCTGGATATAGCCGGTTTTCCCTTGCCAGCCGTCTTGCGGGCGCGACAAAACTTGTGTGAAGCAGCCGTTGGGCAGGCGGCTGATCAATTCGGCTGCGGCATCGGCTTGATAAAGATCAACTTCATGCCTTGCTCCCCAATAAAAGTGGACTTCGCGCTGTGGATCATGCGCGGCGAGATAGTGCAGAATACTTTTAATCGGCGCGAAGCCCGTGCCAGTAGCCAATAAAAGCAAAGGCGCGCGGCTGTTTTTGCGCAGAGTAAAACTGCCCAAAGGTGCGCGGATACGCATCACCGCACCGGTTTTCACAACGGCATCTTCGCCAAACAGCATATTGGAAAACAAACCGTTTTTACGGCGGCGGATGTGCAGCTCCAGCGTGCCGGGGTTATCGGCGGAACTAGCGATGGAGTAGCTTCGGATATGATTGCTTTTCAGAAGAATATCAATATACTGGCCGGCGTAGAATACAAAAGGCGGGGCTTTGGGCAGGGCAAGCGTAACGATGGCGACATCATGAATATATTCTACTGAGTTAACACGCGCTGGTAGTGTGCGTACGGGCGGGGTATCGGCGTCAAAGCCCGGAATATCGAGCACCAAATCACTTTGTGCGATTGAGCAACACATTAAAATTTTGCCTGTAGCCTGCTCTTCCGCTGTCAGAGCTTGTTCGGCATGGTCGCCTTGAACGGCATGGCCGCTCACAACTTGAGCTTTGCATTGGCCGCAGATGCCGTTTTGGCAGGAATGGGGCAGGTTAAGGCTTTGGCGTTTGGCTGCGCTCAGGATGGATTCATTATCATCAACGGAAAAGCTGATCGAGTTTTGGGAAAAGGTAACGGTTTGGGTCATTTTTATAAAAATTGCATTGGAACTAACGGGATTATAGCGAAGTTTTGCAAGAAATAAATAATTCGGGCATAATCCGAACTTTGAAAAAATTAAACTAATTTAACAAAAAAAGGGTGAAAGTTATGAAAAAAACATTATTGGCGGTAGCCGTAGCTGCTTTCGGCTTGAGCGCGTGCAGCACTTTGAACGGTAAAACGCCACACGAAATGGTGGGAATCTCTGTCGACCGCAGCTTGAGCAAAGATTACAGCTACAATTTCGAAGGTAAAGCGCATGTTTTTCTAAGTGATAAAGATAAGGGGCTGGCGCCTCAAGTGGCTGCCGAAGCAGCAAAAAAACGTGCGGAGGAAAAAGGGCCGGAAGCTGAAGCAGCCAGTGCTGCGGAATCTGCTGAAACTGAATCTGCTGAACAATGCGGATGCGAGGAAGAATATAATCCTTATGCCGATATTGAAGAAGGCAACTGGGGAGCCAAAGTTGCGGATTTGGCGCAAGGCTATCCGGCTATAACCAAATATATTCAAAATACACAGTTACGCGTGAACGGTGCGGTTGATTTGCGCCAGCAAAAAATCGAATTGGTTCCTGAGTTTGTTAACGACAATAAAAACGAATACAGCAGCATGAAAATGCCCATTCTGTTGGACGGTAAAAATATGACGGCTACGATTGATATGCCGGCAACCATTCCGATGATTATGGATATTGTCATTCAAGACAAAGCATTGGTTAGCCGCTTAACCGATCAGCCGATTCAGTTTGCTTGGAGCGATGTGGAAAAGAAAAGCTTTCCGCTGAAATCAACTTTGAAAGCGCTTGTGAAAGCCAGCTACACCGCTTATAAAGCCGTGCCGCCCGAGGCTTACAAAGCGGCAGAGATGGATGAGTTCGGCAAACGCGCAGGTGCGAAGCACCGTGTGGATATTGTGTGGAACAAAGAAAATCTGGAAGCTTTCTACAAGGCATTTTACCGTGATTTCGATCATGAGTTCACAAATATGCAGAAAGCCGGCTTGGAGGAGGGCTCTTCCGAGGAAGATTACCAAACCGTACGTTCGGTTATGGCCAAAGTTTTTGGGGTTGAATTAGAAGATACAGGTTCTGCACTGGATGGTGCGATGGCTGAAGTGGCTGAGGCGGCGTCGGCTATTAAGGCGTCAGGGGAAGCTGCTGATTCTTCGAAAGCCGAAATGACTGCAGATGATTTGGCCGATAACCATGGTGTTTCCAGCTTGACAGAAGATCTCGATGCTTTTGAAAAAATGATCGGCAGCCCGATGGTTGAAAGCATTTATTTAGACGGAAAAGGCCGCGCTGTGGCGCGCAGAAGCTATCTGCAAGTCAACGGTAAAGAAAAAGCTTTGAACTTTGAAATGGTTATGACGCTAAACCGCTTCGGTAACCCTGTGTTCACATTCAAGCCTGAAAACAGCAAGGTGGTTAAATTCCCTGAGGTGATGAAAGCATTCAAATTGCCTTTCGGGGAGAGCGGCTACAATGAAGTTGGCGAATATGAAGTAGACGAAAGCATTGAAGCGCCGGAAAATGCAAATGAAATCAAAGAAGAAGTGATTAAATAAGTACCGGTTTAAAACAATGCCTGTCTGAAAATATCTGTTTCAGACAGGCATACTTTTTTATATGTTTAAGACACACTTTAAGGTGTGTTTATGTAAAAAATCCGAAAAAAAGCAGCTTCTTGCAAGATTATCCCTTATATTGGAACTGTCTGCGCTCTACAGCGCAACTTGCATAAGGAATAAAACCATGAACAAACGCACAGGTACCATTTTGTTGACCGTGCTGTCTTTGGCGCTGAGCCCGATGGCGGTGTCTAAAGAAAAATCTATCGATATTCAAGAAGATTCATCAGGCTTACCGGCCGAATTGTCGGAGAATTTGGCTAGAACATCGCTTTCGATGGGCGTGAAAGAACCGGTAAGCATCCGCAGCAGCAAAGAGGGCGGTAATAATTATGTTGTCGTGAGCGGCTCGTCTTCTACCAGCTGCAAAATCAAATTGTCGAAAGATGACCAACCTAAAATTTTAGGCGTTTCCTGCAAATAAGCACCGCTTGATTTGCATGCCGTATAAAGCAAATACAGCTTAAGTAATATGATGCCTGTCTGAAAATATTCAGACAGGCATTTTTCATTCGCTAAGAAAACTTATATGGTTAAGCCACTTAACGTAGTAACGGTGCCGTCGTACCCGGGCCTGACCCGAGTATGACGAGTGTACCATTTAAACATTGAACCACTATAACGTGATTTTCTAATATTCGCCTAATGATGAGTATGGCCGATTTGGAAAGTCATGGTGGTGTAGCTGGCGAGCTTTTGGCAGACTTTTTGATCGGGATAATCGGCTTTGTGCTCCACGCTGGCTTTCCAAAAACCTTGACGTAGCGGAATGATGCTTACAGTACCATCGTCGCCCGTAACATCCGAGAAAGCTTGGGCTTCTACTTTATGCGTTTTGCTGCGGTCGCTGGTATCGAAGCCGTCAAAGGTGGCGGTAAGTGTGGCTTTAGGCAAAGGCTCGCCGTTGAACAACACTTTCACTTTGAATTTATCGCCCACATGTACATTGGCCGGGTTATCCAAAGGTACGATTTCCAAACCTTGGCCTACCGGGCGGGTGATGATGGCGGTGTCGGCGCTTTCGTGGCCTACATTAACAATGTTTTTGCCGTACATGCGGGTTTGCTCGCAGTATTCGGCATCTGGCATTTTTTTCATATCGGCTTGCTTCCAGCCTGCTTTGTTTTTTGACCAGAAAGTGGGCTGATATTCGGCAGTTACCAGATAGCTGCCGTCTTTTACCGGTTTTTTGCTTTGGTATTGATAGTTATACCTGCCTTTTTGCACTAAGTCTTCTTTGCCTTTTTCGGTAATCAGCTGCATGGGTTTGCTGAAAATATGCAAACGGTCTTTGGCAATCGGCTCCATATCGGGAAATTCACCGTAGCCCAGTTCGGCTTTTAAAATTTCTCCGCCGTGGGTGTGTGCGGTTTCCACCCATACACGGTGGGCTTGGGTTGATGTTGAAAACAGCAGGGTGCCGAGAACGAATAAAGCGGTTTTGTTTTTCATGAGATCTTTCTTTGAAGGTGTGATGAAATCGAATGACTAATATGAGATGTTATAATATAACATTATTAAAGTAAAGATAAATGCCTGTCTGAAAATGTGACGCTCCACGTTTATTTTCAGACAGGCATGTTGCTTGTAAGACCAGTGCTTACCACTGCGGTTGCGCCCAAAGCAGTTTATGCGCTTAACGGCTTGAGCTGCAAAATGAGGTTTTCGTTTTTCACCTTAAAAAGCAGGTCGATATTCGGGTGTTTGCCCGGATTGGCTTCGGCATCGGCAACGTGTTCTGCAAAAAGCGCCAAGCCGCGTTCGGCTGTTTGGGTGTTTAATACGCCGTTAAATTCTTGCGCTAATGCGTTGTAAAGCTTCAGCGAACCGAGTTTGCCAGGTGCGGCAGGAATGTGATGGAGCGTGTTGCCGGCTGTATCTAGAACATCCAGTCCGCTCAGATGGCTGATGTCCGGCATGGTTGCGAGGTTGTCTTGAAAATTCATGATGCGTTCTTTCTTGAGTAGCTTGAATAGATGCCTGTCTGAAATTTTCAGACAGGCATGATATTGATTGAGATTTTAGGAGTAGGGTTCAGCGTGTGCCGAAAATTTTATCGCCCGCATCGCCCAGTCCGGGGATGATATAGCCGTGTTCGTCAAGATGGCTGTCGAGTGCGGCGGTGTAAATGGTTACATCAGGGTGCGTTTCGTTTACCAGTTTCACGCCTTCGGGGGCGGCAACTAAAACCAGTGCTTTGATATTGCGGCAGCCTTTTTGTTTCAGCAGGTCAATGGTGGCAACCATAGAGCCGCCGGTGGCCAGCATGGGGTCGATAATCAACGCGGGGCGCGCTTCCATGCTGTCGACGAATTTTTCGAAATAGGAAACGGGTTTCAGCGTTTCTTCATCACGCTGCAGGCCGACCACGCTGATTTTTGCGGTGGGAATCAGGTCGAGTACGCCGTCAAGCATGCCTAAACCGGCACGTAGAATCGGCACGATGGTCAGCGTTTTGCCTTTGATGCGTTCGCCTTCGATTTCGCCGCACCAGCCGTCGATAATGTATTTTTCGGTGTCGAAATCCCGGCTGGCTTCGTAGGCCATCAGGCGTGCCAGCTCGGTGGTGAGGGTGCGGAACTTATAGGTGCTGCAATCGGCTTCGCGCATCAGGGTGAGTTTGTGTTTCACCAGTGGGTGGTTGATGATTGTAATATTCATGGTGTATCTCTCTTGGATTTGGCTTGGTTATTATAAAACTTTCTAATCTTCCTAACCAATAATTTAATTTTTTTAAATTTCTGTATTGACAGAAATTAATGATTAGTTATAATGTTGAGCATGAAACTGAATCCGACCACTCAAAAATTTGTATTGCATTGGGGCGAAATGGGCACCCAATGGGGCGTAAACCGGAGCGTTGCGCAAATTCATGCCCTGCTGTTTATTATCGGGCGGCCGATGAACGCGGAAGAAATTGCCGAAACTTTAAGCCTCGCGCGTTCGAATGTAAGCAATAGTATTAAAGAGCTGCAAAGCTTGAAGCTGGTTCAGATAACCCACCAGCTTGGCGACAGGCGCGATTATTTTACTACTTCCGATGATATTTGGACTTTGGTGCGTACAATTGTGGAAGAGCGCCAGCGCCGGGAAATCGAGCCGACACTGCATTTTTTAAACGAATTGATGGCCACGCCTGAATTTGCTCAGGAAAACGAGCAGGTTCAGAAACGCATCCGCGATACGCAGCAGTTTATGGAAGTGGCAACGAATTGGACGCGTGAAATGCTGAAGCTTTCTACCGGTACGCTAACCCAGATTTTGAAGCTGGGTGCGAAAGTGCAGAAGTTTTTAAGCGGCGGCAAGTGATGTGGGTAGTGCAAAAATGCCTGTCTGAAACCGCCATGCCGGCTGTTTGGTTTGAAAAGTAGTATTCCAATTAATTAAAGCAGAGCATCTGCTTTAATTTTTAAAGGTAAATTTCTATTTTAACAGAAATAACGAAAGGAATGAAAAATGAACTATCCTGTAAGCCATGTGATGAGTGTGATCGGTGTGCTAACAGCCTCTTCTTTACTGGTGAGTCTTGCCTGTTGGGCTTTGTTGGGCAAACCGTTGCAAGGAGTGTTGAGATATTTGTGTGATGATCCGCGTGATGAAGTTAAAGACATAAGCGGCTCTTTCTGGAAACGGCTGTATATTTTGCTGATTATGATGGTACCTTTATTGATGGTGCTGCTGTTTGCGCCTGAGTTTGGGGAAAATATCGGTTTCAACCTGCTGTATGCGATGCGCGCGGCATTTATGGGCGGTGTAATGGTATTGGTGGTGTTGGCATTTTTGGTGCGCCGTCAGATTCAGTTTATTCAGCGCAGCCGTGAGCAGGTGGCGCCGAAAGTTGAGGAGCCGAAGTTTGTGGTCAAACCGGCAGCCGAGGTGGAATAAGAATGAGGCCATGCCTGTCTGAAAAGTGTTTAAGACAGGCATGGTTTTATTTGTGTTGGCGGATTAAAAACCGCAAAGCAGTGAAAACGTGCTGACCGGCATCATTTCTTCAGCTTCGCCCAGCATGCGTTCGGGCGCGTAGTCTTTGCCCAAAAGCTGCTTGGGTTTGGCGCGCTCCGAGTTGGCAAAGCCGAGGGTGATGACATCGGAGTTTTCAGGCGGGTAAACAACAGTGAAATGGGAAAAGCCCCGTTTCAGCGTTATTTCGGTAGCAGTCATGTCAAACGGGGCGCCGGTGTCTTTTGCATTGATGGAATAAAGCCGGGATTCTGCCGCGCAAGCTGTGGCGATGACGCAGGAACAGATAAGCGATAAGAAGAATTTATGTGTCATGATGGGGTTTGGGGAGTGAATGGTAAGCGGCATTGTAGAGTATCTGTTTTGTTGGATACAACCATGTTTCGCAGGCTGGTATGGTTTCGGATTGAACCATGCCTGTTTGAAAGATTTTCAGACAGGCATGGTGAAAACTAGGTGCGTATTCTTGCTACAATACCGGCCTTGTATTATTTGAAATGCCTGTCTGAAAATGGATGCTGCCGAGAAAACCTTAAACGCAATGCCCGAAGCGGCGCAAAGGCGCTTTGCCGATGCTTTGATAAATTGGCAGAAAAAGCATGGCCGCCATCATTTGCCCTGGCAAACGCAAGATCCTTACCGCGTATGGCTGTCTGAAATCATGCTTCAGCAAACACAGGTGGTAACCGTATTGGACTATTACCCGCGCTTTATTGCTGCATTTCCTGATGTGCACACGCTTGCTGAGGCGGAGCAAGATCAGGTGCTGGGGCTTTGGGCCGGGCTTGGTTATTACAGTCGCGCGCGCAATCTGCACAAAGCCGCCAAACAGGTGGTGGCAGAATTCGACGGCACTTTTCCGGACTCACGGCAGCAATTGGAGCAGCTTTGCGGCGTGGGCAGAAGCACGGCGGCGGCGATTTCCGCGTTTGCTTTTCAGCAGCGGGAAACGATTTTAGACGGCAATGTGAAGCGCGTGTTATGCCGCGTGTTTGCGCGCGAAGGCAATCCGGCCGACAAAAAATTCGAAAGCAGCCTGTGGGCGTTGGCAGAAAGCCTGTTGCCCCCCAATCCGGCCGACATGCCTGCCTATACGCAAGGGCTGATGGATTTGGGCGCAACCGTATGCAAACGCAGCAAGCCCTTGTGCGGCGAATGCCCGATGGAAGCGTTTTGCCAAGCCAAAGCGGAAAACCGCGTGCACGAGCTGCCGCTGAGAAAAGCGGCGGTTGCAGTGAAAGCACAGCCGCTTTATTGGCTGGTGTTGCATGATGCGGATAGCAGAATATTGCTGCAAAAGCGGCCGCAAAGCGGCATTTGGGCGGGGCTTTATTGCGTGCCGTGTTTTGAAAGTCTGCAAGCGCTTTATGACTTTGCCGCCGAACTCGGTTTGCAGCCCGAAAGCCTGAGCGAACAAGCCGCGTTTACCCACAGGCTTACCCACCGTTTGCTTGAGATTATGCCGTTTGAAGCCCAATGCCTGTCTGAAAACGTTTCAGACAGGCATTGGGTGGGCATGGAAAACCTGCAACAATACGGCTTGCCCAAACCTTTGCACAGTTATTTAAACCGCGCTCAAAAAACTTTGTTTTAAACATTCTGAATTAAAAAGAAACCATGTCAGTCAACCACTACGAAAATTTCCCCGTCGGCTCGGTTATGCTGCCGCGCCGTTTGCGTAAGCCCGTTCACGCTATTTACGCTTTCGCCCGCACTGCGGACGATATTGCTGATGAAGGTGCTGCCCCAAATGAAACACGCTTGCAGCAACTAGCCGGGCTTAAACAGGAATTGGATGTCATTGCCGCCGGAAAAACGCCGGAAAACCCAATGGTTCAACGCTTGCAGAAACAGGCAATCGAACCTTTCAACCTGCCTTTGCAGCCTTTTTACGATTTGCTTTCGGCATTTGCGCAAGACGTAGAAAAAAAACGCTACCAAAATTTTGCCGAGCTGGTGGATTATTGCCGCCGTTCCGCCAATCCGGTCGGCAGGCTGATGCTGCACCTTTACGGCGAAACCGACAGCCGCAGCATTGCCCAAAGCGACGGTATCTGCACAGCTTTGCAACTGATTAATTTTTGGCAGGATGTGGCAGTGGATTGGAAAAAAGGGCGCGTGTATATACCGCAGGATGATTTGGAAAAATTCAGCGTTAGCGAGGCGCAGATTGCCGCAAACAAGGTTGATTTTGCATTTCAGAGGTTGATGGCCTACCAGTGTGAACGTACACACAAAATGTTGAAGGCCGGTTCGCCTTTGGGCAAAACTCTCAAAGGCAGAATAGGTTTTGAATTGAGGATGATTATTCTGGGCGGTCAGCAGATTTTGCATAAATTAGACGAAAACCGTTACGACGTATTCAATAGGCGCCCGGTTTTGGGCTGGAAAGATTGGTGGATCATGTTTAAAAGGGCAGCGCAGAAGAAATAAAGCGTTTATTTTTTACACAAAAAATGATTCATTTTTCATGAAAATAGCAATGCCTGTCTGAAAATAACCACGTTTATTTTCAGACAGGCATTGTTTTAAGCCCTTATTAATAAAATTCATTTAATTAGTGAGCAATTAGCTAGAGTTTTGATATAGAATCTCCCGCCTAGCAGGAAGAAACTAATAAAAAAATATAACATTGTCCACACACACATAGGAAAACAACTCATGAAAGCCAAGCAAGAATTGTCTGATAGTGCTGTTTTGACCATTATTATTGTTTTAATTTTAGGTACATTGGGATACTTTATCTACGGACAGTGGAAACTGATTCGTGATATGCAGTATTCTGCTGACGGTGTTTCCGCTGAACAAGTGGCGATCAAGATGGCTAAAGAGCGTCAAGATTTGAGAGCCGTATCCGAAGGGCAGAAAAAATTGGAAGATTTGGATAAAGAGCGGGAAGCTGCCAGTGCCGTTAAAATCGGAAAGTTTGAAGCCGCTGCTGCCGGCCTTAAAATAAAATAAAGCCGGCCGTCCATTCTTCCCCGATATAATGATTGTCTGGATACTTAAGCCTGTCTGAATATTTTCAGACAGGCTTAAGTATATGAATTTGAAGCTTTCGCTTTGTATCGGCCCGCCTTCTTGTAATGTTTGTGTTGTCTGTTGTTAGCTGGTTGTTATGAACATTATTTTCACAACCATAGTAAAAAAACGTATTGGTTTTGCCGTCGGATGCAGTAAACATATAAACGTTGCGGGTGTTTATCATGGCTGTTTTCCTTTAGAATAATGCCTTAATTTTTGATACTCATTTTGATAAATCGAGAAGCAATATGAATTTACACCAAAGCGTTGCCAAAGAAATTGAAGCTGCATTCGAAGTGGCAGGCATCGGCGGCAGCCCGATTGTGTTGCAGCCCGCCAAGAATGCCGATTTCGGCGATTTTCAGATTAACGGCGTGATGGGTGCAGCAAAGCAAGCCAAGATGAATCCGCGTGAATTAGCGCAGAAAGTAGCAGATGCTTTGGCGAATAATGCGGTGATCGAGCATGCGGAAGTGGCAGGCCCCGGTTTTATCAATCTGCGCCTGCGTGCCGAGTTTTTAGCAAATGGGCTGCGTAACGCTCTAGCCAATGAGCGCTTGGGGGTGCAAGTCGCTAAAGAGCCGCAAACCGTGATAATTGATTATTCTTCGCCTAATTTGGCCAAAGAGATGCATGTGGGTCATTTGCGCTCCAGTATTATCGGTGACAGCATTGCCCGTGTGTTGGGCTTTTTGGGGCATAAAGTGATCCGGCAGAACCATGTCGGCGACTGGGGTACGCAATTCGGCATGCTGGTGGCCTATATGGTGGAGCAGCAAAAAGGCAATGCCGGATTCGAATTGTCTGATTTGGAGCAGTTTTACCGAGAAGCCAAAATCCGTTTTGACGAAGATGCAGCCTTTGCCGACACGGCGCGCGATTATGTGGTGAAGCTGCAAGGCGGGGATGAAACCGTGCTGGCATTGTGGAAACAGTTTGTCGATATTTCCTTGAGTCATGCTCAAAATGTGTATGATGCACTCGGTCTGCTGCTCACTCCGGATGATGTGGCTGGTGAGTCTAGGTATAACAACGACTTGCAAGCCGTGGTGGACGAATTGACCGCTCAGGGCTTGGCAGTGGAAGACGATGGCGCAAAGGTGGTGTTTCTGGAAGAGTTTCAAAACAAAGAAGGCGAACCGGCTGCATTTATCGTGCAGAAACAAGGCGGCGGTTTCTTGTATTCTTCAACCGATTTGGCCTGTATCCGTTATCGCGTCAACCAGTTGAACGCCGACCGTTTGCTTTATGTGGTGGATGCACGCCAAGCCTTGCATTTCCAACAGTTATTTACTGTTGCACGTAAAGCAGGATGGCTGTCTGAAAATGTGGTAGCCGAACATATCGCGTTTGGCACGATGATGGGTAAAGACGGTAAACCGTTTAAAACACGCAGCGGCGATACGGTAAAACTGGTTGAGCTGCTTGATGAAGCGCTAGAGCGCGCCACTGCATTGGTGCAGGATAAAAATGCGGAGCTGGATGCACAAACCGCCGCCGGTATCGGCAGAGTGGTCGGTATCGGTGCCGTTAAATATGCCGATTTGAGCAAAAACCGCACCAGCGATTATGTGTTTGACTGGGATAATATGCTGAGCTTTGAAGGCAACACTGCGCCTTACTTGCAATACGCTTATACGCGCGTGCAAAGCGTGTTCCGTCGGGCGGGTGAATGGGATGCAACTGTTGTGCCCGTGTTAAATGACGCTTTGGAAAAACAGCTTGCGGTTGAGCTTTTGAAGTTTGAAGATGTTTTGAATAATGTGGGTGACACAGCTTATCCGCATTATCTTGCTGCTTATCTTTATCAAGTGGCTACGCTATTCAGCCGCTTCTACGAGGCGTGCCCGATACTGAAAGCCGAAGGCGAAGTGCGAAATACGCGTTTGCAACTGGCTAAGCTAACCGGCAACACTTTGAAAACAGGGTTGGAGCTGTTGGGAATTGAAACGCTGGAAGTGATGTGATGCGTGGAGATCAAAAGCATTTTTTGGAAGATGCAGCATAGTTTATTGAGTGCATTGAATAAATGCCTGTCTGAAAAGCTTCAGACAGGCATTTGCCTTTTAAGGAGCAAGTTGGCTGGCTTTGAATATCTGCTGACTGCGCTCCATCAGCTCTGCTTGATCAAATAAGCCGAGGCCGACAAACAAACTGAGGAGGATAAATAAAACAATAATCATGATGACCGAATAAGAAAGATAGCCGAGCAGAATTTTCAGGCCGTTTGATTTGCTTAGGCTCATTAAACCTGCAGCTTGAGCCCAAAAACACCAAATCTGCCAGAATACGGCTACGCCTGATAAATCCGGGTAGTAGAGCACAACAATAGCAGGTGCCAACAAGGCTTCGGTAGCCAAGATAAACCCGAAATAAGAGGTTTTTTCGGAATGGTTGTTCGGACGCAAAATGGTCTGCATCACCAAACTGAGTAGCAACCATTTGACGACAACAAGAATCAGAGAGAACGCAATTGCAGCAGCGTCGCGACCGAAGAACGGGGCGAAAGCCGCTGCATTTTGCAAACCGAGCAGCAGCAAAACACCAATAATCGCCGAAGGAGCGTAACGGTAAGCTTCGGCGGGCTTGTAGCGAAGTAATAAAGCATCGCGTGCATCGGTAATCAGTTTGAGCAGCATGGTTTCTGGTGTTTTGTCCGAAAGATAAAATAAGGAGGCGTAGTATAACAAAAGAATGAACAAGAGCTTTGCAAAACTGTTATCTGTGGGAAATTTCTGCGCTAATTACTGCTCGTCCGCCTATTTGGCATTGCGGGTTAGGTAAAAGAACAAGCCGAAGATGTTGCCAATAGTGGCAATGTATTTGCAATAGTAAGTTTCTGTGGCGTTTCTGCTGCCGGAGAAGGGTTTTATGCAGTGAAAAATGCCGCTTTAACGGACTTTAACTGCGATTGCTGAAAAAAGACATACATACGGCAGCTGCTGTGGTGGAGAGCAGCGTGTATTGCAGCGGCTTTTCCAATAGCGAGTTGGTAATGTTGGCATAGTAATAGAAAGGAACAAGTGCGGCCAGCAGCAAACCCAGGCGGCGGGCGTAATCTATTCCGGGGTTAATGCCGGTGCGGACATCATCCCACCAGTCGCCGACACGGGCGACGCTACTGAGGGCAAGCGTGAAGCAAATGCTCATGTAGATGCCCACAGGCTTGGTTTCAGGCGTAGCTTGGCGGGAGAAAAACCAAGTTAACAACAGAGTGATTAATGCGGCTGTGCTGGCGGTGTTTTGCAGCAAACGGCCGAGTGGTATGGTACCTGCGTGAATATTGAGCGAAGATTTCAAACGCCAGAACAGAGGGGAGTATGTAAGCAGAATTGCGGCTTGACGGCGCTTTTCTTCAGGGCAGTGGTCAAGAAAAAAGTTAAGCAAAGAGCGCTGTCCGAGTCGGTATTCTGCCCGCACGGTTTCATCTTGGAAAAGAGTGATGCCGTTTTTATCCAGCAGATAATAGGCACCGGAAGATGATGTATCTTCCGGCTTATTGTCCGCACAATAAACCGCCATCACGCCGAAAGGCGCTTTTAATTTGCGGGAAAGCATCACGTTGAGGGAGCGAATGGTTTGCAGAATGTGTTCCGGTGCCATAGTGCGGACATATTTTAGAATTGTTGTGAAATTATTGTGCCGATTTATCGTGCAACTCGGCGGCGTAAAGTGTATTTTCCAGCAGTGTTGCAATAGTCATAGGGCCGACACCGCCAGGTACGGGAGTAATCATAGAAGCGCGTTCTTTGGCTTTTTCAAATTCCACATCGCCGCACAAACGCCCGTCGCTTTGGCGGTTGATGCCTACATCAATTACCACGGCCCCGGGCTTAATCCATTCACCTTTAATAAAATTCGGTTTGCCTACGCCTGCCACAACAATATCGGCAGCGGCCACTTCTTCAGCCAGATTTTTTGTGGCACTGTGGCAAACCGTTACCGTAGCGCGTGCAAGCAATAACTCTAAAGCTTGCGGGCGGCCAACGATATTGGATGCTCCCACTACAACGGCTTTTTTGCCTACAACATCAATTCCGTAAGCATCTAACAACGTCATCACGCCTTTGGGCGTACAAGGACGCATCAGCGGCATTTTCACTACGAGGCGGCCAACATTATAAGGATGGAAACCGTCAACGTCTTTATGCGGCAAAATCCGTTCTAAAACCGCCTGGCTGTTGATTTGAGCGGGAAGCGGAAGCTGCACCAAAATGCCGTCAACTTTCGGGTTTTCGTTCAAGTCATCCACCAATTTTAGAAGAGCTTCTTCTGTGGTGTCTTCCGGCAACTCGTAAGAGAGTGATTCAAAGCCTACTTTTTCACAAGCCAGTTTTTTGTTGCGTACATATACGGTACTGGCCGGATCGTTACCAACCAAAACCACCGCCAAACAAGGAGCCCGCAAGCCTTGCGCTTTACGCTCTGAAACTTTTTGCTCTACAAGGGATAAACGTTGTTGTGAAATTTTTTTGCCGTCGATGATTTGTGCTGTCATGGTGAAAGAAAGCCTTTATTTGATAAGGATAGGATAATTGAACGGCGTTATTGTCGCATTTTTTGCAAAAATTTGCATCTCTTGTTTAACTTTAATGAATGCCTGTCTGAAAAGATTTTTTTAAAAAAACAAAATGATGTGATTTTGGATACAAGTTTTCACAAAAAAAACTTGTTAAAGGCCGGATGCTCGGGTATAGTTGCATCTTCTCGTCGGGGCGTAGCGCAGTCTGGTTAGCGCACCTGTTTTGGGAACAGGGGGTCGTGAGTTCGAATCCCACCGCCCCGACCAGAAAAGCAAACCTAATTAAGGTTTATGCACGATAGGATTAAGGTAGAGCGCCCGTAGCTCAACCGGATAGAGCACCGGCCTTCTAAGCCGGGGGTTACAGGTTCGATTCCTGTCGGGCGTGCCAAAAATGCACCAGTTTAAATTGTGGTGGCTGTAGCTCAGTTGGTAGAGCCCCGGATTGTGATTCCGGTTGTCGTGGGTTCGAGCCCCATCAGCCACCCCATAATTTCAAAGCCCGCTCATTTTGAGCGGGCTTTGTCTTTTATAAATTTTGCCACTTAGGTATGATTCAAGCAAAATTCATTACATTAGAATGCATGGTTACCTCAACCACGCAAAAGCGAAGGAACGATATTGTGAATAATTGGCCTTTACCTGAGTTTGAGCAAAAAATCTGCCCGCCGGAGCAATTGAAAGAGCACCTTGCCAAGTTACCGCGTCCGCTGGTGTTTACAAACGGCTGTTTTGATATTTTGCACAGAGGGCATGTAACCTATCTTGCGCAGGCAAGGGAGGCTGGGGCGGCTTTGGTGTTGGCCTTGAACACGGATGCTTCGGTTAAGCGGCAAGGCAAAGGAGACGACCGGCCGATTAATTCGTTGGAAAATAGGGCTGCGGTAGCGGCAGCACTTGGTTGTGTTGATTTGGTAACGTGGTTTGACAGCGATACGCCTGCGCAATTAATCGAGGAAGTTAAACCGGATATTTTGATTAAAGGCGGAGACTGGCCGGTGGATAAAATTGTGGGTGCGCCCGAAACGCTTGCCAGAGGCGGAAAAGTGTACTCGATTCCCTTTTTACACCAAACTTCTACAACCCAAACTTTGGAGAAAATCCGCTCTGCTCAAAAGAAAGATGTTTGAGATGATGCGGGAGCAGCATTGGGTTTTACTGGCGGCATTGGCCGATGGTTTGCCTCAGCATGTTTTTGAGCTGAGTAAACGCACGGGTATGAAGCCTTACCAATTAAACGGAGTGTGGCAGCAAATGCCGCCGCATATCCGTGGTTTGCTGCGCCAGCATGATGGTCATTGGCGTTTGGTGCGGCCTTTGGCTGTGTTTGACGAAGCTGCTTTGCAGCAAGTTGCCCCCGGTTTTCAGACAGGCATTTTGCATGAATGCACATCCAGCAATGATGTGTTGCTGGAAGAGATTAAAAATAAGCCGGAGCGGATGCACCGACGCTTGCTGGTTACGCATTATCAAAGTGCGGGGCGGGGGCGGCAAGGTAGAAAATGGGTAGGGAAAACAGGCGAATGTTTGATGTTCAGTTTGTGCTGGGTATTTGATAAGCAGCAGGCGGATTTGGGCGCGTTGGCGTTGTTAACTGCTTTGGCCTGTCAAAAAGGTCTGACGGGCTTGGGTGTGCAGGCGGAGATAAAGTGGCCGAATGATCTGGTGGTGGGCTTGCGTAAGTTGGGCGGCATTTTAATTGAAACCTTGCGGCGTGATGGCAAGACTTATGCGGTTATCGGTATCGGCATTAATTTTGTGTTGCCTAAGGACGTGGATAATGCCGTGTCGGTACAGGCGTTGTTTCAGACAGGCAATAGGCAGCCGGTGGGTGCATCCGTTGTGTTGGGCGCCGTATTGCAGCAGCTTGAGCAGATGTTGCCGCTTTTTGAACAGCGCGGATTTGCTGCGTTTGTGGAGGATTATCAGGCCGCACATCGTGATCAGGGGCGGGAAGTTTGTTTATTGAGCGACGGTCAAGTTATGTGTGAAGGAAAGGTAATAGGTGTCGGGCTGCACGGTGCGCTATTGCTGGAAACTGAAGAGGGTGTGCGCGAAGTTGTCAGCGGTGAGGTAAGCTTGCGGCAAAGTAGTGAAATAAAACCTGCGGTAAAAAACGAAGAAACCGAATACCTGCTTTTGGACGGCGGCAACAGTCAGCTCAAATGGGCATGGGTGAGGAATGGGCGTATTGTGCATTTGAACCATGCACCTTATCGGGATTTGTCAGAGCTTGGCAGGGAGTGGGCGCAATATGGCGGAGATGAAATCCGCATTGTCGGTTCGGCCGTATGCGGCCCGATAAAGAAAGCGCAGGTGGCGGAGCATATTCCTAGAGAAATCGATTGGCTCGCCTCTATGCCTCAAGGGTTGGGTATTCGCAATCATTACCGCAATCCTGCCGAGCATGGTGCGGATCGTTGGTTTAATGCTTTGGGCAGCCGCCGTTTTACGCAAAATGCTTGTGTGGTGGTCAGTTGCGGTACGGCTGTGACGATTGATGCTTTGAGTGAAGACAATCATTATTTGGGCGGCACTATTATGCCGGGTTTTCATTTGATGAAAGAAGCGATGGCGCAGAAAACGGCCAACCTCAACCGGCCATTGGGAAAAGTGTATCCTTTCCCCACCACCACGCCTAATGCGCTTGCCAGCGGAATGATGGATGCTGTGTGCGGCTCTATCTTGCTGATGCACGCACGCTTGAAGGAAAAAACAGGTGCGGGCAAACCGGTGGATGTTGTGTTAACCGGCGGCGGCGCGGCGCGGGTGGCTCAGGCCATGCCGCAGGCATTTGTTTTAGACAACACGGTTAAAATCATAGATAATCTTGTGATTTACGGTTTGTTAAACTGGGTAGAACAAGAATGAAATGGTTATTTGCCGTATTGGTGGCATTGAACATTATTGTTTTCGGCGCCGTGGTCAATATCCACATCAGCAAGAAAACAAGCGGGGAGAGCAGTAAGGAGCTTGTGGCAGAAGGTTCGCATGAATTGAAAGTGCCGGAGTCGGCTTTGGTGCAGAAGCGGGAAGACACTCCGCCGTCTTGGATTAAAACGGGTGATAAAGCGGATGCGAAAGAGCCTACCGTAGATGAAACCCATGTGCCGAAAGAAAAAACGGCCGAGCAGAAAGCAGCGGAAGAGAAAGCCCGTTTGGAGCGTGAGAAAAAGCTGCAGGCTGAAAAGCTGAAAAAAGAAGCAGAAGAAAGGGTGCGCCGCGAGCTGGTGCAAAATAATGCAGGCGAAGCAGCGAAAAGCCCGTTTGCTCCACCGCCTGCTGCAACGCAAAACGCGCGTTGCAGCCGCACTGCAACGGTTACCATTCCTGAAGACGATTACCACAGAATCAAAGGCTTGCTGGTGCAATGGCCGCACGCAGCCACCCGTAAGGTAGAGCAAAGAGAAGGTGGCAGCGATAAGCGCAATGTGAAATACACGGTTACTGTGTCAGGCCAGGGCGATGCGCAAACGGTATTGGATGAGGTAACATCAAAAGGGTTTAACGGCTCGATTGGCGGTGGCGGCGTTGTGGTTGGGATTTATTCAGACCGCCAGTCTGCACAGGCTACTTTATCCCGTTTGCAGAATGCGGGTTTCAATGCGCAAATCCGTGAGCAGAGCAGCGGTGGAGCAAGTAGTATGAGCATAGCTAAAATGCAGATTTATTTCAGTGGCTTGAGTGATGCAGATATTCAGGGTGTGCAAAGTGTAGTAGGAAAATACGGTAACTTGCAACGTGGAACATGCAAATAAAAATTGGAGCAATTGAGAGCAAACATGCCTGTCTGAAACTTTTCAGACAGGCATTCGTTTATGTTGATGATTGATGATAGAATGCTTTCCTGCAAAAAATACATTCAGAACAAAAATAGGAAAATAATGAACGCTTGCCATTTTTTGCCCGTTTTGTTGGTTTCGGCAGCGTTGGCAGGTTGCAGCACGATTAAGCAGCCGCAAGATGCCGCTGTTTACGGAAGGGCAAGATGGGCCGTTTTGGTTAAGCAGGACGCTAATCTGTATAAAGTAGATTCAAGGCTTTATCGCAGTGAACAATTGGTTCATGATGATATTGCACAAATCGAACGCTTAGGTATTCAAAGCATCGTGAACCTTCGTTTCTTCGACCGAAATGATGACAGGCAGTTGTTGGGCGGGCGTGGTTTCAACTTGATAAACAGCCCCTTGCTAACCTGGCAGATTAAGCCGAAAGATATTGCCAAAACGCTTTATCTGATTGAAGCGTCTCAACAAAGCGGCCCTGTTTTGGTACATTGCTATCATGGTGCAGACTGCACCGGCTTAATTGTGGGTATGTATCGGATTATTTATCAGGGGTGGCCGGTAGAGGCGGCGAAACAAGAAATGCAGCAAGGGCCTTACGGTTATCATAGTATTTGGAAAAATATTGATAAGCTGTTTACGCAAGAGAAAGTGGATGAAGTGAAGGTTCATTTAAATACGCTGCGTATGCAGCAAGTGTTTCGGCCGGTTGAAATGCCTGTCTGAAACAATCTGCAAAGTAACTTAGTTCGGCAAAATCACAGTTAACTGTGTTTTAAACCATCATTTAATGAAGAGGAACTGACATGGAATTTACCAGTAAGCCCGCGTTGCAAACTGCGCTTAACCACCGCTCCATCCGCAAATACACCGGTGAGCCGATTCCTGCAGAAATGCTGGAAATCATTTTGAAAGCAGGCCAGGCAGCTTCAACTTCCAGCTTTTTGCAGTCGGCACACATTATCCGTGTTACCGACATGGAAATGCGTAAAAAACTGCGTGCCGTCGGCGCTAACCAACACTATATCGAAACCTGTGCGGAATTTTTGGTATTCTGTATTGATTTTGCCAAACACAAGCAAATTGCGCCCGATGCTCAAACAGACTGGACAGAGATGACGCTGATGGGCTCGATTGATGCCGGAATTATGGCGCAAAATGTGATGCTCACTGCAGAATCACTCGGCTTGGGCGGCGTGTATATCGGCTGCTTGCGCGACGACATCAATGCAACTAATGAAATATTGAATCTGCCTGAGAATGTGGTGCCGCTGTTTGGTATGTCTTTGGGTTGGCCTGCCCAAGAGCCCATGATGCGCCCGCGCTTGCCTACTGAATGCGTGGTTACTGAAAACGGATACCGCTCTATGGATAAAGCAGTTTACGAAGTATATAACGCGCAGGTTAAAGACTACTATAAGCAGCGCAGCAATCTGGATTTGGATTTTACTCAGCAAGTGCGCAATTCTCTTTGTCAGGAAGTGCGCCCGGATGTGTTGCCGTTTTTGCAGCGTAAAGGATTGGCTAAACGCTGATGCCTGTCTGAAAAATAGGTTGGAGAAGCCCGAAAGTATTTTGGCGTTGGCGTATCTTGCTAAAAAACAAACCAGTTTCTCGACTGTTTAAATGCGGCTGATTCGTTAAAACGGGTCAGCCGTTTAGGGTGTATTGATGCCAAACCTGCCTGATATGGTTATATAACGAGCGCGTTTGTTTCCACATAATGCGCAGATTTTTTAATGATTTTATTGTCTGATGATTTGTTATGAAATGGCTTAAACGCACGACCACATTAGCTAAAACCCTATATCGATATGGTTTGTCCGATTTGCTAATTCCGATGGGAGGGCGAACATGGGTATGTGGTTTGTTGCGTAAGCTTCCCCAATCATCTGAATATTCAGATACCTCCTTGCCTGTGCGTCTGCGTCTTGCTTTGGAGAGCTTGGGGCCTGTATTTGTTAAATTCGGACAAGTGCTCTCCACACGTCCTGATCTGATTCCGCATGACTATGCGGTAGAGCTTGCAAAGCTACAAGACCGTGTGCCGCCTTTTGATGCCGAGTTGTCGCGCCGCCAAATTGAGCAGTCGTTGGGAAAGCCGATTGATGCGCTTTATGCAGAATTCGATACCACTCCGGTAGCCAGCGCGTCTGTTGCCCAAGTGCATAAAGCGCGTTTGCATACAGGTGAGCAGGTTGCTGTAAAAGTGTTGCGGCCGAATTTGGCGCCGGTGATTGAGCAGGACTTGGCTTTGCTGCGTTTTGGTGCAGGATGGATCGAACGCCTGTTCTCCGATGGAAAAAGGCTGCGTCCGCGTGAAGTTGTGGATGAGTTTGACAAGTATCTGCACGACGAGTTGGATTTGATGAGGGAAGCGGCCAATGCCAGCCAGCTCGGGCGTAATTTTAAAGACAGCACCATGCTGATTGTGCCGCAAGTTTATTACGATTATTGCAGCCGTGATGTGCTTACAATCGAATGGATGAATGGCACTCCTGTTGCCGATATTCCCCGGCTCAAAGAAAAAGGCATCGATTTACACCGCCTGGCGCGCTATGGTGTGGAAATATTTTTTACACAAGTATTCCGCCACGGTTTTTTTCATGCCGATATGCATCCTGGCAATATTCTAGTAGCGGATGACGGCCGTTATATTGCGCTTGACTTCGGTATTGTCGGTAGTTTAACTGATTATGACAAACGCTATTTAGCCATCAACTTTTTGGCGTTTTTTAACCGCGATTACCACCGTGTGGCAACCGCACACATAGAATCCGGCTGGGTGCCGCCTGATACGCGGGCGGAAGAGCTGGAGGCTGCTGTGCGTGCGGTGTGCGAACCGATTTTCAATAAGCCCATATCGCAGATTTCTTTCGGTCTGGTTTTGATGCGTTTGTTTGAAACCAGCCGGCGCTTTAATGTTGAAATCCAGCCGCAGCTTGTATTGCTGCAAAAAACGCTGCTGAATATCGAAGGCCTAGGCCGTCAATTGGATCCTGATCTGGATTTGTGGATCACAGCGAAGCCTTTTTTAACCCGCTGGATGACAGAGCAAGTCGGGCCTAAAGCCTTTTTGAACACTTTGAAAAACGAAGCGCCTGATTGGGCCCAAATCCTTCCCAGTCTGCCGAGAAAAATCAATATGTTGGTGGATGAAACCCGCCAACAAGAAATGCGTGATGCTTATATACATTTGGTAAAAACACAGCAAAGGCAGAATTTCTGGCTGTGTATTATTGCTGTGGCGCTCGTGCTGATTGTGTTGTTTAAGTAATTTTTTCGATTTGGTTGCGGATAAAGCCGGTATTGTTCGCGATATAGTCAATCAACTCAACACTACTTGTCATGTCTTCGGCTTGCTGCCTTGTACCAAGGTAATTTGATTGACTATATTTGACAAACAATGTGCTTTGTATGATTTGCAATGCCTGTCTGAAAACTTTTCAGACAGGCATTGTTCTTATTATGATTGCGTATTTGAAAGGTTACGCAAAGACTTCGGTTAATGCAGGCTGTCGTAAATTTTTTGAGCCAGCGCTAAACTGATGCCTTCGGTTTGCGCAAGCTCTTCCACGCCCGCAGCCTGTACCCCGCGCAAGCCGCCAAAGCGGGTAAGTAATGCCTGGCGACGCTTGCTGCCGATACCCGGAATATCATTGAGAGATGATGTAACCCTTGCTTTATCCCGCTTTTTACGGTGGCCTGTGATGGCGAAACGGTGCGATTCATCGCGTACCGTCTGTAAAAGATGCAGGGCAGGGCTGTTGGGAGGGAGTTGGAACACTTCTCCTGTAAAGGGCAGAATCAATTCTTCCAAACCCGCTTTGCGTTCAGGGCCTTTTGCTATGCCGATAATCGGGATGTTCAAGCCCAGTTCTTCCCATACTTCCACAGCTACGCCGACTTGGCCTTTTCCGCCATCAATCAATACGGCATCAGGCCATTTCACCGATTCACCGTTGGCTTCGGCTTCAGTCATTTTCCCATAACGGCGGGTCAGCACTTCCCGCATCGCTGCGTAGTCGTCACCTGCTTTTGCGTCTTTGATGTTGTAACGCCGGTATTGGGAGGGTTGGATACTTTGTTCATCATAAACCACGCAAGAAGCCATGGTGGCCTCACCTTGAGTGTGGCTGATATCGAAGCATTCCAAACGGTTAAGTTCTTCCGGGTTTACATTCAGTAAGCGTGCAAGCTCATCTAGCCGGTGCTGCTGGTTGGTATGTTGGGAAATATGTTGGTTAATTGCCAAAGCTGCATTTCGTTCAGCCATTTTCAGCCAAACTTTGCGCTCGCCTATGGTTTTGCTGACAAACTGAATTTGCTTGCCATGTTCGCCGTTTAATGCTTCTTGCAGGCTTTGGGGAAGAATGAAATTGCTGATAATGATATCCGGCTTGGATTTGCTCAAATAATGTTGTGCAACAAAAGCTTCGGCGTAATCTTGGATATCGGGATTAGGATCGTTGCGGGTGTCGGGAAAAAAACTTTTGTCGCCCACATGTCGTCCGCCGCGTATGCTGACCCAGTGCACGCAAACAACACCATGCTCTGAAGCGACTGCAAGAATGTCGATATCATTTGGGTTGTTCGGGTTTTTACTGTCGATAAATTGCTGGCTTTGCACCAAACCTAAAGCCTGAATTTGATCGCGGTAACGCGCGGCTTCTTCAAAGTGGAGTTGCTCAGCTGCCTGCTGCATTTTGTGATACAGCATCTGGGTAAGTTCATCGGTTTTACCGTTTAGAAAGGTAACGGCTTCGCGTACGCTATTCTGATAATCCTCACGGGAAATATGGCCGACGCAAGGGCCGGAGCAGCGTTTTATTTGATAAAGCAAACAAGCGCGGTCGCGGTGTTCGAATACACTGTCCTCACAGGTGCGCAGCCGGAATACTTTCTGCAAAATCTGTATGCTGTTGTGTACGGCATACCCGTTGGGGTAAGGGCCGAAATATTGATTGGGCTTTTTGAGCGTTCCGCGGTAATACGCCATCTGCGGAAAATCGTGCCCGCTGAGCATCAGATAGGGATAGCTTTTATCATCACGAAAGAGAATATTGTATTTGGGTGATAAAGCCTTGATCAGATTGTTTTCTAAGATTAGTGCTTCTGCCTCTGAGCGTGTTACCGTGGTTTCCACCGAGGCAATCTGCTTAATCATCAGGCTGATGCGGGGTGAATGATCGCTTTTTTGAAAATAGCTGGATACACGGCGTTTTAAGTTAACCGCTTTACCCACATACAAAACCTGCCCGTTTTTATCGAGCATGCGATAAACACCGGGCAGATTTGGCAGGTTTTTTAAGAAAACAGACAGATTAAAACTGTGTGACACAATATCTCAGAAATGATTAACTGGGCGATTGGGCCGCAGGCGTGGATGCAGGAGCCGGAGTAGAGCAGAATTTTTCAATATCTGCATCATAACGTGCCATTAAGGTATCGCGATTGGCTGTTCGGGCAGACTCGGCAAATGCGCGGTTCATGCGCGCAGTTTTACAGTTAGCTTCTTGTGTTTTACGGTTTTCTTCTTCAATTTGTTTGTTTTTTTCTTCGACCTGTTTATTATTAGCAGCCATTTTGTCGTTAATCTGCTTTTGCTGTTCGGCCAAAGATGCACCTTCTGAGGCGGAATTTGCAGCAGGCGGTGTGCTTACGGTTTGCGTGCGCACATTGATCGTGTTAACACCGTTGCTTTTCAAATTGCGGGGAACATCCGAGTAAGTATTGGTTCCGTTAGCATTTTTCCAACTATATACCTCTTTGGCCTGAAGGCTTGTTGAGGCGAGAATCAAACCGAGCGCGGTTAGTTTGGCAAATGAAGTAATGTGCATATTTATTCTTTCGGAATTTCAATATTATGTATGATTGAATAAAGCTTAGTGTTTGATTCTACCGTGTTCCGTTGGTGCTGTCATGGAAACTTGTAAAAAAATGGTTTTTTTTGTTTGGTGCGGCTTACTAAAGCGCGGCGGATTTGCTACAATATCGTGCATCTTGCACAAACTGAAAGTTTCAAAGCATCATGCGTATCGTAGAAAAAGCCTATACTTTTGACGACGTTTTGCTGGTTCCCGCACATTCAACCGTGCTTCCGCGCGACGTTTCCCTCAAAACCCCTCTTACCCGTGAAATTTCTCTGAATCTCCCCCTTCTTTCTGCTGCGATGGATACTGTTACTGAAGCCAAGCTGGCCATTTCTATGGCACAGGAAGGCGGTATCGGTATTATCCACAAAAACATGAGCGCCGAGCAGCAGGCTGCCGCCGTGGCTAAGGTAAAGCGTCATGAAAGCGGCGTGGTCAAAGACCCTGTTACCATCGCCCCGGGTATGCTGATTCGTGATTTGATTGAGATGCTGTCGCAACGCAAACGTAAAATGTCCGGCTTGCCTGTGGTGGAAAACGGCAAAGTGGTGGGGTTGGTAACCAACCGCGATTTGCGCTTTGAGAAGAGGCTGGATCAACCGGTTTCCGCCATTATGACGTCGCGTGAGAAATTGGTTACCGTGCCGGAGGGCACGTCTATTGAAGATGCGCGGGATGTGATGCACGACCACAAAGTAGAGCGTGTTTTGGTGGTGAATGAAGATTGGGAACTTAAAGGCCTGATTACTGTTAAAGACATTTTAAAAACAACTGAATTCCCAAATGCCAATAAAGATGCCGACGGCCGTTTGCGCGTGGGTGCTGCCGTGGGTGTGGGCTCAGACACGGATGAGCGTGTGAAAGCGCTTGTGAAAGCAGGCGTAGATGTGATTGTGGTGGATACGGCTCACGGTCACAGCCAAGGTGTGCTTGACCGCGTGAAGTGGGTAAAGCAAAACTTTCCGCAAGTTCAAGTGGTGGGCGGCAATATTGCAACGGCACAGGCGGCGCGTGATTTGGTGGCTGCCGGCGCGGATGCTGTGAAAGTGGGTATCGGCCCGGGTTCGATTTGTACTACCCGTATTGTGGCCGGAGTGGGTGTGCCGCAATTAACGGCGATCCATAATGTGGCGGAAGCTTTGAAAGGCACTGGTGTGCCGCTGATTGCCGATGGCGGTATCCGTTTTTCGGGAGATTTGGCTAAAGCCTTGGCTGCGGGGGCATCTTGTGTGATGCTGGGCGGTATGTTTGCCGGTACAGACGAGGCGCCGGGTGAAATCGAGCTTTATCAAGGCCGTTCGTATAAATCTTACCGCGGCATGGGCTCTTTAGGTGCGATGAGCCAAGGCTCCAGCGACCGGTATTTCCAAGACAAACAGGAAAGCACGGATAAATATGTGCCGGAAGGCATTGAAGGCCGCGTGCCTTATAAGGGGCCGATTGTGCAGATTATTCACCAATTGGTCGGCGGCTTGCGTTCCAGCATGGGCTATTTGGGTTGCTCAAGTATTGCACAAATGCATGAAAAAGCAGAATTTGTGGAAATTACGTCTGCCGGTATGAGCGAATCGCACGTTCACGACGTGCAAATTACCAAAGAAGCGCCCAATTACCACGTGCGCTGATATTTGTGATAAAACTGCCAGTTTAACTACTGGCAGTTTTTCTGGCTGGGCACTGGCTGTTAAAAGCTGTTGGCTTGCTGATTGATGCCGAAAAAACATGATATTTTTCAGACAGGCATTAGCCCTGTTTCAATGCCTGTCTGAAACTATTTTAAACCCCGATCTAACAATGGAGAGTTCTGTAATGAGCGCTATTATTGATATTTTTGCTCGTGAAATTTTGGATTCGCGCGGCAATCCCACTGTTGAGTGTGATGTGTTGCTGGAATCAGGCGTAATGGGCCGTGCGGCCGTACCTTCCGGCGCATCAACCGGCCAAAAAGAAGCTTTGGAATTGCGTGACGGCGACAAAGGCCGTTATTTGGGCAAAGGCGTGTTGCAAGCCGTAGAAAACGTAAATAACGAAATCGCTCAAGCGCTAATCGGCGTGGATGCTTCCGAGCAAACTTATATTGATAAAATCATGCTTGATTTGGACGGCACCGATAATAAGGGCCGTTTGGGCGCCAACGCTACTTTGGCTGTTTCTCTCGCAGTTGCCCGAGCTGCTGCCGAAGACGCAGGTTTGCCGCTTTACCGCTATTTAGGCGGTGCAGGCCCGCTTGCTTTGCCGGTTCCGATGATGAACGTTATCAATGGCGGCGAACATGCTAATAACAGCTTGAATATTCAAGAGTTTATGATTATGCCTGTGGGTGCCGACACGTTCCGCGATGCTTTGCGTTGCGGCGCGGAAATTTTCCATGCTTTGAAAAAATTGTGTGACAGCAAAGGCTTCCCAACGACTGTTGGTGATGAGGGCGGCTTCGCACCCAACTTAAACAGCCATGAAGAAGCTTTGCAATTAATCGTCGAAGCTATTACCGCTGCCGGTTACAAATCGGGCGAAGATGTATTGCTGGCATTAGACTGCGCTTCCAGTGAATTCTACAAAGATGGCAAATACCACTTGGAAGCCGAAGGTAAATCGTTGAGCAGCGCTGAATTTGCCGAATATCTGGCAGGTTTGGTAGCAAAATATCCGATTGTTTCCATCGAAGACGGTATGGATGAAAACGACTGGGAAGGCTGGAAACTGCTGACTGAAAAATTGGGTGATAAAGTTCAATTGGTGGGCGACGACTTGTTTGTGACCAACCCGAAAATTTTGGCAGAGGGCATTGAGGCCGGCGTGGCCAATGCGTTGCTGGTAAAAGTGAACCAAATTGGTACTTTGAGCGAAACATTGAAAGCGGTAGAGTTGGCCAAACGCAATTGCTACACCAGCGTGATGAGCCACCGCTCGGGCGAAACCGAAGACAGCACCATCGCCGATTTAGCCGTTGCCACCAACTGTATGCAAATCAAAACCGGCTCACTCAGCCGTTCAGACCGTATGGCTAAATACAATCAGCTGCTGCGTATTGAAGAAGAGCTGGGCGAAGCCGCATACTATCCGGGCAAAGCAGCATTTTACCAACTGAAAAAATAAGGCATTACCAGCATGAGATGGGTTACTGTTTTTCTGAGCATCTGTATTGTCGGCTCGCAATACGACCTTTGGCTGTCGAAAGGCGGCTGGCGCGACATGTGGCGCCTGCAAAACGAAGTGGCAACGCAGGAAACGGAAAACAGTATGCTCACTTTGCGTAATAATGCCTTGGCGGCTGAAGTGGATGATCTGGCAAACGGTAAAGAAGCCATCGCCGAAATCGCTCGGGTAGATTTAGGCTACATCAGGGACGGCGAGATTTATTACCGCATGGTTGACCAAAGAAACCGCTGATTGGTATTTGATTTATCCTAGTTAAAGAATGCCTGTCTGAAAAGTTTTCAGGCAGGCATTTGGTTTGCGGTTCGGTTTTGAGGAGCGCTTCGGTATGCTTGAGCACTTTTCAGACAGGCAATGCCTGTCTGAAAATATTTGCTTCGGCAGATGTTATAATAAACAGTAAACCATTCAATTTATTCAGTTTGAATCTCTATTTGAATGCATTCAAGCTGGCACAAGCAATAAAAATCACAGGAACATAAACAATGGACATGCAAGGCATTGAACGCGACAGCATGCAATATGATGTAGTTATTGTCGGCGCAGGCCCCGCCGGTTTGAGCGCGGCCATCCGCTTGAAGCAGCTGGCTGAAAAAGCAGGTAGGGAAGCGAGCGTCTGCGTGGTGGAAAAAGGCTCGGAGGTGGGTGCCAATATTTTATCGGGTGCCGTTATTGACCCAATTGCATTAACCGAGCTGCTGCCGGATTGGCGGCAAAACGGTGCGCCGTTAACCCGCAGCGTTACCGAAGATAAGGTATTGTTTCTCACACAAGAAAAGGCCTATAAATTACCGACTGCACCAAGCTTTAAAAATCATGGCAACTACATCATCAGCCTCGGGCAGCTTACCCGTTGGCTGGCCGAGCAGGCGGAAAACCTCGGTGTGGAAATCTATCCTGGCTTCGCAGCTACCGAAGTGCTCTATCATGCTGACGGCTCGGTTAAAGGCATTGCTACCGGCAATATGGGTGTGGGAAAAGATGGCGAGGCCACTGATATGTTCCAGCCCGGCATGGAACTTTGGGCGCAGCAAACGCTGTTTGCCGAGGGCTGCAGGGGTTCCTTATCGAAACATCTGATTGAGCGCTTCCAGCTTGATAAACATAGTCAACCGCAAACTTACGGTATCGGCATTAAGGAAATTTGGGAAGTGGCCGAAGGCAAATGCCAACCCGGTTTGGTGGTGCACAGCACAGGCTGGCCGCTGGATACCAAAACTTATGGCGGCTCGTTTATTTATCATCTCGATAATAATCAGGTTGCGGTGGGTTTCGTGGTGGGGCTGGATTATGAAAACCCTTATTTGTCGCCATTTGAAGAGTTTCAGCGTTTTAAAACCCATCCTGAAATCCGTAAAACATTTGAAGGAGGCCGCCGCATTGCTTATGGTGCGCGCGCTTTGGTGGAAGGCGGCTGGCAGAGCTTGCCGCGTTTGAGTTTCCCCGGTGGCTTGCTGGTTGGCGATGCTGCAGGTTTTTTGAATGTGCCGCGTATTAAAGGCATACATACCGCGATGAAGTCGGCCATGCTGGCCGCAGAGGCGGTGTTTCCCCGTTTGGAAGAGAGCGGATTCGAACCGGAAAGCGGCAAGGAAATCACAACTTTGCAGGGTTCGCTGGAAAGCAGTTGGTTGGGCAAAGAGCTGTATGCGGTGCGCAATATCCGGCCTTCGTTCAAATGGGGCATGTGGGCAGCGTTTGCCTACACAGGCTTGGAGCAGTATGTGCTTAAGGGCCGCGGCCCGTGGACACTCAAACACCATGCGCCGGATTATGCAACGCTGAAAAAAGCTGCCGATTGCCGTCCGATTGATTACCCGAAGCCGGATAATGCGCTCACTTTCGACCGGCTCAGCAGCGTATTTCTGGCTAATATCAGCCATGAGGAGAATCAGCCTTCCCATTTGGTTTTGCGCAATCCCGAAGCTATGATCAATGTGAACCATAAAGAATATGCTTCGCCCGAAACGCGCTACTGCCCGGCTGCGGTTTATGAAATTGTAGAAGAGGGCGGACAGCCGCAGTTGCAGATCAACGCCTCAAACTGTGTGCATTGCAAAACCTGCGATATCAAAGACCCAACGCAGAATATCAACTGGGTTTGCCCCGAAGGCGGCAGCGGCCCGAATTACGGCGCGATGTAAAAATAATTAAGACAAGCCTGTCTGAAAAACCGGAGCGTTTATATTTTCAGACAGGCATTATTTATGTATATCACAAATAGACTTTATTCCTGCTACGGCGTTGCTGCGCCTTGCAGTATCAATCGTACTGTCTACGGCCTGCTGCCTTGTATGAAAAATGTGTCGGTTTAACTATACATCAGGCAAATGGCAGTCATCAGATTTGCTGATGGCTGCCATTTAAATAAAAGATTGTACAAAGAGCCGGATTTTTGAGTACATTTCGGCGGCAACATGAGAATAATTAAGGAGAAACCATATGACCAACGATCTGATTTTGGTATTAAACTGCGGCAGCTCTTCCCTCAAGGGCGCATTAATTGATAATAAAACCGGCGGCCTGATTCTCAGCTGCCTTGCTGAAAAGCTGACCACCCCCGACGCCTATATTACTTTCAAATATTTCGATAATGCCGATATCAGACCGGTTGTGCGCCGTTCTTGGTTTGTAGACAGAAAAGACGGCGATAAACACGAAGTCAGCCTATCCGACCGCCATGATCATACCGGAGCAGTAGAAGCACTGCTCGAAGAATTGCGTGCGCATGATTTGCAAGATATGGTGCGTGCTATCGGACACCGTATCGTACACGGCGGCGAAAAATACAGCGGCTCGGTTGTGATTGACGACAAAGTATTGGATGTACTCGAAGAGTGTATTCCGCTTGCGCCGCTGCATAATCCGGCGAATCTTACCGGCATTCGTGCCGCACAAAGCATTTTCCCCGGATTGGTTAATGTGGGTGTGTTTGATACGGCTTTCCATCAAACCATGCCGGAGCACGCCTACACTTACGCAGTACCGCAAGAGCTTTACAAAGAATACGGCTTCCGCCGCTATGGTTTCCACGGTACCAGTTTCCGCTATGTTGCCCCGGTGGCTGCCGAAATGATCGGTAAAGACATTAATGATTGCTCTCTAGTTATTGCACACTTGGGTAACGGTGCATCCGTTTGTGCAGTGAAAAACGGTGAGTCGCAAGACACCAGCATGGGTGTAACACCACTCGAGGGTTTGGTGATGGGTACACGAAGCGGAGATGTAGATCCCAGCATTTGCTCGTTTTTAGCTGAAAATGCCGGTATGGATGTAAAAGCCGTAACCGATATGCTCAACAAGAAATCCGGCCTGCTCGGTATTTCCGGTTTATCAAACGACTGCCGTACTATTCAGGAAGCTGCAGCCGAAGGTCATGCAGGTGCGAAACTTGCGCTTGAAGTGATGACTTACCGCCTCGCAAAATACATTGCTTCTATGGCTGTGGCAACCAATGGCATTGATGCGTTGGTATTTACCGGAGGCATTGGTGAGAATTCGGACGTTGTCCGCAGTAAAACCGTAAACTATTTAGGTTTCTTGGGTTTGACCATCGATGAAGAGGCGAATAAAGCAGCACGCTTCGGTGCATCAGGCGTTATCAGCCAAAAAGGCCGCGAGCCGGCTGTGGTGGTGGTGCCGACTAATGAAGAGCGTATGATTGCCATGGATACAGGCCGTTTGGCAGGTTTGTAAGCGAGTTAGGCTGATATCAATAATGCCTGTCTGAATTTTTAGACAGGCATTATTGATTTTTCAGCTTTAAAGGCATCGGCAATGCTTAAGCCGGCTCAGTTTTCTCGTATTCCTGCATATGCCGTTGAAACTCAGCCAAACTGATATTCATGCTTTCCGTGCACGGTTGCATGATATCGTCGACAGTTTTTGAAATAGGGTCGTTGCTGGAGATATGCTCGGGGCGGCGGTAAATAAAATGCTTGAACAGGTCGCTGATGATAATTTGCTCCGCATTGGTTTTCAACACCCAGCCGTGGTTGCCGTGGAAAGTATAGCCATGGCGCGCAAGCTGTTCCAAAAGGTCGCCCAGTTCATCATAGCCCATATTGATGTGCTGGCGGAATTGCTGAACTTTCATTGTGCGGCCACGTTGTTGTGCCTTATCCAATAACAGCAATACTTTCAATACATCATCAAAGCGCCCCCGCGAATCAAACTGGCGCAGGAATGCCCCGCCGCGCCAATAAGAGAAAGAGGAAGTTAACACGGCTCCGCTGATCACGACCATCCACAAAGCATGCAACCATACCAAAAATACAGGAATCGCCGCGAATGCACCGTAAATCAATTGGTAGCTGTTAAACTGGCTAACATAAATGCGAAAGCCCCAGCGTAGAATTTCGAGTAAAACCGCCGTAATGGCGGCGCCGGCAAAGGCATGTTTATTGGGTACGAAACGGTTTGGAACCAAACGGTAAAGTAGCCATAAAGCGATGGTGGTAAACAATAATGAAGTAAAAATGGCTAAAGCACGGGATAAAACCGGAAAAGTCGACTCTAACCCGCTTTTGCTCAACAACAAACCCCATACGGTTAAGCTCACTCCGGCAACCAATGGGCCGAAAGTAAGCAATGCCCAATAAACCAAAAACTGCATCCAAATAGAACGCTGATTTTTTACCTGCCAAATCCGATTGAACGTTTGATCAATGGTTTGAATCAAAAGCAGGGAAGTTACACCGAGCATGATGATACCGATGGCAGTAAGATTGCTGGCTTTCTGTTTGAATTCATTAAGATAATCAAACACCACATCGGCGCCCTCGGGCACAATGGTCATGTTGATAAAGCCGATAAATGCTTCGGACACATCGTTAAACATGGGAAAAGCAGACACAATCACCAAGGCCACAGTCAGTACAGGTACCAGAGCCAATAATGAAGTGAAAGTTAAACTGGCGGCAATCTGAGGCACGCGCACTTCGTTAAAGCGGTGGGTAAGAAAACGGGCAAAACCAAACCAGCGCGATTTTCGCCACTCTTGCAAAGCAGGGGTTTTAAGCATAATAATCGGTGTATCGCCGCATCATATACGGCCAAACTGTTTAAAGAGACAACATTCTAACGGAAAAAAGATGATGAGCCAAAAAGCCTTGAAAATTCTTGTTTTATATTATTCCCTGCATGGCAGCACATTAAATTTGGCGCGCCAGATTGCACGCGGCGTAGAAAGTGTTGAAGGATGCGAAGCCGTGCTGCGCACGGTGCCGAAAGTATCGACAGTGTGTGAAGCCGTAGAACCTGACATTCCGCAAGAGGGCGCGCCTTATTGCACGGCGGAAGACCTCAAAACCTGTTCAGCACTGGCATTGGGCAGCCCTACGCGTTTCGGTAATATGGCTGCGCCGATGAAATATTTTGTTGACGGCACAATCGCGCAATGGCTCTCAGGTGAGCTGATAGGCAAACCGGCAACCGTGTTTACCAGCACTTCCAGCCAGCATGGCGGGCAGGAAAGTACACTCTTAACCATGATGTTGCCTTTGCTTCATCACGGCATGGTGATTAGTGGTATTCCGTTTAATGAAAGTGCTTTGTCGAACACCCAGACAGGAGGTACGCCTTACGGTGCCTCGCATGTGGCTGGCTCCGATGGTAAGCCGCAATTGAGTCATGATGAGCAGCGGCTTGCGTTTGCACAAGGAAAAAGATTGGCAGAATTGGCTAAAAAATTGTCTGTTTGATATTTCTTAGGTATTTGTTTTCAGACAGGCATTTGCCTGTCTTTGTTATTTTGTTGCGGAGAATTTTGCATTAACAATTTTATGTAAGATTGTTAGTATGACTTGGCTCGATTGCTGGATGCTGATTATGTAGGCCAGTGATTGGGTGATAGATTAATGTGTTGTTTGTAATAGATTTATTTGAAATTCTTGTTATTTGAGATGGTGATGTTTGTAATTTAAGTTCTTTATTTGTTATGATTTAGTAAATTTGTAGTAATATAACACTGGCGTCATTCCGCAAATAACAGTATGATTTCCTGTTGTCTAAAATTTGGACAAAATTTTACACTTGATGTTTTCTAAGTAAGTGTAAACCATATAATTATTTAAATTCAGAGATAGGATAAACATAATGTCTTCACAAGCTTCAAGCAATAATACGCCGGCTCTTGGCGTGTTGACATCCCTCTTTTTTATGATGGGTGCAATCACTTCTCTAAATGATGTGTTGATTCCCCATTTGAAAAATGCGTTCAGTTTAAATTATACGCAAGCCATGTTGATTAACATGGTGTTTTTCGGCGCATACGCGCTCATGTCGATTCCAATGGGTAAAGTGGTAGAAAAATTAGGTTATAAAAACGGCGTAATCGGCGGCTTTCTGATTGCTGCTTTGGGCTGCATTTTGTTTTACCCCGCTTCTACCAGTTTGTCTTACCCGGTTTTTCTTAGTGCTTTATTTATTTTGGCTTCCGGTATCACTTTATTGCAGGTGGCCGGTAACCCTTATGTAACTTTGCTGGCCAAGCCGGGCAAAGAATCTGCAACCCTAACATTGGTGCAGGCTTTTAACTCGGTAGGTACTACGGTTGCACCTCCTTTGGGCGGCTTGCTCATTTTGGCTGAAGCCAGCCAGCATATGGATCCGCTGCAAGAAGCACAATCGGTACAAATTCCTTATCTGGGTTTGGCCGGAGTATTAATCTTGCTGGCTGTTTTCGTGAAGTTGATTCGATTGCCAGATGCAAAGGCAATCGCCGAAGCAGAAACCGAACATAATCATGACGGCAAAACCAGCGTGTGGCAGTATAAGCATATGATTTTGGGTGCGGTTGCTATTTTCTGCTATGTAGGTGCAGAGGTTGCAATAGGTAGCTTGTTGATTAATGTGATGGAAGCGGCTGCCGGTGTGACTCATTTGCAAGGTTCTAAATTGATTGCTTTTTATTGGGGTGGTGCAATGATAGGCCGCTTCTTGGGGTCTGCTGTAATGAGCCGGTTCCAACCAAGCAAATATTTAATGTTTAACTCAGTGATGGCGATGATTTTAATTGCTGTAGCCATCCTCTCTGGTGGTAAAGTGGCGATGTTTGCTTTGTTGGGCGTAGGTTTCTTTAATTCAATCATGTTCCCGACAATTTTCTCGCTGGCTACCCGTGGTTTGGGTAAATTTACCGGCGCGGCTTCCGGCGTTATTTGCACAGCTATCGTGGGCGGTGCAATTATTCCTTTCACGCAAGGTATGTTGATTGACGGTTTAACCGGTAGCATGGGTGCAACCAGTGCATTGATGGCTTCTTTTGTATTGCCTATTTTGTGCTACTTGTACATTTCATTCTTTGCGGCTAAAGGTCATAAAGTTGACTAAGTAATTGATTGATCAGTATGCCTGTCTGAAACGGTTTTCAGACAGGCATTTTTAATTTTAATATAATTGAGGAGCTTAAAGGTTAATGATTGAATTGTATCGTTTTTAGTTTGTCGTACGTAACATAGAAAAACAATAGTAGCGCCATTTTCCGGACAAATCTGAATACGGTGGGAAGTGGCCGTGTTGTGGAAATGCCTGTCTGAAAATCACTTTTCAGACAGGCATTTCATTGCGCGGCAATTGCTTAGGAAGACATCTATGGCTCAATGATTTGCAAAAACATTACTTTTCAACACTATTCTTTTATTGTTATAAAAAAACGGCTTTGAATAATTTCAAAGCCGTTTTTAGATGTTTGGTCGGAATGAGAGGATTCGAACCTCCGACCCCTTCGTCCCGAACGAAGTGCGCTACCAGGCTGCGCTACATTCCGAAAGACGATTATTTTAGATAGCGGCTTGAGCCTTGTCAAGGAAAAGCTCGGTTGTGCTTAGGCAGCGTGCAGGACAAAAATAGTCGGCCGTTTTTTGAGGTCGGGCAGAGTACCCAGTTTACGCCAATCCGCTATGGTCTTGCTGATAATGATTTGTGAAGGCAGCGTTAAATCGCAGGCAACGCAAAAGCGCGTGGCGGGATGAAGGTTAGTTAATGCGTCGGTTAGCAGGGCATCGTTGCGATAAGGCGTTTCAATGAAAATTTGAGTTTCCCGGTGGCGGCGTGAATGTTGTTCCAGTGTTTTTAAAGCATGGATGCGCTCGGTTTTGTCGGTGGGTAGATAGCCTTTGAATGCAAAGCTTTGCCCGTTTGTACCGGATGCCATTAATGCCAGCAAAATGCTGGATGGCCCTACCAGTGGACGTACTTCAAAACCATGTGCATGTGCCAGTGCCACTAGATTCGAGCCGGGGTCGGCCACGGCAGGGCAGCCGGCTTCGCTCAAGATGCCCATGCTGCGGCCTTCCGTTAACGGTTTGAGTAAATCGGGTAAGGCTTCCGAGCTGGTGTGCTCGTTCAGCGTTTGCAGGTTGAGTTCGCGGATGGGTGTCTTGATACCTAGATGCTTCAAATGCGCTCGTGCGGTTTTTTCAGCTTCAACTACGAAATCGGTCAGGCCGGTAATTTGCTGCTGCTCATGTGGCAACAGGCAGGGGGTGTCGTGTGCACCGAGAGGGGTCGGAATGAGGTATAAAACGGGTTGCATCGGGTTTTCCTGATTTTTTATTAAAAAATGCCTGTCTGAAAGTTATGGCCAAAAAACTCAATATTCCAGGGTGTTGGTTCGTATAACTGTACTATCCATATTGATTGTGGCTGAATATTAAGTTTTGCGGTGTTATATAGTGGCTAAAGTATATTAATGTTTTCTTCGGCTAAAAAATCAATCAATTTGAAAATGGGCAGGCCGATAAGGGCATTGGGATCGCTGCTGTCGATGCGCTGTAATAGCGCGGCGCCCAAACCTTCGCTTTTGGCCGCTCCGGCGCAATATATAGCATCCGGCTCACGCTTCAGATAGTGTGCGATTTGTTGGGTGGTTAGATTGCGCATGGTTACAGTCGTTTTATCAACATGGGTATGCAGGTTGCCGTTACCTGTGTTGAGCAGACACAAGGCGCTGTAAAATTCGATGTGTTGCCCGCTTAATGTTTCAAGCATTTGTTGTGCGTTTGCTACGCTCATCGGCTTTCCTAATTGCCTGCCGTGGCACCAGGCAACTTGGTCTGCACCTATGATTAAAGCATGTGGAAATAATGAAGCGAGCGAGCGTGCTTTGCCCACAGCTAGTCGCAGGGCAGTGGCTTCTGCACTTTCTCCTGCTTTCGGTGTTTCGTCAAAATCAGGCTTTGCCGTTTGAAAAGAAAGACCTAGGCGTTTTAATTGCTCTTGGCGGAAAACCGAGCTTGAGCCTAAAATAAGCGGAAATTTTGAATTCATATGCGTAAAAAACATTGACGTTAAACCGCTAAAATTATATCATGCCCTGTTTATGTTAGACCTTAATTTGATTGACCCTGAAGTTTTCGCCGCCGAGAAGCAGACACTGGAAGGTTCTGTGAAACTGGGTGAGTTGGATGAGCGTGTTTGGTCGCACGAATATTTGGCAAGCAAAGAGGCCGATGTGTCTTTTATATTAAAAGGCGGATTGGATAAATGGCAGCGCTTGTTTTTGGATCTGAGCTTGAAGGCGGATATGCCGCTAATCTGTCAAAGATGCGTAAAACCGATGTCGTTTGAACTTGATGAAACGAGTCATATTGTGCTGTTTGCCGATGAACAGAGCTTGGATGATGCTATGCTTTCCGATGATGAGTTGGAAGGTATGCTTTTAGAAAAAGAGCTCGATATCCGCACTTTGATAGAAGATCAGATTTTGATGGCCTTGCCTTATTCGCCCCGCCATGAAAACTGCCACAACATCGAATTGGAAACAGTCAATCACGACAAACCGAATCCTTTTGCCGCTTTGGCAGGGCTGAAAAGCAGCCGCTAACCGATTTACAGTTTTATTTTAATTATTAGGAGCTTGAAATGGCCGTTCAACAAAATAAAAAATCTCCCTCTAAACGCGGTATGCACCGTTCACACGATGCTTTGACTGCGCCTGCTTTGTCTGTTGACAGCACCACCGGCGAAGTCCACCGTCCGCATCACATTTCTCCCAACGGTATGTACCGTGGCCGCAAAGTGGTAAAAGCCAAAGGCGAATAATTTTATTCTCTGCGGATACTTATGAAGGAAGCCAGAAGATTGTCCATCAGACAAATCGCTGGCTTCTTAGCGTTTTAAATGCTGATTACCTCAGATGTCGATTTATGAAGTAGCCTTTGTTTCGTTGATCTTGGACAAGTCAGGCACATTCTAAATTAGGTTTTCAAAACTCAGGCAGTTAAGATTATGGAAAAAAAAGTTTGGTATACCTACGATGATATTCACTGCGTATTAAAAAGCTTGGCAGAAAAAGTGCAGGCAGGCAGTGTAAAGTATGATGCGATGATTGCAATTGGCGGCGGCGGATTTATCCCTGCACGAATTTTACGTTGTTTTCTGAATATCCCTATTTATGCCGTAACTACTGCTTATTATGATAGTGAATATCAAGGAAAACATACTGAGAGCGTGAAAAAAATCCAATGGTTGGATCCCTTGCCTGAAAATTTGGTAGGTAAAAATGTATTGGTGGTTGACGAGGTTGACGACAGCCGCGTTACCATGGAGTTTGTGCTGAACGATTTATCTAAACTCGACTTGGGTACTATCGGTATTGCCGTCTTGCATGAAAAGAAAAAAGAGAAAAAAGGCAAACTGCCGGAAGGCATTCCTTATTACAGCGGCATTGTTGTAGAGGACTGGTGGATCAATTATCCATGGGATGCCGAAGATATTGAAGAGCATAACCAATTGGCTAAACAATCTGAAAAGATTTAGCGCGGAGAAAACCTTATGATTACATTGGCTGTAGATGCTATGGGTGGTGATTCGGGATTGGATGTAACCGTTCCCGGAGCCGTAGCTTTTTTGAAGCAGCACACAGATGTCCGCCTGATTATGGTAGGGGATCAAGAGCGGTTGACCTCATTACTTAAGGCCGCCGGTGCGCCAATGGATAAAGTGGAAATCAAGCATGCATCGCAAGTTGTGGATATGGATGAACAACCACAACTTGCCTTGAAAAATAAAAAAGATTCCTCTATGCGTGTGGCCATTAATCAAGTTAAAGAAGGTGCAGCGCAGGCAGCGGTTTCTGCCGGTAATACCGGTGCACTGATGGCTACTGCACGCTTTGTTTTGAAAACTATCCCCGGTATCGAGCGTCCTGCGATTGCTAAGTTTCTCCCTTCAAAAGGAAGCCACACCACCTTGATGCTTGATTTGGGTGCCAACGTAGATTGTACTGCCGAAAATCTGGTTCAGTTTGCCGTGATTGGAAGTGAGCTGGTACAGGCGCTTTTCCCGCAAAACGGTTGTCCGCGCGTGGGTTTGTTGAATGTCGGTTCCGAAGATATCAAAGGTACTGCCACGGTAAAACAAGCGTTTAAACTTTTAAAATCAGCAGATTTAAACTTTATCGGGAATATTGAAGGTAACGAAATTTTCAGTGGAGAAGTTGATGTGGTGGTTGCCGATGGGTTTGTCGGTAACATTATGCTGAAAACCATCGAGGGTATGGTGAAGTTTATGGGGGGCGCCATTAAGCAAGAGTTTCAGGCCAATATCTTTACCAAGATGGGGGCATTGGCAGCTTTGCCTGCGTTGAGAGGTTTTAAAAGCAAATTCGACCCGCGTAAATTTAACGGTGCGATCTTTTTGGGATTGCGTGGTGTGGTTGTAAAAAGTCACGGCGGTACTGATGCAGAAGGCTTTCGTTATGCTTTGGAAGAAGCCTATCATGAAGCCAAAGCCGACAGCTTAGTTAGAATAGAGCAGGGTGTTGCTGCCCAACTTGCTGTATTGGCAGAGAAAAAGCAAGAAGCTGAAAATGCTGCTATGGCGAATAATATCGAATAGTTTTTGAAACAGTATTTGTCAGTGAAACTTTAAATGCCTGTCTGAAAAATATTTTCAGACAGGCATTTAAAATTAACTCAAATATTGCTCACGTTTTCATGACTCATAACTTTAAATTTTGGCAACAACTACAATATTAAATATTCAGCACAGTAAGAATGAAAGCATTATGAACCAACCACGTAACAACAAAACTTGGAGGCAGAAGTTACCCAAAAGGGAAGAAATATTTGCTTCCCGTTGGACAAAGCCTTTTGCTCCCATGTTTGACAAACCTTATTTTTGGACACTGAACCGCCGGCAGGCTGCTGTTTCAGTGGCCGTGGGGATGTTTTGTGGTTTGATGCCAGGGCCTACGCAGATGATAAGCGCTTTGATTGTGGCCTATTTTTTGCGGACCAATTTGCCGGTTGCTGTGTTTTCTACACTTTACACTAACCCGCTTACCTATATGCCGCTTTATTATCTGGCTTACCGCATCGGTAGTTTCCTGATGGGTATGCAGCCTGAAGCATCATTGAATTTACCTGATTGGGGAGATCATTTTTTTACTGAACTTGGTCATTGGCTTTTAGGTGCAGGCAAACCTTTGTTGCTTGGCGTACCTGTTTTAGGTGGCACTTTGGCGATTATTGGTTATTTTGCCGTATTGCTGTTTTGGCGTGGCCGCACAGCTTATCAATGGAAAAAACGTCAAGAGGCGAGAAAGTAATTGCAATGAAAAAGCCTGAATAAAAATATTCAGGCTTGAAATTTGGCTCCCCGACCTGGGCTCGAACCAGGGACCTGCGGATTAACAGTCCGAGATTGTAAGTATAACTAATTGTTTTTAAATAAAAGTGAAGCCTGCAACTACAGTCACAAACAGTATCTAAGTTAGATATTTAGTCACAATTTCGTCACAGCAAAAAAAAACAAAAACTTAAGCCAGCCTATTGTATGGGTCATGTTTAAGTTTTTGTTTTTTATACAAGAGGAGTTTATGGACTTGGTTTCTTTTATCAATACAGATAATGCAGTTTTATTGTTCTTATCGCTTTAATTGGCATTTATTTTATTTGGAAGATTACTAATGGAAATGAGATCGCTACTTATGCGATTTTTTTATTGGTTTATTTGCAGCAACGGTATTTGTGCTGTTATTAGATGAGGGTGCTAAATGGGAGAAATTCAAAGTGGAGCATAATTGTAAGGTTGTCGAGCATATTAAAGGCGATATTCAAACGGGCGTAGGAATTACAACTAGTGGATACTGGGTTGGTGGTTGTTCCTGAAGCCGATAAAACAGCCTACCTGTGCGACGATGGTGTAACTTATTGGAGGTAAATTAGGGTGATGAAACAGGCTAATTATAGAAATGATGGATACAAGTTTAATTGCAACAAATTGTCAAAGAAGGCCGTCTAGAATGAATTTTAGAAGGCTTTTACTTTATCCGATTTTAAAAACAAGAGAAAGGAAATTACATGCCGAGGCGAACATTTGTTGTGGCTTTATGTGCTTTATCAAGCATGGTAACGGCTGCCCCTTATCCACAATACCAAGCCTTAGTAGAAAAACATGCGGCGGCGCAAGGTTTGGACGCAAATCTTGTATGGGCGGTCATGGCTCGCGAAAGCGGCGGACGCTGGAATGCAACATCTCCGAAAAACGCCCGAGGATTGATGCAAGTTATCCCGCCGACCGCTGCAAGGATGGGTGTTAATCCTAAGCAACTGTATAACCCTGAACATAACATCATTGCCGGCACACGTTACTTACGATTTCTAAGTAACCGTTATAACGGCAATATTGACTTGATGTTGGCCGGCTACAACGCCGGTGAGGGAGCCGTGGATAAGTACAAGGGTATCCCTCCTTATCGGGAAACACAGAATTATGTTCGGTTTGTTAAAAACCGTTATGCGCAACTCAGTGGCAAACCTGCTTACGCTGCCGGCAAAAATGTTGTGATGAAAGCGGTTTATCAGCCACAGGTAAAAGGCCGTCCAAAGACGAAGCCGGCTATCACTGAGAGTGCTGCCGTTTATGCCCAAGCACCCAAACAATTCGCTGCTTGGGATGTGTTCCAAGAATTTTAATTTAGCAGTTCGCCTTCGGGCACAAAAAGCGTTCCGGCCAAGTGCCGGTTTTTTTATGTCTGCCGCATATAAGCGGCTTTTTTGTTTTCTTCAAAAAGGAATCAATATGGATATTTCAACCTCAACATCTTCTCGTAAAACAACATTGTTCAAAAATATACTGACCGCGGCAGCCATGTGTATTGCAAGTCACGGCGCAATGGCTGCCGGCTTTGACGACGCGACGTCAATGGCAACCACCATCCGCACAGGAATTTATACGTTCCTCGGGGTTGTCGCATCCATTATTGTGTTGTGGCAGTGTATTGAAGGAGCACAAGGCCGCAAACAGTGGGGCGATATTCTGGTTGTTTGTTTATGGGTGGTTGGTGCAGCTGCCAGTCTTGCCTTTGTTGCATATCTGTGGACTAAAGGCGGCTCTATGTCGTTCTCATAAAAGGATGCCAAATGACCGAGAATATAGACACGGAGCAGTCTACCTTTAATGGTATGGCCCGGCAAGCGATGGTAGTTGGTGTACCTCTGCCCGCTCTCGCTGCCAGCGGGTTCGTCGGTATTATGGCAGCGATGGTTTCTTTGCCGATCCTAGAAGGATCGGCATTGTTTTTCCTGTTGCTGCCGGTCCCGTTCATTATGTTTTTCCGCACAATCTGTGCCAACGATGACCAGGCAATCAGGATGTACGTGTATGAACTAAAATGGTTTTTGAGAAAGAAAAATTCAAAACTGTTTGGTGGCACTAATACATTCCTTGCCACTAAATTCGGGAGACAATTAAGTGATTATCAGCGATTTTTTGACCAAAGCTCTGCAAAAACAGCCGGCTCAGTCAGATTTTCTACCCAAGATCTGCCAACACGTCACCAATAACATTGTTCGCTACAAAGACGGCTATCTTGCCTTTGTAATACGCATGAATGGTATTCCCTTTGACGGGGTTGACGACAAACATCTGTTTTCACAGTTTGTATCACTTCGAACCCTGTTGGCCGGTATGGGTAAAACACTGGGAAACCGATTGGCAATCTGGGGGACTTTGCAGCGCCAAAAAATCAACTTCGACAGGCAGTATGAATTCGGTTCTATTTTCTGTCGGAAGTTTGCCGAAAAATATCTGCGGCGTTTTGAGGAGCACGACTATTTCGAAAACGTTTACCACCTTACCGTTTTGATAAAAACCGACAACATTGATATGGGCATAAAAGAAGCGGAGGAGCAAATTCAGATCATGATGCGTTCCCTTGATGTCTATGACCCGTATTTGTTGACGGCATATCAAAACCAAAACGGGATTCCTTTTTCCGAGGTGTATGAATTTTTCGGCAGCCTGATTAACGGGCAGAAAGAACCTATCCCTTTGTCTACTGTGGATGCATATCAAATGATTGGCGGTGCCAGCTTGCATTTTGGTTCTGACATTTGTGAAATCCGCTCACAAGACGGCACCATTAAGTTTGCCAAAATGTTTGATTTGAAAGATTTTGGATTGAGCAAACCGAAAATTTTCAACAGCATCCTGACTTTGCCTTGTGAGTTTACGCTGACGCAAAGCTTGATTTTTGTTAATCCCCATACAATGAAAGATAAAATCAAAAAGCAGTTGAACAATCTTGAATCTGCCGGTGATTTGGCTAGTGGGCAGTTTAATGAGTTGCTTGAAGGGCAAGGTAAGCTGGCTGCTGGGGAATTGATGTTCGGGGACTACCATTGTGCGTTGGTCGTTTACGGGAATACACCCGAAGCAGCGGATGCAAACGGTGCGCGGGCTTATTCGACTTTCCTGAACGCCGGCGGCTACCGGTTTACCAAAGCCGGACTGTCTGCACCTGCGACGTTCTTCAGCCAAGTGCCGGGCAGTAAAGAAAAACCGCGGATGTTTCCCAAAACCACCACCAATTTCGCCACCACTTTCGGCATTCACAACTATTCGCAGGGAAAGAAATCGGGCAATCCGATTGGCGACGGTTCCGCTTTGATGCCGCTGCAAACGGTTTCAAAAACCATCTACGATTTTAACTTTCACTTTTCCAATCCGAAAGAAGACAATATCGGTGAAAAAATTGCAGGTCATTCCCTGCTGTTTGGTGCAACCGGAACCGGTAAAACTACCACGCAGTCGGCAATTATGGCATTTGCCGAACGTTTTAAGCCCAACTTGTTTGTGATGGACTTAGATCGCGGGATGGAAATTTTTGTCAGGGCGATTGGCGGCAGCTACTTCTCACTTCAGGCCGGCGAACCGACGGGTCTTAATCCGTTTCAGCTTAAAGATACACCGGCCAACCGCGAGTTTCTGTATTCCCTGGTCGGCATGTGCGGAGAAGACGAGAACGGCAAGCTGACTGCTGCAGAAGAGAAGGAAATCCAATTTGCAGTAGACAGCGTGCTGAGCCTTGATTTTGAAAACCGTAACTTCAGTCACCTGTTGCAGAACATTCCGGTTATCAACAATCCCAATTCATTGCGGGTACGTTTGTCGAAATGGTGCCGCAGCGAAGGTGGTCGCTTCGCATGGTGCTTGGATAACCCGACCAACCGGTTTGACCCGGAGGACTTTAGCCGTGTCGGTTTTGATTTGACCGATATCCTGAAAGACGACTACCCGCCAACCGGCCCGGTGCTGGCATACATGTTCCATCTTCGAAATATTATGATGCAGAAAATCGCCAAAAACAGCGGTATTTTGGCCACCATCATCGAAGAGTTCTGGTATGCGGCGCGTTACACGGTCACTCAGGACATGATGCTGAAAATCCTGAAGACCGACCGTAAGTTGGGTGGTTGGCTGATTCTGGTTTCGCAGTCACCGGAAGACGCAATCAATTGCCCGATTTTTGCCGCGATCGTACAGCAAACGCCGACCAAAATTTATCTGCCCAACCCTGACGCAGAGTATGAGGGTAGCTACGAAAGATGCGGCATTACCCGGAAAGAGTACGAAGAACTGGTCAAACTGTCGAAAGAGAGCCGCACTTTTCTGATTAAGCAATCCAAGCAATCCGCTTTTGCCATGCTTGACTTGTACGGGTTCAAGGACGAGATGCCTTTCCTGTCCGGCTCATCCGACAATGTGGAGCTGCTGCATGAGGTAATGGAAGAGGTGGGTAGCGAAGACGTCAATGACTGGTATCAGCCGTTTATCGATGCCATTCGCAAACGTGAAGCGGCAAAAGTACGCAAAACTTTTTAGGAGGAGTTTTATACGATCAAAGCGTTACTTTCCCAATCTGCTATGCCTATATCGGACCCGTATACGGGTTTTTTAACGACCACCCTAACGGGTGGTTTTTTATTCCTTAATAAGGAGATTCACATGAACCTGAATTTTTTCAAAAAAACAGCCTTCGCTGCTGTGATTTCGACGAGCTTAATGTTTGGTGCAGTTACGCCTGCTACGGCGGGCATTCCCGTAACTAATCCGCTAGGACTGGTACAGCAGATTCAGCAGACAGTTCAGATGGCTCAGCAGATCCAAAACCAAATTAAGCAGTTAACGGAACTCAAAAACCAATTGAAAGCCGTTACCGGCTCCCGTAACATGGGTAACCTGCTGAAAGATACGGCAAAATCCCAGATTCCTACCGAGTGGAGCTCTTTATACAACGGTATTAAAGACATTGACTACAAATCAGTGCTTGACGGCAAAAAATATAACCCGGAAACGGCTTTACAATTGCTGGCCAGCAACGAAGAATTGACCAAGAAAGCATTTGACGAGCTGTATGCCCAGTTAACTACTGTCGAAAAACTACGCGAGGAGATAAACAACACGCAAGACATTAAGGCCGCTGCCGATTTACAAAACCGCATTGCAACAGAGCAGGCAAAAATCCAGACCACGCAGGCAAGGCTTGATATGATGGATCGGTTTTTTGCCCAACAGGAAAAAATCGAGAAGAAAAAATATGCGGCGCGTGAAGCTTGTATGTCGCGACATATGTTCGACAAAAAGTTTGACGAGTGCAACCGGTAACATTATTCGCCTGTTCGACACCCGGCTAAATGCCGGGTGTTTTTGATAAAGGAAGGTATATGGGACAAACCTATACGTTTTTTTCCGACATCGCCAATATGATTATGAACGGGATGGGTTCCAACCTATTCAGCAAATCGGGTTCCCTTATTGCCGGTGTCGCTCCGCTGTTTCAGGCAGGCTTTTCAATCTACGTGGTGTTGTTGGCATTTGATTATTATAAGAAGGGTTTTGACGAAAGCGTGGTAGACATCGCCAAAAGCCTGATTGCCTGGCTGATTATCATCGCCTGCGCTTTCAACGCATCACAGTATGACAAGTTGGCCAACTGGATTTGGATGTTTCCCGACCGGTTGAGCGGCTTCTTGGGGACGCAGGAATATACAGCCAGCGCATTGGATACTAGTGCCAGCAACTTGATGAATACTTCGACTACTATCTTAGAATATGCCGCTGGTTTAGATTTTACCCAAGTATCTGATAAATTGATGCTGTATATCGGATGGGCCGTTATAGTGGGGTGTGGCATTATATTTTTTGTTATCAGCTTTTCGTATTATGTAATTGCCAAATTGTCTTTGGCCATGGTAATCGTAGTCGGTCCGATTTTTATCGGCTCGTTTTTATTTCCCTCCACCCGGCAATGGGGCATGAACTGGATTGGTCAGGTTTTAAACTATTCCGTAACCATTTTGTTTTTTACTGTTTTGGGTGCCTTACAGCAGGATTTCTTTACAACGCATATGGAGAATGCTATTGTGGGAGACATCACATCCGTGGCGCAGGTTTTTGGTTTGATTCCGTTATTTTTGCTGTCAACCGTTTTCTTTATTCTGGTGGCATGGGGTATTCCATCCATCGCTTCGGCATTGACCGGCGGTGCTTCGGTAAACGGCTTCAGCCGTACCGTCATGTCGGTGTACGCTTGGGCCAAAACCAAAAATATCCCTTCTTTGGGTAGGAAAGGAGGGGATATCCGCCAAGGCAAATAAAGGAGTTTTATCATGATGGGTAAGTTGGCAAAATATTCTTTTTTGTTGTTTATTCTTGGCCTTGTGTGTCAAATTATCATTGGCCCGCAATTAAATATGAAGGTAGCTTTTTTTACATTTATTTGTTTCTTTGTCAGCATGATGGCTTTTTTAGGCTGGTTTTTTGGTGGTCCGATTACCGTTGTGGTCAAAGATGACCGTGACCACCGCTGAATTTTAAAAAATTTATTTTGTGGATGATCAAGCCCGTACTGTTTTCAGTACGGGCTTTTTGTTTGAAGGAGTTTTCATGAATATCCGTTTTACTGTTTCGGCACTCGTTGCCGTCGCCGCTTTGTCGGGCTGTGCCCAACTAAATGCAGGGTTGGAACAATTGAGTGGAGCGCTGGATAAAGCGAACTCTGCCTTGTCTGCATCCAATTCCTCCGGCAGTATCGGAAAAACCTATACCGTTGTGGACAAAGTAACATCCCAATATGAAATCCGTAACCTCTCATTGAAGTTGGAGAAGCTTAACGAAACCCGCACCGATGTACGTTTCGATGGGCAGGCATTCAACAAAACCAACAAGCTATTGAATATCTCAATTGTTATTCCTGTTTACGACGAGCAGAACTACTTAGTGACCTCAGTTCGGGCGCAAGTGCATTTGCCGCCCGGCGAAAAAACTCGGGTAGATACAGTCTCGCCTTTCGCCCTTCGTGACGGCCACCACCTGAATACCCGGAAAACCAGATTTGTCGTAGCGGAATACTGATCCCGCCCCAACACCCAAAGCATGCTCCGAGCATGCTTTTTTACTTTTAAAGAAAGGACGAGAGCCATGAAGAACTGGATGATTGCAACGGCTGTTGCCTTGATGTTGTGTGCCTGTGTGGGGAAAAACCCGCCCAAACCGAAAGGCACCCCTTTTCCTATTAACTCATCAACCACGATAGGGGGCTTTTGATGACAGCGCAAACTACTAATCCAAAAAACGGCGGAAAAAACGCCCGCAATAAAAAAGCTTTGGATTTTATCGATGCGGCAAAAGCGTTTGAGAAATCCGAAATCGAGATGGTGCGCCGCAACAGTAAAATTGCTTGGCGTATTTCAGGCGGTTGCCTGCTGCTGGTCGGCTTGCTCGCCGGCGCAATTGCCGGACTTACCCCATTAAAAGAAGTCAAGCCGTTTGTTATCCGAGTGGATAACAATACCGGTGTTACCGATATTGTTACCTCCGTCAAAAAGAAAGAGGAAAGCTATGGCGAAGTGGTGGACAAATTCTTCCTGAGCCAGTACATCCGTTACCGGGAAGGTTATGACTGGCAAACCATTCAAGACAGTTATGATGCCACCATGCTGTTGAGCGCCCCGACCGTTCAAGCCGAGTTTTCCAAAATATATCACAACAATCCCGATGCGCCCCATCTCAAATTGAGAGGGGATTACAAAGTCGTTGCAAAAGTCAATGCCATTACCTTTATCGGTAAAACCGCCCAAATCCGTTTTGAAAAGCAACGGATTCCGGTGACCGGCGATTTGGACAAAGTGATTCCTGCTCAAAAAATGATTGCAACCATCAGCTTTGACTACACCGACAAACCGTTTAGCGAAAAAGACCGTTTGGTTAATCCTCTCGGTTTTCAGGTAAACAGCTATCGGGTTGACCCGGAAAACACGCCATAAGGAATGTGTATGAACATCAAGAATAATTTACTGACCTTTCTGTGCTTGTCAGTCCTACCGCTGACGGCCCAAGCAGTTACCGTTCCCAAATGTGCCAGCCGAGACTGCCATATCCAATATGCCGTTTACAACGAGAATGAGGTATACCACATTCGCGGCAAAGTCGGCGCCGCATCTTGGATCCAACTGGGTCCCGATGAACGTCTGGTCGGCGATTCTGCATTTTTGGGGGTAGGAGATAAGAAGGCTTGGAATATGGGTATTAAAGGTAACAATATCGTATTCAAGCCGACGGCCAAGCTGCCGGACACCAATCTGCTGATACAGACCAATAAGCGCTCATACGCTTTTTCATTGTCACTCAAGCCGTTCAAAAAACAGAAACCGACCTATATTTTACGCTTCCACTATCCTGATTCGGTGGATGCAAAAAACCGGGCAATAGCTGCAAAACAGGCTAAAGCGCTTGATAAGCTGTATCGAGCGGGGGCATTGAAAAACGCAGAGCACAATCAAAACTATTGGGCATACGGAAGCAAAAACCTGACACCGACGGCGGCCTATGACAACGGCCGCTTTACTTATTTGAGTTTTGATAACGGTAAAGAGCTGCCGTTGGTTTATAAGGTTATGGATGACGGCACCGAAGCATTGTTAAACACCCATATGGAGAATGAAGTGATCGTTATCCATGAGACCGCCAAAAAATTCATGTTACGGTTGGGAAAATCTGTGCTTGCGATTGAAAACCGGGGCTTTAATGAAAAGGGCACATTCAATCGTACCGGTACTGATAGTAACGATTTTGTACGGGTGACCCGATAAGCACGGAAAGGAATAAAATGAATTTACTGAAAAAACTCAAATCGCTGAGAAGAAGCGGTAAAAACGGCACATCTGATCAGGGAAACTATGAAGATAAGCCTTTTGTCGAATCTTCTGCTGATGAAAATGGGCTTTATGGTGAAATAGAACATGATTCTTCCGGTGGTGACAATGTAAATAGTCATGAACAGCCATACGCCCATCGTAATCTGTCTGAAATCGTCCGAAACAATCATGTTGAACCGGGTATTCCGCGAGACTTGACCGCCGGTACAAACAAAAATATGCGTAAAGTCGCTTTCTTGGGTGTCGGCATTGTTGCTGCCGGAGCGGCCGTTGCTGGTCTGATTGCTTTTTCCAGCGGCAATACGGAGCAAACGGCAGAGAGCCAGCCTGCACAAAAAGAAGCCGATGTTGCCGGGAATACCCGACCGAAAGACTTTAATCAGGACAAAGAGAAAATTATGGCGGCAGCGCGTGAGGCAGAGGCAGCCGAAGCAGCTTCCGCGCCGGCTCCTGCTTCGCCGGCATCGGGTACGCCTGCTGCCGAACAGACCACTCTACCGTCAGGAGCGGACAGCCAGCCTTCGGATGCGGCGGTAGGGGGGCACCCTGGTGAAAAACCGGCAGATCCCGTCGAAAGCATCCATGATCGACGTTTGAAAGGAGAGATGTTTGTTGAAACGGATTCTACACATCTTTCCGGTGATAAACAATCCGACAAAGGTGGTGATGCCGGCTCAACCGTCAGTCCTCCATCGGGCGGTTTACTGGGTGAGTCTGATTCTGAAAAATCCTCCGGTTCCGGTTCTTCTTTTGCTGACAAACTGAACCCATCCTTTACACCGTCGACAAATGCCGAGCAACGGGGGGATTTAACCTATCTACTTGCAAAGGGAACCAATCTGCGCTGCGGTTTGGAAACCCGTATTGTGACTACCCAGCCGGGCTTTACACGCTGTGTTGTGTCCCAAGACGTTTATTCTGCAAACGGCAAAGTGTTGCTGGTAGAACGCGGAAGTAAAGTGACCGGTGAACAGACCTCTGCATTGCTGCACGGTCAAGCTATGGTCTTTGTGTTGTGGAACGAGCTGGAAACGCCGTCGGGTGTGAAGGTATCGTTGCGCAGCCCCGGCAGCGGTGCATTAGGCGAATCAGGCCATCGCGCCCGCGTCCGTTACCATTTCTGGCAACGCTTTGGCGGCGCAATCATGATTAGTTTGATTAAAGACGTGGGTACCGGTTTCAGTAACAGCCAGGTAGAGGGCGGCGGCAGCAATAACAATATTTCTTATGAAAATTCCAGTGATGCAGCTCAAGACATGGCCACCGAAGTCTTGAAAAACAGCATCAATATTCCGCCGACCGGCGAAATTAATCAGGGATCGTTGATTAATATTATGGTTGCCCGTGATGTCAATTTCGATCAGGTTTATGAAACCGTTCCCAATCCGATGATGTATTAATTTATTCAACCGAAAGCACCCGCTTAATGCGGGTGCATTTTCTTGTAGGAAAAGGCAATGTATACCGAAATCGGTTCTTCTGTCGGAGCGATCCGCTCTGATGCCACCGTGCGTAATATGCTTGATAAACTGGGGATTTCTGCACTACTAAACCGCCCCGGCGTTACCGAGGTGCTAATCAATCGCCCCGGAGAGTTGTTTTTGGAGACTTCGGCCGGTTTCGAGCGTATTGAAGACGACAAGCTGACACTAACGGCGCTTACCCAGCTGGCGTCAGCTTTGTGCATCTTTAACAGCAAACACCTCTGTTATGAAACGCCGATTCATTCCGTCACACTGCCGGACGGTGAGCGGGGACACATCATGATGCCGCCCTCCTGTGAAGACAAAACACTGGTTTTTGCGTTTCGTAAACCGTCCAACACGCGCTTTGCTTTGGGCGACTATATCAACTCCGGCCGTCTGGATACGTTCAACGACGTTTCGGTTTACGGGACAACGGAGCGTGTGAAACCTTCGGCAATCGAAATAGACAGCCGCGGTGTACGCGATGTGTCCGACAAGATGAAGCTGCCGCATGACGTGGTACTTACCGATTGGCAGTATCGGATGTTGGCGCATAAGGCTGACGGCAATCTGAATGATTTCTTTCAGATGGCTATCGACCACCGTTTGAATATCTGCATGGTCGGCGGCACCGGCTCCGGTAAAACCACTTTTACCAAAGCATTGGTAGACATGATTCCGACGGAGCAGCGGCTGATTACGATTGAAGATACGCATGAATTAAGCACACCAAACCATCCCAACCATGCCCATTTGTTTTACAAGGAGCACATCACGGCCAAGATGATTGTTGCGGCGTGTATGCGTCTCAAGCCCGACCGTATTCTGTTAACGGAGTTGCGCGGGGATGAGGCTTGGGATTATTTATCGGTGTTGAATACCGGCCATCCGGGCGGGATGACTTCCGTCCATGCCAACGACGCGCGCTCCGTACACTATCGGATTGCACAGTTGGCCAAAGAATCGGCTACCGGACAAAGCATGGATTATGATTACATTCTCAACACCGTACGCTCCACCATCGACGTCATCTGCTACTTTGAGAAAACCCGGTTGAAGGAGCTGTACTTCGACCCGGTGGAGAAATTCTATGCCATGAGCGGGCGCTCGTGATGGTTAAAGCACTATTGAAGGCGGCAGGGTGGAGACCTGCCGCTATCGTTTTGCTGACCGTTTCCGTATTGGCCGGTCTGTTTTTCCGGCATCCTTTAGCCGTATCGTCCCGGCCATTTGCCTGCCGGGTTATCGGTATTTCAGACGGAGACACCTTTGCCTGTCTGAAAGAGGGAGAAGACAAAACTTTTGTCCGGCTGTTCGGCATTGATGCCCCCGAAAGGAGGCAGCCTTACGGGAAGAAAGCCAAACAATACTTATCCGGTCAAATCCACGGCAAAACGGTCAGCGTTGTTTCGCACGGCCAAGACCGATACGGCCGTACATTGGGTACGGTATTTCTTGGGCGGACAAACATCAATCTGAAGATGGTACGCTCCGGTTATGCTTGGGTTTACCGTGAGTATACCGACGATGCCGAATTAATCGGGGCGGAGGAGGCGGCAAAATCGGTAAAAGCCGGTTTGTGGGCCGATCCTCATCCGATCAATCCGGCCGACTACCGGAAACAATTTTAAAACATGTGACAGCGTTCTATTACGACACCGCAGAAAAATGCCATGTCATGAGCGGCCTTCTGTAGGGGCTGTTTTTTATTGATGACTTATAAAAGAAAGGTTCTACAATGACTTTGCCTCTTTCCGAAAAAATCAGTTATTTTGTCCGGGCTTCATTTTACGAATCCGATGATAGCGACAATGTTGTATCGGACAAAAAGATTCGTGTTGCAAGCCTTGTATTGGAGTGCCCTCCGTTACGGTGTTGGGAGGACGTTGACCAATATATCCGTCCTGAATTAAAGAACATATGTAAAGAAGAAAACCCGGTTATCGATATAGAGTTGATCACTCCTGTTAGTTGGCCGCAGCAATCCGATATGGTATTGGGTTCTCCGGGTCAAGGCAAAACCGGTATGGGGCTTTCCCTTTCTTCACTATCTAAAATAAATAAAACCAGCTGAAAAAAGGAGGGAGTATGCCATATATCAACAAAATCGAAGTCATGGGCAACTTGGCCAAAGACCCCGAGCTACGTTATATGCCCGACGGTACGCCGACTGCCAAAATCAATGTGGCCGTCGCCGACAGATGGACCGACAAAAAGACCCGGGAACCGAAAGAGCATATCGAGTGGTTTACCGTGTTGCTGTATAACCGTCATGCGGAGGTTGTTTGCCAATATATGAAAAAAGGCGACTGCATTTTGGTGTACGGCAAGCAGCGCTCACGCCGTTATACGGATTCAGGCGGTATCGAGCGATCCGTCAGCGAGGTTATTTGCAATGAAATGCAGATTATCCGTACATCCGGCCATAACAGGCAGGATGCAGATGTCTGTCAAGAGATGAAAGGCGGCTTGTACGGCATGGGATAAAATGGGTTAGGTTATTTCTTATATTTCTATTGTTTATGTCAGATGAATTTTTAAAACGTTGACTTCTCCATGTTCCGAAATTTAGGATGGTTGTTAATTTATATGGCATAGGAGATCGTTTATGAAAACCAAACAGCTATTTCACGCTTTATTTGTTGCTGTAGGCTTGATGGGGGGCGTCTTTATACCATTGGATATAGTACAGGCTGCCTCGTATTTTGCAACTACCGCCGAAGCAACGAAAGCTGCTGAAAAAATCGGTTATAGAAGAACCGTTTATGAAGCTACTAAATCTGCCAAAGTCAAAGGATTGCAGTATATTACTCCTGATGTGGACAACCACAAAGGAGGTGCTTGGAAAGCGGCCAAAACCGTGGCAGGCTTGGGAAGCAAGCAGACCCGCCTCGGAACCTATAATGAAAATTTAACAGTACGTATAGGAGATTGAGATATGAGTGAAATCGTAGAATGGGAAGACAGGCAGAAAAGCATTGCACAAATTATTGAAGAGTTAAAAACCTTTGAGAATCAGGAGCTCGTGGTGGTGGTTACCGATGATGAAGGAGAAACATTCAAAACTGTCAAATTAGTCAGCAAGGGATTTGATGGAAATAAAGTGTATTGCGCCCTGCATATCTGAATTCATACTTATCGGATATTTCCATCGGTATAGTATGATTGAGCAGTCTGAACGCCGTTTCAGACGGTATTCTTTTTATATGCTATCAAAGAATAAATTGCATTGACCGCCTGAGATAGGATCTTCTTTAGAAATATTTGATGCCCGTGCCCGCGAGAGTACGGGCTTTTTTGCGGAGTACGGGTATGAAGTATTTATTGATTGCGGTTATGTGTTTGGCTGTAATGACTGCCGCCATATGCGGCGGTATGTATATCGGCAGCATGGTTTACGCTCAATGGATGGGGCTTAAAGCGGAACCGTCCGTGATGATGTTGTACACCTACTGGCAGTATATAGACGAACTGCCGAAGGGCATGGTTTGGCGGTTGGAGGTTTCAAGTGCCGTTGCCGCCCTGATGCCCGTGGTGGTTTTCGTGTTGATACTGGTTGCGCTGTTTTCGAAGCCCAAGCGGGAGCTGCACGGTTCGGCACGGTTTGCCCGCCGCAGCGAAATAAAAAAAATGAATTTACTGAAAAAGAAATTCGACCCCAAAGAAGCTCCCGACCTGCTCATCGGTAAATACGGAAAAAACTATTTAAGATGGAGCGGAAAGGAGTTTGTTTACCTTGCCGCTCCCACCCGTTCAGGTAAAGGCGTAGGTTTTGTAGTTCCCAATTGCCTACACTACCGGCACAGCATGGTGGTGTACGACCCCAAACTGGAAAACTTCCTGATTACGGCAGGATTTCGTGCCAAGCACGGACAGGCTGTTTACCTGTTTAACCCGGGCGGCCGTATGCCCGAACACGAACGCAACCCGAATGCGCCTTTGGTCAGCCACCGTTGGAATCCGCTGACTTATGTCCGACGCAATCCGGTATATACGTTTAAAGATGCGCAAGGGATTGCAACGATTATGTATCCCGACCCTCCTAACCCCAACGGAAGCGCCATGTTCTTTGTGGAATCGTCACGCAAGCTGTTTTCCGGCTTGTTGATGTATTTGATTGAAACGGAGGGGGAACGGGATTTGAGCCTACCTGAAAACAAAACCACTATGGCCAATCTTTTCAGGCTCGCCAATCCTAAAAACCGCAAAACTTTATCGGAATGGATAAAAGACGAAATCGAGTTGCGGAACCGGCAGGAACATACCCGTCTTAGTGACAACTGCATGACCCTATTAATGGATTTTGCAAACGGAAATGCCAAGACCGGAGCGGATATTGTAGCTACCATGACCGCCTCTTTGAGTATTTTTATTGACCCCGTGGTAGAGGCGGCTACCAGCGATGACGATTTCTTTCTTGATGATGTACGCAAAAAACTCATGACGGTTTATGTGGGTATTCTGCCGACGGAAACCGCCGTATTTTCGCGTTTAACCAATCTGTTTTTCAGTTTGCTGGCCAACGTCAATGTCTATCAAGGCCTGCCTGAAAACAACCCCGATATTTTGAAATACCAGTGTTTGATGATGATGGACGAATTTACCGCCCTCGGTGTGGTGCCGGCTATTGAGCACGGGGTCGCATACATGGCCGGTTACAACATGAGGCTGGCGATTATTTTCCAAACTCCGTCCCAAGTTGAAAAGCTTTACCAAAAAGCCGGTATGCGGACATTCTTTACCAATTTCGGCTGTCAAATCGTGTTTCCCCCGCGGGAACAGGCTGATGCTGAAGAGTACAGCAAACTGATAGGATACGAGACGTTCAAGACTAAATCGACGTCGCGTTCGCACGGCAAAAGCAGCAGCCGCAGTAACAGCGTAAGCGATCAGCGACGTGCTGTCATGAATCCCGACGAATTGAAAATGATGCCGAAAGAGGATTGTATTATCAGCCTAACCAACAGTCGGTCTATTTATGCTAAGAAAATCGTTTACTGGCAAGACCCTGTTTTCAGTAAAAGGGCAAATCTTCCGCCGCCTGCGGTACCGGCGTTGTCAGTTGTTTTACTTAAACGTGCGCCGGAACAAGCGCTGCAACCGGATTATGTATCGCCGGAAGATATGGCGAGCTTTAACTGGAAAGAGGCGGGGAACTCGGAGGACATTGCCCGTTCCGTCCTCACGGCATTGGTTCCGGCAGGAAGTCCGCCGGAATTTGTGGCCCAACTGGTGCCGGTTATTGCCAAGAATTGGGGCGAGGGCAGTTTGGAGCTTATCGCCAAAATATTGAAAGAGACTTCCGGTATATCGGTAGGAAGCGGCCAGCCGAAAGCTGCGGCTTAATTTGGATTTGTATTAAGACGGTCCTTGGCGGCCGTCTGTTTTTTGGAGGTTGATGATGAAGAAAATTGTATTGGTAACGCGTGGCACAGAGCGACAACGTAGCCGGTATATAGCAAGTCAACAAGGTAAAACTAAGTTGTGAGAAAAGTTATGCGTAAATTAATTTTAATTACAGGTGCCGATGAATGTAAGAGAAACCGTGTTATCACACACAAACAAAACACAAGCCATCATGAAATACGCTGTGTTCTATCCCAAGCCGATAAGTTGATGATGCAGGATATTGAAAGCAGTTGGCCGATTGATTTGTATATTAGTATTGAAGATAAGTCTTCCATCTCTCCAGATATTCTTGAAAAAGTTTCCGAAGAGATATTTTTGGAAGAGAAAGATGAGCGATTGTTTGCAGTAACAAACGGAAAGGGCGGTATTAGCCGAGAGGAGATTAACGGCAACGGTTTGCCAAGTTGGGTGCCTATAATAAACACATGTGTAATTATCATTGGCAACACCGATACAGCCAACTCTATTATTCCGCCTGAGGTGACCCACTTTGATGGTTGTGATTCTGCTTTTACTTTCGGTATATTATTATCCACAACAGAATTACACAATCCGTCTGCACACTGCCCTGCTGAAATTGCTTGGAGAATAGACAAGCTTTTCCCTGGACATATAGGCAATATCCTTTATGACCCCAAAACTCGTACTGGAGCTGCTTCCTATCGAGGCACACCCCCGGAAGTGGGCACGATTCGGTATCTTCCTGAAGATAGATAAAACCGCTCCTACCTGTCTGAATTTAATATGCCCATTTATTTTTTAAACCCTTATAAAGCTGCAACCGGAATCTGCTTAATTAACGGTAATACACAGGCCGTCTGAAATTCTTCAGGCGGCCTGTGTATTTCTAGGCGGTTTTTCATAAATATTTAGGAAGAAATGAAATGAAATGAAATTGAAGCGCGAAATACACAACGACAAAATTCACTATGACATCATTCCACGCACACGACTGGTTATTCCTTTGAGTGATTATGAAAGGATGAGAAAAAAAATATACCGTAATCCTCAGTATTGGTTTGAAGAGATTTTCGGGCTGCTCATATGGACGGTCAAAACGGTGTTTTTTGCTCAGGCTGCCGCCTTCTTGATTTGTCTGTGTATTGTGGTTGCGGCAAATTTAGATTTATCCGGCACCGATTTGAAATCGTTTTTCATAGACGTTTGGAACTCAAGCATTGGTCTCACTTTCGGTTTGTTTATATTCAACGTGTTGGTTTGCGCGGCTTTTTCCCTTCGTCCCTTTTCACGCTCGATTTATTACTCCCACCTGGATAATTTAATCGCCAGTGAATATGAAGAAGTAATTACCACAATCGAAATCCCTGCGGACCGGCAGGAAGGCAGATAGCCCCGACATTTCCGGCAAAAAACGTGCAGGTTAAATACGTTTTCAGACGGCCGTTTTAATTTTGGAGAAAATTTATGAGCAACTACGACGACATTCAAAAAGCCCTGAGCTATATTGACCCGCATGACCGGGATGTGTGGGTGAATACCGGCTACTCGATCAAACACGAGTTGGGCGAAAACGGTTTTGATTTATGGGACCAATGGTCACAACAGGCGGACAACTACAACAACCGTGCCGCCCGCAATGTTTGGAAGAGCATCAAAAACCCGACGCGCACCATAGGTTCGCTGTTCCATGATGCACGGAATAACGGCTACCGCCCCGACAAACCCTACACGCCGCCGTCTGCCGAGGAGCAGGCGCGGATTAAGGCGCAAAGGGAAGCAGCCCGTTTGGCCGAAGAGCAGGCGCAGGCAGAGCGGCGGGAGAAGGCAAAAAGTTTGGCGCAAAGCATTTGGTCGCGCGCAACGCCCGCCGACATCAACCATCCCTATTTGGCCGCCAAAGGGATTACCGATCCGGCGGCGGTCGCCGGCCTGCGTCAAAACCTGTATCAGGGCGACAACAATCTGTTGGTACCCGTGGTGCATAACCGTGAAATTGTGAATGTGCAATCCATCAACCAAGACGGCGGCAAGCGGTTTTTGTCGGGCGGGCAGGTACATGGCGGTTTTGCCGTTGTCGGGGATGCCGACAAAATGGAACACGGTATCGTGATTGCGGAAGGCTTTGCCACCGCCGCCAGCATCCATCAGGCTACGGATAAAACCGTGGTTGTAGCGTTCAATGCCGGAAACATGGTGGCCGTATCGGAACGTTTGGCCAAGAGCCTGCCTGATAACGTCCCCGTTACCCTTGCGGTGGATAACGATGCCAGTCAGACAGGTATGAAAAAAGCTTTACAGGCAGCGGCGTATTTCGGCGGTCGGGCGCAGGTTGTCGAACCGGAATTTACCATGACCCAAATCAGACAATATCAACAGGAAAACGGTGTGGACGAACAAGGCCGTCCCAAGCTGCCGAGTGATTTTAACGATCTGCACCGTCTGGCCGGTATCGAAGCCGTGCGTGAAAAAATAGAAACGGCAATCAGACAGTATGAGGTTGATAAAGAGCCGGTGCCGACAACCGGTTTATCCGAACCTGCCGCAGGGCAACCGCCGGAACCCCTGTCTGAACAGGAATGGGCTGCCGTAATTGCCGAAGAAGCGAAAATGCGGGGCATCCCGATGCCCGGACAAACACAACCGGCAGCACACACCGTGCCGCCAACCGAACAAGCCGCCGAAACACCGGCGGCTTTTGTACAGGGAGAAGCCGCAATGAATACCGAGCAGGAAGAAAACCGACAAACCCCGGCACACGAAACATCCGATCCGGCTGCCAACAGTATCGAGTACACCGCCATACGCCCGTCGAAAGAACCGGAGCCGTTGCCGGAGGCCGCACCGGACAAGACCGCCGTAAAAACGGATAGGACAGAAAGTCTAAGTGAAGGGTCGGCGGTTCCGTTGACCGGTTACACGCTGGAAAAGACACCCGAACCCGCCCAAACGGAAAAGACCGAAAACGGGCCGGCGTATGAAACGGTCAAAAAGCCCGTAACCGACCTGAATTACCGCATACCGCCGGAAAGCATCGAAAGCCGTTATGTGGTAGCGGACGGCAAATATCTGTCTGCCGCCAACCATACCACCGTTATGTTTACCGACGCGGGCAAAAAAATCAGCACCGCCAAAACCGACACCCAAACCATCAACGACATGCTTGAGGTGGCCAAAGCCAAAGGCTGGGACAGCATCAAAATCAGCGGCAGCCAAGAGTTTAAGGCCATGATGTATGTGGCGGCGGAAAGTCAGGGTATCCGTACCAGCGGCTACCGGCCTAGCAATGAGGATTTGGCATTACTGAAAAGACTGCGTGAAGAACGGTCGTTAAATACCATAGAACAGCAACCCGAACGCGTACACGCCGTTGCATCGGAGGTGGAAAAAGTCGCGCCGGTTCCTTTCCCGGGCGACAAGCGTAACAGACCGGCCGAAGCCCCGGAGGCTGCTGCGGCAAACGGCGCCGGGGTTGCCCAAGCAGGCGAACGGATTGTCAGCGTCGGTCAGGCACCGTACCGCCACAACCCCGAGAATCAAGACAGCCCGTATATCGTCTTGGAGCGGAACGGCAAAGAACGTACCATCTGGGGCGTAGATATTCCCGATGCAATGGAGCGCAGCGGGGCGGAGGTGGGCGACCGCATCATTCTGCATTCATTGGGTAAGCAGCCGGTGGAAATTGATGTGAACGTCCGGGATGAAAGCGGCCAAGTCATAGGCACCGAGAAAAAAGAAGTCGAACGCAAGCTGTTTAAAATGGAAATCGTTCAGGAACGGGAAGGGCGGGAAAAGGAAGCACCGGATCGGGAGGAGGAGAATGTACCCGGCAAGCCCGATGTTGCGGCCATAGCGAAAGCAGACAAAATGATGTCGCAAAACGAAATCCCGTCCAAAGCGACCATCAACACGTCCCATGCGGCAGACACCCGGCTCGGTGTACCGTTACAGGCAATCGGGCAAAGCGAAATCCCGTCCGAAGTGGCTATCGAAGCAGGGCGCATGAAATCGGCCGCGCTCGATACCCGTTATGCTGCGGCAAAAGCCGGGTATATGGCGAAAGCCGAAAAATTGTCCAAAGCCAACAAACAGCACTTGCAGTTCCACGAACGAAACGTTATGGATACCATCCGCGGACTGAAGGGCGATGCCCGCACATTGGCTTTGGTCAATTATTACGAGCATACCGGAAAAATGATGCACGGGCGCAAGCTGGATTTACCCAAACCTGCGCGTGCACCGGCCCACACCCCCGGGCAACACATTCCGACGCAGCAGCGGACGGAGCGGGAGCACGAACAAAGGCAGACGCCGGAGCCCGAAATCGGCCGTTAATAAACTGACCGCAGCCTGAAACAGCCTGTTTCAGGCTGTTTTGTTTGGAGAGAGATGATGGAGCAAGCAGAAACACGGCAAGCCTTATTTGAAACCGGCCAGTCCGTTAAACACCAAAACCGGCATTTGCGCGAGGTTTACCTTGTGGTGGGCAGGGGAAAGAACGGCAACGGTTATCTGTTGCTGGGAGACGAACCTGTCCGTACACCTTATTTGCAGGCTACCGACGGCTCCGGTTTCGAGCGGGCGGAAGGTTCGGCTTTTCGGGCAGGACTGGTTTACGAAAATACCGATGCGGCAAAGGCATACCGGCTGTTTCAGCAGAACGCGAAGCCGTACCGCAATGAATACGATTTGATTTCGGAGGCCGACTTTTACCGGGCTTTCGGCAAAATCGAACCGGAGCGGCAAGCGGCTGAAAACAGCATAGACCGTGCTGAAAAACATCATTCGGAAAAAATCATTGACCGTTTAGCCGGGTTTCACGGATGGACGAAACAGGATGCTTTGACTGCCGTAAAAAGTGTAGACGGCGTTTCCGAAGGCGGCAATCTGAATCCGCGCGGTACGGAAACCGTTTATGCGCGATTTGACGGCAACGGACGGTACCTGGCTTTGGAAAAAGGATGGGAAACCGTGTTTGATATTGATACGCGGGATGCCCGTACCGAAACGGCGGCAGCCGTATTCAACCGGTTTGCCCAAAAGTCGGAATACGGTATTGCCTTTAAACCGGCCGAAGCAACGGAAATGCTGCTGACGGCCAACAGCGAAGACCGTATCAAACAAGCCCTGACCGAAAACGGTTATGGCTATGTATCAACCACTGCACGTTGGGAAAAGACCGTCGGCAATTTTGATATTACGGCAACATTTATGCAGGGCGAAACCCATCTGCTGACAACCGACCGCCTCAGTCGTGCCACAGAGCACACCAAGTTTCCGTCGCAGGAAACCGATGCGGTAATGGATTATATCGGACGGCAGGAGAAGGCTGCTTTGGCGCACAGCCAAGCCGAACCTTCGGTCGGAAAAGAAGCGGCTTTACCGCCTGAAGAGCGGTTGCAGTTGGCCAAACACCGTTATTTGATGCAGGGCACGACTTTGACTGCTTCCGAAAAGCAGATGCGATCTGTGTTGGAACATGCAATGGAAAACCTGATACACGGCTTGCCGCCTCAGGTGCAGATGCAGGCCCGAACCAACTTTTACGAAAGCCAAATCCAACAACAGGCTCAGAAGTACGATATGGGTGCCGACCTCCATAACGACTATTCGCCCGAACGTTGAGCATTTATGCTTTCGGTCTTAACCGTATGCCTGTCTGAAAACCGTTTTTCAGACAGGCATTTGTTTTGGAGGTGCCATGCCTGAAGCGAAATACGGAGAATTGCCCGGCTACTTTGCGACCGAAGAGCGTTTGGGAGGAAAGGACGCATACGAAGCCGAGAAAACGGCAGGAAAAACGGTGCTCGACTACCGCCAGTGGGTGCAGGTACGCACAGATGAATTTAAAAACTGGTTTGGCGATTGGCAAAACGGTCAAGTTCCTGTCCGGCTGCTTGATAAAAATGGAGAACCGAAAATTTTTTATCCCGACCCTGTTGCGGATACTTATGAGGTTTCCCGCCATATTTGTTACTACGAAACGCAACGGCGGAGCGTAAAAGAGACGATTACCGAATACGTTAAATATGATGACGAAGGCAGAATAATGGGGATATGGCCGCAGCCTAGAGAAGGCTATCTACCCGAGCAGCGCAGCCGGACACGAACATTTTATGAAGATATCGAAAAGTCCAAGACGGTGCATGAAACCCTGAGCTTCAGGCAAGTGGAAGATTGTACATTCCATATACGAATTGAAGGTTCCAACCGTTGGATCGGCGTTTTGGTGTTATCGCCTGAAGATGGAGAAAACGGCTTCCGTAGCAACCGCCCGTTGGCCAAACAGGACGGGAGCCGTTATTTCGTACCGTTTCGTGTCGAAATAGAGAAAGATTACCGGAGCAAAGGCGTGGGAACTGCGCTTTACCGCTTTGCCGAACAGTGTATAGGAGAAGAAATCTATCCCGCCCGTTCGCAGACGGATGCAGCCAAAGGGTTATGGGAGAAACGCAACCGGCAGGGTGGCTTCGGCGGTTATTTTATGAATGCGGACGGACAGATGAAGTCCGCCGTCAATAACAGCGGTTTGTTCGACCGGAGCAACTCCGATACCGGCGATACACTGCCGCAGGAAATACTGGACAAAGCCCGCCGTACTTATCAAGGGCTGCGTGCAACAGCGGCACCTGAAGCGGAAAAGCAGCGTTTCACAATGTTGGAGCAACTAATGGAAAAAACAGTTTCTGGTTTGCCTGCCGATGTGCGGATGCAGGCACGGATTAACTTTTATCAGTCGCAAATCAGGGATGCCGGAAAAACATATGACTTATCGGATGAACGGAACATAGAAACCGGTATAGACCGTTGATTTTCTGATTAAGTCCGTCTAAAAAGCTTGCCTCTTTTGAAGGGCAGGCTTTTTCTTTGTTGATGACAATTAGGGTGTCTATCATGCCGAAAAAATTTGATGTGTACGGTTTGTCCGATGAAGAAATCAAAGCTTTGCGCGAACTCGCTTTCAAACGGTACGGCAAGGCCAGCGTGTCTCTGTTGGCCAAGAAACTGTTACAGGCTCAGTTGGTACCGGCTGACGAACCCGAACCGGTTAAGTTGCCGCCACCCAAATGCAAAAAGCGCATCACCCTGCGCTTGCCGGATAAAGACCGCGCCTATCTTGAGGCGGCAGCGGAGACACGTCGCGGCTCCATTAACGATGTCGTCAGAGACATTATCCAATCCCATATCTCGCATTATCCGATTTTGTCGGCATTTGAAGCCGATGTGCTGTCGCAATCCAACTATCAGTTGGTCATGATAGGCCGCAATCTTAACCAAATCGCCCGCCGTCTAAATGCGGGTGAAAACGTATCTTTAAGCAGCCAACAGATCAGTGACTTGAAGAAGTTTATCGAAGCCCACGTCGGCAAAGTAAACCATGTGCTGCAAACCAACCGCCGCCGCAAGCGGGAGTAGCCGGAAGGGAGTAAAGATGACATTGCACCGTAAAATAGACGATTGGTTTTTGGGTTATAAAACCCGGGCTGTCAAAGCCAAAAAAGACGGTAGTCTTTATTTCGGTAATGACCGCAGTAAACATTCCAAACCTTTAAAGCCCGGCAGCGGTTTGGCCAACCTGCGTGCTGCCGCACTCAAACATCCCGAAGTGATGGTTAAAATCCCCAAGCGGCTCAGTAACAACTCCAAAGGCATGAAAGGTGTCCGCAACCATTTGGATTATGTATCGCGTAACGGCGAAGTGCCGCTGGAGACGCAATCCGGCGAAAAGCTGGTTGGTAAACGGGCAGTCATGGGTTTTGCAGACGATTGGCGGAAACTCGGTATCCCCGAAGAGAGCAAGCATAAAGAAGCCCTTAACATCGTGTTATCCATGCCCGAAGGTACACTACCCGACGCGGTATTGAATGCCGCCCGCAACTTTGCCGCCGAACAGTTTGCCGGACATCAATATGTATTCGGCCTACACCACGACAGCCACGATCCCGACGAGCCGAAACACCCCCACGTCCACCTGTGCGTGTTGATGCGCGACGAGTTCGGGCGGCGGCTCAATCCGCGCAAAGCGGATTTGTTCGAGTGGCGCGTCCGTTTTGCGGAAAAGTTGCGCGAAGAAGGCGTGCTGTGCGCGGCCACCAAGCGGCAGCACCGGGGTAAGGTACAGAAACCGGAAAACAGCCTGCTGCGGGCCATGCGTCAGCGCGGGGTGTTTACGAATGCGGCAAGGCAACAGGCGGTTGAGTTGATGGAAGCACTGAAAAACAATGATCGCCCCAAACATCCGTATCTAAAAGAAACCATGCAGACGCGTGGCATTATCCTGGAGCAATATGGTCTGATAGCCAAAGAGCTTTACAAGATGGGGCATAAAAGCGAAGCGCGGATAATCAGCAAACTGGCAAAAGAAGTGGCCGGGCAATCGTTTGATACCAAAGCGCAAAACCAGTACGACACCATACGAGGTAAGCAGCCGGAGCTTGAGAAGCTGCAACAGAAATTGGCGGAACATGGTAAAAACAAGCAAGAGAAAGATATATCGCGCTGAGTTTTATTTGTACAGTTTGCCTAAATTAGCTAAAATGTAAAACAAATTTATCGGCAAAACAAAGGAAATGCTATGCGAATCATGACTGCCAGCAATGCGCAAAACAATTTCGGCGACCTGTTGGACACCGTCCGCCGCGAACCGGTTTTGCTGACTAAAAACAAGCGTCCCGTCGGCGTATTTGTTTCTTTGGAGGATTTGCAGGGGACTTATCTGGCCGATATGTTGGTCGAGAAAGAAAACGGCTACGACGACTGGTTGCAGGCCAAAGTTGAACAATCTCTGACGCGTTTCGAGCAAAACGGCAGCGCAGGCCGAGAATCAGCGGTTGTTCATGCGGATACTTTGGATAGCATCCGCAACAAGCTGAAAAACCGTTGAGCGGAAAATGTACAGGATAATTTATGAACCTGAAGCGGAATCGGATTTGTTGTCTGTTTTGTCGTACTATGCCGATGAGGGCGGTATAAGTTTGGCAGAAATCATCAGCCGCCGTATAGAGACGGCACTGGAAGGATTGGCTTATTTTCCTTACCGTGCGGTTGAGAGTGCTTTGGTTGAAGGTACGCGCGAATATTTTGTCGGCAATCTGCCTTATACAGCATTCATTAAAATAGATGAAAACAGCAAAACCGTGTATGTGTTGAATATCGTACATACTGCACGGAAATTTCCCTGATTTCGACAGATACCTGTCAATTCCATTCAGGAACAAAACCGCAGTTGTGGTCTAAAATTGAGCCGCTCACGGTTTCACCTGCTCGGTTTTGTATGATATTGAACAAGATCGGATTATCTACCGTAAAAACACCTTGCATCTGCAAGGTGTTTTTTCTTTTTGTAAAGAAAGGTGTACTCATGATTTCTTACACCCAATCTGACAACGGCCGCCTGTTTACCGGCGACTGCCGCCTTGTACTCCCTCGGTTGGCTCAGCAAGGCGTGAAAGTTCAAACCTGCATTACCTCACCGCCGTATTACGGTTTGCGTGATTACGGTTGTGACGGACAAATCGGCTTGGAGCCGACAGTAAACGAGTATGTCGGCAACCTAGTGGAAGTATTCCGCATGGTGCGCGATGTATTGGCCGATGACGGAACCTTATGGCTCAACCTCGGCGACAGTTATGCAGGCAGCGGCAAAGGCCGCAATGCCGACGGCAGCCCGTTTAGCGGGTATCAAGATTCGTTTCAGACAAACGCCCAACTGACAGGCCGTCTGAAAAGCACACCGCTGTCAGACGGCCTCAAAGCCAAAGACCTGATCGGCATTCCGTGGCGCGTTGCCCTGGCTTTGCAGGCAGACGGCTGGTATCTGCGCCAAGATATTATTTGGCATAAAACCAATCCGATGCCCGAATCCGTCACCGACCGCTGCGTCCGCTCACACGAATATCTCTTTCTGCTTTCCAAAAACAGCCGTTACTACTTCTATCACGAAGCCATCCGGGAATCTTCGGACAGTTACGGACGCCCCGGAGCAAACCGGCAAAATGATTTTTGTCGGACGAAAGGAAAATACACGGCAACGCCGAATCCCGGCCAAAGTGCGACCCAACACCGCAGTAACCGCGAACACACCCCCGCAAGACCGCTGCGTAACAAACGCAGTGTATGGCCGGTATCCACCGTAGCCGCCCGGCACGACCATTTGGCGGCTTTCCCGCCGAAGCTGATCGAGCCGTGTATTTTGGCCGGTTCCCGCCCGGGCGATTGGGTGCTGGATCCGTTTTCGGGCAGCGGCACGGTGGCGGAAACAGCCAACCGTTTGGGGCGAAAGTGGATAGGTATAGAACTGAATCCCGCTTTTGCCGCATTGCATCAAGAACGGACGGCACAAATGGCAATCGGATGGGCATTGTGACAAATACGGGCGGCAATATTTTTTTGGAGGTTTGATATGGCTTTTTACATTGAATCCGGTTGCGCCCTTCACGAATCCGAAGACCTTGATTCCGCTTTACGGGATTTTTGCGCACATGAACATTTGGGCGCGCGTCTCTACTTAATCAATGATGCGGGGGAAAAGGAATATTGGTTTTGGGATTTTGGGCATCGGTACGGCTGTTTTCAGACGGCCTGTTTTGATGCCGACGGTCTTTTCCCGTCCGATTATCAGCAAGTGAATTGCGAGAGTGATTTGGATAATGGTTGTAAGGATGAACCGAGTGGTGTGGGTTCTCCGCGCTTTAAAAGCGGTTCGGATCAAGATTGTCAAAAAATCCCATTTTAACTACCGTTGAGATAAATAAGCCGCCTATCACGGCTGCCAACCTGTCTCGGACACTCGTATTTTTAAGAGGTTTGATATGGCCAACAGCAATATCGAATGGACGGAACGTACATGGAATCCCATAACCGGCTGCACCAAAATATCGCCCGGATGCAAAAACTGCTACGCCGAATCAATGGCGAAGCGTTTGCAATCCATGAATACGCCCGGTTATGAAAACGGTTTTGCCCTTACCCTGATGGAAGGCCGTCTGAAAGAACCCGCCGGCAGAAAAAAGCCGACGGTTTATTTTGTGAACTCCATGTCCGACACGTTTCACGAAGACGTGCCGTTTACCTACATTGACCGTATCTTTGAAACCATCCGCCAAACGCCGCAGCACACTTATCAGGTGTTGACTAAACGGGCGGAGAGAATGGCGGAATATTTTGCTATGCGAACCGTCCCTGAAAACGTATGGCTCGGCGTATCGGTGGAGGACCGGCGTTACGGGCTGCCCCGGATCGAATTGCTGAGAAGTATTCCGGCGACAGTCCGCTTTATTTCCTGTGAACCGCTGCTGGAAAATTTGGTTGATGAGGAAAATTTTCTGATATATATTTCATATATATTTGAAAGGAGATTGAAAATGGCACAATTTATTATGAATGTTCCCGATGCCGAAAAAGAGGCATTTATGGAAGCCGCCCGCCTGTCTGATCGCAATGCCTCCCAACTGGTACGGGAATTTATGCGCGATTTCATCGAAAAACAGCGTTATGAAGCCTATGTACGCGCAGAAGTGGAAAAAGGCTTGGCTGATATTGCTGCTGGACGGGTGCTTGAGCATTCGGAAGTTTGTAAAAAAATGGAAGAAAAATTTGCCCGATGGGCTGCCGAGAAGGCGTCTGAGTGAAAATCATTTGGTCAGGGCAAGCATCTGAACAGTTAGACAAGTTATTGGACGCTCGAAAAGATTTTGCAGGTATGTATTCTGCACAAAAAGCTTTTCAGGAGATTGAACGGCTGTTGGATTTGGCCGCTTCACAACCGTACATGGGCAAGCCGGGTATGGTCGAAAACACCCGCGAGCTTTATCCGTTGCGCTACCGCATCGTTTACACGGTGTCGGAAAAACACCTGACCGTTGTTGCCGTACTGCCCCAATGGCAAAAATGGCCTGATGAGTAAATTAATCTAAATTCATAATCTGTAATTGTCGGAAGGCAGTCTGAAATTCAGACGGCCTTTTTCACTATTCGAGCCATACCGCCCAGATACCGCAGTCCGGGCTTATTTTTCGGAGTAAGCTCATGGAGAATGAAAGCAAGCTCGGTCGCAGTAAACGCATGGAAATTTTGCAGAGGTCTTTGGCCAAAAAGCAGACTGCTTTCGACAACAAAATACAGGCGCATTTCGACGACGTACAGTCTGAGAACGGCCAACCGCTTAACGATAAGCGCAACGGGCAAGTAACTATGAACCGTTGTGAACGGCAGAACGCGAGTTTGCGCACCCTTCAAAAAAGCATCGAAAAAACAGAGGCAGCCATCGAGAGGGAGCAGCGGAAAATAGATCATATTGCACGCACCCAGATTCCAGCCCATGTTGGAAGCGGGAGAAATTACGCAGTGGCGCAAGTATCCCAACCGCTTTTTTGTGACGGGCGTGGAGAAAGCCCGTATTGTGTGGCACGAAGACAAAGAGGAATTTAACTACAATCACTTGCAAGGCGTTAAGGGCGAGCAATACGCCAAGTTCCGCGATACCTATAACCATATCCATGCCCTGCATAGGCCGGAACGTGAACAAACACCGACAACAAACGGTATGCAAAATCCCGGTCTAGACCGTGCAGAGTAAAGACACATCCGAACCAATGACGACGATCACCAACAGTGGCAGCCGGCAACAACTGGTATCAGCCTGCCTGATACGCCAGTTCGGAGCCAGCACCGGCAGCGACATTGCCGCACCGATGGGTACGGTCATGACCAATGGTGGCGGTGGTAAAACTTCACTGGCTGTTTGTGAGCTGGGCAATGCCGAAGAACGTGCGCTCAGAGTTGCCTCATTCCTGATTAACTATTGCGGTAACAGTGACGTCAGCAATCTGTCAGCCCCGATAGATGATCTGACGACCGAAGACCTATTATCGTTGGTTAAGGTTTATGTGAATAAAGAACCTTATTACATTGTGGACATAACCCTGCGTATGTTGCTGCCCAAAGAGCTTTACAAGGCTCAGGGATTTCCCGACGATTACGTCTTTGACCACGACCATACTGGCAAACCTCTGACCAAAACCGCCCAGGTGAGGATGTGCGGCAACTCCGTATCGCCGCCGCCGATGGCCGCGTTGATTCGTGCGAATTACAAACCCGGTAAGATGGGCAGACAGGAAAAACAAGCGGCATAAGTCCGATTTTTGTTACTGTGGGCCGAATGTCTGTTTACTTTTATGATGAACCTTTTTGAGAAAGCCCCTGCCGCCATACATTCTGTGTATGGCGGCAGGGGCTTTTTTGCGTTTTTCTAGAACCTTTCATGTGCCGGAAAAGGTCGTGGTGTTTACATTTTAATTATGCCAGATGGCTTTTGTTTTGTGCTGAAATGATTGTTTCGTGATTTTTGAGCATTCTCAAGAACGATGCGGCTTCGCGTGCCTTTCGGTATTCTTGACAACCTTCAACAATCCCCAAATGGATCTTCAAGCAAAAAACGAAAGTGTAAACAATGTTAGGATTTTCTACATCAACCTCATACTGGCCTTTTTCTATTATGAAAAGTTGCACTTCAAATTTGAATCAGCTCCTGTCTAAAAACTACGACAGGTAAAATTTTGGTTTTAAGCTAATGAAACCGATGGTTTGTAAATAAATTCGCTTAATCATTTATATTTATTAAAAATATTTAATTTAATTAAATTGAGTGTGATGTTTGTAATTATTTTGTAAAGATGTTATTGTATTGCATGTCTGTTATGTTTGCGCGGGCATCAACACCCTAATTATTACACCTGAATATACTACATACAGGAATAGGAATATCCATGTTGGCATTGGCCGTATTGTTTGGTTTATTAGTTTGGCTTGGCCTGACGGTTTTGGCTGCTTATTTGTGCGGAAAGCTTACTTCGAAGCTGGGTTTGGGAAGACGGATAGGCCGGTTTGTCGGGTTTATGCTGCTGATGGGCGGTTGGATGGTTAGTTGGACTATGGAATATTGGACGCTTCGGCAGACTGCGCAGGAGTGGTGTAAAAATTCAGGTTTTACCGTTTATGTTACGCCTGAAGAATATTGGGCAAAAATCAGTGAACAAGAACGGCAGGATTTGGAAACTGTCCAGGAACCAATAGAAGATGAGAGGGTATTGGTGTTTGAAGATAGAAAATATAAAGCATCATATAGATATAATAATAGACTTGTTAATTACAGACATAACGAATATAAGCCATATATAGTAGCGAATTACCAAGTTTTTTATGATGAAAAAGACAGGGTTGCTTTATTTAAAATTATGGAAGTCAGCGTAGGCGTGCCTGCAATAGCTAATAATTTACAAGGATTGAAATTTTGGCTTGAGACGGTTCAAGGCTGTGATTCATTTGATGAATGGGAGCTTAAAAAACAATATTTAAGATAACTACTAAGTGCGACAAGTAATTTTTAATATATTCTTGAAAGGGGTTTTTAATGAGTATTAATAATATATCGAACTATGTTTTATTGGCTGAAACAGCGTATGCCGATTTTTCCAAGGTAAAATTTTCAGACGAAGATCAGATAAAGGCCGCTATTGCAAATGAAAGATAAAGAAGATCATGAACACTCCATTTAATTATTACAACTGAATTTATTTATACACAGGAATAGGAATATCCATGTTGGGATTAGCCGTATTGTTTGGTTTGTCAGTCTGGATTGGCCTGACGGTTTTGGCTGCTTATTTATGTGGAAAGCTTACTTCGAAGCTGGGTCTAGGAAGACGGATAGGCCGGTTTGCAGGGTTTATGTTACTGATGGGGTCTGTATTTGTTTATTGGACTTGGGAATTTATGGCAGTTAAGAATTATATAGAAAAAAAATGTCATGACGAAGCTGGTGTGAAAATATATGTAGATTCTAAGGAGTGGCGTAGATTATCTAACTCAAATATGGAAAATTCAGTAATCTTTGATCATCATGTTAAACTTAATTCAAAAAAATATTATATAGATGGAAAAGAGCTTTTTTCAATAGGAAAAATAACAGATAGACTGATCTTGTTTTATGTCCCCTCTAATGGTGAAGATACGATGTATACAAAAAAAAATAAACAAATAATTATAGATATTAACACAGATAAAAAAATAATAGAGAGGACATATTTTACAGCTGGTGTAGGACAAGAATCAGATAATTCATATAAATTATGGTTAAATAATATAGACGACTGCTCTTCAGATGTACTAAAAGATTTTGAGGAAAAGTTACAATTTTACTTAAATTAATTTTAAAGGGGTAGGATAATGAATTCGTTGTTAACAAATTTTGTATATCTATCGGTTGCAAGCTATGCGAATTTATCTAATATTGAAAAATCAGATGAAACTGGTAAATTTTTCAATGCGCTAAATGATGCTAAGAATGGAAATTTACCAAGTAATTTTGCTAAATTAATTTCTGATTCTTACAAAGTAATTGCCCACTGGAAAGATAGCAATTCATTATTTGACGGAGAGAGCGGCTTCTCCGGTACATTATTTCAAGCCAAAGACACAGGTAGTTTTGTTTTGGCATTGAAAGGCACGGCAGGTTTTAAAGATTTGGTAGTTACCGACGGAACTGATATTGTTCTTGACGGTTTGGCTCACCATCAAATTGTCGATATGTATAATTTTTGGCAGCAAATAAATACACCTGAAGGACAAAGTTATCAGGCCGCGGCCATAAAAACAGTAGCTATTGATCCATTGGGTGCAATATCTTTATTAGATGGGGCAACAGCTGAAGGATATTTCAGTAATAATAAAATAGTCCAACAGATTTATTTTACCGACTCTACCGAAGTATACAAAGATGGGCGTCAGTTTGGTTTAGGTATTGATGTGGATACGGTTACCGTAACAGGACACAGTTTGGGAGGACATCTGTCTGCTGCGTTTTCCAGATTATTTCCTGAAGCAACCGAACATGCCTATATGATTAATGGAGCGGGCTTTGGCGGGTCTGGGAATATTGTCAGCGCTCCTGAGCTTACACGCCCGACCTTTAATATTCAATCCGTATTTCATAAATTGGGCGGAGCTGATCAATTTGATGCCAATAAAATTACCAATGTTATTGGGGATAAGAATATCGATTTTGTTGCCCAAGATTGGTTTATTGCATTAAATCAGCCCGGGCAAGCGTATGAACTGTTTATTGAACAGCCAAAGGTATCTTCCCATACGTTTGGGCATGGTTCGGGACAAATGAGCGATTCGATGGCGGTAGCCGATTTATTTGTCAGGCTGGATGCCGGTTTGCAGCAAAAACCATTGAAGGAATTATTATTCTTTATTGATACTGTATTTGAAGCTTCTGCCGTAGATAATGCAAATACACTGGAACACATAGTAGAAAAACTATATCACTTGCTTAATCCGGAAGGATCTTTGGAAATTAAAGCTGAAGATAGAGATGCGCTTTACGGCGGCATCTTAAAAGTACAGGAGTTGATTAATAGTTTAGGTGTACAGGGTAATTATACTTTTGAGAGCATACCGCAAGATATTGGTAAACTTGCATCGATTGAAGGCTCTGATGCTGTGGCATATCGTTATGCTTTATTAAATTTGAACCCGTTCGTAGTGAAGGGCTTAGACTACTCTGCACACAACAGCAACGGTTCTTTAGATCTGCAAAGCCCGAACAACCCTAACGGTATGAGCGAGGTATTTATTGAAAAACGCAGCGAGTTAATGCAGGTTTACTTGAAAGTGGCAAACGATAAACTACCCAATGCGCTTTATACAAATGATGTGGAATATACCGATAAAGGGGAAATGTTCACATTATCCGCTTATGAGTACCGAAACAACCATCCTGTCCGTTCAACAAATCCGGCTGTCGTAGCTTTTGCACTAAACGGAGAGAAAGATTTAGCAGGAGGTATGAAGGAGGACTATCTCTTTACAGGGGCGGGGAATCAAACGCTTGACGGAAAAGATGGCAATGATTACATGGAAGGTGGGATGGGTTTCGACACTTACATGATCCAAGGTTCCGATACTGTCTATGATAGCGATAACAATGGCAAAATTGTTTTTGCCTCAAGCAATGTTCAGGCAGCCTCATTCATGAATAGGCCGGAAGATACTCCTAATTATTGGTACAGCGTAGATGAGGCAGGCAAGCGTGACGGTAAGATGTTTGCAGTGAAAGCAGGTGCGGATTTGAATGTTTTCCACGGGCAGGACAAGGTTACCGTAAAAGGCTTTTTCGATCATGCCAAGAAAAACGGTAATGCTTTGGAAGCATTGGGCATGTCGTTGGCAGTTGAGGACGGTGCCCAGGAAGTTAAAGGAGAGTCTGTAATATATGGTGCAGGAGAGGCGGATAAATACAATGTATTTTATGCCGGTTCCGGGCATACGGTGAATATTACAGGCGGTCATAAGGACGATATTGTATTTGCTACCGCAACCAAAGGGCTCATTTTGAACGCAGCAGGTGGCAATGACCGTATTTTCGGCAGCTATGCAGCAGATATGATTGATGGCAGTGACGGTAATGATTGGATTAACGGTAGTGCTTATGTGCCGCCAACCAAACTTAATGCAGAAATGGAAGCCGATAAGGATTTGATTATCGGAGGTTCGGGTAACGATATTATTTGGGGTGCCGGTGGTGATGATATTATTTACGCTGGCGCCCGAGGCGAGCATTTGTTTGAGAGTAGTAGCAACCTGCGTGGTGATTGGATTGCCGGGGGTGCTGGTAATGATAGGGTTTACGGCAGCCGCGAACGTGATTTTTTGCAAGGCGGTTCGGGTAGTGATACGGTGCAAGGCGGCGCCGGTGATGATGTAATTTTAGGTGATGGCGAAATCCGCTTAGATTCCCGTATGCTGTCCATTTTTAACGAACCTGTTTATACGCCGGTATATACACCGACAACCCCGATTCACCCCTTGGTACCATGGAACGGCGGCACCGTTTCACCTTCATACTCTTATGGCAATGCATTGACAGTAGAACATACACTCAACAGTGGCAGTTGGAAAAAATTACCTTTAAATAGCGCCAGTAAAACCCACCCGGATTCCAATCAATGGGACTTCTCCATCAATGCCGCTCAGAGAGAGTACCATGTCAATAATAAATTGGCATTGGCAAGTGATGCCCACCGCGTAGGTAAAAGGAATGCTGATGACGAGAAAGAAGGTGCATTTAATGATTTTCTATATGGTGGATCAGGCGATGATTTGATTGTGGGCCAAGACGGAGATGATTTACTGCACGGCGGCGACGGTAACGATATTCTTTGGGGAGATGATAACCGCAATCCCGATATTTCGGGCAATGACATACTTGTCGGTGGTGCAGGTAATAATATACTTATCGGCGGAAAAGGTTTGGATACCTATATTTTTGACAGTAGTGACTTGCAGAAAAGGGGCTCAAATAATCACATTATCGACAGTGATGGATTGGGTCGTATTATGATCGACGGGCAATTTGTTGAAACTGTCAATTGGCAAGCAGAAGCCGCAGGGCGCTGGTCGGCAAAAGAACAGGGCTGGATATTGCATGAGGAAAACGGCAGCCTGCATTTAAGCGGAAATGGTTTTCAGACAGGCATTACGTTAGAAAACTACCACTCAGGTATGTTTGGTTTAAACCTACCTGCTTGGGCAGAACAACCTATAGTAGAAAATCCCGAACCGCAGCCTGTTCCCGATGATTCACGACAGCAAGAAGACCCTGTTCCGGATACACATCGGACAGAGCCGCCTAAAGGTCGTTATGAAACACCGGAGCATACCTGGAGCGGAAATGAGGATGGAGATACTTTAACCGGAACCGATGCTCGGGAAGATCTGAACGGTTATGGAGGGGATGATATTATCGACGGCATGGGTGGCAACGATGTCATTAACGGAGGCGAAGGAAACGACATTATGAAAGGCGGCGCAGGAGCCGATACTTATGTTTTCTCCGGGAATTGGGGTCGAGATACCATTATTAGTGAGAATGCTGAAGATCATATCTATTTCAAGGACGTGCGTTTTTCAGAAGTACGCCTTGAACGTGAAGGACAGGATTTGATGGTATTCAAGCTGAATAGTGAAGACCAAATTCGAATTCAGGATCAATTCGAGCCGGAAACCTGGGAAGTACAGGCCATTGTAAACTGGGAGTTTGCTGACGGTCAGATTTTCAAATCCAGTGAAATAAATAATCATATTGCAGGCTTTGAAAATGATAAACCGGCTGCTATGAACTATGCTGTTGACTCTACTGCAAGTAGCACGCTGGATAGTTACCGCGAAGCAGCAATGGCGGGCGTATAGATATCTGATTGGAGTTTGAAAACTAAATTCTGAAATGAAATAGGATTTAAGGGGCCAATCTACTTCAGCCCCTTTTTTATTATTTTCTAATGCAGTTTCTAGAACCTGAATCCGAATAGCATTTCCTCAGGCTTGTCTTTCAGATTGACAATTATGTTGCTGTTCAAATCGAAGCGGTAGTTTATCCCTCTACTCCGGTCACCGTCTCCAATCTGTATCTCGTCTTCATTGAAAGTGGTGATATATTGAAAGTTGCCTTGTTCGCTTTGCTCGTGAATATAATTCAACAGGTTGACTTTCTTTCTGATTTCGATACCGTGAAATACACCGTCATGTATCAGAAAATCGGGCAACGGGATATTCCCGCGCACGGCATTCAGAAATACAGTCAGATCATAAATGACTGTTTTCAGCTTGGTCTGTCCCAATGCTTCGATATGGGGAAAACCGATTTCTATTTTTACCGGCACTTTTCTGTTTTTCAACTGCCCTGGAGCCGAAATGTCCAAATAAACGCCCTTTGCTTCATAACGAATGTCTTCAAATGCGGCGGCAACGATTTCGTTAAACAGACTCCGGATGGTCTCAACGGATTCCGAATACTCAGACAAGGCAATCTGTATCTGCATATGATGTATACTTTCATCGTGGTGCATCCTGCCGAGTTCTGCATGGATTTTTTCAATATTGTCCAGCTTTTGGCGGATTTCGGCAATTTTTGCACTTTCCAATGCATATCTGCCCCATGCTTCAGTCAATGACATATCCATATTATCATCAATCGTTTTCATCAACCCTGCACGCTGCACATCCTTCTCTTGAATTTCTGCCAGCAGTTTTTTATGCTCTGAGGACAATTCCGTCATGCGGCTGCCGTAAAATTTCAGCCGTTCTCGGGTAATGGATGCCCGAAAATCCAGCACTTCTTCCAAACTTTTCCTGACAATCCGGCCTAAATCCAGAGCCACCGATTCGTATTGTTTCCAGACATCATCCACATCAATCTCGTTTTGGGACGATTCCGTGAATTTCTTTAATTTTTCAAGCTGATTGCTGGTTTGACGCTCTTTCTTTCTCAAGTTCGCCAGTTGTTCGTCCAGTTCTGCAATTCTTTCGGAAACTCTTTTGAAGGAGTCGCTGAGTTTGAATTCGCTTAATGACTGTCGAATGAGTGTTAACTCTTTTCCTTTGGCAGCCATTTCCGAACGCAATTGGGAGACAGGCTTGCCGGATGTGTCCGTCAGGTATTTTTGCAAAACATTGGCTTCCTGAGTCAGTTCCTCCGTTATTGCCCAGGTTTTCAGCAAATTGTTCAGATGGGTTGAAGGCAGTCCGAGCAAATAAAGATTCAACAATACCAGCAGGCTCTTTTTAGCCCCTCCGTGCTGGAGATAGGTAACCGGATCATTGCGTTTTACGCTTGTCAAATCATCTTTGGCAAAGAAATTCATCAAATTGCGGTAACTCCCTTCCGGATATTTCCGCTCTGCGGACTGTGGAAAGAATTTTCCGGACAGAAGTTTTTTTGCTTCCTCAATTTCGTAAGAGTATTCAGCCTGATTGTTTTCCCGGATGTAGACTTTCTTCTGTTCCCCAAAACTGCGGCGAATTTGCAGGAGTTCTCCCCTATTTTCCAGAAGCAGGCAGATCTGATGCTCTTGCTCCTTCAGAAATGCGTATTTTTTGTCGTTGAAAATCTTTGCTGCATCCGAAGACAGCAGCAGGTAATCGATAAGACGGACAATACTGGATTTACCGATACCGTTTGTTCCGTGGGATTGTCCGTCTTTAGCGGAACCGATGATAAGGTTCAGTCCGGGCTTGAAGTTTATGTCCCGCAACAGAAAACCAGTCGGAGACCAAAGTTTTTTCAGCATAATCAATGCCTCTATATCTAATCAAAGATGTCGGTTTGAGTTTGATACCGGCAAATCGTGATATGGTAATGTTCGTGCTCTATTGCACCTATCGTATACAAAAATTCCAAAGACGAATAAAAATTGACAATCGTTCGGCGGGGATCCTGTTTGAGAAATGACGCAAGCAGGTCATCAATCATGATCGGAGATTTTTTTGACAGAATTTTCAATAATCCTGCCCCCATTGCCACAACGGATAGGCTCAAATCACTTTCGGGATGTAATAGCGCCATTCTAATCCCTTCCCGGTTTTGTACCGATATGGCATTGTGAGAAAACATACCATACCAATGCGGATATATAGGCCGAAAGCATATCATCCTTCAATTCACTGTTATAACGTTCTTCGTAATTCTCGATCAACCGTTTCATTTTCTGGAATCCGCTGATCGGCAGTGCCGTCAATTTGGCGTAGTCGTTGAAAATCCTGTTTTTAACGGTATTAATGTCGCGGTCTACATAGGCATTCAATGCCTCTTCTATTTCAGCTTGGAACGGATAAGTGGATTTTATCGAATCCTCAAACTCTTCATACTCGGATTCTGTGCTATTGGATCGGATTTTACGTAGAATTTCCGGAGCTTTTTCCAGATAGTCTATCTGGTCGGTTTCGTAGTCCTGACTGCACAAGTCATCAAGCAGTTTTTTCACAAAATCCCTGCCGAGATATTCGTCACCGATATTTAATTCGCGGTACAGCCGGTATTTCTGCGGATATATCCTAGATCGTCCGTCGACATCCGTTTCAATCATGTACAGAATATGGCCGAGTCCGCATATTTTGTGCTGTCTTCCCCAGTCGGCTACCAGTCGGATATGCTCGGGAGCAGGTTCCAAGTTAGTATAAAAATGCCAGTCAGAATACAGCTGCTGCCAGTTTGATTGGTAAGAGCCAAAGTCATCGCGCAACTTCGTGGTCATTTTTCCAGTTTGGCCGGCTTTCTCCGGCGCATAACAGGCAACACAAATCCCTGTCCGTATCAGACAGTCGGCACCTTGGTCTTTGATCCTGCGGACTTCCTGAATTTTGTCGCTTCCGTAATGGGTACGCAGGAGGGATATGATAAATTTCTGAAAATCGAAACCGGTAAGATTCGACACTTGGGTTCGGATGAGGTTTTTCAGCGGGCTATCCATTTACATAACCTCCCCGGATAACGGCATTTTTTCAAGATTAGACTCAAGTAACCGGTGTATGTCTTGCAGCAGTCGGAGCAGTCCGGATTCCAAAACGGGATATTGGCGTATCAGATTTTCAATATCTTTCAACTCCTGAATCGCAGAAGCTTCACCCGACTGTTCGTACGGATCAATTTGCAGGAAAACGCACAAATCGACAACCCTACGGCTAATGACCTTACACTTTCCTGATCTTACCCGTTGGATGAAATCCTTATTCAGCGGTGCTTTTATGTTTTTAGCGATGTCATCTTGATACTCTCGGTTATAAGTATCAACACAGTCGCGCAAAGTCAGCCGTTGTGCTTTGAGCACACGATCAACTTCCGAAGCAATTTGGAGATATGAACGGTAATTCTTCATTGTATTGAAAAAATAATAAATTTACTGAATTATATCATTTTTTTGATAAATAAATGTAAAATAATAAAGACTGTCTGAAAAAATCAGACAGTCTTTATTTGTCGGTTCCATAAATATGTATGGATTTCGGTATTCGGATTGACTTTTCAGAGCCATCTTTCCCGAAATATCCTCAAATCAAAAGCTTATTTTGCGGCCAGCTTGGTTTTTTTCCCTGTTTTTCCAAAAGACCGCACGTAGCAGAATGTTGGTATCGGCGGTAATCTTCATTCCTGCATAAATGTCGGCAATGTAAAATCCTTGCTCTTCGGCCTCATCAACCAACCGTTGTTGGCGTTCCAAATTCTGCTCGTCCGTACTGACCCGCATATAGATGCGGGCGATTTTGACCTCCATCGGACAAACCTCTACTTTTTAAGCCAAGAAATTATACTGCCTTTTTTTGAATTATGAGAAAATAAAAAGAGAGCATACAGATTCATACCGTTTTTTACCTATGGTTATTTGATTGGAGTTTGAAAACTAAATTTTGAAATGAAATAGAATTTAAGGGGCTAATTACTTTAGTCCCTATTTTATTTCAGTTGATTACATTTTCTATGTGGTAGAATATAAATATGTATCGACCAATGAAAGGGCGGACTATGTGTACATTAATGCAAAAAGACGCACTGATCGAACGTGTAGCGTCGGTGCAGGCATTGATTGCCCGCAAAACCCCGCGTACCGGAAAACGTTCCGCAGACCAAGACAGAATCGTTTCGCTGCGCCGTTTCCTTTATGCTTCGGCTCCCGAGGACATAGATTTTGATGCTGTAGCGGATGAATGTAACGTCCTCCACCGAAAATATTCGGCGTTGCCGAAACTGGAGGCGATGGCATAAATGATGCCCACACGGGAAGCAGCCGCATTTGAACTGATTTGGGACGACCTGATTTCCGAAAGTCAGGTTCGTCCCTCTTCTTTTCCTAAAGGTTTCGTGCTGGGCGGTCAACCCGGTGCGGGAAAATCTAACCTTGTCCGTAAAATCAATGCAGAGCTTGGCGGGAATCTGCTGGTAGTAAACGGCGACGAATTCCGCCGCTACCATCCCGATTTCGAGGAGATCCAAGAAAAATACGGCAAAGATGCTCCCAAACATACCTCCGTCTTTTCGGGCACGATGACGGAAAAAGCGATAGCCAAAGCGTTGGCAGAGCGCTACAACATTAGTGTTGAGGGTACTTTCCGAACAACCGAAGTGCCGCTGGGAACCTTAGACCAAATGCGCACCCACGGATATGAAACGGCCGTCTATATTCAGACTACTCCGGCTGAAGTGAGTTGGCAAAGCACACTTGACCGATACAGACAGATGGAAGCATTAGGAGAAATGCCACGATATACCGATAAAGCACATCATGATTTGGTGGTGGAATTGCTGCCGAAAAATGCCGATGCCGTGTTTGTATCTGGCAAAGCCGATCATTTCAGGGTATATAACAGGGATGGTTTGGTTTTTGACGACCGTATCCATGTCGGGCAGATGCCCGGTGCAGCTATCGATTACGAATTGCACCGCAATGAGCGGGAACTCGGGAAGATTCGGGCGGACTTCCAAAAGAACATCCATCTTTTGTCCCCTGCACAAAAGCAAGTAATAGAGGCGGGTGAAGCCGTAATCAAAGGGCTTTCCCCTGCCGAACAGATGCAGGCACGGATTAATCTGTATGGGAGTTTGTTAGCCCAAATTAAGGAGCGGCATCCTTCATTGGACGACCCTGAACCTGAACGTTGAAAGCTGCCGGAACCTTTACAGGCAGCTTTCTTCACTTCATATGTTTCAACAAAGAAGTAATGGTAGTGACAATAATCCTCCCGCAGGAGGGGGCAAGTCGGGCTTGGGCTTGCCGGTTGCGTAGGCTGCCGCAGGTGCCGAAGCGGTCGGCATGGTCAAGTCCGGCTTGGGGGCGTGGGGACGTTTCGGGCGGAGGTACGGAGCCGGGAACGGGGCTGCTGCGGGCTGGATTTTGACAAACGATTTTCCCATCTGCCATATTCAGGCCGTCTGAAACCGTCTCTTTCAGACGGCCTGCTACATCAAAAATTAAAGATTACTTGCTCAATTGTCCACCAAGTTTTAGGGTATGCGTCCCTAAATTCGTCAATTTTCCATAGATTTTCTTCATCATTAATCCCTGTATCATAGATAAATTTTCCATCAGAACCTATAAAATGTGTTGCTCTTATACAACTATTTCTTATACTGGCCTCCACATTGGAGACATTTTCCAGCATCAGCAGGTTAGTTAAGGCTACTGTGTCCAGCCTTGTATTGGGGGGAATATCCCCTTTCAGGCAGTCTGAAAACAGCTTGTCATACGTTGCGCGGGGTAACAATGCAAATGTTTCTGTCATAGTGCCGACACCGTAATCCTCACATGTTTGTGCCAGTAATTCGTAAGTAAAATCCGAACTGCCTTTTAAGGCCGAAGCAAAAATTTCTATGCAGTCGTCTGCTGTCAAAGCTTCATTCAGGCGGTCGGTATTTCTCCATAAAGTCATAAAAGCTTCACGCATTTTATGCGGTTCGAGTTTTTCAAACAGAGATACTGTATTTTCTACACAATTTTTTGCTTCATTCATGTTTATCCCCTTTTTCAGTAATCGTTACATCGTTTTTCCTGCAATACGCCCCTAGTACCCTGTCTAAATCGGATAAGGTAGCTACGCTGTATCCGTTGACATACAGATGTGTATCCATCGCATTAATGCTATATTCCACAGGTAAAAAACGGTAACGCCCTTCTATGGCTTGCCTGAGCCGCTCCAGTAGCAGATGCTGGCGGATATTGCCGATATGCGGCGGTTCTTTATGCCCCCGTGCCATCTCCCAAACATCCTGCTCGAAGTTGATAAAACTGTATCCGCCAAGTTGTTCCAACAAGTGAACCCAATGGTCGAAATCGACTGCCACATCATCCCAAAACATCATTTCATACCCCGCTTTCATAATAATTTTTAATGCCTTTTCTGCTATTTCCTGCTCAAACCATGCCGTAGGGTCGGTATAAAACTGATTCGGCATATTTAGATAAACGCCAAAATCAATCAAAGCTCCATCGCACCACCATCTCGCATCAAGATTCAAATCTCCCTTGTAATAAACCTCTATAAATGTGCCGCGTATTTTGTAGGTTTCGGCAGCGCTCTTACTTTCAATATCCGCTGTCATCTGCACCCGTCCAAATTCGGCATCAATTTCTTTCAGGGGTTTCAGAAGCTGCATCAACCGTAAATAGCGGTCTATATCGAACGTAACCGTTAAATCTTGATAAACCCTTATATCTCCATCATCATCAGCCCATATGTTGTCTTTTAATGCTGCTTCATCTAAAAAAATAACCATCTCGCGCGTACCTGTATATCCATATTGAAAGTGGTATTTCATCGCTGCTTCCTTTCTTTTCAGACGGCCTAAAGGCCGTCTGAATCGTTTGTTGCAAAAATCAGTCTGTCCACAATCGGATTCGGCAAAATCCGTTATTGATGGCAGATTGAACGGTGTAATATTCAGAGAAACCTTCTTCTTCAGCCCAAGCAAGGTATTTGAACAGCCTGTTTTTAATATCGCTTTTGATTTTCATCAGACCGCTTTCGGTTAAGACCAAAGGCATACTGCACCCCATTCCGCGCTCCAATGTCATTTCATCCACAATCTGAAAGAAATGGCGGATACGGTTTCTGCTCTGAGGCGTCAGCTTTGTCAGACAATCCTCCTGTCTGTGGTTCGGACGGCCGACATAACAACGTGTACCCATCTCAAATGCCTCCTGATTTGGATGTTTTCATGTATGCGTCGGACAGGTAGCGGCTGAACTCGCTAAAACGCCCCCGTACCCATTCGTCGCCTGCGTTGCAGTTTCCCTGTTTGGCCAACAGTTCTTTTGCCCATGTTTTCATCATAGGGAAGCCTTCCGAAAAGCCGTCGGTAAAGCCCAGTTGTTTATAGAAAAATTCACTGTTTTTCCTGTCGAGGTCAATCAGGAAACAGGCGATTTCCCGATGGTCGGGGTGCTTCGGGTTTTGAACCAGCAGGGTCAGCCTGCGGCCTTTGATGCGGTAATCGGCAATAAAGAAGCGCAGGTCTTCGGACATTGCAGGTTCGTATTCTTTCGATAAGCCCAAACCCCACTCTAGGGTGTACCAGCAATCTTCAAATGCCGCTTTCAGGTTTTTTCCTGCGGTATGACATGCTATCCAGCCCATGATTTTTTCCTTTTCTGATATATTCTGCTTTTTCAGACGGCCTCAACAGGCCGTCTGAAACTTGGTTAACGATTACCACCAACTGTCATAAAAGACTGCCAAGCCGTTTGCTATGACTTCGCGGGCGGCTGCAATAAATTTCTTGGTATCCTCTATATCTTCGGGGTATACCTCCTCGCCGCCGAAGAAAAAGCCCGGTGTATGTTCCAGTTCGTTGTTGTCTAACGCCTGTTCCAACCGTTCCAAGTCCTCTAACTCCAGCCTTACCGTTCGGCAGTTAAATATTTCTTCTTGCCCGCCTTTTTCTCTGTAAAGCTCTTCCATCCAACCATGCAGATGATTGAATTTGCGCCAGTAGGCTATGTCGGTTAGCTGCGCTTGCTCGCGCTCTTCATCGGTTTTCGGCATTACATCGGTTTGTCGGTCGCCCGCAAACTCGGCACACATGGTGTAGCCGTACATGTCCAGTCCCATAGTCATTCCTTTTATGCGAAATAATTAACAATGCAACGATACAACCATCGGGGGCGGTAGCCGCCGTGTTGTGATGTCGTTAAAAATTTCAAAGCGCCAAAAGTCCAGACTGGCTTTGTGCGGCTTTCATCTTTGTCCGGTGCGTCCTCTGTGACGTGGTGGAAAAGGTGGAAGACGTGCAAAGACACTCGTCTTGGTCTGGACTTTTGGCGCTTTGAAATTTAGACATCAGGAGACAACACGGCGGCTACCGCCCCCGATGGTTGTTTACGGGACAGCCGCTTGCGGCGTTTCCGCCTTTGGCGGAATACACCGTTTAGCGGTGTTTTTGGCACCTTGTGCCTATCCTGCGTCTAGTTTAAAAAGGGGACTTAGATGGGAGTTTTTCGTTTGAAAAGCAAGATGGAGGTACGCGGGAACAGATTGATATTGCGTTAGATTAGGATAGATAACATTAGTTTTTTTATGGATAAAATTAGTTATATTTAGATAGGAATGGATAATAGATAGATTTAAATTAGTTTCAATTTTGATTTAATTTAGATATTAGATAGATTATAATTAGATTTTATATTGACAAAAATAGATTAAATTGGTATTTATTTAGACTAAATTAGATTTTTTTTGGATAGCTTTAGATAAGAATTGGATAAGCAAGATGACTAAGATTTCAGCAGCTGAATTTATTGAAATGCATCAACAAAAAGCAGGCAAGGTTTCAAAACTTGAACCTTTCCGTGAAGACATTTTACTGCTGAAATCCAAAGGCTATACCCAGCAGCAGATTTTGGATTTTTTAAAGATGAACGGCGTAACCGCCGGAATGACGACCTTAAACTGGTTCATCCGAAGTCGGAAAGACAACACGGAATTTGCCCACGCTGCTCAACGGATATCTGTTGAGACTGCTCCGGCAGTAATTGAGAAACCGGCCAAGCATACGTCTCCTACGAAACCGAATGAAATTGGCGAACCTAGAAAATTCAAGTGGGGTACAGTGCCGTCGGATGAAGAATTGTTCGGTTCTTTAGAAAAAAAGTGGCCTGAAGATGGCTCAGAGCCGGGACAGCCCCGTAAATTTGAGTGGAACCCTGCTGCTATCGACACTGAAAAACTGTTGTAAAAAAGTCGTCTGAATCCTTTCAGACGACCGGTTTGTTTGCCTAAATCAAGAGTACCTTTCTTCCAATTGATGCCTCACAGACACAATAAAAACCATATCATGTTCAAACCGGTAAAGCACCAAATACCCCCGGTTTCCAAACGGAACGGGCCACTCCCGGTACACATCATCAAAATATCTTCCCTGAGCTGGGAAAACAGCCAGTTCATTTAAAGCAGCCTTTATTGCGCGGATCGCATTGATCGCGACCGTAGGATTTTTATCAGCCAAAAATTTATAAAGCCTGTTCAAATCATCGGTTGCTTTTTCTGTCAACACTACTTGCGGCATTTGAGCGGTTCCACAGGTTTACCGTCAGTAATGTCGTCCATCCACTTATTGACTTCCTCAAGAGTCAGATGCGAACCTGTTTCCTGATAATGCCGCCACGATTCATCTGCTGCCGTTCTCAATGCCGCTTTGCGCTCTTCTCTGTCAAGAAACTGATTAACCGCCTCTTTCATCAACCAATGAATAGAACGGTCCTGCTGTTCGGCTACGGACTTCAACCGTTCTTTTGTTTCCGGTGTCAGTTTTACTGCTACCGGTACGGATTGAGTTTTCATGACCAAACCTCTTTTAGGTTGTAAAAAGTAATACCATTATATACCCATATCTCCCGACAAACCAATTTATTCACAACAAACGTGCATATCCCTCTTGCTTTAAAGCATAAACGGCTATTTCCTAAATAAAAAAAGAATTGTACAAAAAATCATCAGGCCGGATGGCCTATTGATATCTGTATGTGATCTCTGCGTCTAGTTTGGAAAGGGGGCTTAAATAGAAATTTTTCGTTTGTAAAGCAAGATGGAGGTACGCGCGGAGAGGATATTTTTTGTTTTATTTTGTTTTGTTTGTTAATTTTGATTTAATTTAATTTTTTTTTTGGTTTTCATTGGTATTTATTTTTTATTATTTTTAAATAAATTTGTTTTTTATTTTTAATAGTTGGTATTTAATAAGTTTAAATTGGATTTGTTTTGTAGGATTTTGTATTGTGAGTGACTTGGAAGACTTCATCAGAGAACATGATCTGCGTCCGGGGAAAAGCAAGAAATCCGTGCTCCATCCCTATGCTGATGAAATTTTTAAAATGAAAGAAATGGGATTTACGGAAAAGATCATCCTGCAATTCTTGAAAGAAAAAAAAGGGATTGTTGTAAGCCAACAAACCCTTAACTGGTTTATTCGCAGTAAAGCTTCGGAGCGTTTGGGAAAATCCACACCTGAAAACAAAAAGCGACCTGCAATATTTGAAATGGGTAATTTGACCCCAAAAGCATCCTATGTACGATCTGAAACTGAATTTAGTTCAGAGCCGACTAATCCTATAAAACAGAGTGGAAAAATACGATTTGGAAATAACCAAGATATTGATCCAAAAGCATTAAAATAATGCCGTCTGTGACATTTTAGACGGCATAAATAGTTGTTAGAGCGGTTTCTAATCGAGTTCCAAAATAGCCTCAATCCGGGATAGGACATCTTGCAACACATAATCGGGAACTTTTTCCTTTAATATAGCTTTGCGTGCTTTCCAATCCAAAGATTTGAGCTGGTGGCAGTGAATATTTCCTTGAGTATGAGTTCCAGATCCAAGCAGTGTAGAAAGCATTCCTCTTGCGGCTTCTGCCTTTCCTTGCGAAACGGGGCAGGCAAAAACCAGCCCTGTCGCCTTATTAAATGCTTTAGGAGATAATATCAAAGCAAAATGATCTCCCTGCATTTCTTTTCCTGATGCAGGGTCGAATCGTAGATGGATAATATCGCCTTTTTCCGGGATATACATTATTCAGCGATCTCCTTGCCGACATCAGGCATTTCTTCCCATCCTTTAACGCGCGGAGCACCGTCTTGCATTTCTGCTAACAATTCAGACAGCTTATACCGTGGGCGTTTAACCGCCTTGATTACAATCGTTTGTCCTTTGACTTCGGTTTGCAGTTCATCACCAATCTGTAAACCGAGCTGGCTGATAATTTCTTTGGGAAAGCGCACCGCTGCGCTGTTTCCCCATTTCTGCAATTTCATCGTAATACTCCTCATTGCGGTGTATCTACATTGTAGATACTTTGTGCAGCTGTGTCAAAAATATAACTCCCTAAACCAATTTATCCACAACAAACGTGTATATTTCTTTATTTCAGGCGGGTACTGTGACCATCATACAAATAGCTATCTTAATAAAATAACCTGCCTGCCAAGTTCATTCAGAATATTTGCCGCTTTTTTGTCGAAAGTGGCAAATTTTTCTGCCCCCAGCTGGCTGCCTATATATTCATTTACCCCGTCTGCAAAATCGCCGCCATTTTCCATTACTGCCAATCCTGCTTCGATTTCATCTTCCTTCACAACCAAATTGGGAACAGAGACAATGAAGTTTCTTAGCTGATCTACAATCATTTTTCGCGGTGTTTTATAAACCCGTAGCAATACCCAAACGGTTTCAATAAGCACGGTAGTAGAAATCATAATTTCATGATTCATTTCAAACAGCTCAATGGCTTTTTGTTGTTGCTCAAGATCGTCGCCGACCAATAACCTGATAAGCACATTAGTATCTATTGCTATTGCGCTCATTCTTCTTTCTCCAAGCCGATGGCTCCTTCTGAGGCAGCGGATTCTGCAATAGCTTCATTGATCTGGTCAACAGTTAAATGCGCCCCGGAAACATTTTTCATGCAACCGGCAAAATCACGTACTGATTTAATCTTGCCTTCCTTGTGTTTTGCTCTGATTTTTAATTCTCCACCGGGTAATTTGAATACTTCCAACTCGTCTCCGGCACCGATACCCAGATGCTGTAAATACTCTTTTTTAAACGTTACCTGGCTTTTTGCCGTAACTTTCAATGTGGTTGCCATTGTTGGTTCCTCTTTGATTTTACGTCTTAAGGTAAGGATGATTTTACCTTACTTTATTTTAATATTAAACCAATTTATCCACAACAAACGTGCATATCCCTCTTGCTTTAAAGCCTAACAGGTTATTTCTATTATAAAAAATTGAATTGCCCAAAAAAACATCACGCCTATGGCGGGTTAAGTTTTATGTAGGGGTCTTTGAGGGGGTATTTGTATAGTGTTTGATCCTTTTGTACAAAGAATTGTGTACGTTTCGTACATTGTATTTTGTACAATATGTACAAAGATATGATTTTAAATAACTTTTTTAAAAAGGTAAAAGAGTGGCCAAATGCTAAAAAAACAGCTTTCAGACAGGCCTTGGGAGGTTTGGAGCCTGTGCCGTGCATAAAAAAGCGGCTGAAGTAGCACTTCAGCCGAGTAAAAATAATGGTTTTTAGGGTTTTGACGGTAAAAAGGCGCAATAAGCCTTCAGACCTTATTGCGCTGATTTGGGGATGATACCTGCTGCCTTTAATGCCGCTTTGTGATTCTCGGATTGTTCTTTATCCGGCTTTGGGGGCGGGGGTTTATTCTTTTTTTCTGCCAGAGCCCGTTGTTGGGCTTGCATGATTTCTTCATACTCCCGCCGTAGTTTTTCGTCTGTCTGTTTTTGATTTGCTTGGGAAGAGGGCGAGGATTTATTTAAATCCGATAAGAGAAAACCGTAGCAGCCGGAGGCGATCGCATTTTCCATGACTGGTCTAATATCCAAACCTTTATCATGAATGGCTTTAAGCTGCTTGAGTAAAGTCTTCTTGCCTTTAATGGAAACTTTATTGCCTGTATCAATCCGCATATCTAGGAATGCGTGCCACAAATCCAGCGGCACCCAGTTGTCCAAACGGAAGTTGTCGCGGTCTATGATGAATTGGTTTGAGAAGCCTTTGGGGAGTTTCAATCCGCGTGCCTGGTAGCATTTTTCCAGTAGTTTTTCCCGATTGAGCAGCCAGTGCATTTTACCGTGCACACCGCCACGTCGGTATTGCAGCACACCAAGCGCCAGTAATCCTTTGCGTGCTTTTTCGTATCCCCGTCGGGTCAGGCCCAATTCTTCTTTTAAATCGGCTGCCGTTTTGTAAAGCCAGCCTTTTCGCTCGGGCTGCGCATCGTTGACTTGAGACCACCAAAAGAGGTTGCTCAGTAGTGTTGCCGCCTGCAAATTTGAACCGCACATGACAATAAATTCGCTGTGAATGACAGAGAATTTGTTGGAAAGATGAGGGCGCAGATCGGCGATGAGCATTTAATGGTTTCCGTTTAACGTTATGCGTTATATAATATATCCATGATTCAAACTTTTAACTGCAAACACACCGAGCAGCTGTTCCAAGGTCGCTGCCCATTGAAATTCAGGGCTATCCGAAAGACAGCGGAGCGCAAACTGCAAATGTTGGATTCTGCCGTTACTGTGGATTTTCTGCGCTCCCCGCCCGGTAACAGACTTGAAGCACTCAAAGGCAGCCGTACCGGACAGTTCAGCATCCGTATCAATGACCAATGGTGGGTTTGCTTCCGTTTTGAAAACGGCCATGCCTACGATGTGGAAATTGTCGATTACCATTAAGGAGCCACCATGAATAACCAAATGAGACCCATACACCCCGGCGAAATTTTGCGTGAAGAGTATTTGATTCCGCTGGGTATAACGGCCAATGCCCTGTCTATTGCCCTGCATGTTCCCGCACCGCGCATCAACGACATCGTGCGCGAAAAGCGGGGCATCAGTCCCGATACGGCCTTGCGGCTTGCCCGCTATTTCGGAGGCGATGCACAAAGCTGGCTGAACCTGCAAAATGCCTATGACCTGAAAACGGCAGAGCAGTCCCTGAAACAGGAGATCGAACACATCATTCCGATGCAGGTATAAACAGCCGGAACAATCGCCATACAACGGAGCCGTAACAGGCTCTGTTTTTTTATGTGCGTATAGGGGCATAAACTCGTCATAGATTTGGACGAATTTTTCGATTAGGTGTGGGCGCGGGTCAGAGATAAGCATTTGGTTTTTTTAATGACTATGCTTTAAATTTTCGAATTTTCTCTATCTGATATAGGCGCGGATTTATTTTTACTTTTCCACCCGTCAGTATTTGAATTCTGTACGCTTGCTTTTCCGGAACAACCTCCTGCCATTGTGTTACCGCAGACGGACTAATTCCCAAAGCTCTAGCAACAGCAATTTTCGTACCATAAAAAGCAATAACATCTTTAGTTAGCATAATGAAATATTCTCTTTTTTAAGTTCTCTTAAAGTATAGATGTAAAGAATACTTAAATCAACATGGGTTAAGATAACTTAAAGCTAAAATAATTCTGAGAAGAGGTTCCTTGTGCAAGCAAATACAATCGGAGAGCGTATCCGAAAAATGAGGAAAGACATGAATCTGACCCAACAAGATTTAGCCAAAAGGCTAAAAGATGTGTCTCATGTTGCAATCTCTCAGTGGGAATCAAATACCACAAAACCTAATGCAGAGAATTTGTATGACCTCTCAACTCTCTTCGGCTGCGATTTGGGTTGGTTGTTGAAAGGAATTGAAAGTGAAGCGAGTAATGCAAACTTCATTTCTGAAATTTCTTCTGAAAAAATTCCCATTCTTAACTATAAAGATGTTTATAAAATTAATGAGGATTCTCCTTTTATATCAACAACAGGAGAATTCATCATGACTGACATCAAGAGTTCAAAACTTACCTTTGCCTTGAAACTCGAGGGAGACTCAATGGCAAATGATTTTTTAAATGGTGACATCATCATCATTGACCCAATGGAAAAACCCGAGCCGGGAGAGTTCGTATTGGCAGTCGTAGGTGAGGATGTCTTATTTAGAAAATACCGTGTTGACAATCTTGGGCAATTTTCTCTTCAGCCCCTTAATCCTGATTACCCTGTAATTTCATCAAATGATACGGAAATTCGAATTATTGGAATTTTGGTTGAACACAGAATTTATAGGAGAAAACGATAAGAAAGGCCGTCTGAAAATTTTCAGACGGCCTTAGTTAAAATTAAATTAAGCCCTTATCAGTACGTCTGCGGAAATACCGAGCTTGTAATGAATCCTGCGGATCATCGCCAGCGTCAGCGGGCGTTTGCCATTGAACACTTCATAAACCCGGTTAGGCTTGCCGATAATGTCTTCCATATCTTTAATTTCCAAACCTAACTGTTCCATGCGGAATTTTATCGCTTCAATCGGCTCAGGTGGTTCAATGGGATAGTGGGCAGACTCGTAAATATTGACCAAATCTGCCAATACTTCAAAATAATCGGCTTCTTCTTGTGTTGCATTGTCAGGATTGCTGTCAAAAAATGCCCCTAAGAGCTTTAACGCATCTTGATAATCAGCTTCTGCTCTTAATGGTTTAATTTTAGGAAGTTTGGTCATTTGAGTTCCTTTCATTTCATAACTCAATGGTTTCTGCATCTATTTCGTCATACTGTTTATGAGTACCGACGAATTTTATATACACATACTGGGCAGAAAACCAAAACGAAGCAATCAGCCTGTAATTATTGCCTTTTATATTAAAAACAACACGGTTGTTTTTCAAAATGCTCGCGCTTCTAAACTGTTGTTTAATATCGTGCATATCTTGCCACTGGGCTTTTTTGATTTCGTCGTACCAAGCTTTCAACGGCTGCTCCGTCTCGGGGTATTTTGTCCAAAACTCTCTTAACGTTGAAACGGAAATAACTTTCATGAAAAAACCTGTCATTCTGTGACACCTGAACAATAGTCCCATAATGGGATTTTGTCAATTCTATAATTGTAAAAAGGCCGCCTGAAAATTTTCAGACGGCCTTTTTGTACCTATCAAATCAACTTCTTTCTGCTAGATGGAAATAAAATAAAAATGTTTATTTTCAATTTGATATATTTTAAATTTAAGATAACTTTAATTGGTACTTGTATATAAATTTAAGTTATCTTAAAATAACTCAAACAGTAAACCAAAGCTCTTTAACAACTTGATTACGAAGCAACCGGCCTTCGGAGCCGTCTAAGTCTTCATGCTTATTATTGACTGAAATGTGCAGACATCACTAAAACTTTGGACGGCAGGCGTAGAAAAGGCTTCGAGCCTTTGGGTAAGCAAAACCGCCTAAACGGTGGGAGTACAAACGGTTGCTGGCGGCATTCAACACGCCACCAAAAGAAAAGCCGCGCATCCGGGTAGCGCAATGGCGTCCGGTAACAGGCGGCTGTTGAACGTATTTGACAATCGGGGCGTATCCCCGATGCGGAGCGATAATCTACGGACAAGCTCCAAACTACATACTGATTTTTTGAGGCTGCCTCTTGGCGGGCAGATTCAGGGCGTTTTACTGCCCTTTAGTGTGCCGATAACGCACACGCTTTATAAGACGGTCTCGCACACCGTCTTAGGTCTGTACCCAGACCCAAGCCCGTTTGTAAAAGCGGGCTTCCGTGTGGGTATTTTACACCGAATTTTTGAGAAAGTAACAAAAGTTATTTTTATGACGGTTTAATTGAGCCTGATAAATAAATTTGCAAACCCATTGATTTTTATAAATATGATATGATTTAACCGATACAGGCATTTGATTTTAAGGAGGAATGAACAATGTCGACTTCTTATGAAACCGACTTCGCCGCATGGGCTGCCGAGCAGGCAGGGCTGTTGCGGGCGGGGTTGGTAAACAATATTGATTTTAGAAACTTGGCCGAGGAAATCGAGGATATGGGCAAAAGCGAACAGCGGGCTTTAGAAAGCCGTTTGCAGGTTTTAATCTGCCATCTGCTGAAATGGAAGTTTCAGCCTGAACGGCAGGGTAATTCTTGGAAAGCAACCATTAAAGAGCAACGGCTTAAGATTAAAAGGCTTCTTGCTGAATCCCCCAGCTTGAAAAGCAGGTTGGAAGATAGTGAATTTTGTTCAGACGTATGGTCATACGGCGTGGCTGCTGCATTACGGGAAACCGAGTTGGAAAGCACCTTCCCCGAACAGGCGATTTGGAGTATGGCCGACATCTTAAATGACGAGTTTATGCCCGAATAATTCAGACGGTCGCAATATTGAAAAGCCCGCTTATATTAATAAGCGGGCTTTGATTTTGGGAAACGGATAGCGGAGGTTTGAAATATGAAAGAGGAAATCAGAATATTGAGAGACAAAGCCGACGAGATCACGGCATTCTACGAACAGAAAGTTGACAGCTATCTTGCATTGGGCGAAGAAGGTTTTAATTTGAACAGTGAAAATGTGAATGAAAGCATTGTTCTCGCTGGAACAGCTAATCGTTATCGCCATAAGTTCGCGTGGTATTTAAACGATTCCCCGCTAATTGAAGAGTGCGGGATTGATATTGAGAAAGAAGCTGCTGATTTCAAAGCGCAGTTCGCAGCTTTTTTTGAACAGACTTCTCCGGCCGTCTAAACATTCAAGACGGCCTCACCATAACGGAGGTTGGGGCTGAATCCCGTTCGGCAGGGAGGATGCAGCAAGCGGCTCGGGTGTGGCCTCCTTATGTTTTTTAGCACACCACAGTTCGCCTGTGGCAGGGCGTTAACGCATCAATCAGCCTTTGAGAGTTCGACCTGCTCCGGCCGAAAGGGGGTGGGAAGACGCTTACAGACCTCGCGATACCGGTTCGGGCGGGTGGAAGGCCCGCTTTATTAATTAAGGATTTTCCGTATGAGATATATCCAATACACACCTGATGAAGTGGAAGTTTTAATGTCCTGCCTGTTGCTTGCACGGGAAGCGTTTACGCTTATCCGAAATTTAGGTTTGGGGCGTTTGGGACTGTATGACCTTGATAATCCGTCACTTGATGCACTATCAGAAGAAACGGTGCGTCAGAATCTGAATATTGCGGGGCAATTGGCCGAAGCGATGCACCATCTTCCTGTGGATAAAGACAGTGTGAATGATTTGGAATGTATGCTGCTCCATATGGAGCAGTTTTTATCGAAGAATCCGCCGCTTGAGGAACAGTACCGCTTGCGGGTTTTTTCAGACGGAATTAAAGAATCAATTTCCTGATACTGCCTTTTCGACACGGTATATTGGGAAAGCAAAGGTAATTTAAATATGTTCGATTTAGACGATGAGGTGAGATTAGCCGTAATCCTCATTCCTATGCTGATATATTGTCTAATTGCATTTTACGATAGGGTTGGGTTCGATCATAAATTTTTTTCTTTACTAGGAGTTGTATGTTTTTACTGGTGGATAATATCTGAAATTATTATTTATACGCTCATCATGATAGGCTCCTGTGATGGTTGCATCTCATGGTTTAAGTGACGGGTATTCCTGCATTTCCAATTCGGCGGGGAATTTCAAGATGAACCGATAGCAGGTTTCGTTGTTTTTACGGATGGCAAAGCTGGCTTGGCTTGGCCGACAATCCGAATGGCTGTAAGCATCCAGCAAAAGCAGCCATCGGTCATATTGGCAGCTTGGTTATGAGCCATTATAAGCAGCCACCACATTATGATAAATGTGCCTGAATGGATGCCGTATTTAAGTGATTTTAAAACGGATTTCTCATTGATACTGATGGCAAGAAATTTAAGACTGTTCCATAAAACAGGAAGCGTTAAATACGTACAGGCAGTGATGACAGTCCATACGGCAACAGAATGGTCAAGATGTTCGGGGTAGATGCCGTATTTATTATTGAAGTGATGAGTGGCCGATATTTTGGCGAGAAACAGTGCTACAGCAGAAGTAACAAAAACCTTCCATGTCCATTCAAATTTTTTTACGATCTCATGATAGTGTTTCCATAACTGCCAGCCGGAAAACAGTACACACAAAATGCAAAATATAAGTAGGTTTTGTGTAATGAAAATAGAGCCGTAAACTATGGCGATGGCAATTTTTTCAAAACGGTTTTCATTTGTTTCTTGACTATTTTCCATGGGCGTTTCCTGTTTTGTGTAAAGAGAAGATGTGGAAATTCAATCTTAACACGGACATTGAAACGCCCGCCCTATCACAAAGGCCGTCTGAAAACATGATTTTCAGACGGCATTATTTTTACCCTGAAAGATGGAATAGGAAAGGATTTTTTATGCCGGAAAATTTTGTAATGAGTTTTGGAGATATACTTTTTTTTGGGATGATTGTTATCATGACTTTGTTTTCTTTATCATTGAGGAAATCTTCCGATCCTGCTCCTAGGGTTTTTTCGTTGATGGGTTTGATGATGGCCTTAATTTCTATTGTTTTGTGGGTACTAAAAAAAGAACAGCTTATCTGATGGAAATTTTTGAAAACGGCAACGCGAGCCACGCAGATGCCATTGTTGACAGAAAGGAGAACATTATGTTCAAAACCTCACGAAAACCTGTACCTGTGTCCGTTGTAGGAACCTATCCGACCCGAGAGGCGGCATCAAGGCAGGTTGACCTATTTATGAAAAACCACGATCTAAATGCTTGTGCCAACATCGTGCCGTCTGAAAAAGGAACCGGTTACACGGTACAGGCAGTGAAATGGCAATAAAAAACCGCTCTGTTTCCAAAGCGGTCTTCTTAATGCAAGGATAATCTTTCATATGGCTATGGAGATTATCCATTTTTCTATGGATTTGTGCAACATATGGAGAGCAATCAATATGAAGAGAGTTTTATCGGTAACGGCAGCATTAGCTGCTTTTTTTGTATCTGTGCCAGTGCAGGCTGAAGATCTCACTGGCGATGCCAAGTTGGCCTGTGAGGCAACATTGTGCTTATCCAGCGGGGATAGACCAAGTGAGTGTAATGAGTCGATTCGGAAATATTTTACGATCAAGCATAAACGGATGCACAAAACATTGCAGGCGCGACGTGACTTTCTTAACCTCTGTCCGTCCAGCAAAGAAGAAAATATGCCTGAATTGATCAATGCGTTGGTCAATGGAGCAGGCCGTTGTGATGCTGCCGAGCTAAACCGAGTAAACCGCGCCACTTATACCGAGCAAGTGGCAGATAAAATCGGCCGCAGGTCAGATTGGTTTTATTCGACAGTAACGAAACAATACATCAAAAAAGCTTATCCGGATTACTGCAAGGCCTATTTTGATCATGGATGGACGACCGCAGGTGACCGAGTGAAGTATGTGGGAGAAGAAAAAGAAGGTGGTCGCTGGGTTGATGTCAAATAGTTTCACTCCGGTTCCGGTTTTCCTCCATCTTTTCTGCCGGAACTGATTTTAACCGACGGAGAAAACACTCCGTCGGCTTTTTATAGACAAAAGGCCGTCTGAAAATACGCGGTTTTTTGTGTGTAAGAACATTCTTTGGACGTTTATTTATAACCAGATTTTAGGAGTGAAAAAATGAAAGAAGCACATTTGATTGTTCAGGGTAAGGGAGGAGTGGGAAAGTCTTTGGCTTCCACAATCGTTGCTCAATATATAGCGGCTGAGGCTGAAGTTCCTGTTTTTTGTTTTGACACCGATCCTGTGAATCAGACATTCAGCCGGTTCAAAGCGTTAAATCCTGAAGTGGTAAATATACTGACTGCTGACAACACTATCGACACCCGTAATTTTGACGGTTTGATTGAAAAGTTGTTGGATGGAGAGGGAATTGCCGTGGTGGATAACGGTGCAGCTACTTTTGTCCCTTTGATGTCGTATATGGCAGAAAACCATGTTGACGAACTGTTGATGGAAAACGGTGTCCGCCTCATTCTTCATGTGCCGGTAATGGGTGGACAATCATTGAATGATTGTATTATCGGATTAGTTCAGACAGCGAATAGTATTAATGCTGATATTATCGTCTGGCTGAATGAGTTCCACGGAGAAGTTAAAACAGCGGATGGCAAGATGTTTACCGATTTTCAGGCTTATAAAGAGTACAAATCGAAAATCATCGGCATGGTTAAGGTAGCCCACCGCAACCCCGATACTTTCGGAAAAGATATTCAGGCAATGACATCCGCAAACTTGACTTTTAAAGAAGTGGAAGATTCGCCTGATTTCGGTGTTATGCCGCGCCAGCGTTTGCGTACGGTAAAACGAGATTTGTATGCCCAACTTAAAAAATTGCCCATTTGGGTAAACGAGCAAAAGGCAGACAGCGCAGATGAATAATCAAGTTCAGGATATTATTTCCGAGGTATTCAGACTGACTGGCGTCAGGTTGACACCTGATGATCCGGTTGTGGCGGTTTTGCTGATACTGGAGCAGTCTTTGAAGGCTGCTTTTTCCGATTTTGCCGCCGACCAAGCCAAAGTAAGTGAATCTTTTCTTGAACGTATTGCCGAGCATGAAAAGAACATTACCGATGCGGCCGCTCGGCTGGAAACCTACCGTGAGCAGCTGCTGGTTGAGCTGGCGCAACATGCAGACCGGCAAATGGAAGAGGCGGAAGGGAAGATTTACGCCGCCGTATCTGCCCGCGTCGTAAAAGACATTGAAACGGCCAACGCCGCCTTTTTAGATAATCTGAAAAAGCTGTTGATGTTTGCGTCTGCCGCTTGGGGCTTTGGAATCTTGTTGCTGGTTTGCGGTTTGATTTTTAAATAACTAGTGATTATAGAGCGGCTGGAACATGAAAATTAATTGAAGGAAGAAATTATGTTGATTGAAGCTAATCCTTCTGTCCGACCAATAACGGTAAACTCATCGTTTACTTTTACTGAAGACAGCTATCCGCATTACCGGCTTTTACCGGTACAAACAGAAACAGGCAATGATTATTGCCTGTTTTTTTATATTAATCCTAAAGATTTTTTGGTTTTGGAACCGAAAATCCAGCGCAACTTGGCTATTAAAAAACTTGCCGGATATCTTAAAACCGCCACGTTTGCCGTGTATGAAACGATATAAGGTTAACTTATGAGCACCTATGATGTTAAAGCCGCTGCGGAGTACTGTAAATGCCACCCGGAAACGATTCGGGAGCATATCAGGGAAGGCCGGTTGGTTGCATCCAAACCCGGTCGGAAATATTGTATAACCCAGTCTGCACTTGACGGATTTCTCCGTGATTTGGAAAATGAACGATTGCAGGCTTCACTTGAAAATAGGAGTGAAGAAAAATGCCTATCTACAAAAGAAACAATGGCATATGGTACGTTGACATTACAACGGCAGGTGGGCGCAGAATTAGACGGTCTGCTGGCACCAAAAACAAGGAAGAAGCACAAAAGCTGCATGACAAACTAGCTTACGAGCTGTGGCAGCAGCAGCATCTGGGGTTGAAACCTAAACGGTTGTGGGAGGAAGCAGCCGTCCGATGGATTAAAGAGCAGGGAGGTAAAAAGAAAAGTATCAAAGACGACATCAGCCGGTTGCGTGGTCTACCTCAATTCAGAGGGGTTTTGCTGCATAAAATGGACAGGGATTTTATTATGAATACCGTTGGTGGCTTTAGTTGTTCCGATAGCACCAAAAACCGTTATCTTGCGTTGATACGCGCCATTTTGAACAAAGCTGCTCGTGAGTGGCAATGGTTGGATAACGTGCCGAAAATCACGTTATACCGCGAAGAAAAGCGGCGTATCCGCTGGCTGACGCAAAGTGAGGCACAAAAGCTAGTGACCGCTTTACCTGAATACCTAGCCGATATGGCGGTTTTCAGTTTGGCAACGGGGCTGCGGCAGAGGAACGTTTTAGAGCTGAGGTGGGCGCAAATAAATCTGAACCGTAGAACGGCGTGGATTTATCCAGATGAAGCCAAGGCCGGACGCGCAATCGGTATTGCGCTAAATCAGACGGCGGTCAGTGTACTGGAAAAACAGATGGGCAAACACCCGTCTTTTGTTTTCACCTATTCAAATGGTCGCCCCGTAAAAAGCATCAATTCACGCATTTGGAAAAATGCGTTGGAAAAAGCAGGTATATCCGATTTCCGCTGGCACGATCTTCGCCATACATGGGCAAGCTGGCTGGTTCAGGCCGGTGTTCCGTTGGCGGCGTTGCAGGAGATGGGCGGTTGGGAAAGCATCAGCATGGTGCAGCGGTATGCCCATCTTGCTCCTGAGCATTTGCACGGACACGCTGCTTTGTTGGACAGTGCTGGTCTTGGTTTCGGCTCAAATTTGACACACCCCAAAATAGGCGGTGACAAAGAAAAAAGCCTAAACGTTTGTTTAGGCTTAGAAAAACTGGCTCCCCGACCTGGGCTCGAACCAGGGACCTGCGGATTAACAGTCCGTCGCTCTACCGACTGAGCTATCGGGGAATTAAGTCGCGTATTATAATTGACTCAGAAAACTTGTCAAGCAAATATCGGCTTAAGAAAATTATTTGTTTGAATTTAAAAATTAATTTGTTTTCCATGGTTGGGCGGAATATGTTTAGACTCCCGTGGTTAGTATATAAGATTTGGAAGAGTAAGCAAAAAAAGCTTGTTATACGTGGGCTGACTGATAATGAAGTAAGCTTAGCCAAAAGTGTATATGGTGAATTAATTGATTATGACAAAGTAACCATTATTAATTGTCCGTATCTGCCTTGGCAGCCGCCGGGAACGTTTATGGCGCCGAACGGTTGCATTTTTGTGAATCCGGAGCATTATCAAAATGATTATGCAGCACAAAATTTAAATTATCAGGGCATCTTTATTCATGAAATGGCGCATGTATTGCAATATCAGAGAGGTGTTAATGTATTGTGGCTGGGTACGGTATTGCAAACAGCATATTATTTGAGCTTTAAGCGCTATAACCCTTATAAATATGTGCTGCAAAAAGGAAAATCTTTTTTTCAATATAATATTGAGCAACAAGGAGATATTGCGCGGGATATTTTTTTCAAGCGTATTCCGAATATTTTGTTAGAGCCGGAAAAGGAGTGATAGGGGCCATGTTGATGTAGTATTGTTTATAACTTTTAGAAAACAATACTTGTATGAATATTCACAAAACATTCGGTTTACCATGCATATCACTCGATAATTTCCTAATTGGGTTCTTGATATTCGTTGTCTTTTATTAAGAATTTTACTACACGGCAGATTCCGGAATGATGAATTATCCCGAGCTTTTTCTTTCACCAGCCCAGCCTGAGCGCAATCTATTGCCTTATGATGGCATTGTGAATGATTATGGCGTTATTTTTCCTAAGCAAGAAGCAGACGCATACTATGCCTGTCTGAAAAACACTGTATTGTGGCGGCATGATGAAGTGGTGATTTATGGTAAGAGGATAACGACTGCACGCCAAACAGCATGGTATGGCGATGATTCAATTCAATATGCTTACTCCGGTATAACCCGAACCGCCTTACCGTGGAACAAAGTTTTGTTGGCCATTAAAGAAACCGTTGAGCGGCATATCGTCGGCATCAGCCCCGCACACTTTAATTCTTGTTTGCTGAATCTTTATAGGGACGGTAGCGAAGGCATGGCTTGGCATTGTGATGATGAAGCAAGCTTGGGCACAAATCCGGTAATTGCATCACTAAGCTTGGGTGCGACACGGAAATTTTCTTTCAAACATAAGCAAACACGGGAGAAACACGATTTAATGCTGACACACGGTCAGCTTATCGTAATGCATGGGGTAACACAAAATCACTGGCTGCATGCAGTGATGAAAAGCACCAAAGTGCATGATCCGCGCATTAATCTGACTTTTCGTACCATCTGTAGTTGATGTATTAAAAGGTGGAAAAGAATGGTTTTTTATTTTTCGCAGGGTGTAGCTGTAAAATTGAATTTTTTCTATAGCGTTAACTCCGCTTTCTTCTGCTGGCTGTGTTGTTTGGTATGAGATTTGATTTTTATGGCTTATAGAGGAAAAGAGGCTTTACCTTGTCAGGTTGCTTTTAGTATTAAGTAAAATGCCTGTCTGAAAATTTTCAGACAGGCATTTTTTAGTTGTGAACCGGTTTATTTCTTACCTTTTTTGGCCGGCTTTTTGCCTTTGGCCGGTGCTTCGGCTTTGTTCAGCTTAGCAGTTTCGGCTTTGTCCAATACGCAGTATTTGGTTACGATTTGTGAAACTTGAGTTGGCTGGCCGTTGACTACTTCAACAGCTTCTTGAGTCAGCATATTGCCGTCTACTTTATCAACGTTTGTAGCATCCGCTTTGCCTGAGCTCCAAACAACGCCGTTGCCGAAGAAACGGTTTTGTTCATTGTCGTCAACAACACGCAGCAGGTTAGGGGAAAGTTTGTCTTGATATTTCACTTGGGCAACAACAACATCGTTACCCTTGAAGCCATACATTACGTTCAGTTTATTTTGGCCTTTGTCGCCGCATTTGTACACTACTTCTTTTTTGCCGTCGATAGAGTCAACAGTAACGGTTTTAGGTTGCTCGGCAGCAGGGGTTTGAGGTGCGGCAGCTTCAGCGGCAGGAGCAGGCGCTGCTTTTGGCGCTTCTTTTTTGCTGAATGTAGAACATGCGCCCAAGGCGGTAACCATCAATATGGCCGGAACTAAGGTTTTCAGTTGTTTCATTGTGTACTCCGATAAATGTTATTTAAAAAAGCGTTTGCAAAGTTAGTTAAGATAATAACGGAAAAGTTCCTTTTTGTATTCCATTTGGAATGCTATATGGGTAAAAAATGGGTAAAGCGTAAAAGATAACAAGATAATGGAATGATTTTATTAATACTTTTGGTTAGATTAAAATAATTCGCTTGTGAAGTAAAGTTTTGGAAATAGCCGGATATTCAGGATATATCGTTGTATAGCCTTGGATTGTTACAACATGCATCATGCTTTCCGCTTTGCTATCAATGCCCGTATAATCAAAATCGTAAAATTTCATTGAATATAAGGAGAAATCATGTTTCAACACGTTGAATTTTATCCCGGCGATCCGATTCTGAGCTTAGTGGAAACGTTTAATAATGATCCCCGCAGCGAAAAAGTGAATCTGAGCATCGGTATTTATTTTGATGAAAACGGCAAGCTGCCGGTATTGGAATGTGTGAAACAGGCCGAGGTGCGTCGGACCGCGGAGCCGCAGCCGCGTCCTTATCTGCCGATGGAAGGTTTGGCGGCTTATCGCAGCGGAGTGCAGAAGCTGCTGTTTGGCGCGGATTGTGCGGGGTTGCGGGAAAACCGTGTTGCGACGATTCAGACTTTGGGCGGTTCGGGTGCTTTGAAAGTGGGGGCGGATTTTTTGCGGCGTTGGTTTCCTGATGCCAAAGTTTATGTGAGTGACCCGACTTGGGATAACCACCGCGGCATTTTTGAAGGCGCTGGTTTTGAGGTGGGCGTTTATCCTTATTATGACGCGGCCAATGGAGGTGTGAAATTTGAGGAGTTGCTGACATTTTTATTAGGCCTGTCTGAAAACAGCATTGTGCTGTTGCATCCTTGCTGTCATAACCCGACCGGCGTGGATTTAACTCATGCTCAATGGGACGCGCTGTTGGAAGTGGTGCAGATGCGTAAGCTGATTCCGTTTATGGATATTGCGTATCAAGGTTTCGGCGAAAACTTGACGGATGATGCGTATGCCATCCGCAAAGCGGTTGCGATGGGCTTGCCTTTGTTTGTGAGCAATTCTTTTTCAAAAAATTTGTCGCTCTATGGCGAGCGGGTGGGCGGTTTGAGTGTGGTCTGCCCGACGGAGGAAGAGGCGCAGCTGGTGTTCGGCCAATTGAAGTTTACCGTGCGCCGCATTTATTCCAGCCCGCCGGCGCATGGTGGTTATGTGACTGCCGATGTGATGAACTCGCCCGAGTTGTTTAGTCAATGGGAAGGTGAGGTTTATGCGATGCGCGACCGTATCCGTGCGATGCGGCGGAAGCTTTATGATGTGTTGGTAAACAAAGTGCCGGAAAAGAATTTTGATTACTTTATCAAACAGCGCGGCATGTTCAGCTATACCGGTTTGTCGCCGGAGCAGGTGCAGCGTTTGCGTGATGAGTTTGCGGTGTACCTGGTGGCTTCCGGCCGTATGTGTGTGGCGGGCTTGAATGAATCGAATGTTGATTATGTAGCCAATGCGTTTGCTGAGGTATTGAAGTAAGCCTGTGGCATTAAAGAAATATGCCTGTCTGAAAGTGTTCAGACAGGCATATTTAATGACAGATGCTTTTTGCTACTCATTAGGATGGCTTTTTTCACAGAAAAACGAGTAGAGCAGCTTGATGGTTTTGGTTACGCGTTCGTCAGTGATGTAGTATAAACGTTCGCGGTGATTAACCTCGCAATCAACCAATCCGGCTTCGCGCAGTAAAGCCAACTGGTTCGACATAGCAGCCTGAGGCAGGCCGGTAAGGGCGGCCAGCTCGGTAACGTTGAGACGCTGGTCTTGCAGGTTGCACAACACCGCCAAACGGTTGGTATTGGCCATCAGTTTCAGAAAAGTAGTGGCCTCACCGTATTTGGAAAACTTGTCTTCCATTTTGATTCTCTTGATTCAACAGCAAAAAAGCGGATTGTATAGCGGAATGTGCAGCTGCTGGTAATATTTCTGCTTAGCGGCGGTTCCACGGCATCAGCATTAGCAGCCTTGCCATGCCGCAGAATCCGGTAAGCCCGGCAGTTAACAAGCCGGCGCCTACAAATGCGCACAATAGATAAAATGCGGGCGATACCAGCCAGCCCAATATTGCGCCTGCCAAAGCGAGTGAGCCGGCGGCAATTTGTACTTGGCGCATCAGTTCAAGTGGTTGTGAGGCGTTGAACTGGGTTGGCAAGCCGGCCGACTTCCAACCGTCGATCCCGTTTTCCAGGATAAATGCTTCTTTACCGCTAGCGCATTGCGCCAGCGTGTTTGCTGCATTCCGGGTACGCATGCCTGATTTGCAATGGAAAATCACGCAGGATGCCTGTTGCGCGCCGGCAGGTAGGCCTTGTTGTTGCAATTGAGGCAGCGGTTGCAGCAAAGCGTTTTCGATATGTTCACGGCGGTATTCGTCTTCTCCGCGGATGTCGATCAATACTGCGCCGTTTTGCAGTTTATTTTGTGTATCGGCAGCAGTAATGGTGGTTATAGACATAATGATTCCTTGGGTATATGAGTATATTGACCTGAAAATCGTCATAAAGTTTGATATTCATGATGATATTTGGTGGTGTGTTTGATTATTTTTTATCAGTGGGGCAGGTGTTGATGCCGAGTAAGGTATAAAACAGGCAATTTGACATTAAGCCGGTTGCCAGAGGGATGATGCCCAGCCAGCCCCACCAGCCGATAACGTTGGTTGCTGCCAAAATGATTAAAATTGCGCCTACGGTAATACGGATGATTTTGTCGATACCGCCTACATTGCGTTTCATAAGGATGCTCCGGGTTGTTGGAATAAACATTAGTTAAATATTATATAATATAAATTATATATCAAATATTGGTTTTATAAAAGTGCCACGCAAAGCAAATGCCTGTCTGAAAAATATGTTTTCAGACAGGCATGCTTGATGAGTAAGTTTAAGATGTATCGTTGATCAACACACTAATACAAGGCAGCAAGCCGCAGACAGTATAAGCAGTAAGGAACTGATTTTGTTGCTGCTTCAGTAGCTTACAAAATCGTTCTCTTTGAACTAAGGTGCGGCAACGCCATAGCAAAAGTTAAGTTGGTTGACTATAAAAAATGCCTGTCTGAACGGTTTTCAGACAGGCATTATTGATATCAAAATGCTTCGCCCACTTTCACGCCGCCGGCGGTATCTTTAGGGGAAGCCAGTTTGGCCGTTGCGACTTGCGCTGCTTTAAAATCGGCACTTGTCATCATGGTTTCAGCTTCTGCGGGCGTAAGGGTGTTGGCCATGTATTGCCAGCGTTGTGCCAGCTCAGGGTTTTCAGGAATAGTGAAACCTTCGCGCAATTCGTCAACCAAATCCGGACGGTTGCATACCAGCACGATGTCGCAGCCAGCTTCAAATGATAAGCGGGCACGTTCTTTGATACCGCCGGCACCGCATGCGCCTTCCATGGTTAAGTCGTCTGAGAAAATTACACCGTTAAAGCCGATATCCCGGCGAAGTATGTCTTTCAGCCATTTGGCGGAAAAACCTGCGGGCTGGTCGTCGATTTTCGGATAAACCACATGAGCAGGCATCACGGCTGCCATGCCTGCCGCACTCATTTTGCGGAAAGGCAGTATATCGGCGGCTTCCAGTTCGGCCAAATTGCGATCGTCTTGCGGCAGAACGTGGTGGCTGTCGCCTTCTACAAAACCGTGGCCGGGGAAATGTTTGCCGCAGGATTTCATACCGCCTTTATTCAAACCTTTTTGCAAGGCCAATGCCAATTCAGTAACAATTTCTGCATTTTTATGGAAACTACGGTTGCCGATAACGGCGCACTGCCCCCAGTTTAAATCAAGCACGGGCGTGAACGACAAATCCACTCCGCACGCGCTCAATTCTGCCGCCAATACCCAGCCGACTTGTTCGGCTTGCGCTTTGGCGGCATCTGCGCCTTGTGTATCCCAGATTTCGCCGAGTACATCCATTGCGGGTAGCCGGGTAAAGCCTTCGATAAACCGTTGCACGCGACCACCTTCATGGTCAACGGCGATAATCAGCTCCGGTGAGCGCAATGCTTTGATTTCTTTTACGAGTTCTTTAAGTTGCGCCACATTTTCAAAATTGCGGCGAAACAGAATCACCCCGCCGACAGAAGGATCGCACAGCCGCTGTTTTTCTTCTTCGGTGAGATGAAATGCATTTACATCGGCCATCACAGGGCCGCGGGGAAGGTGAATGGGATACATGCGGGTATTCTTTAAATAAAGGGGTCGGTAATATATGTTCAGACAGGCATTTAAACAACAAATGCCTGTCTGAAACAAATGAAATGTGCTTTATTGCAGATTTAAAGCTAAAAACAGCGTCGTGCCTTTGCGCTCAACCAAAAGCGGAATATTTTTGCCGGAGCCGGCAATAGCAGTACGCAGGCCGGCTTCGTCTTCCACTTTGCTCTGCGCGATAGACAGGATTTTATCTCCGCGGCGGATGCCTGCACGTTGCGCCACGCCGCTTACATTGGTTACAACCAGATATTTTTTCTCATTGTTTGAGATTTCACGCAGGTTCATGCCCAGCTCTTCTACGGCGAAATCTTTGGCTTCAATGCTCTGAGGTAATATATTGCCGCTTTCTATTTCGGCTTCATCTTTGTCATCGGTGGCGGCGCCGAGCATTACTTTCAGCTCGTTTTCTTTACCGTTGCGCCAAACGCCCAACGTAATTTCTTTGCCGGGCACCAAGTTGCCGACCATCACAGGCAATTCGCTGGATGTGCGCACGGTTTCTCCATTGACGCTGCGCACGATATCACCGACTTGCAAGCCTGCTTTAGCTGCCGGGCTGCCGGGCAACACTTTGGCAATCAAGGCACCGGTAGGTTTATCGAGTTTAAACGACTTAGCCAAATCGTAAGATACTTCCTGAATAATGACACCCAATTGGCCACGCTGCACTTTCCCTGTGGCTTTGAGCTGCTCGACCACGTTCATGGCGATGTCGATCGGGATGGCGAACGAAATGCCCATAAAGACACCGTTTCGGCTGTATATCTGAGAGTTGATGCCGATAACTTGGCCGTCGAGATTGAAGAGCGGGCCGCCTGAGTTGCCGGGGTTGATGGCCACGTCGGTTTGGATAAACGGCGTGTAGTTTTCATTCGGCAAGCTGCGGCCTTTGGCGGATACGATGCCTGAAGTGATACTGTTGTCAAAGCCGAAAGGTGCGCCGATGGCCGCTACCCATTCACCCGGTTTCAAATCGCGCGGATTGCCGATTTTGACGATGGACAAGTTTTTGGCGTCGATTTTCAAAAGAGCCACGTCAGTTTGAGGGTCTGAGCCGATCAGCTTGGCAATGAATTCGCGCTTGTCGTTGAGGGTTACTTTGATTCTGTCCAACCCACTCACAACGTGGGTGTTGGTCAGGATGTAGCCGTCGGGGCTAATAATGAAGCCGGAGCCGAAATTTTGATCATTGTCGCCTTCATCATGCGGCACGTCCGGTGTGTTGGGTACCAAACGTTTGAAAAATTCGTAGAAAGGGTCGTTATCCGGAAATTGGTTTAAATCCATTTCGTCGTCTTTGCGGGGTTTGGTCGCAGCTGCGGGATCTTTGTAGGCTTGGATGTTTACTACGGCCGAACCTTCCTGCTCAACCAGTTTGGCAAAGTCGGGCAGGGTGGCGGGTGCTTTTTTCTCAACCTTGGTTTCCGCGGGTTTCACTGCGCTGGCAGGCTGCTGCTCTTGGCCGATGCCGAGTTTGTCGCAGCCGGCCAGTGAGAGACTTGCAGTTAAAAGCAAAGTGAGGTATTTGGGTGTTGTTTTCACGATCATTCTTTCTTGGGATTGCTATTCAGCATTTTATATTTGTGTAATGCGGGATTGTAACGAAAAGAAGCAAAGCTGAAAACTTGATTTAACAAGGTTTTTCAGACAGGCATCTGCTGTTGCGCTATGAAGGCAGGGCTTTGGCAGGGTACTCGCATAAGTCGTTGATCAAGCATTGTTCGCACAGCGGTTTTTGTGCTTTACAGGTATAGCGGCCGTGTAAAATTAGCCAGTGGTGCGCGTCGAGGATAAATTCTTTCGGTACGAATTTCATCAGCTTGTCTTCCACTTCGCGCACATTTTTACCGGGTGCGATTTTGGTGCGGTTTGAAACACGGAAAATATGTGTGTCTACCGCCATTGCGGGCTGTCCGAAAGCAGTATTGAGCACCACATTAGCGGTTTTCCGCCCTACGCCGGGCAGTGCTTCCAACGCTTCGCGGGTTTGGGGTACTTCGCCGCCGTATTGTTCGAGTAGAATGCGGCAGGTTTCAATGATGTGTTTTGATTTGGTTTTATAAAGGCCGATGGTTTTTGTGTATTCCATCACGCCTTCCAAGCCTAAATCCAGCATAGCCTGTGGTGTGTTGGCCACGGGAAATAGTTTGGCCGTAGCCTTGTTCACGCCCAAATCTGTGGCTTGTGCCGAAAGCAATACGGCTATTAGGAGTTCAAACGGGCTGTTGTAGTTCAATTCGGTGGTCGGATTAGGATTTGCGGCGCGTAGCCGCTCGAAGATTGTTTGGCGGATGTGTTTATTCATATGTAAGTTTGTGTTTTCAGACAAGCATTGGGTTGTGAATTCTTGTTTTAAACCAAATCGTTATTGTGCATTTTGGCGCTGCTCTTTGCGGAAATGCCAGGGGGCTTGCGGGTTCCTAGTGTGCCACAAACCTAAGTGTTTGCTTCGTGCATTAAGCTCGGCTTGGGCATAAATTCGGTAGTCGGTTTTACTTTGTTTCTTTTTGGCTATGGAAACATAATGCCAAGCGTGCCCGTTTTCAAGCTGGGCAAGATTGATATCGCGTCCGTTTAACTTTACTTGAGCCACTTCGCGTTGGTAACGGTCACGTTCAAACACCGTTATTTCCACTGTTTGGCCTTCAAGTAAGGTTGTAAGGCTTTTTCGGCTGGCTTCGCTGTGCACCTGTTGTAATTCTGGGGCGTCAATATAAGCCATTCTGATTTTCCGTTTCTGGCCGTTTCGGTCGATTACGCGAATAGTATCGCCATCGCTTACCGCCACTACCTTGGCTTGATAAATAGTTTGGGCAGGTGCATGATTTTGATGCGTTTCCCAATTGGATTTTGAAGCATGGTTTACCGGATCGAAACAGGCGGCGAGGGCAAATAGGGCGGAAAGAGCAGTTAAGCGGATAAACATAATGATTGCATATTTAAAATAAAAATATGATTGTACGTATCATAAGAAGCGTATACCAATGCCTGTCTGAAAAGAAAAGTTTTTTCAGACAGGCATTATGTATTATGCGAGACAAAAAGGAATATTTAATCTTGTAAGAGTACAGCAGTCAGTTTATTTATCATTCATGAGCAGTTCTGCGGCTGTGATCGCATAATAAGTCAGAATGCCGTCAGCACCTGCGCGCTTAAATGCCAATAAACTCTCTAAAATGGCTTTCTCTTTATCTAACCAACCGTTTTGAATGGCCGCTGCCAGCATGGCATATTCTCCTGATACTTGATAGGCATAGGTCGGTACGCCGAATTCGTCTTTAACGCGTCGGATGACATCCAAGTAGGGCAAGCCGGGTTTTACCATAACCATATCTGCGCCTTCTTGAATATCCAAAGCAACCTCCTGTAAAGCTTCATCACTGTTGGCAGGATCCATTTGGTAACTTTTTTTATCTGCTTTTCCAAGATTGGCAGAGCTTCCCACTGCATCGCGGAATGGTCCGTAGAAAGCAGAGGCGTACTTGGCCGAGTAAGCCATGATTCGGGTATAGATATGCCCGGCTTCTTCAAGAGCTTCTCGAATCGCACCAATTCGGCCATCCATCATGTCAGAGGGCGCAATCACTTGAGCGCCTGCATCAGCATGGCATAAAGCCTGACGTATCAACACTTCAATTGTTTCGTCATTTAAAACGTATCCAGTTTCATCAATAAGCCCGTCTTGACCATGTATTGTATAAGGATCTAAAGCAACATCGGTCATGATGCCCAGTTCGGGAAAACGGCTGCGTAATTCACGCACCGCAGTGGGTACCAACCCGTCAGGATTGTATGCCTCTTCCGCTGATTCTGTTTTATTGCGTGTTATTACCGGAAATAAAGCCATCATCGGTATTGAAAGCCCCAGCATTTTCTCTGCGGTAAAAAACAGTTTATCCAAGCTTTGGCGTTTGACTCCGGGCATTGAAGGGATATTTTGTTCTTGATTCTGCCCTTCAAGAATAAATACAGGATAAATTAAATCGTCTGCAGTTAGCTTGTTTTCCCGCATGAGGCGTCGTGAAAAATTGTCTTTTCTCATACGACGGAGACGTGAGTAAGGTACGGAGCGTTGAGTAAAAGTCATCATAATTTCTTTCTAAAATTATTAAGATATTATGTTTTAGTAAGAGATTTTAAAATAGTTGGTATGAAAATATTTTGAAATGCATAAGATAAATTCTCATATAAAACATTTGTTTAGTGTTTGTTGGGTATATTTGAGTTGTTTCGGGTGTTGACGCTGGTTGGGTTGTTGGGTATAGTTCGGTTTCTTCGCTGCTGCTGCAGTGATTCACGAACTGGTTATTATAGCACAAGCTGTTTTGATTGGTTCGCGCTCTTTAACAATACAGATTA
>NZ_LGYH01000010.1 GCF_001308015.1 Neisseria sp. 83E34
GTAATGCTCGATCGGTTGCCAATCGATCACCTGCTCCAGTTTCAACAAAGGAAAACGGTCGATGTGTTTGGCAATCATGGCTTGTGCGGTTTGCTGAAAGAAGGTGCTCATGAAAAATCCCCTAAATGTCTTGGTAGGGAATTTAGGAGATTGGGAGGGAAGTTTTACAAAGGTCTCTGCCTGTCTGAAAAAACGGGGTTTCTTCTCACCCCGTTTTCAGCTTGATTACCAAGAATATTTCGCACCCAGCCAAAACTGGCGTCCTGTTTTATAAGATAAATCGCGCTTTTTTTCTTGCCATTCGGGCGTATAAATCTTTTTGCCGACAACTTTGCGGTTAAATACATTCAATACGTCCAGATTCACTTCCAGTTTTTGCGTTTTAGCCAGCGGTTTCTCCCATGAAAAATGCCAGTCTGCAATCAGCGCGGAATTGTATTTGATTTGGTCAAACTTGCTTAGATTGCCGATATAACCTTGGCACAATTGAGCACGCTCCGGGGTGCAGCGGATGTTTTCCCGTATATATTCCACCGTACCGGGAGAATAGCGCCAGCGTTGTGTCCAAGTTAAATGCCATTTAGGAACGGCCAGTTCAGTTTCGACAAAAGCGTTCCACGGTTGGTTGAAATCCATCGCAGGTAGGTCATAAGGATCTTTCAGCTTGCCGTCAACCAATACTTTCTTCACATCCCATTCGCTCCAGTCATAGTTTTGGAACGTGCCGATTTGGTTGGAACGGCGTTTGTTGTAATCGGCACCCGCACGCCAGCGGAGCAATGTCGAGCCGAGCGCCCAAGGCTCATTCAAGCCGGTTGAAAAGCTGAATGTATCGTTGTCGGCACGGCCTGTATTGGCAAGTACCCGGTAAGTTAGGCCGTTTTCATCGATTTTTTCTTTGGTTAAAAACTGGTTTCGGCTGCTGCGGCGCACCCATTTCAATTGCCATTCGCTGTTGCCGATATGCTGGCGCACGCCCAGATTCCATTCGTTGCTATATGGTGTTTTCAGATCGCTGCTGTCGTAACGAGGCTCCCTCAACTCACGCGATGTCCACGGATCATCCAGTTCGAAACGGTCGAAATTGCGTTGGAATACATGTGCGCTGCGCAATTTGTAGGTCAACATTTCACTACCGTAATAACGGTTCGCTCCGCCGAACACATGCAATTTTGCCGATTTCAGCGGCAAACGGTAGTCGAAAGCGAAGCGGGGCGCGATGTCGGTATTTTTCAGAAAACCGTTGTAATCCAAACGGATGCCCGGTTTCAGGCGAAGATTGCCTCTTTCGATATCGTCCTCTACGTAAAGGGCGAGATTATGCGTGTTGACTTTGATGTTGGCAGGATAATTGTAAGCATAGCCTGTAAAGAATTGTTCGCCAGGAATACATTCGGTACAGTCCGTTCGGTCGGTCATTCTCGGGCCGCCGTAAATAATAGTGGGCTTTTTACGCTCAAAACCTTTTTCGGCATATTCCGCTTCCCAACCGGCATTGAAACTGTGCTTCCAATTTCCCCAATCTGCTTCGTTAAATTCGAAATGCTGTTGCAGATTGATGTGCTTGCCAAAAGAACGGCTGGTGCCGATACCGCCCACGGCCGCCTCATCCACTTCGGGATGGGTCGTCCAGTTTATCGACGGCGTGTCGTCGTTGTAGCGGTATAAGTTGTCTTGATCGTAGGCGGTTTTTTCTTCCGTGCTGCGGTAGCTCAATTTGGTCTGCATTCTGCCGAAACCGGCGTAGCGTTCCCAATCCAAGTCGAAACGCCATCCGCCGCCGCTGTTGGTAAAGCGGCCGTCTTTATAGTTAGCCGGATGATAAGTGGCATAATGCGGGGAATACATCACTGTTGCCGACAGATTGTTGTCGTCGTTGATGCGGTGTGCGCCTCTCAATAGAAAGGTTTCTGCCAAACGCCTTTGCTTGGTCAACTGCCCCAGATGTTGGTGGACAAAAGGAATGGAAGAACGCTGACGGCTGTATGAAAACAACACTGCCGAATCTTTACCGACAGGTTGGTTCAGCGTAAGGTTGGACTCATGCTTGGTGAACTTTGGCTGCGTATTAGACGATTGCCCCGCGCGATATTCGTCGGCATATAGAGGATCAATATAATGATGCGTCCAAGTATGGCGTGTGGTACGGTATGACACGCTGCCGAATGCTTTGTCTTTGTTTGCTTTAATTAAATCAGCATCCACCACGCCGCCGGTAAAGCGGCCATATTTCGCAGAAATATTGCTGTCTTTAACCTTGATATTCTCCACCAACGAAGGGCTTATCCAAAATGCTTGCGGGTGCCCCGCAGGCAATTCGCCCACTGTGTGCGTGTTTATTGTATCCGCATCCAGCTGCGTATTAGAGCCATTGTGCGCAGGATTCAGATTACTGTCATTGCTCACACCGTCAATCGAAAAACGGTTGTTGTAAAACTTCTCTCCGTGAAACGAAATATTCGGCGGCGCGATTTCCCCTGCACTATCGGCCGTACCTTCAGTATTGGAAAACTGCACACCCGGACTAGTGCGCAGCAAATCATTGATTGTACCGTTCCCCTTGGGAGTAGCGGCGATTCTGTCTTGATTCCACACTCCTCCTTCCGACTTGGCGGTGTAACGTTCTCCTTTCACGATAACCGTGTCTACTTTTATCATATTTTCTTCAGACGTCTCCGCCCAAACAGCTTGCGAAACAAAAGCCAGCGACACCCCTAAAGCTATTTTAGTTTTTCCCATGATTTTCAAAATTTCCCAAGTAATTTGTTATAACATAACAATTATAAGTAAAATTTCGTATAGAGAGAAGCTGAAAAAGGGTGGAAAACAAAAACACCAAATAAGTTAATGAATTATATAAGCTTAAATGTAGTAACAACCTAGAGTATAGATACCTGTTGCCATATATGACTTTGAAACTAATGAGATATCAGGTAAAACCCAAGCATCACGGCAGATAGCCGGAATATAATCAATCAACTTAATTTTTGCTACGGCATTGCCGCGCCTTAACTCAAAGAGAACGATTTTATAAGCTGCTGAAGCAGCAAAAAATCAGCCCCGTGCCCGTATTGTTTTCGGCTTGCAGCCTTATATCGATAGTAATTTGGTTGGCTTATAGTGATAATGCCTGTCTGAAACCATCTTTCAGACAGGCATTATCACTAAAATATATTATCGTTTAAAAACGGCGTTTTAGATTGCACGCCTGCATAATACTAACTGCCAATTCTTCAACCGATTTATGCGTTGTATTGGTAAATGCAATATTGTGGCGACGGAACATCGCTTGTGCATCATTTACCTCGCTCTTACAAGTATTGATATTTGAATATCTGGAATCCGGACGGCGTTCCTGACGGATTTCCTGCAAACGCTCAGGCTGAATTGTCAAACCGAACAGCTTGTTTTTGAAAGGTTTAACCATTCGTGGCAAATCCGTTGATTCCAAATCGTCAGGGGTGAGCGGATAGTTTGCCGCACGAATACCATATTGCAGAGCAAGATACAGGCAAGTCGGCGTTTTGCCGCTGCGCGACACGCCCATCAGAATCACATCGGCTGTTTCCAAATCTTTAGCGCTGATCCCATCATCGTGGTTCAAAGAAAAGTTCACGGCTTCCATACGGGCATCATAACGATCAGTATCAGTAATGCTGTGTAGTTTACCGATTGAATTACGCGCTTTCACACCCAATTCTTTTTCCAGAAGATGCAAAAAAGCATCAAAAAAACTCAGGTTTAAACCTACACTGCTTTGTACGATTTTGCGTATATCAGGATCGATAATACTCGTAAACACCAACGGACGCTGGGCTTCCTGCTCCGCCGCATTGTTTATGATCTGCACCATCGCATGGGCTTTTTCTACGGTATCGACAAACGGATAAGTAACGCGCTTGAATTGCACCCCTTCAAATTGGTCAAGCAATGCCTCACCCATACTTTCGGAAGTCAGACCGGTTCTATCTGATATAAAAAATGCTCTGCGGCGCGACATGTTGTTCTCTCTTTAAAAAGCTGGTTAATAAAATTTTCTAAAAGCAGGAATCATAACAATCTGCGGCATTTATTGGAAGCAGATTAAAGCCCGCTACATCAAATTACAACGCTTTATCATTCAGCCTGAAATAAAAATAAAATGTCAAAATATATAAAAATTTAAAATAATAAGCCAGCAACCCATCATTTTATATAGCAAAAAACAGTGATTAATTTATTCATAAGCGCCTATTTTACAAAGAATTACATGTATTATAACAAAAGATATTATTTAGTTTCATAAGCTTATACAAAGCATTTTCCGCAATATTGCAATTCCGGAAAAACTACCGCTTATTTAAAAAAACATGACACAATCCGATTGACTGGTTAGAATGGCGCGGCAAAAGATTTAATTTTTCTTTTAACCCCTGCAATTGGATTAGAAACAATGTCTTCAAATTACGTTATCTGGTTTGAAAACCTGCGTATGACCGACGTGGAAAGCGTTGGCGGTAAAAATGCCTCTTTAGGCGAGATGATCAGTCAGCTTACGGAAAAAGGCGTCCGCGTACCCGGCGGCTTCGCTACTACAGCCGATGCTTACCGCGCATTTTTGGCTCACAACGGCTTGAATGAGCGCATCTCTGCCGCTCTGGCTACTTTGGATGTGGAAGATGTAACCGAATTGGCACGGGTAGGTAAAGATATCCGTCAATGGATTCTGGAAACCCCCTTCCCCGAACAATTGGATCAGGAAATCGAAACCGCATGGAACAAAATGGTTGCCGATGCGGGCACAGATCAAATCTCCGTAGCCGTTCGTTCTTCGGCCACTGCGGAAGATTTGCCTGATGCGTCGTTTGCCGGTCAACAAGAAACATTCCTGAACATCAATGGCTTGGAAAATGTAAAAGAAGCTATGCACCATGTGTTTGCTTCTCTCTACAATGACCGTGCCATTTCTTACCGTGTACACAAAGGCTTTGCCCACGATATCGTTGCATTGTCTGCCGGTGTACAGCGCATGGTTCGTTCAGACAGCGGTGCAGCCGGTGTAATGTTCTCCATCGATACCGAATCAGGCTTTGAAGACGTTGTTTTCGTTACTTCATCATACGGCTTGGGCGAAACCGTCGTACAAGGCGCTGTAAACCCAGACGAATTCTATGTTCACAAGCCCACGCTGAAAGCGGGCAAACCTGCTATCCTGCGTAAAACCATGGGCTCGAAGCTCATCAAAATGACCTTTACCGACAGTGCCCAAGCCGGCAAGTCTGTACAAACTGTTGATGTGCCGGAAGCAGACCGCAAACAATTCTCCATCTCCAACGATGAAATTATCGAATTGGCCAAATATGCCCTGATTATTGAAGAGCACTATGGTCGCCCCATGGATATCGAATGGGGTCGCGACGGCTTAGACGGCAAACTGTACATTCTGCAAGCCCGCCCGGAAACCGTTAAATCTCAAGAAACCGGCAACCGCGTATTGCGCCGTTACAACCTCAGTAACAAAGGTGAAGTGTTGAGCGAAGGCCGCGCGATCGGTCAGAAAGTAGGCCAAGGTAAAGTACGCTTGGTTAAAGATGCTTCTCAGATGGATATAGTTCAAGCCGGTGATATTCTGGTTACCGACATGACCGACCCGGACTGGGAACCAGTAATGAAACGTGCGGCAGCGATTGTAACCAACCGCGGCGGCCGTACTTGCCACGCAGCCATCATTGCACGCGAATTGGGTATTCCCGCCGTTGTAGGTTGCGGCAACGCATCTGAAGTATTGAGCGAAGGCCAAGAAGTGACCGTGTCTTGTGCGGAAGGCGATACCGGTTTGATCTATGCCGGCCTGGCGAATGTCGAAGTGAACGACATTCCGCTCGACAATATGCCTGAATCACCCACCAAAATCATGATGAACGTGGGCAATCCCGAATTGGCATTCTCATTCTCCAACCTGCCTAGCGAAGGTATTGGTTTAGCGCGTATGGAATTTATCATCAACCGCCAAATCGGTATCCACCCGAAAGCTCTGTTGGAATTTGACCGCCAAGATGCCGACATCAAAGAAGAAATCACCGAGCGCATTGCCGGCTACGCTTCTCCTGTCGACTTCTATGTAGATAAAATCGCCGAAGGCGTTGCTACACTTGCTGCTTCGGTTTATCCGCGCAAAGTCATTGTGCGTATGTCGGATTTCAAATCAAACGAATATGCCGGTTTGATTGGCGGCAGCCGTTACGAGCCGCACGAAGAAAACCCGATGTTGGGTTTCCGTGGTGCCGCACGCTATGTGTCTGATGATTTCAAAGAATGCTTTGCTTTGGAATGTAAAGCATTGAAATATGTGCGCGACGAAATGGGCCTGACCAACGTTGAAATCATGATTCCGTTCGTTCGCACTCTGTCTGAAGCCGAGCTGGTAATCAAAGCCTTGAAAGAAAATGGCTTGGAGCGCGGCAAAAACGGTTTGCGTTTGATCATGATGTGCGAAGTGCCGAGCAATGCTTTGCTGGCAGAACAGTTCCTGCAATATTTCGACGGCTTCTCCATCGGCTCCAACGATATGACCCAATTGACTTTGGGTGTAGACCGAGACAGCGGCGGCCCGATTGCGGCAACTTTCGACGAGCGCGATCCCGCAGTAAAAGTGATGCTGCATCTGGCTATCTCTGCCTGCCGCAAACACAATAAATATGTAGGCATTTGCGGCCAAGGCCCTTCAGACCATAAAGATTTTGCCAAATGGCTGGTTGAAGAAGGTATCGGAAGCGTATCGTTGAATCCTGATACAGTAATTGAAACTTGGCTGTATCTGGCTAACGAACTGAAGAAATAATGCCTGTCTGAAAAAACGCTGCTTTTCAAGCAGCGTTTTTCTTTATCTAATCAATAAGTTTCAGACAGGCATCCCTGCTTTGATACAGTGCATTAACTTAAAATAGTACGTTCCGTCATACCGAGGCTTGACAGCACCACTTAGCTTAACCATAGCCTCTCATGACCAGCAACACCTGAACAGTACCGTTTAACCGGTGCTTGGTTTTACAGTATTCTTCTTTCCTATATACTGAATCTCAACTCGGGCAGCCTGCATTTTAATCACAATGAACTGGTAAACACGCTGCCTGAACTTTTTTCAATTCCACGGAGTATCTCATATGTTTAAAAAATGGTTGGCTACCTTAGCCCTTATTACTTCCATGTTCACTTTAAGCGGCTGCGGCTACAACACCATGCAAACTCAAGACGAAGCGGCTAATGCTGCCTGGTCCGAAGTATTGAACCAATACCAGCGTCGTGCCGATTTGATTCCCAACCTCGTTAACACTGTTAAAGGCTATGCCAAACACGAAGAAGAAGTATTTACCCGCGTAACCGAGGCGCGCAGCAAAGTAGGCAGCATTCAGATGACGGCGGAAGACGCTACCGACCCTGAAAAAGTAAAGCAATACCAACAAGCCCAAGGCGAATTGAGCAGCGCATTATCCCGCCTGTTAGTGGTTTCCGAAAACTATCCGCAATTGAAAGCCGACCAGAATTTCCGCGACTTGCAAGCCCAGCTTGAAGGCACTGAAAACCGCATTTCTCTGGCGCGCAACAATTACATCAAATCGGTTCAAACTTATAACACAACCATCCGCCAATTCCCGCAAAACATCACTGCCAAAATCTTCGGTATGAAAACCCGTGCCAACTTTACCGTAGAAAACGAAGCGGCGGTTTCCACCTCACCTAAAGTGGCGTTTTAAGCGTAGCGGCCGAAACATTCCCGCCTGACTGCTTAATTGTTTTTCAGACAGGCATCGCCCGAAAGCCAATGCAAAAAGGAAAGCCATGTTATCTCTAACGCAACGCTTGGGTGCATTTTTGGCCATGATGCTGTGCAGCGTCTGGCTGTTTGCCGCCGAGCTGGCAAGCGTGCCGCCGCTTACCGCGCCCGTGATGGATACTGCACACATGATGCAGCCGCAGGCGCGTGAAGAGCTGAATCAGCACTTGCTGCAATACAGCCGTGAAAAAGGCAGCCAGATTGTAATCCTTACCGTGCCCGCCATCGCCCCGGAAACACCATTTGATTATTCCGCCCGTGTGATGGAGCAATGGAAAATCGGCAGGGCAAACATCAGCGACGGCGTGTTGCTGCTTCTGGTGCGGGATGAACGCAAAACCCATCTTGCTGTAGGCAGAGGCTTGGAAGGTGCAATTCCCGATGTATATGCCAAGCGGATTCTAGAGGATGTGTTACGCCCTCACCTGCGAAACGGCCAAGTAGATCAAGGTATTTTTGCAGCCACGGCACAACTGGAAAAATTGATTGCCGGCGAAAAATTGCCTGAAGCGGCACATCCTAACCAAGACAATGGTAAAGATTTTGGTGAAAGCTTTATTTTACTGCTAATCCTTCCCTTTTTTGCCGGCGGTTTTTTGAAAGCCATTTTCGGGCGCACGGTTGGCAGCCTGCTGACCGGCGGTGTCATGTTTGGTGCCAGTATGCTGTTCGGTTGGGGACCAATCATCGCAATCATTGCAGCATTTGCCGGAGCTGTTTTATCGTTCCTTATCGGCTCCACAGCCTTTATTTCAGGAGGTGGCGGTAGAGGCGGCGGCTTTGGTGGCGGTTTCGGCGGGGGCGGCTGGAGTGGCGGCAGCTTCGGTGGAGGCGGCGGCTTCGGCGGCGGTGGTTTTAGTGGCGGCGGCGGCAATTTCGGCGGCGGCGGCGCATCAGGAGGCTGGTAATGAAACAAAACAGATTCAAACGTTTGTGGCAACACTGGCTGCACCCGCGCCAACGTGTCGAACGTTATTTCCCAACTCAGGATTTAAAACGCATCAGCGAAAACATAGGCCTGTCTGAAAAAAACCATCAAGGCCAGGTTCGGTTTGTGATTGAATCCCGCTACCCCTCGGCCGCCATATTAAACGGCTTAGACACCCGCACACGCGCGCGCCAATGGTTTGGCGAGCTAAATGTGTGGGATACCGAATTAAATACCGGCGTACTCGTTTATATTTCGTTTGCCGACCACGCAGTAGAAATTGTGGCCGACCGGGGCATCGCAGCAAAAGTAAGCGCGCAGCAATGGCAAGAAGTTTGCCAAAATATGCTGATGCATTTCAAACGCGCTGAATTTGTAGCTGGCTTAGAACGCGGTCTGAAAGACGTTACCGCCGTGCTTACCGAACATTTTCCCCAATGCCCGCAAGAATCAGTGGATGAATTACCGAATGATGTGGTATTAAGATAAGCCTTAATAAACCAATGCCTGTCTGAACAGTTTTTCAGACAGGCATTGGTTTCATTTCAGCGCGGTTTTATCCGTTCTTGCCGCAAACCTGCAACCATTCTTGCAAAGCCGAACGCAGCTTGGATACGCCCTCTTCAATTTCTTCATCTGTAATCAGCAGACTCGGCGCCAAACGCACGACGTTCGAGCCTGCCACCAAAATCATCAATCCATGTGCTAAAGCCAGGGCGGTAATCTCGCTTGCTTTACCGGCGTAATCGTCTGCCAATACACAGCCTATCAGCAGGCCTTCGCCGCGCACGGTTTGGAATACGCCGGTTTCTGCACCCAATGCCGTCAGCATTTGCTTTAATTTTGCACCCTGCCCGTTTACATGTGCTAGTGTTTGCGGCGTATTGATGATGTCAAACGCTCTTGAGCCCACCGCACACGCAAGCGGGTTGCCGCCGAAGGTGGTGCCGTGCGAGCCCGGGCCGAAGCTGGACGCGATCTTTTCGGTAGTCAGCATAGCGCCGATAGGGAAACCGCAGCCCAATGCTTTGGCTGAAGTCATGATGTCTGGCAACACGCCGCTGTGTTCATAGGCGAACAATTTGCCCGTACGCCCCATGCCTGTCTGAACTTCGTCAAAAATCAGGCAGGCATTATATTTGTCGCACAAGCTGCGCGCGGCCTGCAAATACTCCACCGCGGCGGGCAACACACCGCTCTCGCCTTGCACAGGCTCGATAATCACAGCGCAGGTTTTATCACTTATTGCGGTTTCCAACGCAGCAACGTCGTTGAACGGCACATGATTGATTCCCGCAGGAAGCGGCGCAAAATCCTGGCTGTATTTCGGCTGCCCGCCCACGCTCACGGTAAACAGCGTACGGCCGTGAAACGCATTTACGCAGGCGATGATTTCGTTTTTTTCCGCACCGTAGTGATCGCGCGCGTATTTACGCGCCAGCTTCAGCGCGGCCTCGTTGGCCTCGGCGCCGGAATTGCAGAAAAATACTTTTTCCGCAAACGTGTGTTCAACCAGTTTTTGCGCTAACTCTTGTGCGGCACGTGTGGTGTAGATATTGGAAATATGCCACATTTTGTGCGCCTGCTGCGTGAGCGCTTCCACCAAATCAGGATGGCAATGGCCGAGCGCGTTTACCGCAATACCGCCCGCCAAATCAATATATTCCCGCCCTTCGGTATCCCAAACGCGGCTGCCCGAAGCGCGTTCGGGAATGACGGGGGCGAAAGAGAAGTTCGGGGTAATGTAGTTCTGCATTATTTTTCCTTTATTTTTAGATGCTTTAGTTAATTTTATCGCTGTGCTATCTCACCATGCTCTACTATTGGTTCTGTTTCCGGCTTACTTACTGTAACGACCCGCCATCGCCTTGAATATCAAATTTTCATAACGCAGCACTTCATAGCGCTGGTTCAACACTTCCTGCGCGGAACTGTATTCGGTGTTAAGCGCTTCAAGCCAGTCTTTCAGGCTGTTTTTACCATGCTGGTAACGCAGTTGGTAATAGCGGCTGTTCTTTTTGTCCGACTCATATTTCTGCTGTACGTTTGCTGAAGTTTGGCGGGCTTTTTCATAGGCCAAATAATAAGTGTTGACTTCATTCAGCGCGGTAGTCAGTGCGGTTTCAAAGTCAACAGCAGCGCCATCAAATTCAGCCTGCACGGCTTTGTCTTGCCATTTGAGGGTTTTCCAATTCAAAAAAGGCAGGTTCACACTCACATTACCACCCAAAAACGGTACGTTAAACATGGTTCTGGCCTTATCGGATGCAGTGCTTAACGTCGCGCCCAAAGTAACGCTGGGATACCAACTGCGTTTTTGCGCTTCCACATTACTCACGGCGGCTTGCAGGCGGGCTTCTGCCGCGCGCAAATCGGGGCGGTTGGCCAATGTGGCAATCGGTACGTTCATATCGACATTAATCGGATGGCTCAGTTTATAATCGGTCGCAATAATACCTATGGTTTCATTTGGCTTTAGATTCAATAGATTGCGCAAGGTTTGTTCTTGTGTGTCACGCGCACGTTTCAGGCTGATTAAGTTGTTTTGGGTTGCCAACAGGGTTTGTTCGCTTTGACGGGGATCGGCCGAGGAAACCTTGCCTTCGCGGTATTGCGCGGCAGCGATACGTTTAATTTCTTGATAACGCTTTAGGGTTTGCTCGCTCAGGTTGATGGCTTCATTCAGATAAGCGATATTGAAATAAGCATCGGCCACATTGTTAATCAATGCAAGCCTGGCAGCTTCCAAATCATAGCGTGTTGCTTGATATTCGCTCACTTTGGCATTAGTTTGTGCCTGCAGCTTGCGCCACAAGTCGATTTCATAGCTCAAACCGGCTTGGCTGCCGAATGTTCGGCTACCTTCACCGGTTTTGAGGTTTTCTCGGGTGCTTGCGCTTAGCGAACCCTCTAAGGTTGGCAAGCGGCCGGCACCTGAAATTTTGGCCTGATAAAGCGCTTTGTTCACATTGATAGCAGCCTTTTTCAAGTCCGCATTATTGGCCAAAGCCTGCTGAATCAGTGCATTCAAGCCGGTATTGTTGTATGCCGCCCACCATTGGGTGTCGATCTGATAACGGGCAGCGGCCTGCTCTGCGGAAATGATGCTGCCGGAAGATTCGATTGTGAGGCCGGAATCGGTTTTCGGGCCGGCAGCACATGCGCTGATAATCAACACAGCCGCAAGGCGGATGCCTGTCTGAAAAAAAGGAGTGTGCTTCATTAATTTATATTCCATAGGCTTTCAGACAGGCATTGTGATTAACAAAAAGCTTGTGCTATCTATGCCTGTCTGAAACTGGTCAATCATGTGCCAATGCGTCAATCGGGTTGAGCTTGGATGCCCGGTTAGCCGGAATATAACCGAACACCACGCCGATAATGGTGGAGCAAGCTACGGCACCGACAACCGACATGGCGGAAAACGTCATGGCAAAATCGGTAACGAAATGGTTAAAAGTCATACCGATTAATATCGAAAGCGCAATGCCGGTCATCCCGCCGATCAGGCAGATTAATACTGCCTCAATCAAAAACTGCTGCAAAATATTGCCCTGCCGCGCACCTATCGCCATACGCACGCCGATTTCTTTGGTGCGCTCGGTTACCGACACCAGCATAATGTTCATCACGCCGATACCGCCCACCACCAACGAAATCAGCGCAATGCTGGAAATCAGCAACGTCATCGTACCGGTAGCGCTTTCTACGGTTTGCTTGATGCTGTCGCTGTTGCGCATGAAAAAGTCTTCCGTGCCATGGCGCGAAATCAGCAGCTCGGTTAAGCCGTTTTCCGCTGCCTGCGAACTGGCATTGTCGCCCACTTTCACGATGAGCGAGCTGATATGCCGCTCGCCTGTAATCTGATTCATCACGGTGGTGTAAGGCGACCAGAGCTGAAGGCTGTCTGAATCGCCGCCGAATGCGTTTTTTTCTTCCTTCACCGTGCCGATGATGGTAAGCGGCCGCTTTTTAAACAAAATCACTTTGCCCAACGGATTTTCATTGTCGGGAAATAATTTTTTTAAAGTATTCTGGTCAATCACCACAACCTGCGCATTGTCTTTTACATCTTGCTCGTCAAACAAGCGCCCTTCATCTAACTTAAAACCGCGCACATCAAAATACTGGTTACCCACACCGTAAAGCTGGCCGGTTAAATCGGCATTGCGGTAAGTGATTGTGCCGCTTGAAGCCGTCATCGGCGTGACATTCGACACATAACTCTGCCTGCCGATAACTTCGGCATCAGCTACAGTAAGCGTTTTAATCTTGCCGCTGAAGCGGTCGCCAAATCCCTTACCGGGATAAATGCTGATGGTATTGGTGCCGATTGCCGCAATATCTCCCAAAATTTTCGTTTGGGTGCCTTTGCCCAAAGCCACCACCGACACCACCGAGGCAATGCCGATGATAATGCCGAGCATGGTCAGCAGCGAGCGCATTTTGTGCGACATAATAGCCTGCACCGACATTCTGAACGATTCGAGCAATTGGTCTTTGCGAAACAGCCATGAGCGGTTTTCAGGCAGGGTTTCTACCGAGCCGGGAGCTACTTCGCTGTTTTTACTCACATCGGAAATAATATAGCCGTCTTTGATTTCAATCACACGGTTGGCTAATGCAGCGATTTTCGGATCGTGCGTAACCATAATGATGGTATGGCCTTCATTATGCAGCTGACGGATAGTGTCCATCACATTTTCGCCGCTTTTCGAATCCAGCGCGCCGGTCGGTTCATCGGCCAGCAAAATCTCACCGCCGTTCATCAAAGCCCGCGCAATACTTACCCGCTGCTGCTGGCCGCCTGATAGCTCGCTGGGCTTATTTTCTTCTTTGCCTTCCAAGCCCAGCCGGTGCAACAAAGCATTCGCTCTATTGTAACGCTCTTTATGCGGTAAGCCGGCATAAACCGCCGGCAAGGCCACATTGTCACGCGCGCTCAACGCATTCAAAAGATTGTAACGCTGAAAAATAAACCCAAACCGCTTGCGGCGTAGCCCTGCCAATTCGTTGGCTTCCATTTTGGCAGTTTCAACGCCGTCCACCATGTATGAACCGGAACTGGGCGTATCCAAGCAGCCCAGAATATTCATCAAAGTGGATTTACCCGAACCGGATTGGCCGATAATCGCTACAAAGTCGCCTTTGTCGATTTTCAGGTTGATGTCTTTCAACACATGTACGCGATTGGCGCCCGAACCAAAACAGCGGTTGATATTTTTACATTCGATCAAACTCATCTGGCTTCTCCGCCCGGTTTACAACGGTTCACCCCGACGGCTCCGTTCATCATTCCGCCACTCATCTCCACTGGCTTCAGACACCACCACTTTATCGCCCTCTTTCAACCCCGAAGTAACTTCAACCGACGAACTGTTTTTGAGGCCTGTCTGAATTTCTTTTTCATGGGCATAACCCGCTGCATCCAGAACTTGAACATAAGACTTACCTTCGCGTCTTTTCACAGTTAAAGCCGGAACAATCAGAACGTTTTCGCGGCTGGTAACGAATACCGTATTCTGCGTGGTCATGCCAATCGAAAGTTTACCCTCGGGATTAGGCACCAGAGCCCGTGCGTAATAATAGATGGCCGAGCTGCTGTTATCCGCGCTGACGCTGGTGTTGCCGGTGCTGTTCGACATAGTGGTTAAAGCCGGATCTATACTCTCAAGCGTAGCCTCGATCGGCGAATCCGGCTCGGAAAGGATGGTAAACTGAATTTTCTGGCCGCTTTTCACTTTGGTAATATCACCTTCGGCAATCTGCATTTTATTCAGCATGGTGCCCAAATCTGCAAGCTGGATAATAGTAGGCGAACTTTGAGCCGCATTAATGGTTTGCCCCTCCTCAACCGGCAGTGCGACAACCGTGCCGTCCATAGGCGCGACAATACGGGTATAACCGAGATCAGCTTCCGCTGTATTGATAGAAATTTGTGTTTGCTTGATGGTTGATTGCAATTCGGTAATTTTGGCTTTTGAGTCTGCCAGCGCATCTTGTGCATTCTCTAATTCTTCTTTTGACGTGGCATTTTCTGCCCACAGTGTTTTCTCCCGTTTATATTTTTTCTCAGCTGAATTTAAAGAAATTTTGGCAGAAGCCAGTTGCGCTTGATAAGTTTCCAGTTTGGCTTTGAGCGTGTTAAGTTCGTTACGCTGCGAAGTTGAATCAATTTCGGCAATCAAATCGCCTTTTTTTATCTGCTGGCCGAGTTTCACATAGAGCTTTTTAATCTGGCCTGTCGCTTGCGCACCCACCTCAACCAAATGGGAAGAAGATAACTCGCCCGTTGCCGAAACCGTTTGGCTGAGCTTGCCTCGCTTTACTGTTTCCGTAATATAAACGGGCTTCTGCTCCGGCTTCATATATTGCCAGCCGGTATAAGCGATTACAGCCAGCACCAACACGCCCCCAATCCATTTGATGGCTTTTTTCATTTATAAATACTCTAATGTATGTTTAAATTGCAACAAAGTTTACTGCATACCATACATACCGCCAAGTTTAAATTTTTCCAGCTCCATCAATACTTTGTTTTATAAAAACAATCCGATACTTGTTTTACACAACGCCAAAAAGTTTGCAACGGTTCTAACACAGCGAAACAAATATTTTCACATACCAAGTTGATTTCACTCCTCTTGAAGCAAGAATAGGGCTATAATTCAAAATGTTTTCCAATACAAGAAAATACGGGATTCATGAAAAAAGTTTTTTCATGATTTAAGAAAACGAAGTTTCTGCAAGGAAACAAGTTTCTGCAAAACTAAAACTCAGTTTTACTGACATATAAAAATACTATGAACATCAAAAACCAACAAAACGGCTTCACTCTCGCCGAGATGCTGATAGCCGTATTAATCTTGGCCATTTTAGCCACAATCGCCTACCCTTCTTACGAAAAATTCGTCCGCGACACCCGCATCGAAAACGCACGTGCCGATTTAATCTACAATGCCCAGCAGCTTGAGCGTTACTACATTCAAAACCGTACATTTATCGGTTTCAATAATTTAAAAAACGATAACCGTTTCTTTTCTATCCAATTTGCCGACGGCTCACCTACTGCCGATGGCTTTACCCTGCAAGCCCGCCCCAATGCAACAACCAACGCCAACGAGCAGCGTGTCTTACAACTGAACGACAGCAATATCTTGGTTATCTGTAATTCGATTAACGATATTTCAAACTCAGGCCCCTCAGATACCGGTTGCCAAATCCAACCTTAATTTTTGACAAATCCGCCTTAATTTAACATACTAACATGCATAACTATAACTTGTTTATTTATCACATAAAGGTTAAATTATGCAGAATAATTATCCATCAAACAACGGTTTCACACTTTCCGAAATGCTGATCGCTATTGCCATATTCAGCATTCTCGCCCTAATTGCCTACCCTGCTTACAGCAATTACGTTCGCGATGCCAGAATAGCCGAAATACAAGGCGTTTTAATTGAAAATGCCCGTTTTATGGAAAATTTTTATTTACAGAATCGTTCATTCAAACAAAACTCCACCACTTGGCCCACTCTTCCCATTACTGCCAATAACCATTTCTGTATCAAACCTCAAGGCAATGCCCGCGGCGCGAACACCGATCGGTTTACATTAAAAGCCGTAGCATTCAACAAAAATGCAGAGCCGCGTATTATTAAAATCAACGAAGCCCAGCAAATTATCATTTGCGAATCCAGCAAAAGCACATGCGATGACAACGATAATTTCTTCTCAGGTGCCAACAGCACTGACAAACAGTGCAGAATCGTGTATTAAATAAAAAATGCCTGTCTGAAAACTCGCGCATGTTTCAGACAGGCATTCATCAAAAAAAAAAACTAACCGGCCTTCGCCTCATATTCTTTTCCATTTGCCAAAAAGAGCTTAGGTTGCTCGCCCTTTTCAACCACGTCAGCCGTAATCAAAACGCGTTTCACATCTTTCAAATCCGGCAGCAAATACATGGTATCCAACAGTGATTTTTCCAAAATTGAGCGCAAACCCCGCGCCCCTGTTTTACGCTCCAAAGCCAGCTTGGCAACACTGCGCAGCGCCGCTTCTTCTATTTCCAGCTCTGCACCTTCCATTTCAAACAGTGTTTGATACTGCTTCACCAATGCGTTTTTAGGTTCGGTCAAAATATTAATCAGCGCATCTTCATCCAATTCTGCCAACGCAGCAATCACCGGCAAACGACCAATCAACTCAGGAATCAGACCGAATTTGATCAAATCTTCCGGTTCAACCGTTTGGAAAAGCTCGGTAATTTTAGAATCATCATCCTTACTATGTACCGCTGCTCCGAAACCGATGCCGCCTTTTTCCGTACGCTGACGGATAACTTTTTCCAAACCGGCAAACGCACCACCGCAAATAAACAAAATATTGGTGGTATCTACTTGAATAAATTCCTGATTAGGATGTTTACGCCCACCTTGTGGGGGCACGCTGGCAACCGTGCCTTCAATCAATTTCAGCAAAGCCTGCTGCACCCCCTCGCCCGACACGTCGCGGGTAATGGAAGGGTTATCGCTTTTACGCGAAATTTTGTCGATTTCATCAATATACACAATTCCGCGTTGGGCTTTTTCAACATCGAAATCACATTTTCCCAATAATTTGGTAATGATTTGCTCAACATCTTCGCCCACATAACCCGCTTCAGTCAGTGTAGTGGCATCAGCCATCACAAAAGGAACATCCAATTTTCTGGCCAAAGATTGAGCCAATAAAGTTTTACCCGATCCGGTAGGGCCGATCAACAAAATATTGCTCTTTGAAAGCTCCACATTATTATTTTCCTTGGGGTGGCGCAGGCGTTTATAATGATTATAAACTGCCACAGCCAAGGCTTTTTTCGCTTGATCCTGGCCTATTACATGGTCATTCAGATTTGCAACAATTTCTGCAGGCGTAGGCAATTTATTCGATAATCCCGAATCTTTGTCCTGCCCTACTTTTCCACTTTCAGGCGCTTCGCTGCCGCCCAGCATCACACCACACGCTTCCACACATTCGTTGCAAATAAATGCATGTTCGCCTTCGATTAAATTCTTTACTTCATGCTCTGCTTTACCGCAAAACGAGCAAGTTCGATTTTCATTTTCCGTGGTCATGGATGATCCAGTCTTGTGATGTGATAAATACTTCAAGCGCAAAAACGCCTGACAAAACATAAAGTATAATAATTATCCGCCACTTTTTCAAACAACCCCTTGCTTTTTCAGACAGGCATGCAACACAACAACGCAAAGCCTTGGCAAATAAATGCCAAGTTAGGCAAACTGTACTTTACAAAAATAAGCAACCTGACCGACAATAAAAAAATAACGCCGCAAATCTAAAATTTCACGGCAAATACTGTAACTTATTATATCGTTTACAGAATTATTAGCATTTATATTCCAACCGTCTACAAATCCCTATTTTAAACATCAGAAAGCGATTTTTCTTATGTTGATGAAACGTAACCAGAAAACCATTGCAGCCATATTACTCGGTATCGGCTTAACTGCAGCATCTTTACCTGCCGCGGCAAACGATTTAGACGTACTCGGCCAATTCCTTGAGCAAAACTTCCCCACCGAGCACGATCCTATCGGCAACTTTATTGCCGAAAACCCTGCACAACAAATCGAAATGCAGGCGGCCATGGCAGGTCCATTGCTTTCTTCACAATCTGCTTTGATTATGAATAACAAAACCGGTGAAATTCTGTATCAGAAAAACATGAACCGGGTTATGCCTATTGCATCTATTTCCAAGCTGATGTCGGCAATGGTTGTATTGGATGGCGGACAAAACCTGAATGAAGAAATAACCATAACGTCTGACGAGATAGACCGCAGAAAAGGTACCGGCAGCCGCTTAGCAATAGGCACCACGCTTACCCGCGGCCAGCTGCTGCACTTAAGTCTGATGTCGAGCGAAAACCGTGCCACCCACGCTTTAGGCCGTACGTATCCGGGCGGCATGAGCGCATTTGTAGCCGATATGAATAAAAAAGCCCAATCTTTAGGCATGACCAACAGCCGTTTCTACGAACCAACTGGCTTGGATTACCGCAACGTATCGACTGCCAGCGACTTGAGCAAGCTGGTTTCCGCTGCTAGCGGCTACTCAAAAATCCGCCAGCTGAGCACCTCTAACTACAGCTCGGTGTACACGGCCTCCGGCAAACAAAATTATAAAAATTCCAATGCCTTAGTACGCGAAGGCTCTTGGAATATTGAGTTGCAGAAAACCGGCTACATTCGCGAATCCGGTCGCTCCATGGTAGTTAAAGCCAATGTGCAAAAACAACCTGTAACGATTATTCTGTTGAACTCACCTTCATCAGCTACCCGCGTAAACGATGCACGACGCATCGAATCTTGGATGAATCAGCGCCCGTCTTAAAACTCAGTTTTAACCGAGCGGTCTATAAATAATAATGCCTGTCTGAAAAATTTTCAGACAGGCATTATTTATTGCGAGACATGTAAACTAAACTTACATGCATCCTTCATTCTGACACAGGGTAAACAAAGACACTCCGGCATCGCGGATTTTCTTGCCGCCCGGCAAATCTGTAAACTCCAAAATTGCCGATGCTTCAACCACTTCCGCCCCCAACTTCCGAATCAGCTCGACCCCTGCCAGCATCGTGCCACCTGTCGCCACCAAATCATCCACCAACAACACCCTTGATCCAGGCTGTACAGCATCGGTGTGTATTTCAACAACAGCCTCGCCATATTCTAAAGAATAGCTTTGGGAAACCGTTTTAAAAGGCAGCTTGCCTTTTTTGCGAATCGGCACAAAACCCACATTCAACTGATATGCCAGCGCCGCGCCGATAATGAAACCACGGGCATCCAATCCGGCTACCACATCAATTTTCTGCCCCATATAGCGATACACCAGCAAATCAACCAGCAATCTGAAATACTGCGGACTCTGTAAAACCGGCGTAATATCGTGAAAAAGAATGCCTTTCTCCGGCCAGTTCGGAATTTTTCTGATTTTCTCGGCCAATTCACGAACACCTATCGCATCAGCATGAGTCAACATCATAGATCCAGTTCCCGTTCAATTAACAAAAACAAATCATTGTAACAAATTTTATGTTTTACTGTCTGAATTCAAATGCCTGCTGTATAATTAATAGATTATAAAACCATTTCCCATTCGATTATGCACACCCCCAAAAAAGGCAATATTTTTATTGTGTCCGCCGCTTCCGGCACAGGCAAAACCACCCTGGTTTCCCGTCTGCTCAACCGTAACAAAGACATCTGCGCTTCCGTTTCACACACCACCCGCCAACCCCGTGAAGGTGAAATCAACGGAAAGCATTACCATTTCGTTGATACTTCACAATTCGAACATCTGATCAATCAATCCGCCTTTTTAGAATACGCGAATGTTTTCGGCAACTATTACGGCACCAGCCAAGAAAGTGTTGAGCAACTGCAAAACCAAGGCTACGACGTGATATTGGAAATCGACGTACAAGGAGCAGAACAAATCCGCCGTGCCTTACCCGAATCCATCAGCATTTTCCTTCTGCCGCCGTCATTCCAAAGCTTGAGCGACCGTTTGCGGGGCCGGAAAACAGATAGTGAAGAAGTCATTAACAAACGCCTGTCTGAAGCCCGCAATGAAATTGAGCAGTCACTGCTTTTCGACTATTTAGTCGTCAACGACAATCTGGACGAAGCAGAAAACAACTTGCTGCACATCATCAAATCCAATAGATTAAAGCAATCAAATCAAAAACAATTTATCGAAAACCTATTGGAAAATTCTTAAAATTTAGCGACAATATTTACACTATACTTTAATCAAAATTTTTTATTTATCTTAATATCAGGAAAGAAACGACATGGCCCGTATCACAGTAGAAGACTGTATCAGCAAAATCCCCAATCACTTCGATTTAACCTTGGCAGCAGCGCGCCGCGCACGCCAACTGGAAAACGGTACGGCTCCTTTGGTCGAAGACATCCGCAACAACAAAGCTACCGTTACCGCACTGCGTGAAATCGCTGCAGGCCAAATTACCGCCGATATTCTAAAGCGTAACAAATAACAGGCATTGCCATGTCCGCGCCCAAACCAACCGCCCCTTACGACAAACTAACCGCCGAAGCCCGTACCCTCCTGTTCCGTACCGCGGCTTATTTAGGCAAAGAAGAGCTGGTTCAACTTGAAAAAGCTTGCGCCTACGCTTTTCATGCCCATGACGGTCAAACCCGTAAAAGCGGCGAACCTTACATCACCCATCCGATTGCCGTGACCACCGAGCTGGCCAAATGGCATATGGATTTACAAACCCTGTGCGCGGGCTTAATGCATGACGTTTTAGAAGACACAGGCACCACAAAAGCCGAACTTGCGGAAGAATTCGGCGACACCATTGCAGATATGGTAGACGGTTTATCCAAATTGGAAAAGCTTGAATACGGCAGCGCAGCCGAACATCAAGCGGAAAGTTTCCGCAAACTCATCTTGGCAATGACCAAAGACATCCGTGTGATTATCGTCAAACTGTCTGACCGTCTGCACAATATGCGCACGCTCGGCTCCATGCGTCCCGACAAACGCCGGCGCATTGCCAATGAGACACTCGAAATCCATGCACCGATTGCCAACAGAATCGGCCTGAACAATGCTTACCGCGAACTTCAGGATTTATCTTTTCAAAATATTTACCCCAACCGCTACGAAGCGCTCCGCAAAGCCATGAGCGCATTCAGGCGTGATCACCATGATGTAGTCGGTAAAGTGCTGAGCGCCTTCAGCCAGCGCCTAGTCAGCGCCAATATCGAAGCACAAATCAAAGGCCGCGAAAAAAACCTATACAGCATTTATCAAAAGATGCGCAACAAAAACATTCGCTTCGACGAAGTAATGGATATTTACGGCTTTCGCGTGATTGTGAACAACATTCCTGCTTGTTACGCTGCTCTGGGCGCATTACACCAACTTTACAAACCGAAACCAGGCAAAATCAAAGACTATATCGCAATCCCGAAAAGCAACGGCTACCAAAGCCTCCACACAACACTTACCGGCCCCTACGGCCTGCCTATTGAAGTGCAAATCCGCACGCGCGAGATGGAAGCCGTAGCCGAAGGCGGCGTGGCCAGCCACTGGGCTTACAAATCAGGCGATGACAAGCTCGACCAAGCCACCATAAACACCAATACATGGCTGCAAAATATTCTAGATTTACAATCGCGCAGTGCCAGCGCAACCGAATTTTTAGAGCATGTAAAAGTCGATCTATTCCCCAACGAAGTTTACATCTTCACACCCAAAGGCAAGATTATCGTATTGCCCAAAGGCGCTACACCGATTGACTTTGCCTACACCGTACACACCGATGTCGGCCACCGCTGTATTGCCGCCCGTATCAACAAAGTAGCCATGCCGCTGCGTACCAAACTGAAAACAGGCGATACGGTAGAAATCATCACTTCCGAGCAGGCCCGCCCGAGTGCTGCGTGGCTCAATTTCGCTGTTTCAAGCCGCGCGCGCAGCGCCATCCGAAACTATATTAAAAATATGAACCGCCAAGATGCTATCCTGCTTGGTGAAAACCTGCTGCAAAAAGCACTCTCCAGCCTGCTGCCGCAAAACGTACTCCTGTCTGAAGAGTTGAAAGAAAAATATCTTGCCGATTTAAACAATCAACAAACTACTTTTGAAGACGTTTTATATAATGTCGGCATGGGACACACCCTGCCCGCCTCCGTAGCCATGCATATTGCTGAACTGGCCGGCAAGCATTTCGGCGATGAGGTAAAACTCAGCCCGATTAAAATCAGCGGCAACGAAACCGGTCGTGTGCATTTAGGCCAATGTTGCAACCCTATTCCGGGTGATGCAATCAAAGCTTTAATCATCAAAGATCAGGGCATGATTATTCACCGCGATACCTGCCCCAACATCTTAAAAGCCGATCCAGACCAGCAACTTGACGCTGATTGGGACGCTATCCAAAACCGTACCTACCGCACCAATATTTTAGTTGCATCAGAAGACACCCACGGCCTGCTGGCAGCTATGGCACAAGCACTTTCCGGTGAAGGTGCGGATATTGAAGCCGTTGAAACCCCGTCTCAAAGCCAAGCCGGCATCGAAGGGTTTATTGAATTCAAATTCCGAATAAAAACCAAAGACTTGGCTCAACTTAACCGAATCATCCATGCCTTACACCATATCCCGCAAGTCCGCCGTGTGACCCGCGTGTAAACACTCATTGACAAGGCAAACATTTTTTAAGATAATCACATGATTTTCCAGCCTGTATTACTACAGGCTGATTATTTTCCGCCTGCGGCTAAAGCGGCAGGCATGGTTAGGAGGTGATGTTTACATCACGGCGCGTATCCCCGCCCCGCAAGCTGCGAAACCGAGATACACCATACTAAATTATCCAAACTGCCCATCAATCATCCGGCGCAGTTTTACCCGAACAATATAACTTGATACTAGGAAATAAAATGCCTGCTATTCGTGTAAAAGAAAACGAACCTTTTGAAGTTGCCATGCGCCGTTTCAAACGCGCTGTAGAAAAAACCGGATTGTTAACTGAGCTGCGCGCCCGCGAAGCTTACGAAAAGCCAACTACTGAGCGTAAACGCAAAAAAGCGGCGGCAGTTAAACGCCTGCAAAAACGCCTGCGCAGCCAACAGCTGCCTCCTAAAATGTATTAAGCCGATTTAATACATCACGAAAATAAAAACACCGGGAACTGTTTTTCGGTGTTTTTAGCATTTAGAATGCCTGTCTGAAAACACTCAACGAAAGCCCGAATGATGACTTTAAAAGCCCGTCTTTCCGAAGACATGAAAACAGCCATGCGCGCCAAAGACCAAGTGTCGCTGTCAACCATCCGCTTAATCAATGCCGCCATCAAACAGTTTGAAGTGGATGAACGCACCGAAGCGGACGACACAAAAATCACAGCCATTCTGAGCAAAATGATCAAGCAGCGCAAAGATTCGGCCAAAATTTACACCGACGCAGGCCGCGCCGATTTGGCAGACAAAGAAACTGCCGAAATCAACGTATTAAACCGTTATCTGCCTGAAATGATGAGCGCCGAAGAAATTCAAGCCGCCGTTGACGCCGCGGTAACGCAAACCGGTGCGGCAAGCATGGCCGATATGGGTAAAGTAATGGGGTTATTGAAAACTTCTCTTGTCGGCAAAGCCGACATGGGCGAAGTCAATAAAATCCTTAAAGCCCGTTTAAGCTGATTGATTTTTTTCAGACAGGCATTAAACAATGTAAGGGCAATGCCTGTCTGAAACGCACTCTACCTCACCATGATTCCATCCGACTTCATTGACGAGCTGCTTGCCAAAGTTGATATCGTAGACATCATCGACGAACATGTGCCCCTCAAAAAAGGCGGGGCAAACTATATGGCTTGCTGCCCGTTTCATAAAGAAAAATCCCCCTCATTTTCCGTGAGCCCCTCCAAACAGTTTTACCACTGTTTCGGCTGCGGCGCCCACGGTTCGGCTATTGGTTTTATCATGGAATACCAAGGCTTGAGCTTCACAGAGGCCGTGCAATTTCTGGCAGACCGCGTCGGCATGACCGTACCCCGCACCAAAGGCCAAGCCGACAATCCCGAAAAGCGTGCCGAACGCAAAAAAAAGCAGCAAACCCTCGAAGAAACCACCCAAGCTTGCGCAGATTTTTACCGTGCACAACTCAAGCTTTACCCGACAGCACAGTCCTATCTTCAACAACGCGGCCTAAACTCTGAAATCATCGAGCATTACAGCTTGGGCTACGCGCCGGAAGGCTGGCAGCCACTGGCTCAAGTGTTCCAGCCATACCCAAACACCGCACTCATCGATAGCGGCATGGTTATCGAAAACGAAGGCAAACATTACGACCGCTTCCGCCACCGGATCATGTTTCCCATACGCGACACGCGCGGGCAAATCATCGGTTTCGGCGGCCGCGTACTGGATGATTCCAAACCCAAATATCTTAACTCCCCCGACACACCCCTGTTTGATAAAGGCAAAAACCTGTACGGCCTCTACGAAGGCCGCGCAGCCATCAAAGATGCCGGTCGCATTCTGGTAGTAGAAGGCTACATGGACGTGGTTGCCCTCGCCCAATTCGGCATAGGCTACAGCGTCGCCTCACTAGGCACATCCACCACCTCGGAACATGTAAAACTTCTGATGCGCCAAACCGACAGCATCTATTTCTGTTTCGATGGCGATGCAGCAGGCCGCAAAGCCGCATGGCGTGCACTTGAAAACGCACTGCCCCAACTGAAAGACGATAAATCGCTTCATTTTCTTTTCCTGCCCGAACAACACGATCCTGACAGCTATGTTCGGGAATTTGGTAAAGCCAAATTTGAAGATGCCCTTATCCATCAAAGCAAACCCCTGTCTGAATACATTTGGGATGCCTTGACCGAAACGCTCGACTTGCGCACCCAAGAAGGCAAAGCCGAACTCGTAAAAACCAGCGCGCCCCTGCTTGCCCAAATCAATGCGCCCGCATTAAGCTTTCTGCTCAAACAAAAATTAAGCGACCTAGTCGGCATCGACCCTGCCAATCTTGCCCAACTGCTCGGGCAAGAAGCACCTAAACGCCAAGTCAAGCAAAAAAGCTATAAGCTCCCCGCAGGCACTGCCCGCCAGCCGCAAATGGCAACCCTCGCACAAAAACAAATCCGTGCTCTACTTGCCAACCCCGAGTGGGCAGAACACATACACCTCCCTGAATATTTGCCGCTCACAGGCGATTTGGCCTGTCTGGCAAACATAGCCGAGACCATTAAAAACAACCCGCACATCACCAACAGCGCCCATATTTTCGAACACATGCGCGGCGGCCCTTATGAAACCGTTTTAGTCAATATTTTCCGAAACAGCGAATATGATGCCGAACCCGACACCATAAGCAAAGAAAGCCAGCAAGAATTCAAACAAGGCATGGCCAAACTCTTGAACGAATTTCACTCCGCCCAAATCGACGCCCTAAAAGCCAAAAGCAGCACCAGCGGCCTTAATGACGCAGAGAAAAAACTTTTGTTGAACTTATTAGTACAAAAACAGCACCAAGCATAGACACAGCAACAACAAGCTTGAAGCCTGTCTGAAAAACACCCTCAAATATTTTCACAACCCTATTTGGTGGAGTAACACAACCAAACAAAAACCATCCATAGCGATAAAACCGAAAATTTCATACTTCACTGCCGTTTCTAGTTCTACTATTTAAACAGCCCTCAAATCGGCACTTTGTATGAAACATGCATTTCACAGCTCTGCCACATAAAAACCTTCTATTTCAGACAAGCCTTATCTTGTTGGAGCAAAAAGATTTTTATATAATACTGGCTTTTTTCCGCCACACGCTTGCAATCGCAGCAGACATCCCCATTTAAAAGCGGAACAATAAATTCCACCGCCTGAAAGCAGATGATGCTATAGCAGGCAAAAATGACGATTATCAAAAATCCGCCGAACCCTATCCCAGCTGCACAAACAAAGCAGAATACCCATTTTCGCGTGCGGATGCCGACCGAACATACCGAGACTGATAATGACCAACCAACACAACAACATTCAAGACTCCGAAAACGAAGAACGCGACGACAACCGTCCGCTCACGCCGGAAGAGCAGCGCGCCCGCCTGCGCCAGCTCATTATCATGGGTAAAGACCGCGGCTATATCACCTACGCGGAAATCAACGACGCCTTGCCCGATGATATGTCTGACGCCGAGCAAATCGACAACATCGTCAACATGATTCAAGGCTTGGGCATTCAAGTTACCGAAGAAGCGCCCGACGCCGACACCTTGTTGATGAACGACAACAGCACAGGCATTACCGATGATGACGCCGTAGAAGAAGCCGAAGCCGCCCTCTCAAGCGCCGATTCAGAATTCGGCCGGACCACCGATCCCGTGCGTATGTATATGCGTGAGATGGGGCAAGTGGATCTGCTCACCCGGGAAGACGAAATCATCATCGCCAAAAAAATCGAAAACGCCCTGAAAAACATGATTCAGGCCATCTCTGCCTGCCCAGGCTCCATTGCCGAAATTCTGGCACTGATTGAGCAGGTGCGTAATGATGAAATCAAAGTGGATGAAGCCGTTGAAGCCATTATTGACCCGAACGAAGTGCTGCTCAACGAACTGGGGCTGGGCCATTTGGAAACTGCTGCTACCGATTCAAACGAAGAGAGCAACGAGGACGAAGCAGAAGAAGATTCCGAAGATGAAGATGAAGAAGACAATAGCGGCACGCTGGAAAACACCAACTTGGAAGAGTTGAAGCAGAAAGTGCTCGAACATTTCGACGGCATCAATGAAAGCTACGAAAAAATGATTGCTGCGCTCGACAAATACGACAGCAAACATCCCAAGTATCTGGAGCACCGCGATGCCATCGCCAACAAACTGCTGGAAGTGCGTTTCTCCACACGCCAAATCGAAAACCTCAGCAGCAACCTGCGCAACAATGTTGATCAAATCCGCAAGCTTGAGCGTGAAATTCGCGACATCTGCTTAGACCGCGTACATATGGACCGCGATTACTTCATCGCATCTTTCCTGCCCAACACTACCAATTTGGACTGGGTGGGCGAAGAAATCAACAAAAACCGCGTTTGGAGCGATGCATTAAGCCGCTTCCAACATGCCATTCTGGAAAAACAAACCGAAATGGCCGGAATGGAAAAGCAGGCGCGCATTTCGATTGACGAATTAAAAGAAATCAACAAAAACATGGTGGTAAGCGAAAAAGAAACCGCCGCTGCCAAACAGGAAATGATTCAAGCCAACTTACGTTTGGTGATTTCGATTGCGAAAAAATACACCAACCGCGGCTTACAATTCCTTGATCTGATTCAAGAAGGCAATATCGGCTTGATGAAGGCGGTGGATAAATTCGAATACCGCCGCGGCTATAAGTTTTCCACTTATGCAACATGGTGGATACGCCAAGCCATTACTCGTTCGATTGCCGACCAGGCGCGTACCATCCGCATTCCCGTTCATATGATTGAAACCATCAACAAAATGAACCGGATTGCCCGCCAATATCTGCAAGATAACGGCGAAGAGCCTGATTCTGCGAAACTGGCCGAATTAATGGAAATGCCGGAAGACAAAATCCGCAAAATCATGAAAATCGCCAAAGAGCCGATCTCTATGGAAACACCGATTGGCGATGACGATGATTCACATCTGGGCGACTTCATTGAAGACATTAACAACGTTGCGCCTTCCGATGCGGCCATGTATTCGAGCCTGCGCGAAGTAACCAAAGATGTATTGGAAAGCCTCACGCCGCGCGAAGCGAAAGTATTGCGTATGCGCTTCGGTATCGACATGAACACCGACCACACGCTTGAAGAAGTAGGCAAGCAGTTTGACGTAACCCGCGAACGCATCCGTCAGATTGAAGCCAAAGCCCTTCGCAAACTCCGCCATCCAACCCGCAGCGACCGCTTGAAAAGCTTCTTGGATAGCGAAGAAGGCAAACAATAGTGCCTATCTGAAAAAAAGCGCAAATCCAATTTGCGCTTTTTTATTGTGCATATCGTATAAACTCCATGCCTGCCTAAAACCTACATCCGAATTTCACTTCGCCGAATTCTAAATATGCCCTACTTCGCCTTGCTTGACGACGTTGTTGCCAACCGTGCGCAACTCTTTCAAAACCACATACGCAGCGAGTTTTTACTACCCGATGAAATCAATAAACTTGATGCCTGTCTGAAACAAGGCTGGGAAGAAAACCTAAATGTCGTTATTTTTGCCGACTACGAATTCGGCCTGCCTTTGCAAACCTTGTCTGCAGAACACGGTTTACTCGCTTTGCACTGGTTTGCAGAAAAAACCGTACTCGACAATCCGCAACAATGGCTGTCCGAACAAAGCGGCAGCGAACCCGCCGGCCTCACTTGTGCCTGCAATTCAGTCAACAAAGCCGCCTATACCGAGGCCATCAACCGGATCAAAGCAGCCATCGCCCGTGGCGACACTTACCAAATCAATTACACTACACGCCTTCATTCCCAAGCTTACGGCAACCCTGTCAAACTCTACGCCCGATTGCGCCAACCGGTTCCCTATGCCACTTTAGCCTGCCTGCCGGATAAGGCGCAGCAAGGTGTATGGACATTGTGTTTTTCGCCCGAACTGTTTCTCAATATATCCGAAAGCGGCGAGATTCTTACCGAACCTATGAAAGGCACGGCACCTTTTTTGGATGATGGGAAAGACCAAATCCGCGCAGCAGAATTACAAGCCGACCCCAAAAACCGCGCCGAAAACATCATGATTGTCGACTTACTGCGCAACGATCTGGGAAAAATTGCCGAAACCGGCAGCGTGCGTGTGCCCGAACCATTTAAAGTTTCCCGATTCGGTTCGGTCTGGCAAATGACCAGTGCAGTTTATGCCCAAGCCAAACCCGATACAAACGCCGCCGATATTTTCAAAGCCACCTTTCCCTGCGGCTCCATCACAGGCGCGCCCAAACGTATGAGCATGCACCTGATTAACCAATTAGAAACCGAACCGCGCGCGCTCTATACCGGCAGCATCGGCCATCTTGCTCCATGCACCGGCGGCTTAGGCTTTCACGGCACGCTCAACGTCGTTATCCGAACCTTGCAACTTACCCCCTCCAAGCAAACAGATTGCTACGATGCCGTATATGGTGTCGGCTCAGGTATTGTATGGGACAGCGACAGTGAAACAGAATATGAAGAATGTAAATGGAAAGCCCGCTTTATCACACAATTAACGCCCGAGTTCGACCTGATAGAAACCATCCGCATTGAAAACGGGCAAAGCATGCTGCTGACCTATCATTTACAAAGGCTCGCCCAAAGCGCCCACACATTAAACATACCTTATAATGAAACCGCCGCTGCCAATCATATCCGCAACATAGCAGCCTCTCTGCCACAACATGCCCACCGCCTCAAAATCATCCTAAAGCCCGACGGCAGCTTGCAACACGAAATCGGGCTACTCACCGATTTTGACACACCACAACACATTACACTCTCGGAAACCGCCCTACCCGACGCCGATTTCCTACGCCGTTTCAAAACCAGCCACCGGCATATTTACGATCAAGGTTGGCAAACCGCGCAAGCTCAAGGCGCATTCGACAGCCTGTTTTTTAACCAAAGCGGCTTCCTACTTGAAGGCGGCCGCAGCAATGTGTTTCTATTGATTAACGGTGTCTACCATACCCCGCCAACCAGCTTGGACATTCTCAACGGCGTCATGCGCCAAGCCGTGTTTGCCGACCCTAAACGCTATCTGGGCGACATACCGTTAACCGAAAGCCGCCTCACCGGAGAAGATGTTTTACGCGCAGAAAAAATACTATTAAGCAATGCCTTACGTGGTGTTTTTGAAGTTTCTCTAAAATAACCCAGCTGTTTACCAATGCCTGTCTGAAAGATTTTCAGACAGGCATTGGTGATATACGTATAGTGAATCCGCGTAACAGCTACAAATCCCTGCCTTACCATAATAAATATTAAGTTTGATAGCCGGATAGGATAAAATAAGCGGCAAGCCTCTTCATTATCATGCTGCCATGAACTACCCCTGCCTTTATGCCGCACCATTCGGCGATATCACCTTAATTTTCGACAATCAGCAAAACCTTATCGAGCTGAAGCTGCACGGCAAACCCGAACACGCGCCTTATCCCCTACCCGATGTCTGGCGACAAAAACTCGACGCTTACTTTTCAGGCCGACTGAAAAACTTCAACCATCCCATTTCCAAGCAAGGTACTGTATTCCAGCAAAAAGTGTGGCAGGCTATTGCCGATATTCCTGCCGGCCAAGTGCTGACTTATCAAGACATTGCCCGCAAAATCGGCAGCCATCCGCGCGCTGTTGGCGGTGCGTGCGGCAAAAACCCTTTAGCCTTAGTGGTGCCTTGCCACCGCGTTGTTGCCAAGCAAGGCTTGGGCGGCTTTTCCAGCGGCAACGGCAACGCCCTTGCCATCAAACACTGGTTACTGCAACACGAAGGCGTCAACATTTAACGACTTATGACAATGCCTGTCTGAAAAACATCAACTATGAACGACCTAATCGACCGACTGCTCGAACACCTCTGGCTCGACGACCGCCTAAGCCGCAACACCCTTGAAAGCTATCGGCGCGACTTGGAAAAACTCGCCGCCCGCCTAGAAAAACACGGCTTAAACTGGCAAACCGCGCAAAGCAACGACCTTGCATCCGCGGTTTACCATCCAGATGAAAAACCGCGCTCACAAGCCCGCGCCCTTTCCGCCTGCAAACGCCTCTACGGCTGGCTGCTCGAAACCGAACAGCGCAGCGACAACCCGACCCAACACCTTACCGCCCCAAAGCAAATCCAAACCCTGCCCAAACTAATTACCGAGAGCCAAATTGATGCCTTGCTCAACGCGCCCGACATCGAAACCGCTCACGGCCTGCGCGACAAGGCTTTATTAGAGTTGATTTATGCCACCGGATTGCGTGTAAGCGAAGCCGTCAACCTCAAAATCGGCGAACCCAACTTACAAAAAGGTATTATCAGCACCATCGGGAAAGGCGACAAACAACGCATCGTGCCATTGGGCGAAGAAGCCGGCTACTGGATAGAACGCTACATCACCGAAGCGCGTCCGCTTTTATTAAAAAACAAAATCTGCGATAAATTATTTGTCAGCCAAAAACGTAGCGGCATCAGCCGCCAGCTTGCCTGGATGATTGTAGAAAAATACGCTCAAGCAGCAGGCATCAATCACCTCAGCCCGCACGGCCTGCGGCATGCTTTTGCCACTCATCTGGTTAATCACGGAGCAGACTTGCGTGTTGTGCAATTATTGCTCGGACATGCCGACATCAGCACCACCCAGATTTACACTCATGTCGCCAACGAACGCCTGAAGAACATCGTTGAAACGCATCATCCGCGTGGTTAAATAACCATCAGTCAATAAAGCTTCAATCCCCAAAAACAGCAATTTTTTAATATAATCATAATTGTTACTATACCAAAACAAGCATAAATCAAATAATCCATCACACTAACGGAATCATTGGAAAACGCCATGTCAAAATATGCTATCCCTTTATTATTTCTGTTTATCGCTTTCGACACTCACGCATTCGAACATGAAAGGCTGGAACGTGCCTGCCGGATAGAGCAAGGTTCTTTACTAAAAGACCGTAACGGCACACCTTCATGCGATGAACTCAAACGCTTTCATGCCAAAAAGTCCACAAAACCCGCCAAAAACCCCAACACCGGCACCAACAAAACCCCAAAAACGCCCAAACCAAAGAAAATTGCCAACGGAGAAGGCGCAGGCTATCGATGGAACCCGCATGAAAACCGTTTCTGCCAGCACAATGCAAAAGGATTCGCGCACATATGTTATTGATGACTTAAAGCACTCCATACTACGAAAATACAGCCGCAAAAAAGTGTGGCCGCCGCGCAGCATTGCCTCGTTATAATCATTAAAACCCAACTAGTTAACGACAAACACAATATTCAACAATGCCTGTCTGAAATCTCTTTTCAATTGATTTCAGACAGGCATTTTATTGCGCAAAAATAAAAAAATTTGCCTTTTCCACTTAGTTAACTTTATACTACATACAATTACAAAACCACAAGTTTTGTAATCAACCCAAATATTCTTGACTAAATTTTAAGCAATATTTGCCCGGTAAAGATAAACAATCTTTATGCGTATATCCATAGTATTTTTATCAAAACCCTACTGCCGGGTTATATCAAAAAGCCTACACAACAAGGAACAATAAATGAGCGAGCGCCCTAAACAAAGCCTGCCTGAAAATACCGAGTTGCTCAGCGCACAAGCGCCGATTACCAACTTCAAAGGATTGCTGATTACCATTATCGCAGCCGTTATCAGCGCGATTGTTTATATGATTCTGCCTTATGAAGACACGGTCAACAAAGGTTTGTCCATCTTATGCTTCGTAGCGATTATGTGGTTCACAGAGGCCGTCCACATCACGGTAACGGCTTTAATGGTTCCTATTTTGGCTGTTTTATTCCACATTCCCGAAATGGATACCAAACAAGCTCTGGCTAGCTTTGCCGACCCGATTATTTATGTGTTTTTCGGCGGTTTCGCGCTGGCTACCGCCCTGCATATGCAGCGCATCGACCGTAAAATTGCAGTTTGGCTGATTTCCCTTTCGCGCGGCAATATGTTGGTGGCGGTCTTGCTCATATTTGCCGCCACAGCCTTTTTATCCATGTGGATCAGCAACACGGCCACCGCAGCGATGATGCTGCCTTTGGCCTTGGGCTTGATGGATCATCTCGATAAAGAGAAAGACCGCAAAACGTTTGTGTTCGTTTTACTGGGTATTGCTTATTGCGCCAGCATCGGCGGCTTAGGCACGATTGTCGGCTCTCCGCCCAACAACATCGCAGCCAAAGCGCTTGATTTGGACTTTGCCGGCTGGATGAAATTGGCTATGCCCATGATGATTCTGATTCTGCCTCTGATGCTGCTTTCTTTATACGTTATTTTAAAACCCGATTTTTCCAAACGCGTCCAAGTAAAAGAAGAGCATATTCCGTGGACACTGCACCGTATCATCACCATCATCATTTTCATTGTAACGGCAGCAGCATGGATTAAGAGCGGTACCTTGAAAGAAAAATTCGGCATTCTTCACCCGGATTCATTCATCGCTTTGTGTGCCGCTGCCGCAGTGGTGGTGTTTGGCACCGTGCGCTGGCGCGAAGTAGCGCGCAACACTGACTGGGGCGTGTTGATGCTGTTTGGCGGCGGCATCGCCTTAAGCAACCTTTTGAAACATTCCGGCGCTTCCGCCGTGCTCGGTCAGGAAATGGCAACAGCTTTCGTTCTGGCACATCCGTTTATTGTCGTATTGGCTGTGGCCGCATTTATCATCTTCCTAACTGAATTTACCAGCAACACCGCCTCTGCAGCACTGCTCGTACCCATTTTCGGCAGCGTCGCCACACAAATGGGTCTGCCCAAAGAAGTGTTGGTTATGATTATCGGCATCGGTGCTTCCTGTGCATTTATGCTGCCGGTTGCCACGCCGCCCAATGCCATCGTGTTCGGTACCGGTTTGGTAACTCAGAAAGACATGATGAGAGTGGGTATATTGCTCAACTTATTGTGCGTTCTTTTGGTAGGAATATGGGCATACTTCTTTTTGATGTAAGCCATAAATCTAATCATGCCTGTCTGAAAATGATTTTTCAGACAGGCACAATCTTTATCCGCTAAAACCATCCCCGTTTTTTCTATCTCTTGCTCACCATTACAAATTTATGAACGCCGCTTCCGCAAACACAATGCTCTTCCATTGGCTGGCCGTATGCCTGATTCCGCTGTCCACCATCGTTTATTTTACGTTCTATCCCGCGCAAACACCGGCCAAATATCTCACTTACGGCATCATTCTGGCTTGCGAGTGCGTATTTTTGTTCAAATATGTTTTATTCAAATTTCTGGCCGCGCACCTGAAAGAGCAGCCTCAAATCAAACGGCAATTTGCCTGGCTTTTCTTGCCGCTGGTTATACTTACCGGCTACATCTGCCATTATTTCGGCCTATTTTAAATTTCTGTATAATCAGCGTTTTTTCACAACGATAGTCCCACAATGACAGCCAACGGCTCCATCCAAACTGTTACACTCGCCTTCACCGGCGCTTCCGGCATGCCCTACGGCATACGCCTGCTCGAATGCCTGCTTAAAGCCGGTAAAACCGTGTGGCTGCTTTATTCCCAGGCCGCTCAAGTAGTGACGCAGCAGGAAATGAGACTTTCCCTGCCTGCCAACACAGCAGCTTGCCGCGAAATGCTGTGCGAAAAATTCCAAGTTTCTCCGGAAAAACTGCGTGTATTCGGTAAAGACGAATGGTTTGCTCCGCCGGCTTCCGGCACCAACCCGGCCGACGCCATGATTGTCTGCCCTGCCAGCATGGGCGTGGTTGCCGCAATCGCGCACGGCACGTCCGACCACCTTATCGAACGTGCCGCCGACGTGGCCATCAAAGAGCGCCGCCCATTGATTATCGTGCCGCGCGAAACACCTTTATCTTCGCTGCATCTGGAAAACCTACTTAAACTCTCACGACTAGGTGCCGTTATCCTGCCGCCATCACCCGGCTTTTATCACCACCCGCAAACATTAAACGACTCAATCGACTTTGTTGTTGCCAGAATCCTCGATCAATTGCGCATTGAGCACAAGCTTATGCCAAAATGGGGAGAATAAATGAAAGGATTACGCGAATTTGTCGGCATGATTGCCGCTTTTGTAAAATGGATATTGACAATTCTAGACAAACTGTTTTAATCTTCGCCCAACTAACTTTTACTTTAAGAAGCCTACGAAAGCTTTTAATTATGAATATCATCCGCACAAACACTTATTTTTATTGGTACCGTAGCAATGCGCGGTATCTGTTTGTGCCTGTCTGAAAGCAGCAATTGAACATCAAACAAGAAACCGCCCGTAAAATCCACAGGCGGTTTTTGTTTTACCTGAAATTTCCGGGCCGCCTGCTAAACCATCTCAAGATAAGGAAGACCATCATGAAAACCCAAGCAGCCTGCATCTTACAACACCAGCAACACCAGCCCGAAATTCTCAGCCGCTGCAATTTGGTGGTTGACGGCAATGCCCACCGCGTTGACCTGCTTTTAGCCGACTTGCCGCAACGCCCCGGCGCCCTATTCTGCGAAGCCATGTTGCCGCAAGTGCGCACAATCGCCCTGATGATCGCAGCCGAGCGTTTGGTCGAAGGCAAAAACACACCCAGCATTATCACCGACGAAGCCGACTGGTTTGCCGCCCGCATCTTGGTTTTACAGGCACGCGTGTTTCATCTCGATATCAGCCTGATGTTTATGCTGGAAACCGCCAACCGCCGCGCCGAAGCATTCGCCCGCAAACACAGCCTCGACTTCACTCCGGCGCGCATCCAAATGAGCCTGCACTCAGGCCGCCCGGCCAACCTCTTGATGATGAAAACCGCTCTGAATCTTGACGAGCAGCAAGACGAAGGCTTAATCGCCAACTCCCGCCGCTTGGCAGCTTTGCTCGACACTCCGTTTTAACCCGAAGCCCGAACACCACCAAATGCCTGTCTGAAACCTTTCAGACAGGCATCGTATTGTTTATATGCCATTCTGTTAAACTCATTCATCCTATTCAATTTCAATAAATTATCATGAAACATTACCTTATCCTTGCGTCTGCACTTTTATTCTGCGCCTGTGCCAAACAGCCGCAACCTCAACCAACCGCGCGTACCTTACCCGTTCACAAATCCGGCAAGAAATATGAAGTCACTTACAAGCAAAAAGCTTATAAAGTGAACCATATCCTCAAATGGCGCACCGTTACCGACCCCAATCTCGGCAGCAAACCCGATTGGGACAAGCTCAACCAAATCCGCCCCGGCATGAATGCCGCCACTGTGCAGCAACTGCTCGGCAAGCCTTGGCATCACGGCAGCTCTTACTTAACCGAATGGAATTACCTCTACCGCTACACTTTCAGCGGCCAAATGCAGCAATGTCAGTACAAAATTGTTTTCAATCAAAAAAACAACACCGTTGAAGGCATCTTCTGGGAGCCCGTAAAACACGCGCATTGCCGGCACTAGCCATACTTCAATGCCTGTCTGAAAACCAACCTAAATTTTAAAAATACCACTATAATCCCACACTTGCTCTAAGAAAAAATACCGCCAACCCGCTCATAATTAACGCTTCTTAAGAATAAACCCCGATATGTCCGCTTTTCTCTCCGGTTTTATGATTACCGCCAGCCTGATTGCCGCTATTGGCGCACAAAATGCCTTTGTGCTAAAACAAGGCTTGCTCAGGCAACATATCGGGATAGTCATATTCATTTGCTGGCTGTGCGATTTGGCACTGATTTCCATAGGTGTATTCGGCGTAAGCGCACTGCTCGCCGGCCATCAAACTGCCACCGCGTTCATGGCATTGACCGGCGGCCTGTTTTTACTGGCCTATGCGTGGCGGAGCGCAAAATCTGCTTGGCAAGGCAGCGGCATACTCAACCCCGATACAGAACCTGCAGCCCCAAGCGCACTCAAAACCGCCACCACCTCTCTGGCCCTCACCTTGCTCAACCCGCATGTTTACATCGACACCGTAATGCTTATCGGCGGTGCGGCGGCTCCACTGCCGCCGACCGGCAAATGGCATTTTCTGGCAGGCGCCCTCAGCGCTTCAGGTATTTGGTTTACCACAATCGGCTACGGTGCACGCCTGCTGCTGCCGCTTTTCCGCCGCGAGCACACTTGGCAGGTACTCGACAGCCTGATTGCCCTGATGATGCTTTACCTAGCATTTGGCTTGTTGAAGCAAGCTGCGGGCATTCTGCTTTAATTAATACCCGCGCGATGCCTGTCTGAAAAACTTTTAGCTGCTCAGACACCCGCATTACTCGTTTTCAGACAGGCATTGCTTGCATTTTGCACACTGCCGTTTAAAATCCCGTTAAATTAAGCTAAACCGCTTGCCGCCATATGCCACAAGCCTTATTTTGCCTCTAACTTTTCTTATTCAGATAACATGAAAAACATCGTCATCCTCATCTCCGGCCGCGGCAGCAATATGCAGGCCATTGTTAATGCAAACATTCCCAATGTCCGAATCGCAGCTGTATTAAGCAACGATGAAACGGCAGCAGGTTTGGCCTGGGCAAAAGAACAAGGCATCGCCACCGGCGCGCTTAATCACAAAACGTTTGCCAACCGCCTCGCTTTCGACACCGCTATGATTTCGCTCATCGACAGCTACCAGCCGGATTTAGTTGTATTAGCAGGCTTTATGCGCATTCTCACGCCCGAATTCTGCACCCATTACGAAGGCCGCCTAATCAATATCCACCCATCCCTGCTGCCTTCGTTTACCGGCCTCAACACCCACCAGCGCGCTCTGGAAGCCGGCTGCCGCGTGGCCGGTTGTACCGTACATTTCGTTACGGCCGAACTGGATTGCGGCCCGATTATTTCGCAAGGCGTTGTACCTGTGTTGGATAAAGACACACCGGAAACTTTAGCTGCACGCGTTTTAGCCGCTGAACACAAACTGCTGCCTCAAGCCGTAGCCGATTTTGCTGCAGGAAAACTAAGCATCAGGAAAAACCGCGTGCTCGGCAGCATCACGCCTGAAGCCCACACCCAATTGCTTGCCTGACTTAAGAAAGAAAGGACAACTATGAAAAAATTAATCCGCTCCATCGCCCTGATTGGTGCTTCCGCCGCCGCTTTGCCGGCCCTTGCCGCCGAACTGCCGCAAAACGCAGTATTAAAATACAGCGGCTCCTACGGCATTCCCGCCACCATGACATTCACCCGCAACGGCAACAGCTACACCATTGTTTCCAATATCAAAGTACCCATGTACAGCATCCGCTTTGAAAGCGGCGGCACTATTTCAGGCAACACTTTGAAACCCAACTACTACCGCGATGTACGCAGCGGCAAAATTTATGCGGAAGCACGCTTCAGCGGCAATCGTGTCACTTACGGCAAAGCCGGCCAGCAAAAAACCGAAGCCGTGTCCGGCCCTGCAATGGATTTATTTACACTGGCCTGGCAACTAGCCGCTAATGACGCCCGCCTGCCCGTCGGCTTGAAAATTACCAATGGTAAAAAACTGTACTCGGTAGCCGGCATGAATAAAACCGGCAGCGAACAGTTCAGTTTCGCGGGCAGCAAAATCAACGTCGACAAATACCGCGTAAACCGCGGCGACAGTACGGTTAATTATTCGTTTGCATCCGCCATCAACAACATCCCGGCACAAATCACTTACACCGACGACGGCAAAACCTACAATCTGAAACTGACTTCCGCCACCATCAACGGTAAAGCGGTGAAACCGTAGGCCTCTTTCATAAACGCACAATGCCTGTCTGAAAACTTTCAGACAGGCATTGTGCGTTTCTAATATCTAAAGGTTATGTATTATCGCCCGAAGGAGCTTTTCCGGTATGTTCAACCAAATACAAAAAATCGGCATTTTTTACTCATGCTCTTCTTGAAAAAAGGGTCGGATATACCGACCCACGTCTGCTCTGACAGATTCTTAAAGTATCAAAATGATTAACCAACTATACCAATGTTTGCGTCCTCCGGCCTTGAGTCGTTTTGCACCAATGAAGGAGCACACACAGTATCATAGCAAACCAACGCATCATTGATTTGCGTATTGGTAATGGTGCCTTCGCAGAACTTGAATTCTTCTATTTGATTTTGGCTGCCGGCAAACCAATCTTTGATTGTGATGGAATCACCTTTCCCCGCAGTAACCAGTAAATCACAACCGCAAACGGTAAAGCACACATCGCTCAGGTTGATATCCGATTTAAACTCCACCACATCGGTTTCACAAGGATCACCGCAGTCCTCAATTACATCCTCTCCATAGCATGCACCGAACACATAAGTATCCGCACCTGAACCGCCGTTAAGGTAATCATTACCGTAACCGCCGTCTAACAAATCGCAGCCATCTTCCCCATACAGACAGTCTGCTTCGTTGCTGCCGTAAAGTTTGTCATTGCCGTCACCGCCATAGAGCGTGTCGTTACCGCCGCCGCCAATGAGGATATCATCACCATCACCGCCGCAAATCGTATCACAACCTTCACCACCATCAATGTAATCGCAGCCATCACCGCCATACAGCAGATCATCGCCACCTTTGCCATAAATGGTGTCATTGCCGTCTTTCCCGTCGATTTTATCATTACACTCGGTACCGCAAAGGACATTATCACAATCATCACCGGTAATTACATTGTAATCATCATCACATTGATCGCAATCATCATCATCCCAATCTTTGTCTTTTCCTTTCTTATCGTATTTATCATCCCAATCTTTGTCTTTTCCTTTTTTATCATAATAGTCGTCATCCCAATCTTTATTTTTCTTCTTACTGTACTTTTTGTTACCGCCTTTTCCCGAATATTTTTCATCATAATACCAGGCAGAATTATTGATTGATTGTGAGTAATCATCATTGTATTTACCAGTTTTAATACCATAAGTCATGATATAATCTCCCAAATTGATTAATACTAAATTAATCAAGTAAGCATTTTCCCTTCTGTATACACAAAGCATACATTAATCCAAATGGCATTATTTAATTATATGCTATTCGGATACACTATACGATAAACGGCTGACAGTTTTCTTAAAAATTAAAAAATAAACAATAAATAAGATACTTAAAAAAAAAACACAGCCGGCTTTCTCCACTCTGTTAATTCCCACAACCCAAACTAACACGACTTTTACAGTATTCCTTTGCAATATTTTCGCAAGTAAACACCAAAAATGATTAAAATCCGGTGTTCAAAACACACTAAAAACACAACCATTGCAGCCGGCTTTCCCAATAAAAATAAACATCGTTGGGAAACCAAAGATGTTTAAGCCGCTCCGCGCCTTAAACCTGATTAATCGGCTTAGTGCGTAAAACATTTTTTCTATGCCTGTCTGAAACACATTACACCACTGATCATGAACCCTATTTTTTCCCTGATTCCGATTGCCGCCATCATCATTTCACTACCTGCTTTTGCCGCAGAAACGGTCTATATTCAAGGCAAGCTGTCGAATGGTTTGAAATACCACATCCTTCAAGCGCCGGAGGCAGGCAAACGGCTGGAATTACGGTTACAAGTTCATGCGGGTACCAATGATGAAATCGAGGGTGAGAAAGGCGCTGCCCACATGCTTGAGCATTTGGCATTTAAAAGCAGTCCTCAATTTCCCGATGGAATCGCCGATACCTTGAGTAAACAAGGCTGGCAGATGGGCCGCCATTTCAATGCCCAGACCTCGCACCGTTATACCCGCTACATGCTCACGCCGCCCCAAGGCCGCAACCAAATTGACGAAGCATTAATCATCATGCGTCAGTTTGTGCAGCCGCGTCAGTTTCAAGCAGCAGACTGGCAGCACGAGCAAAAAATCATTCAAGGCGAAATCCGAACCCTTCAAAACCTGCAAGAGCGCATGGCGCAACAGCGTACGGCCAGTCTGAAAAGCGGCTCACGCGAAGCACGATACCGTCCGATAGGCGATGAACAATCCATCAACACCATGCAAGTCGGCACACTCAGCGCATTCCATAAAAAATGGTATGCGCCGAACAATGCCGAAATCATCATCATCAGCGCCCTTACCCCCAAGCAGGTTCAAGAAAAAATTACAAAACATCTCAACGACTTACCCCTGCGCAACCTGCCGCCCCGCCATATAGAAGACTATGAACCCAAACTCCGCCAAGGTTGGCATATAGACCGTTTGCAAGACAAAGACAACACGGATAGCGAACTTAACCTCATCTTCCGCTTTCCCAACGGAACAGCCCAAATTTACACCGCAGAGGGTGAATACGAACGCCTATTAAATAACTTCGCTGCGTTCATCATCAACGAACGCTTGCAAAAACAAACCCTGCCGCCATCCATACAAAAACTCGTCCTGCGCAGTGGTAATCTCGGCCAGCGCACCGGCTTTATCGGCTTGTTCGCCCAAATCACACCCGAAGGCCATGACGAAGCCTTGCGTACATTACTGCACATCCGCCGGAACATTCTGGCCGAACCGGCGACAAACGAAGAAACCGCAGCCTACCGCCGCCAGGTCAACAATCTCTTGCGCCTCAGCCAAGACAAGCCGCATTTTTCAAGCAAACCTGACGAGCTGCTTACCCAAGTCCAAGAAACCATTCTGGACAACAAACCCTTACGCACCCCTGCGCAACATACGGCGGCCGTGCGCCCCGCCCTCTATAAAATCAGCAGCCAACATGTCAACGAACGCATTAAGCAAATGCTTTCTGCCAACGATAAACTGATCCAAGCCCAAGCACCCGGTATGGGCATCATCAACCTGCCGGACCCGGCTAAACTCCCCATGTTGGCAGAAAATCCTTCGGCCCAATTAAACACGACCGCTCAAAAACCGGCAAAATCCCGCCGCCCTGCAGCAAAAATCACTCCAACATCAGCCACTGTTGCCAAAACCACCCAATCAACCTCGGACAATCCGTTTGCCATTGCAGCTCCGGCCGGCAAAATCACAGGCGGACAATACGATTCAGCCGCCAAAACCGAAATCATCAATTTAAGCAATGGCGACACCGCCGTAGTTTTGCAAAATCCGTCTGCCAGCAACAAAACCTATCTCAAAATCATTTCGCAAACAGGCTATCTGCAAAACAATGTTGTGTCATGGCAAGCCCACCTGGCCGGAGAAATCATTTGGAAAACCCCGCCGCTAGGCCTGTCTGAAACCCAGTTTGCTACTTGGAAATCCCAACGCCAAATCAAACTGAATTACGAGATCACACCTTACCATCAGGTCTTCAACGGCAGCGCACCAAACGCTTCTTTTGAAAACCTGCTCCAGCTCTACCGCGCTTATCAAAACCCAAGCTCTGTCAACAACAAATGGAAAAGCCTGTTAGAAACCGAAGCTGCGCGGCGGCCGGTATTCCAAAATTCCGTACCCGGCAAGCAGGAAACCGCAGAGTTCAACTTGCGCTATGGCAGAAGCGAATATGAAGAACCTTCCGCCAACCAGATAGCCGCACTCAGCGGCGAAAAGCTGCTGCAACAATGGCGCCTACTCAATCACACGCCTGTGGCCTATTACATAGTAACCAATGAATCTTCACAAAAAATCAAAACCTTAATCGAGCAGCAACTCGCAGGCATTGCCCGATCGCCTACTTTAAACATCCGCCTGCAACCCACAACAGGCAGCACTGTTCAGCGCATGCCCATCGGCGACACCAACCACACCGACGTGAGCGCCTGGTCGTGGCAGCCTTTTTATAACTGGACTCCGGAAACCTCCGAACAAATCCCGTTGCTCGCCAATCTGGCCAATGCCCGTCTGAAAAACGAATTACGCGGCCGCCTGCAAGGCACTTACAGCCTCAAGTTCACGACCAAGCCCGATCCCGAGCACAATCTTGTAGAAAACCAGCTTTATTTCAATACGGAGCCTCAACGCGCCCAAGAATTATGGCAGGCCGCCCAGCGCATCCTGCAGCGTATGCCGGAAGACATCAGCCGCATTGAAGCAGCCAACCTGCAACAATTGTTTATTGAGCAAGAAGCCTTGCGTCAGAAAAATCCGGAAGTATGGCTGGACAGGCTTGCAGTAAGCCATCAGAAATATGGAGATGTGCGCTATATCCATGCCTTACCCGAATTAAAATACAGCATCATCCAAACCCGCCTGCGGCAAACCGCAAAGCTGCTATGGTCGGAACCAAACGCACGCATTTTGTTGATCGATCCCAAACCATAAGTCATACCTGAGATTTTTGCCGAACAGCTACTTGCGGCAGATTCTATAATGCCTGTCTGAAACCGTCTTTCAGACAGGCATTATCATCCTTCCAAACACTTGCCGTCATGTAGTGGCGAACACATATTCCCTACAAAGCAATCAGCTGCGGACAGTACAAGTAAACACTATATGAAATATTAATCGCCACAGCTATAATTAAATCATCATCAAACAGACATTCATTACCACCATGACCGCCGAAGAGCTGCAAAGCTTCCTCCATCAAAACATTCCTGCCACACACGCCCTTGACATCCGCGTTGCTCAGTGCAATCCCGAATCAATTGAGCTGCACATGCCGCACGCCATCAACCGAAACCACAAAAACACCGTTTTCGGCGGCAGCATCGCACTTGCTGCCACATTATGCGGCTGGTCGGCAGTGCATGTGAACTGCCCACAAGCACAAGGCAACATCGTGATACAAAACGGCGACACCCGCTATCTTCGCCCGGCATTAAGCGACCTGACCGTTAAAACCCGGCCGGTTCCGCAAGAAGATTGGGCTCATATGCACGATACGCTGCGTACTACGGGCAAAGGAAAAATTTTATTATCGATCGAGATGTTTGCCCAAAACGAACTCGTTGCGGTGTTCAATGGAAAATTCGTGGCTTTCATGCCGAAAACTTGATTAGAAAACAACCAGTTGGCATTCCAGCAGAATTTTATCCAAACTATTCCCGAGCCCCAAAATAAGGAAATCTGAAGGCTATTCAATCTAAAAACCTGCCAAACAAATAATGCCTGTCTGAAATATTCAGACAGGCATTATTCATTATCTCAAAAGCATTACTGCAGGGGCTTCAAGTTCATCACTTCCATCAGGAAGTTAGTAAAAGCCGGATTATTCGGTTTATTTGTCATGCTCGGCCAACGTTGCTGCCAACCTTGCAACGCATTACGGATATAGAGTTTGGATTGTTCGGTATTAATCGCACCACGCTGGCTCTCCACCGCAGAACGCAAATATACCTCATACATGCTATCGTCAACCGCATTGCGTCCGACTTGTTTGATACGGAAGCGGTTAAGATATTGCGCAGCCTGAACTTTAGTTAGCTGGCCTTTGCTGACTTGATAGCTCAATCTGGTAGCTTCATCTCTGATTTTTGAAACATCGGTCCAATGAGTAGAAGCCAGAGCAAATCTGCTTGGCGCTTCCGTATGTTTAGGATTGGTTGGGTGAACGGGCACTTCTTTCAACGTCGGCAGGTAAATTGATTCACAACCGGTCAGCGCCCCTACCAAGATAATGGGTAAAAGATATTTTCTCATGGCAGCTATTATAATCACTTTCAATATAATTAAACAGAATCCCGACAAACCCACAACAACAATTATAGCTGCTGCCTAACATCATTCTCGCCGCAGATACTGCATCATTTAGATAATAAAGCAGGCACACACGCACCCGTGACACAATTTTTGTAAGTATAAAACAAGAATTGCAAAAGAACTATCATTCTCTGCCAAGCGTATTCTTTCCAGGCTGCAACGGTATGATTAATTTAATGAAACAATGTGCCGCCGGGAAACCAGATAAACAGTACAAAGGGCCGTCTTTCATATAAAAAATCAGACAGGCATTAAATGCCTGTCTGAATTTTTTATTAAACGTTTATGCCAAATCCGCAAACAATGGAGTAGACAAATAACGCTCACCATATGAAGGAATCAGCACCACAATCAGCTTATCCTTATTTTCAGGCTTAGCAGCCAACTGCAACGCACTCCAAACAGCCGCACCAGAAGAAATCCCTACCAAAATCCCTTCTTTCTCGGCTACTGCACGGGCAGTAGCAAAAGCCGCGTCATTTGGCACTTGAATCACACTATTATAAATACTGGTATTCAAAATACCGGGCACAAACCCTGCTCCAATACCTTGAATCGGATGCGGGCCTTTCTGACCGCCACTCAACACCGGCGAAGCTTCCGGCTCAACAGCATACACTTCAAGCGATGGTTTACGCTCTTTCAACACCTCACCCACACCTGTTACTGTACCGCCGGTGCCGACACCTGCGACAAAAATATCGACTTGGCCGTCAGTATCACGCCAAATTTCTTCCGCGGTTGTTTTACGGTGCACTTCCGGATTGGCGGCGTTTTCAAATTGTTGCGGCATAAAATAAACTTCAGGATTGCTGTCTACCAACTCCTGCGCTTTCGCAATCGCTCCACCCATACCTTCGGCAGCAGGGGTCAATACCAACTCGGCGCCAAATGCACGCAACAGCATCCGGCGCTCTTTACTCATGCTCTCCGGCATCGTGATGACCAATTTATAACCACGCGCCGCACACACCATCGCCAAACCGATACCGGTATTACCGCTGGTCGGTTCAACAATAACGGTGTTTGCATTGATCTTGCCTGTTTTTTCAGCCGCATCAATCATAGCTGCCGCAATACGGTCTTTCACACTGCTGCCCGGATTGAAAAACTCCAGCTTAGCCACAACCCGGCCCGGCAAATCTTTGCTCAAACGGTTCAACTCAATCAATGGCGTGTTACCGATCAAATCTGTAATGCTACTTGCAATCTTCATTCTTTATGCTCCTTAATTTACCAACCAAGCTATACTAAGCAATGCCTGTCTGAAAACCAAATAATTTATTGGCACATACTTACAACCAAAAATTATATGCAATTGGAAAGCCTTTATGACAGCTATAGAAAATCAATAACGAAAATGCGGCATTGAAGCAGCCACCCAAACAACCTGATACAGCAAAGATAACAGAAAACCGCTTTGCAACTGCCCCAAGCTGAATACATTACCGGGCTGTTTTTCTACTGTTACACGATGAAGATAAAACAACACCATCAGCAAAACTTGCATTCCAATCCAATATTCCGGTTCCAAAGCATACATTTGCAATAATGCAGGCAAAATATATGCCGACATACCGTGAGGATAATTAAGCCAAGCCAAGCTGCATAAACATAAAAAAGCCGCGTGCATCAAGATGCCGGTAACTGCAAACAAGCTGATAAACACACCCGCATTCGCAATCCACAAACTTTTTCCCGGCACGCGGTGCCATTTATGAACAAAGAAAAACAAACTGGCAACAGCAATGTAAAATTGAGGCACATAAAAAGCGGTTATATGCGTGATTCCCACCAAACCAGGCAATACTTTTCCAAATAAGATGCTCAACCCCAGCCAGAGCAATACACTTGCCCAAAGCCATTGGAACATACCTTCTTTAAATGAAGCGTACAAAAACACCCCGATATAAACCAATAAGCACCACAAACCGAAATCACCCGGCATATTTTCCTCGCACAGCCGAAAGCAGCATACATCAATATTGCAGCTCACCCTCAAACACGGTTTCTGCAGGCCCCATCATCAAAACATCTTGTTCCGGCTCCCAAGTGATAAACAAATCGCCTCCGGGCAAACTTACTCGAACCGATTCCCCAGTAGCCAGCAAACCCAATCGGATACCCGCCACAACAGCAGCGCACGCTCCGGTGCCGCAAGCCCTTGTTTCGCCTGCACCACGCTCAAAAACCCTCAGCATGATGTGGGCTTTATCCACAACCTGCATAAAACCGATATTAACGCGACTGGGAAAGCACTCATGCGATTCAATCTCGGCACCCCATTGCTGCACAGGCGCCGAAGCAACATCTTCAACAAGAATAACAGCATGCGGATTTCCTATGTTGACACAGCTTACCGGAACGGATTCCAAACCCACCATAATCCTATAGGTAAGTGTATTTTCCTCTTCCTGAATAGGCGGCAAAAAAGGAATCTCCTCAGGGGCAAAATGCGGTTTGCCCATATTTACCGTGACCAAACCGTTTTCCATCAATTTCGGCAAAATGATGCCGCGTGCCGTTTCCACTACAATTTCATGCTTATCGGTCAAACCTTTATCTGTCACAAAACGCACAAAACAACGCGCACCATTACCACACTGCTCTACTTCACTGCCGTCGGCATTAAAAATACGGTAGCGGAAATCCACTGTATCTGTATGCGGCTTTTCAACCAATAACAACTGATCAAACCCCACCCCCGTATGACGGTCTGCCCATTGTGTTAAAGGGGCTTGGAAAGGATCAAATTGCTGGCTGATACCGTCAACCACCATAAAATCATTACCTAAGCCATGCATTTTCGTAAATTTCAGTGTTTTCATAAACAACAACTTTCTTCAAACCAACGGCAGCACACAAACAGCTGCTTAAACTAGCTTTATAACATAAGCCCAAACCTTCTTCTATAATCTAACTTAATAATTCTGCAATGTTGTTCAACTTCATTCGAAAAGTATGATTTTTTTAAACTACTAAAAACAGAAATGGAATCAATTTCAGGTGATAGGCAAAATTTACTTCATCCATTGCTTCACCACCATACGATGCGCGTCTCAAATCTTTTATCAGACCAAACCCCCAATATGCATTTAAAATATTACAATAGATTTCTTGCAAACCCATCCATTCACCGACTCAATCAAACAGGCCTCTGGTCTAATACCGAACACCCACACAATCAAATTGTTGCATAAAAAATACAGATTAATCGGTTATTATTTAAAATAATCGGTATTTATTTAAATAAATTTTCTACTCAAAATATACAAAAAATGTCATCCCGCCTTCCAAATATCATTCTCAAAATAAACATAACAATATGTTTTATAAAAACTAATTCATATAAAATCATCTAATGACAAACTAAATCGACGTAATTTGTCACCTACTGACCATTAGTGGCAAGAATTATCCCCATACCAAATACATACTTCTTTATCAAATACCGTTTATCAATTTTTTTTTGACAAATCCTCTATTGATATTTCTTCTTAAAACAGACAAAATACACCCAACAAAACACAAAACAAACCGGCAAAATCACTTTGCCAACGTTATAAAAACTACATTCAATAACATTACGAATAACATTACAAACTCAAGGAAAACGTCATGAAAAAGTATGTTGAAGCTTATCTGCCTTTAATTATCGGATTATTGCTGCAAATTGCTGTACTAGCGCTTATTCTGATGGGAGATCCTCAAACACTGGCCACACATAGCAACCCAATCAACTCTTCAACAGCCGAAGTGTTAAGCCAAACCTTACAAAGTGCTTCTACTTTTGGCATGAATAAATAAATTTCTCCATGTAAACAAAACACAACGGTCAATATTCATTCCAAATATTGACCGTTTAATTTTTTTTTAGCCGACCGGAACTTTACCCATTTAAAATATATCTGCAATTAATAACAATTTCTTCAATCTATAAGAGAGACATTCATATGCAAAAAATCCTTTTCTCATTGCTTGCAAGCTCCATGCTGCTTGGAACTGCACAAGCAGCGGTTAGTGATGTTAAGTTCTATGAAAAAGCCAGTCAGGCCAAAGCACCGATTAAAGGCAAACTCGCACTTCGTTTAACCATCAAGCCTGACGGGTATACTGAAAACATTAAAGTTGCGCGCAGCAGCGGTTCTAAACAAATTGATCAAGCCGCGGTAGAATGGATGTCGCGCCAACAGCTACGCCCTGTATCCCAAAACGGCGAAGCCCGCGTATTTAGTACCATCAAAGAGATTAAATACGGTTATTAAGGTTTTACCCGACTCAATCCGGCGAAGCAGCTTAGTCCTGTTGTGCCGGATTTTTTACATAATTAAGCCACACCTGACACAAAATCCTGTTATAGATAAATAACTGAATACCATCACAACACAAAAGCGGGGTTTTCCCGGCTTTATCATTCATAACAGCAAGCAAACAATAGCTATCGAAAATAAACAAGGTCTGCTACCCTATTTAAATTACCATTTTTAAAAATTCAACTATATACTTTCAATTAAATCATCAGATTAAAAGAGATAAACAATGAAAGCATACATTCCATTTCTTCTACTCCCTCTGTTGGCCGCATGTAGCTCCGGACCTTCCGGCATGTCTGTCAACCTCGGTATCGGCAGCCGTATCGGCTCACATGTAGGCTTAGGAACATCGGTTAACATACCGGTGGATATTTCCGGTAAAAAATCTGATTCGGGCATCAACGTTATTGAAAAGCAAATCGTTACGCACTTCGATACGCAAGGCAACGCCAGCGATGCGGCCGTGAAAGGTGGTTTCTACCGCCAACTCATCAGCAAACGCAGCAACAATGAATATATCGTACAAGATTTTTATGAAGATAACGGCAGAAAGCGCACTGACCCGATGGTGTTAACCCGTAAGCAATTAATGGACTTCAATGCCCATCCCCTAGACGGTACACTAACCGTTTATGCTTATAACGGCAATATCATGCGTCAGCAGACTTATCAAAACGGCAGGCTAACCAGTGCAAAATATTAACGATGATCAATGCCTGTCTGAACATTCAGACAGGCATTAATTCAATTAACTTAGCTCTCTTTAGATAACAATGGAGATGAAATTTTTATACTATAGCAAAGTAAACTTAACAACAGTACACTTGTCATTAAGTATTTCCCAGCAACATCATAATGCCTGTCTGAAACCATCTTTCAGACAGGCATTGTTTGATCTCAAATTAAATGCAAATGATGCAATTGCTCTTCCAGCCAGGTAACATCAGCCTGACTGCTCACAGCTAATGTTAACAACGCAACTGCTGTTTCCAGATTACATTTTCCACCACTCACAGCCCCTGCCTCACACAATGCACTGCCTTGGGCATATACCGCTGCTACACAACCTTGCAGTACTTGGCTGATATTTAAAAGCAATTTACCTTGCTCCGTAAAAGCACGCACTGCTTCAATCAATGCCGAGCTATCCGGCGCATTTCCATGCCCGTAAGTTTGCAGTATCACCGCATCAGCAGTATTGTGAACAATATTGTGTGCAATAGTATCGGCCATCATCCCCGGAATCAATGTATAGCATTCAATATTGGCTTCCGGATTAATTTCTTGCACGGCAAACGGTTCTACCGTTTTTTCAGACAGGCATACTTTGTCCCAACCACCTTCTTCACTCCACATACCCGATGCACCAAAATGCGCATTATCAAATGCCGCAGCAAATTCGGTGCTGATTTTACTGCAGCCTACCGCAGGAAACAGCTTGCCATTAAATGCGATTACCACATCTTTCAAATCCGGCCGCTCCAGCGCAGCTACCGCTGTAGCTAAATTCAGCGGCGCGTCACTGTTTTCACTGTTGTAAGGCCATTGCGCCCCAGTGAGCACAACGGGCTTGTTCAAGCCCTTTAACGACAGTGCAAATATATTGGCGGTATAAGCCAGCGTATCCGTGCCATGTAGCACCAACACCCCATCATATTGAGGAATCTTGTCTTTCAGAATAGCCAGCCAATTTTGCCAGTCGAGCAACGTAACGGCAGAAGAATCAATCAGCGGGTTGCAAACGTGCCAGTCAAAATCGCAACGTGCGGCAAACGGGGCAAGCGCTTTGCCAACCAAGGCCGTATCGGGAGCCAATCCTTTACTGCCGGCACTCATACCTATAGTGCCCCCGGTATAAAGAACAAAGATATGTTTTTTCATTAAACAACAGCCACAACTTTTTCAGACAGGCATTACCATTTGCCCGCAACTTTTTTATTGCGCATCAGGCAGAGCATATCGGCTGCCACATGCGCGGCAGCAATCGCAGTAATTTCAGCACTGTCATAAGACGGCGCCACTTCCACCACATCCATACCTACAATATTCAAATCACCGAGTTTGCGGACAATACCCAAAGCCGTATGCGAATTCAATCCGCCGGGCACCGGCGTTCCGGTACCCGGAGCAAAGGCCGGATCAAGGCAATCAATGTCGAAAGTAATATAAACAGGATTATTGCCGATGATTTCATAAATCCGCTGTACGGTAGCATCTACACCGTTTTCATTTACCCACGGCGCAAACAGCATATTCATGCCCATAAAATCGCTGTTCCAAGTGCGGATACCGACTTGAGCCGAAGTTTTCGGATCAATCAACCCGTTTTTAACGGCTTTGTAAAACATAGTGCCGTGATTTAACGACTCTTCCGCATCATCAGGCCAAGTATCGCAATGCGCATCAAAATGCAACAAGCTCAGAGGCTTACCGTATTTTTCTGCATGTGCTTGCAGCAGAGGATAAGTAATGTAATGGTCCCCGCCAAACGTAAGCATTTTTGCATTGGAGTTTTGGATAATATCGCGCGCATGTTGAACAATAGTTTCCCGAATTGTCCAAGGCTGATGCGCATCGAACCAACAATCGCCGTAGTCAATCACCGCCAAATCATCAAACGGGTCAAATCCCCATGGGAAAAGGTTTAGTTCTGCCAGTTGCACGCTGGCTGCACGAATTGCCGCCGGCCCCAAACGCGCGCCCGGGCGGAAAGTGGTGGCTAAATCCAAAGGTACGCCCGATACAACCACATCAACGCCTTCCAGATTGCGCGTATAGTTGCGGCGCATAAACGATAATGCGCCGGCATAAGTATTTTCAATAGTTGAGCCTATCAGCCCTTCGCGGCGGAATGCGCCATCGCCATAGATTTTTTCGGTCATAGTGTATAGAGCCTTTGAAATTTCTCGAATCGACTAATGTTGTAGCAGCGTTCAACCGCTCAAAAACAATACGGCGGTAAGCCGTTTTTTGTGATGGTAACGTATAAACTATACGCGAACCACGCCTGTCTGAAATAGAAATAAGGCTTTCAGACAGGCATCTGAAAACCTTATGCGGGTTTATACTTCTTTTTGGGTTTGCTTTTGCGCTCTTTCCGCTTTTTTCACCGCCCTTAATGCCTGTCGTTGTTGGCGCAGTTCTCTCAGTTTCCGATGATAAAAACGTATGCGCTGGCGCTTTCTCCACCAGAAATAGCCTAACACTACCGCGCCGATGCCGATTAAGATAAACAAACCGTATTGAAACTGGTGAACCTTATTCATCAACCAATCGCGGTTGGATGCGCCATAGTCTCCCAAATACACCCAAACCGGCACGGAAATCAAAGCGGCAAAACCATCCATCAACAGGAAACGTGTAAACGAAACTTTTCCGCTGATACCGGCTGTAATGAAAATCGGCGTACGCAAGCCTGGTAAAAAACGTGCCACAAACAATACCCAGTTGCCATACTTATCAAACTTTTCCTGCACTTGCGCATAACGCTTGGGCGTCATCACACGCGCTACTGGTTTGAATCTTAATATTTTATCGCCGTAGGTTTTTCCGGCCATAAACATCATGCCGTCACCGACCAGTACGCCAAGCATACCGACCAAAAACATAATGTGCACATCCGCGTATCCCAAACCGGCGATAATGCCCCCTGTTACCAAGGTAATATCTTCCGGAATCGGCACGCCGAAGCCACACGCAACCAATACTAAAAAAACGGCAGCGTAACCGTATTGTGTAAAAAATGACTCCAAGAGGGCGAGAGAAATCATAAGCCCTGCTTCCTTTTTCGTGTGTATATGGTTAGTTTCGAAGCACTTGAAATGGCATTCAAGCCCCGCCTGCCATTCTAACAGACGGGGGCTTGTTTTTCTGCTTGTGTTGCGATTATTTTCTTGCTTTTACAGGCGGATTTTGAATGGCTGCGGCAATTCGCTCGGCTCCAGATTGCGCCCAATCAGATTGCTTGGCTTCCACCATCACACGCACCACCGGCTCGGTGCCGGAAGCGCGCAATACTACGCGGCCTTTGCCTTCCAGCTCTTTTTCCACCTCTGCCAGCGCAGCGGCAGACGCGCTTTGCCAATCCTGCCCTTTTTCAATGCGCACATTAATCATGGTTTGCGGATACGGGCGCCAGTCTAAAGCCGTTGCCAAATCCTGATTCAGGGTTTGGATAGCCGCCAATACTTGCAATGCTGAAATGATGCCGTCACCGGTATTGTGTTTATCCATGCAAAGAATATGACCCGAAGCCTCGCCGCCAATCAGCCAACCGCGCTGGTGCAATTGCTCCAAAACATAGCGGTCACCTACTTTGGCGCGGGCAAAGGCAACGCCTTTTTCTTTCAAGGCCAATTCCATTGCCATGTTCGTCATCACGGTGCCGACCACTCCGCCGATTTTCACGCCCTCTTTCGCGCATGCTTTGGCAATCACATAAATCAAGCTGTCGCCATCATAAACTTTGCCGTTTTTATCGACCATCATCAGGCGGTCGCCGTCGCCGTCCAGTGCAATGCCGTAATCCGCATCGTTTTGCAACACGGCCGCTTGTAAAGCTTTAGTATGGGTAGCACCACATTTTTCATTGATGTTGTAGCCGTTCGGTTCATCACCGATGGTCACCACTTTTGCGCCCAGCTCATGAAACACTTTCGGCGCAACATGGTAGCCCGCACCATTTGCGGTATCAACCACTAGCTTCAGGCCACGTAAGTCCAAATGGTTGGGAAAAGTGGATTTACAAAATTCGATATACCGGTCATCCGCACCATTAATACGGCGGGCGCGACCTAAACGGTCGGAAGGCATAGTCACCATTTCTTGATCAAGCTTCGCTTCGATTTCCAGCTCAATCTCATCGCTCAGTTTTACACCGCCTTCCGCAAAAAATTTGATGCCGTTGTCAGAATACACGTTATGCGATGCGGAAATCATCACACCTGCCGACAAACGCAGTGCGCGGGTTAAATAAGCAATACCGGGTGTAGGCAGCGGGCCTGTCTGAATCACGTTTACACCGGCTGCAGTGAAACCGGCTACCAAGGCAGCTTCCAACATATAGCCGGAAATACGGGTGTCTTTACCGATGATCACAGTAGGTTTGTGCTCACTGTCATGATGCACCAAAACCTGACCGGCAGCATAACCGAGCTTCAAAACGAATTCAGGGGTAATCGGAAACTGACCTACTTCACCGCGCACACCATCGGTGCCGAAATATTTTTTAGCCATCTTAAAAGACACTCCAAATTTAATATAAGTTTATTTTGTTACAGCCTTCCGGCTGCTTTTAAATTTAAGATTATGATTATCTTACACATGCCTGTCTGAATCTTTTCAGACAGGCTTACAGGCAGATATTGCTTACAAACGGTTGCCTGCTTTATCCACCTGAAAGACACCCAGCTCACGCCATACGTTCAAGGCATCTACCGTTGCTTTGACATCGTGGACCCGAACAATCTGTGCACCCCTCGCCACTGCTGCCAATGCAGCCGCCACGCTGCCGTACACACGCTCTTTCGGCGCCTGTTCGCCGGTTAAATCACCTATCATACGTTTGCGCGACACACCGATTAATAATGGTAACGCCGTTGCTTCCGCCAATTCATCCAAATGCTGCATCAACAATAGATTATGTTTCAGTGTTTTACCAAATCCAAAACCGGGATCAAGCACAATTCTTCTCTCATCAATACCGGCCCCAGTGCACACAGCAACCCGTGCTTTCAGATAATCTGCCACTTCGCCGACCACATCCTGATAGTGCGGGTTATCCTGCATGTTCTCCGGCATGCCCTGCATATGCATCAAGCAAATACCTGTTTGAGAATATTGCACCAACGTAGCCACTGCACCTTCATCTTCAAGGGCTTGCACATCATTGATTATATCTGCATAGCCTGCTGCCAGCGCTTTTTGCATAATTTCAGCACGACGCGTATCCAAGCTGATCGGCACATTCCAAGTCGCCAACTTTTCCAAAACGGGCGCCACCCGCAACCATTCCTCTTCAGGCGAAATATAAGCCGAACCCGGGCGCGTGGACTCGCCGCCTACATCTAAAATATGCGCGCCTTTCGTTAAAAGCTTTTCGGCATGCCTCAGTGCTTCATCCACACTTTTCGAATAATTGCCACCGTCGGAAAAAGAATCAGGAGTCAGATTAATGATGCCCATTACTTTCGGCTTGGACAAGTCTATCTGAAAACGACCCGCCTGCCAGATATAATCTCTCATGGTTGTTAAACCGATTTAAAAAAAGATGGAATTATATCCGATATACTGCCGCGTAATAATTAAAACAAATAAAACATATGCCTGTCTGAAATATTCAGACAGGCATATATTGTATAACCGATCCACCTCAGGCTTTATCGTTATTGCGCTGCTCTTCGGTTTTGATTACATCAGAATAAGCAACATTGCTCTCTTCTTGCCTATCAGCTTCAGGTTGTTGGGCATGCCCTTGGTCGGGCTTTTGCTCTTCATCTTTGCGGATATTGTGGCTGTAATCTTTAGGAGGGCTAGGCTGCTTGCCTTCCATAATTTCCAAAACCTGATCACGATCGATAGTTTCCCATTCCATCAAAGCTTTACACATAGTTTCCATCTTATCCCGGTTTTCATCCAGAATTTTGTAAGCCACTGCGTATTGCTCATCTAAAATGCGACGTACTTCGGCATCCACTTTCTGTTGGGTTTTTTCAGAAATATGCTGCGAACGGGTAATGCTGCGGCCTAAGAATACTTCGCCTTCATTTTCCGCGTACACCATCGCACCCATTTTTTCGCTCATGCCGAAACGGGTAACCATCTCGCGGGCAATTTGTGTTGCACGTTCAAAGTCATTCGAGGCGCCGGTAGAAATGCGGCCGACAAAAATATCTTCGGCAATACGGCCACCGTACAGAATCGAAATCTGGCTCAGCATTTGATCTTTATACATGCTGATACGGTCGCGTTCCGGCAACTGCCATGTCAAACCCAATGCACGACCGCGCGGCATAATGGTTACTTTATGCACAGGATCGGTAAACGGCAAACTTTCCGCAACAATCGCATGGCCGGCTTCGTGATATGCAGTCGCGCGTTTTTCATCTTCGTGCATCACCATGCTACGACGCTCGGGACCCATATAGATTTTGTCTTTAGCATCTTCAAAGTCGCTTTGATCCACTTTAGTTTTATTGCGACGGCCCGCAAACAGCGCAGCTTCATTCACCAAGTTGGCCAAATCCGCACCGGAAAAACCGGGTGTGCCGCGCGCCAATGATACCAAATCTACTGAAGCATCCAACGGCACTTTTTTGGCATGCACTTTCAAAATCTGCTCGCGACCACGGATATCAGGCAGCGGCACCACAACCTGACGGTCAAAACGACCCGGACGTTGCAATGCGGGGTCAAGTACATCAGGGCGGTTGGTAGCGGCAATCACAATCACGGTTTGATTGCTTTCAAAACCATCCATCTCCACCAGCAACTGGTTCAAGGTTTGCTCACGCTCATCGTTACCGCCGCCCAAACCGGCACCACGTTGGCGACCAACCGCATCAATCTCGTCAATAAAGATAATACACGGCGCGTTTTTCTTGGCTTGTTCAAACATATCGCGGACACGGCTGGCACCTACACCGACAAACATTTCCACAAAGTCGGAACCTGAAATACTGAAGAAAGGCACGCCTGCCTCACCGGCAATCGCTTTAGCCAGCAAAGTTTTACCGGTACCCGGGCTACCCGCCAGCAAAATACCGCGCGGAACACGTCCGCCCAAGCTCTGATAGCGGTTCGGCGATTTGAGATAATCTACAATTTCTTGAACTTCTTCTTTGGCTTCATCGCAACCGGCAACATCGGCAAAAGTGACTTTATTGGCATCTTTATCCAAAAGCTTCGCACGACTTTTACCAAAAGAGAATGCACCGCCCTTACCGCCACCGCCTGCCTGCATGCGCATGAAATAAATCCATACACCAATCAGCAACAGGATCGGCAACATGTTCAATAACAGGCTGGTAAAAATGCTCGGCTTTTCTTCAGGCGTTACTTTCAATGCCACTTTTTTGTCCAGTAGCGTTTTTACCAAGTTGTCATCCAAAGGTGCGTTAGTTAAGAACGTGGTTTTATCGTTGCGCTCGCCCTTAATCAAATAACCTGAGAAAACCGAGCCTTCAAAATTAACGCTGGCTATCTCACCCTTATTTACCTGCTCGATAAACTGCGAATATGTAATTTCTTTTTTTTCTTCCTGCTTGCCCACAACAGCATTAAAGGCAATCATCAAACCGACTGCCAATGCTATCCAGACCAACAGGCTTTTCATGGTGCTTCCCACGGAAACAGGCTCCCATACATAAAAAATTAAATAAAAACGGATTGTAATTCAGACACACTCTATTGTCAGCGTTTATTTTTCCCTAATAGATAAATCTCACTGGAGCGATTGCGTGAAGCATCGGGCTTGCGTACCTGCACACTTTGAAACACCTCTCTCATTTGTGCCGTAAATTCTTGATAGCCCGCGCCCTGAAACACCTTCACCAGGAAACAACCTCCTGTTTTCAAGTGGTTGCGGGCGAAATCCAAAGCAAGTTCGCAAAGATAATAGCTGCGCGCCTGATCCGTTACAGAGTTGCCGCTCATATTGGGTGCCATATCGCAAATTACAAGGTCTAAAGACCGCCCGCCCAGCAAAGATTCAAACTCTTGCAGCACGCTCTCCTCACGGAAGTCGCCCTGAATAAAAGACACGCCTTGCACAGGATCCATCGGCAAAATATCCAATGCGAACACCGCCCCGTTGCTGCCTACCAATTTAGCTGCCACTTGTGACCAACTTCCCGGCGCACTGCCCAAATCGGCCAAAACGGTGCCTTGTTTAATCAGTTTGTCTTTTTCATTGATTTCCAAAAGCTTATAAGCCGCGCGCGCGCGGTAACCCTCCTTTTGCGCTTTATGCACATAATGATCGTTTACATGCTCGTTCAACCAAGCTTTAGAGGATTTAGAACGCACTGCCATCCGATTACTTTCTTTGCGGAAACCAAGCTGCGTATTATATGTGATTTTTTAGCGGAACTGGCGTAGAATAGCGAATTTATCTGTATATATTTCATTTGGTTCCATGTCAGAAAAACTCACTCCCCGCGAAATTGCGGAGCTGAAAGCCCGCGCCCATTCATTAAACCCTGTTGTGATGATCGGTCAGCACGGATTAACCGAATCCGTTATTAAAGAAACCGATGCCGCATTGAAAGCACACGAATTAATCAAAGTCCGCGTTTTGGGTGATGACCGTCAGGAACGCATTGCCATTTGCGAGGCTTTATGCCGCGCAGTAGATGCCCAGCTCGTTCAGCATATCGGCAAGCTACTGGTTTTATGGCGGAAAAATACAGAAGATTAATCATATTTTGAACAATTAACTACAAAATGCCTGTCTGAAAAAGTTTTCAGACAGGCATTGGTCTTTAACTGACCATTACACATCAATTTTGCTCAATACATAATCAATATCTTTGTCGCCCCGACCCGACAGATTCACCAACAGGCGTTTGCTGCCATCCAATTCTTTAGCGCGACGCAAAGCATACGCAATGGCGTGGGAAGATTCCAGCGCAGGAATAATGCCTTCTTCGCGCGACAAAGCTAAAAATGCATCAAGCGCTTCTTTATCGGTAGCGGTTTCATAACGTCCGCGTCCAACATCTTTCAAGTGGCAATGCTGGGGGCCGACACCAGGATAATCCAGCCCCGATGCAATCGAGTGTACGGCTGCCGGTGTGCCGTCTGCTTCTTGCAGGTAATAACAATTAAAACCTTGGATATTGCCAAACTTGCCTAAAGTCATGGTTGCGGCATGCCGTCCGGGTTTATCCAAGCCTTCGCCGGCAGGCTCCACACCGACCAAATCTACTGCTTCATCATTGATAAACGCATTAAACAAGCCCAAAGCATTTGAACCGCCTCCCACGCAGGCAATTACCTCATCCGGCAAGCCGCCATATTGGCTTTGAAACTGTTCACGCGCTTCATGGCCGATAATACTTTGAAAATAAGACACCATCTCAGGATAAGGTGCAGGGCCCACTACCGAGCCGATTGCAAACATGCTGCTGTCCAGCTGGCTCATATAGGCTTCGAACGCACTGTCAACCGCTTCTTTTAAAGTGCCCGCACCTGCCGATACAGGCACCAACTTCGCTCCGAGGATTTTCATGCGCGACACATTCGGATGTTCTTTTTGAATGTCCACCACACCCATGTGGATTTCACATTCCAAACCCAGCAAAGCCGCTGCCGTTGCCAACGCTACGCCGTGCTGCCCGGCACCGGTTTCGGCAATTACTTTCTTTTTGCCCAGCTTTTTCGCCAGCAAAACTTCGCCTATGCAATGGTTGATTTTGTGCGCACCGGTGTGGTTTAAATCTTCGCGTTTCAAATAAATCTGTGCGCCGCGTTTGGATAGTGTTTGAGCATGATAAATCGGGCTGGGTCGGCCGATATAAGTGGCTTGCAAACGTTTCATCTCTTCGATAAAAGCTGCATCGCCGATGATGCTGCGGAAGCCTGCTTCGATTTCAGCCAAAGCCGCTGCAAGCTGCGGATGACCTATTCTGCCTCCGTGTTTGCCGAAATTGCCGTCTGCATCAGGCAGAACCAGCGGGTTCAGTTGTTCGTGTGCCATTATTTTCTCCTGTATCGAATATGAAATTAAACTTGATGAATTGTAGATACAAAAAAACCGCCCGGTATCAACGGAGCGGTTTCAGATTTATACGCCGGATTTGCTTCAGCAAACCGCGCAATCATGCGCCGCAGAAATGCAGTTGCCAATTGCGCCAAAAGAAGTTTTGCGTATTCATGCGCAGCATCTTAACATAAGTTTTCTTAGCTTATCAATACTGGGTTTCAGACAGGCATATCGGATTCTCAGAGCGGTTTTCTGCCCAACAGGCGGATCAGCGAACTCTGGCCGGTGTGGCGCGAGCCTTCATGCACTTCCCTGCGCACATGCTCGGCCACGATCCATTCCAGCCCGCCAAACACATCCACCATATCGCGCAAAGTTCCCAGCATCGCCGGGTCGCTCGGGCCGCCCGTGCCAAACATAATCTGCTCGGGGTGATAAAACACGCCGGCAAACAAACCACCGGGTTCCAGCGCATCGATCACGCGGCGGTACACCTCGCTCCGCTTCGGCTCGGCAAAGTGGCAGAAAATATTGGTGATAACAGCGTAATGCTCTTGCGGAAAATCAAATTCGGTCAGATCCGCTTGCTGCGTGGCAAAACGGACGCCTTTTAATTCGGCCAATTTCTGCGCTTTTTGCAGCCCCACATCCGACAAATCCACGCCCAACACTTCCAAACCGTGCTGCGCGAGAAATGCAGCGTTGCGCCCTTCTCCCGTAGCCAAATCAAGCGCTCTGCCCTGCTTGGGCAGATGGTGCAGAATTTCCAGAATAAAATCATTCGGCTCGGTACCGAACACAAATTCTTCGGTATCGTAGCGTTCGTCCCATTTATACATATTCTCTCCTCTCCTTTGCTTGCGGCTCTCTGCACTGAAACAACAGCCTCAATACATTTTCAGACAGGCATTAAACAACCATGCCTGTCTGAAAAACCATCTATTCAATATTCTGAACCTGTTCGCGCATCTGCTCGATTAACACCTTCAACTCAACCGAAGCCTGTGTGCACTCCGCAGAAATCGCTTTGCTGCCCAAAGTGTTGGCTTCTCGGTTCAATTCCTGCATCAAAAAATCCAAGCGCTTGCCCACGCTGCCTTTCTGCGTGGTAACAATGCGTTTAACCTCCGCGATATGTGCCCGCAAGCGGCTGAATTCTTCGTCAACATCCGCTTTTTGCAGGTAAAGTGCAAATTCCTGCTTCAAGCGGTCTTCATCGATATTTTCCACCGCCTCGGCCAGACGGGTGCGGATTTTTTCCATATAGGCCTGCAACAAATGCGGGAACAATTCTGCCAAAGCGTCCACTATTTCCGCCATGGCGTCCAGCCTTGTCACAATGTGCTCCTGCAGCTTCACACCTTCGCGGCGGCGCGTTTCCGAAAACTCTTCCAACGCTTGAACCAGCAAATTCTGCACCGTTTGGGCAAACGCTTCTTCATCCGCCACTTGGCTAACCAGCACACCCTGAAATTTCAAAATATCCGCCACGGTCAGCTTGCCCAAGCCGTCGTACTTTTTGCGCCATTTTTCGTTTAGCGCGGCCAGTTCGCCAACCAACGTTTCATTCACATTCAGCGCAACTTCACCATCTTCCGAAGGCTGAACCTGAATACGACATTCGACTTTCCCTCGCACCGCATATTGCGCCACTTTTTCACGTAATGTGCTCTCCAGATAGCGCAAATCATCAGGCATTTTGAACTGCACATCCAAATAACGGTGGTTGACCGCCCTGATTTCCAAATTGATGCGTTTGCCGCCGCACTCGCCCACCGCATTGGCAAAGCCGGTCATACTGTGAATCGTCATGGTGTTTTACTCCGAGATTAAAAATAGTGAGTGAAATCGCTTGCCAATATACCATAAGCCCGCATGATATAATCCACCGCGAATAAATTTTAAGGAAAATCCATGTCAACCGACTATAACCGCACCACCCGCCCTTCTGACGCCTTGCGCACCATCACCATCACACCTCACTTTCTTCCCCACGCCGACGGCTCATGCCTGATTGAATTCGGCAACACCAAAGTGATTTGCACCGCATCGATTGACGAAAGCCTGCCGCCCTTTCTGCGCGGCCAAGACCAAGGCTGGGTAACCGCAGAATACGGCATGCTGCCCGCCTCCACCGCCACCCGTATGCGCCGTGAAGCTGCTGCGGGCAAACAAAGCGGACGTACTCAGGAAATCCAACGCTTAATCGGCCGCTCGTTGCGCGCCGTTGTCGAGTTGGACAAACTGGGCGAACGCCAGATTCTGATCGACTGCGATGTGATTCAGGCCGACGGCGGCACGCGCACCGCGTCCATTACCGGCGCATTTGTCGCCTTGCAGCTGGCAGTGAACAAACTCCTGGATTCAGGCATGCTGATACAAAATCCGATTCGCGAAGCCGTGGCCGCTGTTTCCGTGGGCATAGTGGGCGGCATACCGCTGCTGGATTTGGATTATCCCGAAGACTCAGGCTGCGACAGCGACGTCAACATCGTCATGACCGCTTCAGGCAAAATCATTGAAATACAGGGCACGGCAGAAGGCGCACCTTTCAGCACCGAAGAATTAAGCCGTCTCATCGCACTCGGCCAAAAAGGCATTGCCGAGCTGATAGCGCATCAGCAAAAAGCTTTGGAGCGCAGCGCCGGATAAGCAAAGCCGAATGCCTGTCTGAAAACGAGCAACACGGGTTTCTGCGAAGCGAAAACATTTTCAGACAGGCATTTCCAATTCTGCCGCACAAGAATAATTTATCAGCCTGAAACCTTGAATTCCCAAGTAAAAATAGTAATAATGTTTCGTTGTTCCCAAACCGCAATAATCTGAATTGTTGCATGTAAAAAATCCGATCAAGAAAGCAGCAAAATGGCGTTAATCGTACAAAAATACGGCGGCACCTCAGTAGGCTCTACCGACCGTATCAAAAACGTAGCAAAGCGTGTGGCCAAAGCCCGCGCAGAAGGACATGATGTTGTCGTTGTCGTTTCCGCAATGAGCGGCGAAACCAACCGTTTGGTTGCACTTGCCCACGAAATGCAGGAATTTCCCGATCCCCGCGAATTAGACGTGATTCTGGCCACCGGCGAACAAGTAACCATCGGCCTTTTGGCCATGGCGCTGAAAAACATCGGCGTAGAAGCCAAAAGCTATACCGGCTGGCAAGTTGCCGTGAAAACCGATGCCGCACACACCAAAGCCCGCATCGACCATATCGACGATGAAAACATCCGTGCCGACTTAAAACAAGGCAAAGTCGTTATCGTGGCCGGCTTCCAAGGCGTAACCGCCGACGGCGACATCTCAACTTTAGGCCGCGGCGGCTCCGATACTTCGGCCGTTGCATTGGCTGCAGCCTTAAAAGCTGACGAATGCCAAATCTACACCGACGTAGACGGCGTATACACCACCGACCCGCGCGTTGTGCCCGAAGCGCGCCGCATGAGCACTATTTCCTTCGAAGAAATGCTGGAACTTGCGAGCTTGGGCTCGAAAGTTTTACAAATCCGCTCAGTAGAATTCGCCGGCAAATACAAAGTGCGCCTGCGCGTATTAAGCAGCCTGCAAGACGGAGGCGAAGGCACTTTAATCACCTTTGAAGAGGACGAAAACATGGAAAAAGCCGCCGTACAAGGCATCGCATTCGATAAAAACCAAGCCCGCATCAACGTGCGCGGCGTACCCGACAAACCTGGCATCGCCTACCAAATCCTCGGCACCGTAGCCGATGCCAACATCGAAGTTGACATGATCATTCAGAACGTTGGCGACGAAGGCACCACCGACTTCTCATTCACCGTGCCGCGCGGCGACTACAAACCTACTTTAGAACTTATGAACGGCCTGAAAGAAAGCTTGGGCGCTACCGAAATCGACGGCGACGACGGCGTGTGCAAAGTTTCCATCGTCGGCTTGGGCATGCGCTCACATGCAGGCGTAGCGGCAAAAATGTTCCGCACTCTGGCAGAGGAAGGCATCAACATCCAGATGATTTCCACTTCCGAAATCAAAGTTTCCGTGTTGCTTGATGAAAAATACATGGAGCTGGCTACCCGCGTATTGCACAAAGCATTTGAGTTGGATAAAGCATAATCCGCACCAATCAGCAAAATGCCTGTCTGAAAACGTGTGTTCCCTGTTTTCAGACAGGCATTTTTTATCAAGATATTGTAAATACACTTTGTTTTTATCATATCTTTGTCATACTCGGGCTTGACCCGAGTATCTTGAGTTTCGTTAGCTTTAGAGATACTCGGGTCAAGCCTGTGTATGACGGATGTGCTAATTTTTAAATTTTTTTTTTGCTGTAACGCGTGCATTAAAATGCCTGTCTGAAACCTTTTTCAGACAGGCATTGCCAACATTCCCGCTCAAGCCACATTAAACTCAGCCTGCACCATACCGGCCAAATCCAATGCCAATTTATCGCCCGAATGCAGTTCACCTACACCAGCCGGTGTGCCGGTAAACACCACATCGCCTGCTTTCAAGCCATAGCTGTCGGCCAATTCACGCAAAATAGCAGTAATCGGATAAATCATATGCGACGTTTGGCCGCGTTGGCGTGTTTCGCCGTTCACTTTGAAAGTAAACGCACAATCTTGTGCATCCGGCAATTTTTCCGCCGCAATAAAATCCGACAGGCAAGCGGCGCCGCGGAAACCTTTGGCTTTAGTCCACGGCAACCCTTTTTCTTTCAAACGGCTTTGCACATCGCGCGCCGTCAGATCCAAGCCCACGCCGTAACCTGCAATAATGCCGCTTAAATCGCCTTGCAAACCATCCGAATCTTTGCCGATCAGCAGAACCAATTCGCATTCATAATGCACCGAACGGCTGTATTCAGGCAGGCATATGGTGCTGCCGTTTTGCAGAATGCTGTTGTTCGGCTTCATAAACACCACAGGTTCCGTAGGCGTTTCGTTTTTCAATTCGGCAATATGATCTACATAATTCCGGCCGATGCAGTAAATATTATTCACGCCAACAACCTGCTGCTCCAGTTTTACCTCAATCATGATGTTCTCCTAATCCATAAAAAACCGTTTGAACAAAGCCCAAACGGTTTCTATGCTTTATCTTTGTAACTCAGCGGCAACCTTTTCCACCACCGCATTCACTGTCACACTCTGCGCTTCGCTGTCGGTGCGTTTGGCGTATTCGACCACACCTTCTTTCAAGCCGCGGTCACCAATCACAATGCGGTGCGGAATACCCAAAAGCTCGGAATCGTTGAGCAACACTCCGGCGCGCTCGTCGCGGTCATCCAGCAACACATCCACACCTTTTGCCAACAACTCGGCATAGAGCTTGTCGGCGGTTTCGCGCACGGCATCGGATTTTTTGTAATTCATCGGCACAACCACCACTTCAAACGGCGCCATCGCATCCGTCCAGATGATGCCGCGCTCATCATTGTTCTGTTCGATGGCGGCGGCAACAATGCGGGTTACACCGATGCCGTAGCAGCCCATTTCCATTACTTGCGATTTACCGTTGTTATCAAGAAAGCTTGCATTCATGGCTTGCGAATATTTGTCGCGCAGCTGGAACACATGCCCCACTTCGATACCGCGCGCCAGTTTCAAGCGGCCTTTGCCGTCCGGGCTCGGATCGCCCTCAATCACGTTGCGCAGGTCGACAAACTCAGGCTCGGGGCAGTCGCGGCCGAAATTAAAACCTGTGTAGTGGTAGTCGTCTTCATTGGCGCCGATTACGGTGTCGGCCAGCTTTTCAGTGGCGTAGTCGGCATACACTTTACCTTTGAAACCCACCGGGCCGAGCGAGCCGCCATTGGCACCAAAGCCTGCCTGAATTGCTTCGGGCGTTGCCATGGCTAAAGGCGACTTCACACCTGCCAGCTTTTCGGCTTTGATGTCGTTAAATTCATGGTCTCCGCGCAACAGCAGCAGCGCCAGTTCGCCTTCCGCTTCGCCCTCTACCACAATCGATTTAAGTGTTTTCTCAGCCGGAATATTTAAAAATGCCGCCAAATCGGCAATGGTTTTCACATTCGGCGTGTGAACTTTGGTTAATGTTTCAGCAGCAGCGGCACGCTCGCCTTGTTGCGGCAAAGTCGGTGCGAGTTCCACATTCGCAGCAAAATCAGATGTGTCGCTGTAAGCAATCACATCCTCACCGCTTTCGGCCAACACTTGGAATTCGTGCGAGCCGGTGCCGCCGATGCTGCCCGTATCGGCGGCAACGGGGCGGTAGTTTAAACCCAAGCGGTTGAAAATACGGCAATAAGCGTCATACATCGGCTGATAGCCGTCGCGCACCAGCGATTCGTAATCGGCATGGAAAGAATAAGCATCTTTCATCACAAATTCACGCGCCCGCATCACGCCGAAACGCGGGCGCACTTCGTCGCGGAATTTGGTGTTGATGTGGTAGAAATTCTTCGGGAGCTGTTTATAACTGGTGATTTCCTTGCGCACAATATCGGTAATCACCTCTTCGCAAGTCGGGCCTAAGCAGAAATCGCGCTCGTGGCGGTCTTTCAAACGCAGCAGTTCTTTGCCGTAAAATTCCCAACGGCCGCTTTCTTCCCACAGCTCGGCCGGCTGAACCACCGGCATCAGCAGTTCGACCGCGCCGGCACGGTTCATTTCTTCGCGCACGATGTGTTCAACTTTGCGCAACACGCGCAAACCCATCGGCATCCATGTGTATAAACCGGAAGCATTGGCTTTGATCAAACCCGCCCTCAGCATCAATTTATGGCTGGCAAGTGCAGCTTCGGCAGGAGCTTCTTTTAAAGTGGAAATGAAAAATTGGCTGGCTTTCATGGTTCGGTTTCATTGTTGAAAATTACTAAAGACACGCGATTGTACCGCAAACCATACCGAATCGTGCAATCGAAACAAGGCCTGTTGATTTTGTGTGGCTTATCCGGCGCATGCCTGTCTGAAAATACCTATTTGATACTAATTTTCAAAAATTCTTTTTAAATCAAAGCATGATTTATAACCATATGATTTTTATGAAATAATTTTTGAACATTTTTTAATCAGGAGTAAAGCAAAGCTTACCAAGACACGTTTTATCCACCTTATTCACGCCTTATCCCCATGGTTATCCACATAAAATGTGTATGACTTACGAAATCTTCGTGTTCAGACAGGCATATCGTTGTGAAGCTGGGCTTTTCACACATCCGTCGGCACACCTTAATATAATCGTAAAATATTCCGTTATAATCCACACATTCAAACGATCATGCCATATCCGCACAATGACACCCGCCCAGCTCAACCACACCGCAGCCGTTCTGACCGACATCCTAACATTCAAACAACCCGCCGATTCCATACTTGCCGCCTATTTCCGCGAACATAAAAAACTCGGCAGGCAAGACCGTTATGAAATCGCAGAAACTGTGTTCGCTGTTTTGAGGCACTATCAAAAAATCAGCGCCATTGTTCCCAAACCACACACCAAGCCGCGCCAAGCTGCTTTAGCAGCTTTGATTATCGGCCGTTCTGCAGACGCTGATTTGATTCGCCATCTCACCGAACAAGAAGAAGCGGAAAACCTAAAAAGTTTGTTCGACAGCACAAACCCATTCCCCAGCACGCTACACATTACTGCTGAACTGCCCGAATGGCTGATTGAAATATTACAAAAGCATTATGACGAAACTGCCATCCTACGATTCAGCCACAGCATCAATCAGCCGGCACCGCTGGATATCCGCGTAAACACATTGAAAAGCAAGCGCGATAAAGTTTTGACGCAACTGCAAAAAGAAGGTTTTGCCGCCCAAGCCACGCCTTTTTCACCCTGGGGCATCCGCTTTCAAGACAAACCCTCACTGAACCGGCACCCTCTGTTTCTTGACGGAACACTGGAAATCCAAGACGAAGGCAGCCAACTGCTGGCTTTGCTACTCGGTGCCAAGCGCGGAGAAATCGTGGTGGATTTCTGCGCAGGAGCGGGCGGCAAAACCTTAGCCATCGCCGCCATGATGGCCAACAAAGGCCGTATTTACGCATTTGACATTGCAGAAAAACGCCTTGCCAACCTCAAACCCCGCATGGCGCGCGCAGGTGCCGCCAACATTCACCCTGAACGCATCAGCAGTGAAACCGCCCCCCGCATTGCCCGACTTTATGGCAAAGCCGACCGGGTTTTGGTTGATGCACCCTGCTCCGGTTTAGGCACTTTGCGCCGCAATCCCGATTTGAAATACCGCCAATCGCCTGAAACTTTAGCTTCCCTGCAAGCTCAGCAAGCCGCTATTTTGGCCGAAGCCTCCAAACTGGTGAACGAAAAAGGCCGCTTGGTTTATGCCACTTGCAGCATCTTGCCAGAAGAAAACGAAATGCAAGTGCAACATTTTTTGGAAAGCCATCCCGACTGGCATATTGTCGATTGCGCCAGCCTGCTAAGTAACTATAAAATTCCGCTCGATACAGGTGTATACTTGCGCCTGAATACCGAACAACACCAAACCGACGGCTTTTTCGCCGCTGTGTTGGAACGAAATTAATCAACTATTTAGGAATCCATCAAGATGAGCATTCAAGATCAAATCAAAGAAGTGGTTACCACACACCGCGTTGTACTGTTTATGAAAGGCACCAAGCAATTTCCCCAATGCGGCTTTTCTTCCCGCGCCGTGCAATTGCTGCAAGCAGCAGGCTGCACCGATTTTGTTACCGTAAATGTGTTGGAAAACGAAGAAGTACGCCAAGGGATTAAAGAATACAGCAACTGGCCGACCATTCCCCAACTGTATGTAAACGGAGAATTTCTAGGCGGCTCCGACATCATGATGGAGATGTATGAAGCCGGTGAGCTGCAAGAAGCATTAAAAACCTGATTGAGCGGTTAACTCACAAGCTGATGCCTGTCTGAAAAATATTTTCAGACAGGCATTTGTTTTTACAAGGTTAATCAACCGTTTTTTACTGCAAAAACCTTCTCGCAAAAAAGTTAAATCAATATGAATAATTCAAAAAATTTATAAACAAGAATTAACTTCATTCATATCTATAAAATTGATATAAATCCTTAAATATCAAAGCACTTGCAGCTCTTTACATAACTATCTACAATGCCCTCATGAAAACAATGACATCACAAACCGTTAATGAAATGATGGAGCATGCCGAGCGCGCATCCTCCTTATTGAAATTGATTTCCCATCCGCACAGATTGATGATTTTGTGTCTCTTGGCGCAAAGTGAGCGTAATGTTACCGAAATCGTGAATATTATCGGCATCAATCAAACCGCCGTATCCAATCATTTAGCCAAACTACGCGCAAAAGGGGTGGTTGATTACACCCGCTACCACCGGATTCTGCAATACCGCATCACCTCTCCGGAAATCTTCAACCTGCTTGAAGCCATGTGCCAAGTTTATTGCGCAACTGATCGGGAAGCGAAACAATAGCATTGCCTTCTGCACCGAATCATTACTGATACCTGCTGAATACAGAAAAGTAATGGTTCGGTGCTTTGTGTTTTTTGCTACAATCCCATTTTCTTTACCCATCCAATCCGTTCGCTATGAAAATCGCCACTTGGAACGTCAACTCCCTAAAAGTCCGCCTGCCGCAAGTTCAGGAATGGCTGCAACAACACCAGCCAGATATATTGGTTTTGCAAGAACTCAAGCTAGATCACGACCAATTTCCCGCCGCTGTTTTTCAAATGCAAGGTTATCAAGTTGTTTGGAGCGGGCAAAAAACCTATAACGGTGTGTCCATTATCAGCAAACACGATATTACCGAAGTCTGCACCCAACTACCTTTGCTGCCTGATGATCCGCAAAAACGCGTGATTGCCGCCACTATTAACGGTGTGCGCGTCATTGATGTTTACTGTGTCAACGGAGAAGCAGTCGACAGCCCCAAATTTGAATATAAACGCGAATGGTTTGCCGCTTTGAACGCATTTATCAAAGAAGAAATGGCACGCTATGAAAAGCTGGTTTTACTGGGCGACTTCAATATTGCACCGGCGGATTTGGATTGTTACGACCCTGAAAAATGGTATGAAAAAATTCATTGCTCCAGCGCCGAACGCGCATGGTTTCAAGCTTTGTTGGATTTAGGCTTACACGACAGCCTGCGCCACATCCATCCCGATGCCGTGATGTACACGTGGTGGGATTACCGGGGTGCCATGTTCCGCCGCAAGCAGGGTTTGCGCATCGACCATATTCTCGTCAGCACCGCAATGCGTGATGCCCTGCATACGGTCTCGGTCGATACGGAAGCGCGCGGCTGGGAGCGGCCGAGCGACCATGCGCCGGTATTGGCAGAGTTTAATTAAGCCGCCATAACACGAATGCCTGTCTGAAAACTTTTCAGACAGGCATTTTTCAAGCTCAATTCTTTAGATTAAACAATCACTTCTTAACCCACCAAGTTTCCAAAGCCCATGTCGTTGCATCGTAATACTTAGGCAGCTTATCCGGCATGGCAAGTGTGTTGCGATAAATCACACGTTTTTTAGCCGAATACCAGTTGGGTACCGCCAAATATTGCCAACGCAACACACGGTCAAGCGCTCGGGCGCTGGCCACCAAATCTGCACGGCTTGTGAAGCTGCTAAAGCGTTTGAGCAGCTCTTCCACCGCCTCATCACACAAACCGGCATAGTTACGCTCCCCGGGTGTTTTAGCAGCTTGGCAGCTGTGATATGAAAACTGCTCGTTGCCGGGGCTTTCGCTGTTGGCATAGGTGGTCATGATAATGTCGTAATCAAAATTTTTGATCCTGCGCTGGTAAAGTGCCGTATCCGCCAAGCGGATATTCAGCGAAATGCCGATTTTGGCTAAATCCCGCTGCCATTTCACTGCGGTTTTTTCAAATGATTTATGGCTGGCCAGATATTCTATCTGCACTGGCTTGCCGTCTTTGCCGACCAGCAAACCGTCCCGATAATGGTAGCCAGCGGCCAGCAGTAAAGCCCTCGCCTGCAGCAAGTTCGGGCGGATGCCTGTCTGAATATCGGTTTTCGGCGGCTGCGGCACATCGTGTTTGAACACCGCTTCGGGCAGTTTGCTGCGCAAAGGCTTCAGAATTTCCAGCTCCACGCCTTCGGGCTTGCCGGTTGCCGCCATTTCGCTGTTGGTAAAAAAGCTGTTGCTGCGGGTATAAGTGCCGTAAAACAGGCGCTGGTTGATGCTTTCGAAATCAAAACTCAACACCAGCGCGCGCCGCACGCGGATGTCTTTGAAAAAACCGCGCCGTTGGTTCATCACAAAAGCCTGCATGCCTGCGGTGTTGCTGTGCGGCCATTCGCGTTTTTCCAAAGCGCGTTTTTGCAATATCGTATCCGGATAGGCTCTCGCCCAGTTTCTCGCCGTATATTCTTCTGTAAAATCATAGCGTCCGCCCTTGATGCCTTCTATGCGTACAGCATTGTCGCGGTAATAGAGAAAACGCACGGTATCAAAGTTGAACATCCCTTTGCGTGCCGGCAGATTCTGCGCCCAATATCCTTTATCGCGTTTAAACTCAATGCTGCGCCCGCTCTCGCTTTTGCCCAGCCTGTAAGGGCCGGAACCGATGGGCGGCGTATTCGGTGCGGCTGCCAAGCCTTTCGGATAGCTTTTATGGGAAAACACGGGAAGTTGGCCTAAGGTAAGGTGCAACTCAGCATTGCGCTGTTTGAATCGAAAACGCACCGTGCGCGCATCCAGCTCGTCCACTCCGGCAATATCCGGCCAATATAAGCGGTACATAGGCTGCGCCGCTTCGTCTTCGGTCAGCAGCTCGAAAGATGTTTTCACATCTTTCGCCAACACCGGATCACCATTATGAAAGCGCGCTTTAGGGTTGATTTTGAATATAACGGAAAGTCCGTCCGGCGCGAGTTCCACCGATTCAGCCAAAAGGCCGTACATCGCAAAAGGCTCGTCCTGCCCCTGCACCATCAGTTGATCGACAGTAAGCATGCCGATACCGGATGCCGCGTCCCCTTTCATCGTAAACGGATTCAACGTATCAAAGCTACCCAATGCAGGCAAAACCAATGTTCCGCCCTTAGGTGCATTGGGATTCACATAACTGAAATGTTTGAAATCCGGCTGATAAAGCAAAGGCGCGCCCAAGCTGAAACCGTGTGCGGCATAAAGCGGGAGCGAAAACAGGCATAAAGCGGCGGCAAAGAGTTTCTTCATAATCAAAACATCAGGTTTTCCATAGCAGACATTGTAACCTGAAACCGCCGACATCAATAAAGCATATATCTTTGCAGGGATTTTCTAAAGTCCGCTATAATGCCCCTTAAAATCGCGACTGTGAAACAAACTAAGGAAAAAACATGGGTTTCTTACAAGGTAAAAAAATTCTCATCACCGGCATGATTTCCGAGCGCTCGATTGCTTACGGCATTGCCAAAGCCTGCCGAGACCAAGGTGCCGAGCTGGCATTCACTTACGTAGTAGACAAGCTGGAAGACCGCGTGCGCAAAATGGCTGCCGAATTAGGCTCAGAACTGGTGTTTCGTTGCGACGTGCAAAGCGATACCGAAATCGAACAGCTTTTTGCTGATTTAGGCAAATCATGGGACGGCTTGGACGGTTTGGTACACGCCATTGCTTTCGCGCCGCGCGAATCACTCAACGGCGATTTTCTGGAAAGCATCAGCCGAGAAGCCTTTAATGTGGCACACGATGTGTCTGCATACAGCCTGCCCGCACTGGTAAAAGCCGCACGTCCGATGATGAAAGGCCGCAATTCCGCCGTGGTTGCCCTCTCTTACTTGGGCGCCGTACGGGCCATCCCGAATTACAATGTAATGGGCTTGGCCAAAGCCAGCTTGGAAGCTGCCATCCGCTTTACCGCTTCATCAGTAGGCCGCGACGGTATCCGCTGTAACGGCATCTCCGCAGGCCCCATCAAAACTTTGGCCGCTTCCGGTATCGCTGATTTCAGCAAATTGCTGAACCATGTGGCCCAACAAAACCCGCTTGGCCGCAATGTTACCATTGAAGAGGTGGGCAATGCCGCTGCATTCCTGCTTTCAGATCTCTCTTCCGGCATTACCGGCGAAATTACCTATGTTGACGGTGGTTATAGTATCAACGCTTTAAGCGAAGTGTAATCAAACCATTACAACACACTATAACAAACGGCCAATGTTTATCGACATTGGCCGTAAATTTATCTGAACTTAAAGCGATTTTATCTTTCTTATATAAAGTAAAGCGAACCGATTAACGGAAAATCAAACCATGTATTTAAATAAACGCACAGCATCTCAAGCATTTCTATAGAATGCCGCCCTTATTTAATTTTTGGTATTAAGATTTATCGCTTTCTTCTGATTTTTAAATCTTTTCACTTACTTAAAGGAAACTAGAAATGTCTATAGCACAAGACTTTAAAGCGTTTATCATGCGTGGCAATGTGGTCGATCTGGCCGTGGGTATGGTTGTCGGTACAGCATTCAGCGGCATCGTTAAATCATTGGTAGACGATGTGATTATGCCACCCATCGGTTTGCTGATCGGCGGTGTTGACTTCTCCGACCTGTTTATCACATTAAAAGACGGCGCAAACGCCCCGGCTGACGGCTATGCTTCTTTAGCTGCCGCACAAGCTGCCGGTGCCGTTACCCTGAATGTCGGCACATTCCTAAACACTGTTATCAGCTTCCTGATCATCTCAGCCGCCATCTTCATGGTTATCCGTGCCCTGAGCAAACTGCAAAAACAAGCGCCTGTTGAAGAAGAAGCGCCGGCTGCACCTTCCGAAGAAGTGTTGTTATTACGCGAAATCCGTGACTCTTTGAAAAAATAATACCTGATTGAGCATTCGAATAATCAAATGCCTGTCTGAAAATGTTTCAGACAGGCATTTGATTATTCAAACCGGCTTACTGCAAACGATGCTGCTCTTCCTGCACAGCAGCAACCACGTCCGCATCAAACAATAAATTGATATCTGCCTCATCAAACACATATTTTTCATTGCAGAAATCACAGTCAATTTCCACGCTGCCCTGCTCGGCCACAATCTGCCCCACTTCCTGACCACCCAGCAACAGCAGCATATCGCTTACCTTTCCGCGCGAACATGTACAGGCAAATTCAAGTGCGTCCGGCTCAAACATGCGCGGAGGGGTTTCGTGAAACAAACGATAGAGCACATGCTGCGCATCCAAACCCAATAATTCCTGCGGCGTAACCGTATCGGCAAGCGTGGTCAAATGTGCCCACGAATCTTGGTCTTGCTCTTGTTCCGGCAAACGCTGAAGCAATAAACCCCCCACACTCTCTTCGTTTGCAGCAAGCGTGATGTGCGTGTCCAATTGTTCGGAGCGGCGCATGTAGGCCGTAAGCATTTCCGCAATGCTATCGCCTTCCAAAGGAACCACCCCTTGCCACGGTTCGCCGTCTTTCGGCTGCAAGGTAATCACAAACACGCCCTGCTCGCCCAATAAATCGTTCAGGCTTTCATCTTTACCGATTTCGGCTGATTCATCCCAGCGGGCGGAGGCGCGGCAAGTTTGATCGGAAGTTGCCTCCACCACCAACATTTTCAATCTGCCCTGACCTTGAACCTGCAAAATCAGCGTTCCTGCCGTTTTCAGATCAGCCGAAAGCAACACACCGGCCGCCAACAGCTCGCCCAGTGCGCGGCGTATGGCTTCGGGATAAGCTTTGCGCCCGACAATATGCTGCCAAACTTCATGCAAACGCACATGCAACCCGCGCACCGGCATATTGTCGAAAATGAAACGGTTGCGGCTGTTGTCCGGCAACACGCCGGTCAGATTATTAGAAGTCATAATGTTCTTTCTGCATCAAATTTATTAACCGCTATATGGTTACAGAAACATTAAAATCAAGCCCGTTCATGCCTGTCTGAAAAAACTTTCAGACAGGCATGAACGGGCTCTACAAGCTTCACTGTTAATGATAGACTTAATTCTTTCTAACGTTTGCCTATCAACCGCAAAGGATAAACCATGTGCCAACTCTTGGGCATGAACTGCAACACCCCCACCGACATCATTTTTTCATTTGAAGGCTTCCGCCTGCGCGGCGGCCTGACCGACCACCATGCAGACGGCTTCGGCATCGGCTTCTTCGAACAAAAAGGCATACGTCTGTTTCACGACGACAAACCCAGCGCCAACTCTCCCGTTGCAGATTTAGTCAACACCTATCAAATTAAATCCGAAAACGTTATTGCCCATATCCGAAAAGCCACTCAAGGCAGAACTTCGCTGGCCAACACACACCCGTTTGTGCGCGAAATGTGGGGCGAATATTGGCTCTTTGCGCACAATGGCAACCTAATGAATTTCAAACCCTCGCGAGGCCAATACTACCGACCCGTCGGCACCACCGACTCGGAAGCGGCTTTCTGCTATATTCTGGAAGAGCTGCGCCAGCGTTTTAACGAAAAGCCCGATCTCAAAACTCTGGCCGACACAGTGCAAGAGCTGGCAGCACGCATCCGCATCCACGGCCTGTTCAACTTTATCATGTCAAACGGCGACATCATGTTTGCCCATGCCAGCACCCTGCTCTACTACATCATCCGAAAAGCCCCATTCGGCGAAGCCCGTTTGCTTGATGACGATGTGGCAGTCGACTTTTCATCAGTTACCACACCCAACGACAAAGTTGCCGTTATTGCGACCCTGCCACTCACACAAAACGAAACCTGGCAACAATTTGCCTGCGATGAACTAATCGTGTTCCATCAAGGAGATATCGCCCTGCACAATAGGCCGGGAAAACCTCGCTACCTTTCCCAAGAAGAAGGTTTGGCGATCGCCCGCGCCGCCGGTGTTGTCGCATAAACACACTCCGCCAAACGCCTCCCAATGCGTCGCAAACCAATAAAAACGCAATAAAACCGTACCCTTAACACACGGATGCCTGTCTGAAAACATCAGCAGAAGGAATATTTTGCCGGCAGGTAAATTTTCAGCCATTCCCAGTTTTTGCTATACTCGGAACAATCAAAATTATTTCGAACATAAACATAACGGATAACAAATATGAAGAAAACAGCTTTCCTGGCTCTGGCCGCCACCACCTTGTTAAGTGCCTGCAACAAGCAGCCCGAAACATCCGTTTCACCCGAAGCCGCCTCTTCTGCCGCTTCCGCCATCAACGAAGCAGCTTCCATACCTCAAAGCGCCGTACAAACTTTAACCAGTAAAGACGGCAAGCTCAGCATCGTTATTGAAAACAGCAGTTTTGCAGACATTTCCAAAGAAGCCCGCGCACTTCCGCCCGGCGTTAACGCGGCTGATTTAACCATGATGCAGCAAGACGACGCGCAAAATATCACTCTTTACACCACCAATCTGGGCAAGCCGAAAAAACCGGCAAACGAGTACTTTGCCAACCTGAAAAAACACATTGAAGCAGACCCAAGCCTCAAAGACGTCAAAACCGGCATAGCCACCGAAAACCGCATGGATTACCACTATTCACAAACCAGCGGCGACGAAACCTTAAATGAAACCTGCGTGGCCGTTTACTCAACTGAAGGCCTTTACAACATTTGCGCATACAGCCCAAGTGCAACCACACAACAATTAGACAGCGTATTGAAGAATATCAAACTTAATCATTGATTAATAATAGGTTGAAACCTTTTCAAAACCCGCCGAATGTAGCTGCAGCCCAATGCATCGCCACGCAGCGAATGCAAACAAATATAAATACAAATATAAATAATGTGCAACAAATGGCGGTTTTGCAAAAGCTTTAAATGCCTGTCTGAAAAAATAGTTATACAAAAACCCAAGGCGTATTTTACAATGCGCCTTTATTTTTTGTACTCAACTATCATAATGTTCAACGATACAGACATCCGCCTGATGCAAACCGCCCTAAACCTCGCGTGGGAAGGCCGTTTCACTACCAGCCCCAATCCACGGGTTGGCTGTGTCATCGCGCATGGTGATCAAATCGTCGGACAAGGTTTCCACATTCGGGCAGGCAGCCCGCACGCCGAAGTACATGCCTTGCAGCAAGCCCGGGAGCTAGCCCAAGGAGCCACTGCATACGTTACCCTCGAACCATGTAGTCATCACGGCCGCACGCCACCTTGCGCAGAAGCCCTGATCAAAGCCAAAGTCAAACGCGTAGTTGCCGCCATGACCGACCCCAATCCTCTGGTTTCCGGCAAAGGTTTAACCCTGCTCACACAAGCCGGCATCCAAACGGAAAGCGGCCTTCTAGAACCGGAAGCCCGCCGGCTGAACCGCGGTTTCTTATCCCGCATCGAACGCGGCAGGCCGTTTATTCGTCTTAAATGCGCCGCCAGCCTAGACGGTAAAATTGCTTTGAGCAACGGCCTAAGCCAATGGATAACCGGAGAAGCCGCGCGTGCAGACGTACAAATTCTACGCGCCGAAAGCTGTGCCGTACTTACCGGCATCGGTACGGTTCTGGCCGACAACCCCAAACTGAATGTGCGCACCTTCCCGACTTTGCGCCAACCCATCCGCATTATCCTAGACAGCCACTTGCAAACACCGTTGGATTCTTTTGTTATCTCAGACAGCAGCAGCCCTTCTATTATCTGCACTTTGGTTTCCAACCCTCAAAAACAGGCTCCTTATCTTCAACATCCGAATATTTCCATCTTATGCCTGTCTGAAAAAGACGGCCGCATAAATTTAAATGAGCTTATGCAGCGATTAGCACAACAAGGCATTGGAGAAATTCTGGTAGAAGCCGGTGCAAAATTAAATACCGCCTTGATAGAAGCCGGTTTGGTTGATGAAATCGTGTTGTACCAATCTGCTAAAATGTTGGGCAACAGCGCAAAAGGATTATTTCTATTGCCGGAAAACAACAAAATCTTAAGCGAAACACCCGACTTTTTTCCAATATCAGCCGACATCTTGGGAAATGACATAAAAATAACCCTACATAACAAAAAGTTTTCTTGAAAACAGATAGTTATATCGCTTATCACATTTCATGCTTTTTTGCGATTCTTTTAACAAAAATTAATCCAATCGCCCTACAATCACAAGAGGATAAAATTATTGTGCCGTTAAATCAGGCACAAAATAATCAACTATTCCAACTATTCTATTTTCAAATTCAGGTTAAACAATTATGCAAAAAAACACCGTATTCGTCACAGGCGGCGCAGGCTTTATCGGTTCCGCCGTAATCCGCCACTTAATCAACAACACCGACGTAACGGTGGTAAACATCGACAAACTCACTTATGCCGGCAACCTGCACTCTTTAGACAGCATTGCCGACAGCCCCCGTTATATTTTTTCCCAAACCGATATTTGCGACCGTGAAGCAATCGACAAACTATTCGAGCAATACCAGCCTCGCGGCATTATGCACTTGGCTGCAGAAAGTCACGTAGACCGCTCTATCGACGGCCCGGCCGCTTTTATCGAAACCAACATCGTCGGCACCTACACCCTGCTTGAAGCAGCCCGCCAATACTGGAACACCCTCTCGGAAGAAGACAAAACCGTTTTCCGCTTTCACCATATTTCTACCGACGAAGTGTACGGCGACCTGCACGGTACAGACGATTTGTTCACAGAAACCACACCTTATGCACCGAGCAGCCCTTACTCGGCAAGTAAAGCTTCTAGCGACCACTTAGTACGCGCATGGAACCGAACCTACGGTCTGCCTGTTGTCTTGACCAACTGCTCAAACAACTACGGTCCGTTCCACTTCCCGGAAAAACTGATTCCGTTAATGATTCTGAACTGTTTGGCCGGCAAATCCTTGCCTGTTTACGGCGAAGGCAATCAAATCCGCGACTGGCTGTTTGTAGAAGACCATGCTCGCGCGCTGTGGAAAGTATTTACTGAAGCAAAAGTTGCAGAAACATACAATATCGGCGGACACAACGAACGCAAAAATATTGATGTCGTTAAAACCATTTGCGGCATCTTGGATGAGTTGCGCCCCACCGCCCAAAATCCGAACACACCCAACATCACATCATATCAAGAACTCATCACCCACGTTACCGACCGCCCGGGTCACGATCACCGCTATGCTATCGATGCTGCGAAAATCGGTCGTGATTTAGGCTGGAAGCCACAAGAAACCTTCGAAACCGGTATCCGCAAAACCGTAGAATGGTATCTGAATAATCAGGCATGGTGGCAAGCCGTATTAGATGGCAACTACCAAGGTGAACGTTTGGGCTTGAAAAACTAAAACAACTGGAGAAATCTATGAAAGGTATCGTCTTAGCCGGCGGCTCAGGAACTCGTCTTTACCCAATCACCCGAGGCGTTTCGAAACAATTGCTGCCAATTTATGACAAGCCAATGGTGTATTACCCGATTTCCGTACTGATGCTGGCCGGAATTCGCGATATATTGATTATTTCAACACCTGAAGATATGTCGGGTTACCAGCGCCTTTTGGGTAACGGTTCCGATTTCGGTATCAACATCAGCTACGCCGTCCAACCCAGCCCCGACGGTTTGGCACAGGCTTTCCTGATTGGCGACGAATTCATCGGCGACGACAGTGCCTGTTTGATTTTGGGCGACAACATCTACTTCGGCGAGAGCTTTGGCCGCAAATTGGAGTTGGCTGCATCCCGCCAGAAAGGTGCGACCGTATTCGGCTACCAGGTGGCCGACCCCGAACGTTTCGGCGTGGTGGAATTTGATAAAGACAACAAAGTGTTGTCTATCGTTGAGAAGCCCGAAAAACCAAAATCCAACTATGCCGTTACCGGCCTGTATTTCTACGATAACAGCGTTGTTGAAAAAGCAAAACGTGTCAAACCATCTGCACGCGGCGAATTGGAAATTACCAGCATCAACCAAATGTATTTGGAAGAAGGCACATTGAATGTGGAATTATTAGGCCGCGGTTTTGCTTGGTTGGATACCGGCACACACGACAGCCTGATGGAAGCCGGCCATTTCGTCCAAACCATCGAAAGCCGCCAAGGCTTGAAAGTGGCATGCTTGGAAGAAATTGCTTTCAACAAAGGCTGGCTAAACAAAGAAGAATTGGCTGAAAAGATCAAACCTCTCTCCAAAACAGGTTACGGCCAATACCTGCAACGCCTGTTAGACACCTCAAAATAAAAGTTTTTCATACAGGCGTTTAAGAAGCATTCATACAAATGCCTGTCTGAAAATATGGAATACACAATGCAAGTTATCGACACAAAAATTAAAGACGTCAAAATCATCCAACCCAAAGTGTTCGGCGACGAACGTGGCTTTTTCTTAGAAACTTTCGAGAAAAACCGTTATCGCGAAATGCTCGGCATTGATTTAGATTTTGTACAAGACAATCACTCACGCTCACAAAAAGGCGTATTACGTGGAATGCACGTTCAAACCGTTAACCCGCAAGGCAAGCTGGTACGTTGCGTGCGCGGCGAAGTATTTGATGTTGCGGTAGACATCCGCCCCGATTCTCCCACTTACGGCCAATGGGAAGGGGTGATTTTAAGCGAGGAAAACAAAACCCAATTTTGGATTCCGCCCGGCCTGGCCCACGGATTTGTCGTACTGAGCGACATTGCTGATTTCGAATACAAATGTACCGATTATTACAATCCGCAAGCGGAAGCCAGTTTGATGTGGAACGACCCGACGGTCGGCATCGAATGGCCGATTGATAACCCTTTGTTATCAGCCAAAGACCAGCAAGGCAAATCTTTGCAAGAGCTGCGTGAATTATACGCATAACGCGGTTTTAAACAACACAAAACACCGATGCCTGTCTGAAAACTTAAAAACAAGGCATCACAAGAAATTTCATTATCTTCAACTTTAGAGATTACTAAAATTATGATGACTCCAGAACAAATCAATTTGGCCATTATCGGCTTAGGCTATGTAGGCCTGCCTCTTGCCGTTGAGTTCGGCAAAAAGCGTTCGGTTGTAGGTTTCGATATCAACCACGCACGTATCGAAGCCTTAAAACAAGGCCATGACGCAACATTAGAAGTGGATGACGAAGAACTGGCAAGCGCAAAACATCTAACCTACTCTGCCGATTTGGAAGATTTAAAAAAATGCAATGTATTTATCGTAACCGTGCCTACGCCTATCGATGAACACAACCAACCCGACCTTACCCCTCTGGTGAAAGCCTCTGAAACCATCGGTAAAGTGCTGAAAAAAGGTGATATCGTTATTTACGAATCCACTGTTTACCCCGGCGCAACTGAAGAAGACTGCGTGCCCGTTCTGGAAAAATTCTCAGGCTTGAAATTCAACCAAGATTTTTACGCCGGCTACAGCCCCGAGCGCATCAATCCAGGTGACAAAGAGCACCGCGTCAGCACCATCAAAAAAATCACTTCCGGTTCAACTCCTGAAATTGCCGATGTTGTTGATGCACTCTACAACGAAATCATTGTTGTCGGCACCCACAAAGCTTCCAGCATCAAAGTAGCGGAAGCGGCCAAGGTAATTGAAAACACACAACGCGACCTAAATATCGCTCTGATTAACGAATTGGCCGTTATTTTCAATAAAATGGGCATTGATACAGAAGCCGTATTGAAAGCAGCAGGCACAAAATGGAACTTCCTGCCATTCCGCCCGGGCTTGGTTGGCGGCCATTGTATCGGTGTTGACCCTTACTACCTTACCCATAAAGCACAAAGTATCGGCCACCATCCCGAAATCATTTTGGCCGGCCGCCGCTTAAACGACAACATGGCAAGTTATGTTGCTTCACAATTAGTAAAAGCCCTGTTGAAAAAACGCGTACAGGTGGAAGGCGCAAAAATTTTGCTGATGGGCCTGACTTTCAAAGAAAACTGCCCTGATTTACGCAACACCAAAGTTGTCGACATCATCAAAGAGCTTAAAGAATACAACATCACTGTTGACGTTTACGATCCATGGATTGACCATGCCGAAGCCCAACACGAATACGGCATCACGCCTATTTCCACTCTGGAAGAAGGCAAATATGACGGAATCGTTCTGGCAGTAGCACATAAACAGTTTAAAGAAATGGGTATTGATGCCATCCGTAAACTGGCGAAAAAAGAACACGTTATTTACGACTTAAAATATCTGTTTACCGCAGAAGAAACTGATTTACGTTTATAAGTCCTTACACTTACGGAATATCCACATAATGAATAAGTATGAACATATCCAACAGGAGCTGAAGCAATCACCGAAAAAATGGCTGGTCACAGGCGTGGCCGGCTTTATCGGTTCCAACTTGCTTGAAACTCTGCTAATGCTAGATCAAACCGTAGTCGGCTTGGATAACTTTGCTACAGGTCACCTGCATAACTTAGATGAAGTGCAACGTACCGTTACTCCCGAGCAATGGGCACGTTTTACTTTCATTGAAGGCGACATCCGCAACTTGGAAACCTGCCATCAAGCTTGTAAAGGCGTCGATTATGTATTGCATGAAGCCGCTTTAGGCTCTGTGCCGCGCTCGATTAACGATCCGATCACATCAAACAGCGCCAACATCGACGGTTTTCTGAATATGCTGGTTGCTGCCCGTGACGCAGAAGTGAAAAGTTTTGTATACGCAGCTAGCAGCTCCACATACGGCGACCACCCCGGCCTGCCCAAAGTGGAACATACCATCGGCAAACCTTTGTCTCCTTATGCAGTAACCAAATATGTAAACGAACTTTATGCTGATGTATTTGCCCGTACCTATGGCTTTACATGCATCGGTTTGCGTTATTTCAACGTGTTCGGCAAACGCCAAGACCCAAATGGTGCTTATGCAGCTGTGATTCCAAAATGGACTTCGGCCATGATTAAAAACGAAGATCTGTTCATCAACGGTGATGGTGAAACCAGCCGCGACTTCTGCTTTATCGAAAATACGGTGCAGGCCAATATTTTGGCAGCCACAACCGACAATGCAGAGGCGCGTAACCAAGTGTACAACGTAGCCGTTGGCGGTCGAACAACATTGAACCAACTGTTTAACTATATCCGCAACAGCTTGGCAGATAACGATATCCAATACACGAAAGACGCCATCTATCGCGACTTCCGTGCAGGGGACGTACGTCATTCTCAAGCTGATATCGCAAAAGCACAAAGTCTGCTGGGTTATAACCCGCAGTTTACGATTGAGCAGGGCATTCAAAAAGCCATGCCTTGGTATAAAGGCTTTTTAAAATAAAATATACCTGAACAGCCTTGTCTAAATATTTTCAGACAGGCCTTGATGCCTGTCTGAAAATAACTCATTTAGTATGGTTTATACAATAATCAAATTAAAACCACTTTACGGCCAGGCGCTCGTGCCCACATAATTTATAAAACCAATTAAATAAACTTAAAAAATAGCAT
>NZ_LGYH01000011.1 GCF_001308015.1 Neisseria sp. 83E34
ATTTATATTAAAATTACTATCTACGTTACAAACTGCCAATTTACGTCACTCAGTAACAAAAAAGCATATCGGTTATTCACCTCAAAAACTGAATTTGCTTTTTACATTTTGTCATATTGAACTCTGGGCAAATCCTTACCGTTTATCGGAAAATACGACCACAATAAAAATTTCTTCTCTGCCGAATTTCATTAGCCCGTATAAAATTCAATACCTCAACCTAAAATCAAGCAATAACTATGCCAAATTCTTATTTTTTATTTACAGTAAATTATTTCAACTTATAAAATCAGCCGCTCAGCAAATAAAACAGCCGTATAATCGAATACCTTTACAAAACAAAATGCCTGTCTGAATATTTCAGACAGGCATTTTGTTGAGAGATAAATATAGTTACTTAAAATATTATTTATTAATTTATATTTTTATAATTTATTAATATATAGCTTGAAGGTTTATTCTTTTTGGCCTTACCATCATCCGACATAACAAGCAAATATTGTTTATCATCAGCCTTAATCACATTAACAGCTTCTGCATTTTTCCATTTTTCATCTGTATTCAACACCAGTTTTTGAAGCTGAGATTGAGGCTTTCCAGCCCATCTCCATAAATAGGAACGAAATTTGCCTTGTTCATTTGCCAATTCATTGGCTATCAGATAGCTGTCGGTTTCGGCCATATACTCAAGCGAGCGGATACCGCCGCCTTCCAAGTCAAGCAGCAATACTTCGCCGAAACGGGGAGCTGCTTTATTTTCAAATAATTCGTTCGGATTGTTGATGGGAATCACCATAGCAAGCTTTCCTGCCATAGGTTCCCGAATACCGAGCATAAGCCGGTTGTTTTTCGTATCGTATGCCAAGCCTTCCAAATTCAAATCGTGGAAATCAACCGGTTTACCGGTTTTGCTTTGAATGGTTTTCTGCACTTCAGATGCTTTGAGCAAGGCTTCTTTCAGGTTAACGGCTTCTTTTAAGTCTTGAATCCGATTGCCTTGGATTTTGAAACGTACGAACCGCTCACGATCAGGTTCGCGGCTGTTCTTCTTGGTGGAAGAAAAAGAAGTTGCGGCATAAATATAGCCTTTATCATCAGCCGCCAAAGCTTCCAAGTCATCCAGCTTGACCTTTAAGCTATTCATCAATTCGCTATCTGCGGCTTGATTCTCCTGAAGTGTACCATCCGCATTCACAGTAAGCAGACTCAGCGCGCGCACTGCTTCATCTTCCGCAACCAATAATCTGCCATCAGGCAATTGCTGTACGGCGGAAGGTTCGTAAGTGCCCGCCAATTTATGGCTGACAATTTTTTCGGGCGAAACAGATTTAGCAACCGCCCAAGATAATGCGCCGATGGCAATCACGGTAGCGGGCATACCCCAATAAAATATTTTACGTTTAGAGGGCATGTGCACTCCTTTCTTTAAATCAATGTGATGCATGTGCATTGTGTTGGTCACAATGCCTGTCTGAAAATTCGGCAAGGCATTTGCCTTGCCGAATTTTCTCACTGAGGTGTCATTACAAATCGTTATAATCTACCAGCATATATTTGGCAGTAAGCTTCTTGGTCGCATCGCCCTCATCACTCATCAATATCAAGCGCGGCTGACCGTTGACTTTGATGGAATCAATCGCCTCTACGTTGGTCATGTGGCGCAGGTTAGGCAATGGTATGGGTTTGGCAGGCGCATTAGGGTCGCCGCTCCATGTCCAAAGTTGTGAATATTTGCTGCCGTCATCATCTTTTACTTCGTTGGTCATGATAAAGGCTTTCAATACAGGATCGTAGTTGAGCGAGCGGATACCGCCGCCTTTAATATCCAAGAAAGCGGCATCAACAAAATTCGGTTCCGCTTTTTCTTCAAACACGGCTTTCGGGTTGTCGATATAAAGCACGATGGAACGCTCGTTAAACTCTGGATCGCGCAAGCCGAGCAACAATTGCTTTTTGTTCGGATCGAAAGCCAAGCCCTCGATATTGATGGTTTTGAAATCCAAAGTGGTGCCGATTTTCGATTTGAACAGCTCCTTCAGCTGCTCGGAATTCTCCAAAGTATCGGTCAGCTTGTCAAAATAGCTGAGCTCGCGCACATCATGCCCTTGAACCTTGAAGCGCAGCAAATGTTCGCGGTCGGGGCGGCGCTGGCCTTCTTTGTTGACCGCGTGGGATGTGATGGCATAAATGTATCCGTCCGGATCGCGGGTAAGGCCTTCGAGGTCGCTAAGTTTGCGTTTGAAGCCGCGTGTCAGGCGAGAGTCGGCGGCATCGTCTTCAGACAGGGTTCCGTCTGCTGCGAAAGATAAAATGCTGGCGGCGCGGGTCGCTTCGTCTTCCATAATCAGCAAGCGGCCGTCGGAAAGCTGCTGCACGGCAGAAGGCTCATACACACCTTTGAATGTATAAATGCCGAAGCTTTTCAATTCAGCTTCTTGCTTATTTTGCTGCATGGCAGGAATAATATTGGGTAAAGTTTTCACGCCTACAAAGGCCAGCACGGAAGCCAGCAAGCCCCAGCGGAAAGCGGCGTAAGACATATTCAGGTATTTAAACTGCTTATTGGCCATCAAACCCAGCCAATAAAGCTCGTCACTCATCTTATGATAGACTTGTTCGCGATCGGCCATAATATCCTGCATCATGCGCCAATAGCGGTCTTTAGAAATTTTCACACGGTCTTCATAAATCAGGATATTGGGAGTTTCACCGAAAAAGTGCCCTTCCGGACGAACCACTCTTGATTTGAGATCCTTCAGTTTTGCTCTGCCTTTACGCCAATCGGAAAACCAATCCAATATCGAACGGATTTTGCCCGCCCTATCCGGCGAGGCGGAAAGCAGTGCAAACACAATCGATGTGGCTGCGGTAAACATAAATATACCGGCAGGCACCAGAAATTCCGGCGAAGAGGCGAAAACGAATGCACCGGAAATCATTAAGGCCGACACGATAAAGCCGTTGAGCGAAATCATAATATTGGCTTTGGTCGCCGCCAAAGCCAGCAATTCCATCTCGGTGCGAAACGCATTACGGAACATGGTTTCCACACCCTTAGCCGTACCGATAGGAACGATTTCTTCCTCTTTTTTCTCTAAGTTTTTACCGTCTTTGTTTTTATCTTTATTTTTTCCTTTGTTTTTCTTGGCTTTTTTTTCTGTTGCCGATCCGGCTTCTTTGGCCGCGAAGCTCGCTTTCTCCGCCTCGGCTTCTTCGTCCGGAAGATTATCCAATACAATTTCAGGCACCAATAAGGGAACAGTGTGCCGGGGAGGCGGGCCGACCGGAAGAGTGTCCGGTTTTAAAGGGTCGTTTTGTACGTTATCAGATTGTGTATTATTTTGTGTATCATTGGATTTTGAGATCATTTTTTTTATTTTTCCTTAAAATATGAAAACTCAGTCCATCTCAAGCAAATGCTGTCAAGTTGGTTTGAGAAATTTGATTTGCTTAAATTTATAGCTAGGATCTTGTATTACATAGCAGCACACGTTCCTAAGCAAACTCTTCCGCATAACAGCCTGAATACAAGGCAGAAATGCAGGCGGATGCCGCTTATTTACGGGTATGCAGCTTGTGCAAATCCCCTCCTGGCAATGGATTCAAACAAAATCATCATACAAGCAAAATGCCCAATTTGCCTCTTAATTTTAATACAGAACAATTAGCAACAAATTAGGCAATAAAAATGCCTGTCTGAAAAGTTTCAGACAGGCATTTTGGCTATTTAGTTCATATCGTTAAGCCGATATGGTATTTCTAAAAAAAGAAACTGATCAATCCGCATGCCTTGCCAGGAACCCGCCGCTTTGGTGCGCCCAAAGTTTGGCGTACAAGCCGTTTTTCTCCAGCAGTTCGGCATGGCTGCCCTCTTCAACAATGCGGCCTTTATCCAGCACGATTAACCTGTCCATAGCGGCAATGGTGGATAACCGGTGGGCGATGGCAATCACGGTTTTGTTTTCCATCATTTTGTCCAGGCTCTCCTGAATCGCCGCTTCCACTTCGGAATCCAGTGCGCTGGTGGCTTCGTCGAGCAGCAGAATCGGCGCGTCTTTCAGCATCACACGGGCGATGGCGATACGCTGACGCTGGCCGCCTGAAAGTTTGACGCCGCGCTCGCCTACATGGGCATCGTATCCTTTGCGGCCTTTGGCATCGGAAAGGTTGGGAATAAAATCGGCGGCTTCGGCGCGGCGTGCGGCCTGCATCATTTCCTCTTCGGTGGCATCGGGGCGGCCGTAGATGATGTTGTCGCGCACGGAGCGGTGCAGCAGGCTGGTATCTTGGGTAACCAACCCGATTTGGGCGCGCAGGCTTTCTTGGGTAATATCGGTAACGTTTTGGCCGTCGATGGTAATGCTGCCGCTTTGTGCCTCATAAAATCTGAGCAGTAAATTCACGATAGTGGATTTGCCCGCACCGGAACGCCCGATCAAGCCGACTTTTTCGCCGGGTTTTATGTGCAGGTTAAAGCCGTTGAGCAGGGGTTTGCCTGCTTCGTAAGAAAAATCGACGTGATCGAAACGGATATCGCCGCGCTCTACTTTTAACGGCAGGGCGTTGGATTTGTCGACAATCGTATGCGGCTTGGAAAGCGTACCCATACCGTCGCTGACCGTGCCGATGTTTTCAAACAGGCGGGCGGATTCCCACATGATGTATTGCGACAAACCGTTCACACGCAAAGCCATGGCCGTGGCGGTAGCAATCGCACCCACTCCAACCTGCCCGTTATGCCACAGCCAGATACCCAATGCGGCGGTGGATAAAGTCAGCCCCGAGTTCACGATAAAATTACAGGTATATAAAGTGGTGGCCAAACGCATTTGCGCATGCACGGTTACCATAAATTCCTGCATCGACTGCTTGGCATAACGCGCCTCGCGTGCGCCGTGCGAAAACAGCTTCACTGTGGTGATGTTGGAATAAGCATCGGTAATGCGACCGGTCATCAGCGAACGCGCATCCGCCTGCCGCTTGGCCGTTTGTGCCAGCTTGGGAATCAGCACGCGCATTACCGTGCCGAATGCGATAATCCAGCATACAAACGGCAGCAACAGCCAGCCGTCAAACGCCGCCAAAATCACGCCCGAGCTGATGAAATACACCAGCACATACACCACCATATCGGCCAGCGTCATCACCGTATCGCGCACTGCCAACGCGGTCTGCATCACTTTGGCCGAAACGCGCCCCGCAAATTCGTCCTGATAAAAACCGAGGCTCTGCCCCAGCATCAAGCGGTGGAAATTCCAACGCAAACGCATCGGAAACACGCCTTGCAGTGTTTGCAGGCGCACGTTCGATGCGATGAAATGCCACAACACGGCGAACACCATCAACGCCGCCATGCCCGACAATGCCCAGCCCTTTTCCGCCCACAGGGTTTGCGGCGTATATTGGCCCAACCAGTCGACCACCTTGCCCATAAACTGAAACAATAAGGCTTCCATAATACCGATGCCGGCCGTCAAAACCGTCAGCACCACAATCCAACCGCGCATGCCCTCCATGCTGCTCCACAAGAAGCGCCACAAGCCTTTTTCGGGCGTTTTCGGCGGTGCATCGGGATAGGGGTCAATACGGGATTCGAACCAGTTAAAAAAACGCTTCATCATCAATTTCATCCATTTGAGACATGCCGCACAACAAAAAAGAGGCTGCCTGAAAAATTCACATCTTTACATATAACTCATATAACGCAGAAGCCAAAGCAGTATAAACGCATAAACTGCCACAGCGGCAGCCGCTGCGAGCAAAACCGGCATATCGGCAGGTTTGTTTGGATAGCCGCTTAGGTTGGGTTTTGAATTTTCCGGCAATGCCAACCCGTAAACAAATTGAACCAGCATAACCAACAGTACAAACGCCATCAACAAGGGAATAAACGCAGCCAACACAGCCAGACCTACGCCCAGCTGATACACCCTCCTGCATACCGTCCACCCCCGCTCCGCATCATTGCAGCGCTTATCCAATTGTTTGTTTTGATAATAAATCAAACAGTAACTAAAAAAAGCAAATGCCACTCCCGCCTTACCCAAATGCGTTTGAATAGAACCGACTGAATTGAACACATCGAGAAACCACGGAACAAATCTGTTCAACAGCAGCACCGCCAAAGCCACAGGTAGACAATATGCTGCGAAACGGCTGCGGGCAAGGCGCCGGTTATCCAGTGGATCGTGCTTGGATTCATATTCGATATAAGACATAGCTCTTTTAAAACTAAAACCGGCTATTTCAACAAATTCTTCAATGCCAGCCGCACGCCTTCGCTCACATCCGTGCCGGCCGGGATGCCCTTCACCGCGGCCTTGGCTTCACGCTCGTTATAGCCCAGCGCCAACAGCGTGTTCACCACATCATCGGTTTCATCCACCACCGGCATGTTTTCAGACAGGCCTGCTCCCGCACCCTCGGCCACCAGCTTGCCGCGCAGCTCCAAGATCATGCGTTCGGCGGTTTTCTTGCCTACGCCCGGCGCGGAAGACAAACGCTTCACATCTTCCTGCGCCACTGCCTGCGCCAGCTCGTCCACCGTCATGGCCGACAAAATACCCAGCGCCGTTTTCGCACCGATGCCGCTCACTTTAACCAGCTGGCGGAACGTTGCCCGTTCGGCTGCCGAAGCAAAACCAAACAGCAAATGCGCATCTTCGCGCACCACCAGCTGGGTATAAAGCTGCACGGTTTCGTTGAGCGCGGGCAGCGCATAAAAAGTCTGCATCGACACATCCACTTCATAGCCCACGCCGTTCACATCAATCACAATCTGCGGCGGCTGCTTTTCAACCAATTTTCCCGTAAGTCTGCCAATCATAAATAAGCTTTCCTGAAACGCATTTCAGACAGGCATTCGTTGCGGAATGCCTGTCTGAAAAACAAAAATACAATAATTTACAGCGTAAAGCCGTTTAAATCGAATTCTGAGCCATGGCCACTTGGCGGACACTGTCAGCCTGCTCCGGTTTGGCAAACGGGCCGAGTTTCACGATATATTGGCCGTCTTTACGCTCGGTAAGCGCGCGGTGTGCGGAAGCGGCGCCTTGCAGGCGGCTGTTGGTGCGGCCTGCGTAATCACGCGCCGCAGATTCGCTGTTGAACGCCGCCAGCGTAACATAAATTTGCTCCGGTTGGGCGGCAGCGATTTGGCCGGGCACAATTTGTTCCACGCGCACATTGGCTACGCCGGAAAAGCCGATTTTCTGCGCCGCGCCTTTAGATAAATCAATCACCCTGCTGCCGTGGAACGGGCCGCGGTCGTTGATGCGCACAATCACGCTTTTGCCGTTGGAAAGATTGGTGACTTTAGCGTAGCTGGGAATCGGGAGGGTTTTGTGTGCGGCAGTGTACGCATGCATATCGAAGCGTTCGCCGCTGGCGGTTTTCTTACCGTGGAAGCCGGGGCCGTACCATGAGGCCTGGCCTGTTTGACTGAAAGTTTTGATCTGTTTAACCGGCGTGTAGCGCATCCCGCGTACTTTGTAACTCATATTGGCCGCTTTAATCAGCGGTTCGGGACGGACTTGGCTTTCGGACACCAAACGGTCTTTACCGAAAGACGAGGCGCTAATCAGCACAAGAGCGGCGCCCAAAGCGCCGATAGACAGGGTTTTTATGGCTTTAGTCAAAACAGGTTCCTATTCTTTGAGTTGATAACGCAAACCGATTTTGTTCTGATTCTTGTACGGTTGATTTAAAACTAATGATGAAATGATAAAACGAACTAAACCTGCCCGCCGAAACCGTTTTGCCGCCACGCTTCGTAAACCATCACCGCCACGGTGTTGGAAAGATTCATGCTGCGGCTTTGCGGCTGCATGGGCAGACGCAGTTTCTGTTCGGCAGGCAGGGCATCCAAAATTTCGGCAGGCAGGCCGCGCGTTTCCGGGCCAAACAAAAACACATCGCCCGGGGCGAATGCGGCTTGGTCGTAACGGCTTGAGCCTTTGGTGGTCAACGCAAAAATGCGCCGCCCTGCCAAAGCTTTCAGACAGGCATCAAAATCTTCGTGTACCGTAAGCGAGGCGAACTCGTGATAATCCAAACCCGCCCGCTTCATTTTGGCCGAATCCAGCGGAAAGCCCAGCGGCTTAACCAAATGCAGATCCATGCCGGTGTTGGCACACAATCGGATGATATTGCCTGTATTCGGCGGAATTTCGGGTTGATATAAAACTACGGTAAACATTAAGATTCCAAAATCTAGGGGCGCACTATACTAGATAAGTGCTTAGTTCATCAAAAAATTTTCAATTTGGATATTGCCAGCGTCCAGCAAAAAACGCTGCCGCTGCCCGAGCGGCGCAGCATTCGGGAACATTCGCGCAAAGTCTCGCCGCTGGTCAAAACATCGTCGATTAACAACACGTTACGTTCTTTAACACAGGCGTCAACCTGAAAAGCGCCGCGCACGTTTTTCTTGCGCGCCTCAAAAGGCAGGGTGCTTTGAGGCGCGGATGCCTGTCTGAAAACCGAATTGTGCGGCAACACCTGCCAGCCGTAAAGCTTTGCCAGCGCTTCGGCCAATTCGTCGCACTGATTAAACCCGCGAAACAGCCGCCGCTCGCGGCTCAAAGGCATGGCCAGCACGGCATCTATGCGCACATCATCCAGCCACGGCGGCGGCAATGACGCCATCAGCGACACCAGCGGCTCCGCCAACGAGCGGTCACGCCGATGCTTAAACCGGTGCAGAATGCCGCTCACCGGCGGCGCATATTCCACCGAAGCCCACAACCGCTCAAACGGCGGCGGCGCCTTCTGGCATTGCCCGCACACCGCCGCGCCCGCGCTGGTGCCGCCGCAGCGGGGGCACACATTGGCCGCATCCGAAGCCGACACGCGCAAGTCTTTCAGACAGGCACGGCACAATCCCTTATCCGCGCCAGAATCGTGGCATAATAAGCAGGCTTCCGATTGCGGCAGCCTGAAAGAAAGAAAACCCATGACATCCCCCGTAAACCATCTTGTTTTAATCCACGGCTGGGCGGCCAACCGCCATGTGTTTGACGATTTGATTCCGCGCCTGCCCGAAAGCTGGCAGATTCAGGCGCTGGATTTGCCCGGCCACGGCCAAGCCCCGCTTGCAGGTCATTTCGACGTAATTGCCGCCGCCGACGCGCTGGCCGAACAAATCACCGAACCCGCCTGCCTGCTCGGCTGGTCGCTCGGCGGGCTGGTGTCGCTTCACATCGCCCACCGCCATCCCGAAAAAGTGCGCGCGCTCTGCCTAACCGCCAGCTTCGCCAAATTCTGCGCCGGGCCCGATTATCCCGAAGGCTTGAACAACCCCGCTTTAGCCAAAATGATTGAATTGTTTCAACAAGACTACCATAAATATATGAAACAATTTCTACAGTTGCAATTTTTATACGCAAAAGACCAACACAGCATTCTGGAAAAAGTGTTGCCCGACATCGTAAAACACGGCGCGCCCGCCGCCCTGCAAAGCGCGCTCGACGCACTGGCCGAAGCCGACGCCCGCGCATTCCTGCCCCAGTTGCCGCAGCCCGCCTGCCTGATTTACGGCGGCAAAGACACCATCACGCCGCCGCGCATGGGCAGCTACCTTCAGCGCCACCTGCCCAACGCCCAAATGCACACGCTCGAAAAAGCCGCACACGCGCCGTTTCTGAGCCACGCCGACGAATTTGCCCGATTGCTCAAAGCATTTGCAACGCAACAATCCATGCCTGTCTGAAAAAGCACACACCATGAACCCGACCGACCGCTGGCTGATACACCGCCATCTTGCCCAAAACACCGACGAGCGCCTGCAACTGGTACGCAACACGCCGCAACACATCCTGCTTGTCGGTGCCGACCACGACGAAACCCGCAAGCTGCTTGCCGCGCGCTATCCCAAAGCCGCCTTCAGCGAATACGACCCGCGCCAAGCATTTTTAGACGAAGCCGCCGCCGCACGCAAAACCGGCTTCTTCGCCAAGCTTGCCGGCAAAAGCGTACCCCAACATTGCCAAAGCCTTACCGTGCCTTTGCCCGAAGTCGCCGCCGATATGCTGTTTGCCAACCTCAGCCTGATTACCGCTTCCGAACCGCTGCCCGTGCTGAAAAACTGGGCACACGCGCTCAAGCCCAACGGCCTGCTCTTTTTCACCCACTTCGGCATCGACAGCCTGCAAAACCTCAATGCCTGTCTGAAACAAGCCGGCATCAGCGTGGAAGCGCCCATGCTGTTTGATATGCACGATTTGGGCGACATGCTGCTCGAATGCGGCTTTTACGACCCCGTTACCGATACCGCCAAGCTCGAGCTCTCCTACACCAGCGCCCAAACCTTCTGGCAGGATATGGACACACTGGGCATTTGGGCGTCGCTCACCTTCAGCGACGAAGCCGCCGCCCGCGCCTTAGTTGAGCAGCAAATCGCCGCAGGCCGTTTCAGCATCACACTCGAAACCGTGTACGGCCACGCCGTGAAAAAAACCGTGCTGCCCGAAGGCGCCAGCCCCGTGCAGTTTTACCCGAAAATGCCCGGCAAAGCTTGAAAGCAGGCTTTTCAGACAGGCATCCGCCCCAGCCATGCCTGTCTGAAACCGCCCTTTGCTCTTACATTATCTTAAAATGATTTGACCATAAACCCGCTTTCAGACAGGCATCGGCACACCTTATAATGCCTGCCTGAAAAAACCTGCGCGCAAAACCGCCATTCCCGGCAGGGCGGCCGCAGACACACTTTCCCCTCGTTTCGCCCAAACACACCGACACAGGAATTCAAATATGCATTTAAGGTTCAACCGCCGTGTCTTACTCCTTACCCTCGGCACCCTCATCCTCAGCGGCTGCCAAATCGGCCGCAAAACACCGCCCGCACCCCAGCCGACAGCCAAGCCCAAAGCCATCATCGGCCTCGCACTCGGCGGCGGCGCAGCCAAAGGCTTTGCCCATATCGGCGTGATTAAAGTATTGAAGCAGCACAATATTCCCGTAAACGTCGTAACCGGCACCAGCGCCGGCGCCATCGTCGGCAGCCTTTATGCCTCTGGCATGTCGCCCGACCGCCTCGAATTGGAAGCCGAAATCCTCAGCCAAGCCGATTTGGTTGACCTCACCTTGTCTACCCGCGGCGTCATCAAAGGCGAAAAACTGCAAAACTACATCAACCGCAAAGTCGGCAACCGCCCTCTGCAAAACCTGCCGGTTAAATTCGCCGCCATCGCCACCGACTTCAACTCGGGCAAAAGCGTAGCTTTCAACACCGGCAACACCGGCCAAGCCGTGCGCGCCTCCGCCAGCATCCCCAATATTTTCCTGCCCGCCGAAATCGGCAAACGCCAATATGTTGACGGCGGCCTCTCCGCCCCCGTGCCCGTTACCGCCGCCAGAGAGCAAGGCGCCAACTTTGTGATTGCAGTGGATATCTCCGCCAAACCGGCCAAGCTCGAAAACGGCTCGGGCTTTTTCGACTACCTCGACCAAAGCCTCAACATCATGAGCGCCCCCGCGCTGGAATACCAACTGCGCCAAGCCAACGTGGTAATCAAGCCGCAAGTGCAAAAGCTCGGTTCGGTAGGCGGCTTCGACCAAAAAAACCAAGCCATCAAACTCGGCGAACAAGCCGCACTGGCCGCGTTGCCGGAAATCAAGAAAAAACTGGCGGCTTACCGCTATTAACCGCCGCCTGCAACAGCAAACATGCCTGTCTGAAAAAGTATTTCAAACAGGCATTCTCTTTACCCGCCGCACAGACAAAGCCCCTGAAATCCAGTACAATACCCGCCTGAATTTTTTAACGAAAAGAACATCATGGAAGCCGAAATCATCAACCAGCTCAACAACACCTTAGACGATCTCGAACAGCGCAGCGCCGATATCCGCGTTTACCTGGATTACCAAGGCAAAAAAGACCGCCTGGAAGAAGTCATCGGCCTTTCCGAAGACCCTGATTTGTGGAACGACCCGAAAAAAGCGCAGGAAATCGGCAAAGAGCGAAAAATTCTCGAAGGCATCGTGCTCACGCTGGATTCCATCGGCAGCGGCATCGAAGACAACCGCATGCTGATTGAAATGGCAGTGGAAGAAAACGACGAAGCCGGTTTTGCCGCCGTGCAAGAAGACGTGGCCGCGCTGGAAGCCCAAATGGCCGAGCTTGAATTCAAGCGTATGTTTAACCAGCCGGCAGATGCCAACAACTGCTTCATCGACATCACTGCCGGCGCAGGCGGCACGGAAGCGGAAGACTGGGCAGGCATGCTTTTGCGCATGTACAGCCGCTACGGCGAGCGCAAAGGCTTCAAGCTGGAAATTTTGGAAGAAGACGAAGGCGAAATCGCCGGCATCAACCGCGCCACCATCAAACTCGAAGGCGAATACGCCTACGGCCTGTTGCGCACCGAAACCGGCATCCACCGCCTGGTACGCTATTCGCCTTTCGACTCCAACAACAAGCGCCACACCTCGTTTGCCTCCGTATTCGTGTATCCCGAAGTGGACGACAGCATCGAAATCGAAATCAATCCCGCCGATTTGCGCATCGACACCTACCGCGCATCCGGCGCGGGCGGCCAGCACATCAATAAAACCGATTCCGCCGTGCGCATCACCCACGAGCCGACGGGCATCGTAGTGCAATGCCAAAACGACCGTTCGCAACACGCCAACAAAGCCGCCGCAATGGATATGCTGAAATCCAAATTGTTCGAGCTGGAAATGCGCAAGCGCAACGAAGAAAAGCAATCGCTGGAAGAGAGTAAGTCCGACGTGGGCTGGGGCCACCAAATCCGCTCTTATGTCTTTGATTCCTCACGCATCAAAGACTTGCGTACCGGCCACGAAGTGGGCAACATCAAAGCCGTGATGGACGGCGACTTGGACGGCTTCATCGAAGCCAGTCTGAAACAAGGCGTGTGATCGGATACTGCCGCGCAAGACCTCCGTCCACCGCTTGGCTAAAGATTCAAACCCCAACATGCCTGTCTGAAAACTGTGGAGGAAACGCTCATGGTTTATTGGTTTATCGCCGCAGCATTGGTGCTGATTCTCGAATTGTTTATCGGCACGATTTACCTGATGGTGGTAAGCGCCGCCCTGTTTGGCGCGGGCATCGCGGTTTGGCTGTTTGACAATCCGACTGCCGGCATCATCACCGCCGCCGTATTGTCTGCCGTGGGAATTTGGTGGACACACGGTTGGATTGCCCGCCACCGCCGCTCCGCCCGCGAAGAAACCGCCCGCAATGATTTGGATATCGGTCAGAGCGTTCAAATCATGCGCCACTTAGGCGGCGGGCTGTACGAAGTGCATTACCGCGGCACCGTCTGGCAGGCGCAGGCAGAAAATGCGGCGGCCGAAGCCTCCCCGCGCACCGCGGTAATTACCGGCAAAAACGGTAATCTCCTGATTATCCACCTGCACTAAGAAAGGAGCTCCTATGGACTTTGATTTTTTCATCAGCTTCCCCATACTGCTGCTTATCGCCGTTATCGTATTCGGCTTCAAATCCTTCATCGTGGTTCCGCAACAAGAAGCCTATGTGGTGGAGCGTTTGGGCCGTTTTCACAAAGTGTTGAACCCCGGCCTCAGCATCCTGATTCCTTTCATCGACCGCGTGGCCTACAAGCACACACTGAAAGAAATTCCGCTCGATGTGCCGAGCCAAGTCTGCATCACGCGCGACAACACCCAGCTCACGGTTGACGGCATCATTTACTTCCAAGTAACCGATCCCAAACTCGCCTCATACGGCTCCAGCAACTACATCATGGCCATCACCCAGCTTGCCCAAACCACGCTGCGCTCGGTTATCGGCCGCATGGAGTTAGACCGAACCTTTGAAGAGCGCGACGAAATCAACAGCATCGTTGTGGCCGCGCTGGATGAAGCCGCCGTATCCTGGGGCGTGAAAGTATTGCGCTACGAAATCAAAGATTTGGTGCCGCCGCAAGAAATCCTGCGTGCCATGCAGGCGCAAATCACCGCCGAACGCGAAAAACGCGCCCGCATCGCCGAATCGGAAGGCCGCAAAATCGAGCAGATCAATCTCGCCAGCGGCCAACGCGAAGCAGAAATCCAGCAGTCCGAAGGTGAAATGCAAGCCGCCATCAACGAATCCAACGGCGACAAAATCGCCCGCATCAACCGCGCACAAGGCGAAGCCGAAGCCTTGCGCTTGGTGGCCGAAGCCAATGCCGATGCCATCCGTAAAATCGCCGACGCCCTGCAAACCCCGGGCGGCAACGAAGCCGTGAACCTGAAAGTGGCCGAGCAATATGTGGAAGCCTTCGGCAAACTGGCCAAAGAAAACAATACGCTGATTATGCCCGCCAACGTGGCTGACATAGCAAGTTTGGTTTCCTCCGGCCTGAAAATTGTGGAAGGCAATAAAACCGTTTCGAAATAAAGCCTTATTGCAAACACCCATGCCTGTCTGAAAACTATTCCGCATTGTTTTCAGACAGGCATTGATCATGAAATAATCCAACACCAACCATTCAACAACATTTACAGGAAAACACCTTATGAAAAAAGAAAAAACCTACATTTATCAAGATTTCAGCAAGCTGACTCGTTTCACACTGTCTGCTATTTGGTCGGTGATCGCCATATACATCATAGTCGGCCTTATGTTGGTACCGATACTGCTGCTCATACATTCAGCCTCCGGCCTGATTGCTTTGGATCAAAGTTGGTGGGCAATTTTTGAAAAAGTAGAACCCTTTTTTAGTCCGCTGGATCTGCTATTGGCCTTATTTTTCCTAACATCGGCTATTCTAGTTTGCTGCTGGCTGTATCGCGCCGCAGCCAACGCCCGCGCGCTGGGTGCAGAAATGAGCATCAAACCCGGCTGGGCTGTGGGCAGCTTTTTTATCCCTTTTCTCAACTTGATCATGCCCTATCAAGCCACCAAAGAAATATGGCTGCATGCCGCGCCAGGCAACAAGCCTTCAGCCGTTTTGGTCAACATTTGGTGGATAACTTGGCTGATCGGTTCGATTGGGGAAAGAATCATTCATAGAGCAGAAAGCCATTTAGAAAGCGCAGACCTCACTTTGCCTATTTACCTTAATTTGGCCTTCTTGATATGTATGCTGATTAGCGCTTACTGCCTCACCAAAATTGTTCGGGGCACCCAAAATCACCAAGCTTTGCTGGCAGCCTGCAAAAAAGTCGGCTGAAAACCGAGCATTGCATAAAGCGAAATGCCTGTCTGAAAAGGTTTCAGACAGGCATTTTCCATCACAACAACTGTTCATTTTTTCTTGCTTTTCTGCTTACCCGTTTTCTTGGCTGTTTCTTTTTTGGCCGGCGCCGGATATTCGCCGCACAAATATTCATAAGTGGTGCGTGTTACCGAGCAGGTGCCGATCATGCCTCCTTTGCGTACACATTCGCTGCGCGATCCTTGCACGCGGGCGGCTTTTTGAAAACCGAGTTGGCGGCATCGTTTGTCAGCCATCAGCTGCGGACTGGCCTGCCCTGCCCTCGCATTCTGAAATTCGGCATGGTCGTAAGAAAGGTAAACAATGCCTTTTTTGGCATCGCCGCCGCGATATTGCCATTGCACAGGCGTGTTTTTGTGGGCGCAGGCCGAGGCAAACAGCAATAAAAACAAAGAAAGTGTGCGTGTTTTCATGTTTCAGACAGGCATATATTTCTCGTTAAACCACTTACACAGTAACTGCGCCGTTATGCTCGGGCTTGGCCCGAATATAATAACGGATATACTTTTTTAAGTTGGTTCACTATATTTATTTTAAATATTCATTATAAATTGAATATTTTCAAATATGCCAAAACATCCACCTAACGGCTCAATTCATCGGTAATCCGCTGCAAAAATGCCAACCGCCCAGGGCGGATTTCACCACTCTCGGCCGCCGCTTTTACCGCGCAGCCCGGTTCTTGACGGTGGGTGCAGTTATGAAAGCGACATTGTCCGACCAGGTGGCGCATATCGGGAAAATAATGCAGCAAGTCGGGCGCGTTGAGGTGGAACAAACCGAATTCCTGCAGTCCGGGTGAATCAATCAGCTTGCTTTCTTCATCCAAATCATAAAGTTGTGCGTGCGTTGTGGTGTGCCTGCCTGAATCAAGGGCGGTGGAAATATCGCCGGTGCGTGCAATATCCCGCCCCAAAAGCGCATTGGTCAGCGTGGATTTGCCCATACCGGATTGGCCGAGAAAAATCGAGGTTTGCCCTTGCAGCGCGGGTTTTAAGGCTTCGACATTTTCCAGAGCGCTCACTTCGTAAACCGGATAACCCAGCGTTTCATAAAAACGCAGTTTTTCGCGCCAGGCGGCAGTTTCGGGCAAATCGGCTTTGTTCAACACGATAAAAGGCTCGATGCCGCCTGCTTCGGCCGCCAGCAATGCGCGTTGCAGCAACATTTCGTTGGGCGAAGGCACGGCGGCCAACACGATAAACAGGCGGCTCACATTGGCAGCGATCAGCTTGGTTTTCCAGGCGTCTTTGCGGTAAAGCAGGCTCTGGCGCGGCAGATAGTCTTCTATCACCACTTGCTCGGCATTTTGCGGAATGATGCGCACAAAATCGCCACAGGCGAAATCCACGCGCTTTTTGCGGGTAGTGGCGTCGTAAACGGAGCCGTCGTCGGTGCGCACGGTGTAACGGCGGCCGTAGCTGGCGATGATTTGGGCGGTGTCGGTCATAAAGTGTTTTGGGCAACCATAGGTAAACAAAATGCCTGTCTGAAACCTCTTTCAGACAGGCATAACTGCATCGTCAGCCTGCAAAAGGCGGAATCTCGGCTGTTTCGCCGCAAGCTGCACTCAGTGCTTGGTTTAACACGGCAAAAAATTCGCTGCGGTCGCGCGTGGCAAGCCAAGCGCCGTTTTGGTGCGAAAAATGATAGCCGCCGCTTTTGGCTGCTATCCATAATTCTTGATTGGGTGTGTGGCGGTTCACAATAATCTGCGTGCCGTCGTCTGCTTCAATTGTGAGCACATTGCCGGCCAAACGGCAATCAAAATCCAAACCCGCTTCGTCGATTTGGTCTTCAATATGGGCAAACAGGCGGTCGGAATGCTGCAAAAATTCGCTTTCGGTCATCATTGTTTTGTATGTATCGTGATTTTTGTTTAAGATACCGAATCTTGCCATATATAAGGCTAAAACACCATGAAAAAACTGCTCTCCACCGCCGCCTTGCTGGTTTTGCTCTCAGCCTGCGGCTACAAAGGCGATCTTTACCTGCCTAAAGAAGGCGACAAAGCCAAATTCGGCCCGATACAAACCGGCCTGCAATTCGAATCGAAAGAACCCGTTACCCAACCGGAATAATCATGTCCCTCAAATGTGAACAACTCACCTACACCGAGCTTGCCAATCAATTCGGCACACCGCTTTATGTGTACAGCCGCGCCGCGCTGGACGAAGCATTCCAAACCTACCAAACCGCTTTTTCAGCGCTCAACCCGCTGATTTGCTATGCAGTGAAAGCCAACAGCAACCTGAACGTTATCCGCCGCTTTGCCGAATTGGGCAGCGGCTTTGATATCGTTTCCGGCGGCGAGTTGGCACGCGTGTTGGCGGCGGGCGGCGATGCGGGCAAAACCATTTTCTCCGGCGTGGGCAAAAGCGAAGCCGAAATCGAATTCGCGCTCCAAAGCGGCGTGAAATGTTTCAACGTAGAATCGCTGCCCGAGCTCGACCGCATCAACCAAGTGGCCGCTACTCTAGGCAAACAAGCGCCGGTTTCGCTGCGCATCAACCCCGATGTGGACGCCAAAACGCACCCCTACATCTCCACCGGCCTGAAAGCCAATAAATTCGGCATCGCCATGAGCGAAGCCGAAGCCGCCTACCGCTATGCCGCCTCGTTGCCCCACCTCGATATCACTGGTATTGATTGCCATATCGGCTCTCAACTGATCGACCTCGACCCGTTGATAGAAGCCTGCGAACGCATTTTGCTGCTGGTCGATAAGCTCGAAGCGCAGGGTATCGTGCTGCAACATATCGACTTGGGCGGCGGTGTGGGCATTGTGTATCAAAACGAGCAAACGCCGGATTTGCTGGCCTATGCCGATGCCGTAGCCAAACTGATGGGCAACCGCCCACACCAGCTGGTTCTCGAACCCGGACGCAGCCTGGTAGGCAATGCCGGCGCACTGCTTACCCGGGTGGAATTTATCAAACAAGGCGAAGAAAAGCATTTCGTGATTGTCGATGCCGCCATGAACGATCTGATGCGCCCCGCGCTTTATCAGGCTTACCACCACATTGAAAATGCCGAACCCACCGATGCCGTGCCGGTTCTGGCCGACATTGTGGGCCCGGTTTGCGAAACCGGCGATTTCCTCGCCCAAAACCGCGAAATCGCCGCCAAGCAGGGCGATTTGCTGGTGGTGCGCAGCGCGGGAGCTTATGCTTCAAGCATGGCCAGCAACTACAACACCCGCGCCCGGGCCGCCGAAGTGTTGGTCAGCGGCAGTGAAGCCAAACTCGTCCGCCGCCGCGAAACCATTGAAGATATGTTGGCCAACGAAATAGATTGTTTATAACAATCATTCAAAAATAAACAATGCCTGTCTGAAAAAAGGTTTCAGACAGGCATTTTTAGCACACGCCCAAACAGAAAAAGCCGCTCGAACATTCCGGCGGCTTTTTATCCCAACAGATTTCTCTTTTTCCTTTGTGACTTGTTTTTTTAGCCATCTTTTATCAAAATGGCGATTACAAAATACAATAAACTTAACGGAAAAGCAAATTCTATTTGCATGAATCATTGGTTATAGCAAAATTTCATAAATAACTAAACAAACTATTTCAAATATTTATTTTCAATAAAGTTGCAAAAGCATATACAAGCCGCTGAAACGCTTGCCAAAATTTTTCAAGCCAAGCTGCTGCCCCGCTACAAGGCCATAGTAAGCGGCAGCCGTTTCCCATAAAGAGCTGGCCTGCGCACAAAAACTCTTGCCACGGTAAGCGATTTGTCTGCCCAATCCGACACCTGCCGTCTTCGATTAACCGTAGCATTGCAGGCTTTAGCTAAAGTTCAGAAAAAGTTTACGGCCGCAGCATATTCGCAAACATCATGCCTGTCTGAACAGTTTGTTTCAGACAGGCATTTTTTTCACGCTAAAATCGGTACAATGCTGCTTTATTGTGTTTAACGGAAATTCCAACCATGTCCGACCTGCTCAACGACAAACTCAACCTCGAAACCGCCCGCATCAACTGGCAAGAGCTTCAGCCGCATTTTGCCCGGGGAGCCGCCGTGTATGTGAGCCCCGACCTTGATTTAATCCAAACCGCCCGCCTGATGGCAGACGATGACACTGCAACACTGGGCAAACTGATGCAGCAAGGCAAATTCGGTGTGGTCAGCGAAGCGCAGGCCCGGCAATTTTTTGCCGATAATCAGGCGATGTGGGCGGTGGTGGTGGCGCCGTGGGTATTGGTGCAGCCTTGTGAAGCGGATAACGGGCTTGCGCAATAACGGTTTGCTTACCGGCATAATAAACCAATGCCTGTCTGAAAACTCTTTTCAGACAGGCATTGGTGTATCTTGCTTAAGCCGTAGGCATTTTATTCCTCTGGTATCGGGCATATTTCCGATACAGCCAAAACACCACCGCAAACACCAACAATACCGCCAAAACCGGCACAAACAGGCTCAGCACGCTCATTACCACAGCCATACCGGTTTCCAAAACCGAAATCACAGGATTGGCCAAACCTCCGGTCGTGGCCGTGCTGGCTACGCGCGTGGTTGCGTTCGCCCCTTTGATGGCCGCCGCCGCACCGCCGCCGGCAATAATCGCCAACGTCCACGTTACCGCCGGGCTTAAATCCGCAGCAGTAGAAGCCACCACCGCCGTTCCCGCCAATCCGGCCAGCGGCACCGCAATGGTGTCGAGCAAATTATCTACCAACGGTATCAGATAGCTGAGTGATTCCGTAATCGCAGCAATCCCTAAAATAATCAAAGCGTTGGTGCTCGCCAGCCATTGCCAGCTTTCATTCAGCGGCCACATACCGAAATATGCCGACAAACTGAGAGCAAACAAAGGCAGGAACACACGAAAACCGGAACTGGCCGCCAGCCCAATCCCGAGCGCGATGCTGATGATGGTATCGAAAGTCATGATTTATCAGAGGATAAAGGAAAATTTGATGATACTTGAATTTCGGCAGCGGGGCATCCGGTTTGTTTTCTGTAACGATTTCTAAACACTCATTGTAATTTTATGTAACCAATCGACCTTTGTTTTAAAACAAATGATTTCAAAAAGGTATAATTTTGAAGGTTATTTAATGTAACCAGTCCATCCCGATTTACAACAAAGGAAACGTCATGCATCTCAAACGCATTTTATCCATCGGCATCGTCAGCACGCTTCTTTCAGCTTGTAGTGCAACCGGCACCCAATTCGCCGGATTTACCCCTCCCGCCGAGGGTCAAAGCAAAATTTATGTTTACCGCCCTTCTGCTTTCAAAGGCAGCGGCGTTCATTATGATGTACATGCCAATAACCAACTGATCGGCCATATCCGCAATGGCGGCTACATCAGTAAAGAACTCATGCCGGGAGATTATGAAATTTGGGCAAAAACAGAAGCCCGCCGCAGCGTGCAAGTGCCTTTGCGCCCGAATGAAACCCAATGTGTCAAAGCCAGTGTAGGTTTCGGCGCATTTGTCGGCCGCCCTAAATTGGAATGGGTGTCTATGGAAAAATGTGAAACGGAAATCCGCAACACTGTTCAAAGCGCCAAATAGGTTGCAAAAGCGCAAATGCAAACAATGCCTGTCTGAAAAGTTTTCAGACAGGCATTTTGATTTTTAAATCCTTCTGGCCAACTCTTCGGCTTTGCCCACATACAAAGCCGGTGTTAAAGCCAGCAATTGCTGTTTGGCATCGGCGGGGATGTCCAGCGATTCGATAAACACTTTCAGCACTTCGGGCGTGATGCCGTCTTTGCCGCGGGTGAGGTCTTTCAATTTTTCATACGGATTGGCCACGCCGTAGCGACGCATCACGGTTTGAATCGGTTCGGCCAAGAGTTCCCAAGTGGCATCCAAGTCGGCGGCTAAGGCGGCGGGGTTGGCTTCCAGTTTGTCCAGACCGCGCAGGTGGGCGACCAAGCCCAAAACGGTGTAGCCCGCGCCCACGCCCATGTTGCGCAAAACGGTGCTGTCTGTGAGGTCGCGCTGCCAGCGGGAAACGGGCAGTTTTTCAGACAGGAAGCCCAGCACGGCGTTGGCCATGCCCAAGTTGCCTTCGGAGTTTTCAAAGTCAATGGGGTTGACTTTGTGCGGCATGGTGGAGCTGCCCACTTCGCCCGCTTTGACTTTTTGTTTGAAGTAGCCGAGGGAAATGTAGCCCCATACGTCGCGGTTGAAGTCGATTAAGATCGTGTTGATGCGGCTGAGGGTTTGGAAGAACTCAGCCATGTAGTCGTGCGGCTCGATTTGGATGGTGTAGGGGTTGAAGGTAAGGCCCAACGACTGCTCGACGAACGTTTTACAGTGCGCTTCCCAGTCCACATCGGGATAAGCGACCATGTGGGCGTTGTAGTTGCCGACTGCGCCGTTGATTTTGCCCAAGAATTCTTGCGCGGTAAGCTGTTTGATTTGGCGTTGCAGGCGGTAAACGACGTTGGCAATTTCTTTGCCCAAGGTGGAAGGCGTGGCGGGTTGGCCGTGGGTGCGGCTCATCATCGGCACGGCGGACAAATCGTGCGCCATTTCGGTAAGCTTGGCAGTAATTTCGGCCAGCTTCGGCAGCAACACGGCTTCGCGGGCTTCTTGCAGCATCAGGGCATGGGAAAGGTTGTTGATGTCTTCGCTGGTGCAAGCGAAATGGATAAATTCGCTGGCGGCAGCTACTTCCGGTACTCCTGAAAAACGTTCTTTCAGCCAGTATTCGATGGCTTTTACGTCGTGGTTGGTGGTGGCTTCGATGGCTTTCACGGCGGCGGCATCTTCCAATGAAAACCCGGCAATCACACGGTCGATTTCAGCGATGGTTTCGGCGCTGAATGCGGGCACTTCAGCAATTTTCTGCTCGGCAGCCAATGCTTTGAGCCAACTTAATTCTACTTTTACACGTGCTTTCATCAAACCATATTCAGAAAAAATCGGTTGCAAGGCTTCTACGGATTTGGCATAGCGGCCGTCGAGCGGGCAAAGGGCAGCGATGGGATTAATCATGTTGAATTCCTGTGTTTGAAATTTAGCTATGAAACTTAGCCTCTGATGAAATCTTAAGCTTCACAGTTATAAAGCGGTAAATTGGATGATTATACCTCAAGCAGCGGTATAACATGGCATGCTTTCAAAAGGGCGCTTAGTGCACAATCAGAGCTTTCGCCCAAGCCAGGCTTTCGCGCACCAATTTTTGGGTATATCGCCAATCCGGTTCGCCACAACCTGCACCGGAATAGGATTGAACGTTTTTCTGCGGCCATTGTTTGGCAGCTAACCATTCGGCACGAGCCAAATGAAAACCGTCGCTCACAAGCACAATCCGGTTTTGTCCGCTTAGCAAGGGGGTGCTGAATGCAAGGTTTTCATAAGTGCTCTCCGAACGGTTTTCCAACCGGATATGGGCGGCGGGCACACCTAATGACAAGGCTATATCGCGCATGGCTTCAGCTTCGTTACTGCCGTCGCCGTCGGTGCCGCCCGACATCAGCAATATAGAAGCTTTGTCGGCATAATAAAGCGATACACCGGCTTCTACACGCGAGCGCAGGCAAGGGTTGGGTGCGCCGTTTCGGTTTACCGCATTGCCCAATACCACAATGGCATCAGCAGGTGCAATCGCTTGCATCGGGCGCTTTTTGGCTTCTTCTGCCAGATGGTAAATATAGTAAACGATGGCACCCCATGCCAAAACAGCGGCAAATAAGATTAACAACATGATACGAAGCGGCCAGTTTTGGTCGTTATAAGGCCGGAATGGCTGCTTGCGGGATGAAGGGGAAGAGAGCATGATTTTTTCATATTAACAGTATGTTCGGATGGTTAAATGCCTGTCTGAAACAACACTGTCGTTTTCAGACAGGCATAGTTTGGTTTGTTATGGCAAAACCTGCGTCATTATTTCAGATTGATTTGCGCTTCCAGCGCTTTGCTGCTCAAGCTTTGGGCGATTTTCGCCAACTCTATAAATTCTTCGCGCAAACCGTAAGGATCGGGTTTTGCAGCGCTTTGGGCAAGCTTGATGATGGCGTTCCAATCCATATTGCCGTTATATTCACCGCCGCGCAAAGCCTGCCCGTATGAGGCCACAGCCAATGCAAAGCGGGTATTGTCAGCAGCCTGCGCCAGCGGTTTGCTGGTAGCAGCCACCGGCTGGCTGAGCAAAATGCTTTTTTCCTGACCGGGCAGCTTATAGCGCAAGTTGACATAAGCGTATTCATTCTTGCCGCCTGCCGGTTGCACCGGCTTTTGGTAGCGTGATTCATTCAGCCAACCCTGTTTGCCGGCAGGAATAATTTCATACAATGCGGTAACACTATGGCCTGTGCCGATATCGCCCGCATCCACTTTATCGTTGTTGAAATCTTCCTGCTTCAACAGGCGGTTTTCATATCCGATAAGCCGGTATTCTTTTACGGTTGCCGGATTGAATTCAACCTGGATTTTCACGTCTTGCGCTACAGTGGCCAGCGTGGAGGAAAGCTGGCGCTGCAACACTTTTTTGGCTTCTTTCCGGTTATCGATGTAGCTGTAATTACCGTCACCCGCGTCGGCCAGCTGCTCCATCAGCTCTTCATTGTAATTGCCTTCGCCAAAACCCAATGTGGTTAGTGATATGCCGCTTTTGCGCTTTTCCGCTACCATGCCTTTGAGCGTTTCGAAATCAGTGATGCCCACATTAAAATCGCCATCCGTTGCCAGCAGAATACGGTTGATGCCGTTTTTCACAAAAGCTTTTTCCGCTTCTTTATAGGCCATTTGTATGGCGGCTTCACCTGCGGTGGCGCCTCCGGCGCTGAGTTCGTTAATCGCACGCAAAATGGTTTCTTTACGGCGGCCCGAAGTGGGTGGCAACACCAGTTTTTCGCCGCTGGCATAAGTAATCAGGGTAACTTTGTCTTGCTCGCGCAATTGTTCGGTTAACAGGCGCAGGGTTTGCTTCACCAAAGGCAGCTTGTTCTCGCTATCCATGCTGCCCGACACATCCACCAAAAACACTAAATTGGCAGGAGGAAGCGCCTTCATAGCCAAATCTTTGGCTTGAATGCCGATTTTGATGATTTTGGCATCTTTTTGCCAGGGGGAATCAACTGTTTCGGTGTGCACGGCAAAGGGTTTGTCACCATCGGGCAGCGGATAATGGTAGTCAAAATAATTAACCATTTCCTCAATGCGCACCGCATCTTTCGGCGGCAACCTGCCCGAACTGCTCAGAAAACGGCGGACGTTGGCATAGCTGCCGGTATCCACATCAATGCTGAAGGTAGAAACCGGTGTTTGCGCCACCGCATATACGGGATTGGTTTCGATTTTGCCGTAGCGCTCGGTATTTTGGCGCGGCACAGGCATTTCCATCGCGGCCTTGACAGACCCATACACAAGCACGCCCATTGCAGCAGGCTGTTTTGAAACTTGATTTTCTGCCAACCTGGAATTTGAAGAGGGAGAAGATTGGTTGCACGCGCTTAAAAAAGCGGCTGCCACAGAAAATGTGATTAAAGACCGACAAGGCCGCGTAAACATGTTATTTTTCCTTATGGTAAGCGATTAATTAATCAATAAGTCATTAACTTTCTGATTTTAAATAAGTTACTGCACCACCATGTCCAGCCATGCGATTGCGAATGCCACCGCCTGCTCGCGGACTTCGTCACGACCACCTTCAAACTTTACACATTTGGCTTCCACGCCTTCAGCCGAAGCCAAACCGAACCATACCGTACCCACCGGTTTTTCCGCGCTACCTCCGGTTGGCCCGGCAATGCCGGAAACGCTTAAAGCAAAATCGGCCTTCGCAGCCTTGAGCGCACCTTGCGCCATCTCTTCAACCGTTTGCCTGCTTACTGCTCCATATTGGGCCAAAGTTTCCTCACGCACTCCCAACAGCTTGTGTTTGGCTTCATTGCTATAAGCAACAAAACCTGTTTCAAACCAAGCCGAGCTACCGCTCAGCCGCGTTAATTCGCCCGCCAGCAATCCGCCGGTACACGATTCGGCGCATGTTACAGTAAACTGCTTGGCTAACAATTTTGCAGTTAAGCTGTTTAATACATTCATGGTTCTTCCGTTGGGTTGTTTCAGACAGGCATATGGTTATCTTGGTTTTCTCCACCACCATTTGGGCTCATCAAACGGTATTGCACGCGGATAAAGGCATCCAGCACAGTTTGCTGAACCTCCAGCCGCTTCGATACCGGCGAAGCAAAGCGCACCACCAAATTATAAACTTTATCGTCAAAGGGCACCCGGCTGATGCGGGGATGGGCGGCGGGCGTGATGAACAGCTTCTCAAGCTGCACTTCTTCGAGATACTTCTCAATCACTTTAATGTAAGGTGCACACTTTTTTTGCAACACATCCTCTAAAACCGGCACAATCTTATCCGAATCCAAATGAATCGGCACAGAAATTTCAAATGTATGTACCACAAACGAACCAAGAATATTATCGCGCTGAACCGAATACGAGAGCAAAAGGCTGTTGGGAAAAGAAATCGTCTTGCCCGAAAGCTGGCCAATTAACTGGTTCGGGCCGATCTGCATCATCAAAGTATTGAAAAGATTAATGTCCACCACCCGCCCGCGCAGCCCGTTCACTTCAATATAATCGCCCACCGAATATTGCTTGGTCATTGAGCGCAACAGGCTGCCGGAAAGACACATAATCAGCTCTTTAGTCGCCAACACGATGGCGGCGGCCACCGCAAACATGGAAAGCGCCAAAGTTTGAATTTGCGCCGCCCAAATAATTGCCAGCCCGAAAATCACCATAATCAGTGTGATATTACGGGTGGCCACTACCCAACGGCGCTTGTCTTCAATCTCCATAGTCGGGTGGCTGCGGAAATGTGCCTGCAAAATCACTGCACGCAACAGCAAAATGCCGACAACCATCAGCACCGACTCAATGATTTCGGCTTTTACCGGCCCGTTATGAAGATAATAATTAATGGTTTCCCACATGATTGCGCTATTCCGTTTTTGATTTGCGAAGCCTGTCTGAAAAGATAATTATGCTTGAGATTCAGAACATTAAGTGCTTATTATAACGAATAAACCGATGCATGATGCAAGCCGCATTGATTCTTACCGTTTCCGGCTGCATGTATTATGAAATTCCCAAGTCAGATAGGTATATGCCTGTCTGAAAACGGTTTTCAGACAGGCATTTATCATTCTGCTTCCGCCGGTTAACCGGCCTGTTTTATTCACAGCTTGATTTACCCGTTCTATGGTTGACCGCACCGTGTGAAATCAGCAATTCCTGCATTTCCTTATGGCCGCGCGTACAGGCATAAGATAACGCGCTTTGATTATACGAACCTGCCGATTTATTGGTTTGGGTCGTTACCAGATTGGGGTTTGCACCCAAAGAGAGCAGGTATTTCACAGTATCGAGGCGGTTGTTGCTGGCGGCAACCATAATTAAAGTTTCTCCGTCGCTTTCTACGGTTTGGTCATTTAAATCGGTTTTATCTTTCAGCTTGGCATACACTTTTTTCACAATATTGGTGTTTTTGCCTAAAACCGCCGATTTCAACACATTATAAACATCGCCGCGGTCGGTAGCATTCAAGTCTGCACCACGCTCAATCAGGTAATCCACCATATCTTCATAACCGATAAAGGCCGCCCAACCTAAAGCGGTTTGCCCCAAACTGGCTTCATCTTTGGCTTCCAAATTCTGGCCGTTTTCAACCATTTTTTTCACTGCGGCCAAATCGCCGCGTTTTACTGCATCAAACCACGCCGCATCTGGGCCTTCGGAAGGTTTTTCATAGAAAATGCGCCAAGAAAGCTTTTTGGAATTCGCAATATCCTGCATTTCTTCCAAGCTGAAGCGGAATCCTTTATAGCCTTGCGCGGAGGCGGCTTGTGCAGGCTGGGTTTGCTGCTTGCTGGTCGCGCTCTCACAGGCTTGCAAGCTTAAGCCCATGGCAATAACGGTCGCCATCGTAAACGGTTTATTGAAATTCATAATGTTCCTCCTTACCATCGTTTCAAATTACTTGTGTTTATATTAATCTAATCGCATATCAGGTACAAACCATAATGCCTGTCTGAAACTTTTTCAGACAGGCATTACTAGTTTAAAGGTTTACCTGTTATTAGCCGGCTTACATTTTCAGCTTATTTTTCTTTTTATATTCCAAACAGTTAAAATAATTATTCAAACAGGCTCCAGTTTGGCAAATTTCGTATCCAATTCTTTAATGCCCTCTTTGCCGAAATTCACTGTCAGCCTGGCCGATTCGCCCTTATCCACCGCATCGATAATCACACCCGTGCCAAATTTTGCATGGCGCACGTTTTGGCCGATCCGGAAACCGGAAAAATCTTTCGGCGGTGAGTAATCTGCTGTTTTGCCGGCTGATGCCTGTCTGAATGTACTGCTTGCGGAATAACCCGAAACAGCCTGCTTTTTGGGCGAAAGATAATGCAGCAACTCTTCGGGAATCTCTTCTACAAAGCGCGAAACCACACCGAATTGCGTTTGTCCGTGCAGCATACGCTGCTGGGCCATTGTGATATACAGCCGCTTTCTGGCGCGGGTAATCGCCACGTACATCAAGCGGCGCTCTTCTTCCAAACCGCCTCGTTCGGCAAGGCTCAATTCGCTGGGAAAGCGGCTCTCTTCCATACCGGTAAGGAATACGGCATCAAATTCCAGGCCTTTAGCGGCATGCACCGTCATCAACTGGATGGCATCGTCTCCTTCGCCTGCTTGGTTTTCACCCGACTCAAGCGCAGCATTGTTCAAAAATGCCAACACATCAAATGCCAGATTAGCCGTACTGTTTTCCGGCAACACTTCAAAATTGCTTTCTTCCGGTTTAAACGCCACAGCAGCATTAACCAGCTCGTCTAAGTTATCCAATCGGTCTTGATGATCGCCTTTTTGGGTTTGATAATATTCAACCAAACCGCTGTCATGAATCACACCGCTCATAATCTCGGCAAGCGAAAGCTGGCCAACTTGATTGCGCAAGCTTTCAATCAGGCGCACAAAAGCAGCTACTTTGGCCGCTTTTGCGCCCATACTGCAAGCAGCCTGCCATAGCGAAATACCTTGCTCGGAAGCCGCGGCTTGAATATTTTCAATAGTGCGCGCACCGATACCTCGCGGCGGCATATTGATCACGCGTAACAAGGCATTGTCATCATCCGGGTTAGCGGCCAAACGCAAATAAGCAAGCGCATGTTTGATTTCCTGCCGCTCGTAAAAGCGCAAACCGCCGTAGATTTTATAAGGCATGCCGCTACGGAAAAGAGCTTGTTCAATAATCCGGGATTGTGCGTTGCTGCGATAGAGCACAGCTATATCGCTCAATGCCCAGCCTTCGCGTTGCAAAGACTTGGCTTCATCAATAATAAACAAAGCCTCGTCAAAATCAGTGGGAGCGGAAAAATAACGAATTTTGTCGCCAAGTTCGGCATCCGTGCGCAAATTTTTACCCAAACGTTCATCGTTGTTTTCGATAACCGCATTGGCAGCTGCTAAGATATTTCCAACCGAACGGTAATTCTGCTCCAGTTTGATTGGCGCTTCTATGTCAAACTCATCCATCAGCGCATTCATATTGCCGACATGTGCGCCGCGGAAACGGTAGATAGATTGGTCGTCATCACCCACGGCAAACAGTGCCGCATCGTCGCCGGCCATCAGTTTCAGCCAGGCATATTGCAACTTGTTGGTATCCTGAAATTCATCAATCAGGATATGGTTAAAGCGGTTTTGATAATGTCGGCGCAGGGTTTCGTTTGCCAAAAGCATTTCATAACTGCGCAACATCAACTCGGCAAAATCAACCACGCCTTCTCGCTGACAGATTGTGTCATATTCCGCATAGCACTCAATCATCCTCTTGGTATGCGGATCAGGTGCTTCCAAAGCAGATGCGTGCAAACCGGCTTCTTTTTGTGCATTAATAAAGCCTTGCAGCGAGCGCGGTGCAATGATTTCTTCGGCAATGTTCAAAGTTTTTAACATGCGCTTGATAAGCGCAAGCTGATCCCCACTGTCGAGAATCTGAAATGTGGCAGGCAAACCCGCATCACGGTAATGCAAACGTAAAAACCGATGGCAAAGGCCGTGGAATGTCCCCAACCACATCGCACGCACATTAATCGGCAGCATGGCACCCAAACGTGTTTGCATTTCTTTAGCAGCTTTATTGGTAAATGTAACCGCCATAATACTGTGTACACTGGCTTGCCCGCTCTGCAACAGCCATGCGATACGGGTGGTCAACACCCGGGTTTTTCCGCTACCGGCTCCTGCAAGCACCAACGCAGATTGAGGCGGCCAAGTTACCGCAGCGAGCTGTTCGGGATTCAACCCTTGCAGAAATGAAGAAGAGGGGTTTTCTGGGAACATTGTGTTTTACTTTTAGGTAAGCTTTGTAAGCTTTAAAAAACTAATTAAATCATGAAACTGTTTTTAATATTGTGCTTCTCTTTTTATTTAGAATGCCTGTTATTATTTAAATTGTCTGCTGTTCTTTTGTCTTAAAAGATCCGTTCCGGAGCTATAAAAAAATTCTTAACTATGCCGGGCTGAAACAACACAATTTAAAAAATCACAACCGTATTTTCAGACAGGCATTACTGTTAAACAAAAGCATTTTATGCCAATCAATTATCCAACATCTATATCATCGTTTTTATTATTGCGAAAAGGCTCCGAGCTCACTTGAATATTTCGCGTATCCCGCCAAGCAATAAGACATTTTTCATACTCAGCCAAAGGTATTTTAACGGTTAAGCGGCAATCCAGCGCCAAATCTTGATGGATAACTTCAGCATTATGCGCTTTGGCTATCCTAATGGCTTCACTCAAATGCGGGTAATCGCAAATAATCCATGCCGTTTTTTCAATATTTTTCTCTACTATTTCCGCCTGGTTCAATGCTTCGGCCGCCGCATTTTTATATGCATTAATCAAACCGGGCACACCCAACAAGGTACCCCCGAAATAACGAACCACCACAATCAATATATCAGTTACCCCAAACGAATCAATCTGCCCTAAAATCGGCCTGCCTGCACTGCCGGCAGGTTCGCCATCATCATTTGCTCTAAACTGCAAACCTTCTGTACCAATACGGTAAGCATAACACCAATGGCGGGCTTTATGATGCTCTTGCCGCAAGTCATCTACATAGCCTTTAACTTTCTCTACTGTTTCAACAGGATAAGCAAATGCAATAAAGCGGCTGCCTTTATCTTTGAATTCCCCAACCGCTGGAGCGGCAATGGTTTTATACGTCCCTATCATCATTTGTTTACCGGGCTTTCATCTGAATATTTTCAGACAGGCATTAATACCAAAGCCTGTGTCACTACTTGCACAAATTCGTCAACATGAGATTCTTGGGTATCAAAGCTGCACATTAAACGTACAGTTCCATCATTATCCCAATCATAAAAATCATAATGCTTACGCACTTTATCCGCTACACCTTCAGGCAGCTTAACAAAAATTGCATTAGATTCAACAGGCTGGCAAATCTTTATACCATCAATGTTTTGTAAGCCGTTTAATAAACGCAAAGCCATCATATTGGCCTGTTTTGCAGAATTCAACCACAAATCGTTTCCCAACAAAGCAATAAACTGAGCTGACAAAAAGCGCATTTTGGAAGCCAATTGCAAATTTAGCTTTCGCAAATATTTCAACGCATTCCCATCAATTGCTTCAGGGTTGCATAACACAATACACTCTCCAAACATCAAGCCATTTTTAGTGCCGCCTAAAGAAAGTATATCCACACCGGCATCGGTCGTTATTTCGTGCAAAGAAACGCCTAAATGAGCTGCCGCATTGGCTAATCGGGCACCATCCATATGCAGCTTCATGCCCAAGCTATGTACATGCTGGGAAATTTTTCGAATTTCGTCTGCCGTATAACAAGTGCCGAATTCCGTGGTTTGAGTAATGCTCACAACAAGAGGTTGTGCTCGGTGTTCAAACCCATAACCCCATGCTTGCGTATCAATCAATTCAGGAGAAAGCTTGCCATTTGACGAAGCTACCGTCCACAACTTGAAGCCACCCACAGACTGGGGAGCCGTACTTTCATCTGCATTAATATGTGCATTTTCCGCACAAATTACACCACCCCAACGTGGCAATAAAGCTTGCAATGCCAAAACATTTGCGCCGGTACCATTCCAAACAGGCCAAGCTTGGGCTTGTTCACCAAAATGCTGTTTGATTACCGCTTGTAAGCGTTCAGTATAAACATCATTGCCATATGCGCCCACATGGCCGCCGTTTGCAGCAGCAAGCGCTTGCATAATTTCGGGATGCACTCCCGAATAATTATCTGAAGCAAATGAAATTTTATTGGAGTCGTGTAGCACCTTCATAACTAGAACCTTTAAGCTGACAAACCCGGGCTGACCGTTACAAATGCTAATTAAGTTTAAAACCTAACTAAACAAATTGCAGGTTGTTTTCCAACCTGCAATTTTATTTTCATGTTTCACGTGAAACATTATCAGTTTTTAAGCGCCGCAGTTAATTCAGGTACTATACTGAATAAATCACCAACCAAAGCAAAGTCGGCCACATTAAAAATCGGCGCATCGGGATCCTTATTAATAGCCACAACGACCTTGCTGTCTTGCATACCGGCAATATGCTGAATCGCACCGGAAAGACCCACTGCAATATATAGCTCTGGCGCCACCACTTTACCGGTTTGGCCAACCTGATAATCATTAGGGGCATACTCAGCATCCACAGCCGCTCTTGAAGCGCCAATTGCCGCGCCTAAAGCATCAGCCAAAGGGGTAAGCAGGGCATTGAATTGCTCCGCACTGCCCAATGCACGGCCGCCAGACACAATTACCCGAGCTTGCGTTAGTTCGGGACGGTCAGATTGAGTAAGTTCGCGGCTTACAAAGCGGCTTAAATTTTGCGCAGGCATGGTACTCACATTTTCGATAACTGCGTGATTATCTTCAGCCGACGCGGCCTCAAACGCAGCCGCACGGAAAGTCAATGCCAGTTTTGGTTCGTCGCTGCTAACCGTAACAAAAGCATTGCCCGCATAAATAGGGCGGACAAACGTTTTATCGTCAATAATTTCTGTTAAATCAGATATTTGAGAGCAATCAAGCAAAGCAGCAACCCGCGGCATCAAGTTTTTTCCAAAGGCAGTAGCCGTTGCACCGATATGACGGTAATCGGAAGCTAAAGAAACCACCAGCGGGGCTAATTCTTCAGCCAATCCTTCAGCATAGTGGGGCGCTTCAGCCAGTAACACTTTTCCCACTCCAACCACTTTAGCAGCTTGTTCGGCAACTGATTGGGCATTTTCGCCGGCCACCAACACATGCACATCACCCAACTTGGCCGCCGCAGACACAGCATGCAACGTAGCAGGGTTTAAGGCTTGATTATTATGCTCGGCAATTACTAATACGGTCATTTCACACTCCTTAAATCGCTTTCACTGCACGCAGTTTTTCTACCAATTCAGCAACATTGGCCACTTTCTCACCAGCCTGGCGCTGTTTCGGCTCCGCATAACGCTGCGCATTCAAACGGGCTTCAATATTCACACCCAAGCCCTCGGGAGACAATTTTTCCAAAGGCTTCTTTTTCGCCTGCATCAAGTTAGGCAGTTTCACAAAACGCGGTTCATTCAAGCGCAAATCGGCGCTGATCACAGCAGGCAGCTTTAAGGCGACGGTTTCCAGGCCGCCGTCAATTTCTCGGGTTACCAATACTTCACCGCCTTCAAGCTCAACTTTGCTGGCAAACGTGCCTTGAGGCGTATTTAAGAGGGCTGCAAGCATTTGTGCAGTTTGGTTGGCATCATCATCAATTGCCTGCTTACCGAGCAGCAAAAGCTGTGGTTGCTCTTTTTTAGCCACAGCTTTCAATAATTTCGCCACGGCCAAAGGCTCCAGCACCGCATCGGTTTCTACATGCACGGCACGGTCTGCGCCCATTGCCAAAGCGGTGCGCAAAGTATCCTCGCATTTCTTTTCACCCAAAGAAACCGCTACAATCTCGGTTACTTTACCGGCCTCTTTCAAACGCACAGCTTCTTCTACGGCAATTTCGTCAAATGGATTCATCGACATTTTCACATTGCCGATATTCACATCCGAACCATCTGTTTTTACACGCACTTTCACGTTGTAATCCACAACGCGTTTTACTGCAACCAATGCTTTCATGATTTTCCTTTTATTATCCTTTTTTGTTTTCAAAGCAGCAAAATATGCCTGTCTGAAAACCGGTTTCAAATAATAGCCCGCTTAAACGGATTTTGCTTTATTTAAAACCTTGATATTAACGATAACGAGAAGTCTTGATTAATTCAATTTAGCCAAACCAGATTAATCAAGACCACTACTAGATTGATGTTCAGACAGGCATTTTAAAAGAAGCTGGAAAGTATCTTCCACTTTAGGCAATTGCCCGATGCCGCCGATATTTTTTGCATACGCACAAGTTTGAACACCTGTTTTTACCGGATCCGAGTCGGTATAAATACCAACCAACGGTTTATCCAAGGCATTGGCCAAATGCAAAAGCCCGGTATCCACCCCAATCACACTTTTTGCACCTTTCAACAACCATGCGGCCTGTAATAAATTTAATTTGCTGCACGCTATGGCAAACGGCAATTTAGCGGCAAGCAGTTCAGCTCTAAGCTTTTCCGTTTCATTACCCCACGGTAAATAAATCGTGCTGCCATCATGCTTATGCAGCTTTTCTAAAAAATCCACCCAGTATTCATTCGGCCACAATTTGCTGTCACGGCTGGTCGCATGCAGGGCAACATGATAGTTTTCAGACAGGCCTTTTAATCTCCCGGCCTCCGGCACCACCACACCAAAACGCATTTCTTGCGGCAACTCGTAACCAAAAGCCTGAGCAAATAGCAAGCGGTTACGCAATACAGCATCTTGGCCTTTGCGCACAAAATAAGTTTTGTTATATGCCAAAGCAGCCCAGCCTTCACGCGCGCTATGTTTATCCAGCCCTCGAATGGGCGCATTTGCCATTTTGGCAAACAATGCGCTTTTAAACAAACCTTGGCTGTCTAACACAAAGTCGTAACGCTCCCGCCACAAGTTTTTGCGCAACTGGCTTATAGCCCGCCATGTTTTACTTTCACCTAAATGCTTACGCCATTTTCGCCACTCCAGCGTGTGCACCTGCTTAACAAAAGGGTGTAAACGGGCGATATCCGAAAATGCTGCCTCACAGAGCCAATGCAGCTCCACATCGGGCCGCATACGCGACAAATCATCAATTGCAGGTAAGGTATGAATCAAATCGCCCATACTGGAAAGACGAACAAGCAAAACCTTCATTTTTCAACTCTCCTTAACCTTGCAATACAATGCCTGTCTGAAAACTTTCAAGCATTTCCTGTTTCACGTGAAACATATTCAAACATTTGATTTTAAATATATTTCTATTGATTCAGCATTTTCCAACACCACCGCACCTTGGGCTTTCATTTCTTGCCAGGCAGCTTCTACGGTTTCCGGCGCGATGCCCCTGCAAGCTGCCGCATTAACGATTACGCGCCATTTTCCGCCTTTGAGCAGCTGCAACACCGTGGTTTTTACACAATAATCCGTAGCCAATCCGCCAACAATCACCGTGTTGGTGTTTTGCAAGGTTAGCCATTCGATTAAACCGGTGCTCAAACGCTCTTCAATATCATGGAAACATGCACCGTAAGGGTGAAGCTGCGGGTCAACGCCTTTCCACACGCAATAATTATAGCCGCTTAAATCCGGTAAGCCGTCGAGCAACTCATAACCTTCGGTGCCCACCATAGCATGGGCCACCCAAGTTAAATCAGCATTTTTCAAGCCGGTGGGTTTCAACATATCCACATAATTATCCACAAGCCATCTGGCAGCCGGGCTATGGGCATCTTTGGTCATCACCCGCAAGTCGGCCAAGGCAGCCTGCGCGTTCAATTCATCCACAATTTTATCGCCTTCTGCAACAGGAAGCTCCTGCGGGCAAAGCGGCGTAAAGGTTTTTTGCGCATCCACATCAATTGAAACAATCATCTGCTGCTCCGCCAAACCGTTGAAACCCGCATATTATAACAAAAGCCGCCTCACTCCGTGCTACAATTCCACAAACTTTTCAACAAACTTATCCACATGCAGTACACTATAGAAACCATCGGTAGCGTTTGCTCGCCCTACAAACAAAAATTCGGCATTGCCCGTCAGCCCGGCTTGGTACCTGCCGCAGAAATCTGCATTTCGCTGGATAAGCGCTTTCAAGCCGATTGCGTGCGCGGATTGGAAGCGTTTGATTACATTTGGGTACATTTTATTTTTCACGGCGTAATCGGCGAAGGCTGGGCCCCATTGGTTCGCCCGCCGCGCCTCGGCGGCAAACAGAAAAAAGGGGTTTTTGCCACCCGTAGCCCGCACCGGCCGAACCATTTGGGCTTATCCCTACTCAAACTCGAACGCATCACCACCGATTCCGGCATTAAATTATGGTGCAGCGGCGCCGATTTGCTTGATGAAACACCGGTTATCGACATCAAGCCTTATATCCCTTTTGTCGAAGCCAAGCCAGACGCAGCCGCCGGTTTTATCGACGGCGCACCGCCGCAACTGGATATCCTTTGGCACGAAGCAAGCGGCAGGCAGCATCTTCCTGAAGCATTTGCTTCACTCATCAGCCAAAGCATTGCACAAGACCCCCGCCCGGCTTATCAAAACATTCCCGAGCGCGTGTATGTGATGAATGTGGGCGATTGTGAAGTGAAGTTTCAGATTGATGAAAATAGGGCATTGATACTGTCAGTATTGCCTATGCCTGTCTGAAAAGCCCGGTTCGGCAATATTTTCAGACAGGCATCGAAGTAAAAATCCGCTGGAAATCCACTGATTTGCCCTTATTTATCCATTCGTTACGCAACACCCATTAAGTTTACAACGATATTTTTCAGACAGGCATTTACACCGCCTGCCCACCATCAAAGTGAGAACTTCATGCAAAACAATGTATTACTGAATCTGGCCGACGAGCCGCGTTTTAACGACATCCAAATCGAAAACATCAAGCCGGCCATGCAAAGCGCGATGGAAGAAGCCCGCCGCGCAATTGCCGAAGTAAAAGCCCAAAGCGAAACCACTTGGGCCAACACCGTAGAGCGCCTCACCGACATCACCGAGCGCGTCGGCAGAATCTGGGGGGTGATTGCCCACCTCAACGCCGTGGTCGACACACCCGAATTACGCGCCGAATACAATGCGCTGATGCCCGAAGTTACCGTATTTTTTACTGAAATCGGCCAAGATATCGAACTTTACGAACGTTTCAAAACCATCCGCGCATCGGCAGAATTTGAAAAACTCGATCCTGCGCAGAAAACCAAGCTGGAACACGACTTGCGCGACTTCGTGTTGAGCGGTGCCGAATTACCGCCCGAACAGCAAGCACGTTTTGCCGAGCTGCAAACCGAAGGTGCGCAACTGTCTGCACAATTCAGCCAAAATGTTTTGGATGCCACCGACGCGTTTGCCATCTATCTGGAAAACGACGGGCGCCTGAGCGGCATTCCCGACGATGCCAAAGCCATGTTTGCCGCCGCCGCACAAGCCGAAGGCAAAGAAGGCTACAAAATCGGCCTGCAAATGCCGCACTATCTCGCCATCATGCAATACGCCGACGACCGCCAACTGCGCGCCGACGTTTACCGTGCCTACACCACCCGCGCCAGCGAATTCGGCAAACCCGAATGGGACAACACCGCCAACATCACCCGCCGTCTGGAAATTGCCCTTGAAGAAGCCAAGCTCTTGGGTTACAACAATTTCGCCGAATTGTCGCTGGTTACCAAAATGGCCGAATCTCCCAAACAAGTGCTTGATTTCATCAGGGATTTAGCCCGCCGTGCCAAGCCTTTCGCCGAAAAAGATTTGGCCGAAGTGCAAGCCTTTGCACGCGAGCAATTGGGCATCAACGACCCGCAAGCTTGGGATTTAACCTACGCCAGCGAAAAACTGCGCCAAGCCAAATACGCGTTTTCCGAAACCGAAGTGAAAAAATACTTCCCTGCCGGCAAAGTGCTGGCCGGCCTGTTTGCCCAAATCCAGCGGCTTTACGGCGTAAACCTGATTGAAAAAACTGTACCCGTCTGGCATAAAGACGTGCGTTACTTCGAGCTGGAAAAAGGCGGCGGCATCATCGGCGGCGTATACCTCGATCTGTATGCCCGAGAAGGCAAACGCGGCGGTGCCTGGATGAATGATTACCGCGGCCGCCGCCGCTTTATCGCACCCGAAAAAGCCGGCCAGGTACAAACACCGGTTGCTTATTTGGTATGCAACTTTACCCCGCCCGTAGGCGGCAAAGAATCGCGCTTGTCGCATGATGAAATCATCACTTTATTCCACGAAACCGGACACGGCCTGCACCATTTGCTGACACGCGTAGATGAATTGGGCGTGTCGGGCATCAACGGCGTGGAATGGGATGCCGTGGAGCTGCCCAGCCAGTTTATGGAAAATTTCGTGTGGGAATACGACGTGTTGGCACAAATGTCGGAACACGAAGAAACCCGCCAGCCGCTGCCGCGCGAATTATTCGACAAAATGGTCGCCGCCAAAAACTTCCAACGCGGCATGTTTATGGTGCGACAAATGGAATTCGGCCTGTTTGACATGTTGATTTACAGCGAAAACGACCCTGCCAAACTCGGCGGCTGGGCGAAAACGCTGGATGAAGTGCGCAAAGAAGTGGCCGTGGTGCATCCGCCCGAGTTCAACCGCTTTGCCAACAGCTTCAGCCACATCTTCGCAGGCGGCTACTCCGCAGGCTATTACAGCTACGCTTGGGCCGAAGTGCTCAGCGCCGATGCTTATGCGGCCTTTGAAGAAAGCGACGACATCAAAGCCACCGGCGCCAGATTCTGGAACGAAATCCTCGCCATGGGCGGCAGCCGCAGCGCGATGGAGTCGTTCAAAGCCTTCCGCGGCCGCGAGCCGGAAATCGATGCGCTCCTGCGCCACAGCGGTTTTGACGAAGAAGCGGCTTAATGCCTGTTTGAACATAACAAGTCCAAATGCCTGTCTGAATGATTTTCAGACAGGCATTTTTATTTAAACCGCCAAACATGGTTTTCATGTTCGACATCAAACTATGTAGCAAAACCGCAAGATTCATCCATCCATTTCATGTAAGCTGTTGCCATTAAGCCAACAAGGAGCCGCTTATGAGCCACCGCGAATACAATGAAACGCGCTTCGCCAAAGCGCTGGATTATCTGCACCGGCATTTCCGGCAAAATATCAACCTAAACCGCGTTGCCGAAGAAGCCAGCCTCTCGCCCTACCACTGGCACCGGATTTACCGCGCCGTGATGGGTGAAACCGTGCACGAAACCGTCAAACGCTTGCGCTTGCACCACGCTGCAGAGCTTTTGATAAGCACACAAAAGTCGGTAGCGGAAATTGCACGTGAATGCGGATACAGCGGCAACACACAATCATTCGAACGCATCTTCCGCCAAGCCTACGGTGTGCCGCCCAATACCTTCCGTACGCAACAGCACATACCATATTCCCATCAGCTGCCGCAAACCCGCCCGCCGGCAAGCCTCCCCATAGAAATCACCACCATCGAGCCCTTACCGGTTGCCTTAGTTCCACACAGCGGCAGCTATATGCGCATCGGCCAATCTTTTGAACTGATCGAAAGCCTGCTGACCCTGCGCGGCCTGCTGCCTGCACCGGACGCCCGTTTTTTCGGCATTTATTTCAACGATCCCGCCTGTACCCCCGAGCAGGAGCTGCGCGCACAAGCCGCCGTTTTCTTAAACAACACGCAACGCAGCTTCGAGCCGCCCATCCAAAGCGGCACCATCGCCGGCGGGCGCTATGCTGTTTACCATTATCAAGGACCATACAGCAATCTCGAACAAGCCTACACATGGTTTTACAGCGAACTCTTAAACACCCCTTACCAAGTACGCGATGCCCCGTGTTTTGAGGAATACCTCAACGACTGGCAAAAAGTTCCGCCGCACGAATTGCGCACCGACATTTATCTGCCGCTTGCAGATTAATGCCTGTCTGAAAACGGGCAACGCAAGTTTCTACGAAGCTAAATTCTACCCAAACAAAGGAACATACCATGAACGAAAACCCCAGCATCCTCTCCCACGTTTCTCTCGGTACCAACCGTTTCAACGAAGCAGTCGCTTTTTATGATCAAGTGCTCGCCACGCTAAACATCCGCCGCGTGTTCGATTTGAGCGAACACCAAGCCATCGCATACGGCCGCGCTTATCCGGAATTCTGGATACAGAAACCCTGCGACGGCCAAAAAGCAGAAACCGCCAACGGCGTACACATTGCCTTTTTCGCCGCCACCGCCGCAGAAGTGGACGCTTTCTACCAAGCCGCTCTGGCCGCCGGTGCCACCGACGACGGCGCGCCCGGCCCGCGCCCGCACTATAGCAAAGAATATTACGGCTGCTTTGTGCGCGATTTGGACGGCCACAAAATCGAAGCCATGGCATGGCTGGAAGATAAATAACACATGCCTGTCTGAAACATTTTTCAGACAGGCATTATGAATACTTCAAACACTTTCCCTCATCAGGCAAGCGTTTGCCGCATTTCCTCTTTCAGCCACGCAACCAAGCGCTCCACTCTGGCATCGGCAGAAAAATCAGTTGGCGAAAGCGCATAATAAGCCGATCCATCGGGCACAAAACCATAAGGCGCCTGCACAATGCCTTGCCTGATTTCCTCTTCAATCATCAATTTAGACGCAATCGCCACGCCCATGCCGGCAATCGCCGCCTGTATCGACAAATAAAAATGCTCGAAAAAAACATCATTCTCGGCATCAAAGCTTTGTTCTGCGGCGGTTTCCCAGTTTGCCCATGCCTGCATGCGGGTTCGGGTGTGCAGCCTGTTGCGGTTTTTCACGCTTGGAATGTGCACCGGTCCGATGTATTCATCAATCAGTTTTTCCGCATATAAACCGGCAGACCAACGGAAATCATTGCGGCGGATGGCAATATCGGCCTGATGTTTGTCGAAATCAATTTCTCCGCCGGCCGCCAATATCACCACATTTACACCCATGTCTGTCTGAAAACGGTCGATACGCGGAATCAGCCATTTCATCGCCAAAGTCGGTTCGCACGACACGGTTAAATCCCGCCTGCGCGCGCCGCTGATTTTCTGCACTGTGTTTTCCAATGCTTCAAAAGCATAATGGCATGATTCATATAATTGTTTGCCTGCTTCAGACAATGCAAGGCTGCGCCCCTGTTTCACAAACAATGCGATGCCGAAATAGGCTTCCAAAACTTTCATCTGCTTGCTCACCGCGCCATGCGTTACATGCAGCCTTTCCGCCGCTTCGGTCAAGCTGCCGCAGCGGCCGGCAAAATAGAAAAACTTCAAAGCATTGAAAGGCAGCTTTTTAATATGTTCCAAAATCTCACACCTTATATAACTTTATTTCGATTTTTCTGATAGCGGTTTATGTTCATAATATCCGTTCTTTTAATAAAAAGCAGGCATTCCTGCCTACCGCTTATTCCATATCATATCAGAAATTTTTTCATACAAAGAGGTGCTTGATGAATGAACTTTTCGCCGTTGCCGCCATCACGATTCTGGCCGTTGTCAGCCCGGGTGGGGATTTCGCCATGGTAACGCGCAACAGCTATCTTTACGGGCGGCGGGCCGGTGTGTGGACTTCGATCGGCATCGCATCTGCCGTTTGGATTCACGTTGCTTATACCTTGTTGGGCGTAAGTGTGCTTTTGATAAAATTTCCCGCTGCCTTCCACTTGGTTAAAACAGCAGGCGCGCTTTATTTGATGTATATCGGTTTCAAAACTTTCCACCATCGGAAAGTAAACGTCGATTTAAGCGGCAATCATAGCGAAATCAGCCGCTTGGTAGCATTCAAAACCGGTTTCGTTACCAACGCGCTCAATCCCAAAACCACTTTGTTTGTGTTAAGTACATTCACCCAAGTGGTCAAGACTACCACGCCCATGCCGGTGCAGGTGGGCTACGGTGCGTTTATGTCGCTGGCGCATTTCGTGTGGTTTGCCGCCGTTGCCACCGTGTTAGCCAACCCTTTAATCCGCAATGCTTTATTGGGCAAACAGATATATGTAAACCGTTTCATCGGTGTGGTGTTGTTTGGTTTGGGCGCCATGCTGCTGTTTGCTGCACGTTAATGAAAAATGCCTGTCTGAAAAGTTTTCAGACAGGCATTTTAAATATCTAACCCAGCTCTTATTCGTCGATCAAAGCATCCACAAACGCTCTGGCATCAAACGGGCGTAAGTCGTCGATACTTTCGCCCACGCCGATATAGCGCACGGGAATAGGGCGGTTGGAAGCCAAAGCAGCCAACACGCCGCCTTTGGCTGTGCCGTCGAGTTTGGTTACTATCAGGCCGGTTACGCCCAACGCATCGTCAAACGCCACCACTTGGTTTACCGCATTTTGGCCGATATTGGCATCCAGTACCACAATGATTTCGTGCGGCGCTTCGGACATGGCTTTTTGCAGCACACGCTTAACCTTTTTGATTTCTTCCATCAAATGCAGCTGCGTGGGCAGGCGGCCGGCTGTGTCGGCCAGCACGATATCCACACCGCGCGCTTTGGCCGCTTCCACGGCATCGTAACACACGGCAGCAGAATCACCTTTGGCCTGCGAAATCACGGTTACGCCGTTGCGCGCACCCCATTCTTGCAACTGCTCGCGGGCTGCTGCGCGGAATGTGTCGCCCGCCGCCAAAATCACCGATTTACCCTGCGATTGGAAATATTTCGCCAATTTGCCGATGGAAGTGGTTTTGCCCGCGCCGTTGATGCCCGCCATCATAATCACAAAAGGCCCGTTGCCTTCAGGGATTTCCAAAGGCGATTCCAGCGGTTTGAGCAGATCATAAATCGCGTCTTTCAAAGCCTGGCGCAGCTCCGCGCCATCTTTCAAACCTTTGAGCGACACACGTTTGCGCACATCGTTCATCAGATATTCGGTGGCTTCGATGCCCATATCGCTGGTGAGCAACACGGTTTCCAGCTCTTCGTATAAATCTTCGTCAATCTGGCCGCCGCCGAACACGCCGGCCAACGATTTGGCCATATGGTCGCGCGATTTGGTCAGGCCTTTTTTCAAACGTGCCGCCCAGCCGAGTTTTTCTTCCTGCTGAGGAGCCGGTTTTGCAGCAACCGGAAGCGGTTTTTCTACCGGTTGAGCTTGCGTCTCAGGCTCTGTTTCGGGTTCTTCCCGCATAACAATCGGTTTGACCGCATCTTGCGCCGGTTCGGCAGGCAAAGTTTGCGGCTCGGGTTTTCTTTCTATTTGTTCTTGTTCTTTTTCTTGAACAAAAGCAACGGTTTCTTCTTTCTGCCAAGTCGGCTCTTCAGCAGGAGCCGGCTCGCCTAAGGTTTCTTCTTGTTCAGACAGGCCTTGTTCCTGCTCGGCTTCCGGCTCGGTATGCTCTTGTTTTTTCTTGCGTTTAAAAAAACTAAACATAAAATTCTCTTTAAATTTGGAAGGGTTGTATACAGCAATAAACTTATTTTTGCTACGTCGTTGCTGCGCCTTGTTGTACTACTCGTACTGTTTGCAGCTTGTTGCCTTGTATCAAAAATAAGTTTATTGGCTATAGTGAAGCTTATTGTAACTTAATTGCTTAGATTTGTATGTTAACACAAGCACAATGCCTGTCTGAAAAACCCAAAAGCAAACCGCCCGAAAACAATATGTTCGGGCGGTTTCACTATGATTCGGTTTACATTGCAAGCTCAAGCATGCGCATTTGATCAAGGGTCATCGGCTTTTCGTCAAAGCTGACATTCAAGCCCAATTCGCTGTCGTCAAAGCTGAATTCTTCAGCCTGGATTTTATCCAGCGCAAATTTGACACGGTTTGCCTGTACAACAGGTTGTTTGGCAACCGGAGCGTTTTGTTCTTTATTTTTGCGGTTGAATAAAAAGCCTAACATGATGGTTTTCCTTTTTCTTTATCTGGTAGAAAAACGGCTTTAAAATAAATCGGCAATCGATTATTTTTTGCCTGCCCGTAAATATTTTTTATTTGACTAAATCTGTTTTTTGTTTTGTTGGATTGCATTCTAGACAAAGTTTTTACGGTTGGGAATAGATAAGCGGTAAATATTTTTGAACATTTGAACTATATTATTGATTTTATTAGAAACATATTTTTATAAAATGTACCGTTTATTCGAAAAACAGTACCGTTTATACAAAAATGCCTGTCTGAAAACCTTTCAGACAGGCATTTTTCAAAGTGGGTTTTACTTCATCAAAGCAGAGAAATATTGCAATGTGCGGATCAGCTGGCAGGTATAAGACATCTCGTTGTCATACCATGCTACGGTTTTGACCAATTGTTTATCGCCTACCGTTATCACTTTGGTTTGAGTCGCATCAAACATCGAACCTGCTTCCAAACCGATCACATCGGAAGACACAATCGGATCTTCCGTGTAAGCATAGCTTTCACTTACCGCTGCTTTCATGGTGGCATTAATTTCTTCCACTGTTACCGGGCGGGACAATATGGAAACCAACTCGGTCAACGAACCGGTCGCCACCGGAACGCGCTGGGCGGCACCATCCAGCTTGCCTTTAAGCTCCGGAATCACCAAACCGATGGCTTTGGCGGCGCCGGTGCTGTTGGGCACAATGTTTTGCGCGGCGGCACGGGCGCGGCGGAAATCGTTTTTTCGGTGCGGTGCATCCAATGTGTTTTGATCGCCGGTGTAAGCATGAACAGTGGTCATCAAGCCTTGAACAATACCGAATTCTTTTTGCAGCACATTGGCCATCGGCGCCAGACAGTTGGTGGTACAGGAAGCGCCGGAAACCACGGTTTCACTGCCGTCCAAAGTATGCTCGTTCACACCGAACACAATGGTTTTCACATCGTTGCCGCCCGGTGCGGAAAGCAATACTTTTTTCGCACCGGCTCTGATATGGGCTTCGGCTTTTTCTTTACTATTGAAAAACCCTGTGCATTCCAACACCACATCTACACTTAATTCGTTCCAAGGCAGGTTTTCCGGGTTGGCATCGGCAAACGCCCGAATGGTTTTACCGTTTACAACAATGGCATTATCTTTGAGCTCGGCAGTACCTTTAAAACGGCCTTGCATGGTGTCGTATTTAAACAGATGCACCAGCATGTCGGGCGGAGTAAGATCGTTAATGGCAACAACTTCAATACCGTCCTTTTCAATAAGGCAGCGTAATGCCAAACGGCCGATACGGCCAAAACCATTGATCGCAACTTTGATACCCATATTAAGCTCCTGTTTTAATTAGGATAAATTGAAAGCATAAATTTTTAATTATTAAGGCATTTTCAGCAGTCAGCCGGTTGAGCGGCATATTGCCGATATTGTTTTTAATCTGTCGGTTTAAGTTTTGGTTGTACAAGATGGTTTACTTAATAAATTAAAAACAATATCGGGCTGATATAGATAAGTTTTATCATGTTTTTCAAATACTACCTAAGCTTACATGCGTTTATTTATGCAAATATAATTTCGAAATATGCTTGGACAAAAATAGGTTTTAAGCCTTCTTTTTACTTTTTTATTTAAAAAATAAAAAGATTATGATGAAGAAGCATGGCTTTAAAAGAGCTATTTTCTGTGGATAAGTTAAAAAATTTATGTAAAATCAAATAATAAGATTGTTTGAAAAACTATGGATAAATAGGGGTAAAACTGCAGGAAAAGCTGGAGAGAGCGTGTGCAGAAAAAAGAATAAGTTCTTTATTGGGAATCTGATGCGTGGATAAAGCTACGTTATTCATAAACAAATTCAATGTTATCCCAAAGCGTTTTCCCGTATCATCGCTTTAATTGATGATTATTTGAAATCAACCATGGAAGGATACGAATGTTACAGCGTACTTTAGCCAAATCCGTGCGCGCTACCGGGGTGGGTCTGCATTCGGGCGAGCGCGTTTCGCTTACTCTGCATCCTGCGGAGGAAAACAGCGGCATCGCTTTCCGCCGTACTGATTTGAGCGGGGAGCAAGGTGAAATCATTAAGTTGACCCCTTATCTGATTAACGATACCCGTTTGTCTTCCACCATTGTTACCGAACAAGGTGTACGTGTCGGAACCATTGAGCATATTATGTCGGCATTGGCTGCTTATGGTGTGGATAACGTGTTAATCGAATTAAACGCGCCGGAAATCCCGATTATGGACGGTTCCAGCCTGCCCTTTATCTACCTTTTACAGGACGCGGGCATCGTGGATCAGAAAGCGCAAAAAAAGTTTTTGCGCATTTTGAAAGAAGTGGAAGTGCGGGAGCCGGGCAAATGGGTAAAATTCACGCCTTATAACGGCTTTAAAGCGGCTTTGACCATCGAGTTTGACCATCCTGTGTTCAACCTCAGCAGCCCGCGCTTTGAGATTGATTTTGCAGGAAAATCTTATGTGGAAGAAATCGCCCGCGCCCGCACTTTCGGTTTTATGCAGGAAGTGGAAATGATGCGCTCGCACAACCTCGGTTTGGGCGGCAACCTTTCCAATGCGATTGTGATTGATGATGCTGATGTGTTGAACCCGGACGGTTTACGCTATCCCGATGAATTTGTGCGCCATAAAATTCTGGATGCCATTGGTGATTTATATATTGTCGGCCACCCGATTATCGGCGCATTTGAAGGTTTCAAATCCGGCCATGCCATCAATAATGCTTTGTTACGCAAAGTATTGGAAGACGAAACGTCTTACGAATGGGTGGAGTTCAAACAAGATGAGGATCTGCCGCTGGCGTTTCACAGTTTGAATTTGGATGTTGCCTGATTGCCAATATCAACAATGCCTGTCTGAAACTAAGTTTTCAGACAGGCATTGTTTATTCGGAAACCCTTACAGATAGAATTTCTCAATCACTTTCAAATTATCGTCCAGCTTATACACCAGCGGTTGGCCGGTGGGGATTTCCACACCCATGATTTCTTCGTCGGAAATGCCTTCCAAGTGTTTTACCAGTGCACGCAATGAATTGCCGTGGGCGGCTACCAATACGCGTTTGCCGTTTAAGAGGGCCGGTGCGATTTGGTCGTGCCAGAAAGGCAGCACGCGCACGAGGGTTACTTTCAGGTTTTCGCCGTCCGGCACCACATCGGCAGGCAGGTGGGCGTAGCGGCGGTCGTTGTGGGCGGAAAATTCGTCGTCGGCATCCAAAAGAGGCGGCAGGGTATCATAGCTGCGGCGCCAGATGTGTACTTGTTCGTCGCCGTATTTTTCGGCGGTTTGTTTTTTGTCCAAACCTTGCAGCTGGCCGTAATGGCGCTCGTTCAGGCGCCAGCTTTTGATTTGCGGCACCCATAATTGGTGGGATTCTTCCAGCACGATGTTGCAGGTTTTGATGGCGCGGGAAAGGGCTGAGGTGAAGGCGATGTCAAACAGGTAGCCTTTTTCTTTCAACTTGCGGCCGGCCGCAGTGGCTTCGGCGATGCCTTGCTCGGAAAGTTTAACGTCGCGCCAACCGGTAAACAGGTTTTTGGCGTTCCATTCGCTTTGGCCGTGGCGGATAAGTACGAGTTCCATTTATTTCTTCTCCATATCGGGGTTAAGGTTAACAACAGGTATCGGTGCAAACGGCCGTTCAAAGCGGGAGGTTTTCCAGGTTCCGTTTGCCCGGTAACTTAATATGAATTTTTTTGCATTTCCAAACATTCTGCGCGGGCTTTTTCCAGCGCCTGCTTATTGTGATAAGCCTGATATTCGGCTCTTCTGGCATTGATGAAAAAAGCCGGGTTTTGATTGAGCAGCGCGCCTTTCATGCCTGCATCGTCGGCAGGGGGTTCGGCGCTGCCTAAAACGGGTTGGTTGCTGATAACGGTTTTGTTATCCAATTCAATATTGCCTTTTTGCTTTTTCCATTTGCCGAGTTGGGCGCTTTCGTAGTTTAAATCTGTTCCTGAGGAGAACATGCAGTATTTGCCTTCCGGCAATACATGAACGAAAACCAGCTCGCGAAAATCGGCCGGGCCGTGGGGGCCGTATAAGGCATATTGGTATCGGCCGGGCTGTATTTGGGTTTTCGCGCCGGTATTGGCAGGCGCAGCGTAGGCGTTGAGGCTTGCCAGCAAAGCAAGTATGGAAAAAGTAGTTGATTTCATCGTCGTTAATTTTTAGTGAGTAAAGTTTTGCTGCTGGCTGTTTAAGGCAGCCGTATCAGTATAAATGCCTGTCTGAAAACGAGGTATTTTTTCAGACAGGCATTCGGTTTTTCGGATTAATGCACCAATCCGGCTTGGCGGGCGGCTTCCCATGCTGCATTCAAGCGTTGGCTGGCGGCTTGAGTGGCGTTGTCGGTGCCGGTTTTGGATTCGCTGGCCTGATGCAGTTCGGCGCGTAGGCGGGTGATGTCGTCATCGGCCTGCTGCTTGCGGCGTTCGGCATCGTGAAGCCGGCGTTGGAGGCTGGCGATATGGCCGTCGCTGCGGTTTTGTTGCCGGATGGCTTCGCGGTAGGCCGCTTGTGCGCTCAATAGTTCGTCGCCTACTACACCGGAACCGGCCGCTACTTGTGCGGTGGCTGCAGGTGGCAGGTTGGCGGGCGCGTGTTCGGCGGAGCGGCGGAGCGGGTTGTTGAACGTGCAGGCCGAAAGGGAAAGCAATAAAAAGACAACTGATAAGGGCTTCATGTGTATCCTTTCAGACAGGCATTATTTGCCCGAACATACGGTTTGATATTGTTTTTCAACGATGGAGCCGCTTTCGGCAACCGGCATCGGGCGCACGTTAACCGGCGTGTAGGTTTGTTTGAGCAATTCTTTGCCGTTTTCATCCAAAAGGGTAAGCGCGCTTAGGCGGTAGGTTTTTTTGGCACAGTCGATTTCCCAACTGCCGATGGCGGTTTTGTAGCGCGGCGTGTTGACATAGCGCTCTTGCGCCGGTTTCACCACGGTTTTCTTGTCGCGGAAAGTTACGATATTGCCGTTGCGTTTAACGCTGCTTTTATCGATATAGTTGCGGATATTGCCTTCGTTGCTTTCGCCGATACTCTGCCAGCTTCCTTCAACTTTCGGGCCGCCGGCACACGCAGCCAGAAGACCGAGTAAAACAAGCGGGGCGGCTAATCGCAAAGCCTTGCGTGGATTCATAAACTTTCCTTTCAGACAGGCATTCATTAAAATATCGGCCTTATTATAACGGAATTCTCCAAATGACCAAGCAGCGCGACGATGCACGGCGGATTTTGCACGATGTGTTCGGCTACCCCGATTTCCGCGGGCGTCAGGCCGAGATTGTGGACACGCTTGCCGGCGGCCGGAGCCTCTTGGTTTTGATGCCCACCGGCGGCGGCAAATCGCTTTGTTACCAAATTCCCGCCCTGATGCGCGAAGGTGTGGCGATTGTGGTGTCGCCGCTGATTGCGCTGATGAACGACCAAGTGGCCAACCTGCGCGCCGTAGGCGTGCACTCGGCCAGCGTACACAGCGGCACGCATCCCGACGAAGTGCGCCAAATTGCCGAAGATATCCACAATGGCTCGCTCAAGCTGCTTTATGTTGCGCCTGAAAGGTTGGTAAGCGAGCGTTTTCTGCGCTTTCTGGATAACACCCGAATCAGCCTGTTTGCTATTGACGAAGCCCATTGCGTGAGCCAGTGGGGCCACGATTTCCGCCCCGAATACCAACAGCTCGGCCTTTTGGCCGAACGCTATCCGCAAGTGCCGCGCATTGCACTCACTGCCACGGCCGACGCCGAAACCCGCGCCGACATCAAACATTATCTCAAGCTGGAAGACGCACCCGAGTTTATCGCCAGCTTCGACCGCCCCAATATCCGTTACCAAGTGGTTGAAAAAAACAACGGTAAAAAGCAGCTGCTCGATTTCATTCTTAAAGACATGCAGGGCGAAAGCGGCATCGTGTACTGCCTCAGCCGAAAAAGCGTGGAAGACACCGCCGAATTTTTAAGCAGCCACGGCTTAAACGCCATTCCCTACCATGCCGGCCTGAGCATGGAAACGCGCACGCAAAACCAGCGCCGTTTCACGCAGGAAGACAACATCATCGTTGTGGCCACCGTGGCCTTCGGCATGGGCATCGACAAGCCCGACGTGCGCTTTGTCGCCCACCTCGACATGCCGCAAAGTATCGAACATTTCTATCAGGAAAGCGGCCGTGCGGGGCGCGACGGGCTGCCCGCCGCCAGCTGGCTTTGCTACGGCATGAATAATTTAATGCTGCTTAAAGAACGCATTATGGAAAGCGGCAGCGATGATTTTCAAAAACAGATCGAGTTGTCTAAGCTCAACGCCATGTTTGCCGTGTGCGAAACCGCCGAATGCCGCCGCGTGCCTTTGTTGCGCCATTTCGGCGAAGAAAGCGGGCCTTGCGGCAATTGCGACAACTGCCTCAACCCGCCCGTGCGCTTCGACGGCACCGTGTTGGTGCAGAAACTGTTGAGCTGCATCTACCGCGTCGGCCAACGCTTTGGCGCAGGTTATGTAATTAATGTGTTGCGCGGTAAAAACGAAGATTGGATCAAACAAAACGGCCACGACAAACTTTCCACATTCGGCATCGGCGCCGAGCAATCCGATAAAGACTGGCGCGCCGTTACCCGCCAATGCCTCGGCCTCGGCCTGATCGACACCGATACCGCCAATTATCAGGCCTTGCGCCTCACCCCCGCAGCCAAAGCTGTGTTAACCGGCGGGCAAACCGTTTGGCTGCGCCCGCTCAAACGCCAGAAAACCACTTCGACCGGCAGCAAAACCCAATGGCTGCGCACCGAGCGCGAAGAGCGCATCTGGCAGGAGCTCAGGCATTGGCGGCTGGAGCAGGCCAAAGCGGAAAACGTGCCCGCCTACATTATTTTCGGCGACCGAACCTTGCAAAGCATTGTGCAAAACCTGCCGCAAACCGAAGCCGATCTGCATGAAATCTATGGTTTGGGCGAAGCGAAAATCGAGAAATACGGCAGTGATGTATTGGACTTATGCGCCAAGTTTATGCAGGAAGCAGATGATGGCGGGGATGTGTTTTAAATCTATGATGCCTGTCTGAAAAGGTCGTTTTTCAGACAGGCATTGTCTGTATCAATAAGGTATTCAATTCATCTGCCACAATTTCACTGCCCGCGCCGCTCAAAGCTTCCACTGATACAGTCCGCTCCGGCAGATAGCGCACGCCGCTGCCGAGCGCCTGCTCGAAGCGGTTGGCCTGCCTGGTGAGTTCCTCCGCTTGGGCGGCGATGATTACGGCGTGGGAAAGAATGGTGTAGCGGCCGGGGCGGGTTTTGTCGCGCTGCCAAAATTGGGCGGTGCCGGCGATTTTTCTGCCGTTGGCGGCGAGATTGAAGCGGCCGTCGCAAAACGAGCCGGTTACGGTTTGGGTGTCGGTGGCGATGCCGAAGCGGTTGAAAAGTGTTTGCAGCAGGCGGCAGAGGGCGAGATAGTGGGCTTCGGCGGTGGGAAACGGGTTGTCGGTGGCCACGCTGTATGCGAGATTCAAGTTGACCGTGTGTGGCGACTGGGGTACCACGCCGCCGCCGGAGAGCCGCAAATGCACAGGCATGCCTTCGGCAGCGAGCGTTTCGGATGCCTGTCTGAAAAGCGGCCGGCTGCGGTATTTACGCGGCACCACAATGCCTTTGGGCGGGATGTGTATCCAGAAAAGCCCGCGTTCGGGCGTAACCTGCTGCATCAAGCGGCTTTCGTTATCCGACCAGCTTTGGTTTGTTAAATCAAATGCTTGGGTGTAGGGGCTAAGCGGCGGCAGGGTCATCGGCGGCTCCGGCGGTGTGAGGGTTAAACAAGCAAAAAAGTACAAGCGGAGGGCAAGCATCTTTTCCGTTGTATATGGTTGTGAAATAAAGGGAATACCTGTCTGAAAACAGCTTCAGTATATAGCGAACTGTTTCTTTCAGACAGGCATTGTTTTTATCCGGCAAAATCGGTTAAATTACAAAAATCTTTTTAGCATAATTAAACAGAAAGACCACCATGACACCCATCAAAACTGCTTTTGCCCTTGCCGCCGCCGTATTACTGGCTGCTTGTTCCTCCATTTCGAGTGCCGACCGGCAGGCTTCGCGCGGAGCCGATGATTTTTCACCCGAACAAGGCCACGGCATGACCGAGCAAAAACTTGTGCGTGCCAAAGAATTTATGGCCGCTTCGGCCAACCCGCTGGCCACTGAAGCAGGCTATCAGATTTTAAAACAAGGCGGTAGCGCGGTGGATGCCATGATTGCCATGCAAACCACATTAAGCTTGGTGGAGCCGCAGTCTTCCGGCTTGGGCGGCGCGTTTGTGGTGTATTGGGACAATGAGGCGAAAAAGCTCACCACGTTTGACGCGCGCGAAACCGCACCCAAAGCCGCCACACCCGAATTGTTTTTAGATAAAGAAGGCAAGCCGCTGGAATTCAAGCAGGCGGTGGTGGGCGGACGTTCGGTCGGCACCCCGGGTGTGCCGAAAATGATGGAAGAGCTGCATCAGCGTTACGGCAAAATGGCGTGGGCGCGCTTGTTTGATATGCCGGTGAAGCTGGCGGAAGAAGGCTTCCAAGTGTCGCCGCGCATGGCTGCTTCGATACAGAGCAATGCCGAGCACTTGCAGCGTTATCCCGCCACCGCCGCTTATTTCCTACCCGGCGGTCAAGCTTTGCAGGCGGGCGCATTGCTGAAAAATCCCGAATTTGCCGCCACGGTGAAAACCCTGGCTAAAGACGGTGCCAAGCCTTTTTATGACGGCAAATACGCGCAAAACATCATCAAAGCCGTGCGCGGCGCCGAAGATAATCCGGGCAAACTGGCCGCTGTTGATTTTAAAAACTACAAAATCATCGAGCGCGAAGCCGTGTGCGGTGATTACCGAGAATACCAAGTGTGCGGCATGGGTGCGCCCAGTTCCGGCGGGATTGCACTGGCGCAGATTACCGGCATCCTGAACCGGTTTGAGCAAAAACAATTTTCCTACCGCAATCTCAACAGCTGGCGCCTGCTCGGCGACGCCTCGCGCTTGGCGTTTGCCGACCGCGACCTTTATGTGGCCGACCCGGATTTTGTAAAAGTGCCCACGCAGGCGCTGGTTTCCGATGCCTATCTGAAACAGCGCGCCGCCTTGCTCGCCAATACCGGGCAAGCCCTAAGCGAAACCCCGGCCGGCGATTTCGGCAGCAAGCAAGCCGCCGCTCCGGCTATCGAGCTGCCTTCCACCAGCCATATTGTGGCGGTGGACAAACACGGTAACGTGCTTTCCATGACCACCTCTATCGAAAACGCGTTCGGCTCCACCCTGATGGCCAACGGCTATCTGCTGAATAACGAATTGACCGATTTTTCATTCGAGCCCGTGAAAAACGGCCAACCCGTTGCCAATCGTGTTGAAGGCGGCAAACGCCCTCGCTCGTCTATGGCGCCGACTATTGTGTTGAAAAACGGCCGACCTTATATGGCGGTCGGCTCGCCCGGCGGCAGCCGCATCATCGGCTATGTGGCAAAAACACTGGTGGCGCATATCGACTGGGGCATGGACATCCAAAAAGCCATTTCCCTGCCCAATATGCTCAACCGCTTCGGCACTTATGAGTTGGAACAAAATACCGCCGCTGCCAAACAGGCCGAAGCCTTGCAGAAAATCGGCTACAAAACCGAAGTGCGCGATCTGAATTCCGGCGTGCAAGGTATTGTGATCACCGATAAAGGTTTGATCGGCGGCGCCGACCCGCGCAGGGAAGGAAAAGTGATGGGCGACTGACAGAGCGTCGATTGGTCCCGTGAATTTGAAGAATGCCTGTCTGAAAGCTTTTTCAGACAGGCATTCTTATATGGGCAGTATAGTGAATCAACTTGAAAATAGTACACTCGTTATACTCGGGTTAAGCCCGGGTATGACGAAAGCGTTATTTTTTAGTTTGTTTGTTATATCAAACTACCGCGTTCAAATAATTCAAGCCCAAAACCTGTTTTTCCGGATCCACTTCCGTAACGGCCAGTTTTACCGTGGTTTTCGGCGGAATCTCCAGCGGGATGCCGGTGGCACGGGCGACCATGGGCAGGCCGCAGAGGCGTACGATTTCTTCTTTCAATACCAAGCCGTTGATTTCCCTGATGCCTTCCTGCGCGAGATACACCATAGACCAATAAGCCTCCATTTCGCGCTGAAAATCATGGTAAATCGTGTAGGTGGATTCGAAATCGCGCATGGCGGCAAACAGCATATTGTCGCCCCGCGCAAAACGCGGCTCGGCGCCCGCTTCAATCAGGCTGATAAGCTGCTTTTGGTTGATATAGTCGGCGGCCCGGCGCAGCGGCGAGGTAAACCAACCGTAATGCTGCACGCCCATGCCGATGTGAGGTTCGGATTGCGTGCTCATGCGCACTTTGCCGGCGGGCTGCACGCGGAACAAGGCGGGCACTTCGTTTTCATGCAGCATTTTCGCCCAAGTGCTGTTGGCCAGAATCATCATCTCCGACACCAGCGTGTCAATAGGCGAGCCGCGCTCGCGCACGGTGATTTCTACTTTGCCTGCTTCGTCAAAACCGATGCCGTAATCATATTGCGGTACCGCTTCGGCATCGTATTTGCCGCGTTGCTTTTGCAGTTCAACGGCCAGCTTGTAAAACCAGATTAAGGCTTTGTGGTGGGCAAACATGGCTTTGCCTTCGTCATCTAATCCTTTTTGGCTGTTGAAATGCGGCTCGATGGCACCGATGCGCAGGTTTTCGGCAATCTGCACGCGTTCGATTTTGGTTTGCGGGTTGCTCACATTAAACGCTTCGTCCACATCAAAGTAAATGCTCACCGCAGGCCGCGCTTCGCCTGTGTCGAGGCTGAACGCGCCAATCCAGTTGTCCGGCAGCATGGTGATTTTGCCTTCCGGAAAATAAGCGGTGCTTTGGCGCTGGAAAATGATTTTTTCAATTTCGCTGCCTTGTGCCACCGCCAGCGCGGGCGCCGCAATATGGATGCCGATGCGCTTGATGCCGCCGCCGATATCCTGCACAGATAAAGCGTCGTCCACCTCGGTGGTGCTTTCGTCGTCAATCGAAAAGGCTTCAATGCCTTCGGCCAGCGGCAAAGCGCCCAAATCGGGAATATCAATGGCTGGAAAACCGGTGCCTTGCGGATAGTTTTTCAGCTCGAAACCTTCGCGCATAAATTGCGCCAGCGATGATACGCCGCCGGTTTTTTTCGCCAGCTCGTAAGGCGAAAGTTTCATGGCGGCAGCGGCTTTGGTGAAGGCTTTGTAGGTAAGAGACTGCTTATCGGGCGCGTGAAGTATGGTTTTCAGGTCGGCGCCGATTGCTTCGGGCAGGCTGCCCTGCTGTAAAGCTTGCGACCAGGCTTCCATTTGCGCATCTTGCTGCTTTTTGCGCTCGATGGCCGCCAGCGCCTGCTTGAGTGTTTCTTCCGGTGCGGCTTTAAACACGCCTTTGCCTTTTTTATAGAAATAAGCGGGTGCGGCATAAAGTGCAATCAGTGTGGCCGCCAGCTCGGTTTTGGTGGGCGTGTGGCCATAATATTCTTCGGCGATGGCCTCTGCACTGAATTCCTCTTCGCTGCACACTTCCCATAATAAATCGGTATCGATCTGCGCTGCTTCGGCTTCGGCGGTTTCGAGAAAGCCGGCCGGCGGTGTATCGAATTCGGCAAACACATGAGATGCTTTCACTTTAGCCCGTTTGCCGTGTTGCGTTTCCACCTGATAATGGCTTTCGGTTTTCTGGATAACGGAAGCGACCTTAAACTGGCCGCTTTCTTCGTAGAATATATTCATGTTGGTGTCATTTAATGATTAAGGGCGTGATTTTAACATAATGCCTGTCTGAAAAACCGCGTTTCAGACAGGCATTGTTTCAGACAGGCTTTGCTTGCATGAGCGCTGCTGTATTATTCGAATACATACCGAAACTGCTAAGTATATGTATTCAGAGCGTTACCCATTTTTCGTAATTACGAGCGGATGCGCGTCAGCACTTCTTCTTTGCCCAGAAGCGCCAACACGGCATCAATGCTCGGGGTTTTGGCGGTGCCGCACACAGCCAGGCGCAGCGGCATGCCGAGTTTGCCCATTTTGATGCCTTCGGCGTCGCAGAAGGGTTTGAACAAATCATGAATCGCTTCGGCGTTCCAGTCGGCCAGACCTTCCAGTTTTTCGGCAAAACGCAGCATGCGCGCGGGGGCGTCTTCGTCCCAATGTTTTTGCACATCGGCTTCCGCGGGCGTGCTTTTTTGGTAGAAATACACGCATTCGTCGGCCAGCGTGTTCAAATCTTGGGCGCGGTCTTTCACCAGCTCAAGCACATCTTCCAATGCGGGTTTGTCGGTTTCATGAATATCGCGCACCTGCAAACGGGGTTTAACCAATTCGGCCAGTTTTTCGTTAGGTGTTACTTTGATGTGCTCGCTGTTAATCCAGTAGAGTTTTTTCAGGTCCATGCGGCTGGGCGAGAGAGAAACGTCTTTCAAATCAAACCATTCGACAAACTGCTGCATGGTGAAAAATTCGTCGTCGCCATGCGCCCAGCCCAAGCGGGCAAGGTAGTTGAGCATGGCTTCGGGCAAGATGCCCATTTGGCCGAAATCGGTAATGGCTACGGTGTCGCCGCTGCGCTTGGAGATTTTTTTGCCTTGTTCGTTGAGAATCATCGGCAGGTGACCGTATTCGGGCAATTGGTTGCCCATGGCTTTTAAGATGTTGATTTGTTTGGGCGTGTTGTTAACATGGTCGTCGCCGCGGATAACGTGGGTAACGCCCATGTCGTGATCGTCCACCACCACGCAGAAGTTGTAGGTGGGCGTGCCGTCGGCGCGGGCGATGATTAAATCGTCGAGCGCTTCGTTGGGAATGCTGATTTCGCCTTTGACCAAGTCGTTCCACTTGGTTACGCCCTCGGTCGGGGTTTTGAAACGCACCGCGGGTTCTACGCCTTCGGGTATGGGAGGCAGGGTTTTGCCGGGCTCGGGGCGCCAGCGGCGGTCGTAAGTGGCGGTGCCTTCTTTTTCGGCTTTTTCGCGCATGGCTTCCAGCTCTTCTTTGCTGCAATAGCAATGGTAGGCATGGCCTTTTTCGAGCAGCTCGGCAATTACTTCTTTATAGCGGCCGAAGCGGCGGGTTTGGAAGATAACGTTGTCGGCATTGTCGTAATCGAGGCCGACCCATTTCATGCCGTCGAGAATAATGTTGACCGATTCGGCATTGGAGCGCTCCAAATCGGTGTCTTCGATGCGGAGCAGGAATTCGCCTTTGTGCTTGCGGGCGAACGCCCATGAAAACAAAGCAGTACGCACGCCGCCGATATGCAGATAACCGGTGGGGCTGGGGGCAAAACGGGTTTTAACGGTCATGATGGCAGCTCCAGTATGTGTGAAAAGGGGTATTTTATAATTTGGGGCACGAATATGCCAGCAATGCAGCGGTTTTGATTCACAGCCGCATATCCCCTACAATGGAACCAAACAAGATTTGTGCAGCCTCATTAATATTGGCCGCATAATCAAAAATATCATTCCCATGCTTCAATAAAGCAGCCAGCTTCGCCCAGCCTGCCAACTATCCCCAGATAATATTTATGAATGCCATTTTGCAAACGCTTCTGGAGCGCAAACATGATTTGTTGACCGCCACTTTCGAGCACCTTGTGCTCTCGCTGCTTGCGCTTTTGTGTGCCATCGTGATAGCCGTGCCACTGGCGGTTTGGTTTTCCTCACACAAAAAGCAGGCCGAAGTGGTGTTGCAGCTCACCAATATCCTGCAAACTATCCCTTCGCTGGCCATGCTCGGCTTGCTGATTCCTTTTGTAGGCATCGGCACGCCGCCGGCTTTGATTGCGCTCACGCTTTATGCGCTGCTGCCTATTTTTCAAAACACTTATTTAGGCCTGTCTGAAATCAATGCTTCGGTGCAGGAAGCGGCCACGGCATTCGGTTTGTCGCGCTGGCAGAAGCTTTTCCGCATCGAGCTGCCGATGGCGCTGCCGGCTATGGTTTCCGGCATACGCACGGCCGCCGTGCTGATTATCGGTACGGCCACACTGGCTGCGTTAATCGGCGCGGGCGGTTTGGGCAACATCATCCTGCTCGGTATCGACCGCCACAATATGGCGCTGACTTTTATCGGCGCAGTGGCTTCCGCGCTGCTGGCGGTGGCGGTGAGCGGGTTGGTGTATTGGCTGCAACGGAAAAGAGCGGGCTTTGTGCTGGTGTTGGTGGCGGTAAGTACCGTGTTGCTGCTGGGCGCGCAATGGTGGAGCAGCCACAGCGGCGGCAAGCAAACCGTGATTGCGGGCAAGCTGGGCAGCGAGCCGGATATTTTAATCAATATGTATAAAATGCTGATTGAGGCGGAGAACCCGGAAATCGATGTGGTGTTGAAGCCCAATTTCGGCAAAACCAGTTTTCTTTTCAACGCACTTAAAAGCGGCGAAGTGGATATTTATCCCGAGTTTACCGGCACGGTTATCGAAAGCTTGGTGGAGCTGCCTGAAGCCCAGAAAAACCGCCCGCTCAGCCCCGAAGAAACCTATACACTGGCGCGCCGCTTGATTGCCGAGCAGCACAACTTGCGCCTGTTGCCCGCCATGAAATACCAAAATACTTATACACTCGCGCTGCCGCAGGATTACGCGCGGGCACACGGTTTGGTGAATATTTCCGACTTGGCCAAAGTGAAAAACCAAGTACGCGCCGGTTTTACGCTGGAGTTTATCGACCGCAAAGACGGCTACAAAGGCCTGTCTGAAACCCACCGCATTCCACTCAAACACGTTTCCAGTATCGAGCCGGCTCTGCGTTACACCGCGCTTCAGGAAGGCCGCATCAATCTGGTGGACGCCTATTCCACCGATGCCGAAATCCGCCAATACAATCTTTACATGTTAAAAGACGACTTGCGGCTCTTCCGCGCTTATCAGGGCGCGCCGCTGATGAAAGCCGAGTTTGCCGAGCAAAACCCCGAAATCGTCGGCGCGCTTAACCGTTTGGCAGGCAGAATCAGCGAAGAAGAAATGTCGGAAATGAATTACCGCGTGAAAAACGGCGGTGAAACGCCGGCACAAGTGGCGGCCGATTATCTGAACAAACACAAACTGCTGGAGCAACAGCCATGAAGCCGATTATCCAGTTCGACCATGTTGCCAAGCGCTACGACGGCAAAACCGTTATCAGCGATTTGAATTTAACCATCAACGAAGGCGAGTTTTTCGTGATTGTCGGCCCTTCCGGCAGCGGCAAAACCACCACCATGAAAATGATTAACGCGCTGGTCGAGCCGACCGACGGCAACGTGTATTTCAACAACCAACGCATCAAAGACTACGACATCCGCCGCCTGCGCCACCGCATCGGTTATGTGTTGCAGCAGATTGCCCTGTTTCCCACCATGACCGTAAAACAGAATATCGAGCTGATACCCGACATCCTCGGCTGGAAAAAAAGCGAACGCAGCCGCCGCTCTACCGAGCTGCTCGAAATGGTGGGTTTGTCTCCGCAAAAATACGCCCACCGCTATCCGCACGAGCTCTCCGGCGGCGAACAGCAGCGCATCGGCATCTTGCGCGCCATCGCCGCCAAGCCCGACGTGCTGCTGATGGACGAACCTTTCAGCGCGCTGGACCCGATTTCCCGCAACGCCTTGCAGGAAATGGTGGCCGAAATCCACCAAAAGCTCGGCACCACCATCGTGTTTGTTACCCACGACATGAACGAAGCCATGCGCTTGGCCGACCGCATCGCCGTGATGCAAAACGGCAAGCTCCAGCAAGCGGGCACACCGGAAGAGATTCAAACCCGGCCGGCCAACGAATTCATCCGCTCCTTTTTCCAAAGCACCCGCACCGACTACGGCAAAATCAGCGAACTTGCCACACTCGGCCTGCTGCCCCTGAGCGAAGCACCGTTGCCCGAAGTATCACCCGAAGACGGCATCGAAACCCTGTTTCCCCTGCTCAGCCGCCACGAGCGTGTGCGGGTCGGCAAAAGCGGCGAAATCGACAGCAGGCTGGTGTTCGGCTATTTACATAGCCGAGGGCAATAATGCTAAAGAACCTTCCAATGCCTGTCTGAAAACTTTTCAGACAGGCATTGCCTTTGCCTATGCCATTTCTGCGGCACACAGCCGAAAATGTTACAATGCCGTTTTCACTCAACCATCCAAACCTCATCATGAAAAAAGCCGCCGCCCCCAAATCATTTGAAGAAGCGCTCAAGCGTTTAGAAACGCTCACGCAAGCTATGCAAAGCAGCGAAATGCCGCTGGAAGAAGCGCTTGCCGCCTACCAAGAAGGCAACGAATTGGTGAAATACTGCCAAGCCAAATTGGCCGAAGTGGAACAGAAGCTGCAAGTTTTAGATGCGGGCGAGCTGAAGGAGCTGAATCTTGATGCAAGCGAATGATTTGAAATTGTGGCAGCAAAAAGCGCAGGCACAAACCGAGCTTGCGCTTGAGCGTGTGCTGCCTGCAAGCCATACCGTGCCCAACACCCTGCACGAAGCCATGCGTTATGTCACGCTCGGCGGCGGCAAACGCCTGCGCCCGCTTTTGGTGCTGGCGGCTTCCGAGTTGGGCGAAGCCGATTTTACCGCGGTGGAGCAGGCGATGGCGGCGATTGAAATGGTGCATGTTTATTCGTTGGTGCACGACGATATGCCCGCGATGGATAACGACAGCCTGCGCCGCGGCAAGCCGACCTGCCATGTGCAATACGACGAAGCAACCGCGCTTTTGGTAGGTGATGCGCTGCAAACGCTGGCGTTTGATGTGTTAAGCCGCCCGGCTAATCTGCCCGCTGCGCGCCAGTTAAAAATGGTGGGTGTGTTGGCAAAAGCGTCCGGCAGCCTCGGTATGGCGGGCGGACAAGCGATCGATTTGGCCAATGTCGGCAAAGCGATGAACCAGGCTGAATTAGAGCAGATGCACGGCTTGAAAACCGGCGCGCTGATTCGAGCCGCCGTGATGCTCGGCGCATTGTGTTGCCCGAATCTGAACGATGATGATATGGCACGTTTGGATGGTTATGCCAAAAAACTGGGCTTGGCTTTTCAAGTGATTGACGATGTGCTCGACTGTGAAGCCGACACCGCCACTTTGGGCAAAACCGCCGGTAAAGATGCGGATAATGATAAACCGACTTATGTAAAACTGATGGGCTTGGCCGATGCCCGCGCTTATGCGGAAATGCTGGTTGCCGACGCTGTGTCGTTGTTGGAGCCTTTCGGCGGGAAAGCCGCCCGCTTGCGTGGCTTGGCTGAATTTGTTACCGCACGCAAAAACTGATGCCTGCTTAAAACAATGCCTGTCTGAAAATAAGTTTTCAGACAGGCATTGTTATGAACGGATATTAAGGCTTTACTGCTTTAAATCAGATTCAAATCGCTGACACGGTCAAACAGATGCTCTGATTTTCCGCCTTCTTCGTGAAGCTGGATGCGCAAACGCAAGTCGTTGGCGGAGTCCGCCTGACGCAGGGCTTCGTTGTAGTCGATGACGCCGTCGGTGTAGAGCTGGAACAGGTTTTGGTCGAAGGTTTGCATGCCTTCTTCTGTTGAGCGCTGCATCAATTCTTTAATTGCCATCAATTCGCCTTTGAAAATCAAATCCTGAACAGCGGGCGAGTTAATCAGCAGATCCACAATGGCTGTGCGGCCCTTGTTGCCTTTTTTCACCACCAAGCGCTGGCCGATGATTCCGGTAAGGTTCATGGCAATATCCACCAATACCTGTTTATGGCGCTCTTCAGGGTAAAGGTTCATGATGCGCTCAATGGCTTGGTTGGCGTTGGTGGCATGGATGGTGAATACACACAAGTGGCCGGTTTGCGCCAGTTGCAAAGCATATTCCATACTTTCTTGAGAACGTACCTCACCGATACACACAACATCAGGTGCCTGACGCATCGCGTTTTGCACCGCCAAATCCCAGCTTTCGGTATCGATGCCGACTTCGCGCTGAGTGATGATGCATTTTTTCGGCGTGTGCAGATATTCAATCGGGTCTTCGATGGTAATCATGTGGCCGGGCAGGTTGTGGTTGCGGTGATTGAGCATCGCAGCCATTGAGGTGGATTTACCGGAGCCTGTTGCGCCTGCCAAAATCAGCATGCCGCGGGATTTCAAAATCAAATCGTTCAATATCGGAGGCAGGTTCAGCTCTTCTACGGTTGGAATCTCGGTGTTGATGCGGCGCAATACCAAACCAACGCGGCCTTGTTCGTGATAGGCATTTACCCGATAGCGGGTGTTGCTTTTCGATTGGATGGAATAGTTCAATTCCAATTCGCGTTTGAAGATTTCTTTTTGCTCGTCGTTCATGGTTGAATCGACAATGGCTTTGGTATCTTCCGCGGTCAGCATCGGCATCGGAACCGGCATCAACTTGCTGTTGAGCTTCATGGCCGGCGGAAAGCCTGCGCTGATGAAAATATCGGATGCGCCCCGGTCTTCGGCATCAAAACACATTCGGTCTAAAATCGGATGAATGTGTACACCGATGGCCGAAGGGGTGGGTTTCTGTTGGAAAGAAGGGCCGCTTGATGCGATTTGTTTGTCGGCATAGGCGGCAACCATGCTGCTGAGCAGGTCTTGTAAGTCTTTGTGTGATTGGTCTGACATAATATTCTGCCTTGCTGAAACGGGTTACGCGAAGTCGGCATTTTGCGCTTTGGCGCGGGCGGTTTCCGGGCTGATAACGCCTTGGCGAACCAGATTTTGCAGCGCTTGATCCAGTGTTTGCATGCCGTGGGTTTGGCCGGTTTGCAGCACGGAGCCGATTTGGGCGATTTTGTTTTCGCGGATCAGGTTACGCACGGCAGGGGTGGAAATCATGATCTCATGGGCAGCCACACGGCCTTGGCCGTCTTTGGTTTTCAGCAGGGTTTGTGAAATCACGGCACGCAGCGATTCGGAAAGCATGGAGCGAACCATTTCTTTTTCGCCGGCCGGGAACACGTCCACAATACGGTCAACGGTTTTGGCAGCGCCGGTGGTGTGCAGGGTGCCGAATACCAAGTGACCAGTTTCGGCAGCGGTTAATGCTAGGCCGATGGTTTCAGGGTCGCGCATCTCACCCACCAGAATCACGTCAGGGTCTTCACGTAGTGCCGATTTCAGTGCGTTGGCAAAGCTGTGGGTATGTTCGTGCAGTTCACGCTGGTTAATCAGCGCTTTTTTGCTTTCGTGCACAAACTCGATCGGATCTTCGATGGTGAGGATGTGCGCCGGATGGTTTTCGTTGATGTAGTTGATCATGGCCGCCAGCGTGGTGGACTTACCGGAACCGGTAGGGCCGGTAACCAGAACTAAGCCGCGCGGGGTATCGGCGATTTTTTGGAAAATACGCGGTGCTTTGAGGTCTTCCAAAGTCAATACGGTGTTGGGAATGGTACGGAACACGGCAGCCGGGCCGCGGTTAGACATAAACGCGTTCACACGGAAGCGTGCAACGTTAGGTAATTCGAATGAAAAGTCGGTTTCCAGATTTTGCTGGTAATTTTTGCGCTGGTGGTCGTTCATTACTGAGGTGATCATGTGCCCCACTTCTTCTGCGGTCATTTCAGGCAGATTGATGCGGCGAACATCGCCGTGCACACGAATCATGGGCGGCAAACCGGAGCTTAAATGCAAGTCGGATGCTTTGTTTTTTACGCCGAAGGCGAGTAAGTCGGTAATTTGCATAATGTGGTCTCGTTTTATTAAGATACGTTTGGTGGGCTTTCAGCCACTGAAAAATCCTGCATATTCTAAATAATCGCGTCCGTTTAGACCATGCAAAAATTGTATTTGCCGGTAAAACGGCGCAAACCGAGGTGAAATCATGACGATGTTGCAACAAAATTACCAATCTGTGTTGGTGCAGATTGCAGCGGCGGAAAAAGCTGCCGAACGGCATGCCGGAAGCATACATTTGATCGCGGTGAGCAAAACGTTTCCGGCATCGGATATCCGTGAAGTTTATGCGGCGGGGCAGCGTGATTTTGGTGAAAACTATATTCAGGAGTGGTATGCCAAAACGGAAGAACTGGCGGATTTGCCTGGTTTGGTTTGGCATATTATCGGGCAGGTGCAATCGAATAAAACCAAGTTTGTGGCCGAGCGGGCGCATTGGGTGCATACCATTGATAAGTTAAAAACAGCCGAGCGGTTGAGTGCGCAAAGGCCGGAACATATGCCGCCTTTAAACGCGTGTATCGAAGTGAATGTTTCGGGAGAGGCGGCCAAGCATGGTGTGCCGCCGCAAGATGCTGTGGCGTTGGCTTTGGCGGTAAGCAAATTGCCGAACTTGAAAGTGCGTGGATTGATGTGCGTGGCAGAGGCGGATGCTGATGAAGATGAGTTGGGGCGGCAGTTTCTGTTGATGCAGGATTTGCTGAAGCAATTGCAGGCGGCTGGTTTGGAGGCTGATGTGTTATCAATGGGCATGTCTGCCGATATGCCGTTGGCAGTAGCTTGTGGTGCGACTCATGTTCGGATAGGCAGTGCGATTTTCGGTAAACGCAATTATGCTTGATTTTGTAGAATGCCTGTCTGAAAGATAGTTTCAGACAGGCATTACGTGTACCATTTTATTTAGGAACCCTACTCTGATAGGAGTATGCAGGATATGACTATTTATTTTTTAGGCGGCGGTAATATGGCGGCTGCCATTGTTGCCGGTTTGCATCGTAAAGGCAAACAGGGCGAAGTGCATGTGGTGAATCGTGGTGCAGAAAAGCGCGAAAAGTTGGCGGCGCTTTATGGCGTGCGTACTTCAGAAACTTTGCCGCCGTTAACGGCAGAAGATATGTTGGTGTTGGCGGTAAAACCTCAAGATATGGAAAAAGCATGCTTTGGAGTGCAGACTAATGGCGCGTTGGTGCTTTCGGTGGCGGCTGGTTTGAGTGTGGATACGCTGAGCCGATATCTCGGCGGAACGCGGCGCATTATCCGAATCATGCCGAACACGCCTTCGCAAATCGGAATGGGTGTGAGTGGCCTTTACGCAGCGGATGGCGCTGGCGAAGCAGATAAAACACGGGCTGCCGACTTGATGCGGCCTTCCGGTTCGGTGATTTGGTTGGATGAAGAGGCTCAGATTCATGCGGTTACCGGTATTAGCGGCAGCGGACCTGCTTATGTATATTATTTAATGAATGCATTACAGGAAGCGGCTAAAGCTCAGGGTTTTGATGAAGAAACGGCAAAGACATTGAGTTTGGCAACCTTTAAAGGTGCAGTTGCTTTGGCAGAGCAAACCGGAGAAAGCTTTGCAGTTTTGCAGCAGAATGTAACATCCAAAGGCGGTACTACACACGCAGCTATTGAAACTTTCAAGCAACATCAAGTTGCAGAAGCCATAGGATGGGGCGTAGATGCCTGTGTGGCCCGCTCGCAGGAAATTGCCGCACAGTTTGAATAAATAAGCCTGCAATATTTTAATTTGAACCAGGTTGGTTTATGAATTGCCCAATGATTTAAATCAGGCATAATGTAAGCAGAATGCCTGTCTGAAAGAGAAACTTATGTTGCAAAAAATTATCCAGCTTTTGGCAGATGGCTTTGCAATGCTATGCATCGGCCGTTGCCTGTTGCAATGGGGCAGAATGCATTTTGATCATCCGATTGCACGGTTTTGCAAACAATTCACTGAATGGCTGGTTCGTCCGATAAGAAAAGTATTCAAGCCAACCGGCCGTTGGGATATCGCTTGTATCGTTGCGGCAGCGGCTGTTTATTATCTCGCATTTGCTCTGATTGTATTCTTATCATTGCCCCATGCGAATCCAGTGAAATCTTTGGTCGCTATCTTGTGCTATACCTTAATCGGCATGACCAAAACATCAGCCTATCTTTTGTTTATCGGACTTTTCGCCCGTATGGTATTAAGTTTTAACAATCAAAACAGCAAACTTTTACCCGTTTTAAACAATATATTCGAACCCTTATTGCGCCCGTTTGTCTATTTCAAGATAGGCCGATACGATTTCTCAGGCAGTATACTAGTATTAATTTTATGGATTTGGCTGGTAACATTTTCTCCTAACTTGATTTACCGTTTGGATTTGTGGCTCTTGTCGTAGCCAAACATAGATTATGTAGTTAGAAGTGTGGCGGAACCAATACGTTATAAAATAGTTTTTTCGGTAAATATAATCTAAATAGATAGTATTGTGCTGTGCTCGTGTTATGATTTGCTCCTTACTGAACCAATACAATCAAAGGTTAAGATCGATTGGTTAGAATAACCCACGGTTCCAACTGCCGTGACAATAATAATCAACCTGAAATAAAGAAAGAAACATATATGGCAAAGCTGACAGAACAAGACATTCTCAATTGGAATGGCCCTGAAGAAGATTATATGAATGAAGATCATCTAAACTTTTTCCGTGAGCTGTTGGTGAAACTTCAAGAAGAATTGATTGAAAAAGCCAACGTTACTACGGGGCATTTGCAAGAACATGAATCCGCTTCCGATCCTGCCGATCGCGCAACCCAAGAAGAAGAGTATGCTCTTGAATTGCGCACGCGTGATCGAGAAAGAAAGCTTATGAGCAAAATTCAGTCATCCATTCGTTTGATAGATGAAGGAGAATACGGTTATTGCCAAGATACCGGAGAACCTATCGGATTGAAGCGTTTGCTTGCCCGGCCAACCGCAACCCTTTCTGTGGAAGCGCAAGAGCGTCGCGAGCAGATGAAAAAACAATTTGCCGATTAATGTTGGTAGTAAAACAACTAAAGCCGTTTATCAAAAACGGCTTTAGTTGTTTTTGTCTTGAGAAAGTAATATAACTAAATTCTCATATAAAACATTTGTTTAGTGTTTGTTGGGTATATTTGAGTTGTTTTGGGTGTTGACGCTGGTTGGGTTGTTGGGTATAGTTCGGTTTCTTCGCTGCTGCTGCAGTGATTCACGAACTGGTTATTATAGCACAAGCTGTTTTGATTGGTTCGCGCTCTTTAACAATACAGATTA
>NZ_LGYH01000012.1 GCF_001308015.1 Neisseria sp. 83E34
TAATCTGTATTGTTAAAGAGCGCGAACCAATCAAAACAGCTTGTGCTATAATAACCAGTTCGTGAATCACTGCAGCAGCAGCGAAGAAACCGAACTATACCCAACAACCCAACCAGCGTCAACACCCAAAACAACTCAAATATACCCAACAAACACTAAACAAATGTTTTATATGAGAATTTAGTTTACAGCCTATTTATTAATATAACCTCTAAAACAAATTTACTCCCCACATATGCCAGCATCAGGCTAATAAATCCCAACACTGTCCAAATAGCCGCATTTTTCCCCCTCCATGCCATCATACTTCTTTTTAAAAGCAAAGTACCGTAAATAAACCAAGAAAAAATGCCGAATATTGACTTATGAGTAAATTCAAATGGGCGACCAAATACTTCTTCTGCAAAAAATGTGCCACTGACCACCGAAATGCTCAACAAAATAAACCCCACCCACATACCTTGGAACATTAACTTTTCCAAACTAAGCAAAGGTGGCAAGAATGACACTAACGACGAGAATTTACGTTGATGTAAATCCCGACTTAACCACAAAATCAGAACTGCTAACAACGTGATGATAGCAAACATACTATATGCTATTAACGATGCACCTATATGCGCCATAAAAGGAATATTTTCAATAGAATACCCTGTATATTTGCCAGGAAACACGGCTGCAAACAATAAAGAAATAGTTGCAATTGGGTAAAGAAGCAGCTGAAGCCCTCTTAAATTGTAAAAAAAACTGCCCGCAAAATACATAACCAGCATCAACCAGACAATCAGGCTTAAAGCATAGCCAAAGCCCATAACCAAAACCCTATCAACTAATATCGGCAACAGCACTATCGCCCCATGCACAAGTGTCGCAGGTGCCAGAATGCTTAATTCTATTTTTAAAGGATAAGTGTCACCGTTGCCATTTTTGTAATACCGCCAAACAAAAACAGCTAATGCGGTATAAATCACCATAAGTAAAATCATTAAAACCGGCATAGCAAACATCCCTGGTTACGCATATTCAGAATAGCGTATGTGGTGTAAAATACGACGATTTTACCAAATATCCGCATACTGTGTTGTGTTTACACAGCCTGTATGTTTGTCGTTATCAAGGATTTAGAATGTTAGATAATTTAACCAACCGCTTCTATTCGGTATTCCGAAATATTCGCGGCCAAGCACATTTGGATGAAGAAAATATCAAACCGGCTCTGCGCGAAGTGCGTTTGGCGATGCTGGAAGCCGATGTTGCGTTGCCTGTTGTAAAAGATTTTGTTGCAAATATCAAAGACAAAGCTATCGGCAAGGAAATCAGTGAAAACCTAACGGCAGAACAAGCTTTTATCAGCATTGTCAATCAAGCGCTGATAGAGTTGATGGGTAAAGAAAACAGCGCTTTAAATCTCGCAGCTACTCCTCCCGCGGTGGTATTGATGGCAGGCTTGCAAGGCGCGGGTAAAACCACCACGGTAGGTAAACTCTCCCGCCTGTTGAAACAGCAAGACAAGAAAAAGAAAATTTTAGTAGTTTCTGCGGACGTGTACCGCCCTGCTGCCATTGAACAGCTCAAGCTTTTGGCAGAACAGGTAGGCGTGGATTTTTTCCCCTCAGATACAAGCCAAAAGCCGGTTGAAATTGCCCAAAAGGCACTTGAACATGCCAAACGCAACTTCTATGATGTTTTAATGGTCGATACCGCAGGCCGCTTGGCTATTGATGAAGAGATGATGGACGAAATCAAAGCACTCCATGCTGCGGTTAAGCCTATCGAAACCTTATTTGTTGTTGATGCCATGCTGGGTCAAGATGCGGTTAATACGGCGCAAGCCTTTAATGAAGCGCTGCCGCTGACCGGCGTTATCCTAACTAAAATGGATGGCGATTCACGTGGTGGTGCGGCCTTATCAGTACGCCAAATAACCGGCAAACCGATTAAATTCATCGGTGTCGGTGAGAAAATCGACGGTTTGGAGGCTTTTCACCCCGACCGCATCGCCAGCCGTATTTTAGGCATGGGCGACGTTTTGACCTTGGTGGAAGATGTTCAAAAAGGTATTGATGAAGAAATTGCTGCTGAAATGGCTGCCAAGCTGCGCAAAGGCAGGGGCTTTGATTTGAATGATTTTAAAGCCCAAATCCAACAAATGCGTAAAATGGGCGGCTTGGAAAACATTATGTCAAAGATGCCCGGGGAATTAGGTCAGATTTCCAAACAAATCCCCGAAGGGACTGCTGAAAAAGCCATGGGGCATGTTGAAGCCATTATCAACTCGATGACACCAAAAGAGCGCGCTAACCCAGCCTTAATCAAAGCCAGCCGCAAGCGCCGCATCGCAGCAGGCTCAGGCACGACTGTGCAGGAAGTGAACAAAATGCTCAATCAATTTGAGCAGTCGCAAAAAATGATGAAAATGTTTAGTGGCAAAGGCATGTCTAAACTGATGAATCTGGCCAAAGGTATGAAAGGCAAATTCCCTGGCTTCTGACTTTCGGATGCCTGTCTGAAAGAAAGTTTTCAGACAGGCATCTTCATATTTCCCATCAAACCGACCTAATCAATAGGATTCCATTATGTCCCGCTTCCGCACAGAACCAGCAGTTGCATTTTCCGAACAAAACCGCACTGCCGTTTTACTACTCAACCTCGGCACACCTGAAGCGCCTACGGCCGAAGCCGTTCGCCCCTATCTGCGTGAGTTTTTATCTGATGAACGCGTGGTGGAGCTACCCAAAGTATTGTGGCAACCTATTCTGCACGGCGCGGTGTTAACCTTACGCCCTAAAAAAAGTGCGCACGGCTACGAAAAAGTCTGGTTTCCCGAAGGCTCTCCGTTAGCCATTTATACGGAGCAGCAAGCTGCCGGATTGGCTGAGCAGCTTCCTGACGTGATCGTTCGCCATGCCATGACTTATGGCAAACCTTCCATATCCGATACAATCGACGAATTAAAAGCACAAGGAGTATCCCAGCTTCTCGTGATCCCGCTTTACCCTCAATACGCTGCCTCCAGCGCCGGTGCCGCATTGGATAAAGTTTTATCCACTCTGTTTTACCAACGCAACATGATGAGCCTGCGTACAGTTAGCCGTTTTTATGATGACGAACACTATATCAATGCCTTATCGAAGCAAATCCAAGCCTACTGGGCGCAGCACGGGCGCGGTGACAAAATCATGTTCAGTTTTCACGGTGTACCCCAGGCCAATTGTGACCAAGGAGACCCTTATTTATTCGAATGCAGTAAAACGGTACACCTGCTTGCTGAAAAGCTGGATTTAAAACAACAAGATTACATCATGGCCTTTCAAAGCCGCTTCGGAAAAGCCAAATGGATAGAACCGAGCACACAAGATCTATTGGAGATCCTGCCAAAGCAAGGTGTCAGCAAACTTGATGTGGTCTGCCCCGGATTTATATCAGATTGTTTGGAAACCATGGAAGAAATCGCGATTGCAGGGCGCGAAGCATTTCATGCCGCGGGCGGTACGCAATTTAACTATATTCCCTGCCTCAATGCCAATCCGGCTTGGATTGATGCTCTTGGCAAGTTGGCCAAGCAGCATCTGCAAGGCTGGATATAAATCCGAACCAACAAACAATGCCTGTCTGAAAATTTCAGACAGGCATTGTTTATGTATCGCCATGAAATCCAATCATTACTACAAATTGCAAAACCAAGCCTTATAATGATTAGGTTTCACAGCAATACCACTTTAAGACAAAATCTTGCCCACAATCTCGGCCACATCTTTCGACAAGCCTTCTTTTGCCGCAATATTTTGCAACTGCAGTTCCATCAATGCGCGGCGCTTTGGCCCCAAGCGTTTGCAAATATTGAATGCCTGCACCAATCTCGCTGCCACTTGCGGGTTAAACGTATCAATCTGCATCACTTTTTCTGCTAAAAATTCATAGCCGCTGCCATTTTCCGCATGGAAATGCGGTACATTGCGGCTAAACGCACCAAGCAATGAACGGGCTTTATTCGGGTTTTCCAAACTGAATTTCGGGTGCTGCAAAGCGGTTTGCACTTTAGCCAAAGTGTCGCTGCGGCGGCTCGAAGCGGTAAGCATAAAATATTTATCCATTACCAGCGCTTCTTCGCTGAATTTTTCAGCAAACCGTTCCAACAAAACATTGCGTTTTTCGTCTTCCACATGATTGATCGCACTTAAAACACCCCACTCATGCGTCATGTTTTTCGCCATTACATCATAATTTGCCGCAACTTCGATAATGCGTTTCGGATTGGCTCTCAATAAAAACGCACGGCAAGCATTGCGTAGTGTCCGCCGGCCGGCCTGTTGCGGCTCATATTCATAAGGCTGTGCCAAACCGCTGCTTTCTTCCCGATTTTTAGTCAGTTCGTTTTGTGCCAACCATTCTACTTCACACGATTTGGCAATATTGTCCAACAATGCCTCCCGGGCTTGGTGTACGCGTAAGGGTTCGATATTTTCACCGTCTGCCCACAACTCGGCTTCCGCCGGAATCTGCAATAACACGGCTTTAAATGCCGGATCAATATCCGATTGCAATACCGTTTTCACTGCATCAATCAAAGCATCATGCTGCGGCAAAGGTTTTCCTGCAGCCAACGCTGCTTCATTTTCTACAATCGCACGCCGGTAAAGCGTTTGCCCTGCTTCCCAACGTGCAAACGAATCATTGTCATACGCCAAAAGCAGACTCAATTCGGCATCGCTGTAAGGATAATTCAAATGCACCGGCGCGGAAAAACCGCGCAACAGCGAGGGCACAACTGGTTCCCGTACATCTTTCAATTCAAAAACCTGCTCTGCCTGCTCCAACACCAAAACAGCCTCTTCTACTTTTTTACCGTTATACTCAAACAGCACGACTTGACCTTGGTTATTAAGCAAGCCCACTTTCACAGGCATCAGCATTGGCTGCTTCTCCGCCATATCCGGCGTAGACGGCACGGTTTGTTTGATTTTCAGGTTCAGCACGCCATTTTTCAGACAGGCATCCACGTCCAGTACCGGCGTACCCGCCTGGCTATACCAAAGCGCAAACCGTTCAAGGTTAATGCCATTTGCGTCCGCCATTGCAGCACGGAAATCATCACAAGTTACTGCCTGACCGTCATGCCGCTTAAAATAAAGCTTCATGCCTGTCTGAAAACCTTCTTCGCCCAACAGAGTATGATACATCCGCACCACTTCCGCGCCTTTTTCATACACAGTCATGGTGTAGAAATTATTCATTTCCACATAAGACGCAGGGCGTATCGGATGTGCCATCGGCCCCGCATCTTCCGGGAATTGATGTTGACGCAGCAGGCTCACGTTTTCAATCCGGCGCACAGCGCGCCCTGCTCGGTCGGCAGAAAACTCCTGATCACGGAATACGGTTAAGCCTTCTTTAAGCGAAAGCTGAAACCAATCGCGGCAGGTAACGCGGTTACCCGTCCAATTATGGAAATATTCGTGTGCAATCACGCTTTCCACGCCATCAAAGTCCGCGTCGGTTGCCGTGCGGCTATCAGCCAATACGAATTTGGTGTTGAAAATATTTAAGCCTTTATTTTCCATGGCGCCCATATTGAAATCGCCTACGGCCACAATCATGTAAATATCCAAATCGTATTCCAAACCGAAGCGGGTTTCATCCCACTTCATAGCATGTTTCAACGACTCCACCGCAAAGCCGACTTTATCCGCATCTTCGGCACGGGTATAAAATTCAATCGCCACTTCGCGCCCACTCATGGTAGTGAACGTGTCTTTGGTTAATGCTAAATCGCCGGCTACCAACGCAAAAAGGTAGCTCGGCTTATTAAACGGATCTTCCCATTTCACCCAATGACGGTTGTGTTCCAGTTTACCGCCGTCAATTTTGTTGCCGTTGGAAAGCATCACAGGAAAACGTGTTTGGTCGGCAATAATGGTAGTCGTGAATTTACTCATCACATCCGGACGGTCGGGATAAAACGTGATTTTTCGGAAACCTTCCGGTTCGCACTGTGTATAAAGGTTGCCACCCGAAGCATACAAGCCCATCAGGGATTTATTTTTATCGGGAAATACTTTGGTTTCAATTTCCAATGTAAACGGCTTGGTCGGCACGTTTTCTAAAGTTAGCCGCTCATCCGCCAGTGTATATTGCTCAACAGCCTGCCCATCCAACGACACGGAAATTAACTCGGCAGAACCATCCAGCACCAGCGGTGTTCCTGCATTTACGGGCTCAACGCTTAAACGTGATGTAACGCGTGTTTCCTCATCTAAAATATCGAAAGTTAAATCTGTTTGACGGATATGGTAATCCGGTGCTTGATAGTCTTTCAGATAATGAACGGTATTTTGCTGCATGCTTTTTCCTTGTAAATCTATCATCACGCTTAATTATACAGAATGCCTGTCTGAAAAACCTTTTCAGACAGGCATGGGTTTTATTTCGTGCAGTTTATAGTTATAGTCAATCAACACATTTTTGATACAAGGCAGCAAGCCGAAGACAATACAAGTTAGTACGGGGCTGATTTTGTCGCTGCTTCAGCAGCTTACAAAATCATTCTCTTTGAGCTAAGGCTCAGCAACGCCGTAGCAAAAGTTAGACTGACTAAACTATAATTGCTGCAACGCAGTTTTCATAACGACCATTCTCTTTAAATCCAAATGCCTGTCTGAAAAAATTTTCAGACAGGCATTTCAATTAAGGCATTAACATACCGCCGTTTACATGAATGGTTTGACCGGTAATATATTTAGCCTGATCGCTGGCTAAAAACAACACAGCATTAGCAATATCCTGTGCCTCACCAAATTTACCCAACGAAGTTTGTGCTTCAAACATCTTACGGGTCTCTTCCGGCAAAGCGCGGGTCATGTCGGTATCGATAAAGCCCGGCGCTACGCAGTTTACGGTAATGCCACGGCTGCCCACTTCGCGCGCCATCGATTTAGAAAAACCGATTAAGCCGGCTTTAGCAGCCGCATAGTTGGCCTGCCCCGCGTTACCCATTGCGCCCACTACAGAAGTGATATTGATCACACGGCCACTGCGCTGTTTCATCATGCCTCGTAACACAGCTTTGGAAGCACGGAACACAGATTTCAGATTCACCTGCATAATCTCATCCCACTCTTCTTCTTTCATACGCATCAATAAGTTATCGCGTGTAATACCGGCATTGTTTACCAAAATATCCAATTTGCCGAATCCTTTTTCAATCTCGGCAATCAGATTTTCGATACTGCCTTCTTCCGCCGCATTCAATGCGCGGCCTTGTCCGCCCCATTGCGCCAAACGCTCTCCGATAGCCTTGGCACCACTCTCGCTCGTAGCCGTACCGATAACCGTGGCACCTGCTTGCGCCAAAGTATCTGCAATCGCCGCGCCAATACCACGCGATGCGCCGGTTACCAGAGCAATACGGCCGGATAAATCTTGAGTTGTCATAATTGGCTTCCTGTTTATTTCAGTTGGAAAAATTCAAAATCTTTGGTATCTGGAATTTCAATGTTTTCAGACAGGCATAGTGTTTATTATGCCTGTCTGAAAACTATAATCTCTGTTTGAATTAGTGCGCTTCGATAAACGCCGCTACTTGTTCGGCATTTGTCAGCGCCGAGCAGACGGCCGCTTTGTTAATGCGTTTTGCCAATCCTGCCAACACTTTTCCCGGGCCGCATTCGGCAGATTCCGTAACACCTTCTTCTACCAAAGCATTCACTGTTTCAGTCCAACGCACGGGGCTGTAAAGCTGGCGCACAAGGGCATCTTTGATTTTTTCGCCATCACCGTACGAAGCAACATCAACATTGTGAATCACGCGGATTTTCGGTTCTCGGATTGACACTTCTTTCAAAGCCTCGGCTAATTTCTCAGCGGCAGGTTTCATTAAGCTGCAATGCGAAGGCACAGACACAGGCAAAGGCAACACACGTTTCGCACAGGCCTCTTTCGCCAGCGCCATTGCGCGCTCTACTGCTGCTGCATTACCGGCAATCACAACCTGACCGGGAGAATTGAAGTTTACCGCTTCCACAACTTCACCTTGCGCGACTTCTGCACAAATAGCTTTAACTTGTTCATCTTCCAGCCCCAAAACCGCGGCCATTGCTCCCACGCCCTGAGGCACGGCATTCTGCATCAGCTCCGCACGTAAGCGCACGAGTTTTACGGCATCGGTGAAGTCCAAAGAACCCGCAACAACGAGAGCCGTATATTCGCCCAAACTGTGCCCCGCCACTACGTCAGGCTCTTTACCGCCGGCTTCCAGATAAGCACGATAAGTTGCCACACCGGCTGCCAACATTAAAGGCTGTGTATTCACAGTTTGACCGATAATCTCGGCATCTTCACCATTTATCATTGCCCACAAATCTTGGCCTAACACATTGGAAGCTTCGTCAAACGTTGCCTTTACCACAGCCAGGCCTTCGAAGCCGTTCATCATATTCAGGCTTTGCGAGCCTTGACCGGGGAAGAAAAATGCAAAAGACATATCATTCCTTTTAGTTTCTTAAAAATGCGAGCATCGGCTCTTTGGCAAAAAAGATCAGCAAGGTGTAAGTTATCGCTATGTTTGCCAATACTACCAGCCAAAACATGGTAATAAAATTTTGTTTTGAAGTTTTGTGATTACATATCACTCTAGCCAATAATCCCCCGGGCCAGCCGCCGATCAATCCGATAAAATGCAGGGTACTTTCCGGTATTCTTCTCTTCTGCTCTGACTTTGACAGCGTTGCATTCTGCAAAGCCGCACATTTATCTGTATGATAACAAGTCATCGCAATCAAACTGATCAACGCATAGAAAAGGGCTGTGATTAAAGAAAGGGTGTAAACCCAATAAAAATAGGCACCAACAATCGGTACTGCAAGCAATAGCCGTTTCACTTTATCATCTGCCTCTCCCATTTCATAGGGCACATCGCAATAGAGCCATTCTTCATGCTCACTTAATACCACCCTAACGGCTTGCTGCCGGGCTTCCGATATCGGCTTATTGCAATAAAAACTAACCAACTGGCCTTCTTTCGGCCTCAGCTTGGTATAGTGAAACGCTTTAATATGAAAAAAAACCTGCTTGTCTTCTGCACCGCTCTGTATAAATCCGAAACCCTTCTCATCATCCCATTTTACAATATGGCCTCTCAACGACATAAAAGCGGGAAACACCATATTTTCTTTAATTTGCTGCTTACTTTTGTCGACGGGTGCTACCGGAGGAATAAAACTTGGCTGATCCTGTTTTTTTCGTGCGGCGTAAACTCTTCCCGCATAACTGGAACCGGCATATCTGAGCTCTGCGGCCAAGCGCTCTTCTTCCAGATTTGCTTCATCCGGCATGTTTACCTTATCAATAATGCTGATTTCAGTAAGCATCCAATGTTGGTTTTCATGTTTGGTCAGATAACCCTGTAATACATCTCCTATTTCGGGAACACGGGTTCTGTCTGTCAAACATTGGCCCAAAACGAAAACAGGCACCTGCTTGCGCAGGCCATAGATACCATACCCCCCGTTATACCTGAGATCCCATGACTTAACTGTAATCCGTATCAGGCCGCCTTCTTTCGGCGGCGGAAGCGGCTCGATTGAAGTTGCATACAACCGGTTTTTATCGTCTTTTTGTACCCGGTAACAGACTTCATCCCCTACTTTGGGTGAAATATAAAATTCCGGCAACTTTTCAGCAATCAGTAAGATATTTTCACTGATGCTTTGGCTGTCCGGTTTGATAGAACCGATTTTTTGATGGTTGAACCAATGAGCAATCGTACCGTAATGTTCTTGAGTATTTTCTAATGTTTGATTCATCCGTAAGCTAACCCGTAAACTTTGTCTGACGTCACTTTTTCAGACAGGCATAGTATTTAGTATTTATTATAACTTCTTATTTAAAGAGTCAGTATTATATATTTTGATTTCAACCCGTTTTCTTCAAATTACCGAAAGAAAACAACATAAAAGTTAACGCTCAATCTATTATCAATCTGAGCAAACTTTAATACCTAACCAAAACCGCACCCCAAGCAAATCCGCCACCGATACCCTCTAACAGCAAGACTTGCCCTCGTTTGATTTTTCCCGATTTAATACCCGCATCCAAAGCCAATGGAACAGAAGCAGCGGAAGTGTTGCCATGATCCTGAACCGTTAAAATCACCTTGTCCATACTCAAGCCCAAATGTTTGGCTGTACTTTCAATAATGCGTTTATTGGCCTGATGCGGCACAACCCAATCCACTTGGTCGGCAGTCATGCCTGCCTCCTGTAAAACATCCTCGGCAACCTGTGAAAGATTTTTCACGGCAAATTTATAAACACCCGGGCCGTCCATAGTCAAGAACGGCGTACCGCAAATCTGCCCATTGGCAATCTGCCCCGGTGTTTTCAATAAATCCAGATAATTTCCATCGGCCTGTAATCTGCTGTGAATAATACCGGCCTCATCCGAAACGCCCAGCACTACCGCTCCGGCGCCATCTCCGAACAGAACGCAGGTTGAACGGTCATTCCAATCCAAAATGCGGCTGAAAATCTCCGCACCGATGACTAACACCTTTTGCGCCATGCCGCTTTTAATATACGCATTTGCCGTAGTCAGCGCATACATAAAGCCCGCACACACCGCCTGCACATCAAAAGCAGGGCAACCGCCAATGCCGAGCTTTTGCTGGACAATCGTTGCAGTAGACGGAAACTGCATGTCTGGGGTAGCCGTTGCTACGATAATCAAATCGATATCAGATGCACTCAACCCCGCATCGGCCAATGCGGCTTTCGCCGCAAAAACAGCCAAATCGCTGGTTTTTTCGTTATCCGCGGCAATATGCCGGTTTTTAATACCGGTGCGGCTGGTAATCCATTCGTCCGAGGTGTCAATAAACTTCGCCAAATCATCATTACTGACACGCTTGGCGGGCAGATAAGATCCCGAACCGAGAATTTTCGCATATTGCATGGCGTGGCCTTTTATAGTTTTTAAACGATTTTTCTATTGTATTAAATATGGAAATTTCACTCAATCAAAATTAAACGATTTACCAAATATCCATTCTTTAGCTGATTAATTCAGAGATCATTCCTGAAGATAATGTTCAATGTAAATAGCTGTTTCTGTATCAATTCATCATTCCTGCAGATGTTTGAATTATGGCTCAGTCTCGTCAAGATGTGTCAGCGCAAAGCAAAATATAAACAAAAGTATTACTGTGTTTCTGTATCAACACCACGTCGACAGCTTCCAACTTTTTCAGGCAGACATTCAAAATCGCAAACTATGCCTGTCTGAAAACATAATCAAAAAATACAACACCTTTCAGCAACAAAAAAGCCGGCTCAAACAGCCCGGCTTTTCAGCATCAAAGTTTATTTCACTGCCAACTTACTCGCTCCGCCCAAATAAGGCTGCAATGCTGCCGGAATGTTAATTGAACCATCGGCATTCTGATGGTTTTCCAATACGGCAACCAATGTGCGGCCCACAGCAAGGCCGGAGCCATTGAGCGTATGCAGCAAACGGTTTTTGCCGTTTTCATCTTTAAAGCGTGCTTTCATGCGGCGGGCTTGAAAGTCTTCGCAATTGGAACAGCTGGAAATTTCGCGGTAGGTATTTTGTGCCGGCACCCATACTTCCAAATCATAAGTTTTAGCCGCACCAAAACCCATATCACCGGAGCAGAGCACAATCACACGGTAAGGCAGCTCCAGCAATTGAAGGATTTTTTCTGCGTGGCCGACCATTTCTTCCAACGCATCATAAGATTGCTCGGGATGAACAATTTGCACCATTTCCACTTTATCAAACTGATGCTGCCGGATTAAGCCGCGCACATCTTTACCGTAAGCACCCGCTTCGCTGCGGAAACAAGGCGAATGGGCGGTTAGTTTTAACGGCAATTCGTTTTCGGCCAAAATACTGTCAGCCACGGTATTGGTAAGTGTAACTTCTGCAGTAGGAATCAGATACTGCGTGGTTTTGCTTTCATCGCCACCGCGGGTTACATGAAATAAATCTTCTCCAAATTTTGGAAGCTGGCCGGTGCCGAACAGTGTGGTGTCATTCACGATATAAGGCGTATAACATTCGGTATAACCATGCTGCTGCGTGTGGGTATCCAACATAAACTGCGCCAACGCGCGGTGCAAACGGGCAACCTGATTTTTCATCACAGTAAAGCGCGCGCCGGAAAGTTTGGCACCGGTCTCAAAATCCAAGCCCAACGGTGCACCTAAATCTACATGGTCTTTCACTTCAAAATCAAACTCACGCGGCGAACCGACTTTGCGCACTTCAACATTCTGTGTTTCATCTTCACCCAATGGCACACTTTTGTGCGGCAAATTGGGAATAGTTGCCAACCAGGCATCCAACTCGGCTTGCACAGCCTCATAATCAACAGCGGTTTGTTCTAAGTCGGCTTTAATCTGCGCCACTTTCTCCATTGCCTGACCGGCTTCTTCGTGTTTGCCCTGACCTTTCAATGCGCCGATTTTTTTGGACTCGCTATTGCGTGCAGCCTGTAATTCTTCGGTTTTCACTTGCAATTGTTTGCGTTTGTTTTCAAGCGCTTCAAAGCGTACTGTGTCGAATTCGTAACCGCGCGCGGCCAAGCGCTCGGCAACGGCTGCTGTGTTATTACGGAGCTGTTGAATGTCTAGCATGAGGAATCCTTCAAAGTGGGATTGAAATAAATGCGTATTTTAAACCATAGGCAGTAAACTTCAACACTATACCTGCTTTAAGAGGTGATACTAAAAATGCCTGTCTGAAACGTTTCCAGACAGGCATTATGAAATTTAGGCACTGTTTAATTATTTACCCACTTTTTCCAGTTTCACATCAAATACCAAAACGGAGTTGGGCATGATATTGCTTTGGGGCGGCGGATTTTTTCCATAAGCCAATTCGGCAGGGATGTAAAAAGTTGCTTCGCTGCCTTCTTTCAGCAATTGCAGACCCTCTGTCCAACCTTTAATCACACCGTTAAGAGGGAAAGTAACAGCTTGGCCTTTGCTGTTGTCAAATTCCGTGCCGTCAACCAGCTTACCGACATATGCAACGCTCACTTCATCTGTTGCCTTAGGCTGTTTGCCGCTGCCTTCTTTGGTGATTTTGTATTGCAGGCCGCTGGCTGTGGTTTTCACGCCCTCTTTGGTTGAATTCTCTTTTAAGAAAGCTTGGCCTTTTTCCAGCTCTTTTTGTGCAAATCTATCTTCAACAGCTTGCAGCGTTTGCCCTGCCTGCTCCAGCGACATCTGTGTTTTTTTACTTTCCAACGTATCGGAAATTGCTATAGTGAAGCTTTCGAGATCCACTTCAACACCGGCTTCTTTAGCATTAAAAAAACCGCTGCCGATTTGGGCGCCAAGCAAGCCGCTGAGATTTTTCAGCTGTTCGGCGCTAAACTTAGGCTCCGTCCCTGAAGATGCTTGCTGCATGATCGCAGGTACTTCTGTTGAAAGCTTGGCGAAGGTTTCTTTACTAAACAAAGGTTCTTTACCCTGCGCAACGGCTTTCACATTTTCCAACAGATAGGCATTATCGAATTTCACGCCGCGCTGCTTATAGGCTGAGGTCACGAAATCAGTCAATTGCAAGCCCAATGCGTAACCTACGGTGGTAGGCGCCATATTGGTCGCACCGGCACCTGATGCGGCAGCCGGAGCCGATGAGCCGGCTGCTTGTTCGGCGGTACCGTTTTGCTTGCATGCAGCAAGGGATAGTGCGGCTGCTATCGCCAAAGCGCTGAATTTAAGAGTTTGTTTCATATTCTGCTTTCGATTTGAGACTAGGGAAATAATAGGCTGGCATTCTATAAGAGAATTAGTTTAAGTTTCGTTATATCGTTAAAGAACGTGAAAATGCCTGTCTGAAAACGGTTTCAGACAGGCATTGTTAAAATTTCAGAATATCTTAAACAGATACTTTAATACCGGCAGTAACGGTATTCTGGCTTTGTGAGCCGGTAGCCGAAAGGAAAGAAGAAGCCAAGTCACTGCAACAACCACAACAGGTAGCCACGCCCAACTGAGCTTGTAAATCACTCAAGGTCATCGCACCCGCAGCAACGGTTTCTTTAATTTGGTGGTCGGTAACGGCATTGCAGATACATACAAACATAATGGCTCCTCCACATGATGCTTTGCAGTGTTATAGCTTGTAATCCTAAATGAGATTTAGTCGTGTTCGTAAATATAAATGCAAACAGTTTTTATTGCAAGTATTGAGATTGTAAATTATGCCGATAGTTTTAAACAAAAAATAACGATGCCTGTCTGAAAACGCGCTAACTAAAGAAAAAGCAATGTAAAAAGAGTGTAAATAGGATATGATTCAATATCCTAAATATTAAATAAAAATACCGGAGAATCTGTGTTTCGCAGCGAGCATGTTATTACGCAGGAAGTGTTGTTTGAACGCGCCGCCGACTCCTACGCCACTTTCGCGCAAAGTCTGGCAGACTTGAAAGCTCGGCAGCAAATATTTGCTACCCTTCCAGTAACCAAACGGGCTGCTTTGCTTTCAGAATTCGGCAGCAGGTTAAAAGCAAAGCGAGCCGAACTTGCCCGCATGGTGTGCGAGGAAGTGGGACGCTGTTTGAGAGAATGTGAAGCAGAGCTGGATAAGTCGGTTGAGCTGATTCATTATTACAGCCATCTTTCTCCTGAATTACTCGCGCACAAAACCATCGCGACCCAAGCCAGTTTGAGTCAAGTCCGGTTTGAGCCTTTGGGCATAGTATTGGCTGTGATGCCGTGGAATTACCCGGTATGGCAAATTTTGCGTTTTGCCGTGTCTGCTTTATGTGCAGGAAATGCCTGCGTGGTCAAACCCGCCCCCAGCGTAGCCCGAGTAAGCGCGGCTTTGTTTGATTTGGTCGGCAATGATTTGCCTTTTATTCCTGCATGGCTTGCGCATGAAGATTTGGAAAAAGCCATTGCGGATACAGATGCACTGGCTTTTACGGGTTCGGTCGAAACCGGCCGTATTTTGGCCGGATATGCAGGCAGACATTTGAAAAAAACCGTGTTGGAACTGGGCGGAAGTAATGCTTTTATCGTGCTTCCGGGTGCCGATTTAGAGCAAGCCGCTAAAGATGCCTGCTATTCGCGCTTCCGTGATGCCGGCCAATCATGCAATGCAGCAAAACGAATTATTGTTACCGAAGCTGTGGCAGATGAGTTTATCCGATTGTTTTTAAAAGAAACTGCCTGTCTGAAAATGGGCAACCCCATGCTTTCAGAAACAACCCTGGCACCATTGCACAGAGAAGATTTACGCGCACAAGTTCACGGGCAGGTGCTTGATGCGGTGAACAACGGCGCAACAGTTTTGTGCGGCGGCTTTCTACCCGAAGGCACGGGCTGGTTTTACCCGGCAACGGTTTTGGCTGACGTAACCTCTGATTGCCGCGTATATCATGAAGAAGTATTCGGCCCTGTGGCCGTTTTATTGCTTGCCCGCGATGCGGAAGATGCCGTTTACTTGGCCAATGACAATCCTTTTGGTTTGGGCGCCAGTATTTATACCCAAGATGAAGAAGCCGCATGGCAATATGCGCAGAAACTGCAAACCGGCGCCGTGTACATTAACCGGCATACCAGTAGCGATCTACGCCTGCCTTTTGGCGGTGTGAAAGCATCGGGGTTCGGAAGAGAATTATCCGAATTCGGTTTATATGAATTCGTGAACATAAAAACTTATTGGCAGAAATAAAAAATAATGAATACACAATGGAAACAAATTTGTCTAGCTGCGTTAGCATCATTTCCGCTAATGTTGCATGCGTCTGACTTGCAAAAAGCATATTTTACTGAGCGCGGACAATATATCGCGGAAACCACGAACGCGGCTTACGAGCGCCAATATGAAGTTGACGGAGCCACCGCAAAAGTGCGCGATTTCTATTATCCGTCGATGAAAAAATATTCTGATCCGTATGAAATTCCAGTATCGGAAATTAAAAAATTCGTACCTAATCTACAAAACGGCACACTAACACTTTGGCATTTCAACGGAACAAAAAAAATGGCGGGTTCTTACCGTCAAGGCAAACCGCACGGCATTTGGATTAATTGGTATCCCAATGGTAAAAAATCTGCCGTTATGCCTTATGTAAACGGTAAAACAGAAGGCTTGGGAGAGCGGTTTTTCCGTAATGGCCGTAAAGAAAGCGAAATCCGTTTTCGAAATGACAAAGCCAATGGGCTGCATAAGCAATGGTATCCAAGCGGCAACCCTAAAAGCGAAAGCATCATCCACAATGACGAAGTAACTACTTTAGTCACTTGGAATGAAGATGGCCGTTTAACTTCCGAATTAAGCATTGCCAACGGCAAGCGCAGCGGGATCGTTTTGGATTGGTATCCTAACGGCGAAAAAAAATCCGAATCCGCATATCAGGATGATGTGTTAATAAACAGAACCGTATGGGATGAAAATGGAAATGTCTTGGAGTAAACCTTCCTCCGGAATATGCTTATGCTGAACATACTTTCATCACAATAAAACAATGCCTGTCTGAAACAAATTTTCAGACAGGCATTGTTACAGTTCCAGCATATGTCTATTTTAAGAAGCTTCGCTCTCAGAACTTAATTTCTGCGACCCGTTTTTCTGTTTGATTTCACGTTGCAAGTAACGCAAAAAAGCATCATAAATATTGATATTCATACTTTGTACCAAAGCAGCACGGGCCTGCGGCATTTGAGCTTCAACATTCTCAGGCTCTTCAATACTTTGTACTTCAATCAATACCGGTTGAGGTAGATTTTCGGCCAATACATAAACCGGTTTGTCTTTTTGAGGCTTAGCTTTCAAAAGCGCATTCACCTCTTCCGGACCTAACACACGGCCTGCTTCGGCCCGAGTCAGTTTTTGTACCGGAGACCACTGCACATCAACCTTCTCACCGGTTTTCAAATCAGCCAAAGTTTGTTTGGCTTGATCAAGTGCCAATTTGCGGGCTTGCGAAGCCAGATAAGCTGATTTCACTTTTTCTTTGGCGGCTTCAAACGATTCCGTTGTTTCCTGACGAACATCTGTTACACGCACCACGGTAATCACACCGTTGCCCACAGTGATTGGCTCGGAATTATGCTTACTTTTCAAAGACTCTTCACTAAATAGCGTTTTGGCCATTTCAGGAGAACCCATCTTTTCTGTTTCACGTTCCGCTTCAGCTTTGGTTACCCATTGGTCAATCGTATTGAGTTTAACCCCCATTTTTTCGGCAACTTTAGCCAAATCTGTAGGATGGTCGAATGCGGCGGTTTCCAACTCCTCACGCGCTTTAAGCATCGCTTGCTGAGCTTTTTTCAGCTTGATTTCTTCCTCCAATAAAGCACGATCTTGTTCAAAATTCGGTTTATCGCGGATTTCATTCAGCTTGATAATATGATAGCCATAGTCAACTTGAACCGGCCCGCTCACTTTGCCCTGCTCCATCGCAAATACTGCGTCTTCAAAAGCTTTAGGCAACTGACCGCCTTGCTGAATAAAACCCAAGTTCCCTCCGCCTCCAACGGTTGCAGCATCTGAAGAGTATTGTTTGGCCAACTCCCCAAACGATTCAGGTTTGGCTTTCGCTTCTGCAGCAACTTTCTCAGCCAATTTTTTGTTGGCTTCTTTTTCTTCGTCTGAATTACCCAAAGGAATCAGGATATGCTGTACAGAGCGACGTGGTTTTCCTTCATTGGCAGACTTTTCATATGCTTCTTTTAGTTCTGCTTCACTAACCGTTTGTTTGCCGATCAAATCTTCCGGCGCCAATGCGATATATTGAAACTTCACAGCCTGCGGCAATATATAATTTTTTTTATTAGCTTCGTAGTAACTTTTCAGTGTCGCGTCATCCAAGCTTACTTTTGCCAAAAAAGCTTCCGGATTAACTGTAGTCATCCGCACAACACGCGCAGCATTTAAGATGCTGACAATCTGCTTGGCTTGTGCATCGCTGACAATGGCACCATCTCTCGACAGATTTTCCAAAGTCTCTAAAGCCAAAGCATCACGTTCCTGCTCAACCAATTGATCTTCTGAAATGCCGATTTGTTGAAGATACTCATTAAACTTAGCCTGGCTGAATTGACCGTTTTCCTGAAATATCGGTGTATGAGCAATATTCTTTTTAAGCGTTTCCATAGAAACACCTATACCCATCAAACGTGCACCTTCTATCAGGTAAGCGTGTTGCAACAAACTTTGATAAATACTAGCGGGAAGCACACCCGCGTTTCCACTATTTTGTAGATTTCTCAAAGCCTGATCAATTTGCTCCTGGCTGATTTTCTGGTCGCCGACTTTCGTGATGTAATCAGACTCACCAAAAGCCACACTATTCACACCAAAACCGACAAATGTTAAAGCAATCAATCCGATAATGACCTTGGCCAGGCCACTGTATTTTTCTATGGTATAAAACATAGTAATAATTAGAATATAAAAAAGGGCATTGTAACGTATTTTAGTTTTTTACGCACAAACGCCCGAATTGAGTAAACATCTTATTTGTTAATAAAACAGAGACATTGCAGGGAGCAATCATCAGTCATCCGAATAATACTTGATTTATTCTGAGGCTTCTGACGTATCGCTTTGCGTAGCCACATCTTGCTCTTGCAATTCTGTTTCTTTAACTGCTGCTTTTTCCGCTGCTTCGGCTTTTTTTGCTGCCAAACGTTCAAGAGATTCTTTCACGGCAGGGTTTTGCGCAGCAATTTGCTGCTCTTCCGGCGTAACTTCACCTTTAAAGCGGTTATTCAAATCAAAACGTTTACCACCTTTAGCCAAAGCTTTCAGATAACGGGGACGGCGGCAATGATTGGCCAAAACCCGTGCGATTAAAGCCGGGTCGTATTGTGGCATAGCAGTAATCAAATCCTGATCAATACCAACAGCTAACGGTTTAAACCGTTTAAAAACATCATATTTACCGTAGATATGATCGGCAATCATATCGGTTTGTTTCTTCTTGCTCATGGTTTGCACAGCTGTTTTCAATGCTGCGCCCAAAGCGGTTTCTTGGGTCATTTTCGTTTCCTATTTTAGGGTAACAAATATTTTTATAGATTCCTTAAATCTGCTGTTTTTTGTTGATAAAGTCCAAGTTTTGATTTAGTCGGAAATTATCTCTAGTAGCGACAAAACCAAATTTTATCCTTTTGAAGTTCCGACAAAATAATGATTTGGTTTTTTCGTCATAAAATCTGGCGGCATTGTAGCTGAAAAGCAAAATTTTCGCCAACCCAATCCGTCTTATTTAGTATATCTATTAAGAAAATAAGGTAATGCCTGTCTGAAAACTTAGGCAACATACCTTTTAATTTTCAGACAGGCATTCGTAAAAAATAAACCGGCTTATTTAAACGTGAAAGCTTTCACCGCAACCACATTCATCTTTAACATTCGGATTCTTAAATTTAAAACCTTCCTGTAAGCCTTCCTTCGCGTAATCCAACTCGGTACCATCAAGGTACACATGGCTTTTCGGGTCTACAAACACTTTTACACCGAATCCCTCGAATATCAAATCTTCTGGTTGAATCTCGTCAACAAACTCTAAAGTATAAGCCATACCAGAACAACCACTGGTTTTTACTCCTAAGCGGATACCCTCGCCTTTTCCGCGCTTAGTAAGAAAATTTCGGATATGGTTGGCCGCTTTTTCAGTAAGGGTAATCATAATTTGATCCTCATTTAATCAATCCGGCATTTCAGAGCTGCTTGCAAAGCAAGAAAACTATAAGAATTAATTTAGTTGCTTAGAAAGCCTGCATTGTGTTTATGCTTATCCACCAGTTTTGGATTGTTGCTTTGCCCATTCTACCGCTGCTCGAACAGCACTTTTAGCTTGAGGGCTATTTTTCCAACAAGCAGAACCGGTTAACACAGCACCTTGTTGCAAAATATCTTCCACATTGGCAGCCGCCAGCTGCGTAACGTCATCCAAGCCCATTTGCTGCAAGCGCTTCAACACTGTTGGAGCCATACCTTTCTGCGCCAATAAAGATTGGATTTGTGTTTCAGTAAAAGCCATCACACACCTCATCAAACACGGGCTTGATACGTTACAGATTAAACAATGCCTGTCTGAAAAACTTAAACGCCTTTTTTCTTTTTATAATCAGAGATGGCCGCTTTAATAGCATCTTCCGCCAAAATAGAACAATGCACCTTTACCGGAGGCAACTCTAATTCTTCGGCAATTTCACTATTCTTAATAGCCAAAGCTTCGTCCAAACTTTTGCCCTTTACCCATTCTGTAATCAAAGACGAAGATGCAATAGCCGAACCGCAGCCATACGTTTTGAATTTAGCATCTTCAATTACACCTTCATCATTTACCTTAATTTGTAATTTCATCACGTCACCACAAGCAGGGGCTCCGACCATACCCGTACCGACTGATTCATCATTTTTATCAAACGAACCGACATTGCGCGGATTCTCATAATGATCAATTACTTTATTGCTGTATGCCATGGCTTTTTTCCTTCATGATATATAGTATGTTTATTGAGATGGTGGGTTTACCTTATTTCGCCAATAAAGCTTCCCAATCATCATATTCTCCGTTGTATTGTTCAGCGAGTGCTTCCAGATTAGCCGCTATCTTCGCCATTCTCTCTGCATCAATGTAATCAACATGGGTCAGCGTTACTCTGTACACTTCTGTGTTATCTATTGAACGATTAATGTCATTTAAATATTTACCCAAACTCCCTGCCGCACACGCAAATGCTTCTGCATCTGCCAAACTATCGAAATAAGCATAGTGATGAATTGGCCTCAATTGGGAAAGGTTATCCCCATAATTTTGCAAAGCTTCAATCATGGGGGCATTACGCTCATAAGCCCGAACCTCCCTACTAGGTAGCAAGGTATTTCGGTAAAGCTGCCAATCAGGATCATCTTCTGCATTTCCGCCCAAAACGAACGGAATTTCAGACAGGCTGTTTAAATATGCAGCATTGGTTTTGTGGAACAAATCCGCATCATCTGAATAGAAAAAGACGATACGCTGCCTGTGTGAAGTAATTGAACCTACCCAAATACCGCTTTTTTTCGCTTCGGCATGTTCTATAATACCTTCTATAAAAGCTTGCAAACGCTCCACTTCTCGCTCTGTCGGCAATCCGTTTGCTTCACCTTTATACCCTAAGGCAATGTTGCATAATATAGGCTTACCTGCTAACGGCGCCTTATCAGCTAAATCGGTACGGACTCTAATAATGCAAGGGCTTCCATCAGGAAAACTTGCTGCATAGCAATGACATTTGGCTAAATCGACCATAACCCATCTTTCCGCTTCTCCATGTTGCAATTTTTTTATTATAAACTATTACAAGGTTTAGTGTTCGGCCCATTCCACCGTGCTTAAGTCAATACCTTCTTTAAACATTTCCCACAAGGGAGACAACTCTCTTAATTTATCAATTTTCGATTTAATCAGTTCTGCTGCAAAGGCAACTTCTTCTTCCTTGGTCATACGACCAAAAGTTATACGCAACGAACTATGAGCCAATTCATCATTGCGACCTAATGCACGTAATACATAAGATGGTTCCAAACTGGCCGAAGTACAAGCCGAACCGCTGGATACAGCCAACTCTTTCACGGCCATAATAAGGCTCTCGCCTTCAACGAAATTAAAGCTTACATTCAAATTTGTTGGTACTCTATGTTCTAAATCGCCATTGATGTAGACTTCATCGATACCTTCAATGCCTTTTAAGAAAATGTCGCGTAATTTCAAAGCATGAGCATAATCCTGTTCCAGCTCTTCTCGTGCCAGACGGAAAGCTTCCCCCATACCGACAATCTGATGCGTCGGTAAAGTACCGGAACGGAAACCTCTCTCATGCCCGCCACCATGAATTTGCGCTTCAAGTCGTACTCGGGGTTTTCGGCGCACATAAAGCGCGCCAATACCTTTAGGCCCATAAATTTTATGTGCGGAAAGGCTTAATAAATCAACTTTAGCCGCTTCCACATCAACGGGGGTTTTACCTGCGGCCTGCGCTGCATCAACATGAAAAATAATCTTATTCTCGCGGCAGATTTCACCAATAGCCGGAATATCTTGAATTACGCCAATTTCATTATTTACCCACATAACCGAAATCAAAATGGTATCCGGGCGGATAGCTGCTTTCAGCTCTTCCAAATCAAGCAAGCCATTTTCTTTAACGCCCAGATAAGTCACTTCAAAACCTTGACGCTCAAGCTCACGCATAGTATCTAAAACGGCTTTATGCTCGGTTTTTACCGTAATCAGATGTTTGCCTTTGGTTTTATAAAAATTGGCCGCACCCTTAATCGCGAGATTATTAGACTCAGTGGCACCGCTGGTGAAAACAATTTCCTTAGCATCTGCATTAATAAGTTTCGCAATTTCCACTCGTGCATTTTCAACAGCTTCCTCTGCAACCCATCCGAAACTGTGACTATTTGAAGCAGGATTTCCGTATATATCGGTTAGATAGGGAATCATCTTTTCGGCCACGCGGGGGTCAACAGGAGTAGTGGCTGCATAATCGAGATAAACTGGTGTTTTAATGGTCATGGTATTTGTTCTTTCCTAATGATCAATTTTATATATTTGATTTTTCTTCAGAAAAATTTAGTTGATTCAGGTTAACGTATCTGCTGAAAACTGATTGCTTGTATATTCCGATTATTTTCAGCAGTATATTGCTCCAAAACATTCTGCAATGTTACATTGCATAAATATTCATCAATTTTTTGATTTAATGTTTCCCATAAATAATGGGTAAGACAAGGTGCGCCTTTATGACAATTTGCTTTGCCATTGCATTGTGTAGCATCCAAGCTATCTTCGGCGGCTGAAATAATCTGAGCAATATTAATTTTATCCGCACCTGCAGACAATATATATCCTCCTCCCGGCCCTCTCACGCTTTCTACTAAGTGCGCCCGCCTTAATTTGCTAAATAGCTGTTCGAGATACGATAAAGATATATTCTGCCTTTCGCTGATAGCATTAAGCTTTACTGCCCCATGATTAGCATGCATAGCCAAATCCAACATGGCAGTTACGGCAAACCTGCCTTTCGTAGTCAGTCGCATAAATTCTTTACTCTATATTATGTATTATATGTATTAAACGAAATTTAAAGCATTTCGTTTAAGATTTAGTCCGACTCTAAAATTTTCAGGGAAAAGAGATTGTCCAATATCCGAGTGTTTTAGTCAAGTATTGAGATCAGATGCTCTTAAAGCCACTTATAATTTTCAGACTACTACCCGCTACCCATTATTATGGCTTCTTGAAGCACGTTTAATTAATTTAAATACCTACCCACACCATTCAGGCAAAAAAAATTGGAATATTTTTTTTCTTAGTATAGAATGGGACGAATTTTATTTGCACAAATACCTGAGTATAAGCATTAATAGCAAACAAACCCTGTTAAACAGCGCTATTTGTAAATACCCACTTACAACCCTTATAGGTAATAAAAATGAAACGAGATTTAAGCAAAATGACCTGCATTGAAGACTTGCGCAGGGTAGCTCAACGTAAAGTGCCGAAAATGTTTTACGATTACGCTGATTCTGGTTCATGGACTGAGGCAACTTATCGTGAGAATACAACTGACTTTAAAGACATTAAATTCAATCAACGTGTTTTAGTAAACATGGAAGGCCGCAGTTTGGCCACCAAGATGATCGGCCAGGACGTAAAAATGCCGGTTGCCATCGCCCCTACCGGTTTCACCGGTATGCAGCATGCCGACGGTGAGATTCTGGCAGCGCGCGCAGCAGAAAAATTTGGCATTCCATTTTCATTATCTACCATGTCCATCTGTTCGATTGAAGATGTGGCAGAAAACACCAGTGCACCTTTCTGGTTTCAGCTTTACGTGATGCGTGATCGTGAGTTTATGGAAAATCTGATTAAGCGCGCTCAAGCAGCAAAATGTTCCGCGCTTATCTTAACTGCCGACCTGCAGGTTTTAGGCCAACGCCACAAAGACATTAAAAACGGTCTTTCCGCACCTCCCAAACCAACATTGGCCAACCTGATTAACCTCGCCACCAAACCCGAATGGTGCATGAAAATGCTCAACACTGAGCGTCGCACATTCCGCAACATCGTAGGTCATGCCAAAAACGTAGGCGATTTATCATCTTTATCATCTTGGACTTCCGAGCAGTTCGACCCGCGTTTGAGCTGGGATGATGTAGCACGCATCAAAGATTTGTGGGGCGGTAAATTGATTATCAAAGGCATTATGATGCCTGAAGATGCTGAACTTGCTGTTAAGAGTGGTGCAGATGCCCTTGTTGTTTCCAACCACGGTGGCCGCCAGCTTGATGACACCATCTCAAGTATTAAAGCTTTACCGGATATTGTCAGCGCAGTGGGCAGCGACATTGAGGTTTGGTTGGATAGCGGCATCCGCAGCGGTCAAGATATTCTAAAAGCATGGGCATTGGGCGCCCGCGGCACCATGATTGGCCGTGCCTTCCTCTACGGTTTGGGCGCTTATGGTGAAGATGGTGTTACCCGCGCCTTAGAAATCCTATATAAAGAGATGGATGTTTCCATGGCATTCACCGGTCATCGCGACATCCACGATGTAGACCAGCAGATTCTGGTTCCGGGCACATACCCAACCCCTATCAAATAATTTGATATAAGTATGAAGAAACACAATGCCTGTCTGAAACTATTTCAGACAGGCATAATTTATTTGTAACCATTTTTATAAGGAAAATAAGGGGCAGATTAGCCATAACTCGAATCGTGGCTGCAAAAATAATCTTTTTTGTGTTAAAGTTTGGTTTTCATAACTTCATTGGGCACAAGCGGTTGATGCCGCTTTTTTTATTGTGTTTCGAGAAAGAAATTCTTAGTATGCAGTCTTGGCAACTTCCCGAACATATTGCCGACATTCTGCCTGATCGCGCACGGCATCTTGAAAGCGCGAAAGAAAGATTATTGGCCCTCTTCCGTTCTTACGGATACGAACTTGTGCACCCGCCCCTTATGGAATACAGCGCTTCGCTGCTTACCCATATTGATACCGGCCTCTCACTCAAAACCATACGCGTAGTGGATCAGATAAGTGGCCGCCAATTAGGTATTCGTGCCGACATCACACCCCAAGTCGCCCGTATCGATGCCCATCTTTTATCGGCCAACAACGGAATCAACCGTTTATGTTATTCCGGTTCCGTACTACATGCAAAACCCGAAGGCTTTCTGACAACGCGCGAGCCTTTTCAGACAGGCGCAGAGCTGTATGGTTACGAAGGGGTAGAAGCAGACATCGAAATCATCGAATTAATGCTCAAGAGTCTGCAAATAGGCAATATTAACAATGTATTACTGTCCCTCGGCCATATCGGCGTTTTCCGTTCGCTTGCCAGCGCTGCCGAACTGAACGAAAGTCAATCTCAACAACTATTGGCTTTAATGCAGAATAAAGACACCGATATCATTAAAAAATTAGTTGGTGAATGGAAACTTGACGGCATGTGGGCCAAAGCGTTTACCCTACTCCCATCTTTATACGGGGGGCGCGAAATAATCGAAGAGGCTCGCCAACGTTTGCCCGATTTATTCAATGTCAACAACGCATTAGACCAGCTTGAAACGGTGTGCAACGCATTTTCCGATCAACCGATGCATATAGACCTCTCCGAATTGCGCGTCGATAATTATCACACCGGCCTACTCTACGCCGCCTATGGCCAACACAGCCACGACGCAATCGCGCGCGGCGGCCGATATGACGGATTAGGCAAGCATTTTGGCCGTAACCGGCCGGCTACCGGTTTCAGCTTCGACTTACGTCGGTTTACCGGCAGCTTTACCGAACAACGCAACCTTCCTATCAGTGTTGCTTATCAAGACCTAGAAGCAGCACGCGATGCGGTTAATCATCTACGCGCAAACGGCGAGCGCGTTATCATTGATTATGGCGTTGAATCTAACGATAGCATTGCTTCCCGTCGATTAGTGTTGAAAAACAGCAACTGGGAAGTTCAGTAATTCCAACAATTTATTCACATTATTCACACAGGTTATTTAACATGGCTAAAAATGTAGTAGTGATCGGTTCCCAATGGGGCGATGAAGGCAAAGGTAAGATAGTAGACTGGTTGGCAGAACAAGCCACCGGCGTAGTGCGCTTCCAAGGCGGCCATAACGCAGGCCACACTTTGGTTGTAGGCGGCAAAAAAACAATCTTACGCCTGATTCCAAGCGGCATTCTGCATGAAAATCTTGATTGCTTTATCGGTTCCGGCGTCGTAGTCAGCCCGGAAGCACTTTTGGCCGAAATTGACGAATTGAATGCAGCAGGTGTAAAAAACGTAGAAGGCCGCTTAAAAATCGCACCAACCTGCCCATTGATTCTGCCTTATCACATCGCATTGGATCAAGCGCGCGAAGCCTCACGCGGTGCGGGGAAAATCGGCACAACCGGACGTGGCATAGGGCCTGCATATGAAGACAAGGTAGCCCGCCGTGCAATTCGTGCCGGCGACTTATTCGACATTGAGAAAGTTGCCGAAAAAATCAAAACCAACGTTGAGCTTTACAATGTTCAACTGAAACATCTACACAATGCGGAACCGGTAAACTATGAAAAAATCATGGAAACCATCAGAGGTTTCAAAGACCGCATTCTACCGATGATTTCCGATGTATCGCGTACTCTGCATGAAAAAGGGCAAAAAGGTGAATGCCTGCTGTTTGAAGGTGCACAAGGTACGCTCTTAGACATTGATTACGGAACCTATCCTTTTGTAACTTCATCCAACTGCTCTGCAGGCGCAGCTGCACCCGGTGCGGGTGTTCCGCCACACATGTTGGATTATGTTTTAGGCATTGTTAAAGCTTACACCACCCGTGTAGGTTCCGGCCCGTTTCCTACCGAGTTGTTTGATGAGGTAGGTAAAGGCTTGGCGGAGCGCGGTCATGAGTTTGGTTCAGTAACCGGTCGGGCGCGCCGTTGCGGCTGGTTTGATGCCGCAGCCCTGAAACGTTCTATCCAAATCAACGGCATTACCGGCATGTGTATTACCAAGCTGGATGTTATGGATGGCATTAAAGAAATTAAGCTCTGTGTGGGCTACACTTTGCCTGATGGCAGCACAACCGATATTCTGCCTTTTGGTGCAGATTCAGTTGCAGGTTGCGAACCGATTTATGAAACTTTACCCGGCTGGAGTGAGACGACTTTCGGCGTAAAAGAATATGATAAGCTACCTGAAAATGCGAAAAAATACTTGAAACGCATCGAAGAAGTATGCGGCGCACCGATTGCTATTATCTCTACCGGCCCTGATCGCGACGAAACCATCTTGTTGCAACACCCGTTTGCCAACTGATTCAGTTTTTCATACACTTTAAAGGCGGCTCTTATAGCCGCCTTATTTAATAATCCCAATACTTTATATTATGAAATTCACCGACACCCACACACATCTTGCAGATGCTCGACTATACGGTCAGCTACAACCGGTTCTGCAGCAAGCAGGAAATGTTGGTGTTTGGCGTTTCATTGTTCCTTCCGCATCCGTTAATGATTGGAACAGAGTGGCGCAATTACAAATGCATTCTGTTCATTGCGCTTTCGGCATTCATCCCTGGTTTGCAGAAGAAGCCGATCAAGCTTCTTTAGGCAAACTCGATAAACTTTTGCAATTGCATCCTCACGCCCTAATTGGTGAAATCGGCCTGGATTATGCCAATAAAAAACAAGCGCCTGAATCTATCAATCAACAAAAAAATGTGCTCAGACAACAGCTCAAGCTTGCCACGCACCACAGCCGCCCCGTTATTCTGCACAATGTACACGCGGGTAATGACCTTATACGCACAATTAAAGAAACCGGCTTCTCAAAAGGCGGTTTCGCCCACGCTTTTTCAGGCAGCCTTGAGGAGGCAAACGAATTCATCAAGCTTGGTTTCAAAATAGGCATCGGCTGTTTATTACTGAATCCAACAGCAAAAAAAGCCCGCAAAGCCGCTTCAGAGCTGCCTTTGGAAAGCATCGTTTTGGAAACCGACAGCCCTTTTATGCTGAGAGACGAAACCAATGTTCCCGCCAATGTGTGCCGCATTGCGGAAATTGTGGCCGAACTACGCAATATTCCGCTACAAACCCTATCAGAGCAAACCGAAAAAAACGTGGATGCCATACTGAGTTTCTGCCGGTAACAGTTTCTATCGCGTTAAGCTTTCAGACAGGCATCAACCACTCTCGGAATCTGCTGGAAAGGTTTTTTTCATTTTTCAGATGCCTGTCTGAAAACTACTTTTTCAGACAGGCATTTCCATAATCACGACTATATTGCTTTCATACAACGAAGTTAAAGCACTCCCTTGCCTCAAGGCATAATCCCATTCATCATTACATTATTATTTTTTCTGCTCTATATCGCTATGCTTCCAGTCAAACCGCACAAATATCTGCCCCTGCTGCTGGCGCTGTCGATATTTATGCAAATGCTTGATGCCACTATTCTCAATACCGCATTCCCGAAATCAGCGGGGGCAACCTGCATAATGCCTTTCGTTATACTTTCTGGATAATCGGCATCATCACTTTTTCTCCCTCTCAAGTATTCGCCTGCCTGCATAAACATGACTGGGCAAATTTAACCGAACACTGAAACATTTTTCAGACAGACATCCTATCTGCCGTTTTCCAAGTCGGCCTAAGTTCTTTATAATGCAACACCATTTATCCTAATTAAATCTATAAAGTATGTTTGCCTTATTTTCGGACTTCACACATCTTATTCCGCAAATTGCCGACCAAACCGGTGCAGCTCTGCTTAAAAATACCGGCGAAGGATTCAAAAGCTTTATTCTTTCCCTCTTCGCACGAGACGAATTTGCTTCCCAATTCTTACAAACCAGCTTCCGCCACTTTTCCGGCTGGGTCGACATCACCGTGGCCGCAGCCATTATGATATTGGCTTATTGGCTGTCTTCTATTTGGATACGCAAAAAGCCAATTGATTATTCAGCCCGCTTTGCCTTTCTCCGCCATCTCGGGCAGAGGATTCTTTGGCCGATATTAATATTGGTGCTTACCTTTGTCGCATTGATCGTATGGAACGCCCTCGGCCTACAGCCGCTTTGGTTACGGCTGCTTTTATTAGCCGCACAATGGATGATTCTAATCCGCGCCGCATTGGCTATCGTTCATGCCGCCATGCCGGCTAACAAATTCAGCAGCTGGTTGGAAAATACGGTAGCCAGCACTCTGTGGGGATACTTTCTGCTTTGGGTTTCCGGCATAGATAGCATCATCATCAACTGGATGAAAGGCCTAACCTTTTCTATCGGTTCAGGTTCATTAAGTCTGTACACCATACTCACCGGCTTTATTTGGGTAGGTGTGGTTATGATGCTGGCTCTGTGGCTGTCTAAAACGATTCAAGCCAAATTAATGGGCAGCACCCAGCTCGATATCAACTTGAGAATCATGCTGTCCAATATAATCAAAACCGTTTTGGTTATATTATCCGTGTTAATCGCCCTGCCGTTGGTCGGTATCAACTTAACCGTATTGTCAGTGTTTGGTGGTGCATTGGGTGTGGGTATCGGTTTTGCATTGCAAAAAATTGCCAGCAACTATATTTCCGGCTTCATTATTCTCGGCGACCGCTCCATCCGCCCCGGCGACAGACTTACCGTAAATAACTTTACCGGCTACGTTACCAAAATTACCTCGCGCTTTGTGGTATTACGCAGCACCACCGGCTCGGAAGCATTAGTGCCGAATGAAACATTTATCACCTCAATGGTGATCAACGAATCGTATACCGGCAAATCTCTTTCTCAGAGCCTGAGCGTTCAGGTTTCTTACAGTTCCGATATTGTGCGTGCAATGGAAATCATGAAGGCGGCCGCAGCGGCACAAGAGCGCGTTGAAACCTCACCGGAACCGAATGCCTTTTTAATCGGCTTCGGCGATAACGGCATTGATTTGAGCGTAACTTTTTGGGTAAAAGACCCTGAAAACGGCTTCCTCGGCCTGTTTTCCGCTATATTGCTGGATATTTGGAAGCGTTTTAATGAAGAGAACATCGAATTCCCGTTCCCACAACGCGAAGTGCGCATCCTTAACGAAGCTGCCGAACCCAGCGATATGGCTATCTTGCGGGCAGGCCTTAAAGCCCGCGGCGATACCGAATCCGTCGACCCGGGCAGCGACGAATGAATCAAGCCAAACCCTTAAAACAACCCATCTCCGTGCTGGTCGTACTTCACGACGGTACGGGGCAGGTTTTATTACTGGAGCGCGCCGACAATGCAGGGTTCTGGCAGTCTGTAACCGGCAGTATCGAAACCGGCGAAAGCCTGTCTGAAACCGCCCTCCGCGAAGTCTGGGAAGAAACCGGTATCAGGCTGAATGCCGAAGATTTAAATGATTGGCAAGAAAGTACGGTATATGAAATCTACCCGCACTGGCGCTGGCGCTATCCGGAGGGCGTCACACACAATACCGAACACATATTTTCAGCCGTCATCGCCAAATCAAGCAAGATTACTCTGGCAGAACACGTTTCCTACCGATGGCTGCCGGCAGAAGAAGCCGCAGAATTGGTATTTTCCCCATCCAACCGTCTTGCCATTTTAAATTTGGCTAAACATTGAAAATGCCTGTCTGCAAAGATTGAATATCCTTTCAGACAGGCATATATTAAATATATAGCTTCAACAAATAATACGGAAAACACCACAACCATGTCTGTCAATCCCATTATTATTACCACCTATAATATGCACAAAGGCATGTCGCCGCTCAACCGCTTTGTGCAAGTCGACAGTATGGCAGAAGCCATCCAAAGTCTGCGTTCCGATATTTTATTTTTACAAGAAGTACAAGGCGAAAACCTGCGCCGCCAGCTCAAGCTGCCCGCTTTCCCCAAAGCTCCCCATTACGACATTTTGAGCGACCGTCTGGATTATTACTCAAGCTACGGCAAAAACGCCATATATAAGGAAAAACACCACGGCAATGCCATTTTGAGCCACCTGCCCATCCACACACAACACAATCTGAACATCACCGTCAACAAGCTTGAGCGGCGCGGCGTTTTGCATTGCGAAATCCATCCCGAAGGCTGGCCTTTCCCCATCGTATGCCTGTGCGCCCACCTCAATCTGCTGGAAGTTGACCGCGTTAAGCAATACACCGCCATCTTCGAATACGTTACCACCTACGTTGCACCGCAAAGCCCGCTTATTCTTGCCGGCGACTTCAACGATTGGCGCCACAAATCCTGCATGAACATAGGCAGCGCGCTGGGCTTGAAAGAAGTGTTTATCGACTATTTCGGCTCCCGGCCCAAAACCTTTCCCGCCCGTATGCCGTTTTTAAGCCTCGACCGAATCTATACGCGCAATTTGGATATTCTCGACGCCAAACTACACAACGGTAACCCCTGGCAAAACCTTTCCGACCATCTTCCGCTAAGTGCCACACTGGCGCCCACCTCCTTTTAACCGGCTTTCGTTCCCCTTAAAGGAAGAAAGCTTTTCAGGCGGCACAATTCACGGTATAGTGTAAAAACAAGTAATCAAATATACCGTACACCCCTATGGATTACCTGAGAAAGATGCCTTTCATAATCGTATTTATCGATAAAAAAGGCCATTCCTATGATGACAGCAGCCGCGACCTGAATGCCTACATTCAGCGCCACCCCTTTATTATTCCGCGTCTGCATCAGCCACGCTTTTCCGCTAAAATTCTGGAAATTGCCGCCCACCAATGCGGCATGAGGGTTGTCCGCCGTCCTGCCGACAATCTCGTACCCCGCAACCTGACCTATGTTATCCGAAAAAATATTTTTAAAAACGATGAAGAGCTGTGGAAATTCATCAACAAGCCTGAAAACCTCAACTCCGTAAAATAAGCTCCGTACAAAATAGTACGGGCTTTTTTCAGACAGGCATATAGAAAGAAAAAAATGCTTTTAATGATTGATAATTACGATAGTTTCACATACAACATCGTGCAATATTTCGGCGAACTGGGGCAGGAAGTGCTCGTGCGCCGCAACGACGATATTAGCATGGAAGAAATAGAAAGCCTTTCCCCCCAATACCTCATTATCGGCCCCGGCCCTTGTTCGCCCAAAGAAGCCGGCATCTCCGTTGCCGCCATGCAGCATTTCGCCGGCAAACTCCCCATCATGGGCATTTGTCTCGGGCATCAAACCATAGGAGAAGCTTTCGGCGGCAATATCGTTCGTGCGCAAACCCTGATGCACGGCAAAGTTTCACCTGTAAAACATCTCGGTCAAGGCATGTTCCGCAACCTGCCCAACCCCGTAACCTGCACGCGCTACCACAGCCTGGTTATCGACCGCGCCACCCTGCCCGACTGCCTTGAAATCACCGCTTGGACGGACGACGGCGAAATCATGGGCGTGCGCCATAAAACCCTGCCCATCGAAGGCGTGCAGTTTCACCCCGAAGGGCTGCTTACCGAACACGGCCATGATATGCTGAACAACTTTTTAGAAGCATTCAAAACCTTCAATGCCTGTCTGAAAACCGAATAATACAATCTGCAATCTCAAGAAGAATTATGATCACCCCTCAACAAGCAATCGCCCGCCTTATCGATAATAATGAGCTTTTTTATGATGAAATGACCGACCTGATGCGTCAGATTATGAGCGGCCAAGTTCCTTCCGAACAAATCGCCGCCATTCTGGTCGGCTTAAGGGTCAAAGTGGAAACCATATCTGAAATCAGCGCAGCTGCTGCCGTGATGCGCGAGTTTGCCACGCCCGTACCCGTAATCAACCACGCAAATCTGGTGGATATCGTCGGCACCGGCGGAGACGGCGCCAAAACATTCAATATTTCCAGCACCACCACCTTTGTTGCCGCAGCAGCAGGCGTGCGCATCGCCAAACACGGCAACCGCTCGGTATCCTCTTCCAGCGGCGCAGCCGACGTGATGGAGCAAATGGGCGTATCGCTCGCCCTCTCACCCGAGCAAGTAGGGCGATGCATCGACGAAACCGGCATAGGTTTTATGTTTGCTCCAAACCATCATAACGCCATGCGCTATGTCGCCCCCGTGCGCCGCTCGCTCGGCATTCGAACCATGTTCAATATTTTAGGCCCGCTCACCAACCCTGCCGGCGCGCCAAACCAGCTGCTCGGCGTATTCCATATCGACTTATGCGGCATCCTCTCCCGCGTTTTGCAGCAACTCGGTTCCAAACATGTGATGGTTATTTGCGGAAAAGACGGGCTGGACGAAATCACCCTGACCGGCACCACCCGGGTTGCCGAACTCAAAAACAACAAAATCAACGAATACGATATTTCACCTGAGGAATTCGGCATTCCGCTGCGCGAAAACCTCAACGAAATCCGCGTAGATAACAGCCAACAATCTCTCGAAATGATGAACGCCGTATTGGCCAGCCAACCCGGCGCCGCACGCGACATCGTATTGCTCAATTCCGCCGCAGCCATCTACACCGGCGGCAAGGCGGACTCCCTGGCAGAAGGTTTTGAAGCCGCCAAAGAAGCGCTCGATTCAGGCCGTGCCAAAGCCAAGCAGCAAGAACTGATTGCCTACACGCAAAAACTGGCACAAGAGCAAAACGCTTAGCCTGATATTCCCAATATACCGGCACAAAACAATGCCTGTCTGAAACACTTTCAGACAGGCATTCTTCATTACCAATCGTTTTTTACGACTTCTTAGCTTTAAAGCCCAGCAAATGCTGCTGTGTCGCCAGCCACGCGCCGCCCATGCCCAGCGCGGTAACCACCAACAACACCAGCAAAATTTCCGAGAAAGTGAAAAAACGCCATTCAATATTCACGCCGTAAGGTTTGAATATCTGGTTGACCAAAGGCCGGCTCGAAGCCATCAACCAAGCGCATAACACCAAGCTCACGCCGGCAGCCAAAAGGCTTTGCCATGCAGCCTGATAAAGAAAAGGCCGACGGATAAACGATGAAGGCGCACCCAAAAGTTTGGTAATTTCAATCTCTTCTTTGCGGCTCAGAATCTGCAAACGGATGGTATTGTGCGCCACCAACACAAAAGCCAAGCTCAAAGTAACCGCAAGAAAATAAAATATTTTTCGGATAAAATCGTTCACTTGGTAAAGCGTTTGCATCCATTCCGCATCAAGCTGCGCACTTTCCACCATAGGAAACTCGTTCAAATCATTTTGCAATGCCTTCATCTGCTCCGGCGCAGGATGGCCTTGCGGCGTTACAATAAACACATCGGGCAGCGGGTTTTCATCCAGCATCGACACCAAATCCTGCCCGCCCATGCTTTTTTGCAATTCATCCAAGCCCTGCTGCTTACCGACAAATTCATATTTCTCAATCCGCTTGTCTTGCGACAAAAGTTTGCGCACTTCTTCATTGTCGCCCGAATCCGCACTCAGCTCCATATAAAGCGTAATTTGCGGCGCTTCTTTCATTTTACCGATCAACGCCTGCGCACTCTGCACACCAAGATAAAGCGACAACGGCAAGGTCATCGCAATCGAAAGCATGATAAGAATCAAAAACATACCAAAAGGTTGGCGGACAAACTGCGCAGCTGCGCTCTTGGCCGACTCGGTATGCAGCGAAAAATAATGTTTCAGATTCATTATGCGAACCTCCCTTGGTGCAAACGCAGAATCCGGTGGCCGTAGTCCGCCATCAAACTTTCATCATGCGCCGCCACAATAACCGTGGTGCCCGCTTCATGAAATGTTTTAAACAACTCCATAATATCCAGAGCATAAGCGCGGTCTAAGTTGGCCGAAGGTTCATCGGCAATCAGCAAACTGGGCTGGTGAACCACAGCTCGGGCGATACACAGCCTTTGCTGCTCACCGCCCGACATGGTAATCGGATCCGCCTTTTCCTTGCCCGCCAACCCCACTTTTTCAATCGCAATCATCGCCCGCTCTTCCGCCGCTTTCACGTCATAGCCGGTAATACGCAGCGGCAGAATCACATTTTGCAGCACATTGCGGTCATAAAGGATTTTATGGTCTTGAAAAACAATGCCGATATGTTGGCGCAGAAAACCGAGTTGGTTATCGGAAAGATCGCTGATATTCTGATTATTCATCCAAACCTTGCCTTCGGTGGGCTTGGTGATTCCGGCAATCAGCTTGAGCACGGTTGACTTGCCCGCACCGGAATGGCCTGCCAGAAAAATCATTTCGCCTTTATTAATCTGAAAGCTCAGATTCTTGATTGCGGCAAACCCGCCCGGGTAGATTTTAGAGACTTGTTCGAATCGTATCATGATGGTTGTCTGTGAATTATTTAAGCCAATGTAATATTTAAACCAATATCTGACCGATTATACAATAAGGCCGACTAAAACCGCCCGTCTGTTTTATAATGTGAAACAAATCCAAGATAAAAGGAAACACAATGTTAACCCCCGATCAAGTGAAGCAAATGATTGCAGATATCGCCGCATGTGAACATATTGAAGTGGAAGGCGACGGCCATCATTTTTTTGCCACCATCGTTTCCAGCCAATTTCAAGGCAAAGCCCGCTTGGCACGCCACCGCATGATTAAAGACGGTCTGGCCGAGAAGCTCGCATCCAACGAATTACACGCCCTTTCCATTCAAACTGCCGCCACGCCTGAAGAATGGGCAGCCAGAGGCAACTGATAAAAGGTTTCCGGCGATGATGGATAAACGAACCTACCTGCAAGCTTTCATCATTCACTTGCAAATCAATCAAATTCCGTTTAAAGAAAAAAGCGACCATATTTATCTGTCACAAAGCAACCATCGTTTTTTTCTGGAAATGCTCGTTTACGAAAACGGCACATTCGAAACACTCATCACTGATTTGGGCAGCGGCTCGTTCGCCAAGCGCGAGCAAGGCGAATGGGTAGATGCCAACGATTTGAAAGCGCGGCTGCAATCCTATCAGGATATTCTAAACAAAGCCCGTTAACCTAAACCAATGCCTGTCTGAAAATATTCAGACAGGCATTGCCAACCCATATCCCAAAACCGCCTTTATCTTTTATAATTCCAAATTCGGCGTCATAAGCCGTAACCATTCATTCTGAAGCAGCCCAAACGCGCTGCCAGCCATACTCGAAAGACCAAAACTGTGGATAAACTCAAAATCTCCGCCAACGGCCCGTTAAACGGCGAAATTACCGTATCCGGCGCAAAAAACGCCGCCCTGCCGCTGATGTGCGCCGGCCTGCTCACCGCAGGCACTTTACGCTTGAAAAACGTACCCATGCTGCGCGACGTGAAAACCACCCAAAAACTGCTGCAAGGCATGGGCGCACGCGTGCTGACCGACAATGTGCACGAATTTGAAATCAACGGCGGCACGGTCAACAACACCGTTGCCCCGTATGAATTGGTGAAAACCATGCGCGCTTCGATTCTGGTGCTCGGCCCCACGCTGGCGCGCTTCGGCGAAGCCCAAGTGAGTTTGCCCGGCGGCTGCGCCATCGGTTCGCGCCCCGTTGACCAACATTTGAAAGGTTTGGAAGCAATGGGTGCGGAAATTACCATCGAGCATGGATATGTGAAGGCCAAAGGCCGCTTGAAAGGCGCGCGCGTGGTGATGGATGTGGTTACCGTGGGCGGCACTGAAAACCTGCTGATGGCCGCGACTTTGGCCGAAGGTACCACCATCTTGGAAAACTGCGCTATCGAGCCGGAAGTAGTGGATTTGGCCGAATGCTTAGTAAAAATGGGCGCGAAAATCAGCGGCATCGGCACATCCATTATGACTGTCGAAGGCGTGAAAGAATTGCACGGCTGCGAACACAGCGTTGTGCCCGACCGTATCGAAGCCGGCACGTTCCTGTGTGCCGTCGCCATGACCGGCGGCAAAGTGGTGTTGCGCAACGCCGCACCGAAAACCATGGAAGTGGTGTTGGATAAACTGGTGGAAGCCGGCGCGATTATCGAAGCGGGCGACGACTGGATTTCTATCGACATGCAGCAACGCCCCAAAGCCGTCGATATCCGCACCGTGCCGCATCCCGGTTTCCCCACCGATATGCAGGCGCAGTTTATGGTGATGAATGCCATCGCCGAAGGCACCGGCAAAGTGGTGGAAACCATTTTTGAAAACCGCTTCATGCACGTGCCCGAGTTGAACCGTATGGGCGCGAACATCACCGCCGAAGGCAATACCGCGATTGTGAAAGGCGTGGAAAGATTGTCCGGCGCCACCGTGATGGCCACCGACCTGCGCGCTTCCGCCAGCTTGGTGATGGCGGGCTTGGTTGCCGACGGCGAAACCATAGTCGAACGCATATACCACCTCGACCGCGGTTACGAGCATATCGAAACCAAGCTCGGCAAAGTGGGCGCGAAAATCGAACGCATCAGTTGATGTGCTGCGGCTAGGCGGTAAACCACTGTTTTCCTAACAACCCCAGTTAAGGAGCATGCCATGAAAGTTTACACAGCAGAAGAAATGCGGCAACACGAGCAAATGGCCGTAAATAAAGGCATCAGTTTTGCCCAGCTTATGGAAAACGCGGGCAGCGCGGCGGCAGGCGATCTGCTCAAACGTTTTCCCGAGGCCGGTCGCGCGCTGATTGTGTGTGGGAAAGGCAATAACGGAGGAGACGGCTTGGTTATCGCCCGCATCTTACAGGCAGCGGGTTGGCAGGCCGATATTGTGTTTGTGTTAGGCAATGAATTATCGCCGCTGGCAGAAACCAACCGGCAAAAGCTGCTCAACCTGCCGGGCATTGAGTTTACCGAACTCAATGCCTGTCTGAAAAAGCCTTACACCTTAATTATCGACGGCATTTTCGGCACCGGTTTTACCGGCGCGCTGCCCCAAGCGGTAGCGGAAGCCTGCCGTAGTTTAAACGCCATGCCCGGCACCAAAATCGCGCTGGATATTCCTACCGGCTTAAACTGCGATACGTCCGAAGCCGATGCCGACACCTTTCAGGCCGACATTACCTACACGTTCGCCGCCTACAAACCCGCACATCTTGATGAAGCCGGCAAAGCTTATTGCGGCGAAACCCTATGTTTGGATATAGGAATTGAATAACACACTGCTGCACAACAAATTCATAAGCAGCCATCCAATGCCTGTCTGAAAACCACGCCGCCTTTTTCAGACAGGCATTGCCTTTAAACCCGCGATTCTCATCACCCACATGCACACAACAGAAAACCACCACGCATCCGGCGAAAAGCGCAAAGGCTTATGGTATGCGCTGGGCTGCTATTCCATCTGGGGGCTGTTCCCGATTTACTGGTATCCGCTCAACCAATCGGCCATAGGCGCCGATCAGATTTTAGCGCAGCGTATCGTTTGGTCGGCCATATTCGCCCTGCTCATGTTGCTTATATTCAAGCAAACTGCTGCCGTGCGCGCCGCGTTTAAGCAACCCAGAGTTTTGGGGCTGCTGATGCTTTCATCTTTTCTGATCGGCATCAACTGGCTGGTTTATCTGTGGGCGATTGTCAACCATCATGTGCTGGATGCCAGCCTCGGCTATTTCATCAACCCCTTGTTCAACGTGTTGCTCGGCGGCCTGATTTTTAAAGAACAATTAAACCGCGCCCAAAAATCTGCCGTAGTGCTCGCCTTTATCGGCATCCTCTGGCTGGCGCTGCCTGCCGGGCAGATTCCGTGGGTAGCCCTGCTGCTTGCCTTCAGCTTCGGCGGCTACGGCCTGATACGCAAACTCGCCCCGATGGAAGCCTTACCCGGCTTGGCTTTGGAAACTTTGCTTATCGTGCCTTTCGCACTGGCTTATCTGGCTTGGTGCTATACGCAAGGCACATTGGTTTTCGGCGAACTCAACACCCTGCAAATCTCACTCCTGATCGGCTCCGGCGCCATCACCACCATCCCGCTGCTGTTTTTCGCCGCCAGTGCCAAGCGCATCCCATTATCATTGCTCGGCATTTTGCAATACGGCGCGCCGACTTTGCAGTTTTTAATCGGGCTGACTTTGTTTGGCGAAAGCTTCGATTTCAACCGCTTCATCGGCTATTTATGGGTGTGGACGGGGGTGGCCGTTTTTCTGCTTGCCGGCTGGCGGGCAAGAAAAATGCCTGTCTGAAACTTTCAGACAGGCATTTCAACAACTATTTCATATTAGCCGATAGAAGCGTTCACAAATGCCACCAACTGGCCTTTAGCCAATGCGCCCACTTTAGTGGCAACGCTTTGGCCGTTTTTAAACACCATCAGCGTCGGAATACCGCGCACACCGAATTGCGCAGGCGTTTGCTGGTTATCGTCAATATTGATTTTCACCACTTTCACTTTACCTTCAAACTCAGCCGCCACTTCGTCCAAAATCGGCGCGATCATTCTGCAGGGGCCACACCACGGCGCCCAGAAATCCAACAACACAGGCACATCTGATTTCAAAACATCTTGCTCGAAAGAAGCATCGGTAGCGTGTACGACTAAATTGCTCATATTTTTTCCTTTTCTTTTGGAATAGATAGCCATGAAAAATCAAACTTCACAGCCATAGCTTGAATTAAAACTCACCTGCCTGTGAGGATAAGGCCGCCGGGCTTAAATTTCAAGCCTTATTATGCGCTAATAGTTTTTTCGTATAGTCGTTATCAGGATTTGCAAACACCGCCTCACAATCGCCCTCTTCCACTATCGCGCCGTCTTTCAACACCATCACGCGGTGCGACAAAGCATAAATCACCACCAAATCATGGCTAATGATGATCAGGCTCAAGCCGTGTTCCCGTTGCAAATCGCCCAAAAGCTTCAAAATCTGCTGTTGCCATTGCACATCAAGCGCACTGGTCGGCTCGTCGAGCACCAAAATTTTAGGGCGCACAATAATCGCGCGTGCAATCGCCAGCCGCTGCCGCTGCCCGCCGGAAAACTCGTGCGGGTAGCGCTCGAGAATATCGCCGCCCAACCCCACGGTTTGCAACACCTCAAGCACCCGTGCCTTTTTTTGCGCCGCATCCAACGCCGGCTCGTACACATTCAAAGCTTCAGACACTATTTCCAACACATTCATACGCGGGTTAAACGCCCCGAACGGATCTTGAAACACCATCTGAGTTTCGCGCCGCAAATCCGGTCGCCAAGCTTCGCCCCGGATTTTCAGGCTGCCTTTTGCCGGCATCAGCTTCACCAAAGCCTTCGCCAGCGTGGTTTTTCCACTGCCGCTCTCACCGATCACACCCAGCGTTTCACCGCTTTTCAGCCTGAACGACACCGGTTGCAGCAGCACTTTTTCCCGCTTTTTAAACCAACCCGCCCGCTCGCTAACCGACACGCTGACCTGCCCGGCCTCCATCACCGTTTCCGCTTTTTCAGACAGACATTGCACCCTGCGCTCGGGCACGGCATTCAGTAACATGCGCGTATATTCATGCTGCGGCCTCGCAAACACCTCCGCCACGCTGCCCTGCTCCACCACGCGCCCGTGCTGCATCACCACCACATTATCGGCAAAGCGGCGCACCAAGTTCAAATCATGGCTGATATAAAGCAGCGTCATATTTTTCGATTGTTGCAAGCGCCCGAGCAAATCCAAAATCTGCGCCTGCACCGCCACATCCAGCGCCGTGGTCGGCTCGTCGGCAATCAGTAGCTTAGGTTCCGCCGCCACCGCCATCGCAATCATCGCCCGCTGCCGCTGCCCGCCGGAAAGCTGAAACGGATAGGCAAACGCTTTTTCTTCGGGATGGTGAATGCCCGTTTCCGCCAGCAGTTCCACCGCCCGCGCCCACGCCTGTTTCTTATCCAAACCCAAATGCAGCGTCAACACCTCGGCAATTTGCGCACCCACGCGCATCACAGGGTTCAGCGCCGTCATCGGCTCCTGAAACACCATGCCTATTTCCCGCCCGCGCAAACGCCGCAGCTGCCGCTCGCTGCAATCAAGCAGGTTTTCGCCGTTAAATTTCAGGCTGCCGCTCAGCGACACATCCGGATTCAAACGCATAATCCCCTGCGCCAGCACCGTTTTGCCGCTGCCGCTTTCACCCACAACCGCCGTTTTGCTGCCTTGTTTGACGTTGAGGTTGATGTCGTACAGCACTTGTTTGCCGGGGAACGAGGCATTTAGATTTTCAATTTGCAGAATATTCGTCATCCCCTCGCCCTCACATCAAACGCATGCCGCAGCCCTTCGCCTATCATTACCAGCAAAAGCAACATCACGGTCAGCGTGCCGAATGCAGACAGGCCTATCCACCAAGCATCGAGGTTGTCTTTACCTTGCGCCAAGAGTTCACCCAAGCTGGCTTGCGAAGCGGGCACGCCCAAACCGAGGAAGTCGAGGCTGGTGAGGGCGAGCACACCGCCGGAGATGCGGAAAGGCAGGAAAGCGAGCACGGGGGTTAGGCTGTTGGGCAGGATGTGGCGCCACATGATGGTGCGGTCGGGCACGCCCATGCTTTTGGCGGCCAGCACATAATCAGCCTGCCGGTTTTTAAGAAATTCTGCGCGTACATAGTCGGATAAACCCATCCAGCCGAACAATGAAAGCAGAAACAGCAGCACCAACAAGCCGGGGTTGAAGAATGATGAAAGGATAATCAGCAGATAAAGCTCGGGCATGCCGCCCCAGATTTCCATAAAGCGCTGCATCAGCAAATCGGTTTTACCGCCGAAATAGCCTTGCACGGCGCCGGCCAACACGCCGATGGTGGTGGTAACGGCGGTTAACACCAAGGCAAACAGCAGTGAATCGCGGAAGCCGTAAACCAATCTTGCCAACACATCACGGCCACGGTCGTCGGTGCCCAGCAGGTGGTTGGCAGACGGCGGCGCGGGGTCGGGCAGCGTGTCGAAATCGTTTAAGGTGTTGGCGGCGTAGGGGTTCACGGGATAAACCGCGCGGTTGCCGCTGCTGGTGATATTGTGTTTGATAAGCGGGTCGAGATAATCGGCGGGAGTATCGAAGTCGCCGCCGAAATCTTTGTCGTAATAGGTTTTGAAAATAGGAAAGTAGTGGCGGCCTTCATAGTTGACCCACAAGGGTTTATCGTTGCTCCAGAAAGGCGCGAGCAAGGCGGCGGCAAAAAGCATCAGCAGGATGATCAGGCTGATGCTGCCGCGCTTATGTTTTTTAAATGATTGCCACGCTTTTGCGGCTAAGATGTTTCGCATAAGTCTCCGTTTGGTCTATGCCTGTCTGAAAAGCTATTTCCGGCCGCCGAAATGGATGCGCGGGTCAACCCATGAATAAGAAATGTCGGTAAGCAGCTTGGCCAGCAGCCCCATGAGGGTAAACACGTAGAGCGTGCCCATTACTACCGGATAATCGCGCTTCATCACGGATTCGTAGGAAAGCAGGCCGAGGCCGTCGAGTGAAAACAGGGTTTCAATCAGCAGGCTGCCGGTGAAAAACGCGCCGATAAATGCGGCGGGAAAGCCGGTTACCAGCGGAATCATGGCATTGCGGAAGATATGTTTGGTGAGAATGTGTTTTTCAGACAGGCCTTTGGCGCGTGCGGTGTAAACGTATTGGCGGCGGATCTCTTCGAGAAACACGTTTTTGGTCAACACGGTAACCACGGCCAGATTGCCTGCCACCGAAGCGGTTATCGGCAGCGTGATATGCCAGAGGTAATCTTTGATTTTGCCCGCCGTGCTGAGTTCGTCCCAATTGCTACCGGTTAGGCCACCTTGCGGAAACCAGGCGAAAAAGCTGCCGCCACCAAACAGCACCAGCAGCACCAAGCCCAACACAAAAGCGGGCACTGTGTAGCCCACCAGAATCACGATGCCGCTCAAAGCATCAAAGCGCGTGCCGTCTTTTACCGCGCGCATAATGCCTAAGGGCACGGATATCAGATAGGTAAGAAAAAAAGTCCACAGCCCTAAGCTCATGGAAACAGGCAGTTTTTCTTTTACCAGCTCCAACACGGTTTGATGGTGGAAAAAGCTTTCGCCCAAATCAAAGCGGGCAAACTTCGCCACCATTTCACCAAAACGCTGCAAAGGCGGTTTGTCGAAACCGTAAAGCGCATTGAGCTTTGCCATGTCTTCCGCATTGAGGCGGTTGCCGCTTCGGTTAATACCCACGCCGCTGCCCTGCGCCGCTTCGCTAATCATGCCCGCACCAGTCAGCCGGTCAACCATTTGGTCAACCGGGCCGCCGGGCACAAATTGGATAATGGCGAAAGTAATCGCCAGAATCCCTAAAAGCGTGGGAACCAGCAGCAGCAAACGCTGAATGATGTATCGGAGCATGCAACCAATCCTTTTTAAGCAAATGCCTGTCTGAAAACACCATCGGGCTTTTTTCAGACAGGCATTTGCTTATTTATTGAGCAAAATCAGCTCGACCAACACGTTTTTAAACAAGAATCCGATCACACCCAAGCCCAATACCAAAAAGAGCATAAACATGCCGAATTTACCCGCATTGGATTTTTTACCCAAATCCCACACGATAAAACCCAAAAAGCCCACCAACACGGTCAGGCCGATTCTCAAAGACCAAGTTGCGAATTCCGCTTCAGTCATTATCTTTATCCTTTCTTGATTCCAGCTGCCTCACGCAACGTAACCGGACGGGCGCAATACCAGCCGCAGGCACATTTTACCAGCATCAACATGGTCATAACAGCCAGCGCCATATTCCACGATTGTGTTTTATCAAACAACCAGCCCGCACCCACCGGCCCGGTTGCCGCCAGCAGATAGCCGACTGTTTGCGCCATACCCGAAAGCATGGCCGCTTCCGCCGCCGAATCAGTGCGCTGCACAAATAAAAGCAAACACAAAGTAAACGTGCCCGCCACACCCGCGCCGAGGCAGAACACCCATAAAGCCGTTGCATAAGGCAGCAGCCAAAGCCCCGCCATGCCGATTAAGCTCAAAAATGTTACCGAAAGCACCAGCAGGCGCTGATTGCGCATCTTCATGGAAAACGTGGTAACACAGAAAATCGCCGGCAAGGCCGCCATCTGCATCAGCATTGCATAATAGCCGGCTTCATCCGCGCTCACGCCCCGGTCGGCGAGAATAGTGGGCAGCCAAGCGGAAAACGTGTAATACAGCAGCGATTGCATGCCCATTAAAATGCTGATTGCCCAAGCAAGCTTATTGCGCCACACCGACACTACCAGCTCCTGCTCCGCCACGCCCGCCACCGGCCGATGCCCTTGTTTCACACGCAAAACCAGCCACACCGCCAAAGCCAGCATTACCGGCAACACCCACATATTCAAAGACATCTGCCAGCCCACACGCTGCGCCACCGGCACGGCAACAGCAGCAGATAAAGCCGCCGTAAGGCTCATAGTCACGCTATAAAGCGCGGTAAAACGCCCCACATGCGAAGGCAGGCTGCGTTTAATCACGCCGGAAACCAGCACATTGCCCATCGCAATACCCACCGATAAAATCAACGTACCCGCCAGCATCAGCATTGGCGACATGCCCGCCGTACGCAATAAAATCCCCGCAACCAAAGCCAACAGCGCGCCGATCAACACTTCTTCAAAGCCGAAACGCCGCGCCAGCGGAGCGGCAAACGGCGAGCAAAAAGCAAACACCAACACAGGCACGGTGCCGATAATGCCCATCAGAGTGCTGCCGCTGCCCATGTCTGCCTGAATCATTTTCACTAGCGGCCCCATCGACACAATAGGCGTGCGCAGGCAGCAGGCTATCAGGAAAATAGCGGCGATGGTGAGCAAGGTGTATTTTTTGGCAGCAGACATGATTGAGGCTTTCAGACAGGCATATATTGATTAATCAAGCGTGTTTGGATGTTTTCAGACAGGCATATTTGAAATGCCTGTCTGAAAACAACATTACGACAATGCTTGTTTCAAATCATTAATCAAATCATCAGGATGCTCCAACCCCACCGACAAACGCACCAAGCCTTCGCCAATACCGGCTTCACGCTTTTCTTCGGGTGCCATTTTGCCGTGTGTGGTTGTCCACGGATGGCAGATGGTGGAGCGCACATCACCCAAGTTTGCCGTTCTGGAAAAGATTTTCGCAGAATCAATCACTTTCCATGCAGTTTCTGCGTCTTTAACCTCAAAGCCAATCACTATCCCGCCAGAAGCCTGCTGTTTCTTAACCAGCTCGGCTTGCGGATGATCGGCAAAACCGGCGTAATACACTTTTTCCACCTGCGGCTGCGCCCGAAGCCAATCGGCAATCTGCGCGGCATTGCGGCTCTGCTCGTTCATCCTCACGGTCAGCGTTTCCAAGCCGCTGAGCAACACCCAAGCATGAAACGGCGACATCGAAATGCCGGCGGCATTCATATAAACCTGAACCTGCTTCATTAATTCAGCCTTACCAACCACCACACCGCCTTGTACCCTGCCCTGGCCGTCGATGCCTTTGGTGGCCGATTCCACCGACAAATCAACGCCGAAGCGCAGCGGCTGCTGCAAAGCTGGCGTACACAAACTGTTGTCCACCACCAAAAGCGCGCCTGCGTCATGCGCCACTTTGGCCAAAGCTTCCAAATCAGCCACTTCACCCAACGGGTTGGAAGGCGTTTCTAAAAACAGGATTTTGGTGTTCGGTTTCAGCGCCGCCTGCCATTCGGCTACATCCGTAGGCGAAACCAGCGTTACCTCGATACCGAAGCGCGTAACATGGTTCATGATAAAACCCATGGTGGTGCCGAACAGGCTGCGGCTGGCAATCATATGGTCGCCCACATTGAGAAAGGTTAACAAAGCAGCCTGAATCGCAGCCATACCCGTAGCCATCGAAACCGCTTGTTCTCCCCCTTCAAGACAAGCCATCCGCTTATTGAACGCACTTACGGTCGGGTTGGCTGTGCGGCTATATGTATAACCGCTTTGCCGGCCTGAAAACAAAGCTTCGGCAGTAGCAGCATCCTGCCACATAAAACTGCTGGTAAGAAATAGGGCTTGGTTGTGTTCGTTAAATTCGGTTTGCTCTTTAGCGCCCCGTATTGCCAGAGTTTGGGGGTGAAGCTCACTCATGCTTGATTTCCTTTATTCTTGCTTCTTGTGGTTTGAACGGAGCAACGATTTTGCGCTTATTTTCAGGCGATTTCAAGGCGCTTAATGAAATATGCGTACGGATGTGTAAATGCGCGGAAGAAGGCATATGTACGGCTGGTCCCGTTCAACAACAAAATGCCTGTCTGAAAACGTTTTCAGACAGGCATTGCCGGTTAAACAGATTTAAAATATTTGGTTAAGCATTATTCATCCGTATCCGAGCTGATGTCTACGCGTACGTTGTGGTCAATCAAGCTCGGTTGAACAAAAGCCGCCGAGCCGGTAGATTCACCTTCAGACAGGCGTTTTAGATAAGCTTCGTCGATATCGCCGGTCGGATAGCAGCCGCTAAAGCAAGAGTCTTCAAAACCTTCTATTTCCGGGTTTAACTCACGCACCAAATTTTCCAATTCCCCCAATTCTTGAAACACACAGGCATCCGCGCCGATTTCCCGCGCGATTTCTTCGGCGGATCGGCCATTGGCAATCAGCTCCTCGCGGGTCGGCATGTCGATTCCGTAAACATTAGGGTAGCGCACCTCAGGCGCTGCCGAAGCAAAATAAACTTTACGCGCTCCGGCATCGCGCACCATCTCAACAATCTCCCTGCTGGTGGTGCCGCGCACAATGGAATCATCAACCAATAAAACATTTTTACCTTCAAACTCGGAAGCCATAGGGCTAAGCTTCTGACGCACGGATTTTTTGCGGGTAGCCTGCCCGGGCATAATAAATGTACGGCCGATATAACGGTTTTTAATCAAACCTTCACGATAAGGTTTGCCTAAATGATGCGCCAGCTCCATTGCACTGGGGCGGCTGGTATCAGGAATCGGCATTACCACATCAATATCATCTACCGACAAATGCTGCTTCACTTTTTCCGCCAAAGCCACACCCATTTTGACCCGCGACTGATAAACCGACACACCGTCAATCACCGAATCCGGACGGGCAAAATAAACGTATTCAAACAAACAAGGGGAAAGTTTGGTATTTTCAGCGCACTGGCGCGAATAAAACTGGCCGTCAAACGTGATAAACACAGCTTCGCCCGGCGCAATATCACGCTCCAAGTCAAAAGCCAGGCAGTTAAACGCAACCGATTCCGAAGCCACCGCATAAGCCGTTTTACCTGTTTGCTCATCAATTTGCGCGCCCAAAACCAAAGGGCGGATGCCATTAGGATCACGAAACGCCACCAAACCATAGCCTGCAATCAGTGCAACCACGCCATAGGCGCCCCGCACACAGCGATGAAGTTGGGAAACGGCATTAAAAATATTATCCACGCTCAATTGAGCATCATTAGAAGCAGTTATCTCGCGGCGCAGCTCGTGGGCAAATACATTGAGCAACACTTCCGAATCAGAACGCGTGTTGATATGGCGCAGATGCCTGTTACACACATTTTCATAAAGCTCGTCGGTATTGGTCAGGTTGCCGTTGTGCGCCAAAACAATGCCGAAAGGCGAGCTTACGTAAAAAGGCTGCGCTTCGGCACCGCTGCCCGCACTGCCGGCAGTAGGATAACGCACGTGCGCAATACCCGCATTGCCGCGCAAATCACGCATATTGCGGGTCCGGAACACATCCCGCACCATGCCTTTGCCTTTGTGCATGTGAAACATATTGCCTTGAACCGTGACAATGCCCGCTGCGTCCTGCCCCCTGTGCTGCAACATTTGCAAACCGTCATACAGCGACTGGTTCACAGGTTCATTCGCCACCAACCCAAACACACCACACATCTTGTTTATATCTCCAAAACAATTAAATCATCGGATTTTTCAATTTTTCCGTCATATAGTCTGAAAGCGCCGGCAACGCGGTGGAGGCCAGCGTTTCAAAATAAGGCGCGCTGACGGAGCTTCGCCAATCATTGGTTTTAGGCAAATCGGTAAACGAGCACACCAGCACCACAAAGGTAATAATCAACACCCCTTTTAACGCGCCGAATACCCCGCCCAGTAAGCGGTTCACGCTGCCTAAACCCAGCGATCCTGCCATCGAAGTCAGCAAAGAACGCAGCAAATACATCACCAACCACGCCGCAGCAAATACCAAAATAAAACCAACCGCCACGCTTAATGCATGGGGTTGGATTGATGTGAGAAATGCTTCGGCAAAATCCTGACCGAACATACGTGCGGCGATAAACGACACTATCCAAGTCATCAAAGCCGCAATTTCGGCGATTACGCCGCGCATCATCGAAATAATAATACATATAAAGACCACGAGGGCGGCAAGAATATCAAAAGTGGCCATAACAATACTATTTACCCTGACTAACCACAGAACCGTTTACACCTTTGCTTCTCAACCGGTTCAAAGCATTGTCTGCGGCTTCCTTGTTAGGGAAAGAACCACTGCGCACGCGGTAAACCGTACCTTTACTGGTTTCTACTTTACTGATAGAAGCACTCATACCGGATTGGCGCAAAGTTTGCAGCGTTTTCTTGGCTGCCTCTTCGTCACGGAATGCGCCCGCCTGAATTACCGCCCTGCCAGAATCTTTTTTAGTTTCTGCGTCTTTCTTTTGCTGGCCAGCTTTTTTGGCATCTTCGGCTTTTTTCGCTTCCGCTGCTTTTTTGGCTTCTGTTTCTTTTTTCTGCTGGGCGGCTTTGCGCTCTTCCGCCGCTTTCTTCGCTTCGGCTTCTTTCTTCAACTGAGCGGCTTTTTTCTCATCCGCTGCTTTTTTGGCTTCCGCTTCTTTTTTCTGCTGGGCGGCTTTGCGCTCTTCCGCCGCTTTCTTCGCTTCAGCCTCTTTCTTCAACTGGGCGGCCTTTTTCTCATCCGCTGCTTTTTTAGCTTCCGCTTCTTTTTTCTGCTGGGCGGCTTTGCGCTCTTCCGCCGCTTTCTTCGCTTCGGCCTCTTTCTTCAACTGGGCGGCCTTTTTCTCATCCGCTGCTTTTTTGGCTTCCGCTTCTTTTTTCTGCTGGGCGGCTTTGCGTTCTTCCGCCGCTTTCTTCGCTTCGGCCTCTTTCTTCAACTGGGCGGTCTTTTTCTCATCAGCCGCTTTTCTGGCTTGCTCGGATTTTCTCTCTGTTTCTGCTTTTTTAGCATCAGCCTCTTTTTTCAGCTGGGCAGCCTTCTTCTCTTCCGCAGCTTTACGCTCACGCTCTTTAACAACCGCTTCTTTGTTGGTATTTTTAATAGTCACTATTGGAATCGGTGCGAACTCTTCCGGCTTGGGATCCATTTTTTCAGCCGGAGCTGCTTTTTGGGTTACGGTTCGGGAATGGCCGTCTTCATCCGAAACTTCTACACTTTCCTGATTTTCAGCCAGCTCATAAATCCGGTTATCTTTGGATTTAGGCTTAACATCTTGTGTTTCTTCTTTGGGAGGGGGATTGGTGTCGTCCGGGCTGAGGAACACTACGCGCTGCTTATTGTTCTCCGCAGCTGCAGTTTTTTCTGCCTTTTCTGATTTTACTGCTTTTCGTTCGGCTTCCTCTTCTGCTTTCTTAGTGTCGGCTTCTTCGGATATTTCGTCTTTTTTATGCTCGGATTGGGTAACTTGAGTAGCTTTTTTGGATGCTGTAACAACAGGGGCTGAAGCGGCGGCTTGCTCTGCCTCATCTTTGCCAGAGGTTTTGGCAAATATCAAACCCACCACAACCACCATAGCCGACGCACCGGCTAACCGGCGACGGTTTCTGCGCTTGAGATTTTCGTATTCTTCCAATGATTCCAAGTGCTTAGGCAGCATTGTTTAATCCTATATGTGTACTATAGTGTTCCCATAACTTCGGCAACAGTGTGGAATGAGCCGAATACAACAATTCTATCATTTTCCGAAGCTGCCGCAAAAGCTGCATCATAGGCTTTTGCTATATTTTCAAACTGTTTTACATTGCTTATGTCGTGGGCAGCCAGTTTTTCAGCTATCTGCTCCAACGTCATGCCGCGAGGCAGATGCAGCGGGGCGATATGCCATTCGTCAAACTGGTCTTTTAGAATTTCCAAAACCGAATCAATGTCTTTGTCGTTCAACATGCTGAACACGGCAGTGCGGTTTTGTGCAAACGGCAAGGCCATCAAGCCTTGGCGCAGCGCGCGGGCTGCGTGGGGATTATGGCCTACATCCAAAACCGTCAGCGGCCTGCCGGGTAAAACTTGGAAACGGCCGGGGTTGTGCACCATCAATAAGCCGCGTTTGACGGCGCCTATGTCTATCGGCAATTGATGGTTGAGGCACTCGATAACGGTCAGCGCACAGGCCGCGTTATTGATTTGATATGCACCGCGCAATGCGGGAATCGGCAGAGCGTTTCGGTTGCGTGTATGCCTGTCTGAAAACTGCGGATCAGGCCGCGGGTGAAAACGGTATGACCATTGCTGGTTTTCCAGCTTGGTATAGCTGAAATCTTCGCCGATCAACAATAAATCCGCGCCTATGGCTTCAGCGTGTTTTTTCAGCGTTTCTGGCGGCGGGTTCTGACCGCAGATGGCGGGTTTTCCACTGCGGAACACGCCGGCTTTTTCATAAGCAACTTGCTCTATGGTGTCGCCGAGGAAAGATTGGTGGTCTAAATCAATGCTGGTTACCACGGATACGTCGGCGTCAAATATGTTCACGGCATCCAAACGGCCGCCCAGCCCGACTTCCAATATCATCACATCTACTTGGTTTCGCATGAAAATATCTACTGCGGCCAGCGTGTTGAATTCGAAATAAGTTAGGGAAATATCGCCCCGCGCTGCTTCGATGCGCTCGAATGCGGCCACGATTTCTTCATCTGAAACAGGCTGTGTGTTGACACAAATGCGCTCGTTGAATTTCAACAGATGCGGGCTGGTTAGCGTGCCGGTTTTGAAGCCGGCCTCTTTATATATTTGCGATAAAAATGCGCAAACCGAGCCTTTGCCGTTGGTGCCCGCTACCACGATTACCGGGCACTGCGGATTCAGGCGCATGGTGTTTTTCACTTCTCCCACGCGCGATAGACCCATATAAATCAAACCCGCGCTGTGGGCGGTTTCTAAATGGGAGAGCCAGTCGTTCAGATTTTTTTTCATGGTTTTGATGATATTGGCTGAATGCCTGTCTGAAAACTTGTTCAGACAGGCATAGGTGGATTAATGTTACTCTTCTTTGCTTCTGCCGAATTTCGCCCACACAATCAGGCGGCGGTAGCTTTCGGCATCGGTCATATCGGGTAGCACGGTGTGCGAAATGCGTTTACCCTCAAGCTGCCATTGCAAAAAACAAGCTCTTCTGTGTATCAAACTGCTTTCAGACAGGCTTGCATGGCGCAACACGGCATCCGATTGCGAAAGCGAGGCGCGGCCCGAAGTATCGATATGGATGGCAGACACACTGTGTTTGCCCTTCATGCTTTGCAGCCACCATGCCCAAACCGAGCTTGCTCCCAATGCCGCCACACCCAGCCAACGCATCCAGCCGTAAAATGCGGTAAAACATAACACAAAAGCATAAACATGCAATGCCGCTGCCAGCAGCATGCCGCGTTTCGACGGCTTGAGCTTAACTTGAAACGCCTGCATCAGGCTTACATCATATTGTCGAACACGGGGCTGACGCTGATGTGCGAATCATCCATGTCCAGCACCATATCGTGGATTTCCACTTCGAAAAACTCCCAAAAAGCTTGCAGGCTCATGTCTTGGGGCCATTTGCTTTTTTCAATGTCCCAGCCGGAAATTTCGGCTTCAAAAATTTCCTGATAACGCTCATCGAAATAAGAAACCACTGCCTCCGGTTCGTCAAACTGCGGCACCAGATAAACCGAACAGTTGGTGCGGATTTGCGCCAAGGTCAAGTCGGGCATATCTTGATCGGAAGATTTCAGCCAGCTTAGAAATTTTTCAGTAGGCTTCAGCACTACGGCCGTTCGGTCAACAAAATACATGCTTGGTTATCCTTTGGATTCGGTTTTAGCGAAGCAGGATTGTACTTCAAACTATGCCTGTCTGAAAGTATGCGTCGGCAGTTATGACTGCCCCGCAATGCCTGTCTGAAAAAAAACACCATCCGCAATTTAGCGGATGGTGTTTCATTCAATAAGCCTGATTAATGATCCGAAGCATCGGCAGCGCCGATACCCGTCATCGAACGCACATATTGGGCTTCAAAACCTTCTTTGTCTTTTTGCGCCTGCTCGGATTTATCCATCAGCGACACCAGCCAGCCCACAATAAACGCCGCCGGAATACTGAAAAGCGCAGGATTGGCATACGGGAAAATCGCCGATTCATTGTGCAACACACTCACCCACACAGTCGGCCCCAACACAATCAGCACCAAAGCCAAAATCAAGCCGGTAAAGCCGCCGGCTACCGCGCCTTTAGTGGTTAAGCCTTTCCAGAACATAGAAAGCATCAACACCGGGAAGTTGGCCGATGCAGCAATGGCAAACGCCAAGCCCACCATAAACGCCACGTTTTGTTTCTCAAACATCACACCGAACAAAATCGCCAATACGCCCAGCGTGAGCGTTGTCATCTTAGAAACGCGCATTTCCTCTTCTTGCGTAGCTTTGCCTTTACGGACAACCGAGGCGTAAATATCATGGCTCACCGCAGAAGCGCCGGATAAAGCCAAACCGGCCACCACCGCCAGAATCGTGGCAAATGCCACCGCAGAAATAAAGCCCAAGAACAAATTACCGCCCAATGCTTCGGCAAGGTGGATCGCCGCCATATTCGTGCCGCCCACCATCTCATACACTGTTTTGCCTTCTTTCAAAATGGCGGTAAAGAAATGCGGATTTTCTTTAGACACAAAAATAATCGCACCGAAGCCGATGATGAAAGTCAGCAAATAGAAATAGCCGATAAAGCCTGTGGCCACAAACACGGATTTACGTGCTTCCTTCGCATCAGGCACGGTGAAAAAGCGCATCAGAATGTGCGGCAAGCCGGCCGTACCAAACATCAACGCCAAGCCGAGCGAAAGCGCATCAACCGGGTTTTTCACCAAACCGCCCGGGCCTAAAATATCCGTACCTTTTTCATGAATAGCAGTAGCCTGTTGGAACATGGTTTCAAAGCTGAAACCGGCGTGCTTCAAAATCATAAACGACATAAACGTCGCACCGGAAAGCAGCAACACCGCCTTGATGATCTGCACCCATGTCGTGGCCAGCATACCGCCGAACAACACATAGCAAACCATCAATACGCCCACCAAAATCACGGCATAAATATAATCCATGCCAAAGAGAAGCTGAATCAGCTTACCTGCACCCACCATTTGGGCAATCAGATAAAAGATCACCACCAGAATCGAGCCGGAAGCAGCAAACAAACGTACCGGCGTTTGTGCCAAACGGTAAGCGGCCACATCGGAAAAGGTAAACTTACCCAGATTACGCAACCGCTCGGCTACCAGAAACAGCACAATTGGCCAGCCCACCAAAAAGCCGGTCGAATAAATCAAGCCGTCATAGCCGCTGGTAAACACCATTGCAGAAATACCGAGAAACGAAGCTGCCGACATATAGTCGCCCGCGATCGCCAAGCCGTTTTTAAAGCCGGAAATACCGCCGCCTGCAGTGTAATAATCCTTTGTAGATTTATTCTGCATCGACGCCCAAACCGTGATGCCCAATGTTAAACCCACAAAAATCAAAAACATTACAATCGCCGGGATATTCAAAGGCTGCTTTTGCACTTCTCCCGAAATCGCATCAGCAAATGCACCCGAACAAGCCAGCAACGATAAAGCTGCAAACCAAAAAGTTTTGCCTGAAAAATTCATGCTTTATCCTCCATAACGCTGTCAATTACCTGCTTAGTCATTTTTTCAAACTTACCGTTGGCAATCGTCACATAAATCCCTGTGGTGACAAATGAAAACACAATCACAAAGATACCGACATAAATGCCCCAAGTGGTAATACCATCTGCAGACACGGGGGTTTTAAGCAGGTCAGGACTACTGCCTATCACCCATATATAAGCCAGATACATAAAGAGGATGACTGCCGAAAACCCCCAGCCGAGCAAAGCTTTTTGCCGGGCCATTTTTTGAAATTCAGGATCATCCAACACCCTGCGTGCAGTTTGTTTGTCCATCTTAATTTTCTCCTTCTACCCTTTAAAATTACCCATAACAGACAAACCGTATCGTCAATATATGCCAAACTACTTCTTAGCAAACAAACTTATTTTTGACACAATATACAGCAAAGCCGTAGCAGGAATAAGTTCATTTGCCATAACTTCCCATACAAAACGACGAGCTTATCCATCACCTAAGATATTAAAATTCCATAACCATACTTCAAAGATAAGCTTATGCTGTATTTTGTTTTCTGATGCCATCCATCCGTTTTTTTTATGAACTAACAATAATTTTCTGTTTTTAAAACAATTTCCAAATTTATCTCCAATCAGTTAATATATTAAAAAAATAATGTACATAATAAAAAATGGCCGGAATACACCATATTTTTGCCGACCTAATTCTGCTGAAATTGAGAAATACCGATATGGACATCAACCATTTAAAATCATTTGTAGCAGTTGCCTACCACTGCAACCTTACCCAAGCCGCTGAGCGTTTGTTTCTTTCACAACCTGCCGTATCCGCCCAGATTAAAGCCATCGAAACTTATTTGGGCACGCCTTTATTCAACCGCACCAGCAACGGCATGAGCCTAACCCGCGCCGGCGAGATTTTCCTGCCGGAAGCCGAATCCCTTCTACAACACAAACACCGGCTTGATAACTTTGCCAAAACACTGGCCGAGCATTACACGCAAGATGCACAAATCGGCCTGATACATCCCATCAGCAGCAAACGCGTATCCAAATTAACCCGCCTGCTAAACGATTCGGCACCCGATATCCAGCTACACATCCAATACGGCATGAGCGGTGAAATTCTGGAGCGCATATTGTCCAAACAGCTGCACGGCGGTTTCTTTCTCGGCCCGGTCAACACCCGCAGCGTGCGCAGCATCTTTTTGGAAAACATTCAATATTCACTCATTTGCCCTACGGCAGAGGTAGAAAATATCCGCAACAACCTACCCAAAAACCTTGAAAACTATATCTGGATCGAAATGTCGGGCGTATCTGCCAGCAACAAACACTTGCAACAATTCTGGCGCGCCAACCGCCTTTCGCCCAAGCGGCAGATTATCTGCGACTATCCCCAAACCATAGTCGACTTAGTGAGCGACGGCATCGGCGTGGCGATGGTGCCCAGCCACAAAGCACAGGATGCAATCAACGCCGGCAAACCGGTTAGCGTGATTGAAGAATTCCGCCAAACCTTACCGCTCAATTTCATTTATCTGGACGAATACGAGCACGACCCTGCCCTTGTCTTGATCAAACAGAGTGTAGAAAACGTGTGGCAGCTAAAAAACCAACCCGAGGGCACATAAGCCGTTTCAAACAAATCGGCTAAACCCTCCGCAACACGCCCATCTGCGGTGCATTTCCAAACAATGTCCGGCAAAACCTTGAACATCATCTGCGACTGACAATTCCGCCAAGTGATCGGGCCGGCTTGATTGATGATTAAGTTCTCCCGTCATATCTGCTAAAATAGCGCAACTTTGTTTTTCAGACAGGCATAGGATTTCAATCAAACACAATGCCTGTCTGAAAGCATTCAATTATCCCAACCCGCATCCTTAAAGAAAGCTTATGGCTTATCAAGTTCTTGCCCGAAAATGGCGCCCCAAAACCTTTGCCGATTTAGTCGGCCAAGAGCACGTTGTCAAAGCTCTGCAAAATGCGCTCGACAAAGGCCGTCTGCATCATGCTTATCTTTTAACCGGCACTCGCGGCGTCGGTAAAACCACAATTGCACGCATCCTAGCCAAAAGCCTGAACTGTGAAAACCCGAGCAACGGCGAACCTTGCGGACAATGCCAAAGCTGTACACAAATCGATTCCGGCCGTTTTGTCGACTTATTAGAAATCGACGCTGCATCCAACACCGGCATCGACAATATCCGCGAAGTGCTCGAAAACGCCCAATACGCGCCCACTTCCGGCAAATACAAAGTCTATATCATCGATGAAGTGCACATGCTTTCCAAATCGGCATTCAACGCCATGCTCAAAACATTGGAAGAGCCGCCCGAGCATGTAAAATTCATCCTCGCCACCACAGACCCGCATAAAGTGCCGGTAACCGTATTGAGCCGGTGCCTGCAATTCGTGTTGCGTAATATGACCCCGCAACAAGTCGCCGACCATCTTGCCCATGTTCTGCGAGCCGAAAATATTCCTGCCGAACCTGCTGCACTTCAACTATTAGGCCGCGCCGCCGCAGGCTCCATGCGCGACGCTTTGAGCCTGCTTGATCAAGCCATCGCCATGGGCTCGGGCAAAGTAAGCGAAGAAGACGTGCGCCATATGATAGGCGCGGTTGACAAACGCTATCTTTACGAACTGCTACAAAGCATTGCCGAGCAAAACGGAGCCGCCTTACTGCAAAAAGCGCAAGAAATGGCCGCACGCGCCATCGGATTCGACAGCGCATTGAACGAGTTGGCCGTGCTGCTGCAACGCATCGCCCTCTTCAAAACCGTACCCTCCGCTATCAGTCAAGACGACCCCGAACGGGACACCTTGCAAATATTAGCCGAGCATTTAGGTGACGAACAAATCCAGCTTTATTACCAATGCGCCATTCACGGCAAACGCGATCTCAGCCTGGCGCCGGATGAATACGCAGGCTTCGTAATGACCTTGTTGCGCATGCTCGCTTTCTCCCCGCTCGCCGCCGCAGGCCAACCAACCAACGGCCAAATCAGCGGCACCGAGCTACACACGCCCTCTACCGAAAAGGAAACCGGCGCAAAAAAGCCTATAGCCCTACCTGATCATTCCGGTCAGCCCGAAGCAGCCGAACCTTCCGATGTACAAGTTATCGAAGAAGCGACGCCTGAAAACAAACCGGCTATTGCTCCCGAAGCAGAGCAGGTAGAACCACCACCTTTTATTGAACCCATTATAGAAGCTCCTGTTTTTGCAGAAGCTGTACCGGCGGATACCATTTTTGAACATGCCGTGGCCGTTACCGCCACGCAGGCCGAAGAATACAGCCCGCCGTGGGAAGAAACACCGTCGGAACACGAAATATCCGCCACCCAACCCTACCCGGATTACCCGATCGATTACCCTCCCCCCTTCGACGATGAGGAAGCCAACCTGCTTCCATTGCCAGAATCCGAACACATAACGTATGGCAGCAATGAAGAAGAGGATGGCGTAGAAACGGATGCAGAAGAAACATTTGCGCCCATGCCCGAATTTACGGCAGACAATTGGGCACAAATTTCATTCCGCCTTTCCCGCAAACTCGGCGCAGCACAAATGCTCACAAACCATGCGGCATGGGTTGATTTCGACACGGAAAACAAAGTATTGACACTTTCGCTTACCGCCAACGCTGCCAAAGAAGCCAAAAGCAAAGGCTTTTTTGACAAAATCCGAAACGCACTGGCCGAAGCCTACGACATGCCCGACCTCAAGCTGCAAACCTGCGCCTGGGAAGAAAACCGCAACTGGGAAACGCCCGCCATGCGGAAAAACCGGCTCCAAATTGAGGGCCGCCAACGCGCACAACAGCTCCTTGAAAGCGACCCGGCATGTCAAAAACTAATGAATTTGCTCGATTGCCATGAGTGGAAAGCCGATACGATAGAGTTGGCTGAAAATATCGAAGAATAAAATATGCCTGTCTGAAAACCTATCGGCCATCAAGTTTCATAACCGTTGGAATAGACGAATATAGTTTAACTGTCAAACACTAACAAATTGTTTAACAAGCATAATTGTTGTTTTCAACTCATTTTTCTACAAACCGGATTCGGCCTTGTTTTTATCTGATACAGGCACAATACGGAATGTAAACAACCGTTTTTATATTTTACCCATAGGAGTACCTATTAATGTTTGGAAAAGCAGGTCTGGGCGGTTTGATGCAGCAAGCCCAAAAAATGCAAGACAATATGAAAAAAGCCCAAGCCAAACTGGCTGTTACCGAAGTCAGCGGCGAAGCAGGCAACGGTTTGGTCAAAGTGGTCATGACATGTAACCACGTTGTAAAAAGCATCGACATCAGCCCGGACTTAATCGCCGAAGCTGCCGATGATAAAGAAATGCTGGAAGATTTGGTTTTGGCTGCTGTTAATGCAGCAGGCGATCAGGCCGAAGAATTAACCAGCAAAACCATGGGAGCATTCACTCAAGGCTTGCCGCCCGGTTTTGGTGATTTCTTCAAATAAACCTTTACAAACACTCAACAATGCCTGTCTGAAAACAATTTTTTCAGACAGGCATTTCGATCATTTATACCCCGATCACAATAATCAAGATAAGCCCCAAACTAAAAAGCCCATCACTATCAATGTGAAGGGCTTTTAAAGCTGGCAACTAAGATGCCTGTCTGAAAAATTAACGTCCGGGCACGGTACCCATACGCTGTTTCAGCGATGTTTGCGGCTCGTTGAACATTGTTGCGTAATAAGTCGCATTGGTCATCACTTTTTTCACATAGTCACGGGTTTCATTAAACGGAATGGTTTCCGCGTAAATTGCACCTTCCAAAGGAGTAGCTGCCTGCCAGTTGCGTGCACGAGCCGGGCCGGCATTATAACCGGCCGTTGCCATCACTTCATTATTCTGCAAACGGCGTTTTGCATCGGCCATATACCAGGTACCCATACGGATATTGCCATCCATAGTATATAACTGGCTGCTGTCCATACCGATTTTGCCGGCAATCTCCCGCGCCGTTGCCGGCATTACCTGCATCAAACCTTGAGCACCGACGCTGGATTGCGCGCCCAGCATAAACCGGCTTTCTTGACGGATAAGGCCGTATACCCAAGCCGGATCAATACCTACCTGATTCGCATAACGCACGGTAATATCTTTAAACGGCGAGATATAGCGGAGCGTGTAATTCAACTTCTGATTGGTGCTGTCTGCCGTATTCACAGCCATTTCATAGAAACCCTTGTCAAAAGCAAGTTGCGCGGCGGCTAATAAAGTATCTTCATTAAAACCTCGGATGGCAAAACGCCACTCTGCCTGAGCCTGACGGCGCATTTTCCAATCGCCCGACGTTTGGCTGGCTTGGAAAAGGTTCAATGCACGGTCAATGGCACCATCTTGCGCCAGTTTTTTCACGTCTTTTTTCGAAGCCTCTGACACATTATTTTTGGTACTTACACGCTGACCAAGCTCCTCCATCGACATCACCGCATAGAAATTACGGCCTGATTGGGCAGCCTGGGTGTATAAGCTTTTCGCACGACCACTGTTGCCTTGGGCAGCCAAACTGCGTGCCAGCCAATATTGCCAATCCGGTTTCTTTTTCAAGTGCTCAGGCATACTTTCGATGATGTTGGCTAAGTCGCTCCAGCGGGAAAAACGCAAAGCCGAACGGGCATACCATTCGAACTGATCATCCGACAATTGTTTTTTATCGGCGCGGTTATAATAGTTCAACGCAGTAGAAAAATTCTGCTTTTTAGCCTCGGCATAGCCCAGCACGCCCCAAGCAAAGCCGCTCTGTTCGCGGGTAAGCATGCCATCCAAACCGCTCAAACGACTTGCCGCCGAACCGTTTTTCAGGGCAGAAGGGCTAATCACATTGACCAACAATTTTTCTTGTGCGCCCTGCCCTTCAAAGCCATCCAACGGGCTACCCAGCGCAGCGGTCAGATTGCGTGCATCTGTGATTTGGTTGTTGCTGATCAATCCTCTTACGCGGCGCCAGACAGTTTGCGTATCCAGCTGACCGCGCCTCGCAGATTCTTCTACCAACAAGGTACAGCCCGTCGCTTGCCTACCCAGCTCGCCAGCGATTTTCTTAGCCAGCTCGCTTCTTTTTCCCTGCATCAACTCATTGTATTCGGCGTAGCAGGATACTTCCTGCGCACGACCCGCTTTATCCAACTTGGCAAATTGCTGCTGAAACTGCGCCCACTGGCCGCGCTTGCCCAAACTTTTCAGCCACTCATTACGAACATTCTCAGCCATCGCACTATTATCTGCGCGGCTCAGAAACTGCGAAGGCAATACATCATTGTCAAGCTTGATGGCATCCAATACGCTTTGATACATCTGATAGTCAGATAAAATTTTACTAGGCGATTCAGTGGCTCTGACAGTTGGCAAATGTACGCCGCCGGGTGCGGCATCAGCACCACGCTTTACCGGCTCTACATGCTGCTCACGGGACGAACAAGAAGCTAAAGCCGTAACGGCAACCGCCGCCATCGTAAGCTTGAAAATACGGTTTTGCATCATCTCAAGATATTCTTCTGTTAAATAATATTATTCAGATTCAGCTGGCAAGCCGAGCCAATAGCCCTGCTTCAACAGCCTGTATTGTGGAGATTTGATCTTTTTAAAAATCAGACTTGAAATTCTAAGCGATTTAAGCAAACAGCTCATGCAATAAACAAATCTTTACAATTTAAAATCTGAGTGTGTGTCAATAATTGGAAATACAGTCTATCATTAATCTTTCAAGTGAAGCGGTAAACCGCAAACAATATATAGCAAATAAACTTATTTTTGCTACGGCGTTGTTGCCTTGTATTAATGTGTTGATTGACTATGAAAATTGCCAAGAACAATCTCCACCTACACTTTGAAATAAAACAATGCCTGTCTGAAAACATGTTCAGACAGGCATATGTAAACCTTAATTGGAACTTAGGCAAACACAGCAAGTTTTTCCGCTTCAAGCCTTATGCCCACACGGCTACCCACATCTAAGTTACATTCTGCGGAGGTTTCCGCCAGCATGGTTTCACCACTTTCCAATTTCAACGTGAGAATCAGGCAACGGCCTTGAAAATCCTGTTCTATTACTTCAGCCTCAGCCCCACCTTCAACACCCACCAACACATTCTGCGGTCGCACAAACACTTGAACCATGCTGCCTTCAACACTATTTTCCGGCATCAACGGCAATATGCCCGCTGCCGTTTTCACTGCGCCCCGTTCAATCGTACCACCCAATAAAGCACCCTTGCCGGTGAAGCATGCCACCTCGGCGTCTACCGGATTGCGGTAAAGATTACGCGGCGTATCCCACTGTTTCAATCGGCCCTCTGCCATAATGCCGATCTTGTCTGCCATGGCGAATGCTTCGTGCCTGTCGTGCGTAACCATCAGCGCGCTGGTGTTTTCCTGCTTGAGCAGGCATCGCACCTCTTTGGAAAGACGCATACGCAAAGTAGAATCAAGATTGGAAAACGGCTCATCCAGCAAAATCAACTCAGGTTTAGGCGCCAATGCGCGCGCCAGAGCCACCCTTTGCTGCTGGCCGCCGGAGAGCTGGTGCGGATAACGGCTGCCATATTCCGGCATCCCGATAAGTTCCAGTAAGCTTTCAATTCTTTTTTTGCGCTCGACGGTGGGCTGTTTGGCAATACCAAATGCAATATTATCTTTCACGCTGAGGTGTGGAAACAAAGCATAATCCTGAAACACCATGCCCACTTTGCGCAGATGCGGCGGCATAAAAGAATGCCTGTCTGAAAGTATGCGCCCGCTGAGCGTGATGGTGCCCGAATCAGGCTGCTCAAAGCCGGCCACGGATCTGAGCGCCGTGGTTTTACCACAGCCTGAATGCCCGAGCAGGCAGGCAATTTCACCTTCTTGCAGCGCAAAACCAAAATCTTGCAGCACGGGTTTGCTGTCGAATGAAAGATTAAGTTGCGATACTTCCAGAATCATGATTTTTGCTCCGTGCGTGAAAACAGAATCACCGGCACCAATCCGGTCAATACAATCAGTAAAGCCGGCAATGCGGCATTGGCAAACTGCCCTTCAATTGTGAACGCATAAACACGCACAGCCAGCGTATCCAAGTCGTAAGGGCGGGTCATCAGCGTAATCGGCATTTCTTTCATCATATCGACAAAAGCCATCAACATGCCCGTGCCTAATGCACCCTTAAGCAGCGGCAGATAAATCCGTCGCAATACACCCGCGCCATTATAGCCTAAAGACCGTGCTGCCTCTGCTTGCGAAGGGCTGATGCGCTCCAAGCCGGCCTCTACCGAAGCAAAAGCCACAGCCAAAAAACGGATCACATAAGCCGCCAGCATCACCGCCAAAGTGCCTTTCAATATCCCGGTAACTTCTTCCGGCAGCTTCAGCCAGTCGATCAATACATTATCCAGCCACGCCACCGGCACAAACACGCCAACCGCCAAAACCGTACCCGGAATGGCATAACCCAAAGTAGCCGCGCGTGCGGAAAACGCGGCAAAGCGGCTTTTATCTACCCGCTTAGACAGTGCCAACAGCAAAGCCACCGCAGCAGCCAGTAAGGCGGCCGCCATACTTGCCGCAAACGAATGCCAAGCATTTTTCCATAGCGAAGTATTGAAGCCGTCGTTAAATGTTTCATAAGCCCAAATCAAAAGTTGCACCACCGGAATCAAGAAAGCGAACGTCAGAAGCAAGGTGCAATAGGCGAAAGCCAACCAACCTGAGAAAGCCGGAAGTTTTCGGAGCTTGCGGTGCTGCATCCGACCCGATTGGCTGTAACGCCGTCCGCCCCGACTCAACTGCTCCAACACCAGCAATACAAAAACTGCCGTAAACAGCAGTGCGGCCAGCTGCTTGGCCGTTTCCAAAGAATAAAAATCAAACCACGCCTGATAAATGGCCGTGGTAAACGTGTCATAGTTGAACACGGAAACCGTGCCGAAATCGGACAACACTTCCATCAATACCAAAACCGTACCACCTGCAATCCAAGGCCGTGCCATCGGCAAAGCCACACGAAAAAAAGAACGTGTAGGTGAAAGCCCTAGCGAAGCGCCTGCTTCCAGCGCACGCTGCCCCATGCTGCTGAACGCATTGCGTGCCAACAAATAAACATAAGGATAAAACGTGAGGCTCATCACAACGGCCAAGCCGAAACCATTGCGGATTTCAGGCAGGCCTTGTTCGAAGCCCTTATTCTCCCGCAACCAGGTGCTGATCGGGCCGGTATAGTCAAATAATCCCAACTGAGTAAACGCCAATACATAAGCCGGCATCGCCAGCGGAAGCATCATGGCCCAAAAAAAGAAACGCCGCATCGGAAAATCATACATAGCTGTTAACCATGCACTGGAAGTACCCAACACAGCCGTACCCAAGCCCACACCCAGTACCAGCCAAATAGTATTTTTAACCAACAAAGGCAATTGGAATTCGAGCAAAAATGTCCAAATTTCAGCATCAAACGTGCCGAAAGAAGCAATAATCACCCCCAACGGCACAGCAATCGAACAAACACACAGCAGCAGCCAAAAACGCGGCAGCAATAACTTACGAAAAGCGGGCTTCATAACCATCCATTGCACACACATAAACAAGCAAACGGTTAAAACCGGTGCCTGAATCTACCAAACCGACACAACAATGTCATAAAACAACTTATTAAATAGCAAATAACCCGATAAACGTATCAGTTATCGGGTAAAAACCATATAAAACGCGTCATTATCATAAATTTAATAAGATGATGCAATAAAATACATTTAGTTCAATTAAAAACGATAATTTATATTGTTTGCAAAAAGCACTTAACCTATAATGTAAAGCGTTTGCAAGTTGGTTTTTTAAAACCATCCCCCTCGTGTCTAATCAACACAATTTCAATTTATTAAACAGAGGAATCAAAACATGATGAAAAAAGCGATTGCCCTTGCAGCTGCCGCAATCATTGCCACCCCCTTATACGCGTCAGAGTTGGTAGTTTACTCTTCACGCGCCGACAACCTGCTCAAACCGATTGCTGAAGCTTATCAAAAGAAAACCGGCACAACCGTTAAGCTGGTTAACGATAAAGCCGGTCCGCTGATGGCCAAGCTGAAAGCCGAAGGCAGCAATACCCCTGCCGACGTATTCATCACCGTTGACGGCGGCAACTTATGGCAAGCCACCCAAATGGGATTGCTGCGCCCCATCAACTCGGCAACATTAAAAGCCAATATTCCTGCCCACCTGCGCGACCCGAAAAACCAATGGTACGGCTTGTCTGTCCGCGCACGCACCATTTTCTATAACACACAAAAAGTTAAACCTTCCGAGCTCTCTACTTACGCCGACTTGGCCGATGCCAAATGGAAAGGCCGCCTATGCTTGCGCACTTCCGATAATGTGTACAACCAATCGCTTGTAGGCACAATGATTGCCAATCAAGGCGCACAAAAAACCACACAAATCGTAAAAGGTTGGGTAAGCAATTTGGCTGCCGAACCTTTCGCCAACGACACCGCCATGCTTGAAGCCATCGGCGCAGGCCGCTGCGACGTGGGCATTGCCAACACTTACTACTACGGCCGTTTGATGGACAAACAGCCCAACCTGCCGATCGGCATTTTCTTTGCTGACCAACAAGGTAAAGGCACACACGTTAACGTATCCGGCGCAGGCGTAGTAAAACACAGCAAAAAAGCAGCCGAAGCACAAAAATTCATCGAATGGCTCAGCAGCAGCGAAGCTCAAAACCTATTCGCCGACCTGAACCACGAATATCCGGCTAATCCTAAAGTTAATCCTGATCCTAAAGTAGCCAAATGGGGCAAATTCAAACAAGACGTGATTAACGTATCCGTTGCCGGCAGTAACCAGAAAAAAGCTGTGATGCTGATGAAACAAGCAGGTTATAAATAACTATAAGGGCTTATAAAAAGAGACAATGCCTGTCTGAAACCTTTTTTCAGACAGGCATTGTCTTATTCGGAAGTTAAGAATTTAAGAAATATGAAAAGAGTAGCCTTTACGAGATGTATATCAAACCCACCCAAAAGCAGTACGCTCGTCATGCTCAGCCAAGCCTAAGTACGACGATAAGTGGTTGGAATGGTTAAGAATGCCTGAGACCTTTGCAAAATAACTCTTTACCTAACAGTTGATGCCCAAACACCGGATTTCGGCTGTTTTCTATTCCAATATTCCCTTTATTCTCCTCAGATACCCGATTATCGGGTATCTGAGCTGCCTT
>NZ_LGYH01000013.1 GCF_001308015.1 Neisseria sp. 83E34
TGAACATGGATAACAGTGGATAGGCGGGGCGGCCGCGGTAATCTTGAAGGTAGCGGGTTTTCTGACGGTTCAGGTAATGCTCGATCGGTTGCCAATCGATCACCTGCTCCAGTTTCAACAAAGGAAAGCGGTCGATGTGTTTGGCAATCATGGCTTGTGCGGTTTGCTGAAAGAAGGTGCTCATGAAAAATCCTCTAAATATCTTGGTAATGAATTTAAGGGATTTGAGGGAATTTTGCAAAGGTCTCGTGCTGTTATAAAATTTCAGTATATCAGAAAATACATTCCAATAATTATGAAAACAAAATAGATTGAAGAGACTATCAATGCTATTTTGAGTCAATTCTGTATTTCAATATTTATTTACCTGAAAACTTAAAGTAAAGAAAAGATAAAGCTCCATAAACCAATGTTGATACTGCACCAAATAACAGCGATCTAGGAAAGTTAAGTGGAAAAATTGAATAATAGGCAGCTAATACCATAAGTATAAAAAATATTCCTGTAGAAACTAATACTTTAATTTTTAAATTCATAATTTACCTATAGATTTTATTAATAAATTGATAAGCATAACCGAGAGTTCGGTTATGCTCGGTTTTTTTTATTTCTTTAAAGATAATAAATTATATTTAGATAATTTATTATCTTTAATTTACCACCATCCGGTAGCCAAATAGCCTGCTGCACCGGCTAACCCACCACCGACTGCACCCCAGCCAGCACCTGCAGCTGCACCTGGAAGAGCACCAACACCACCGGCAGCAGATCCTGCTACACCACCAGCAACCGCGCCTCCAACAGCACCTGTTACAACTCCGTTAGCTGTGGCACGACCAAATTCTTTCCAGCTCCAAGCGCCGCCAGCAACTAACTCAAGTTCGTTCATGGTCAATTCATGTGCATTCAGCATCAATGTTTGCATCTTACTATTCCTTTCGAAATTATGGTTAATTGAAGATTCAGGATTAAATGCCATTGGCATAATTAAATCCTGTTTGCATATTACCATTTCAATTTGCCTATGATTTTTTTTAAGCAAAGAATTGTTTTTTTGTTGTTGTTATCTTTTTTATTTCCGTTTTTTTGGTTTAAGTTATGACATTTTTATGAAAATGTCATTTCAAAAATTAACAATTATGTTTTGAAACGGTTATTAAGATTTATATATTTAAAATATTAAAATGAAAAGAATGCCTGTCTGAAATGATCTTTTCAGACAGGCATTCTTAATGCTGATTTCTCCGGGCCCGGCTTATTTTGTTTCCGGTTCGGGAATCTGAAACACTTGCCGCAGATAGGCCAGGAAAGTGTTGTTATCGGTCATGGTTTTGCCGGGACTATCGGAAAGTTTGGCAACCGATTGGCCGTTGCATTCCACCAGTTTCAAAACGATGTTCAGTGTGGTGTGCCCCATGTCGTTGGTAAGGTTGGTGCCGATACCGAAGCTGGTTTTGAAGCGGTCTTTGAAATACTGGTGCAGCGCCCATGATTTTTCGATATCGAGGCCGTCGGAGAAAGTGAGCATTTTGGTGCGGCTGTCGATTTTGAGCTTATTATAGTGGCCGTAGGCTTTGTCGCCCCAAACGTAAGGGTCGCCGCTGTCGTGGCGCAGGCCGTCGAACAGTTTGGCAAAATAAAGGTCGAAATCGCGCAGGAAAGCATCCATGCCCACAACATCGGTAAGGGCGATACCTAAATCACCGCGGTATTCGCGCACCCAGCTTTCAAGGGCGGCTTTTTGGAAGTCGCGCAGGCGGAAATCCAGTGCTTGGAATGCCTGCAAAAATTCGTGTGCCATGGTGCCGATGGGCGTGATGCCGAGCTTTTTGGCTAAAAACACGTTACTGGTGCCGCGCACAATTTCGGGGGCGGCAGCATATAGGGTTCTAATCACATGTTCTTGCCAGGCTAAATTGTAGCGGCGGCGGGTGCCGAAGTCGGAAATTAAAAAAGGCGGGTCGTTGGGGTTTTGAATGGAAGCCAGCTCTTTCAACCGCTCGGCTTTGGCTTGCAGACGCCGTTCGCCTTCGTCCAGCACTTCGGGCGTTTCGAGGCGGCGGAAATAGAGTTCGTTAACGATGGCGAGAATGTAAATTTCGAAAAACATCGCCTGTATCATCGGGCCTTCCACTTTGACGTGCAGGCGGCCCGTATCATCGGTGCTGACTTTGACAAAGCGGCGTTTGAGCTGGAAAAGCTCCATGTAATCTACGAAATCGCTTTTGATAAAGCGCATGGCGCGCAGATAATCAAGCTCGTCTTGCGTGAGTTTCAGCTCGCACAGACAATCCAATTCGCGCTCTAAATCGGCTTTGATGTCGGCCAGCGGGTAAACGGTTTGGTCGTTGTTGCGGCAGCGGAATTCATACACGCCGTGGGCTTGCGGGAATTGGTGCAGAATTACCTGCAGCATGGTGAATTTGTATAAATCGGTGTCGAGCAGGGAGCGGATAATGGGGGTATTCGACATATTTTTGTTCCCGTATGGAAGAATTTGTTTAATTAAAACATGTTTGTTTGCGTTTGTGTGATTTATTATGGGCAATGCCTGTCTGAAAATTTTCAGACAGGCATGGTTGGTTTATATCTCTTCTATACTTGAATCGCTTTCCTCAATATCTTCTACCGTGCCGCTTTGGGCATGAATTTCGATTTCGGCAAAATTCTCCGGCTGCACAATACGCACCAATCCTTCTTTGGCCAATTCGAGCAGCGCGATAAAGTTTACCACCACATAGGCGCGCCCTTGCTCTGGCCGGAATAGTTCGGAAAACCGGCAAAACCCGCTTTGCAGGCGGCGCAGAATGCTGCTCATCTGTGCACGCACGGAAATGGCTTCCTGCACCACTTCATGCGAACGGGTATGTTTGGCGCGCGATAAAATGCCGAGCCACGCCTGAGTGAGGTCGGCTACTTGGATTTCCGGCAATTTGGCTTCCACTGCAATTTCCAACGGCAGATAAGCCCATGCGAAATCGCGGCCTGCGCGGGGCAAGGCATCAAGCCCGGCGGCGGCGAGCTTCATCTGTTCGTAAGCGAGCAGACGGCGCACCAGCTCGGCGCGGGGGTCGGCGGCTTCTTCGTCTTCCAAAGGTGCGGGCTGAGGCAGCAACAGGCGTGATTTAATTTCAATCAACACGGCCGCCATCAAGAGGTATTCTGCCGCCAAATCGAATTGATGCGCTTCCATCTGAGCGATGTAGTGCAGATATTGCTCGGTGATTTTGGTCATCGGAATATCCAACACATCAATATTCTGCTTGCGGATCAGATAAAGCAGCAAATCCAGCGGCCCTTGAAAGCTGTGCAGCACAACTTTGAGCGCATCCGGAGGGATAAATAAATCCTGCGGCACATCGGTAACCGGTTGCCCGAAAATCCAGGCAACGGCATGTTCGTTGTGAAACACGGGTAGGGAGGGCTGTATCATTTCAATTAAATTTGATTGTCGTCAATCAGGCGCTTGATGTAGCGGCCTTTGGTGAATATAAACAAGGCATTGTAAGAGCCCGCTCCGTCGCTGTTGCGGGCAAACAAGTAGATTGTATCTGTTTTCCGGTTGTAGAAGCAGCTGTGGTATTGAACATTGGGCTGGAATAAATTGTCGAAATCGGCTTCAGGCACGGCAGAGTGGCCTTGTTTGCCGTTTAACACAATGCTGCGGTAGGCTAGGGTGGGCGGCGTTCCGTCGTTACCGATAGCGGGTTTGCGTTTGTATCGGGTAAATGTATAGATATTATATTCTTTATTGTGAAGTGCCGTGAAATCCTGCCGGTGCAGAGGGAAATCGAAAGCACCGGTCTTCACAGTTAAACGATATGGCCTCATGCCGCAACCGAACTGGTTGTCTGAAGATGCGGAAGGCAGCTCGGGATAGCTATGTATGGATTTCAGCCGGGAGTAATGCATGGTGCCGCTAATCGTACGGCCTTGCGGGGTTTGGTAGCTGACTAGGCGCCAACCGTCGTCTTCTTCATCATAAAGTAGGGTAACAATAGCACCATCGGGCACTTTGCCGATAATCTTGCTGTTCGGCGAAGGCTGGCTGCGGATATTGGCATAGCCGTCGGCATCTGTTACTTGTGCGAAATCGGCATAGGCCGGCAGGCTTAATGATAAGAATAAGAAAGTGGCAGTCGTTTTCATGGGTTTGTGATGTTTTCAGACAGGCATTGTTTGGCCAGATAATCAATTGCAGCCTGTGCGCAATATAAGCCGAACGACGCGGTTACCAGCATGCTCGCGCCATAGCCTGCGCACGACAAACCTTGCGGCACGCTGCCGGTTTCACATACTTCGCCTGCTTGCGGCGGCGTGATGTTTTCTGTGGAAAATACGCACGGCACGCGCATGGTTTTTTGTGTGTCGCGCGTAAAGCCGTAGCGTTTGCGAAGTGTGTAGCGCAGATTGGCCAAAAGCGGGTCGTGGGTTACGCGGCTTAAATCGGCAGTTTGGATTAATGCCGGATTTTTTTGCCCGCCTGCACCGCCGCTGAGAATAAATGGTTGTTTGTGCTTCACAAAATAATCGGCCATGGCGGCTTTTACGCGGATTTGGTCGATGGCGTCAATCACAAAATCAAAGCCGCTTCCAAACAGCTCTGCCAGATTGTCTTCGGTAACAAAATCTTCGATTTCGGTTACTTTACAGGCAGGATTGATTTGGAGGATGCGTTCGTGCAGCGAGCTGACTTTGGCTTTGCCGAATTCCGAAGTGAGTGCGGGGAGCTGGCGGTTAACATTGGATTCGGCTACATTATCCAGATCAATCAGGGTAAGGTGGCCGATGCCGCTGCGCGCCAGCGCCTCTACCGCCCACGAGCCCACGCCGCCTACGCCGACAACGCACACATGTGCACCGGCGAAGTGTTGCAGAGCCGCGTGGCCGTAAAGCCGTGCAATGCCGCCGAAGCGTCGGGAAAATAATGAAGATTGGTCAATCATAATCAGACGTGACTTTGTTTTAAGTCAAAATAGTCAAAAAAATACCGACAAAAGCGGGAAGCTCTATTATACTGCAATCAGACAAGAATGAATTTCATTAGGCTTGTTACACTTCAACCCATAACGATAAGGAGAGAGCTATGTACAAACATTTGGTTGTCGCAGTAGATGGCAGCACAACTTCCCTAAATGCATTGAAGCATGCGTGTGAGCTGGCCGTAGTCGGAAAATCCAAACTTACTTTGGTTCACGTTGCCAACCCCGCTGAATATATGGCTTTGGCTCCTGAGTTTTTACAGCACGAAAGCTATGAAGCGGCTGCTGTGGCACAGGGCAATGAAGTGCTTGAGTTTGCAGAAAAAACAGCGCGCGATACTGGTGTTGCCGATGTCAACACGTATTTGCTGGTTGCATTGAAAGGCGCCAGAGAAATGGCGCAGGAGCTGGTGGATTATGCCGATAATAACGGTGCCGACTTGCTTGTGTTGGGAACGCACGGTCGTAGCGGCTTGATGCATTTGCTGATGGGCAGCTTTGCTGAAACCGTGATGCGACAAAGCCATCTGCCTTTGCTGGTTATCCGCAGCCAGCCGGAAGAGCAGGAATAAGTCTGATAAACAATCATGCCTGTCTGAAAACGAGCACCGCGAGTTTTCAGACAGGCATTCTTTATTTAATCAGGCTTTTGATAAAGCAAAAAAAATCGCCCCTGAAAAATCGGGGGCGCAAAAGGAACACAAACCACTACCAAAAATCGTTACAAAGCAAAACTTTTCATTCTTTCGTTTGCCGGATACAGCGCGCGCATTAAGTCGTGCGGCGATATCGTGAAATCTTGCGTATTATCAATGGTTAACCGACCTTGCTGCGGTGAAAGCTCTACCAAACATGCTTGATTCTCCCGGTTGCTTTGAAAGCGGCGGCGGAGTGCTTCGGCAGCGCGGCGGTAAACCGAATCTTTTTTGTGTACTGTGCGGGCGGTTGCTATCCAGCTAATGCGGGCACGTTCTTCCTCATCTTCAATCAAGAGGATACCGGGCTGCGGTTGGCTGGGTGCATCGCCGTCATTTTCAAGCCACATGTAATACAAACCGTCCAAATTAACCAATGCCGCATCGTGTATTTGTGAACCGGTTGCCACAAGGGCAGAAGCATTTTGCCGGTGCAGCCTTAAAATATCAGGAGCTAAAGACCAAAACAGACTTTCAGACATTTTGTCCTCCTAAATCTCAAGCTGGTTAATCGGGTATTGCTTGTGTGATTTATAGCGATAATAAATCAATATTTTTAATTTTGCAAATGATAATTGTTATTATTTTTGTGATTTGAAATAACTTTATGATTTTTATAAAAATAAAATATACGGAGAATTGGTTAAAGTTGACTGATTTACTCGGAAAATATGAAAAACAAGGGTTTTGAGGGTTGTTCAACAAAGTTGGTAATTTCAGCTAAAATACGCGTGTTTTTAGAAAAGCAGATAAATTATGAGCCATAACCGCCAAATTATCCTGGACACAGAAACCACAGGTTTTAAACCTAATATGGGCGACCGTATACTGGAATTTGCCGGTATTGAAATGAAGTCGCGCCAGCTTACGGGCAGCCATCTGCATCTTTATATCCATCCCGACCGAGATATTCCTGAAGATTCGATTAATGTGCACGGCATCACTTTGGAGAAGCTGGAAGGTGAACCGAAATTCGAAGAAGTGGGGCAGCGGATTGCCGATTATTTGCGCGGCGCGGAATTGATTATTCATAACGCGCCGTTTGACGTGGGCTTTTTGGATATGGAATTCCAGCGCATGGGGCTGCCGACCATCGGGGAGCTCGGTTGTAAAGTTACCGATACGCTGGCGATGGCGCGCGAAATGTTTCCGGGGCAGAAAAACAGCTTGGACGCTTTGTGTAACCGCTTGGAAGTGGACCGTAGCAAGCGCGTGTTTCACGGTGCATTAATCGACTGCGAATTGTTGGCGGAAGTTTATCTTTCCATGACGCGCGGCCAGTTCAGCTTGGTTGACGATATGGCGGCTGAAACCGAAGAAACTTTTTCGGTGCGCAGAACCGCCCGCCCGGCCAGTTTGAAAGTGTTGCAGGCTTCGGAAGAAGAGTTGGCCGAGCATGAAGCTTATTTAGATGCGTTAGACAAGGCAGTCGGCGGCGTTTGCCAGTGGCGCAAAGAAAAAGAAGCAGAAGGTGCTGCATGAGGCGCAATATTGCTTTGATTCCGGCTGCAGGTGTGGGCGAGCGCTTCGGTGCGGGCAAGCCGAAGCAATATGTGGAAATTGTCGGCAAAACGGTATTGCAACATACATTGGATGTATTTTTGAATTGCGCGGCTATTGATAAAGTGGCGGTGGTGTTGTCGCCCGAAGATAATGTTTTTCAGACAGGCATTCATGAAAAACTGCATGTGCTGAAAGTGGGCGGAGAAACGCGTGCTGAAAGCGTGCGCAACGGTTTATTTGCTTTGTTACAGAGCGGTTTGGCCGAAGATACCGATAATATTTTGGTGCACGATGCTGCCCGTTGCTGCTTACCGCAAGCGGCTTTGCTGCGTTTGATTGAAACGGCGGGAGCATGTGAAGAGGGCGGCATTCTGGCGGTGCCGGTGGCAGATACGTTGAAACGTGCGGCAGATAACGCGATTGATGCTACCGTGCCGCGAAGCGGCTTGTGGCAGGCGCAGACGCCGCAGCTTTTCCGCGCCGGTTTACTGCGCCAAGCGCTTGCCGTGCCGGATTTAAGTGCGGTTACGGACGAGGCTTCTGCCGTAGAAATGCTTGGGGTGCACCCGCGGCTGGTGTTGGGTGATGCACGCAATCTTAAGCTCACGCTGCCGCAAGATGAATATATTGTGCGGCTTTTATTAGAGCAGGCAGATTGAGTTTTCAGACAGGCATTGGGTTAATCCAATGCCTGTCTGAAAACATTCGAATAAAATTGAATCAGATTTAAAGGAAATATATGAATATCCGTATTGGGCAGGGTTATGATGTGCATCAGCTGGTGGAAGGCCGCCCTCTGATACTCGGCGGTGTAACCATTCCGTTTGAAAAAGGGCTGCTTGGCCATTCTGATGCCGATGCGCTGCTGCATGCCGTAACCGACGCGATTCTCGGTGCGGCGGGCTTGGGTGATATCGGCAGCCATTTCCCCGATACGGCGGCAGAGTTTAAAGATGCCGACAGCCGTGTGCTTTTGCGTAAAGCTTATGAAGCGGTTCGGGCAAAAGGCTGGCGCGTAGTGAATGTAGACACTACAATCATTGCGCAAAAGCCGAAACTTGCGCCACATATTGCCGCAATGCGAGCGAACTTGGCGGCGGATTTGGGTATTGGGCAAGATTGCGTTAACATTAAGGGCAAAACCAATGAAAAACTCGGCTATCTGGGCAGAATGGAAGGTATTGAAGCGCAGGCAGCAGTTTTATTGATGGCTGTATAATTGTTTATTGATACTTGGTCTTTAGGAGAAATTCATGGCAACACAAGACGAATTGAAATGCATGGCGGCGGAAAAAGCAGTAGATTTTATACCGGAAAACGAATATATCGGTATCGGCACCGGATCGACTGTGAATTATTTCATCAAAGCATTGGCAGTAAGCGGTAAGAAAATAAAAGGTGCGGTTGGCACTTCTCAAAAAACGCTCGAGTTGATGGCTGAATACGGCATTCCCAAAGTAGAACTCGGCGATGTATCGCGCTTGGCCGTGTATGTGGACGGTGCAGACGAAATCAACCACACCTTGCAAATGATTAAAGGCGGCGGTGCGGCGCATTTGCCGGAAAAAATCGTAGCCAGCGCATCCGATTTGTTTATCTGCATCGCCGATGAAAGCAAATATGTAACACGTTTGGGCAAATTCCCGCTGCCGGTAGAAGTGGTGCCGATGGCGCGTTCTTTGGTTTCGCGCAAGCTTGTGGCCTTAGGCGGGGAGCCGGAGTTGCGTTTGGGCTGCCATACTTTACATGATAATCTGATTGTGGATGTGCACGGCTTGGATTTATCCAAACCGCTGACAATGGAAGAAACCATCAACAATATTCCGGGTGTGGTGGAAAACGGTATTTTTGCCCGCAATGCCGCCGATATTTTGATTTTGGCCAAACAAACCGGTGTGGAAGTGATTAAAATCCGCTAAGCTTGAGCCGTGAGATGGTCCGTCTTCAAATGCCTGTCTGAATGTTTCAGACAGGCATTGTTTTTCAATTGTAAAGATTTATTTATATTTTGCTGTTTATATGTTAACCTCACAGGCATAAAAGAAAAACCATGCAATACATAACGGTAAACGGCTATGTCGGCATTTCGCTGTTTTGAAATATTGGAAACAACGTTGCCGGTAATTTGATAAAAAGTAGTTCAAGGAGATGATTATGAAACAGCTCAAATCATTTGTGATTTGGGGCTTGGTGGTATTGGTCGGTCTTGCCTCCTTTACCACGCTGGCGATGAGCCGCGGGGAGCAGGTGAGCGCGATCTGGATGGTTTCGGCCGCCATTTCGGTGTATTGCATTGCTTACCGCTATTACAGCCTTTATATCGCCAACAAGGTGATGCAGCTTGATCCGAACCGCCTCACGCCGGCTGAGCGGCACAATGACGGTTTGGACTATGTGCCGACACACAAGGGCGTGTTGTTCGGCCATCATTTTGCCGCGATTGCCGGAGCAGGGCCGCTGGTAGGGCCTGTGTTGGCCGCACAAATGGGCTATTTGCCGGGCACGCTCTGGATTATTTTCGGCGTGGTGTTTGCCGGTGCCGTGCAGGACATGATGGTGCTGTTTGTTTCCATGCGCCGCGACGGTAAATCGCTGGGCGATATTGTGAAGCAGGAATTGGGCACCGTGCCGGGTGTGATCGCTTCCATCGGTATCCTGATGATTATGGTCATCATTATGGCGGTGCTGGCACTGATTGTGGTGAAAGCTCTGGTACATAGCCCGTGGGGCACGTTTACTATCGCTGCAACGATTCCGATTGCTTTGTTTATGGGTGTTTATACGCGCTATATCCGTCCGGGCAAAATCGGTGAGATTTCTATTGTCGGTTTCATTTTGCTGATGCTGGCGATCGTGTACGGTGAAAATGTGGCGCATAGCTCTTTTGGCCAGTGGTTTGATTTAGACGGCGTAGGGTTGACTTGGGCGATTATGATTTACGGCTTTGTTGCCGCTGTGTTGCCTGTTTGGCTGCTACTTACGCCGCGTGATTATCTTTCCACTTTCTTGAAAATCGGCACCATTATCGCATTGGCTATCGGTATTGTGATTGTGAATCCGCCACTTTTGATGGATCCGGTAACCAAATTTATCGACGGCACCGGCCCGGTTTTTTCAGGCAGCCTTTTCCCGTTCTTGTTCATCACGATTGCCTGTGGCGCTGTTTCCGGCTTCCATGCGCTGATTTCTTCCGGCACTACGCCGAAGATGGTGGAAAACGAAACCCATGTACGCATGATTGGTTATGGCGGCATGTTGATGGAAAGCTTTGTGGCGATTATGGCTTTGGCTGCCGCCGCTTCGCTTGATCCGGGCGTGTATTTCGCGATGAACAGTCCCGCCGCGCTGATTGGTACGGATGCAGCCAACGCAGCTTCTGTGATTACCAATAAGCTGGGCTATCCCGTTACGGAAACCGCTTTGCTGCAAATGGCGAAAGATGTGGGCGAAAACACCATCCTCTCGCGTGCAGGTGGCGCGCCAACATTGGCGGTGGGTATGGCCAATATTATGAGTCAGCTGATTTCCGGCCCGGGTATGATGGCTTTCTGGTATCACTTTGCGCTGCTGTTTGAAGCCTTGTTTATTCTTACCGCAGTGGATGCCGGCACACGCGTGGCGCGCTTTATGATTCAGGACTTGGGCGGCGTGTTTTACAAACCGTTCTCCAACACTGACAGCCTGCCTGCCAATTTGGTGGCCACCTTTATGGCAGTGGCATTGTGGGGTTATTTCCTTTACACCGGAGTAACCGATCCGTTGGGCGGTATCAATTCATTGTGGCCGCTTTTCGGTATTGCCAACCAAATGCTGGCGGGCGTGGCATTGATTATGTGTACGGTTGTATTGGTGAAAATGAAGCGCGAGCGTTATATGTGGGTAACTTTGGTGCCGGCCTGCGGTGTGTTGTTTGTCACTTGCTATGCCGGTTTGCAAAAACTGTTCCACAGCGACCCGCGTATCAGTTTCCTGTCGCATGCCGCCAAATATCAGGCCGCGTTGGATAAAGGCGAAATTCTGGCACCGGCAAAAGATGCAGCACAAATGTCGCGCATTATTTTGAATGACTATGTCAATTCTGGTCTTACTGTATTATTCTTGTCAGTAGTGGTTGTGGTAGCGTTCTATGGTGTGCGTGTTGCGCTCAAAGCCAGCAAAATCGCTTGGCCGACCGCAAAAGAAGTGCCTGCCGTTATGCGCAACGAAGTAACAAAAACAGAGGTTTGATATGTCTTGGAAGCAACGCATCCGAAAACTGTGGAAAAACACACGCATGGCCGCCAACTTGATGGCCGGCGTGCCGGATTATGAAAATTACGTTGCCCGACAGCGTAAACACAATCCCAATGCACCAGTGATGACGGAATTGCAGTTTCAAGATTATTGCAGCAAGCGCCGTTGCGGCAGTAATGGCGGTAAATGTTGTTGAGATAAACCTGTGTTAAATTTAGAAAGCCACCCGTATTCGGGTGGCTTTTGGTTTTCAGACAGGCATATTAGTAAATAGTCATGGTTCGTCATGCTTGGGCTTGACCCGAGCATCTCCTAAAGTTGCTGGAACTCAAGATACTTGGGTCAAGCCCGAATATAAAGGGTTTACTATTTTTTTAAGTTTATTTGTGATTGTTACGGTTGAGTTGGATATTAGAAATCCCGTTCAGGTTCAAGCCCGCGATAATTCATGCACTTTATCCACCAGCACCTTTACATGCTCAGGATTGGTAAACTGGTTGATACCATGCCCTAAATTGAATACATGCCCGCTGCCGTCGCCATAGCCTTTTAGAATGCGCACCACTTCGGCTTCAATGCTCTGCGGTGTACCGAATAGCGCAAACGGATCGAAGTTGCCTTGCAATGCTACTTTGTCGCCCACACGTCGGCGTGCGTCGGCAATATCGCATGTCCAATCCAGGCCCAGCGCATCGGCGCCCGCTTCAGCCATTGCTTCCAGCCATAAACCGCCGCCTTTGGTAAACAGAATCACCGGCACGCGGCGGCCTTCGTTTTCCCGCAGCAAACCGGCCACAATCTGTTTCATATAGCGCAGGCTGAATTCTTCAAATGCAGGTGGTGTGAGCACACCGCCCCAAGTATCGAAAATCTGAACCGCTTGTGCGCCCGCTTTAATTTGCTCGTTCAGATAAGCTGTAACCGCTTCTGCATTAACCTGCAAAATATGATGCAGCAAATCCGGTCGGGCATACATCATGGATTTAATCGTGCGGAATTCCTTGCTGCTGCCGCCTTCCACCATATAACATGCCAGTGTGAAAGGGCTGCCGGAAAAGCCGATCAGCGGCACCCGGCCGTTCAAAGCTTTACGGATGGAAGAAACCGCATCAAAAACATAAGTCAATTTTGCCATATCCGGTGCGCGCAGGGCCAGCACATCTTGCTCTTTCTGCAGGGGGCGTTCAAACTTCGGCCCTTCTCCCTCAGCAAAATATAGCCCTAGGCCCATTGCATCGGGCACGGTCAAAATATCGGAAAACAAAATCGCGGCATCCAAATCAAAGCGATCCAGCGGTTGGATGGTTACTTCGGTTGCCAATTCCGTGTTTTTGCACAAATCCAGAAAACTGCCTGCGCGCGCGCGCGTTTCCTTATATTCACTCAGGTAACGTCCCGCCTGCCGCATCAGCCAAACCGGTGTGTAATCCACCGGCTCTTTCAACAAGGCACGCAGAAAAGTATCGTTTTTAAGCTGGCTCATTCTGATTTTCCCAATAAGGTTAAACAGGCTGCATCATAACATACGCCTGTCTGAAAATGCCTGTCTGAAACGATTTATAGTTGCTTAGCTTGATTTTTTGCGGTGATGCAGTGATTGTTGTTTGAATGCGTGTGGAGCGGTATGGGAAAGTTGACGCTGTATCAAAAACAGGATATAGTTTCCGACTTTACGCGCCCATCGTCTAGAGGCCTAGGACACTGCCCTTTCACGGCGGCAACCGGGGTTCGAATCCCCGTGGGCGTGCCAGATTCTGTAAAGATCCGCTTGGTTATTCACGTGGATTTTTTTGTTTTCTGTATTTGAAGCATATTGTTATGTTTCTTATATGAGCTTTAACACAAGATAAAAAATAAGCTTCTGAATTTCTCAGAAGCTTATTTTTTATCTTGGTGCCGGCGGCAGGATTCGAACTCGCGACCCCCTGATTACAAGTCAGGTGCTCTACCAACTGAGCTACACCGGCGTTTGAAGAATTGAAATTATACAGGCTCTTTATTTTTTGACAAGGGTTGGGATAGTGTTTTTTGTGCGATGTTTGTCATCATTTTGTTTTTTAATAAATAAAAATATAAAAATTGTTGGTTGAGTGATTGTTGATTTAATGCAATAGTTGAGAATTTTGTCGTGTGCTGTGCATGCTTGTTATAAAATGCACTCTTTTTCACTGGGTTATGGGTAATTTTATGGCTCGCCATCCTTATCATCGTGTTCGTACGCAGAGTTTTGACTTGCCGGAGGTCGGTATTTCTGAGGAGGGAAATATCCGCTCGATGCATTTGGGCAGTGAAACGATTCAGAGTTCGATGAATTTGGATAATCCTTCGGAGCTTGTGCTTTCTTACAGCCGCGCGATGATGGCTTGGCTTTTGTTTATGGATGCGCCGGAGCATATTACGCAAATCGGATTGGGCGGCGGTTCGTTTGCACGTTGGATTGATGCGTTTTTGCCGGAAACGAAGCAAACTGCGGTGGAAATTAATCCTCAGGTTGTGAATGTGGCGCGGGGTTTGTTTGAGCTGCCTTTTGAAGAGGATGGTTTTGAAATCGTGGTGGCTGATGGTGCGGATTATGTAAAAACCTTGCTGGGCGGTACGGATGTGATTTTGGTGGATGGTTTTGATGGTGAGCAGATTATTGACGCTTTGGTAAGCGAGGAGTTTTTTCGGGACTGCCGCCGTGCGCTGAGTAAGAATGGTGTGTTTGTTACAAATTGGTGGAGTGGTGACAAACGCTATGCTTGTTTTGTGGAAAGCTTATTGAATGTTTTTGAAGGGCGGGTGCTGGAAGTGCCGGCCGAGAGCCACGGTAATGTAGCTGTGATGGCGTTTCAGAATACGCCTAAGGATCAGCGTTTGGATAGTTTGAAGAAACGGGCCGAAAAGTTGTGTGAGGTTTATGGATTGGATTTTCGCCGTATGTTGAATGATTTGAAAGCGAATAATCAAAACAATGGTAAAACTTTTTATTTATGATGCTGTGATGCCTGTCTGAAAATGGTTTCAGACAGGTATGAAATAGCTTGATAATCTTGTTGAGCTATCGGGTTTAAATTTTATTTAAAGATGTATATTGTTTATTAGGTTAAGGAATGTTTTGTGGTTTTGAAATATGATCTGGTTTGGGTGGATGGTCCTTCGGGTAAGTTGGAAACAATTTATTTGGCCGCTCAGGGTGCGGAACGCGGAGTGGCTGTTATCAACCATCCTAATCCTTTGCAAGGTGGAACAAACACGAATAAGGTGATCCAAACGGCAGCCAAGGCTTTGGCGGCATTGGGTTTTCATTGTTATTTGCCGAATTTCCGCGGTGTGGGCAATAGTGAAGGGATGCATGACTATGGTGTAGGCGAGGTTGACGATTGTGTGGCGGTGGTTGATTTTGCTCGAATGCAGCATCCTGATGCGGAAAAGCTGGTGATAAGCGGGTTTTCTTTTGGCGGCTATGTGGCGGTGTTTACGGCGCATGTGCGTGAACCGGATTTGCTTTTTTTGATGGGGCCTGCACTGCATCATTATGAGCGACGGGAGCCGGCAGCGCCGAATGCATCGAAAACGTTGATTTTTCATGGGGCGGAAGATGAGGTTGTTGCTTTGCAAAAATCGTTGGATTGGGCGGCACCGCAAAATATTCCGGTAATTGTGTTTCCGCAGACATCGCATTTTTTTCATGGCAAGCTGGTTCCTCTGCGTGATGCGGTATCGCGTTTTGCGCCGGTTGTGTTGGGAATGTAAGTTGTGTGGGATGGCGGCAGTGGTTGAAGGATATGGCTATCAAGCTATAGCAAAAACTTAACTTTTGCTATGTCGTTGCTGCCTTGTATCAAAAATAAGTTTATTTGTTATAAATAACAATGCCTGTCTGAAAGTTTTCAGACAGGCATTGAGTTTGCTGGTTGTTATAGTTACATGGTGATGTATTTGATTACTTAGACGCAAATGTATTGCACTGGGCGGGATCGCCGCTTTGCAGACCGCGTTTGAACCATGCGAGACGTTGCTCGGATGTGCCGTGGGTGAAGCTGTCGGGCACAACGTAGCCTTGGCTCTGCTTTTGCAAACGGTCGTCGCCTACGGCCTCTGCGGCGTTGAAAGCTTCCTGTAAATCGTTTTCATCAAAAAAGCCTTGGGCGGCGATATAGTTGCCCCAAATGCCGGCATAGCAGTCGGCTTGCAATTCCAGCTTAACTGACAATTCGTTGGCTTTTGCTTTACTCACTCCTTGCTGCATCTGGCTAACTTGCGGCAGTATGCCGGTAAGGTTTTGTATGTGGTGGCCGACTTCATGGGCAATCACATAAGCAAAAGCGGTATCGCCTTCCGCGCCAAGCTTGCGGCGCATATCTTCATAAAATGATAAATCAAGGTAAATTTTTTTATCGGCAGGGCAGTAAAACGGGCCAGCAACCGCTTGGCCGTAGCCGCAGCCTGTTTGGGTGCCGCCCGTGTAAAGCGTCATCACAGTCGGCTCATAGCGGGCATTGTGTTTTTTAAAATAAGCCGACCATACTTTTTCAGTGTCTCGTAACACAACACTGGAAAGCTCTTTGAGTTGGCTTTCGAGTTTGCTGTCGATTTGGGTTTGCGGGCCGCTTTGTATGGCTGTGCCGCCTCCTACGCCGCCGACAATACCAGATAAATCTATGCCGTAATAAGCGCCGATTAATAAAACGATGATGCCTATAATTCCCGGTCCTTTGCCACCGCCTCTGCGTGGACTCTGACCGCGTCTGTCTTCTATATTGCTGCTTTGTTCACGACCTTCCCAGCGCATAATGTTCCTTATATTTTCAATGGTGATAAATAGTTTATTATAAATTATTCTGTTTATTGCCGAAGATTATTGGATGAATGGTCGGATGACGCTCTGAAAAAGAATTAAGAAACTTCTGTGAAACTACTGTGTGCGGCGCATTCTTGCATTGTGATTTGTATTATTCTCTTATCTACAATATAGGGTGCCTTATGCTTGTTGCGTTGTCATGCTTTGAACTGCATTTGTATCTATGTCTTTATTGAAAATAAAAAAACGCTGTCTTTGGATTGCAAAGACAGCGGTCAAGGATTGCATTATGAAAGGATTACAAAAATAGGAAAATACAGATACTGTTGGTACTAGTATCAGATTTTATGCCGAAAGTGGTTTCATTCAATCGACATAAATGAAATGTACATGAATTTGTAATAGATGACAAGCTTTTTATTTCTTTTGTAACTACCACTGTCTTTTCATTTTATCAAGCTGTCGTCTGTCGCGCTTGGTTGGGCGGCCTTCAGGATAAGCTGCTGTAACACGGCTGGTTTGATCAAGCAGTTTTTGTTCCTCGCGTTGTTTGGCAACCGTGGCATCTTCTTCATAAAGCAACCGGGCTTCAGGAGCGGGGCGGCGCTGATGGTTGAGCGCCTGAACAGTAACCAAGTAGGGCAGCGAGTTGAGGGTAAGGTGGATTTTGTCGCCGACGCAGATGTTTTTGCTGTTTTTGACCTTATTGCCGTTCACGAGAATCCGCCCGAGTTCGATATGTTTTTGTGCCAGCGCCCGTGTTTTGAAAAAGCGGGCTGCCCACAGCCATTTGTCGAGCCGCATGGTGTGTTTGTCTTGAGATTCGGTCATTGTTGGTTGATGCTGTTGGTATTTTCAGACAGGCATTAGTGTAGCATATTTGTTTTGTGTGCAAGGATAAGGAATGAATGCCCGGAGGCTGCATTTTTTACTTGCCCAACCGCCGTTTATCGCGTAAATTCGCTTTTTATTTATCATTGCATATTTGCCATTTAAACTGGTTTCAGATTTAGCAAAAGAAATCAGGGAAATGGATAAAGACATCATTTTATGAAGCCCGTTTTTCTAGATTTCGAGCAATCAATTGCCGAATTAAACAATAAAGTTGAAGAATTGCGTTTTGTGCAAGACGGATCTGCTGTTGATATCAGTGAAGAAATAGATCGTCTGCAAAAGAAAAGCAGCGATTTAATTAAGTCTATTTATAGCAAACTGACACCTGCACAAGTATCCCAAGTTTCACGGCATCCCCAGCGTCCTTATACTTTAGATTATATAAAAGCTTTGTTCACAGACTTCCAAGAGTTGCACGGCGACCGCCATTATGCGGATGACCATGCCATCGTAGGCGGTTTGGCGCGTTTCAATGATCAGAGCGTAGTGGTTATCGGCCATCAGAAAGGCCGCGATACGAAAGAGAAAATCCGCCGTAATTTCGGTATGCCGCGTCCGGAAGGTTACAGAAAGGCTTTGCGCCTGATGCATCTGGCAGAAAAATTTCATTTGCCGGTGCTGACATTTGTTGATACGCCGGGTGCTTATCCGGGCATTGGTGCAGAAGAGCGTAATCAGTCTGAGGCGATTGGTAAGAATCTGTATGAATTAACCAAACTGCGTGTGCCGGTGATTTGTACGATTATCGGCGAAGGCGGTTCGGGCGGTGCGTTGGCCATCGCTGTGGGCGATTATGTGAATATGCTGCAATACTCGACTTATTCGGTTATCTCGCCTGAGGGATGTGCATCTATTTTGTGGAAAACGGCAGAAAAAGCTGCGGATGCCGCACAGGCTTTGGGTATCACGGCAGACCGTCTGCTTAAATTGAACTTAATCGACAGAGTGGTGGAAGAACCTTTGGGCGGAGCGCATAGAGATCATGGTGAAACTATGAGCCGTTTGAACAAAGTTTTAACTGAGCAGTTGCGTGAAGCGCAATCTATGCCTATGTCTGATTTGCTGACGCGCCGCTTTGATCGGATTATGGCTTACGGCCAATATTTTGAAAAATAAGCACTGTATAAGTTTTATAAAGATTGAGGAAGGTAAGCGGTTGCTTGCCTTCTTTGTTTTTGATGAGGCGGGTATGATATGCCTGTCTGAAAATACGGATATGAATAATCATGTTATCTGACTTGGATAAGCGCTTATTGTCCAAACTGTCAGTTTCATTCGATCGTTGTGTGAGTCAGGGTGCTTCGATAGAGGTCGGGCTGAGTGGTGGTTTGGATTCAATAGTTTTACTGCACTTGCTTAACCGCTTGAGAAATGACAGACAGTTTGATTTATGTGCGGCACATATTCATCATGGTTTGCAGGTTGCTGCGGATGATTGGCCGCGATTTTGTGGTGAGTTTTGTCAAACGCTTCATATTCCTTTTCGGGTGGAGTATGTTCAAGCGAATACTGAAAAAATTGGCGTGGAGGCGGGCGCCAGACGAGCGCGTTATCAGGCTTTTGTGCAGAGTAGAGCAGATATCGTAGCATTGGCGCATCATCAAGACGACCAGGTGGAAACATTTATGCTGTCCGCTTTGCGAGGCAGTGGTATTAGGGGGTTATCGGCTATGCCTGAGTTGCGTGCGTTGGGTAAGCGGCATCAGTTATGGCGCCCTTTATTAGAAATAACTCGGGAGGAGTTATCGGCTTATGCGCAGCTTCATTGTTTGCAATACATTGATGACCCTAGTAATTCTGATGAATCTCTATTGCGTAATTGGTTGAGAAATACGGGCTTGCCTATTTGGCGTGAGCGTTTGCCTTTTTTAGACCGTCATATTATGGCAAGCGTCAAAACACTTCAGGAAGAGTTGGCGGTATTGGAGGAAGTGTCTGAACAGGATAAACAGACAATTTATCATTCAGGTTTTTTTGATTGTGTTGTTTGGCGTAAGTTAACTGCGGCGCGTCAAAGCAGGCAGTTGTTGTTTATGGTAAAACAAAATAATTTGGGCATTCCTACTCAAGCATCGCTTAATGATTTCCGCCGGGTTTTAAATGAATGTGGAAATGGATCGGCAGAATGGTGTTTGCATGGCGGTAAAATTTATGCTTACCAGAACCGTTTGTTTTGTGTTCACGATAATTGGTTGGATGATTGTGTCTGGCTGAAAAAAACATGCCTGTCTGAAAATAGTGAGGCTTCTTTAAATACTGTATTAGAGAAGGCTAATTTTAAGCTGTGTAGACATTTGTATGGGCTTCGTGAAGATGTTTTAGAGCAGGTTGGCAATATCAGGGCGGTAAGTACCGATGATATGATTGAATTGACCGTTGGGCATAAAAAAGTACGGAAATTATTGCAAGAATGCAAGATTCCCCCCTTTGTTAGGCCATATTGGCCTGTCATCACCAACCAAGAGGGCCAGTGTATTGCTGTGGCAAATTTATGGGTTAATCCCGGTTATGCCTGTCTGAACGGTGTTGTTCCGTATTTTGAAAAATTTAATTGCTTTGTTTTGGAACCAAAGTAAAAGTAGAGTGTCATAGTTTGTAAGGATTAAAGACGCTCCGCTTTCGCTTTCCTGATGCATTTAAGGGTAAGTATGAAAGATCGTGAAGTCGATCAAGCTCTGGTTGAGCGTGCACAAAAAGGTGAACAAAAGGCTTTTGAGTTACTGGTATCTAAATACCAGCGCCGCCTTACGCGTTTACTGTCACGTTTTATAAAAGACGAACATACGGTAAATGACGTTGCACAAGAAGCGTTGATAAAAGCATATTGTGCGTTGCCTAATTTCCGTGGTGAGAGTGCTTTTTATACATGGCTTTATCGTATAGGCATCAATACTGCGAAAAATTATCTGGCAACCAACGGTAAGTTGAATGTTATCAGTGCTGATGTTGCAAATGAGGAGGGGGATGTTCTAGATTTGGTTGAACAAATCGCAGACGAACATACCCCTGAAGCTGAATTGATGAATAGGGAAATTCTGCAGACCGTTGAGGCTGCAGTAGCTAGACTGCCGGATGATTTACGCCGTGCAATCACTTTGCGTGAAATGGAAGGCTTGTCTTACGATGAAATTGCTCAGATTATGGATTGTCCAATCGGTACAGTGCGCTCCCGGATTTTTAGGGCACGGGAAGTGATTGCCAGCGACTTAAGGCCGCTATTGGATACATCCGAAGACCAACGATGGTGATGAAATGACTCAAGAAAAAGATTTTGAATTTGTGTCTGCTGCAATGGACGGTGAATTGTCTGATGAGGAATTAGACCGACTGTTGCAAGACGGGGATGTTCAGGGAAGATGGTATCAATATCATCTTATTCGGGACTGTATGCAATACAATCAGCAAGTTGTGGGTAAAGATATTGAATTTACCTCGCAAGAAGGCTTTTTTGCTAAACTGAATGCGATCACAGAGGAGCGTAAGGCTGCTTTGGCATCAGAGGAAGGCCTGCAATGCAAACAACCTCTTGTCAGAGAAGCTTCCAACCATAATTTCCGCTGGTTCTCGGTTGCGGCAAGTGTGTTGGCTGTTGCGGTAATTACATGGCAAATGCTGCCCGCTAATCATGATAGCGCGGCTGGAGAAGTGGCAACGAAGAGTATTGAAAAAGTACAACCTGCAGATAATGCTGTTGTACCTGTTTCAACCAAGCCTTCGGCTGCACCCGGCAATAAGAGTGCTGATGTAGTGGTGCCCCAAGCGGCAATTGAAAACCAAAATAATGCGGAAATCAAATCGGCTGTGCAAACTGAAAAACAAGATGTCAATCAGGAGCGCCAGCCGGGTGTGAAGGCTGTTGTGCAATAATCTTGTGTAATTTTTGTGGAAACAAGCTCTGCGATAAAGCAGAGCTTGTTTTGTTTGTAACGATATTGCCACAAATTTTAGTAAAATACCCAAAACAGTGATGATATAGAAAAACTTGTTGTTGTGTATAACTGTGAAATTTAAGGGGATGCTTGGCCAAAGATGATGGGTATGATGGCAAGCGGCAGGAATTGAGAATGCCTGTCTGAAAGTTTTTCAGACAGGCATTTATTCCGGAATGATTATTGCAGTTTTAAATGTTATCTAGCAATGTTTGCTGCTTTTGCGGGAACGTGCAGCCTGTTGGCGGATGGCGCTTTGTTTTGCGAGGAAAGCGCGTTTGGCTGCTTGAAATATTGTTTGTCTTCTACGGTGTTGCATAATAAATCCTTTCTTTATTATTAATATCTTACTTTTTTAATATTCCAGTAATATGACAGGCTTTTGGGAATAAAGAAAGGTGTTTTACACCAAGCGGCATTATGTAAGGTTCTGCGGTTTCGGGTTAAGGCCACAGCCAAGCCCATACACGGCGGCCTTCGCTTTGCAGGATCATGAAGGTGCGACAGGCTGCCGGTGTAGTCATGGTTTCCAAACCTATGCCTTTTGCGGCGAGTTTGGCGGTGATTTTGGGGTGAAGGAAACTGTGTTTTCTGCCGGTGCCAACCAGAATCACTTCGGGAGGTAATGTATTTTCAAATTGGGATAAGAAGAATTGATCATCAACAGTTTGTAAGCTTACTTGACTGATAGGTAAGATTTCCTTCTCTGTGATGCAGAGAGGAAGAGAGTGGCCGGTGCCGTTGATTTCTATTTTATCTGTGTCGCAGGCAGTGATGGCAAGAGTGTTTTGCGGGCGGTTTTCTTCAATATGCATGGTGTTTCTTTCTTGGTTTTTCGGCCAAAATCGGGTAGGATTATTAGTTTATTTTGTAACAGTTTATACTAATGCATCAGGGCTTAACAAGGAGATAGGATGAAGCCAGTCAATATCGGTATTTTGGGTTTGGGAACCGTAGGCAAGGGGACGGTTGAGGTTTTGAACCATAATGCCGAAGAAATCAGCCGCCGCCTGGGGCGTGATGTTAATGTGTTTATGGTTTCTACACGCAATGTGGAAAATGCGCGCCGTATCTGCTCTGAGCAAACCTTAATTACGACCGATCCTTTTGAGGTGGTTAAGCATCCTGAAGTGGATGTGGTAGTTGAGTTGTTCGGCGGTACGGAAATTGCCAAAGATTTGGTGTTGGAAGCGATTAACCAAGGCAAACATGTGGTTACCGCCAATAAAAAACTGCTGGCTGAATATGGCAATGAAGTTTTTGCTAAAGCCGAAGAAAAAAATGTGATGGTTCAGTTTGAAGCGGCAGTGGCCGGTGGCATACCGATTATTAAGGCTTTGAGAGAAGGCTTGGCCGCCAACAATATCCGCAGTATTGTCGGGATTATTAACGGAACCAGTAATTTTATTTTGAGCGAGATGCGGGAAAAAGGCAGTTCGTTTGCTGATGTATTAAAGCAGGCTCAAGAATTGGGCTATGCGGAAGCCGACCCGACTTTTGATATTGAAGGTCATGATGCCGGCCATAAAATCACCATTATGTCTGCTTTGGCCTTTGGAACACCGGTTAACTTTAATGCCTGTTATCTAGAAGGCATCAGCAAGCTGGATAGCCGCGATATTAAATATGCAGAAGAGTTGGGCTATCGCATCAAATTATTGGGTATTACCCGCAAAACAGGAAAAGGTATTGAATTGCGTGTGCATCCTACCTTAATTCCAGAAGTACGCTTGATTGCCAATGTGAACGGTGTGATGAATGCTGTACGTGTAGATGCTGATATGGTTGGCGAAACAATGTATTACGGTGCGGGTGCGGGCTCGCTGCCTACTGCTAGTGCGGTGGTGGCTGACATTATGGATATCAGCCGCCTGATTACTGCGGATACGGGTAATCGTGTGCCACCGTTGGCGTTCCAATCTGGTGAGGTTAAAGAGCAGGTTATTCTGCCGATGGATGAGGTTGTCAGCAGCTATTATCTGCGGGTCCAGGTAGATGATGAGCCAGGTGTTATGGCGCAGATTACTAAATTGCTTGCAGATGAACAAGTATCCATTGAGGCGTTGATTCAGAAAGGCGTGATTGATCAATCAACGGCGGAAATTGTGATTTTAACGCACAGCACGATAGAAAAACGCGTGAAGGCGGTCATTGCGGGTATCGAGCAATTACCTTGTGTACGCGGCGGTGTAACAATGATCCGTATGGAGAGCTTACATGGCAGAAACGGATAATCAACCGAAGGTGCAGCAGGACGAAGAGCAGCTGCGTGCTGCGGAGTTGAAAAAGAGCAAGGCAAAAATCCGTACTATCCGCATGTGGCTGTGGGTGATTGCCGGTTTGTTTGCTGCGTTTTTCTTTCTTTCTCAATGTGCGATGTCTAAGCCGAAAGCGAAAGCCGCTATTATTGAGTCATGTATCAAGAATGTTCCGTTTACCGATAAATGGCAGGCGGACTTAAAGGCGCGGGGTTTGGAAGGTCAGTCTGAAAAACTGATTCAGGATTACTGCGTTTGTATGTGGGATGAACCGTTGGAGAAGCTTACTGATAAGCAGATCCGTTCAATGAGTAAGATAGATGCAAAAGCACAGCTTGATTTGTTGGGTGGTGCCGATGCGTTTGAGAAACGCGATGAGCAATGCGTTGCACGGTTGAAATAAATAAAACCGCCTGATGATTAATCAGGCGGTTTTATTATAGGGAGCGGCAGAGATGCGTGAGTGGCAGATTTATTGTGCAGGTGGCGATGTGTTTTTACCGGAGCCGAAGCGTGGGCAGGTGTTTGATAACATGAAGAAGTTGGCCGAAGATTTTTCAGACAGGCATGGCAGTTTTCGACTTTTGATTCCTTTGGATAACGAAGTTGTTTTGCAACCGGGAGATTCAGTAGAGGTAAAACGCGCCAATGCGCTTACAATCCGTTTGGCTAATGAAGAAATGATACGTCGCTGTGATGTGGTGATTGCCAATCTGTCTCCTTTTCGAGGGGAGGAGCCGGATTGTGGCACGACTTACGAATGTGGTTTTGCGCGCGCATTGGGTAAGCCTGTGTTGGCATATACCGATAATCCGGCAGAACAAACGGCAAAATATGCAGGATTTGATTTCGATCGTGAAGCAGAAGATAGTAGATTCGCTTATGCGGAAGTAGAGGATTTTGCTTTACCGTTTAATCTGATGCTTTATGATGCAGACACACCGGTGTTTGCAAGTTTTGCTGATGCGTTGCGGTTTTACGTTGCTTGGAACGGGAAGTTTTGATAACTCGGTTTCAAGGCGGAATAGGGAGGTTGTAATGCCTGAAAATAAGCATAAGGCAGGGCATGTTAGGCAGGGAAAAAAACAAAGCCAGCCGTTTTGGCAGGCCGACAAACCTTATTTGCATGAACATCATATCAGCGATGCACGTTTCCGTTTGCTGGGTTATGTGATGGCTTTTTTGGCCGGGGCAATTAATGCGGGTGGTTTTTTTGCGGTTGCCCGCTATACCTCGCATGTGACGGGTGAAATGTCTTTTGCTGCGGATATGATGTACACGCGGGAATGGCAGGCCGTAATCGTGGCTATGTTGGGCGTTGTGAGTTTTATTATGGGGGCAGCACATTCGAGCTGGGTAATTTTGTGGACACAACGGCAGCGTTTTCGTGGTAGTTTCGGTTTGTCGATGTGGTTGGAAGGACTGTATCTATTGTTCTTTGGTTTTCTAGGTTTGACCGAGGTAGAATGGAGCGGCGGCGCCTGGCCTTCGATTGCTATGCTTTTGCTGTGTTTTATTATGGGTATGCATAATACGGTGATGACGATTTTGTCTGGTGGCGTTATCCGTTCTACGCATATGACAGGCACGGTTACCGATTTGGGTATCGAAATCTCCAAAGTTCTGTATTATAGTCGTAGTGATAATCCCAAAATACCTAATGTGAATGTGAACAAACCAAAGATGAAGTTGCTGTGCGGTCTGATGATAGCCTTTGTGGCTGGTGGTTTTATCGGTGCATGGGGATATCATACGGTGGGACATCATTTTGCTTTGCCTGTGTCGTTAGTGCTGTTTATATTGGGATTCGGTTCGGTAGGTTATGATGTGCGACTGAGGATTAAATGGTGGTTGATTGCTCGCTTGAAAAAGCGGTAAAGGTTGAGCAAGGATTATTCAGACAGGCATGGGTTATATAGCCATAAAACTATAGTGAATTAATTTAAAAATGGTACACTTTTTATATTTGGGTTTGATCTGAAGATTTTGAGTTACAAGTAGTATTGAGAAATATTCCGGTCAAGGCCGAGTACGATTCAACAGTTGTTAAGTATATTGTTTAAAGATAAATCTTTAATAAACAGGGTGTTGGTTGCTTTTTGTGCCGCCTACGGCTTGTCGCTTTTATGAGGAGTTTAGCTTCACAGCTATGTAAGTTTTCCTTGTCCTTGGTTGATTTAAACATAATAAAATGCCTGTCTGAATTTCAGACAGGCATTTTATTATGTTGATTTACTTACCAGTATAAGTTTGATATTGGTAGTAGTTGCGTGCAGTACGCTCCACACCATTAAAGATTACGCCTTCAACTTTAATACCAGCGTTATTCAGACGGCTCATGCTGTCTTCCAGCTCATCATGGGAAGTTTTTCTATAACGAGCGATCAATAAAGTTAAATCAGCAACTCGGCCAATGATAGAGCTATCGGTTACAGCCAATACAGGAGGAGTATCGATAATTACATAATCGTATTTATCTTTGGCAGTTGCAATAAACTCTTTAAATTTATCACTCATTAACATCTCAGACGGGCTTTGTGGCGAATGACCGCGAGAAATGAAATCCAGACCTGGAACATCGGTATGTTTGATGCTGGCATCAAAAGTTGATGAACCATCTAAAATTTCAGCCAAACCATTTTCTTCAGTTAAACCGAAAGAATGGTGCAGCATGCCACGGCGTAAGTCAGCGTCGACCAGTAATACCCGTGAACCTGCTTGGGCCGTAACCGTCGCCAAGTTAGAAGAAACAAATGATTTGCCTACACCAGGAGTGGTGCCGGCGATCATAATCATGCTGCTCTTGTTGTTAATGGTAGCAAAGTGCAGGTTGGTGCGCAGAGCGCGAATAGTTTCTACGGCAACATCGTTGGTATGGATGTTAGCGAGTAGATATTGTGGGTGTTTGCTCTTGCCTGCGCTCAAACGGTTGTAACGTTTGTCGGCTTTCATTTGGGTATTAGAAGCAGGGATTGTTGAAATTAGGTTGTAGCCCATAGCACGAATATCATCGGATACTTTGATGGTTGGGCGTGCAATTGCGCGTAACACAAAGAGAGAAGAGGCCAGTAAACCTGCTGCAATGGCGGAAAGCAGAGTAATCATTGCACGGCGGGGTTTAAATGGTTTTTCTTCAGCAACTGCAGGGTCTATAACGCGAATATTACCTTGAGAGCTCGCTTTTAAAATGTTCAATTCTTGTTGACGGTTTAATAATTGAACATAAGTGGCCTGGTTGATTTCTACGTCGCGGTTCAATCGGATAACTTCTTGCTCGGTTTGCGGCAAGGTAGAAATTTGGCGGTTAATACGGTCTCTAGCTTCTTCCAATACTTTCAAACGATCGCGGACAGATTTGTAAGAAGGATGCTCTGGCGTGTAAAGCTCTGACATGCCAGCCTCTTCTGCACGTAGGGTCGTAATCTGGGTTTCTATGTCTGTTAAGCTGCGGAGCGCACCTTGGGCTTCTGATGGAATATCAACTGAGCCGGTATTGGTACGGTATTGGTTTAATTTAGTTTCTGCATCTTGCAAAGATTGTTTTAGACGAGGCAATTCTTCGCTGATAAATGCTAAACCACTTGTCGCCATTTGAACATCACGGTTTTTATTTTGGCTCACATAGTTGTCTATAATATGATTAAGGACAGTTTCAATTTTTTTTCTTTCTGTGCCGGTATAGCCTAAAGTAATCAGAGGGCTGCCTTCACCTTGCGCACTTACAGATAAATTGTCGGTGATATTGTTAATGGCTTTTAAGCGGGAAAGCTTGGTAATCGAAAAAGACTGTCCGGTTTCCGCAAGGATTTGATTGATAAAGAATTCACCATTATTAGAAAATTTTAGGGGTTTACCTACCTTGCCCTCTAAGGACTCACCATCAGGAGTGGTTAAAATATAAGAATTTGGGCTTTCTACTTTTAATCCAAAGGTTTGGTTTTCAAAGTCTTCTGGTACGGTAAAGCGTTCAACTTTAATTGTAGGTTGGCCAGCATTGCTGAACTTGGCTAATGTAGAACCAATTATGGGGGTGTAAGCAGGTTGGATGTCTAAGTCTAGTTGAAGATTATCAACCGTTTGACCGATAACCGAGCGTGACTTGATTAAGTCAATCTCAGCGTCTGGGCTTGAACCATTCATACCTCTTTGAGGTAGGGCTCCAGCATTTAATTGGGGTAAAATTTGATTGCTTTGCACTTCTACTGCAAGTAAGGCGTCCGCGCGATACACAGGTTGGGCGGACATACTATAGAGACCGCCAACAATGAAACCTGCTGCAATAGCGGTTCCGATAGGTAATTTATGGCGATACAAAATAGTCAATAATTGACGTAAATCAATCGAACTTTCAAATGCTTGGGTAGATTTAGTTGCCATTTATTAATTCTCTAAAAATTTGAGCGGGTTATTTTTGATAAACCAATATTTCCAGATAGAGTTATGTGTTTAATTTAAGTTGCACTCGAAAAAATAATTATTTCAGTTTTTCGGCCCATGCTTGACAGGCATTTTCTATTTGTCGATAAATTTGATCAAATGTATCCTGACTTTTTTTGTAAGGGTCTTGTATGAACAAAGGACTGGTCCATTGACCTAAAAGCATAGTTTTACTGCGGGCTTGTGGACAAGTTAATGCAATGTCTTCAATATGCGATTCTTCCATTACTAGGATTAAGTCTGAAAACTCGCACATTTGAGGAGTTAATTGCCGTGCAATATGCGGTGATATATCTATACCATTTTTATTGGCTGATAAAACAGCTTCAGGTTCCGCTTTTCGGTTTGGTGTTGCGTTAATACCTGCCGACACAATAAATAAATCTGGCAATAGTTGTTTCAAAATATATTCTGCTGTAGGAGAACGACAAACATTGCCAGTACACACAACTAATATCTTGTCATATTTCATGAGGGGTGGAGTTAAAATGAGTTGTTTACTGCAGAAACAGTATTAGCTAAGCCAACAGCTTGAGAAACAACGCGATCCCAACGTGTAACAGGTGCGGCAGTAACATAAACCACATCATTTGTTTGTAGCTTAAAGCGGTTGCCCAAGGCATAGGCAGTAGCATCTTTAAGGTTTAATTGATAAACGTGGATTGGTTTCTCGATATCTGATGGTACATTTCGAATGACAAATACACCGCTTGCGTTTGCATGTATTTGATCCATGCCACCAGCTTCACTCATTGCTTCCGTTAATGTTATACCTTTAGGTGGCATACGCAAAGAGCTTTGGCGGGTAACTTCGCCCAAAACAAATACTTTGCTATTTTCATTAGATGGGACGTAAATAATATCTCCATCACTTAATAAATGATTCTGAGTAGCATCACCATTGGCACGCAGATCTTCAATAGAAATTGTATGATCCACACCTTTGTGCGTCCATTTTACGCTTTGTGGATCTGCTTGATCTGTAATTCCTCCAGCCAAGTCAATAGCATCTAGCAATGTCATAGGAACGTTTGTGATGGGCAACTGGCCGGCTTGACGAACTGAGCCTGAAACACTTACACGTTGGGAACGGAATTCTGCAACGTTTACTTCAACTTGAGGGTTTTTGATGTATCTTTTCAGGCGCGAAGAAAGTTCAGATTGAACTTGGTTAATGGTTTTGCCTACAACAGTAATCTCGCCGACAAGAGGAAAGAAAATGCGGCCATGATCATTAACCCAAATACCATTATTACTTTGTTGGTTTTGTAGTGTTGTAGAAAGTGTGCCGGCATTTGAAGAAGGTGCACCGATAGTAGCTGGTGTGTTCAAATCGGGATGATACCAAACACGAATATTAAGAACATCCCCTTTGCCTAAAGTGTAGCGATATGATGACTTTCTTTTTTCCAGCTCATGATTTGGGCGGTTAACTTTCGGAGGTGCTTCGATACTTTGCAAAAGATTAAGTGTAATAGGATAGATATTAACCCGGCTATCCAATTGTACTTTTTCATCATCATCATTCTCATGGTGCACAACGGTCTTGTTACCTGTTGGTAAACCGGAACCAGGAACAACTGTACAACCAGAAGCTGCAAGAATAACTGATAGGCTAATAAGAGTTAGTTTTTTCATATTTACTAAGATTCCTTACTTAAGGTAAGCCCGTTTTTTAGGCGGTATCATCATTATATTTGTATATTATTTAGTAATCGGGTGTACGCTTCATAGAGTAATTTAGGATTGTTGATGAGCTTGCTTTGCCATCCACACCAAATCGCAAATGTCATCTTTAGGTTTGAAACCTGTTGGGGCTTCGAGCAATAGTTCACGAACGGTTAACTGATCGCCTTTTGAGCAGGCTTCATCCATTTTCTCTAATATATCAGAAAGATCTTGCCATGGAAGCATTATTTCATTAGCGGTCATAATGCGAGGGTGAGTGGTTTTTTCGACAGCGTCGCCGATTAATAGTTCTTCATAAAGCTTTTCTCCTGGGCGTAGGCCTGTAATTTTGATTTCGATGTCTCCTGTTGGATTGTTACCATCTTTTACTTCTAACCCACTTAAACGAATCATTTGGCGTGCTAAATCAATAATTTTTACTGATTCTCCCATGTCTAAGACAAATACATCACCTCCTTTACCCATTGCACCTGCTTGGATAACTAATTGAGCAGCTTCTGGGATAGTCATGAAATAACGAGTAATATCTTGGTGGGTTAATGTTATCGGGCCTCCAGAAGAGATTTGTTTTTCAAAAACTGGAACCACAGATCCTGAAGAGCCGAGAACATTCCCAAAGCGTACCATAGCAAAACGTGTATTATGGTTTTTCTCTGCTGCCAATGCTTGAAGTACCAATTCGGACATGCGTTTGGAGGCGCCCATGGTGTTGGTTGGACGAACAGCTTTGTCTGTAGAAATTAAGACAAAAGTCTCAACTTTTGCATTAATCGCCGCTAAAGCGCAGAACATGGTGCCATAGATATTGTTGCGGACGCCTTCTAATGTGTTGAATTCGACGATTGGTACATGTTTGTAAGCTGCTGCATGATATATGGTTTGCACGCTAAACGCCGTCATTACATTGTATAAGCGTTTGCGGTGTTGTACAGAACCGAGAAGTGGAATAATCTCAAGTTGCATTTGGTTTGCTTCTATGTATTCGCGCAATTCCTTGTCAATACTGTATAAAGAAAATTCTGATAGCTCGAATAAGATTAATTTTTTCGGATTGTTCTGAATAATCTGGCGACACAGCTCTGAGCCAATGGAACCTCCGGCACCAGTTACCATAACGACTTTATTATTAATATCAGCACTCATCAGTTCAGCTTTGGGTGCGACGGGATCGCGGCCGAGTAAGTCAAATACAGAAATTTTGCGCAATGAACTAACACTGATTTTGCCATCCACCAGCTCTTTCATGCCGGGCATTGTTAATACTTCGCATGGATATGGCTCTAGAGAGTGGATGATTTTTTTGCGCTCTTCTTGAGATGCACTTGGAATGGCGAGTAGGATTTTTTCTACATGATATCTTTCGATTAGTTCTGGTATGCTGCTAGGTAGATGTACAGTTATATTGTTAATAATATTTTTTTGTAGCGAAGGATTGTCATCTACAAAGGCAACGGCATGATATTCATTAACTTGTTTGACGGCTTCTAAAAGTTGGCGTCCAGACTGGCCTGCGCCGTAAATAATAACGGGTGCCATTGTTTTGGTGTTTCTGCGACCGTTTAAAATTGCACGTAGGACAAAACGAGAACCACATGTCAGAACCAACATTAATAAAAAGTAAACAAAAGAAGGCAACCAATCTATGCGTTGATGGGATATGCCTAGACACATAGTCATGATTATGGTAGACAAAAGGCTGCCTAATACGGCAGTAGTAATTACTTTTGTGCCCATAAAACGAGTGACAGCCCGATATAAGCCAAGCTTGATAAAGAAAGTAATCGTCAAAACAGCGGTTATGATGAATACAATCCAATTGCCGATAGCCAACCACTCTTGTGAATAGTTTGATTTTAAACTCAAGCTAAACCAAAACGTGAGGAAGATAATTAATGTGTCATGTATAACGAAGAATGCTTTTTTGATGCTTCGCGGTAATGAGAGTAGGTATGCTAAATTCATAATATTTAATAGCTTATGGTTTAGTAGTCGTTATAGAGGATTCAATTGGATATCTCTATTTTGAAAAATATTTTCCAGTTCGAGCCGATTTACTTTTATTTGCGTAATTTTAAATCTTGTTAGAGCATTGGAAGATAGGATACTTTATTTGAAAGTGAAGAGAAATATTTGCTGGATAAATGGTTTATTTTGGGAATAAAACGTTAAATTGATGTAAATGTTGTGATGCCGCCTGCCTGAGGCTGGCGGCTTGATTTTAAATTTAAGAGGAAGCTTTGGTAAGAACATTGTGCAAATGCTTGCAACAAAAATCTATTTGCTCTTCTGTGATTGTCGGATGTACGAGGAACATCAAGCTGGTTTCTCCTAATTCCACTGCATTTTTTAAGCGTTTTTGGGGACGCCAAGGAGTGTTGTCGAAAGCTTTTTCTAAATATACTTCAGAGCAGCTTCCTTGATAGCAGGGAACCCCTGCATCATTTAATTCATCTATAATACGGTCGCGCGTCCAGTCTTTTGATAATCGTTCGGGTTTGACGAACGCGTAATATTTATATTGGGCGTGTTGAATATAGTCAGGTACTTCGACGGTTCTGATGAAGTCAAATTGTTTTAGCACTTCTTCTAATCGTGCTGCATTGGCTTGTCTTTTAGCGGTCCAGTCAGCCATGCGCTTCAGTTGGATTCTGCCTATGACTGCTTGCATTTCTGTCATACGCCAGTTTGTGCCGAAGCTTTCATGCAGCCAGCGGAAACCGGGAGGGTGCTGGCGGTTGTAAACGGCATCATAGCTTTTTCCATGATCTTTATAAGACCACATTTTCGACCATAATTCTTTGTCATTGGTGGTTACCATGCCGCCTTCTCCACCTGTTGTCATGATTTTGTCTTGGCAGAAAGACCAAGCACCAATATGCCCGATAGAGCCGACCGATTTTCCTTTATAACGGGTTCCGTGCGCTTGAGCGCAATCTTCAATAACCCACAGTTTATGTTTTTCAGCTAGTGCCATGATGGCGTCCATTTCAGCGGGCATGCCAGCCAAATGAACAACAATGATGGCTTTGGTGTTTGGTGTGAGTACGGCTTCTATGGTTTCAGCTGTGATATTTTGGCTGTTCAAGTCAACATCGGCAAATACGGGATTTGCGCCGGCAGTGACGATAGAAGAGGCTGAAGCGAGAAAAGTGCGGGAAGTAACGATAACATCATCACCAGCGCCGATGCCTACAGCTTTCAGGGCTACATCTAAAGCCAGAGTACCGTTGCCTAGAGTGATGGCATATTCTGTGCCTGCCCATTGTGCGAATTCTTTTTCAAATTCACGGCATTCTGTACCTGTCCAGTAATTGACTTTGTTTGATAACAATACGCGGGAAACGGCGTCTGCTTCTTCTTGTGTAAAGCAAGGCCATGGTGCCAATGAGGTGTTTAACATTGTATTTTCCTTAATTTATACTTAATTGGAAGAGTTGCAAGGGTTTGAAACCTTTTGCAATTTTCTTTTGTTTGTTGTTTTCCCGTGTAGTTGAGGTTTATTGGTCTTCTTTTTTTGTGCCGGTAAATTTATTCATCGTGGCTTCTCCTTCTGCTTCGATACCTTCTTTGATGAATACTTTTTTTACGGTTAGGAATAGTATTTTCAAATCAAGCCAGAATGAACGGTTATCTACATACCATACATCCAATTTGAATTTTTCTTCCCATGAAAGTGCGTTGCGGCCATTGACTTGAGCCCATCCGGTTATTCCTGGGCGCACATCGTTTCGACGTCGTTGTTCGTCATCGTAGTGCTCCAGATATTCCATTAGCAAAGGACGGGGGCCGACCAAACTCATGTCACCTTTTAATACATTCCATAATTCCGGCAATTCGTCTAGGCTGGTAGCACGCAGGGCTTTGCCAAACGGGGTGAGGCGTTCCCCGTCAGGCAAGGGGTTGCCGTCTTTGTCTACTGCGTCGCGCATAGAGCGAAACTTAATCATTTCAAAGGGTCTACCGTCCTTGCCCGGTCTGATCTGACGGAAAAGAACCGGAGAACCTAGGTTTTTGCGCACAAAAAAAGCAACGATTAACAATACAGGAAACAAAAATAAAAGGCCGAAGAAAGCGCAAATGATGTCGAAAAGGCGTTTGATAATGTCTGACATGATGATCCTATTTTAGTATCTATGCCTGTCTGAAACATTTTTTCAGACAGGCATTATTGTTATGAGAGGGGTCTGAAACAATCAGATATTCATATTCCGCAGCATAAAATCGTTGATGATGTTTACATCGTATTTGGTTTTAACAATTTCCAAAGAGGCCTGCCGCATACTTTCGATTAAATCGGGCTGGGTAATGAAACGCTCCATTGCTTCTGCCAATTTTTCCGAAGATTGTACTGGAACAAGGAAGCCATTATAGCCATCGTCAACGGTCTGGCGGCAGCCGGGTGCATCAGTGGTAATGATTGCACGACCAGTGGCCATGGCTTCCAATACGGTACGCGGCGTGCCTTCTCTGTAAGAAGGTAAAACAAAAACATGGCAGGCATTCAGGGCGGGGCGTACGTCGCTTAACTTTCCCCAAAATTTTATTGTTCCTTCATTAACCCATTGATCAAGCTCTGCTTGTGTTACCGAACTGGGGTTGATATCGATAAACCCAACCATATTGAACACTGCATGTGGGTGTTTTTGTTTAACTTTTCTTGCAGCATCAACATATTCCCGAACACCTTTGTCTTTGAGCAGCCGACCGATAAGTAGAAAGTGGATTTCATTCCCTTCAGGCAGCGGTTGTGGGGAGAATTTCTCTGTGTTGACTCCGGAGCCATTCACCACAATCGTATGTTGGCCGGGAGAGGTAATGCCCAAATCGGCGAATAGTTTTTGGTCATCGTCATTTTGGAAAAAAGTTACTTCCGCAGAGGCTAAAGCTTGTTTATACAAGCCGCGTGTGATTCTGCGGATCCAGCTTTTGGCGGCGCTGTTATCGGTATCTTGAAAAGCATATCCTAATCCGGTAATTAGGGCTATGCGGTGTGGCACACCTGTCGATTTTGCTGCTAACATACCGTATATAACCGGTTTGATGGTGTAGGCCAAAACGTAATCAGGCTTGATTTGCTGCATCAATTGGCGTAATGCGAGCAAAGTTTTGAAATCTTCTAGCGGATTGGTGCCTGTGCGTTGCATTGGTACATTATGCAGAATGAATCCTTGAGCTTGGAGCTTTTCACGGGTTGGTATATCTTGCAAAATTTCAGGCGCGGCGATATGCACTTCCAAACCTTTAGCTTGTACGGCGCAGATTAAATCCCAGCGAAAATTCAAAACAGATTCGGCAAAGCCGGCAATCATCAGAAATTTTTTCATTGTATTTCCCTAATTATTTATCGTTGTTGTGTAAATTGAATGCCTGTCTGAAAAGCCGGGTCAACTGGTTGCTGCCTTACGGAGCAGCTCAGATAAGCGTGGGGCTGTTTTTTGAATGCAGAATAAATTTTCAGCGTCTTGACGTCCGCGTGCTCCATAGCGTTGCCGCATATTTGGGTCTTGCAACAAAGTTTTGAGTGCGTTCAGCCAGCCGGCATCATTTTTTACTAAAAATCCGTTGGCATCAGGCTCGACAATATTTTTATTTGCACCTACATCAGAACCAACTACCGGTAATCCGCAAGCCATGTATTGAATAAGTTTGTAACCGCATTTTCCATTGGTCCACGGTGTATCAGGTAAAGGCATAATGCCGATATCACATTCGGCAACGAGAGGTACTTCGGTATTTTCCGCCCAATCGAGACATTCGGTATCGACTCCCGGAATATTCAGCTTGGCTCCGATGATGCGTAATTTATAAGGAATTTCTTTCGCTAAATCAGACAAAGGCCGGGCAATATCGTTAACATATTGTGCGGTTGACGGCGAACCAATCCACACAATAATCGGTATCTGATTAACTTTTTCGTCATTGGTAAAATAGCGGTCAATATCAATCACGGTTGGAATAATTTCTACCCATTTCGCCACGGCTTGATGCGCTCTGTCGGCTAAATATTGATTGCCGCATATAACAAGTTTGGCAGAGGCCATTAAAGTATCTAAGCGTTTACCAAATACTTTACGCACGATTGGCAGACGGTGCATATCATAATTGTGGAAGAGAGCATCGTCATAATCCAATACATACGGAACGCCGGATAACAAAAGTTTTTCGAACCATGCGGGTGTCCACGGTAGAGCCTCTTTTTCAATCCAAATTAAATCGTATTGATCTTTTGCTGCTTGGAGCAAACGAATGCGGTTCCAATAAGTTTGGAACATTTCGTTGTTGCTATATGATTGTTTGCTGTATTTGGCAGTTAAAGCTTCATCGCTGATTAAGGGGAAAACATCGCAATGGATGCCGCTTTGCTCCAGCCAAGGCACATATTGCATAGTACGCAGGCGAGAAGATGCACCCTTGGGACCGTATTTTGTAAGCATCAGAATTTTCATCGGGTCTGGCCTTTCAATACGGCGGGTAAAGCTTTCCATAACATGGCATAACCTGCCCAAGTGTTTTTAACATCGGCAGTAGAACCTTTAAGTAAAGCTAAAACTGAGCGGGAGAAAGGTTCTATAAGTAATGTGACTGCAGTAATGCCGACTGCTTTAATAAAAGACATATGGGTAAAGCTGTAAATAAGCCGACTACGCAAAGAATAAAACAAGCGTGTGGCTTTTACTTGGCTTGATGTACCCCCTCCTGCGTGAAATGCTTGCGCGTCAGCTAAATACATGCTTTTGTAACCGGCTTGCTTGGTACGGTATGCCAAATCAAGATCTTCAAAGTAAACGAAGAAGCGTTCGTCGAAACCTTTGAGTTGTTCAAAAATAGAACGGCGCATGAAGTAGAAAGCACCAATAACTTGATCTACTTCTCTTGTGGTCATGTGATCCCAATCACCCATATGCATATGCATCGATTTAAAGAATTTGAAAGGCAGTTTGTTTAGACCTAAAGCATTTACAGTAAAAGTAGTAAAGGAAGGGAATCGTGTACAGCTGCGTGCGACGTGATTATTCTCTTCCAATAATTGAATACCGCATATGCCGACATTTTGGTTTTCAGGACGCTCCATATATTCATATGGAACCCTGAGAGAGTCTTCAAATAGCTGCGCATCAGGATTCAGAAACAAAATATATTTACTGTTGCAAATCGCCGCGCCTTGATTACACGCCGCACCAAAGCCATTATTGGTTTGGTTCTTGATGACTTCTAATTTGAAAGGAAAATCATTGCCTAATTGTTCAACCAATTCAATTGAGTTATCTGAAGAATGGTTATCGACAATAGCTACAGTACCTACCAGATTGTTATGGTATTTAATAATACTGGCAACTGCATCACGAAGCAGGCTGCCGGCATTCCAGTTCACAAAAACAATATCTATCATAATGATGTTCGGTTCCAAAATGTTTAATTGGTTATAAGTCTGCTTTGATGGGTGACCGGAGCAGTTTGTTCAAATTTTTGTGCTTCAAGCCTTTGCAATTGATTGAAAAAGGCAATAGCAAATAAGGTTATTGGTGTCATCCTCCAGTAAATCAAATTGGAGAAGCCTATTTCGAAGAATAAATAAATTAAAATCAAGAAATAAGCATATCTGCTATCCACGTTGCGTAGCATGAATCTGCAGAAAGCAAAAATAATTGCCAGTGCACCTACAATTGAGTTACGTAGTGAGTATTCCAAATAGCCTGAATCGCCATACATATATTCGGTGGTGTATCCAAAACCAATACCTTGGAGAGGGTGGTTAAAGATATATTCAAGGTTATTGGCCAAGTTGCCACCCTCTGCATATCTTCCACCCAAGCCATTGTTTTCAGATAATAGTTTGTCAATAGCGGAGCCGATGAGGTCGCTTGCAAATGGAAGTGCGATAACCAATGCGAGCAATTCCAAGCTGTATATAATGTAGGCAATGTGTTTGTTGTATTTGTATAACTCTGATTGTAAAATAATCAGGGAGGCAATGAGTAATGCTAAAGACGTTGCCGATTGTAGGAAGAATAAAAAGATCAAGAATAAAATGGTAGCCAATAAAAATCTTTTTTGATGTGTATATTTAAAGGCCATTATATTTAATAAGACAAACATAAAGTCGTAAAAGCCCGCGACTGAATGTGTACCGAAAATGGTTACAGGCTTTAACTGGAATAACATATTCGGAATCAAATCATCATAGAATGATGAGTAGTATTCTCGTATTATTTCAGTGATTGCAGGTATTTCTAAAATAATACCGATTGATAACGTTGAGAAAAAAATATTAGCAATCGTAAGGGTATGTAAATATCCTTTTAAGTTTAATGGATTATGGTTGGTATTGATTAGGGTAAAGAAAAAGAAAACAATAAAATATAAACCATTACCGTATTTATAAGTGTAGTATTTTGAAAGAACAGTAAAGACTGTAATGGCAACGCCAAAACCTAACCCTATGAATAAATTGACTATATCTATCTTTTTTTGTCTGAATAATAGGATAAATAAGAATATCAGACTAATGAAAGACAAAGTAACCCCGGAGGTAGAAGAAATCACACCTCCGATTGAAGCTGGAGCCATAATCCCTATTAGGAATAAAGTAAAAATTAAATAATTATTCATAACTGAAGTGTTCTGTCTGTAGAAGGCTTACTACTTGATTTTTTGCAAGCCATCATTAGTAAGCTTAAATCTAAAGCCATCCTGGCCGACCAAGCTATTGCCGCACCCATAATATCGAATTTCAGTAATGCGAAGTATAAAAATGCAAAATAGATTGGAAATTCTATCATGTGAAATTTGGCTGTAACCGAAGCTTTGCCCAAAGCGTGTAACTGGGAATAGAACAGGGCGGAAAGAGAATTGAGAAATACGCCTGCACATAATATTTGCCCAACTAAAACAGACTCGGGATGAAATTCGTCTTTAAGCCAGAATTTGAGTATATACGGCATTAAAAATGCCATAGTAGACGACATTACCAACATTAAAGCGCCTACGCGGAACAGCCAGGTTTGGAAATATTTTTGCCAATTATCAGGCTGCTCCTGCATTAAGCGGGAAAGAGAAGGAAAAATAACAGAATTGATGGCCGTAACTAAAATCAAACTTTGGGCTACCAATTCAAAAGGAACCACATATATGGTTACAGCAGCAGCTGAGAGCAGAGCTGCGATCATGAAGCGGTCTAACTGAACCATCATTGGGCTCAAAATGCTGCTTACAGTTACCCAGCCGCCGAAAGAAAACAGCGTTTTGGCAACTTGGGATGAGTAAACCAACTGGTTGGGATTGTAATTCGGTTCGTTTCTTTTCATGCATGAAAATGCTAGATGGCGGAAAAGCTGTAGCGATACAACACGGCTGACAACCAAGCTGGCGATAATCCATGCCAAATCTTGGGTGAAATAAGAAATGATCAAAGGACCGGCAAAGTTAATGGTGCCGAGTAATACTCGCAGAATACTGATGCCCTTGAAGTTCATATAGGCTTCATTCATGCCGCGGTAGGTTGCGCTCATAGCCTGTGTCGGTAAGGCAATCGCTAAAAGTAAGACGGCATTACGGATTTCTGACTGGGGGATATGTTCGGTTTTGATTAATCCACTGCAACCGAATAGCGCAAAAAGGACAATACCTAAGCTGCCTACCAAACCTGCAGTCATGGTAATACGGGACGCGGTGGCCAAGACAACGGGAATTTGATCAGGATTTTTCTGACCGCGTAGTTTGGAAACCATTTGTGTCAGTGCGCGACCGATGCCTAAGTCAAGGACGCCGGCGTAGGTCATCATTGCCCATGCTAGAGCCAACAGGCCGAAACGTTCATTGCCGATGTTGGCTATCAATTTAGGAATGGAAACCAGGGCGATGAGTAAGGGAAGCGCCAGGCCGGCCATATTCCAGCTAATATGCGACAGTTTCAAGGTGTACTCTCTTTTAGTTTAAATCAGGTTGTTTGATATAAAATTTATCAATCATCAGCCTGATTTAAGATATTTTGTATTTGATAATAAAGATTTGAACCAAATAAATAAATTCTTAAAAT
>NZ_LGYH01000014.1 GCF_001308015.1 Neisseria sp. 83E34
CGTCCGCCGCCAGTTCGTATTCGGTTTTGGCGCCGAGGCCGTCGATATGGGCAGTCAGGCGGTTGATGCGGTCGTATTCGAAAGCCTCACGGCTGCCGTCGGGATAGTCGGTGCGGATGTGGTTGCCGGCTGCGTCGTAATGATGGCGGGTGGTATGGCCGAGGGCGTCGGTAACGGTTTCGAGGTCGCCGTATTCGTTATAACTGAAACGGGTGGCTTGGCCGGAGCAGTCGATATAGCGGATCAATTGGCCGTCTGAACCGTATTCGAGCTGTTTGGTTTTGCCCAGTGCGTCGGTGATGGTGGCGGGCAGCCATTGTTCGTTGTAGGTGTACCCGGTGCTATGGCCGGCGGGGTCGGTGATTTGAATCAGGTTGCCGCGCCCGTCGTAGGCGTATTCGGTGATTCTGCCGGCGGGGTCATTGACGGCAACCGGCAGGTTTAAAGTGTCGTGGTAATCGATTTGGGTGCGGCTGCCGTCGGGGGTGGTGATGCTGATAAGGTTGCCGAAGGTGTCGTAGCCGAAACGGGTTTCGCGGCCGAGTTCGTCGCGCTGAAGGGTAACCCGCCCCCAGTCGTCGCGTTCCGTATCGGTACGATGGCCGTCGGCATCGATGTGGTAAATCTCTTCGTAGTTCTCGTCGAAGCCGTAAATCTCTTCCCGACCCAATGCGTCGGTAACGCGGGTGTAGCCGTCGCGGTAGTCGAACGTCCATGCTTCGCCGAGGTTGGTATGGCTTTTGAGCACCTTGCCGTCCATATCGTAACGGTCGTATTCGTAACGCGATACCAATCCGTCGGGCCGGTTGTGCTCGACCATGATGTGGTTGCGGTAGGCGAAACCGCGCAGACGTTTGCCGTCGCGGTCGTAAACGGCGGTTAAATCGCCGTAGCCGTCGTAGCCGTAGCGCACCAGTTCGCGGTTGTTGAAGGTAACGGAGGTAAGGCGGTTGACGTAAAGGTTGTCGTCTTTGCCGACAAATACGCCGTGTTCGGCGACGGCATCGAATACTCCGTCGCTGTCGTTTAGGCGGATGGAGGAGAAGTGTAATTGGAACTGCCTGTCGTTGCTGTCGTAGACGCTGTGCGGCAGTCCGTTGTCGCCGTAGCAAAGGCGGATGTGGTAATTATTGCGGTCGAGCTGGGCAATCAGTTGGTAAATGCCGTCGCCTTCGTCGACTTCGGCGAACCACAAACGGGCGCCGCCGTCGGGTGAGGCGATTTGGTAGAGGCCGTCTGAAACTTGCGAGAAATAGATTTGTTCTTCGTGGTCGAAATAAGCATCTTCCAAACCGTAAGGGTCTTCTTCCGCAGATTCGGCAACGGGGTCGGCTTCTTCTGTATCGAAGTCGTCTTCATCATCGGCGGCCGAAGACGGTTCGTCCGGTTCGTCATCAATATCCGGCAGCGGAATTTCCCGGCCTTGCTCGTCAATGTAGAGGAAACCGTCTTCCACCCGTTCCAGCCGCATCGAAAACGGCAGCGACCAGCCCTGCCCCAGCCAGCCGTTGCCGGGTTGGTCGGAGTAGTAACTGCGCTGCCAAATTAGGGGTAAAGGGGAATCGAACACAAAGTCGGTTTCTTCGGGAAGAACTTTAATACCCAATATGGCATTCACCGGGCGGCCGACTGCCCCGCCCTTACCGCCGCCTTTACACGGGCAACCTCCCGCCCCCGAGCCCCTTCCCCCGGCAGACCTGCCTTTACGTCCTCTGCCTTTTTTGCCTTTGCCTTGGGTAACCAGCCCACCGTCAAAACCCATTCCCCCGCCGCCGCTAAAACCGCTAACGGTCTTTTTAGTAGGCGGCTTCGGTCCCGGCACTCCCGGAATCATCGAGGCTAAAGAAATCACCGTAGAAGCCGCATCAACGGCTGCGGATACGGCGGAATCGGGGGAAGCAACCGATAAAGCGGTGGAAGCGACATCGGCTACCATCTCGATTACATCGACGGGGCCGGCGGCATTCGTGAGCGGTTCGGGCGGATTGGCGGAGCCTTGGGACACCATGGCCGGCGCGGAAGGCTGGGGAATGAGGATGCCTATGGTGTTACCGAAAGATGCCATGAGATTACTCCGTCAAAATTCATTGTTTGTTTTAAAAATAAAAATCTATAGAATGTCTGCCAGTTTTTGCATTAAATTCTAAATGGCTTCCAAACATTTGAAAATACCATCCATGCAAACACCATAATCAACAGCAAGTTGAAAATAATGGTATTAGACACTTCATTAATACAAATTGTTCCTTAAAATTTAATTTAGATACATAAAAATTATTTAGCCGCCTGAGGCAAAATAGTGCTAATATTCTTAGGGAATTATTCAAAATAAAACTAAAAATTCCGGGGAAATAATCGTCGTTTCATTGATATTGGGATACGATTAAATGCTACAAAGAGAACTCTATTTTTTTGGGAAGCTAAACCAATCTCGCGATTTTATTGTTTCCGACAATCTTCAAGCCGACGATAAACATTTTTGGGACGGCTGGTTTGGCCGTTGCACCAGCCAAGACAGATTAATCCCATTTACCAGAAAAACATTTACCACGCCGAAAACTTGGCTGTTTTGCATTAAATTGCTCAACAATATTGCTTATACCGGCATCACAGCCCTCAGTGCCGACCAAACCGGCCGGCAATATCCTTTCTTATTATTTTGCAAATCCGATTCTCATTCCGATTTACTAAACCCTATTAACTTTATTGCAGAAAAAACGGATTTTTTCCAAAACACGTTAAATAGCGGCAAATGCACCATTCAAGACTGCTTTAGTGCCGATGCTGATAATACACCCATCCAGCTTTCTGAACCTTTCCGGCACTATTTATCTAACTCAACCAATACCGGCAGTTTTTGGCAGGAAAGCGAGAGCGGCCGCCATATAGCACACGAAGGCGAACCTTCGTGCACTCTGTTTAATAAATTATTTGGATCGTAAACTGATGAAAACATTTTCTCGATGGGACGAACCTATTTCCGCCGATGCTCCCGAGGGGGTAAATATCGAATACGACAGCCGCTTTCTAGAACTGCAAAGCGCGTCGGAAGGCAAGCCCGAACAGCAATACGGCGACACCATCATTCCGGCGGAAGAGCCGGATTGGGCAACCGTAGAGAAATTATGCAATCAATTGCTGGCCGAGTCTAAAGATTTGCGCGTATTGGCTTATTACACCCAAGCACTTACTGCCAAACACGGCCTTACCGGCTTCTGCGCCGGCTGCGAAGCCATCAAAGCCAATCTTGATTTATATTGGGATTCGCTTTTCCCTAAACTCGAAGATGAAGACGGCGAATACGACCCTTTTTACCGTATCAATGCACTTAGTGCATTTACGACGCTCGACGGCATTGTCAAAGAAATTTTTCCGTCCAAGCTATTGGTGAACGGGCTAACCCAGCAACCCGTTACCGTAAAAGAAGCCGTTTCTGTTTTACAAGGCAACGATACGCAAAGCTATCCGGGCGGGAAAGACCGCCTCATGCTCGACATCAGAGTCAGTGCCGACACCGGTAAGCCTGAATTGGTTGCATTGAGTCAAGCTCTAGGCCATCTGAAAGAAATTCAAACTATTTTCTCAAACAAACTCCAAGATGAGCACTCACTCGATTTCGGAGTAATTGAAAAACCGCTTTCCCTAATTAATAAAGCTGTTGACTACAACGACGGCAGCACACCCCAACCACAACAAGCAGAACAAGCAATAGATGCAGCAGAAACCTCTACTGCTCCCGATACTCAGGAGCAGGCAGTTTTTCAAGATGCCGACGCATGGCGTCGTCTAAACATCAAAAACCGTGCCGATGTCGATTTGGCCTTGGAAAAAATCTGCGTCTATTTTGAAACCCTTGAGCCCAGCCACCCTGCCCCGCTGTTTATCCGCAGGGTGCAACGCCTCATGAATATGGACTTCTACGACATCATGAAAGATATTAGTCCAGAAAGCATTGCCAATTTGGAAGTTTTAATTGGCAAACCGGAAGAAGAAGCAGGAACTTCCGGCGAGTGAAACAGTCTATGCTTAAATAAGCTAAAGTTTGTTGAGATAAAATAACTTTAATCATTTTAAAGGTTACAAATTATGTCACGAAACAAATCATCCGGTCAGAAGTTTATTGCCCGTAACCGGGCTCCCCGCGTACAGATTGAGTACGATGTGGAACTATACGGTTCCGAGAAAAAAATCGAACTCCCGTTTGTAATGGGCGTAATGGCCGATCTGGTCGGCAAGCCCGTCGAGCCCCTGCCCGATTTAGCCGAACGTAAATTTTTAGAAATTGACGTAGATAATTTTGACGAGCGCATGAAGGCCCTCAAACCACGGGTGGCTTTCAACGTGAAAAACACGCTTACCGGCGAAGGCAGTCTGAACGTAGAGCTTGAATTTGAAAGCATGGATGATTTCTCACCTGCTTCAGTTGCGAAAAAAGTAGAACCGCTCAACGAGCTATTGCAAGCCCGCACCGAGCTTTCCAACTTACTGTCATACATGGACGGCAAGAGCGGTGCCGAGGAGTTAATCGGAAAAGTCTTGGGTGACAGCGAGCTGCTGAAAAGCCTTGCAGCCGCACCTAAAATAACACCCAAAGACCAGCAGTAATTTCGGATGAAAACCAATAAAGCGAGAGTGAATCATGGCTGAAAAGCAATTAGATATCCAAGGGGGCAGCGGCGCGCAAACTACGTTTGCAGCGAGGGAATTTGAACAACTGCTGCAAAAAGAATTCAAACCCAAAACCGAAGAAGCCAAAAGTGCCGTAACCAGTGCGGTAGCAACATTGGCTCAACAAGCGTTGCAAAATGTCGTTACGATTTCAGACGACACTTATCAAACCATTGAGGCAATCATCGCTGAACTCGACAGAAAGCTTTCCGAACAAATCAACTTGATCATGCACCATGAAGATTTCCAAAAACTAGAAGGTGAATGGCGTGGTTTGCATCATTTGGTCACCAATACCGAAACCGACACCCTGCTGAAAATCAAAGTATTGCCGATTTCCAAAAAAGAAGTCGCCCGCAACCTGAAGCGTTTCAAAGGCACGGCTTGGGATCAAAGCCCGTTGTTTAAACGCATCTATGAAGAAGAATACGGCCAGTTCGGCGGCGAACCTTTCGGCTGCTTGGTCGGAGATTATTATTTCGACCATTCCGCTCCCGATGTAGAAATGCTCAACAGCCTCGAAAAAATTGCCGCGGCCGCACACTGTCCGTTTATCGCCGGCGCATCGCCTAAACTGATGCAGATGGAATCTTGGCAAGAGCTGGCCAATCCGCGTGATTTGAGCAAAATTTTCCAAAATGCTGAGTACGCACCATGGCGCAGCCTGCGTGATTCCGAAGACTCACGCTACATCGGCCTGGCATTGCCGCGCTTCCTGTCCCGCCTGCCCTACGGTGCCAATACTAACCCCGTAGATGAATTCGATTTCGAAGAAGAAACTGAAGGCGCGGATCATAACAAATATACTTGGGCCAACGCAGCCTATGCAATGGCTGTAAACATTAACCGCTCGTTCAAATACTACGGCTGGTGTACTTCCATCCGCGGCGTAGAATCTGGCGGTATTGTAGAAAACCTGCCCTGTCACACTTTCCCGACGGACGACGGCGGAGTGGACATGAAATGCCCCACCGAAATCGCCATCAGTGACCGCCGCGAGGCCGAACTGGCGGCACTGGGCTTCATGCCGCTGATCCACCGCAAAAATACCGATTTGGCAGCGTTTATTGGCGCACAATCCCTGCACAAACCTGCCGAATATTACGATCCCGATGCTACGGCCAATGCCCGCTTGGCAGCCCGCCTGCCCTATTTGTTTGCATGCTGTCGCTTCGCACACTATCTGAAATGCATCGTGCGCGACAAAGTGGGTTCGTTCCGTGAACGTGAAGATATGGAGCGCTGGCTGAACGAGTGGATCATGAATTATGTAGACGGTGATCCGATCAACTCTACCCAAGAAACGAAAGCCCGCAAACCGCTGGCAGCTGCTGAAGTGGTTGTGGAAGAAGTGGAAGACAACCCCGGTTACTACACTTCCAAATTCTTCCTGCGCCCGCACTACCAGCTTGAAGGCCTTACCGTTTCATTGCGCTTAGTTTCCAAACTGCCTTCGGCTAAACAGGAATAGTCGGGTTTGGTTTATTTAGTCGGGCATACGTTAGTGCCCTGTTGCCTGATGGCTTAAATTTCTCAACAAGGAGTGTTAAACATGGCTATTGATATGTTCATGAAAGTTGAAGGTGTAAACGGCGAATCAAAAGATGCCAATCACAAAGACTGGACTAACATCGAAAGTTTCGACTGGGGTGCAGAGCAACCTGGTTCGATGACCAGCGGCGGCGGCGGCGGTGCCGGCAAAGTAAATTTTAACGACTTGACCGTCGTTGCTGCTATTGATAAAGCTGCTCCGACCATTCTGAAAAACTGTGCTACCGGCCAACACTTGAGCAAAGTAGAAATTTCCGTGTGCAAAGCTGGTGGCGAGCAGATTGAATATTCGCGTACCACCTTAGAAGACGTTTTGGTAACCGGTGTGAAATTCATCGGCGTACAAGGTAATGATGCGCTGAAAATGCGTTACTCATTCCAAGCTGCCAAAGTGAAAAACCAATATTGGGAACAAACCGATAAAGGTTCTAAAGGCGCCGAAGTTCAAATGGCCTTCAACATTAAAGAAAACAAATCTGCATAACCGTTATGCATGTTTAGTTGAAGAAGCCTGGCTTAAAAGGCGTTTTAAGTCAGGCTTTACATATATACAGGTTTTCAGACGGCCTCTGCTGTTTCGAAAACTGATTGGGTCTTTCGTTCTTACTACACTTTATACAAAAATAAACAAGGAGTTGCTGAAATGGATTTGAAAACTAAATTATCAAACATGATTGAACAGGTACGTTCAAATCCCGACAATCAGGAACACCGATTGGCATTGATTCAATATCTCTGCCTGTGCGCAAAATGGGATCAGGCGCTGAAACAGATCGGGCAATACCAAAAGCTCTTCCCTAATATCCAAAAGCCCTTGATGCTCTATCTTATCGAAAATATCGAAGCCGAAATGCGGCGCGAAGCCGTTTTAACAGCGAAGCAAAAACCAAAAACGCTGGAACAGCACGCCAGCAAGCTCGATATTCTGCAAAAACAATTGTCTTTAGTGGCTGATGTCGCCGAGCAAAAAAGCGCAGCACTCGCCGACGGATACGCCGCCTTGTCAGACAACATCGACGAAACACCGGTAAACATCACCTATCTTCTGGCAGACAAGTCGGTTGCCGACGCATCCGGCAGCTGGATTATGGACGGCGATGTCCGTACCGCTTTTGTTTACGAATACTTCTACCGCGGGCACTACTATTGGCAGCCTTGGAGTTCGATTGAAAGCATCTCTTTCAAAGCTCCCAGCTCTCTGTTGGATGTGGTTTGGAGGCCGTCTGAAATCACATTTAGCCACGGCGAGTGCATCCAGTGCACCAGCCCCGCCCGCTATGCCGTTTTGCCCGACACAGAAGCTGAATGGTCGGATATGCTGCTGCAATGCGCACAAACCGACTGGATTGAAGCAGCAGATCAGCTCTTCACCGGTCTCGGCCAGAAAATGCTGTACACCGACAACAACGATTTCGGCCTGTTGGATATCAAAACCATCAAGTTTGAGCAAAACCACTGAACATACCCATCCATTAGCCACGGCAATCAATCATGTCGCAATTCAGAAACCAATTGCTGCCTTCTTTGTTCGACAGACTGACCGATGAAGAGCCGCGTAAAAAGAAAGAAGCACGACCCGATCAAGCCATCAATCTCGAGCAATATCGGAAAGCCGTGCTGCGCGATATTCTTTACCTGCTGAACACCTGCAATCTGCAAGCCGAAACCATGGAAAAAAACTTGCCGGAAAATGTACGGTCTTCCACGCTCAACTACGGCATTCCGCCTCTTTCCGGCGTTAATTTTTCCGATATAGAATGGCAGGATATAGAACAGCACATCAGGCAAGCCATCATTGATTTCGAGCCGCGGCTTGACAACAAATCCCTTCAGGTTGCCGTAAATACTGAAGATGACGACGACGATGCATTACACAATAAACTGATTATCGAAATAAAAGGCCATCTGAAACTCAACCCTTATCCTAAAGAATTCCTGCTGCGAACCAGCATGGACATTGAAACAGGGCTGTTTAATTTACTAGAAGGGGGAATCGGCCGTGAATAACAAATTGCTGTCTTACTACAATAAAGAGCTGGCCTTCCTGAAAGAAATGGGCAGGGAGTTTGCGCTCAAATATCCCAAAATAGCCTCCAGATTGGCGTTGGATACATCCGACATTCCCGATCCTTATGTCGAACGGCTGCTGGAAGGCGTGAGCTTTCTCACCGCCCGCACCCAGCTTAAACTCGATGCGGAATATCCCCGTTTCGTGCAAAGAATTCTGGAAGTTGTTTATCCCGACTTTATCAGCCAAAAACCGGCCGCGGCCATTGTCAATTTAGAACCTGCCGGCCAATACAACGCCGATGTTATCAACCTTTTGGAACGCGGCAGGGTTTTACGGTCGCTGCCGATTAACGAATTCAAAGTCAGCTGCCCGTTTTCGGTAACCAAAACCACCGAAATTCTGCCGCTGCGTATCGAAAAAGCGAAATATATCGATTCACTCGGCTATTTGCCGGGCACGCTTCCCATACTTAAACAAACTTCCGCCAAGAAAGTGCAATCTGCACTGCGCTTGGATTTTTCACTCAGCGTGCCCGGAGCCTGTTCGGAAATGTTGCCCGAAAAACTGCCTTTGTTTTTAGGTTCGGAGCTTTCCAAATCATCTTCCCTGCTGTTTCTGCTGGCTTCCGAGTGTGCCGGCGTTGTCTGTCACAGCTATGAAAATCCGAAACAATGGCATTACACATTGAAGTCGAAACCGGAGCACACCGGATTCAACGAAGATGAAGCCTTGTCTTTCAATCTGGATAAATCAGTCAGCGCATTCAGAATGCTTCAGGAATACACGCGACTGCCGGAAAAATTCCTGTTTATTGCTCAAAAAGACATCAAACAGGCTGTCCGTCAGGCCGAAAAAGAAGGCCATCTGCCCAAAGTGCCGGAGCAGTTGGAAGAAATTGTGAGTGATAAGGGCATCAACAAAAAAATCATCACTTACCGCAAACGTTATTTCAGCCTCTCATTTTTGTTCAGTTACAAAATACCCGAACTGGCAGAGCTGGTCGGCGCGGAAGATTTTTCAGTAAACGCCGTGCCGGTGGTTAACTTATTCAGAAAAAAAAGCGCGCGCTTCCCCGTCAACATTCAAAATCGGGAACATCATGTCGTTATTGACCGTACCCAGCCGCTGAATTACGAAGTCCACTCTATCGAGCAAGTCAAAGGCTTCGATACCAACAACCGCCAAACCGTGGTTTTTTCGCCGATGTATAAAGCGCCGGATATGGGCCTGTTTCCCGAAGCGCAAACACACCATGCTTATTTTTCGGCACGCCGGGCAGACAGGGTGCCGTCTGAAAAAACGGTTAAAAACGGTTTCCGCTCTTCTTACTTAGGCAGCGAAGTGTTTTTATCGCTGGCCGACAATAAAGATTATGCTTTCAATTCGGGCATCCAACACCTTTCCGTCGACGCTTGGTGCACCAGCAGGGATTTGCCGCTGATGATACCGCGCGACGGCGAGTCGGATTTCCTGATCGAAGGTTTTCTGCCGGTAAGCTCGATTAAACTGATTTCCAAGCTGACGCGGCCTCAAGCTGCGCCGAGCGAAGACAGAACGCTTTGGCCGCTTTTAAACCAATTGAGCTTGAACTACCTGTCGCTGCTGAACACCGACCAAGAAGATATCCCCGTTACCTTGAAAGAATTATTGATGGTGTTTGTTTCTTCCGAAAACGATTTGCTGAAGAAACAGATTGAGTCTATCACGCGGGTAGATACCACCATCGTGAATAAAGTGGTTCGCCATCACGGTACCGCTGCTCCCGTGCGCGGCATCAAAATCATCGTTACACTCGACGACGCACAATTGGGCGGCATCCATCCCTTCCTGTTCGGTTCGGTTTTAAACCATTATTTCCGGCGTTTGGTTTCGATTAACTCATTCATACAACTGCAAATCGACACGCTCCAGCAAGGGCATGTGGCCACTTGGCCGACAGCGGTTGGAGAAAGGGTGATTATATGAGTCCGGTTAACGTGCAAACGGATTTCGGCGACCCGCTGGACGATGCTTGGGATGAAAAACTCACCGGCTTTCTAAACAAAGTCGCCTCCCAGCCGTATAAATATGATTACTTCTCACTCTTGCGCCAGCTTGAATCGGTTAAGTTTGTTACCGGCGGCAAAATGTTGGGCAAAGCCGTCAGCCCGAAAATAGAAAAAATCAGGGTAAGCCAAGAACCTTCGCTTATTTTTTCGCCTCGCAACATCCAATCGGTAACGCTGTCGCCCCATTATGCGGAAATTTCCATCAACGGATTCGGCTTGTTCGGCCCTTCCGGCCCCCTGCCCCTGCATTTGACCGAATATGCTTACGAACGCCAACACCAGCACGGCGACCGCACATGGACGGGCTTTGCCAATATGCTGCAACACCGTTTGGCCGTATTGTTTTATCGGGCATGGGCCAACGCGCAGAGCATTACTTCTTTAGACAAAAACGCTGAAGACCGCTTCGGCGGCTACATCGCCAGCTTCAACGGCCTGAATACCCCGCCCATACATAGCGGAACGCTGATTCACGAATTTGCCAAACGTTATTTTGCCGGCTTGCTGATGAAGCAAAGCCGCTCTGCCGCCAACCTGCAACACTTGCTCAACCGCTACTTCCAAGTGCCGATTGCCATTCAAACCAATGTCGGCTGCTGGATTGAAGTTGCCGAAGAAAAAACGCAGATTGGCACAGAAAGCGGCTATACGCTTGGAGAAGGATTGCTGTTGGGCGACAAACTTTATAACGTTCAAAGCAAATTCCGCATCATTGTCGGCCCGCTTACCCTGCCGGCTTATCAGTCGTTTTTTAAAGACGGCTCTAACACCGCCCGCCTGCGGGAATGGGTGCGTTTGTTTGCCGCCGATGAATATGAGTGGGACGTACAGCCCGTTTTGATGCAAAAAGAAGTTCCCCCGATGGATTTGGGCGGAGAAACCCGGCTCGGCTTATCGACTTGGCTGGGCAATGTTTCCCGCGATGCTGAAGATTTAATTGTCAGCAGCCATTAAACAAACGGCTTTTTCAGACGGCCTTATCCTGATAAAAGCCTGTTTCAAACCATTTTTAGACATGTTGGATTATTTAAGGAAATCTTATGTCAGACATCAGCCGCAGCGTATTATTCGGTAAGTTGAACACTACCTTATACAAAACACTGGAAAATGCCTACACATTCTGCCGCCTTCGGGAAAACAGCTACGTCGAGCTGGTGCACTGGCTGCATGCTCTGCTGCAAACGGAAAAAACCGACATTTTCTGCCTGATCAACCGTTTCAATTTAGACGAAGCGAAAGTACGCAAAGACGTATTGGCCGCCGTTGAAAAACTGCCTACCGGCGCCACCGCCGTTATCGACTTTTCCGAGCATATCCAAACCCTTGTGGAACAGTCATGGACATACAGCTCGCTGAAATTCGGCACCGATAAAATCCGTACGGCGCATATTTTCTACACCATGCTGCAAACCAAAACTTTGCAGGGCATCTTGGCCAACATTTCGTCCGAGTTCCTCAAAATCAAACCCGAAACACTGGCCGACGACATTATCGCTATCACAGCCAATTCAGAAGAAAATCTGGATGCCGCCCAAAACGCCTTGTCTGCCGGCACCACAGCCACCCATAAAGAGAGCGCATTAGCCAAATACGGCAGCAACCTTACCGAAAAAGCCAAAAACGGCGAAATAGACCCGCTCACAGGCCGCGATGCTGAAATCAGGCAGATTATCGACATCCTGATGCGCCGCCGCCAAAACAACCCGATTCTCACTGGAGAAGCCGGTGTCGGCAAAACTGCCGTGGTCGAAGCGTTGGCCTTGCGCTTGGCCGCCGGCGACGTGCCGCCCGGATTGAAAGACGTGCAACTAATCCTGCTGGATATCGGCCTGCTCAAAGCAGGTGCCAGCGTCAGCGGCGAATTTGAATCACGGCTCAGAGCAGTCATGGATGAAGTCGAATCCAGCCCCACGCCGATTGTGCTGTTTATTGACGAAATCCACACCTTAATCGGTGCGGGCGGTGCAGCCGGCACGGGCGATGCCGCCAACCTGCTCAAACCCGCTTTGGCCCGCGGCAAACTGCGTACCATCGGCGCGACAACATGGGCGGAATACAAAAAATACTTTGAAAAAGACCCCGCATTAACCCGCCGTTTCCAAGTCGTACAAGTAGACGAACCCAGCGAAGATAAAGCCGTCAACATGCTTAGAGCGCTGAATCCGTCGCTGGAAAAACACCACAATGTGATTATTCTCGACGAAGCGATTCAGGCGGCCGTGAAACTCTCCCACCGCTATATTCCCGCACGCCAACTGCCCGATAAAGCCGTCGGCCTGATCGATACCGCCTGCGCGCGCGTTGCCGTCAGCCAGCACGCCGTACCGGGCAGCATCGAGTATCTGCAAAAAAAATCGGAAGCATTGAAGCTCGAACAAGCCAATCTGGAACGCGAGAAAAAACTCAGTTTCGATTCCGAAGAGCGGATAGCGAATATCAAAAAAGAACTGGCCGAAGTTGAAGGCCGTCTGAAAGAATTGGAAGAAAGATGGCAAACAGAAACCGGCTTGGTCGCCGAGCTGTTGGTCGTGCGCGAACAAATCATGCAGGCAGTGCAAGAAACCGCCGATGATGAAAGCAAACAGTTGTACGCACGCCAAAAAGAGCTGGTCGACAAACTGAAAGAACTGCAAGGCATCCAACCGTTGGTGATGCCGTTGGTCGACAGCCGCACGATTGCCGATGTAGTGGCCGACTGGACAGGCATTCCCGTCGGCAAAATGATGAAAGACGAAGTCGAAGCCGTATTGCAACTTGCCGACACTTTAAACAAACGCATCATCGGCCAACGCCACGGCTTGGATGCGATTGCCCGCCGTGTTCAAACGTCGCGCGCCAATCTTGACAACCCCAACAAACCCATCGGCGTTTTCATGCTGGCCGGCCCTTCCGGTGTGGGTAAAACCGAAACTGCGCTGGCTCTGGCCGACACCTTGTACGGCGGCGAGCAAAACGTGATTACCATCAACATGAGCGAATATCAGGAAGCCCACACCGTATCCACCCTGAAGGGTGCGCCGCCGGGATATGTCGGTTATGGCGAAGGCGGCGTGCTGACCGAAGCCGTGCGCCGCAAACCGTATAGCGTCATCCTGCTCGACGAAGTGGAAAAAGCCCATCCCGACGTGCATGAAATCTTCTTCCAAGTATTCGACAAAGGCTGGATGGAAGACGGCGAAGGCCGCTACATCGACTTCAAAAACACCATTATTATCCTTACCACCAACGTCGGCACGGATTTGATTATGGATATGTGCGACGACCCTGAAATGCTGCCGACCCCGGAAGGCTTGGCCAAAGCCTTGCGTACGCCTATGCTGAAAGTGTTCCCTGCCGCCTTATTGGGCCGCATGCAGGTTGTTCCCTACTATCCGTTATCGGACGATATGCTTGAGAAAATCGTCGAGTTACAATTAGGCCGTATCGTGAAGCGGATTAAAGACAACCACAACATCGATCTGACTTACGCTCCCGAAGTGCTGAAACTGATTACCTCGCGCTGTACCGAAGTCGAATCAGGCGGCCGTATGATCGATGCGATCCTAACCAATACAGTTCTGCCGCAAATCAGCCGCGAGCTGCTCACTTGCACCACGCAAGGCAAGCAGGTTTCAGAGGTCAATATCGGCGTAACCGACCACGATTTCAATTATCAGTATAAATTCAAGGAAAAAGATAATTTTTAAGTAAAATGAAAAACTAAAATTTATTTAGTCTTTCTAACGTTTAACGTTTACAATTTGCATAATGTAAACACAGGTTATCAAACAAAATAGTACTAATTTATTTCTTAATACATTATGAAATAAGTTACCAATTACAATTAGGCTGTCAATATGCATAAAAAGTTAATGAAATACACTCTACTCTTGGCAATGCCTTTAGTATTGAACGCATGTGCTTCCAATCATAAACCGCCGAAAGAATCCGATGAAAGCGGAGAAAAGATTGACGTCCAAATTATTGTATCGCCCGATGTGAATCCGGACTTGGTCGGCCGTCCATCCCCCATCCGCTTGGATTTATATCAACTGGCTTCTGATGGCGAGTTCAAAAAAGCAAACTATTTTGAGCTTACCAATAACGCCAAAGAAAATTTGGGCGACAAATTAATCCAGCAAAATCAATTTATGCTGCACCCCGATACCGTAACGATCTTGCCGGTTAAAATTGACTCCCACCTGAAATATTTAGGTGTTGTCGCCAGCTATCGGGATTTGGACAATAGCCAATGGCAATTGGTATTGCTGAAACAGAAAAAAAGGTGGTATCAGTTTGGCAAACATTACTTCTATTTGAATCTTGGCAAAAACAAATTAAGCCAACTATCAAAAGCAGAAATGAGAAACTTACTGCAAGAATACAAAGAACGCCATCCGAATAATAAACGGATCAAAGAAAGCGGCAAAGTTCACAAGCATGATAGCGACCTTAGCAAAGGCGTCTTCCGCGAAGAAAAATAATAATTTTTAATAATGTGATTTAGGTTGAAAACATGGCGATAGAAGCAAAAGTAGTCTGGTCGGAGGGAATTTTTATTGCTCCCCAACACTTCCAGCAATTTGAACGCTACATTGAATCCGGTTTACGGCAGCTGGCTGTTTCCCGGGAAGGCTATTTTTGGGGATTCTCCTCATTGGCTTTAGATTCAGACGGCCTCAAACGCGGAGTAGTAGGCATTCGAGAAGCAGAGGGTGTTTTTCCAGATGGATCAGTATTTTTATTTTCTGCAAAACAGCTGGAAAATCTAAGTTTGAAGGTTCCTGCAAATATTAAAGACACCAAAATTTGTCTAGCTGTTACCCTTCCCTCTTCAGTAAATAATGAAATATGTTTTCCTGATCAGGATTCTACAGCGTCTCATCGCTATAAAGCTTTTGATAAAACACTTGCCGATACCACCAATATCGAACAAGACCCTCGTCAATTAACACTGGCAGAGTTGAACCCCATGTTGGTTTTGGAAAGTGATGTAACCAGCGGACAAACAGCCCTACCTATTGCCTTGATCCGTTCCAGCTCGGCAGACTTCGAAGTTATTTTAGACGAATCATATATTCCCCCATGCCTGGGCAGCCAAAAACAACAGCATTTAAAGGCTTATATTTCAGAGATATATGGTCTGCTAATGCAAAAAAGCAATAGCCTGGCTAATGCCGTAAATGATCCTAATACCGGAGGTTCTGTTGAGGTTGTGGATTTTATGATGCTGCAAACCATCAACAGATATTTGGCATATTTACACCATGAACACGAAGGTGCCCGCCAAACCCATCCCGAACAGTTATTCGTCAATTTATCGAAACTATGCGCTGATTTGATGACTTTTTTACCGGCGCGAAAAGTAGGCGAACTGCCTGTCTATCAACATAATGATTTGGCATCATGCTTTGGTAAGTTGTTTTTCAACCTACGCAAATCACTTTCTATTGTGCTTGAACAGCGTGCAATCCGAATCCCTCTCGACTTACGTGACGAAGCAACCCATGTTGCGCAAACACCTGATCAAAGCCTGTTGGACAAAGCATCATTCATTTTGGCCATCAAAGCCGATATGCCGAATGAAGCCTTACGCCAAAAAATCCCCAGCGTAGTGAAAATCGGCACGGTTGAAAAAGTAAAAGAATTGGTGGCATACCACCTGCCCGGTATCAGAGTGCATGCCTTATCCGTTGCACCGAGAGAGCTTCCGTACCACAGCGGTTACGTTTATTTCGAGTTAGATAAGAAAAACGAATTATGGGATATGTTTGATACCTCTTCGGGAATGGCATTCCATTTGGCAGGGAATTTCCCGAACTTAGATGTTGAATTTTGGGCGATTAAATCTTTGAGCTAATTAATTTGATTTGGAACTGTATATGAATAACCAGAATCATGCTGCTTATGAAAGTGTAAACACTTACAATCCTTTAATTGAAGCGGCGAAGCCTGTTTTCATTTTGGTCAATGCTATGCGGCAAACAACCAGCCAATTGTCTACCGACAGCCTGATCAACAAGTTTTCTGTGTTGATTAACCGCTTTGAGGAAGATGCCGAAAAAAACGGTGCCAAATATGATGCGATACAAGCAGCAAAATACTGTTTGTGTACCTTTGTGGACGAATTGGCCGTCCGTGCAGGATGGGCGGATGAAACCTGGTCTAAAAACAGCCTATTAGTGTCTTTTTATGACGAGACATGGGGTGGGGAACGCTTTTTTGAAATCATTCAAAACTTAAAGCAAGATCCCGATAAAAATATTGATTTACTTGAGTTTATGTATTTATGCCTGCAATTTGGCTATAAAGGCAAATATCAGGTTTTGAACAGTGGCGAACTCGAAATCGACAAAATCAAAAGAGATTTACTCGCCCTGATTCACAGCAAACGACCTGATCAAACAGTAAATCTTTTCAAACATGATCCGGTTGTTACGAATACCATACAAAGAAAACAGAGGCTTACTATTCCTCTATGGGTAGTTGGCGTATTGGGCGCAGTCGTATTGGGAATCGGCTATTTTGCAATGCAATGGTCGTTAGGAGATGATTTCGATACCGCCAGCACCAAAGTCAACAGCCTCAAACTACCTGCTGTAACACTCAAGCAACAGGAAACAAAAGCAACCATCCGCCTACGTCCCCTGTTGGAAAATGAAATTGCCAGAAAATTGGTATCGGTTGCCGACTCTCAAGATAGAAGTACAGTAACCATTTTAGGCGATGGCTTATTTGAATCCGGCTCTGCACAGATTCAAGACCAATACTACCCCGTTTTAGCTACAGTCGGTCAGGCTCTGGATAGTGTAGAAGGGCAAATCGTTGTAACCGGCTACACCGATGATAAGCCTATCCAAAGTTTGAATTTCCCATCCAACTGGCATCTCTCACAAGGCCGTGCTGATGCGGTAAAAGACATTCTCTTAACTTACGTTAAAAACGGCGGAACACGTATCCGTTCAGAAGGACGAGGTTCGACCAATCCTGTTGTACCGAATGATACTGTGGAAAACAGAGCCAAAAACCGACGGGTTGAAATTACCCTATTCACGACCGGCAGCGGCCCCAAATTGGGCAGTGCAGTAGAAGTACAAACTGACACTCCGGCTGTTCAACAAAGCAGTGGTGTAAGTACAGGTCAATAATCTGAAATTGGATTGATACGGAAAAACAAACATGAAAAAAATTCTTTATTTTCTAGGTTCCCGTTCTTTATGGGTAATGTTGGGTATCGCCGGTCTGATTATCTTAGTTTGGTTTATCGGCCCGCTGATTTCCATAGGTGAAATCCGTCCTTTAGCGAGCAGAGTCGTCCGCTTAGCCGTGTGTGCTGCCATTGTCGGTATTTGGTTGGCGAAAGCCGTATTCCGCCAATATCGCGAGTCGCGCCGTAATGCGGCTTTATTGAAAGAAATCAAAGCTGCGCAAGAACCCATTTTGAAAAGTGCAAGCGATATCAGTTCTATGAGCCGCCAATTTGCCGAAATGGACAAAGTGCTGAAAAATGCTAAGTTTTCCAAATCCAAAAACAGCTTGTTGGCGAGATTGGAAGAAGGCCAATACCTTTACCAAATGCCGTGGTATGTTGTATTGGGTGCGGCAGGCTCCGGCAAAACAACCGCTTTAAAACGTTCTGGGCTTAATTTCCCATTGGAAAGCACTTTGGGAACGTCTGTGAGCGGCCTGGCAGGCACACGTGATTGTGATTGGTTTTTATCTGATGAAATCGTATTGCTCGACACAGCGGGCAGACTGTCGCTGCACGACAGCCACAGCAATAAAGACTCAGGAGATTGGGAAGAATTTGTATCGCTGCTAAAACGTTACCGCCCCAAACAACCTATTAACGGTGTATTGGTTACCGTAGGCGTTGACGACTTATTGGGCGGCAAAACCAATATAGCGGAAATATCAGCGGAACTCCGCAAAAGAATCCATGAAATGCATACAAAATTGGGCATCCATTTCCCTGTTTATCTGATGATAACCAAATTGGATTTGCTGCACGGATTCGATCAATTTTTTGCTCAACTTACTGAAGAGCAACGCAATCAATACTTAGGTATTTCCCTTTCCGATACAGAAGGTATGGAAACACCGATTGCCACTGCTTCTAATGCCTTAACCCAAATTGTGGATAAACTGCGTTCTTCTATGCTGGGCACTATTCACCAACTGGAATCTTCCGAAGACAAAGCCGCTGCTTTTGCCTTCCCTGAAGAATTTGAGCGCCTGAATCAAGCAGTATTATCTCTCTTTAAAGAGCTGTCTAAATCTTCCAAGTTTGAACAACCTATTTCATGGAGAGGTGTTTACTTTTCAAGCGGCACCCAAACCGGGCAACATATCAACCCTATACTTGAAGGTTTACAAAGCGATTTCCAATTATCAAGAAAATATTTGGATTCAGAGCGTACTGCACCTCAAAACGCCAATCACAGCTTTTTCCTAAACAGGTTGTTCTCCGATGTGATTTTGAGCGAAGCGAATCTGGCCGGAGAAAACAAATCTTGGTTTGTTAAAAACCAAATGTTGTATTGGCTCGGCGTCGGCACTATTGCGGCCATCGTCATCGGTTGCTTGACTATGATGTTGAACAGCTATTCCAACAACCGTTCGTATTTGGAACAAGTCGGCAACAAAGCAACCAAGCTCGGTCAAGATGCCAAAACATATACAGATACTCCTGATTTACTTAAGGCAGTTACATTTGCAGAGCACGTTAGAGACACCACAAAAAGCGGTGATATTCCTGATCTTTCGTCACCTCCTCTCGGATATCGGATGGGTCTTTATCAAGGTGGCCAAATGGAAGAAGTGGGAGAATCTGCCTACCGCAGAATTCTTCAAGATAACGTAATGCCTCTCATCAGCTATAAACTGGACGAACTTCTGCGTACAACCAGCGGTTCAGACGGCATCAATGGCTATAACGCTTTAAAAGCCTATCTGATGATGTTCAACAAAGAACATTTCGATGCAGCTTTCATGCAGAATTGGTTGATGTCTAATCTCTCGAAAGCAGAATCTTCTGGTATGAGCGAACAACAGAAAAAATCTGTTGAGAAGGCTTTAAATCAAATTCTTGCCAAGCAAAGCATTACACCCAGCGTACCCTATGATGAAGCATTGGTAGAGCGCCGCCGGCAGGAAATTGCCCAAAGAGATATTGCAAGCATGGTTTTGGAAGACACCGTAAATACGGTTATCCGTTCAGGTAAAGAAGGCATTACACCTGTTTCCTTTTCCAGTATGGGCGGGGTACAAAGCCATCTCTTGTTCCGCCGCAAAACCGGAGGAGCTTTAAAAGAGCCGATTAACTTTATCTATACCAAAGAAGCATACATCACTAAAGTGTTGCCTGCTATGGTCAAATCAGCAGAACAGTTTTTTAACGAAGACAACTGGGTGTTAGGTAACTATGCCTCTTTGGGACAGAGCAAAGCTACGGTTCTTTCTGATGCCCAAAGGCTCTATTTCAACAACTACATTAAAGCATGGAACAACTATTTAGCAGACTTATCATTAGTCACGCCCAAATCATCACGGGAAAGTATTCAGATTGCCAAACTGCTTTCTGAAAAAAACTCTCCTTTGGCCAATATCATTAAAGGAATCAGTGACAATACAACTTTAACCATCGACAATCGGATAACCGAAAAAGCCGGGAATAAAATTGTCGATTGGTTGAACAAAGCCGGCCTCTCCAAGCTGTTAGGTTCGGAAGGCCAAGCCGGCGTTAAAAACGAACTGGCCGCTTTGAAACAAGCCACACCCGTTGATGATGCTTTTGCAGACTTCCATATACTGACTGAATCTGCAAACGACCAACCTCCGGCCATCAACGGCATTACCGAAGCCATTAACGATTTATACGTTTATTTGGTCGCTGTTAATGTTGCAGTAGAAAAAGGGGTTGATCTTCCCCCCGACGATTCTTTTGTCAAATATAAAGCCGAAGTAAACAGACTGCCCTCCCCCTTCCGCCAAATGTTAGACAGTTTTTCTGAAATCATTCTGAAAAATACCGATAAGATCGTCGATGAAAAACTCATGTCTACTTTAGATAAGCAATTGGCAACTCTAACCAACAGTTGCCAAGACACTCGCCAACAGGGTTACCCGTTTGACAGAGGTTCGGAAAATAACGTTGCTTTGGAAAGCTTCTCCAGTATATTCGGTCCTAACGGCATTTACAGCAAATTTACCAATTTATCAGGTGAGGCTGCCGTATTGGCCAGATCAGAAAAGCTGGAAACGTTAACAGCCAAAAACAGCGCATTTAAAGACCGCTTCTCCAAGTTAGACGAAATAGCAGCAATCCGACAAGGCTACTTTGATAAAGGCTCAGAAACACCTACCTTTGATTTTTCAGTTAAAGTTTTGATTCTTGATACTAGTCTGGAGAGTGTTAATATCTCTTATGATGGGAAAAGCTACGTATACAGCCACGGACCTGTAAATCCGGCAACCTTTACTTGGCCTTCTAAAAATGAAAATGCGTTGGCGAAAATAGATATTTCTTCTCCTCAAATCAATAGTGCAGGCATTAGTGCGACGGGTCCTTGGTCAATCTTCCGACTCATTGAAAAAGGCAAAATTGTGCGTCAAACGGGAAATACCACCGTGGTTGAATACAATATCCAAGGTAAAAATATTGTGGTTGAGTTTACTACTTCTACTGCTTCCAACCCCTTTAATTTAAATAAATTAAGGAATTTTCAGTGTGTTTAAGCGTCTAATTCTTATTTAATTAATTACCGTGCGAAAATAACAACTTTCCTATAAATTTCCGCCTTCAGCCAGTGCTGCTTATCAAAATTAAGCGGAGCGTTGTTATAAGGAATACCCAAAATGAACAGAACAATCGTTGCCCATACACCTTTGGGACCAGAACTATTATTTAAAAAGATGATTGGCACAGAATCTGTTTCAAATCTTTTTGAATTTAATATCACATTTGTTTCTAAAGATTCCAATTTACAAGGCAAAGATATCATTGGTCAGCCCGTAACATTGGAAATCGATACCGAAGCAGGTGCTCCGCGTTATCTGAACGGCTTGGTTACCGATTTCGGTTACATCGGCGAAGATGAAGACGAAGAGGGCTACCATGCTTATGCTTGCACCGCCCGCCCGTTTATGTGGTATCTCACTCAAAATGTAGACAGCAGAGTATTTGTTGATAAATCGGTATTGGATATCGCCAATGAAGTTTTATCGCCGTTCGGATTCCCGTATCAAGTGAAATGCCAAAAAGGATACCGGACGAGAGGCTTCTGCGTTCAATATCAAGAAACCAGTTTCGATTTCTTAAACCGCTTGTTTGAGCAAGAAGGTATTTACTATTATTTCACCCACAGCAACGGTTCGCACGAGCTGGTGATCGCAGACGATGTCGGCATTTTGCAGGCGATTCCTTCTTCCAACATTCCTTATCATTCCCGCCAAACCGCTCCGGGCGCGCCCAGCACCGCCTATATCGACATATGGGAAGAGCGGGACTCGTTGAAATCCAGCCAGTTCGTTACACAAGAATACAATTATAAAAACGCCAAAGTGCCGATGAAGTCTTCGGATTCCGTCCACGATTTCAGCTCGGTTGCTATGGAACATTATGATTTCTATACCGGCTTCAGCGATGTTTCCGAAGCGCAGAACTACAGCCAAGTGCGCAGTGAAGATTTGAAAAGCCAAACCAAAGTCATTACCGGATCCGGTACGGCGTTGACGATTGCTCCGGGCTATACGTTTACTTTAAGCAGGCACCCGCATTCGTCATCCAATACCGAATATACGATTTTGAAGGCAAACTACGATTTTGAAGAAGCCGGCTATACCACCGGAGACCGCATCGGCAAATTCCGAATCTCGTTCCGCGTATTGCCGAAGTCGTACCAATACCGCCCGCCGCTTAAAACGCCCAAACCGAAAGTGCTCGGTACGCAAGCCGCAACGGTAACCGGCCCGGCCGGGGAAGAGGTTTATACCAACGAATACGGCGATATTAAAGTTCAGTTCCATTGGGACCGTTACGGCAAAATGGATGAAAGCAGCTCCAACTGGGTGCGCGTAACCCAAGGTTCGGCCGGTGCGGGATACGGCTCCATCAATACGCCGCGTATCGGCGAAGAAGTATTGGTCGACTTCATTAACGGCGATGCCGACCGGCCGATTGTATTGGGCCGTCTGTATAACAGCGCGATGTCGCCGCCGTGGGGCTTTCCTGCCGCCGCCAAGCAATCCGGTATCAAGAGTAAGAGTTTCAACTCGCCGCTTTCCAATTTTAACGAATTGATGTTCAACGATACCGCCGGCTCTGAAATGGTGAATTTTCAGGCGCAGAAGGATTTGACATCGCTGGTTAAAAACAACGAAACCCGTAACGTCAATAATGACCGCACCACCACCATCGGCAACAATGAAACAGTAACGGTTGTAGGCGACAGAGCAAAAACCGTTCAGAAAAACGAAACGGCTTCGATTACCCAAAACCGTACCAAATCGGTCGGCCAGAATGAAACGTCGAGCATTACCCAAAACCAAAGCACCAGCGTCGGTGAAAACCAAAGCATCAGCGTCGGCCAAAACCAAAGCACCAGCGTGGGCAAAGACCAAAGCATCGACGTGGCGATGAACCGTAGCCGTTCGGTCGGTCAAAACGAGAATGTCAGCATCGGCCAAAGCCAGGCTTTGACGGTGGGGCAGGATCAAAACGTTACCGTCGGCCAAAACCAAGCGTTTACCGTCGGAGCCAACCGCAATAAAACCGTTGTTTCAAACGAAGTCAGCAGCATCGGCGGCAACAAACAGGAAACGGTGAGCAAAAACGGTATGAACAACGTCGGCATCGGCCAGATGACCAATATCGGTGCGGGCTATATGCTGAACGTCGGCGGCGGTTGGATGACCAACGTCGGCGCGGCGGAAATGCACAGCGTCGGCCTGATCATGAGCATCAATGCCGGCATGAACATCGGCCTCAATGCCGGCCGCAACATTACTTTGTCCGCCAATTCCAAAATCACCCTGCAAGTCGGCAATTCCATGATTGTGATGGACAAAAACAAGATTGCGATTGTCAGCAAACAAATCAAAATCGTCGGCACCAAAGTGGTGGATATGGACGGTAAAAAAGTGGACATCAACTAGAGAAGAACCGCCATGTTTGAGCTGGAAAACTTTACCTGCTTTCACACGCAGCAGTTTAAAAACGTCGACCAACTGGATCGGACGTATGATGTTGTGGTGGCCAAAGTCAGCTATGAGTTTGAAATAGACCCGGCAACGGGAAAGACACAGCTTCAGTTTGCCCGCACGCAAACGCCGCTTACGTTTGCCGATACCTTTTACGGCGAACCGTCGCAAACCGCTACTGAGTTTGAAAGCGATTTTTGCCTTTATAAACCGAAAACGGATTTTGTGATCAACGCGGTAGCCTACGCGCCTGATGATCTGCCTGCCCGGCAATTTGCCGCCTCGGTCAGCATCGGCGATTACCGCAAAACCCTTGCCGTTACCGGTGAGCGCTATTGGGTACGCGAAGCCGTGGGCTGGTCTATCGGCGAACCCTCCCCTATCCTTTCCCTGCCCATCCGCTATGAATTTGCTTTCGGCGGCAGCGAAGTCGAAGACGACCACACAGGCTATCAGGAAAACGCTATCGGCATCGGCTATTATCCGAAATCTTTCCTGCAAAAAAACAGCTTCAAGCGAATGCTGCCTGCCCATCAGATTTACGATCCGGCCAAACCCGTGCGCGATCCTGCCGAAAAAGCCGCCCCCGAAGGCTTCGGTTTCATGCCGCGCTACTTCGCCCAACGCGCCAAATATACAGGCACCGCCGACACCCATTGGATTGAAAACCGCGCCCCGCTGCTGCCGGAAGATTTTTCTATGGCATATTGGAACGGCGCGCATCCGTCGCTGCAACTGCCCCATCTGAAACCCAATCATATTTATGAGCTCGGTTTCACCGGCATGGTGCATTCCTTCCAAGCGCCCAACCAGCACTTTACCGTCGAACTGCCGGTAGAAACCGTGTTCGTCCATGCCTATACCGCAGCCAATCAGTCATTGTGCAAAGATATGGTGCTGGATACGGTGTTTGTAGATGTAGAAAAACGGCGGATCGACTGCAACTACCGAACCTCTTTTGCGGAAGAGCTGGAAATCGCTTCGTGCCAACTCAGGTTTATCGCGCGGCACGAACGGGGAGACCAAATCGCCGCCGCCCAAGCCTGCCGTGATTCGCAAACTGAATTTATCCCGATCCCGCCATCACTAACGGCACACGCATAAACCGATTGATTTCCGACCGCAAACCGCTTTAAGCAGATTACCGAAACAGGAGCATATTCATGGCCATCAACAAAATCGCCCGTAAGAGCAGCAAGTTCCGCGTGGTGTTTATGGTGCCCGACTTCTGTTGGCCGCCCCCGCCCGCTCCGCCGCAAGTGCCGCCGATTCCCTTCCCGCTGTTCGCCGATTTGGGCGGCGCTAAAAACGTTACCAAAGACGTTAAAATCAACCGCAAACCCGCCTTCGTCTTCAAAGCCAGTAAAACCAACCGCACCTACGGCGACGAAATCGCCC
>NZ_LGYH01000015.1 GCF_001308015.1 Neisseria sp. 83E34
GTAATGCTCGATCGGTTGCCAATCGATCACCTGCTCCAGTTTCAACAAAGGAAAACGGTCGATGTGTTTGGCAATCATGGCTTGTGCGGTTTGCTGAAAGAAGGTGCTCATGAAAAATCCCCTAAATGTCTTGGTAGGGAATTTAGGGGATTGGGGGGGAATTTTGCAAAGGTCTCAGCCTATTTACTTCTCCTCCAACTTCTTCAAAACCGCTTTCACCGTTTGAATCCTCGTTGCCACATCTTCCATCACCGCGCTTACGCGCAATTTGTCTGCGCCGGCCATGCGGTAGTTTTTGTTGCTTTGCATCAGCAGGATAATCTGCGAGGGGTCGATGTTGTGGTGTTTGCCGAAGGTGAGGGTAACGGCCTCGGCGGTGGCGTCGATCGCGTCTATGCCCATTTCTTTGGCGATCAGGCGGATGCGGTGGCTTTCGATCAGGGTTTTGACGGGTTGCTCGGGCAGGCCGAAGCGGTCGACGAGTTCTTCGTGGACGCTGTTGATTTGGGCTTCGTTTTCGCAGGTAGCGAGGCGTTTGTATAAAACGAGGCGTTCGTGGATGTCGGGGCAGTAGCTTTCGGGCAAGAGCGCGGGGCTGTGCAGTTTGATTTCGGTGGTAACGCCCAGCGGTGCGTCGAGGTCGGGCTGGCGGCCTTTTTTGAGGTCGCGCACGGCTTGTTTGAGCATTTCGGTGTAGAGGGTGAAGCCGATTTGCATCATTTCGCCGCTTTGGCCTTCTCCGAGAATTTCGCCGGCGCCGCGGATTTCCAAATCCTGCATGGCCAGGGTGAAGCCTGCGCCGAGTTCGTCGGCGGCGGAGATGGCATCGAGGCGTTTTTCGGCATCTTTGGTGATGTATTCCGGAATCAGCAGGTAGGCGTAGGCTTGGTGGTGGCTGCGGCCGACGCGCCCGCGCAGTTGGTGCAGTTGGGCGAGGCCGAATTTATCGGCGCGGTTGATGATGATGGTGTTGGCGTTGGGGATGTCGATGCCGGTTTCGATGATGGTTGAGCAGAGCAGCACGTTAAAGCGTTGCTGCAAAAAGTCGCGCATCACTTGTTCGAGTTCGCGCTCGCGCAATTGGCCGTGCGCTACGCCGATGCGGGCTTCGGGCAGCAGGGTTTCGAGGCGTTCGCGCATGTTTTCGATGGTTTCGACTTCGTTGTGTAAAAAGAATACTTGCCCGCCGCGTTTGAGTTCGCGCAACACGGCTTCGCGCACGCTGGCTTCGCTGAAGGGTTTGACGAAGGTTTTGACGGCGAGGCGGCGGCTGGGGGCGGTGGTGATGAGCGAGAAATCGCGCAAGCCTTCGAGCGCCATGCTGAGGGTGCGCGGAATGGGGGTGGCGGTGAGGTTGAGGATGTCGACGTTGGCGCGCAGGCGTTTGAGCTGCTCTTTTTGGCGCACGCCGAAGCGGTGTTCTTCGTCGATGATGACTAAGCCTAAGTTTTTGAATTGGATGTCGTCTTGGACGAGCTTGTGTGTGCCGATAACGATATCGACCGTGCCGTCGGCCATGCCTGCGAGTGTGGCTTTGGTTTCTTTGCTGCTGTTGAAGCGGGAAAGTTGGGCGACTTTAACGGGAAAATCGGCGAAGCGGTCGCTGAAATTTTGTGCGTGCTGTTCGACCAACAGCGTGGTAGGGGCGAGTACGGCCACTTGTTTGCCGCCCATCACGGCTACGAAGGCGGCGCGCAGGGCGACTTCGGTTTTGCCGAAGCCGACATCGCCGCACACGAGCCTGTCCATCGGTTTGCCTTGGGTGAGGTCTTGGAGCACGGCGGCGATGGCGGCGGCTTGGTCTTCGGTTTCTTCGTAGCCGAAGCCGTCTGCAAAGGCTTGGTAGTCCGACTCGTTGAATGGGAATTTAAAGCCTTCCTGTGCGGCGCGTTGGGCGTAGAGGTTGAGCAGTTCGGCGGCGGTGTCGCGCGCTTTTTCGGCGGCTTTGCGCTTGGCTTTGCTCCATGCGGCGGTGCCGAGTTTGTGCAGTTGCACGTTTTCATGTGCGTGGCCGGAGTAGCGGCTGATGAGGTGCAGGTTGGACACGGGCACGTAAAGCTGCGCTTCGCCGGCGTATTCGAGCAGCATCATTTCGCTGTCGCCGTCGCCCAAATCCATGTTGACCAAGCCCATATAGCGGCCGATGCCGTGTTCTTCGTGTACCACGGGGTCGCCGATGTTGATTTCGGCCAAGTCGCGCAAGAGGCCGTCTGAAACTTGGGCGTGTTTTTTGCGGCGCGAGGTGCGGCTGCGGGCGACGTATTGGTAGAGGTCGGATTCGGTGATGACGGCGAGGCCGTCTGAAAAATGGGGCAAGGTTTGGGGTGTGCGGGTGTCGGATTCGAGCATCCGACCTACGGTTTGAGTCGATTCAGGAACACGGCCGGCGTTTTCAGACGGCAACTGAAACCCGTACGCCAACTGCGTTACGGTAATGCACAACGGCGCGTCGCTGTCCAAAAACGCCTGCCAGCCGTCCACACTTTGCGCTTTCAGGCCGTGCTGCTGCATAAAGCCGAGCATGGTTTCGCGGCGGCCCGCGCTTTCGGCACACAACAACACCCTGCCGTTAAAGCCTGTCTGAAAACTTTGCAGCGCGGCGAGCGGGGTTTCGGATTGGCGGTTCACGGCCACGTCGGGCAGCGCGTGCTGCTTGCCGTTAAAGTCGGGCAGGATTTGGCCGTAAGGTTTCAGACGGCCTGCAAACTGGTCTTCGCTGAGATACAAATGCTGTGGATGCAAAGGCGGGTAGGTTTCGTCGCCCTGCGCCATCGCAAAGCGCGATTTGACATCGCTCCAAAAGCGCGAGGCCTCGGCGTGTACGTCGCCGATGCACACCACCAGTGCCTCTTCGCCGATGTAGTCGAACAGCGTGGCCAATTCGTTTTCAAAAAACAGCGGCAGATAATATTCCACGCCCGCGCCGAAATGGCCGTTGCTCACGGCTTTATAAACGGTAGCGGCGTTGTAGTCGCCGTTGATTTCTTCGCGGAAACGACTGCGGAAGATTTTTTGCGCGTCGTCGTCGGTGGGAAATTCGTGTGCGGGCAGCAGGCGGATTTCGGAAACGGGCGCGATGGTGCGCTGGGTGTCGGGGTCGAAGGTTTTGATGCTGTCGATTTCGTCGCCGAACATATCCAAGCGGTAGGGCGCGTCGCTGCCGCTGGGGAAAATATCCAAAATGCCGCCGCGCAGGGCGAATTCGCCGGCGGCAATCACGTTGGAAACATGGCTGTAACCGGCTTCCACTAAGTTTTGCCGCAACGCGGCTATATCCAAAGTCTGGCCGGTTTTCAGCCAAAACGTGCGCCCCATCAAAAACGACACCGGCGCGAGTTTCTGCATGGCGGTGGCTACCGGCACGAACACCGCATCCGCCGCCCCCTGCTTAATCTGCCACAGCGCGGAAAGCCTTTCAGATACCAAATCGTGATGCGGCGAAAAGCGTTCGTAGGGCAGCGTTTCCCAGTCGGGCAAAAACACGGCCTTATCCTGCGGGCGGAAAAACTGCCACGCGGTTTGCAGGCGCAGGGCTTGTTCAACATCTTGCGTGAGGATGATTTTAACGGGCTTTTCAGGCAGGCATCGGGTAAGGAAAAACGGCAGGCTGCCGCGGGAAAGCTCGAGCCAGCGGGATTTTTGGGCGGGGGCGGGAATGGGGTAGTTCATAATGTGTAAATGAAAATAGCTTTAGCTGCCGGAAAAAATTCGGGCAGCTTGGGTTGTTGGGATAGGACGTTATTTTAACAGCAAAAGGGATTGGATAAGCTTGTTCACTTTTGGCAGTCATACATGGTTGTGGCAAATAAACCTAAAAATCAGCACACCCGTCATGCTCGGGCTTGACCCGAGCATCTCATAGAGGTCATGAGAAGATGCTCGGGTCAAGCCCGAGCATGACGTGTATTTTTTAAATTGATTGACTATATGCAGAGAGTGATTTTTTATGGTTCGGCTATATACGGCAATGCCTGTCTGAAAGTTTTTCAGACAGGCATTGCGTTGCTGCATTTTAGGGCTTGCTTAGTATATTGAATTGTTCGCGCAAGGTGTCGGCGAGGGCTTTTTGTTTTTCTTGGGGTGTATTCAAACCGCGGGTAAGGCCGCTGTAATTTAGGGTTACAGACGGATTATCGACCGGGCCGCTGATATTGAGCGGGATTTGGGTGGTTTCGCTGTTGGTGGTGCTGATAAGCATGTTTTCATTCATCAGTAACTTGCTTAAATCTAGGCTGCCGCTGCTGAGAATGTATAAGCGGTCGGTAATCAGCTCGGCGTTTTGGTGGCTGCCGACACCGTTTTGTATCAGGCTGTTGAGGGTAAAGCTGTTGAATGGTGTGCTTTTGTTTTCGCTATTGGTTTGGCCGAGCGCGGCTTGTTTGAGGATGTTGTTGATGTCGATGCCGATCCAGGCGCCTTTTTGCAGTTTGAGGTTGAGTTTGCCGTTGAGATTTTGGGTAAGCTCGCGGCGGTTGTTGCCTTTGGTGGTGAAATCAAAGGCTACGTCGCCGGTGCCGGCCAGGCTGTTGTAGCGCAGTAGGTCGCGCATCAGCGGCAGCACTTGGATGCCTTTGGTTTGCTGTTGGAGATGATAGGAAAGGGTATCTTTATTTTCGATATGGAGGCTGCCCGTGGTAGTGCCGCCGTAAAGCTCGGCGCTGAAGTCTGTGAGGGCGATTTTGCTGCTGTCGGCTTGCAGGCGGGTTTTGATGCGGTTGACTTCGAGGTTGGGCAGCTGAAGGTTGTCAAGCAGCAGCAGGGTATTGATTTGTATGCGGTTGGGGCCGGTAAGGAAGCGCGGGTAGCTGAAGCGGCTTTCGTTTTGCAGCTCTTTCATGTAAGGGGCGAAAGCCAGTTTGTTTAGGCCTGCTTCGGCTTGGATTGTACGGGTTTCTTGGGTGTAGGCGGCTTTCAGGCTGGTGCGCTGGCGGTCAAAGAGGCCGCTTAGAAACAGCTGCCAGTTGCCTTCCGGGCTGCCGGTTAAGCTGCCGGACAGGTTGCTGATAAAGCGCGGGCCGCCGTCGGCCTGTGTTTGGTCTTGGCGTGTGGTGATTTTTAAATCAGGCAGCTGCCAGCCGCTCGAGGCTTGCCAGGAAACGGGTGAGCTGATATTGAATGTGGCGGCTTTACCGTGGGTTTTGCCGCCGGCATTTAAGGTGGCACGTGCCGCGCTGATTTGTGTGGGCGAGAAGTTGAGATTATTGATGTTGAACGCGCCGTTCCATTCGGTTTCGTAGCGGCGGGCATTGATGATGCTGTTGATGCCGGCAGCTTGAAAACGGCCGTTTTTCCACTCTGCTGCGGGAATGGATGCGCTGATGTGGGTTTGGTAAAGCGGGCTGTGCAGATTGGCGGTGATTTTGTTGAGGCTGAGGGCGCGGTTGTGCCATTGCGCATTGCCTGCTGCGGCGAGGTTGACCGGGTTGTTGCGGTATTCGGCGAAAAAGGCGATGCGTAAATCGGGCAGGCGCCAGCCGTTTGGGTTGGCAAATGCCGTGCCGCTGCTCTCCCAGCGCAGGTTGTTCAGATAGGCATTATCGGCTTTGCCGCTGGTGGTAAAACTGTGGCTTTGGTTGCTTTCGCGCGTAAGTTTGAGGTTGATATCTGAAAAATTGTGCTGCTTGGCTTGGGTAAGGATGTGCAGCCGCGCGTTTTCGATAATCAGGCGGTTGATGTTGAGATCGGATTTTTTTGGATTTTGCCAAAGGTCTTGCAGGTTCCATTTGCCTTCGTTGTTTTGCTCCAGAGTAATGTCGGCGCCTTTGATGACCCATTTTTCAATGGTGGGGCTGCCTATTAACGACGACCAGGCAAGTCCGATGTGCATTTGGCCCAGGTGTACGTTTTGTACGTTGTTGCCGGTGCCGGACAGGGTAACGTTGTTGAGGGTTACGGTGGGGCGGGGAAACCAGGTGCGGTTGATGTTTTTGTCGAAACGCAGGGTTCGGCCGGTGCCTGCCAATGCGTCTGCTCCCGCCTTATGCAAACGCTCGGGGCTGAACACCGCTTGATGGAGCGCGATATACAGACCTGCCACGGTGATGGATAAAACCATGCTGCCGAATGCGAGCAGTTTGAGCCAGAATTTGCCTGATTTTAGGCGGGAAATCATTGAATATCGGGTTTGATGACGAAGCGGTAAGTATATAACAAATGCCTGTCTGAAAAATGGCGGATTGTTTAAAAAATTGCTAACATGCGCCCAAGGGCTTTCGGAGAAGATTTATGATTATTGTGATGCAGAAACATGCTTTGCCGCAGTCGGTGGCGGAAGTGGTGGCGTTTATCCGCTCGCGCGGGTTGGTGGAGCATGTGTCGGAAGGCGAGGAGCGCACGATTATCGGCGCGGTGGGCGACGAGCGGGTGTTTCAGCCGAATGAATTGGAGCGGCTGCCGCAGGTGGAGCGCGCTATCAGGGTGCTGAACGACTGGCGCATCATCAGCCGCGAAACGCAGGCGGAAGACAGCGTGATTTCTGTTCGCGGCGTGGCATTCGGTGGGGAGAAAGTGCTCAATATCACTACGGAGCCAAAGGTGCAGAAAAGTGTGGATGCCGTGTATGTCGACCCGTTTTCCGTGCCGGACACACCTTATGCGGATACTGTGCGTTTTAATGAAAAAGAGCAGATTGCACTCATGCGCGAGGCGCTGCAAAGCTGCCATGAAAAAGGGCTGCCTGTGTTGGTGCGCATTCGCGATGTGCGCCAGATTGAAGCGGCTTTGGCGCACGAGGCGGATATTCTTTATTTGGGTGGCGAGCTGATGGCCAACCGCATGTTGCAGGATGAAGTGGGCAGGTTGAACACGCCTTTGGTGCTCTGCAAAGACAAACATCATCTTTACAATGAATGGCTGGTTGCCGCCGAGCGGGTGGCGCTCAAAGGTAATCATCAGATTATTTTGGGAGAAGCCGGTACGCTTAGTTTTGAACCGGACTATCCGCACCGCTTGGATGTGGATGCGGTAGCGCGTGTGCGCGGCTTGAGCCATCTGCCTGTGTTGGCCAATATTTCCGGCTTGTGGCACAACGGTATGCCGCAGGAAGTTTTATACCGGTTGGCGGTGGCGGCAGGGGCGAATGCGGTAATCAGTTCGCTTTGATTTAAAAAAGGCAATGCCTGTCTGAAAAATATTTCAGACAGGCATTGTTTTATGCAGGCTATTTTGATTCTGCTCTAGGGCGGAAAGGCGGCTTTAGCCGGATATACAAGGTGCGTTTGGCGATGGCAACGGTGTCGCCGTTTTTATCAAAAATGCGCACCTCATATTCAGGCAGGTATTTTTCACCGTTTTTGGTGTGTTCGTACACATCGGCCAGCATTTCATCGGTGATGGTGCAGTCGATATACACTTCGCCGCGGCCGGGTTTGATGAAATCGATATGCGCGGATTTGTCCCACACAAAATATTTGTTGCCGATTAATCCGTTGAACATCACGGCATACACGGCATCTGTGAGCGCAAACAGGCTGCCGCCGAACTGGGCGCCGTGCAAGTTGCGCGTGCTCGGCCAATCGCGCAGGCGGCTTTTGATGTGGCGGAAATCATCCGACAATTCAGTGATGTGGATGCCGCTGAACAAAAGCGGCGGCCACAGGTTGAGGATTTTCCGCGTGGTGGCGGCCGATTGAAACCGCCTTCTCATTTGTATCATGGTATGGTTTTGCCGGCTTTAAGCCGCAATGTTTAATGGTGAATGCCCCTAATTTGCTTCCGTTTCAAAAAACAGGTGCGTTTGTTGCAAAGAATTGCCATTGGCATCAGAGAGCACTTTTCCTGCCGCGCCGTGTTTGATAACGGCTAGGTTCAGGCTGCCTTGCCCTGTGTGAGCGGTGTTGATGATGATGCCCGTATCCTCTCCTTCTTGCAGCACGCCGATGCCTGCTGTTTCCGGCACATTGGCAGACAAAATAGCCAAGCCGCGTTTTACTTGCCCGCGGTATTGCGCGCGCGCGATGATTTCTTGGCCGGGGTAGCAGCCTTTTTTGAAGTGGACGCCGCCGATGATATGTTGATTAAGCACCTGCGCCACGCAGGTTTCGGTGGTGGCTTCGCTGATCCAGGGGTAGCCGCTTTGGATTTCATGCAGGTTCCAAGCGTTTTCGGCTGCGGCGTCGTAAGCCGGCAATGAATCGGCTTTGCCAACCAGCATGACGCCGCTATGCGGCAGGCTGATGCGGCTGATTCCGTTTTCAGTGGCCGCATTGAAAGCAAGCTGAGGTTCGGTAGCAGGCCGGGGCGCGGCACTGTCAGCCAGTTCGGCAGCTACGGCGAAATCGGGCAGGGTTTCAAACACGACTTTGGCGCGCAATACATACATACGCAGGCGTTTGACGGTTTTTTCCACCAGATCGGCAGCCATCAGCAACAGGATGTCTTCACCGCGGTTGATAACGAGCATGTTGGCAATCACGCGGCCTTTGGGTGTGTTGTACGTGGCATAACAGGCCTGGTTTTCAGACAGGCCTTCGATATGGTTGGAGAGCTGGTTGTGGAGGAAAACGGCGCGCTCTTCGCCGCTGACGCGCACAACGCCGAAAAATGGGAGTTGGCTTTGCATGAATGCTCCTTGCTGGTGTGTGATTTGAATATTGTACGGTAAAGGGGCCGGGCAACAAAATGCCTGTCTGAAAATTAAAGATGCGCTTTGGTTTAATGTTTTGACAATAGCGGATAACAATGTGCCATTGCGTATCCCAATCATTTTCAGACAGGCATAGCTTTACATGATTCATAAACCCATTGCATGGCGGATAAGCTGGTTTTTTACCCAATCCATATGGTTCACCAAATTCAGCCCGCTGTTTCTCAGCCAGGGCAGACCGGGCAGGGTTTCGTTACCAAACAGTTTGAAGAGGCCGTCGCAGCTAAGCTGCATGGTGCGCACGGGTTCGAGGCGGTTTTGAGCGTATTGTTTGAGCAACTGGTAGGCGCCGGGGTCTGCGGCCTTCTCTGCGAGGCGGGCAAACTCAATCACATCGCCGAAGCCGAGGTTAACGCCTTGTCCGGCCAGCGGGTGGATGGTATGTGCCGCGTCACCCATTAGTAAAACGCGTTGGGACACGGTGGTTTCGGGGCGGAGCAATACCAGTGGAAAAGCAAAAGCGGGGGATAGCGGTGAGAGCTTGCCCAACACGCTTTCGCCTTGAGCGGTAACCGCAGCGGCCAAGGCTTCCGGCTCGAGCGTGGTTAATTTTTCCGGCTCGGCTGTACTCCAAACGATTGAGACGGCGTTGCCGGGCAGAGGCAGGTAAGCCAGCACTTCGCCGTTTTTGAACCATTGAAATGCGGTGCCTCGGTGGTGGATTTCGGTGTGGAAATTGGACACCACGCCGTGATGGCCGTAGGCATCTTCCTGCACCTTGATGCCTGTCTGAAGGCGCACCCATGATTCGGCGCCATCCGCGCCGATAACCAGCTTGGTTTTGATGGTGCTGCCGTTGGCCAGTTTCAGACAGGCCTCATGAATGTCGGTGTGCAATTCTGCCGCAGCTTCGTTGATCACGGGAATATCCAAGGCATTGATTTGCTGCCATAAGGCGGCCAGCAGCCAGCGGTTTTCAATAATGCTGGTCAGGCGGTCGGCATGAATAGCGTCGGCATTGAATTCGATTTTGCCGCCGTTGTCGCCGCGCACGTCCATCCGCTTCACGGCCTGAACGCGGCTTTCATCCGGCCAGGCGTTTAAAGATTGCAGGAATTGGCGGTTGGCCGGGCTGATGGCATAAATGCGCGCATCCCAGCCGTTTTGCAGCTTGGCAGGGTTGCTTTCAGGCAAGCGTAATTCCAACAGCGCAATATGTTTGCCTTGTTTTTTAAGTGCTACGGCTGCCGCAGCACCAACTAGGCCGCCGCCGATAATCACGGCATCGTAAAGTGGGGAAGCATTCATAAAAAGCTTTCAGGAGGGTTCGACGGCAGTAGCGTTCATGGTCATCAGAGCGCCTTTTTTAGGCAGGTCTGCAACGCAGATAACGGTGCGCGCAGGCAGATGGTTGCAGAACAGTTCGCTATATGCCCGGTTCATTTCGGCAAAATCGTCAACGTTTTTTAAAAATACGTGGATATGCAGGATATGGCTTAAATCTAAGTTAATGCTGTTGAGCATGGTTTGGAAATTGAGCAGAATCTGTTTGGCCTGGCTGTAAGCATCGCTGCCGGCCATTTCTCCGGTATGCGGGTTAACGCCGGGAGTGCCGGATATCTGGATAAAATTGCCGGCTTTGCTGAAATGGCTGTATGGGCCGATGGGGGTAAAGAGGTTATCGGGGGTGTGGTTTTCTATTTTCATATGGTTCTCTGATGGATTTTGATGATTTTTGCGGTTGTTTGTCGGTTTTCTAGAGAAAACAGGGTAAACAGAATCGACAGTAATCATAAAAAATAACCGGCCGTTGCCGCTTTTGTATTTGCCAAGCCATACAATCAAAGCACCGCCAAAAAAGTTTAAGCAGATAAACAGCAGTAAATCGATTAGGTTTTAATTCCGGCCGACTTTTGTTTTCAGACAGGCCTACAAACCGAAAATCAAATGTTCGGTAAATTTTTTGCGCAAAGCGGGAATGCCGTCGAGCATACTCATTACGCCGCCGCGGCCGAGTTGCAAGAGCGTGTTCGTGTGGTCGAACAAAGTAACTAAGCTATGGGTAAATCCGACTATGGCATGCGCGTCAACCCGCCTACCGGCTGCGTATTGTTGCGCCAGTTTGCTGTTTTTCAGGCTCATGGGTTCGGCAAATTGTTTTGCCAGGGCAATAGCATCACGCACACCGAGATTCAGACCCTGCGCAGCCACGGGGTGCATGGTTTGGGCGGCGTTGCCGATGCAGATAACGCGACCACTATAAACTTTATTAAGCTGTTTGAGATGCAGCGGAAATACGGCGGTTTCTCCGCGTGAGCGCAATTTGCCGAGGCGGTTGCCGAACGTTTGTTCAAACTCGGCTGCAAAATCGTTAAACGCGGCATCTTTAAGCTTTTGGGCATCTTCGGGCGAGCGTGTCCAAACCAAACGGTAAGCATCTCGGTAAGGCAATAGGGCGAAGGGGCCTGTGTCGGCAAACCGCTCGTAGGCCGTGCCGTTTTGGGGCTGCTCGAATTCAAGTGTGGTTACCAAGGCGCTTTGTTGGTAGTTGTGGCTGTGGCGCCGGATGCCGGGTAAAGTTTCGGCCAGCATGCCGCCTTCGGCCAAGATAACCCAATCGGCTGTGAGGGTGTGGGTTTCCTTTTGATGTTCGATTTGCAATTCGGCGAAGTAGTCGAGGGTATGGATGTTTTGCAGGCGCGTATCCCATAAAACGTTTAGGTTCGGCTGGTTTAGGGCGGCTTCGCAGGCGTGCATCAATGCTGAATAATCGCAAGTTTTTCCGAGATAAGGCGTATTCATGTCGGCGGCTCGCAGCAGCGTCCGCCCGAAATGGTGCTGCTGGGATATATGCACGTTTGTGATTGGCGTTGATTCGTTTTCAGGCCAGATAATGCCCGCTTCGGTAAATGCTTGAATGCTGTTGAATGAAAGGGCCAAAGTGCGGCGGTCTTGAATGTTGGCGTTGGCCGGGCGGGCCTCGATAAGCAGCACTTGTTTGCCTTGGCGAGCCAAAAGCAGGGCGCACAATACGCCGACAGGGCCGGCACCGATAACGGCGATTTGGGTATGAAGCGGAATGGTCTGCATGAGCTTCTGCCTGGGGTGGGAAAGGTTTTATTTTAGCGGATTTGCGGTTGTAATGCCTGTCTGAAATCGAAATTTTCAGACAGGCATCAGGCTGATTGTGTCGACCGGTGTTGGATACGGAAACATTCTATATAATGGCTGTTTGTTACGATTGGCTGGTAGGTGGATTGAAAGTTGGCGCGATTGATTACTCGACCGACTAACTGCCTGTATAAATTGATAGCGTATACATTGAATTTCCTGCTTAACCGGTTATGAGGTTTCAGACAGGCATTGTTTAATATTAAGCTGATTTTCAGTTTGATGAATTTAAGTTTTGGAACGGATAAAAGTAAAATCAAATAATAAAGGAAGAAAAATGGCGGTATCTCAAAAAATTAAAATCGGCATCGTTGGCGCAACCGGCTATACAGGTGTGGAGCTTTTGCGCCTTTTGGCATCTCATCCGCATGTAGAAGTTTCTGTGATTACCAGCCGCGGAGAAGCGGGTGTGCATATTGCAGATTATTTTCCGAGTTTGCGTGGTGTTTATGATTTGGTATTTCAAGCGCCCGCTGAAGCAGATTTGACTCAATGTGATGCGGTATTTTTTGCGACGCCGCACGGTGTCGCCATGAAAGAAGCGCCGGCACTTTTAGAAAAAGGTGTGCGCGTGATTGATTTATCTGCCGATTTCCGTTTGCAGGATGTACCTGCTTGGGAGAAGTGGTATAAACATACGCACAGCAGCACGGATATTTTAAAAGAAGCAGTTTATGGTTTGTGTGAAATGAATCATGAAACTATTCGGAAAGCGCGCCTGATTGCCGTGCCGGGTTGCTATCCCACCTGTGTGTCTTTACCGCTTTTGCCTTTGCTTAAAGCTGAGGCATTGCAGATAGGAAAGCCTTTGATTGCAGATTGTAAGTCAGGTGTTTCCGGCGCAGGTAGAGGAGCGTCGGTGGGCACCTTGTTGTGCGAAGCGGGCGATAATTTTAAAGCTTATGGTGTGGCAGGGCACCGCCACCTTCCGGAAATAAAACAAACTATTAATCAATTGCAAGGTGGTGTAGCGGAGCATTTTGTATTTGTGCCACACCTTACGCCGATGATACGGGGTATGCATGCCACAATTTATGTGCATCTGCAAGAAAACCTTAACCCGCATCAGTTGCTGAGCGATTTTTATAGCAACAGCAAATTTGTCGATGTGATGCCATATGGCTCAACGCCTGAAACGCGTAGCGTGCGCGGGGCAAATATCTGCCGTATTAGTGTTCAGCGCGCACCTGAAAGCGACGTATGGATTCTGATGAGTGTTCAGGATAATTTGGTTAAAGGTGCCACCGGACAAGCTGTGCAAAATTTAAATATTATGTTTGGTTTTGCAGAAGATGCAGGATTGCAGGCTGCACCGTTGTTGCCTTAAATCAAGTAAGATTTTGCATATTCAATGCCTGTCTGAAAATCTGTTTCAGACAGGCATTGTTGTGTTTGGGAAGTAATGAACAAATTTGTTAAAGGATAAAAGTGCTTGCCCGCAGTATCGTGGAGACGGTTTTCATCATTGCTTGATTGAGCATAATCCATCGTTTCATACAAAAGCTGAAGCTGGAAATCTAATTATCCAAACTTAAAGGGTCATAAATTATACCGTAAGCAAAATCGTGGTTGTGCATATTACCGTATTGCCCATACCAAGCCTGATCAGCCTCGCGGATATCGCAATGTAGAGCTGTTTGCTTTTGCGCATTATTCAGGTTGGTTAGAGGAGCCAGAGAAAGCGCATGGCAATTTGTATCGTTTTGTAGGTTTGAAGGAGAAAAAGCTTCTGAATTCATCACAGGCAAAATCGTTAGTGTAACTAAAGCCAGGCTGCATAATAACCATTTTCCTAATTTCATTTTGTCAAACTCCTTTCTAAGATTTATCTTAGTTTTTTTTGCTTAATTTCTCAGTTTTTTTTCTATATTACTAATTTAAATTTTAGTTTGCAATCTTTTTTATTGAAATTTTATTTAAAATAATCTTACTTTTTTGTTGGCTTTCAAGTAAAATATAATCAAATTAAGCTGTGTGTGAAAATGCGACACAATTCAGTAAGGAAAACTATGAATAGCTTTAAAGACCGCCTGGTTTTTTTGTGGAAAGATGAAGCCAAGCAGGCAAAAATTGCCAAAGATATTGGAATGACCATTGCCGGTTTTAGCCGGATTTGGAATGAAGAAGGGTTGCCTAAAGCAGAAACTTTAAAAAAAATCAAAGAGCTGAAAGGATGTAGCATTGATTGGCTGCTTACCGGAGAAGGAGAACCTTTTCCTTCTGCAGTATCCGGTTCGGGAGTGGTTGTATTGGATACTTTAGGGAATACGGTAAACGTTGAAGAGTTTGTGTTTGTGCCGCGTTATGATATAGAAGCCGCAGCAGGGCACGGACGCTTTGTTGATGATGAAACTCCTTGTTTTACAATGGCATTTCGACGCTATTGGTTGGAAAATTATATTACAAGAGATGTAAAACAGCTTTCAGTGATTTCGGTAAAAGGCGATTCAATGGAGGGTGTGTTAAATGATGGAGATACCATCTTAGTAAATCATAGTCACACGATGCCACGTGACGGCCTATATGTTTTGCGTATTAATGAAAATTTATTGGTTAAGCGGTTGCAATTGATGCCTGGAAATATTGTGCGGGTGATTTCTGCCAATGATGCTTATCCTACTTTTGAGATTCACCTGCAAAATATGGTTGATGATGTTGCTATTATCGGCAGGGTGGAATGGTTTGGGAGAACCATTTAACGCTTTTCTAAAGTTGTCTGCGATATCCTTTAATATTTAATAAAGGTTCGAAATGCCCGTGTTGGTGTAAATATTGTAAGAGTTTTAGTTGTTTTGGCAACCTGTCTGAAAAAATTTCAGGCAGGCATTTGTAACTCTTGAAAAAATAATCTATCTTCCCAATATTGCGTAATAGGCTTATTTACGCGAAAATATTACATACACCATATATTAAGAAGGATATCAAAAATGTCTGAGGAAACTCCGATTATCTTTACTGAGAGCTGCTGCGCTAAAGTTGCAGATCTGATTGCAGAAGAAAATAACCCTGATTTGAAACTCCGGGTGTTTGTTAATGGCGGCGGTTGCTCAGGATTTCAGTATGGTTTTACTTTTGATGAAATCACAAATGATGATGATTTCACAATTGAGAAAGATGGTCTTACTTTCTTAATTGATCCGATGAGTTACCAATACTTGGTAGGCGCAGAAATTGACTACACTGAAAGCCTACAAGGTTCTCAATTTGTGATTCGTAATCCGAATGCGACTACAACCTGTGGTTGTGGCTCATCATTTTCTGTATAAATTTTGATTTTGTATTTATTTGATTTAAATGAAATTTTCTATCTATATGTTTGGTAGTTTTTAAGCTTTTTTTTGTCTAAATATTAAATTTTTTAAGCTTAGAATGGTTTTTGTTTGAGTTTTAAATCAAGTTCATTAAAAAATGAATTAAAATTAATAGCTTATTGTAAAATGATTTGAATGGCTGAGCGATATACCATCAATCCATTTTTTTCTACCTTTTATATTCGGCCGTGAGACAGATAATTTCATTTGGAATATGATAACCCAGACTGATTAAGAGGATTTGATAATCTAACTATTAATATTAACAGTTAAAGAAGTATGTTATCTGCTTTAGATTGCAAAGCACACTTGCCACGGAAACGTAATGATTAACCAACAAAAATTTTACGACGTATATGTTTCTTACCCTCCCGGGGACGATCCTGAGCGCGTTAATGAATGCCTTCGCGATAACCTTTCAGAAGAAGAGGCAAATGATATTATCAATGCACTTGCGGAGCAAAAACAGGCAATTATCGCGGAACGTTGCACTAACGAAGAACGGGAAAATGCCCAGCATTATTTTACCTATTTAGGGTTGGATGTCATTATCAGGCTCTCTCTTGAGTTGGCTGATGATGGAAGCTCCGTAAATGATTCGGAAGCGTTAACAGATCCTATTCCGCAGTGCCCTGTATGCTATTCTATATTGGAAAATCCTGATGTTAAGGAATGCCCGACGTGTGGTTTGCAGTTAAATACAACATCTGAGCAGCAAATTCAGCGTAAACGTATTGAATGGCAGGAGCGTGTCGCGTTTGAACATCGTAAAAAACACGAAATTGCCTATAAATTGCTGCGTGAGAAGCAGGAAGAGGAAAAGCAACTTCGTAAACAGATTCGTGCAGAACTAGAGCAACAGTTAAGATCGGAGTTAGGCCGTTATCAGGGATGGCGTAAATGGCTTTATGGAAAATATGCTATTTTTACGATGTTGCTTTTAGGTATATTTTTAATTGTATTACTGGCTCTTATTTTTGTTATCAGTGGATTCGTTTCATCTAAAGCGCAAAAAGAAGCTCCTGTTGACACTCAAAATGTTACTCAGCCGGTTGGTCAACCAAGGTCTGTATCTGATGCGAGTTTGCCTAAAGTTCAGCAACCGGTAACAGCTGTCTCACCTCAGGCTGAGCATTCCCAATCCGCGGTTGTTCAGGAAAGTGCGACAGGTAATAAACAATCTTCGGAGCAGAAGGAGCAGAATAAGATTGATGATTCTGTTCAAGTAACTGCACCTGCTATTGTTCCAATCACAGAGCCGAAAGATAATTAAGTAGATTTTATTTTGGGTTAGGTGTTTTTCAGATATATAAAACAACACAAAGTAGATTTAAATTAATCTACTTTGTGTTGTTGTTTTATAGGTTTGTATTCGGTAGATTTTAAATAGTTAAGAAATTGTGGTGAAATTTTTACGATAGTTAAACCACTTACATTGTAACAGTATCGGTTATACTTGGGCTTGAACCGAGTATAGGTATGTGTATTTTTTCTTAAATTGGTTTACTATAATCAGAATGATAAAAAATGTCTGTTTGAAAGTTTTCAGACAGCCAGAGACCTTTGCAAAATTCCCTCAAATCCCTTAAATTCATTACCAAGATATTTAGGGGATTTTTCATGAGCACCTTCTTTCAGCAAACCGCACAAGCCATGATTGCCAAACACATCGACCGTTTTCCTTTGTTGAAACTGGAGCAGGTGATCGATTGGCAACCGATCGAGCATTAC
>NZ_LGYH01000016.1 GCF_001308015.1 Neisseria sp. 83E34
TTTGACGAGCTGAGCATCCCTGATCACAGCACCTTATGCCGCTACCGCAACTGGCTGGCATCAGACAACACCCTAGCCGAATTACTGGATCTTATTAACCGTCAACTGACTGAGAAGGGCTTAAAAGCCGCCAATGCCCATGAGTGCAAACACCTGCTGCCTTGTTGGGAAGACCTGGCCAAAGGCACCACCGTTTATGCCGATAAAGGCTACGACAGTATGGAAAACCGGCAACATCTGAAAGAACGTCGGCTGTAGGACGGCATGATGTGCAAATCCCATCGCAACCGGCCGTTGACGGAAGTGCAGATCAAGCGATGTGTTTGAACCTGTTGAAAGTAGCCAACAGGCTAAGTGCGCCTGTTGTTGCCTGAAAGGCAGCCCAGATACCCGATTAATCGGGTATTTGAGGAGAATAAAGGGAATATTGGAATAGAAAACAGCCGAAATCCGGTGTTTGAAGTCCGACTGTTAAATAAAAAGTTATTTTACAAAGGTCTCAGGCATTTTCTGTTGCAAGGGTAAGTTTTGATATCGGATTTACATATCTGCCATTGCCATTAGGCTGGCATTGCCGCCTGCGGCGGTGGTGTTGGTGCTGCAAGCTATTTCTTCAAATATTTGCAGAATATCCAAACCGTTTTCGGAAGGTAAAATGCGTATTAGTGGGCCGTCGCTTTGTGCCAATGTCTCTTTAATGGTTTTCGGTAGTGGTTCTAGCGCGGTAACGTAGCTGATACCGAGTGATTCGGGATGGCTGCTGATTTGCAGCAAGCCGTTTAAAGGCTGGACATGTTCTGCAAGAGGATGGTCTGGTGTGATGATGGTGGTGATACCGTTAGCTGCCAAGGAAACCAGAGCAGAGAATGCGCTAGCCAAGTTACCGCCGTAAAGCCATACATATTTGGGTGCGCGCCAGCTTAATACGTTTCGTTCGCCGGTGGGGCCGGGCAATACTTGTTCGGCATAGCGCAAAGTTTGGATGCGTGCTTGACCGAGTGTACCTGCCAGCGTTAGTTTTTCGCTTTGTGGAAGGGGTAGTTGTTGCAGTACAGTCTGCAACGTGGTTAAAGCTTGTTCGTCGGCCTGGCCGATGCGGCTCAGCTGCGGGATGCGCCAGGTATTTAAGTTGCTTAGGCGTTGTAGGTAAAAAGGGCCGCCGGCTTTGGGGCCTGTGCCGGAAAGTCGGTGTCCGCCGAAGGGTTGCACGCCGACCACGGCGCCGACGATGTTGCGGTTGACATAGATATTGCCTGCTTCGATGCGGCTTTGAATATGCTCGACCGTGTTATCGATGCGGCTGTGGATACCGTGGGTGAGTGCGTAACCTTTGCTGTTGATTTGATCGATCAGCTTGTCAAGCTCATCGGCACGGTAACGCACAATATGCAATACGGGGCCGAACACTTCACGCTGCAAGTCGGTAAGGTTATTCAGTTCAAACATCACAGGCGCGATAAAGGTAGCGTTATCTGCGTTTTCAGACAGGCATATTTGATGGAAGGCTTTCGCTGAGCCTTTCATTTTGTCGATGTGTTTTTGCAGATTTTGCTGTGCTTCGGCGTCAATGACCGGGCCGATGTCTGTTTCCAGCCGTACGGGATTACCGACGCGTAATTCGTTCATTGCACCTTTAATCATCTGAACCATATGGTCGGCCACATCTTCCTGTATGCAAAGAATACGAAGGGCGGAGCAGCGTTGGCCGGCGCTGTCGAATGCCGAACTTAATACATCTGCGCACACTTGTTCGGCCAGCGCGGTGGAATCGACAATCATGGCGTTTTGGCCGCCGGTTTCGGCAATCAATACGGGGTTGTCGCTGCGTTTGGCCAGGGTTTGATTGATCAGGCGCGCCACTTCGGTAGAACCGGTAAAAATTACGCCGTCTATGTGCGGGTCTTGGGTGAGCGCGGCGCCCACATCGCCGGCGCCCAGCACCAAATGCAGGGCTTCGGTAGGCACGCCCGCCTGATGCATAAGGCGCACGGCATAATGGGCAATCAGGCTGGTTTGTTCGGCGGGTTTGGCAACCACGGTATTGCCGGCAGCCAATGCGGCCACCACCTCGCCGGTAAAGATGGCGAGCGGGAAATTCCACGGGCTGATGGCCACGATGGTGCCGACGCCGAGACTGCCTTCGGGTAAAGTTTGCTCGGCTTCATTAGCATAGTAGCGGCAGAAATCTACGGCTTCGCGCACTTCGGCGATGGCGTTTTGCAGGGTTTTGCCGGCTTCACGCACGGCCAACATCATTAAGGTGGGCGTGTGTGCTTCTAGTAGGTCGGAGAAGCGGCGCAGAATGGTTGCGCGTTCGGCCGCAGGTGTGTTGCGCCATGCGGCTTGTGCGGCAACAGCTGCACCAACGGCTTCTTTCGCCAACTCGGCATCGGCAAAGGCAGCGGTGCCCACGATGTCGTTGTGGTCGGCGGGGTTACGAACTTCGTGCGGCGCAGCTGCGGCACGGGTTTGGCCGTTGATTAAAGAGCCTGTCTGAAAACTTTGTTGGGCTGCAGCAGTCATATCGGCTTCCAATTGCTGCAACACGGCTTCGTTGCTTAAATCGACACCTAAAGAATTCAGGCGATCGGTACCGTAGAGGTTGCGCGGCAGCGGTAATGCGCTGTGCAGGCGGATGCCTTGTTGGGCGATGGTTTCGAGTGGGCTCTGGATCAGCTCGTCAACGCTGATTTTTTCATCGACAATCTGATTAACAAATGATGAGTTCGCACCGTTTTCCAACAGGCGGCGCACCAGATAAGCCAGCAGTGTTTCGTGAGTACCCACCGGTGCGTAAATGCGCACGCGGCGGCCTAGGTTTTGTGTGCCGACTACTTGGTCATAAAGCGTTTCGCCCATGCCGTGCAGGCATTGGAATTCAAAATCTTTGCCTTCGCCCATCTGATAAATAGCGGAAAGTGTGTAAGCATTGTGGGTGGCGAATTGCGGGAACACGGCATCTTGTGCCGCCAAGAGTTTGCGCGCACAAGCTAAATAGGAAATATCGGTATGCACTTTGCGGGTGTAAACAGGATAGCCGTTCATGCCGTCTACCTGCGCCCATTTGATTTCGCTATCCCAATATGCGCCTTTTACCAAGCGTATCATGAGTTTCTGATTGCTGCGGCGGGCGAGGTCGATTAAATAATCAATCACAAACGGGCAGCGCTTCTGATAAGCCTGTACCACAAAGCCGATGCCGTTGAAGCCAGCCAAATCGGGATCTGATACCAGCGCTTCCATTAAATCGAGCGACAGCTCCAAGCGGTTGGCTTCTTCGGCGTCGATGTTCAGGCCGATATTGTATTGTTTGGCGAGCAGGAACAGGTTTTTCAGGCGCGGCAACAGTTCGGTCATGACGCGTTCGTGTTGGGCGCGCACATAGCGCGGATGTATGGCAGATAGTTTTACCGAAATGCCGTTGCCTTCATACACGCCTGCATTGGCGGCATCTTTGCCGATAGCGTGGATTGCGTTTACATAATCCTGATAGTAGCGGTCGGCATCGGCTTGGGTCATCGCGGCTTCGCCGAGCATGTCGAACGAGAAACGGTAGCCGAGTTTTTCGCGCTCTTTGCCGTTTGCTAGCGCTTCTTCAATAGTCTGCCCGGTAACAAACTGCTTGCCCAGCATACGCATGGCGTAATCCACACCTTTTCTGATCAAAGGTTCGCCGCCTTTGCCCAGCATGCGCGTGAGTGCCGCGCTCAAGCTTTGTTCGCTTGACGGGGCGGTAAGCTTGCCGGTAATCAGCAAACCCCATGCAGCGGCGTTCACAAATAGAGACGGGCTTTGGTTGAGATGGCTTTTCCAATTACCGTCGGCAAGTTTGTCTTGAATCAGTTTGTTGCGGGTGGCGTTGTCGGGAATGCGCAGCAAGGCCTCGGCCAGGCACATCAGCGCCACGCCTTCTTCGCTGGAAAGGGAAAATTCATGCATTAAAGCGTCAACGCCGGATGATTTTTTTCGGTTTTCACGCACTTGTGTAACCAGGCGGCGGGCGAGGGAATCGGCGGCACTTTGTTCTTCGGGCGACATTTGGGCACATTGAAGCATGTCTTGCACGGCTTCGGTTTCATCGCGGCGGTAGGCGGCAGTGATGAGGTTGCGCAAGTCGGATTGGGTGCGGGCGAAAGCGAACATGAATTTCTCCTGAAGTTTAGGATAAGGTTAAGTAAGTGTTAACAAACAGATAAGGAATGGTATGCCTGTCTGAAAATCCGGGCAGGAAGCAGGCGGGTTTATTTGTTATCGGAAACGGCATGGTTCGGTTGCTTGTTTTGTTTAGAATAGATTGCAACAGAACGGCGCAATTTTAACAGTAAAAGCCTATGTAATATTGCGTCGGATGCTATTTTTTTGAAAGATAGTTGAGCTGATGTGAAAGGTTGATGGTTTTATTGTTTAAAGGCTTTATACTTTTCGGTATGAAAACGTTGAGTTGTGCTTAATATTACTTCTTGGCTTGAGATGTATAAAAATGTTAAATTTATGATAATAAAATAAAGCGCTAAGATGGAATATAGTACGGAGTAAGATTGCGTGCGGTGTTTTTCACGCGATATTAAGCAGTTCATTATATTGACGAGAAATAAGGAGAAAAATATGCGTTATGCTAAAAATTTAGCGGCATTGGTTTGTTTGGCTGCCAGCTTTTCTGTTTCTGCGGAAGCAGTAAAAACATTGCCGGGCGATATTACGCTTTCGCAGGCGCAATCGGTGGTGCAGGCGGCAGTGAAAAAAGCGGAAGCGATGAAAGTGCCCGTGAATGTGGCGGTTGTAGATGCAGGTGGAAACTTAAAAGCGTTTGCACGTATGGACGATGCTTTTTTGGGCAGCATTGATATTGCGGAACGCAAAGCACGCACGGCGCGTTATTTCAATATGTCTACCCGCGCGTTAGGCAAAGCCGCACAGCCCGGTCAGCCGCTTTACGGTATCGAAACCACTAACGACGGTTTGGTGATTTTTGCCGGCGGCGTGCTGTTGACTGATAAAAAAGGCACCATAGTCGGCAGCGTGGGCGTGAGCGGCGGCACGGTGGATGAAGATGAAAGCATTGCTGATGCCGGCGCAAAAGCGCTGTTGAATCGATAAGAAAATTGGTTTTGTTTTCAGACAGGCATCTGAGGCCTGTCTGAAATTGAATGGCCAATAAGAAAAAGGGTTGATCCTGATATCAGGGCAACCCTTTTTCTTATCTGTTGTTATTAATCAAAGCATTAGGCGGCATCGTGTTTGCCTGCATAACGCAAAACCAGATAGCCTGCCACGCCGGCGAAAATAGAGCCTAAGAATACGCCGACTTTACTGTAATCCTGAATGGCGGGTTGGGTAAAGGCGAGCAGGCTGATAAACAGGCTCATGGTAAAGCCGATACCGCACAATAATGCCACGCCGTAAACTTGCAGCCAGCTTGCATTTTCAGGCAAGCTTGTCCAGCCCATTTTCACGGTGGCCCAAACCACGCCGAAGATGCCTACCTGTTTACCGACAAACAAACCTGCTGCGATGCCCAGCACCACGGGTTCAAACAACACCGAAAAATCCAGCCCGGCAAAAGACACGCCAGCATTGGCGAAGCCGAATACCGGCACCACGAAAAACGCCACCGGGTTTTCCAACGCATGCTCCCAAGTCAGCAAAGGCGCTTCTTCGATGCTGTCGGGCACGCGCAAGGGAATGGCAAAAGCCAGCAATACACCGGCCAACGTAGCGTGAATGCCTGTTTTCAATACGAAAAACCAAAGTAGAAAGCCCAAAAGCAAATAAGGCGAGGTTTTCAAGATGCCTTTTTTGTTTAGCGCGAATAGGGCGGCCAATGTGATACCGGCCAAAATCAGATAAAGGAAATTAATGCTTTCTGTGTAGAAAAGTGCGATGACCACGATAACGGCGAGGTCATCCATAATTGCCAGAGCGGTGAGGAAAATTTTCAATGAGGCCGGTACGCGGTTGCCCAGCAGCGCCAACACGCCCAAAGCAAACGCAATATCCGTTGCCGCCGGCACTGCCCAGCCGCGTATGGTTTCAGGGTTATGGCTGTTGAATAAAGCGTAAATCAGCGCTGGCAAAACCAACCCGCCAAATGCTGCGAGGCCGGGTAGGATTCTTTTGGCGTTGGTGTCCAGCTCGCCCTGCAGCAATTCGCGTTTCACTTCCAGGCCGACAAACAGGAAAAACACTGCCATCAGCCCGTCGTTAATCCAATGTGATACGCTCATTCCGCCAACATAAGCACCCAATATGCCGAAATAGTGTTCGGACAAAGCCGAGTTGGCGGCAATAATGCCCAATACGGCGGCTATCATCAACATGATGCCGGCAGCGGGCTCCAAGCTGAAAAAATGAACAATTTTATTTTTCACTAATTTCCCTTCTTAATAAATGATTCGGTGGTGTGTGTTTGAATGTGAAATGGCGGAGTATTGGGTGCGGCATACCGTTTGAGCAGCGCAAACGGGAAACTCTGCCAAAGGGATGAATGTTAAACTATGTTGCCGTAATTTACTTAAATACATGTTAATGCTTGTCTGAAAACTGCAAAAATTAACGGAAAGCAAAACGATAGATAAGCTATATCGGGAATCAGCTTAAAAATAGGCCTGAATATGACGGTGCTGTTGCTGGGTAAGCGGCTTAATCACGAACAGTTAAAACAGGCTTTGTTTTCCTGAAAATTCCGTTTCGTTCGGCATAGCCGGTGTAAAGAATAGGTGTTCGAGGTTTCAGACAGGCATCTTGAGCCCTTTGTTTTGAAACAAGTGAAATAAAAGGCCTGTCTGAAAACGTTCAGACAGGCCTGGCAAACGGGTTTTAATTATTTTGCCGCTTGGTAATCCGCATCCGCTTTTTCAAAACGCTCCTGAACTTCGCGGCTCGGCGCTTTGCTCATTAAAGACACAAGCATAATTACCAGCCAGCATACGATAAAGCCGGGTACGATTTCGTAAATAGTGGTCCAGCCGCTTTCTTTCAGGGCTAAAGCGGGTTTTTTTACCCATTCTGCCCAAACCACTACAGTCAGCGCTCCGGCAATCATGCCTGCTAGTGCGCCGGAAGCGGTCATACGTTTCCAGAATACAGACAAAATCACCACAGGGCCGAATGCCGCGCCAAAACCTGCCCAAGCGTAAGAAACCAAGCCCAAAACTTTGCTCTCGGGATTCGCCGCAATCAAAATCGCAATCACGGCAACTGCCAGCACCATAATGCGGCCAACCCAAACCAACTCTTTCTGAGCCGCGGCAGGGCGTAAGAAACCTTTGTAGAAATCTTCGGTAATCGCACTCGAGCAAACCAAAAGCTGACAAGATAAGGTGGACATTACCGCCGCCAAAATAGCGGAAAGAATCACGCCGGCAACCCAGGGGTTGAACAGGATAGTCGCTAAGGCGATGAATATGCGTTCATTATTACCGCCCATCGAACCAGCGTGGTCGGGGTGCGCGCCAAAGTAAGCGATACCGAAATAACCAACGGCTACGGCGCCGGCCAAACACAGAATCATCCAAGTCATCCCGATACGGCGTGCGCTGGCGAGCGACTTCACATTTTCAGCTGCCATAAAGCGCGCCAGAATATGCGGTTGGCCGAAATAGCCCAAGCCCCAGGCGGCGGTGGAAATGATGCCGATAAATGTCGTGCCGGTAAGCAGGCTGTTGTATACCTGGCCGCTGGATTGTGTGGCGGCTGCGATGGCGGCATTTACTTCGTTTGCGCCGCCTAAAGCCAGATAAACCATAACCGGTGTCAGAATCAGCGCAAAAATCATCAATGTGGCCTGCACAGTGTCCGTCCAGCTTACTGCAAGGAAGCCGCCGATAAAGGTATAGGCAATGGTTGCGCCCGCACCCAGCCAGATGGCTTGCTGGTAAGTCATGCCGCCAAACAGGCTTTGGAACAAGCGTGCTCCTGCTACTACGCCCGATGCACAATAAATCGTGAAGAAAAACAAGATAATGGTAGCGGAAATCACCTTAATCGCCCGACCTTGCGCGCCGAAACGGTTATGAAAATAATCGGGCAGAGTTAAGGCATTGTTGTTGTATTCGGTGTGCACGCGTAAACGACCCGATACCAAGAGCCAGTTAAGCCATGCACCTATCGTCAGGCCGATGGCGATCCAGGCTTCGCTCAAGCCCGCAGCATAAATCGCACCGGGCAAGCCCATCAAGAGCCAGCCCGACATATCGGAAGCTCCCGCAGACATGGCGGTTACGAACGGGCCCAAGCTTCTGCCGCCCAAAATATAATCGTCGAAGTTGCGAGTAGAGAAATAGGCGGCCAAACCGATCAGTAATACGGCGACCAGATACACCCCGAAGGTAATGTACATCGGATTCATAATGTACCTCTTGATGAAGGTTGTGTTTATCGGAGTCGGAAATGGGAGGTTGTATGTTTTATCAAATTGATTCTTATTGGAATTTTTTCCATAAAGATAACTATTCGGGTAACACAAACCATGCTTTCCGGCTTGATTTTTGGAATTTTGATACCAAAGGTTAAGATTTATACTGAAAATTTATAGTTAAGTCAACGTTTGCAAAATGAGGGGCGTAATAAACTATTTTTTAACTAATTGATTTTTATGTTAATGAATTGATAAATGCCTGTCTGAATGCTTTTAGACAGGCGTTGAAACAATATGTAATTGTTGACAATATTTAAATGTGGCTAAGTGTTTGGTTCCCAATTCAATATACGGCTATAGAAAACAACATTCAGATATTTATACAAGATGGCGGGTAAGTGGCGAAATGATATAAGAATGCCTGTCTGAAAAAGTCTTTCAGACAGGCATTCAATCGGGTGGTAGAGAGCCTATAAACCTGAAAGTCTTGCCGTATCTTGAGCTATCATCAGCTCTTCGTTGGTCGGAATCACCACTGCTACCGCAGCGCTGTCGGCTGTTGTGATCACACCGGCGTTACCGAAGCGCGCTTGCAGATTGGCTTCTTTATCCAGTTTGAAGCCTAAGAACGCAACATAGCCCAGCACTTTTTCACGGATGATGTCGGAATTTTCACCGATGCCGCCGGTAAACGCCAACACATCAATACCGCCTGCCGCCACAGCCATGCTGCCTACATATTTTGCCAAGCGGTAGGCAAAAATTTCCAAGGCTAAAACTGCGCCTTCTTGACCTTTGGCCGCTTCTTCTTCAATCGTGCGGCAGTCGCTCGAAATTTCGGAAATGCCGAGCAGGCCGGATTTTTTGTTGAGCAAATCGGTAACTTGGGCAATATCCATGCCGGCATTTTCAGCTAGGAAAGAGAATACGCTAGCGTCCACATCGCCGCTGCGGGTGCCCATTACCAAACCTTCCAGCGGAGTCAGGCCCATGCTGGTGTCAACGGATTTGCCGTTGGCAACCGCAGTAATCGACGCACCGTTACCCAAGTGGGCGATAACCATGCGCAGAGTGTTTTTGTCTTTGCCTAAAAAGCGGGCGGCTTCATCAGCTACGAAGCGGTAGCTGGTGCCATGGAAACCATAACGGCGTAAGCCGTATTTGCGGTAAAGTTCGCGGGGCAAGGCGTAAGTGTAGGCATGGGCGGGCAGGGTTTGGTGGAACGCAGTATCGAACACGGCCACATTCGGCAGACCTTTGAAAATGTTTTGCGCAGCGCGGATACCGAGCAGGTTGGCCGGATTGTGCAGCGGTGCCAACGGAATGCATTTTTCGATACCGGCAATCACTTTTTCATCAATTAAAATAGATTCGCTGTATGTTTCACCCCCGCTCACTACGCGGTGACCGATTGCGGCGATGTTGCTGTCCAGACCGCGGGATTTGAGTTCTTCCATCAAAGCTTCTACGGCGCCGGTGTGGTCGGTGCGGCCTTCCAGAGATACTTTGTGCTTTTCACCGTTGGCTTTAAATGTGATGTAAGCATCTTCCAAGCCCAGTTTTTCGCCCAAGCAGCTCAGCAGCACATCGCCGTTTGCGTTATTCAACACGGCGCCTTTCAGTGAAGAGCTGCCGCAGTTTAATACAAGAATCAATTTATCATTCATGATGTGAAGCTCCTTAATTCAGGATGATTAAAAATTTGAAGTATCCGAATTAAATCGGGATATAAATAAAATTGCGGCCTGAGCATGTGTTGAGTCTGCCGCTATGGCCGATTTGCTAAAACTTAAAATTTGTTTGCTTTTGTTTCGGTCTGGTTTTCAGCGAGGGCACGATTTTACAGAAATTTTAGGCGGCGGTGTAAATTGTTTCGCTCCGTTAACCGGTAGCAAAGCTGTTTGTTTCTCAAACAGATGAAATGTTTGTCTGAGAAGTAAAACCTTTAATGATGTTGTTTGGATATGTTGAATTGAATTTCAGTAAAATTGAAGCGGATTCGAATGATATAGAAAAGTAAGTTGCTGCAAAACAGACGGTACGCTTCTTGACGTTGTTACAAAGCCAACAGTAGAATTATTCACTTCTTAATCTATAAATTAAAGTATAAAACTAACCTTAGTTTTAGTCATATCGTTATCATTTCAAGGATTAACATGACCCAGTTTGTTCCTCAAAACAGCTATACCAAAGAAGAATTACTCGAATGCGGGAAGGGCAACCTGTTCGGTCCCGGCAACGCCCAGCTTCCATTGCCCAATATGCTGATGATTGATCGAATTGTAAGCATTACTAAAGACGGCGGCAAATACGGCAAAGGCGAAATTATTGCTGAGTTGGATATCCATCCCGATTTATGGTTTTTTGATTGCCACTTTCAAGGCGACCCCGTAATGCCGGGTTGTTTGGGCTTGGATGCGATGTGGCAGCTGGTCGGCTTTTTCTTAGGTTGGAGCGGCGCGCCCGGTCGCGGACGTGCATTGGGTTGCGGCGAAGTTAAATTCAGCGGGCAGGTTTTGCCGAAACACAAAAAAATCACTTACCACATCCACATGAAGCGTGTAATGAACAGTAAGTTGGTGCTGGGCATTGCCGATGCCGAAATGAGTGTAGACGGTAAAAAAATCTATGAAGGCAACGGCTTGCGTGTTGGCTTGTTTACCAGCACCGACGATTTCTAAGCAATAGGCTGTATGTTTGCTTTAATCTGAAAATTCAAAACCTTATTCGCTTTATTATTTGGAGATGTAGCATGAAACGAGTAGTGGTAACCGGCATCGGCATCGTGTCGAGCTTGGGTAACAACTGCCAAGAAGTGCTTGAATCACTCAAGAACTTAAAATCAGGCATTGAATTTGATCCCGTTTATCAGGAAATGGGTTTGCGCTCAAATGTTGCGGGCAACATTAAAATCGACACCAAAGAGCATATCGATCGAAAAGCCATACGTTTTATGGGTGATGCTGCCGCTTTTACTTATATAGCCATGAAAGAAGCTATTGAGAATGCCGGTTTGACTCCGGAAATGGTGTCTAATCCACGCACGGGCATTGTGGCCGGCAGTGGCGGCGCTTCTTCTTCGGCTCAGGTTGAAGCTGCTGATGTTTTGCGTGAAAAAGGTGTGAAGCGCATCGGCCCGTACGGCGTAACCAAAACCATGGCTTCTACCGTTTCCGCTTGTTTGGCTACGCACTATCGAATTAAAGGCGTCAACTATTCCATCAGCTCCGCGTGTTCGACCAGTGCGCATTGTATCGGCAATGCGGCCGAGCTGATTCAATTGGGCAAGCAAGATATCGTATTTGCCGGCGGCGGTGAAGAAGTATCGTGGCAGATGAGTATGCTGTTTGATGCGATGGGCGCCATGTCGAGCAAATACAATGATGCGCCTCAAACTGCCAGCCGAGCCTATGATGCCGACCGCGATGGGTTCGTGATTTCCGGCGGCGGCAGCATCTTGGTGTTGGAAGAATACGATCACGCTAAAGCGCGCGGCGCCAAGATTTTGTGTGAAATCACCGGTTATGGCGCTACTTCCGACGGCTATGACATGGTACAGCCTTCAGGCGAAGGTGCGGTACGCTGTATGGAAATGGCTTTGGCACAACACGGCGGTAAGGTAGACTACATCAATGCGCACGGTACCTCCACACCGGTGGGCGACACCAAAGAGCTGGAAGCCATCCGTAAGGTGTTTCACGGCAAAGATGTGCCTTTTATCAGCTCTACCAAATCCCTTTCCGGCCATGCACTTGGCGCGGCGGGCTCTAATGAAGCAATTTATTCCATTTTGATGATGCAGAATGATTTTGTATGCGCCAGCGCCAATATTCAGAATATTGATGAAGAGGCGGCCGATCTGCCTATTTTGCGTGAGAATAAGCAGATGAAGCTGGATGCTGTGATGTCTAACAGCTTTGGTTTCGGCGGTACAAATGCTACATTGATTTTCAGCAAGGTTTAAATGCCTGTCTGAAAAACTGAATAAAACACCCGGCTCATCAAACCGGGTGTTTTGTTTTGTGCTATCGCGGAATAGCCAAAAACGGTAACGGTATCGTGTTGTTGCAGCAAATGAAGATTAAAAATAGTATGTTTGCCATACTTAAACTTGCCTGGTATGACATGTAGATGATTGTAGTTATGGAAATGCCTGTCTGAAAGAGTGGTTTTCAGGCAGGCATTATGTGAATCGGTTCAAGAGTTCTGCTATATTTCGTGCCGTTTTGCCTCGCATTGTATGAGTTTAATTTTCACGGTTTTATTGAAAACTTCGCTCGCTTCTTGTCTGAAGCAAATATTGTGTTATACAATACATGCTTTCTCTAGCCGGGCCTGTAGCTCAGGGGTTAGAGCAGGGGACTCATAATCCCTTGGTCGTCGGTTCGAACCCGACCGGGCCCACCAAATACGAATCCGCATAATAATTTATGCGGATTTAATTTTGCTAAAAATTTGTACGGCTGGAAAAAGTTGTGTCGGATGCTGAGCGGTGTGATTAAAGTGCAATAAACCGAAGATTGTAAAATGCCTGTCTGAAAAATTTTCAGACAGGCAGAGACCTTTGCAAAATAACTCTTTATTTAACAGTCGGACTTCAAACACCGGATTTCGGCTGTTTTCTATTCCAATATTCCCTTTATTCTCCTCAAATACCCGATTAATCGGGTATCTGGGCTGCCTTTCAGGCAACAACAGGCGCACTTAGCCTGTTGGCTACTTTCAACAGGTTCAAACACATCGCTTGATCTGCACTTCCGTCAACGGCCGGTTGCGATGGGATTTGCACATCATGCCGTCCTACAGCCGACGTTCTTTCAGATGTTGCCGGTTTTCCATACTGTCGTAGCCTTTATCGGCATAAACGGTGGTGCCTTTGGCCAGGTCTTCCCAACAAGGCAGCAGGTGTTTGCACTCATGGGCATTGGCGGCTTTTAAGCCCTTCTCAGTCAGTTGACGGTTAATAAGATCCAGTAATTCGGCTAGGGTGTTGTCTGATGCCAGCCAGTTGCGGTAGCGGCATAAGGTGCTGTGATCAGGGATGCTCAGCTCGTCAAA
>NZ_LGYH01000017.1 GCF_001308015.1 Neisseria sp. 83E34
GACCCAAGAAGAGAATGCCCGAAACGGCCTGATAGCCACCGACTGGCGCGACCCGCAGTACGATATGCTGTTCCAGCCGGTTACCAACAGCATCCGTTACCATTACGACTTCAACGGCAACCGCACCACCACCGTATTGCCCGACGGCAGACAAATCAACTACCTGTATTACGGCAGCGGCCACCTGCACCAAATCAACCTCGACGGCGAAGTCATCACGGACATCGAACGCGATAAGCTGCACCGCGAAATCCAAAGGACACAGGGAGCCTTGACCAGCCGCTACGAACTGGATCCGCTGGGCCGTCTGAAAGCCCAAATCGCCCAACTCAACGGCCTGTCTGAAAACGGCAAAGCAGCCGTAGGAGCGGGTTACATACCCGCCCGCATGCACGGCCAAACCGCGGTCAAACGCAGCTACGGCTACGACAAAACCGGTAACCTACTCCACAGCACCGACCAGCGGACGGGCACCACGCATTTCGAGTACGACAAACTGGGCAGAATCACCCGAGCGGGTAACGAGCGGTTCGCCTTCGACCCCGCGCACAATATCCTTTCAGACAGGCATCGGGACAACGCAGTAAAAGATAACCGTCTTAAAGAATACAACGGCACCAGCTATTACTACGACGGCCTCGGCAACCTGATTCATAGAGAACTGCCAAACGGCGAAGTGCAGAACTATTTCTATGATTTGCACGACCAATTGGTTAGAGTGGAAATCCAACTCAGAGATGCCGACGGCAATTGGCGCAAAGAAACTTGGGCTTATAGCTATGACGCGTTGGGCAGACGGATAAGTAAAGGCCATCTGAAAACGGAGAACGCTAACGATATTCTGGATAGTGAAATCATTCTGGATAGTGAAATCATATTTCTGTGGGACGGCAGCCATCTGTTACAAGAACAAAATTCAGACGGCTTCTACACCTATATCTACACCGATGCAGACAGCTACGAACCGCTGGCGCAAATCCGTGATTGGGTTAATGAAGAAAAAACCAAACAAAGTATCCATTATTTCCACTGCGACCAAATCGGCACTCCCCGCGAGATGACGGATAAAGACGGCAATCTGCTGTGGTTCGGGGATTATGCAGGTTGGGGGAAACTCAAATCTGAAACAAACATTACAAACGCCCATCAGCCGTTCAGATTGCAAAACCAGTATTTCGACCAAGAGACGGGCTTACATTACAACTTCTTCCGCTATTACGAATCGGACTGCGGTAGGTTTGTTAATCAGGATCCGATTGGGTTGTGGGGTGGCAATAATTTTTATCAATTCGCGGTTAGTGCAAAAACTTGGGTTGACCCCTTGGGGCTTAATTCAATAAATGCTCGAATTTTAGCTACCGCAGCTAGAGGGCAGTGGGATGAAACTTTAACATTGATACGTCATGCAGCAAATCTTTCAGGAAGAGAAGCTGCAGATTTGATGCGAAAATGCGCTACTAAAAGAGGAAATGAATTAGTTAAACAATTTAAAAAACAAGGGGTTGGCAAAGGCGCCGCATCAGGGCAACATGGAACTCCATACTCAAGAGCATCTGCAGAGTTACAGCGCGAAGCAAATTCCATCACTGATACGCAATTAAAAAGTATTATGAAAGATGTAGCAAAACGCTTACAACAACAAGGTAAAGGACATAATCATAAATAACAAGGAATTTAATATGATGAATGCTTTAGACTATATTGACAGCCCTATGGATTCAATCTCAAGTAATGATCCTTATTTAATAGTTGACGTTATTGAATTAATAGATGACGACCAAGTAAAAATTTTACTGATAGATCACCTGTTAAATAATCTGTTAAGTATAGATAACACTCCTTATCTTTTAGGTTATACCTTGTATTTAAAATCTACTTTCATGGATAATAAAAATAAAATATTACTTTTAGAACAAGCAAAACGCCCTTTTAAGAATGCTATTATGCTAGATTCTGAAAATACTACTTTTGCTAAGGCTTATTTGGCACATGTGTACTATGATCTAGAAGAATTTACTAATGCTCTTCATTTAATAGAACAGATTCCAGAAAACTATTTTGCAAAATTACCTAGCCGCCAAAATTGGAGAGATCTAAAAATTCAAGAGTTAAAAATCTGTTGCTTAATAAATTTGAAAAAATTTATTAATTTTGAGCTCATTCTATATAAATTTTTATTAAAGATATCAAAATCAAATCAATACAATATTCCTCTACCAACAGAACTTTCTAATACAATTAAAAAAATATCTAGCTAAAAAGACTTTACTAATAACAAGCCTACATTACCGACGGCGAAGGCCACACCACCGCGTACGAATACGGCCAAGACGGTCTGCCTACGCAAAGAACCAATGCGCTCGGCCACACCTTCGGCTACCACTACGACCAAGCAAGAAGGCTCATCGGCCTCACCAACGAAAACGGCACCCGCTACCGCTTCGCCTACGACGTGCTCGACCGTTTGGTGGCCGAGAGCGGCTTCGACCACAAGTTAACTGCTTACCACTACAACGCCGGCAACGAACTGGTGCAGCAGAGCGAATACGGCGACGATGCCAGTATTGCCGCCAAACTGATGGCGCAATACGGCGGGCAACCTGTTAAAAGCACGGACAGGACACCGCTTTCAGACGGCTTCAAAGACAAAACCCCGCTCAGAATCACCGAGTTCAAACGCGACATTTTGGGCCGCCTGACACAAACCTTTGCCCACGACAGCACAGGTAAGGTTCAGGAAACCGCCTATCATTACGACCCCAACGGCAACCTCGTCCGCGCCGCCAATGCACACAGCATCACCTGCTTCGACTACAACCCTAACGGCCAACTCATCGGCCAGCACCACTGGAAGGTACCGACCCGGGAAGAGAACGAGCAAAACGGCCTGATAGCCACCGACTGGCGCGACCCGCAGTACGACATGCTGTTCCAGCCGGTTACCGAGAGCATCCGCTACCATTACGACTTCAACGGCAACCGCACCGCCACCGTATTGCCCGACGGCAGACAAATCAACTATCTGTATTACGGCAGCGGCCACCTGCACCAAATCAACCTCGACGGCGAAGTCATTACGGACATCGAACGCGACAAACTGCACCGCGAAATCCAAAGGACACAGGGAAAGCTGACCAGCCGCTACGAACTGGATCCGGTAGGCCGTCTGAAAGCCCAAATCGCACAACTCAACGGCTTGTCTGAAAACGGCAAAGCAGCCGTAGGGGCGGGTTACATACCCGCCCAAACCGCCGTCAAACGCAGTTACGGCTACGACAAAACCGGCAACCTGCTCCACAGCACCGACCAGCGGACGGGAACGACGCACTTCGAGTACGATAAGCTCGGCCAGCCCCTGAAAGTACAAAACCAAACCTTTGCCTTCGACCCCGCCTACAACCTGATTAACGAATACGGAGAGCAGGTAAAAGACAACCGCATTGCGGCTTACAACGGCATAAAATTCTTCTACGACGACTTCGGCAACACCATCCACAAAGAACATTCGGACGGCACAACCCAAAACCTGCATTACGACTTGTTCGACCGTTTGGTTAAAGTGGAAACGTTTAAGAAGAACGCCGAAACGGGAGAGTGGAACAAAGAAGTTTGGGCATTTGAATACGATGCTTTGGACAGAAGAGTCAGCAAAGGCCGTCTGAAAAACGGCGGTATGGAGACCATTGAAAACGTTTCAGACGGCCTAAGAGACAATGCCTGTCTGAAAACGCAGGCCGGTAAAGATATTCTAGACAGCGAAATTGCCTTCTTGTGGGACGACAGCCGCCTGCTTCAGGAACAAAATTCAGACGGCCTCTACACCTACATCTACACCGATGCAGACAGCTATGAACCGCTGGCGCAAATCCGTGGTTGGACGGATGCAGAAGGCGAGGCTAAACAACAGACCAGCTATTTCCATTGCGACCAAATCGGCATACCGCGTGAGATGACCGATAAGAACGGTAATTTGTTGTGGTTCGGGGATTATGCAGGTTGGGGTAAACTCAAATCCGAAACCAACATCACCGATACCCATCAGCCGTTCAGATTGCAGAACCAGTATTGCGATCAAGAGACCGGGCTGCATTACAACTTCTTTAGGTACTATGAGCCTGATGTAGGTAGGTTCGTTAATCAGGATCCGATTGGGTTGGCAGGGAGCTCTAATCTCTATGTTTTTGCCCCCAACTTTACAAAATGGGTTGATACATTAGGCTGGTTTAAATACCACGGTAATTGGTGTGGCCCAGACTGGACAGGAGGAAGAGAAGAACAATATAGCAGTTTTAGAGATAAGAATGGATATTATGCTGATCCAATCGGACTATTAGATGCTGCTTGTAAGCGTCATGATATTTGCTATGCCGAATGCCGAGAGCAATTCTCATGTTCAGGACTGGACAAATATGATTGTATGGTCAGATGCGACAATAACCTTGTAAGCGAATCTAGAAGTATTAAGAATGATCCCCATTCTACCTCGACTAAGCGATGGGGACTTGAAAAGGTAATTTCTCAGAATTACGGAGCAGAAAAAGATACTAACTCGTGTCCGATGAATATAATTAATCCACCATCTATAAATGAAGTTCTTAATCAAATGTCAACAATTTATAGGTAATATATGAAATTAAATAGGTATATAATTATATCATTTCTGTATTTAGTAACGATCTTGATACTATTTCTTATAAATCCTTGGATCGCCGAAATAATTAATATTATCCTAACACTTCCTTGGTCTATTTTTGAAGAAAATATTATTTCTAATCTAGGCTTAAATTTCAGTCCTATTGCTGATAATATACCATATAGAAGGTTGATCCACTTTACATACAGTACGATTTGTTTTTTACTAAATATAGTAATTATACGAAAATTATTATATTTTTTTAAATACCTTAAAGGATAAGCCAACAATGACGATTCTACATGATAAAGAAATTATTGGGATATTCCATCATAAGAAAAACAAAACATTAACTTTACATACAAGCGATAATCAATTAATCACATATAAAAATGTTATTTTCTTTCACATAAACAATTTCTCGGATCAAAATGTAATTTTTGATATATATAGTTTTGATAACAAAAACATTCCCAATAATATTATCGAGAATTTTCCAAGTTTATTTCCTTTCACAAATACTAATGAATCTTTTCAAATTTTATATATAAATTCATCTGTAGGTATGGAAGGTATAGTTATATTAGAACCATAGGAAATTAATTTTAAACACTAACATATAAATCAATACCTTATCTAAAATGAAAAGATTGCCCATCAGCACCAAAAATAAAATTTTAGAAAGGAAACAAATGGAAAATTTAATTGAATTTCTAGATATTATTATTTTTCTTCCATGGATATTTTTTTATTGGTATTGCGCTTATAGAATTTGCAGAAAATTGAATATAGTCAATTCGTTTGGTGAATTTTTGATTACCAAGCGTTTAGAATCTGATAAATTAATATGGGGTATTATTTTCAATAAAGATGAGCAAATCCAGTTTTTAAATAAGGACTTAAAATTTTACATTGTCAAATATGGAGTATGGATATTTATTCTTACGATTTTTTTGTATAGATTTTTTTATTCTACCTAGAACGAACTGGTGCAGCCGAGCGAATGCGGTAGCGATGCCTCCGTTACTGCCAAACTGATAACTAAACTCAGCTGCAAACCCGCCGACCAAAACCGATACTGCCTAGCTTCTAGACAGCCTCAGACAAAACCCCGCTCAGAATCACCGAGTTCCAACGCGACATCTTGGGCCGCCTGACCCAAACCCTTGCCCACGACAGCACAGGCAAGGTTCAGGAAACCGCCTATCATTACGACCCCAACGGCAACCTCGTCCGCGCCGCCAATGCACACAGCATTACCTGTTTCGACTACAACCCGAACGGTCAACTCATCGGCCAGCACCACTGGAAGGTACCGGCCCAAGAAGAGAATGCCCGAAACGGCCTGATAGCCACCGACTGGCGCGACCCGCAGTACGATATGCTGTTCCAGCCGGTTACGAAAAGCATCCGTTACCATTACGACTTCAACGGCAACCGCACCACCACCGTATTGCCCGACGGCAGACAAATCAACTATCTGTATTACGGCAGCGGCCACCTGCACCAAATCAACCTCGACGGCGAAGTCATCACAGACATCGAACGCGACAAACTGCACCGCGAAATCCAAAGGACACAGGGAGCTTTGAGCAGCCGCTACGAATTGGATCCGCTAGGCCGTCTGAAAGCCCAAATCGCACAACTCAACAGCCTGTCTGAAAACGGCAAAGGCAAAAGCAAAGTAGCGGCAGGTTACAGCCAAACCGCGGTCAAATGCAGCTACGGCTACGACAAAACCGGCAACCTGCTCCACAGCACCGACCTGCGGACGGGCACGACGCATTTCGAGTACGACAAACTGGGCAGAATCACCCAAGCGGGCAACGAACTGTTCGCCTTCGACCCCGCGCACAATATCCTTTCAGACAGGCATCGGGACAACGCAGTAAAAGACAACCGTCTTAAAGAATACAACGGCACCAGCTATTACTACGACGGCCTCGGCAACCTGATTCACCGCGAACTGCCAAACGGCGAAGTGCAGAACTATTTCTACGATTTGCACGACCAATTGGTTAAGGTGGAAATCTTTAAGAAAGACGGCAACAAAGAAACGTGGATTTACCACTACGATGCTTTAGGCAGAAGAATCGGCAAAGGCCGTCTGAAAGAAAACGGAGATGCTGAACCCCTTTCAGACGGCGTGGAAAACAATGCCTGTCTGAAAATGCAGGGAGGCAAAGATATTTTAGACAGCGAAATTGCCTTCCTGTGGGATGGCAGCCACTTGTTGCAGGAACAAAATTCAGACGGCCTCTACACTTACATCTACACCGACCAAGATTCTTACGAACCGCTGGCGCAAATCCGTGATTGGACAAACGAAGAAGAAACCGAACAAAGCATCCATTATTTCCACTGCGACCAAATCGGCATTCCGCGCGAAATGACGGATAAAGACGGCAATCTGCTGTGGTTTGGAGATTATTACGGTTGGGGTAAGCTGAAGAGCGAAACCAACGTAACGAAAACAGCACATCAACCGTTCAGATTGCAAAACCAGTATTTCGACCAAGAGACGGGGCTGCATTACAACTTCTTCAGGTACTATGAACCTGATGCGGGGAGGTTTGTTAATCAGGATCCGATTGGGTTGATGGGGGGGAGCAATTTATACATTTTTGTTAAAAATTCTTCAAGTTTCATAGACCCATTAGGATTGAGCGGGGTGTCAAAATTTATAGACTCATCCTTAACTGGCACTCATGTAGAAGGCTCTGCAACATTTGGAGTAGGTTTATCGGGAGAATGTGAGTATGCAGGAAGTGGTAAATTAAGTTGCAGCATTGCTCTAACCTCAGGAGCAGGAATAGGAGCTTCTGTTGGAAAATCCCATAATATTATCGGAAATGGTAAAAAAGACGGAGGATTCGTAGAAATATGTGGCACAGCAAAATTTAAGGCTTCTATTGGCATCTGTGCAGGAAGCAATTTAGAAAAATCGGCAAAACCTTATGTTACAGGTAAAGCAGGTCTTGGATATGGACTAGGGGCAAATGCTAATATTGGTTATCAAAAAACTTTTGATTTCAAAAAAATTATGACCGCCCCATCAGCCACAGACACGAGACTTCCACCTGGAATTTCATTACCAAATGGAGTAAATATTAACAACATGCATCCTAATGCTATTTCAAGTATGAGATTTTAAAGAGAAAACTTATGGAAAAATATGCTTTTTTTGTATTAATAGTTTTTATACTATTTTATTGGTATATTGCATTTTTATTATGCAAAGAAAACAATATTGTGGAGCACCCTTCTGATTTCTTCATAAAGAACTTAGAAATAAATAAATTTCTATGGAACTTAAAAAAAGAAAATTTAATAAATATTGATTATAAATTTTATATATTAAAATATGGACTATGGTTAATTTTACTATTAGTTTTTATATTTTTCAAAGGAGGGAAAGGATAAAAAACAAGCAAGCCGTAACCTGTATAACATACTTATTTAATGTGTGTGGGGTATGCCAACAGCACGCACGCGTTTTTTATCCAATTAATTAGCATTGACCTACGAAATTCTATTACGACTTCAACGGCAACCGCACCACCACCGTATTGCCCGACGGCAGACAAATCAACTACCTGTATTACGGCAGCGGCCACCTGCACCAAATCAACCTCGACGGCGAAGTCATTACGGACATCGAACGGGATAAGCTGCACCGCGAAATCCAAAGGACACAGGGAGCCTTGACCAGCCGCTACGAACTGGATCCCGTAGGCCGTCTGAAAGCCCAAATCGCACAACTCGACAGCCTGTCTGAAAGCGGCAAAGCAGCCGTAGGGGCGGGTTACATACCCGCCCGCACACCCGCCCAAACCGCGGTCAAACGCAGCTACGGCTACGACAAAACCGGCAACCTGCTCCACAGCACCGACCTGCGGACGGGCACGACGCATTTCGAGTACGACAAACTGGGCAGAATCACCCGAGCGGGTAACGAACGGTTTGCCTTCGACCCCGCGCACAATATCCTTTCAGACAGGCATCGGGACAACGCAGTAAAAGATAACCGTCTTAAAGAATACAACGGCACCAGCTATTACTACGACGGCCTCGGTAACCTGATTCATAGAGAACTGCCAAACGGTGAAGTGCAAAACTATTTCTATGATTTGCACGACCAACTCATTAAGGTGGAAATCCAACGCAAAGATGTCGGCGGCAATTGGCGCAAAGAAACGTGGGTTTATAGCTACAACGCGTTGGGCAGAAGGGTCAGCAAAGGCCGTCTGCAAACAGAAAACGCTAACGAAGTTTCAGACAGGCATTCAACAGATAATGCTTCTTAAATTCGAATTTTAAGTGCAACGCTCAGGTAGCAGTTGGAACAGGTTTTAAGAATAAAACACTTGGCGTTTCATAGCCAAGTGTTTTTCTTGGCCGGTGGTTCAGTTCATCTTGAACCCTGCGTATCTCCCGATGGCTGATGTTGCGGAAATCGGTTTGC
>NZ_LGYH01000018.1 GCF_001308015.1 Neisseria sp. 83E34
ACCGGCTACGCCTACGATGCCGCCGGCCAACTGACCGAACAAACCGAATACGGCCTTTCAGACGGCTCCAAAGCCGACCGCCCCGAGATTTGGCACATCCACCGCTTCAAACGCAATATCCTCGGCCAACTGGTGGAAAAAACCAGCCGCCGCATCGACGGCACCCCCGTTCCCGCCGAAGAAGGCAAACACTACAGCCGCACCCGCTTCGACTACGACCCGCTGACCGGCAACCTGATCAAAGCCCGCAACCGCCACAGCAGCGTCGAACTCGTTTACGACGTACTCGACCGACTTGTCAGCGAAACCACCGTCCACAACGGCCAAACCGCCGGCGTCGGCTACGCCTACGACCCGCTCGGCAACCGTACCCGAACCGTTCTGCCCGACGGCCGCAGCATCAATTACCTCTACTACGGCAGCGGCCACCTGCACCAAATCAACCTCGACGGCGAAGTCATCAGCGACATCGAACGCGATAAACTGCATCAGGAAATCCAAAGAACCCAAGGCGCCTTAACCAGCCGCTACGACTACGACCCGATGGGCCGTCTGAAACACCAAACCGCCACCGCCAACCGCACATTGCAGCACAACGGCAAACTCAATACCCTGGTCGGCGGCGCAGTGCGCCGAAGCTACCGCTACGACAAAGCCGGCAACCTGATTCAGACCGCCGACCAACGCAGCGGCGTGTTGGATTACGTGTACGACAAACTCGGGCGGATTGAAAGCGCCGTCAACAAACAGAGCGGCAGCCGCGAAAAGTTCGCCTTCGACCCCGCGCACAATATCCTGTCGGATAAGGTTTCAGACGGCCTCAAAGACAAAGGCCTGTCTGAAAACCTTTCAGACAAGCCTCACACCGGCCGCATAAAAGGCCGCAACATCGGCAAAGGCAACCGCCTCGAAACATACAAGGGCACCGAATACACCTACGATGCCTTGGGCAATATGATTTACCGCCAACTGTCCGACGGCGGGAGCCAATTCTTCCAATACGACAGCGAAAACCAACTCGTCAGAGCCGAAATCAAAAAGAAAGAAGGCAACACCGAAGTTTGGGAATACGCTTACGACCCGTTCGGGCGCAGGTTAAGCAAGGAGCGCAAAGACAAGTTAGCGTGGACAAGCACCGCGCCTAAACGGACACATTTCGTGTGGGACGGGACGAGACTGCTTCAGGAATACAACTACAAAGGCAGCTATACCTACATTTACACCGACCAAGATTCCTACGAACCGCTGGCGCAAGTCTTTGATAATCACAAAGACCGACAACAATATCTGTTTTATTTCCACAATAATCAGATTGGCACGCCTCACGAGATGACCGACATCCACGGCAATTTACTGTGGTACGGCAGCTACTCGGCTTGGGGCTCCCTTGCGTCTGAAAAGCGCATCTATGAAAACATTCATCAGCCGTTCAGGTTGCAAAACCAATACTTTGATGAAGAAACGGGATTGCATTACAACTTCTTCCGTTACTACGAAGCAGAGACGGGACGCTTTACCAACCAAGACCCGATTGGGTTGATGGGCGGGGATAATCTTTATTTCTTCGCACCAAATGTTCAAGGATGGATAGATACTTTGGGGTTAAGAGCCCGTCTTTTAAAATCAATTAAACAATTAATATCAAAGATTCTTTCAAAGTCTAAATGCAATAGATGTAAGGTTGATTCTAAAGATGTGGATGAGTTAAGAGCTAATGGCATTAAATTTAACCCGGACGATTTACTTGCAACAGGAAGAACACCTTCTGGAAAAGTAGTATTTTTAGAAAAAGGCAATGCTAAAGCAGGTCTAGAACATATTATTAAAGAACATGGAAGTGATTTTGCACGTATTGGGGTATCTAGGGAAAATATACCGGCTACTGTAATGGAAGCTGTAACTAAAGGCAGGATTGTTGGGTATCAAGGCCAGGGAACAGGACGGCCTATTTATGAAGTTATGATTAATGGACAGAAAAATCGCATTGCTGTTACCACTGGAAGTAATGGATTTATTGTTGGAGCAAATCCAGCTGGAAGAATAAGATAGATAAAAGGAAATCAAATGATTACATTAAAATTAATGCCTGATTATCATTGTTACCCATTGTGGGGTGTAGATGATGATAATTGGGGTAATATAGACCCACATTCTTTACCAATATCTGCCATGCTTGCCGATGATTTAATACAATGGGCAAACGAATATGATAATACTCTAAATATGGAAGACCCATTAAATTCTGGATTTAAAAATAAAGAAGAAGAATTATCCTTTAAGAATAAAGGAGAAAATTTACTTAAAAGGCTAGAAGCGGAATTAGGTAACAATTATTCCGTATTCTTAAAAATAGTATTATGAAATAAGTTATAGAGCCAGCAAACGTAGATTAAGTTGTCAAACTCAACAAAAAACCGTAGATTTAACCAAACCTTTTTCAGACGGCCTCTAAGCGATTTAGGCCGTCTTAAATTTCGTTCTTTAACAATCCGACCCGCTGACCGGCAATCTGATCAAAGCCCGCAACCGCCACAGCAGTGTCGAACTCGTTTACGACGTACTCGACCGACCCGTCGGCGAAACCACCGTCCACAACGGCCAAAGCGCCGGCGTCGGCTACGCCTACGACCCGCTCGGCAACCGTACCCGAACCGTTCTCCCCGACGGCCGCAGCCTCAATTATCTCTACTACGGCAGCGGCCACCTGCACCAAATCAACCTCGACGGCGAAACCATCAGCGACATCGAACGCGACCGGCTGCATCAGGAAATCCAAAGAACACAGGGTGCTTTAACCAGCCGCTACGACTACGACCCGATGGGCCGTCTGAAAAACCAGACCGCCACCGCCAACCGCACGTTGCAGCACAACGGCAAACTCAACACCTTAGTCGGCGGCGCAGTGCGCCGAAGCTACCGCTACGACAAAGCCGGCAACCTGATTCAGACGGCCGACCAACGCAGCGGCGTATTGGATTACGTGTACGACAAACTCGGGCGGATTGAAAGCGCCGTCAACAAACAGAGCGGCAGCCGTGAAAAGTTCGCCTTCGACCCGGCGCACAATATCCTGTCGGATAAGGTTTCAGACAGGCATCACATCAGCAGGACAAAAGGCCGCAACATCGGCAAAGGCAACCGCCTCGAAGCATACAACGGCATCGAATACACCTACGATGCCCTGGGCAATATGATTTACCGCCAACTGCCTAACGGCGGGAGCCAATACTTCGTTTACGATACGGAAAACCGGTTAATCAGAACGGAGATTAAGAAACCCGCAGGCAACACCGAAATCTGGGAATACGCTTACGACCCGTTCGGGCGCAGGTTAAGCAAAGAGCGCAAAGACAAGTTGGCGTGGACAAGCACCGCACCGAAACGGACACATTTCGTTTGGGACGGAACAAGACTGCTTCAGGAATACACTTATAAGGGTAATTACACTTATATCTACACCGACCAAGATTCTTACGAACCGCTGGCGCAAGTCTTTGATAATCACAAAGACCGACAACAATATCTGTTTTATTTCCACAATAATCAGATTGGCACGCCTCACGAGATGACCGACATCCACGGCAATTTACTGTGGTACGGCAGCTACTCGGCTTGGGGCTCCCTTGCGTCTGAAAAGCGCATCTATGAAAACATTCATCAGCCGTTCAGGTTGCAAAACCAATACTTTGATGAAGAAACGGGATTGCATTACAACTTCTTCCGGTATTACGAAGCAGAGACGGGACGCTTTACCAACCAAGACCCGATTGGGTTGGTTGGTGGAACGAACCTGTATCAATTTGCACCCAATGCACAAAGTTGGACTGATGCTTTGGGCTTATGGGCATTTCTTCCTTATGTTGCAGCAGGCCTTGCTGCAATTGGTAGAGCGGCAATAAGTGTGTTGTCAAAAGCTGCTAGGGCAAGTAAGAAAGTGGTTAATAAGTGTGTTGGGAAATGCGATAAAGAAAATCCAAACTCAGGCTTTTTGGGAAGTAGGCGTTTCCAAATGAACCAGCCTAAAAATCCGTCATATCAACCTGTAAGAAATTTACCAGCCAAAATTGGCAAAAGGAAGTATTCAGGCCATGCTTTAGATAGAATGCAAGATAGAGGGATTATGCCTTCTGTTGTAGAAAATACAATTAAAACGGGTACTAAAAGTCCCAGTAGAGGTGCTTCAACCGTGCATTATGATAAAATTAACAAAATTACGGTAGTTACCAATAAGAAAAGTAAGGTTGTAACTGTTATGCATGGTGGTAAATAAAATGATATTTGCTATAGATAAATTTTTAACTGAAGCAAATAAAGCTAGTGAAAATCTTTTTTTATTTGCATCTTTTGTAAATAATACAGAATTTTTAATGAATTATATTGAGCGTAAATATTTAAAAAATATTGATATAGATAAATATAAAAATTGCTGGAATGAGTTAGAAATTTTAAACTCATTAGCCTTGTCTGATTGGGAAGATGATGGTAAACCAATTAATTGGAGTAAGAAGTGGGAAAAATATTATGAAAAAGATGCAAAAGATTTAATTTCTAATTTATTAAATATACTACATATGAACTAATTAATAACTATTCTAAACCTGGTAAAGATAAACAAAATTCAAGATGAAAATAGAAATTGTACACTAACCATTAGACATTTCAGGTTTTTTATAAAGGGCTGAAGTAACTTAACCTTAAATATCACACCTAAGTCTCAGCTTGTATGAAATATTTCTTTCACAGGTAGCAAGCCGTCGCCTGCATAAAACATCTCTTTACACAAGGGTGTGTGGAGCAGCCACACACGCATTTATGTTTTGTAATTTCTTAGCTTTGAAAGAGGCTGTCTGAAAAAATTCTTGCTGCCCACTCATTACCCAAAGGCAACCGCCTTAAAGAAAATAACGGCACCGATTACATCTACAACACCCAATGGCTGCCTGTCACCATTACGACGCAGCCGGCAACCACATCCGCACCGACTATCCCGACGGCAGCCATGAGGCTTTCGAATACGACCGCATCAACCGCCTGATTGCCCATATCGAAAGCTGCTAGGGCAAGTAAGACAGCAGCTAATAAGTGTGTTGGGAAATGTAAATCAGATAAATTTTTAGAAGGAACAAAATATATAAAAAAGTTAAGAAGCAAGCTTCTTCAGGCGATTATCATGGTTTCCAACAATCAGTAGATGGTTTTGCCAAATCTGGAAAGGTAACTAAAATTAAGGGCGGAGATGGTGTTGTACGCCAAAAATTAGAAATACCCGGTTCTTACAAGGGTAAAGATGGAGTATTTGAGTATATTAAAGAACCAAATGGTAATATTAATCACAGATTATTCAAACCAAATAAAAAATAAAATTTAAGGATATGTAAAATGAATGAATTGTTAAATTTATATATCAAAAATGGCATAAGTCTTTTTGATGAAGGCGAAAATGTAATCATTATACCTAAAGCTATTGCATTAGAAGCACTTAAGTTAATCAAGGAACTCAATTTGATTATTTTGGGAGGGGATATTTATACTGTAAATTCCAACAATGTATTTTCTCATAATTATGATAGTTGGTATTATAATGGTATTTCCTCAAAAGATAGTATTGATTCAGCTGAAAATTACTTATCCATCTTGGAAGATAAGAATTTATATGTATCTTTTATATTTAAATAAAAAAACAGCAATCGTAGCTTGAGTTCCCAAGACCAACTCTCTTTCAGGTGCAAACCTCAAGTTGAGTTGTTCTCACCAAAAATTGCAGATTGAACCAATCCCTTTAAGACAGCCTCAAACACCCAAGGCCGTCTGAAAAAAACGCCCCATATTACGCTATAATCCTTTAACCCCTTATTTTTCAGACGGCCACGGCAACAACCCCTCAACCCCCGGACAACTATGGCATCTTTCGGTAACACCATAGGCAGTCTCGTTCCTCAGCTTTTACCTCTACTACGGCAGCGGCCACCTGCACCAAATCAACCTCGACGGCGAAACCATCAGCGACATCGAACGCGACCGGCTGCATCAGGAAATCCAAAGAACACAGGGCGCCTTAACCAGCCGCTACGACTACGACCCGATGGGCCGTCTGAAAAACCAAACCGCCACCGCCAACCGCACCTTGCAGCACAACGGCAAACTCAACACCTTAGTCGGCGGCGCAGTGCGCAGAAGCTACCGCTACGACAAAGCCGGCAACCTGATTCAGACCGCCGACCAACGCAGCGGCGTATTGGATTACGTGTACGACAAACTCGGGCGGATTGAAAGCGCCGTCAACAAACAAACCGGCCGCAGCGAAAAGTTCGCCTTCGACCCGGCACACAATATCCTGTCGGATAACGTTTCAGACGGCCTCAAAGACACGAAAGGCCTGTCTGAAAACCTTTCAGACAGGCATCACACCGGCCGCATAAAAGGCCGCAACATCGGCAAAGGCAACCGCCTCGAAGCATACAACGGCATCGAATACACCTACGATGCTTTGGGCAATATGATTTACCGCCAGTTGCCCAACGGCGAGAGCCAATACTTCGTTTACGATACAGAAAACCGGTTAATCAGAACGGAGATTAAGAAACCCGCAGGCAACACCGAAGTTTGGGAATACGCTTACGACCCGTTCGGGCGCAGATTGAGCAAAGAACGCAAAGACAAGTTGGAGTGGACAAGCACCGCACCGAAACGGACACATTTCGTTTGGGACGGAACAAGACTGCTTCAGGAATACAACTACAAAGGCAGCTATACCTACATTTACACCGATCAAGATTCTTACGAACCGCTGGCGCAAATTTTTGATAATCACAAAGACCGACAACAATATCTTTTTTATTTCCACAACAATCAGATTGGCACGCCTCACGAGATGACCGACATCCACGGTAATTTACTGTGGTACGGCAGCTACTCGGCTTGGGGTTCTCTTGCGTCTGAAAAGCGCATCTATGAAAACGTTCATCAGCCGTTCAGGTTGCAGAACCAGTATTTCGATTCTGAAACGGGGCTGCATTACAACTTCTTCCGGTATTACGAAGCAGAGACGGGACGCTTTACCAACCAAGACCCGATTGGGTTGGAAGGTGGAACGAACCTGTATCAATTTGCACCCAATGCACAAAGTTGGACTGATGCTTTGGGCTTGTGGGCATTTCTTCCTTATGTTGCAGCAGGTCTTGCTGCAATTGGCAGAGCGGCAATAAGTGTGTTATCGAAAGCAGCTAGGGCAGGTAAGAAAGCGGCTCAAAAGTGTGTTGGGAAATGTGGTAAAAAATCTAATAAATTTTCAAAATTATCTGATTCTGATAAAAAGTCTATTCGTTCATACGAAAAATTAATCGATGAACATAAGAAGAAAATTGAAGAGTTTAAAAAGAATCCAACTGTTCGCCCAGGAATGGAAAATTTACCGAAGGATATTATTAAAAAACAACAAGAAGGACGAATAAAGCATTGGGAGAAGGAAATCAAGGCATTTCAAAAAAATATAAGTGATATTATGAGAAAATATGAATAATATTATGGAATAGGTAACAAAATGAAAATTAATAGAAATTATTATAACATCAATATTAACAATATAGCTAGTTTGGGTATTGAAAATGATATTCCAACTATTATTCTAATAAGCAGCAACTGTATTGATAAAATAAATTATTTAGAATTTTTTAAAGAGATTAGAAAATATCATTTAGTATGGCTAATTTTTATAGGAAAAAATGCAAAATGGCTGGAAGATGAATTTGATTATTTATTAGAAGCAGAGGCAGATAAGAATGAATATTTTCTAAATGTTATTACAACTAGTTATCAATATGATACTATAAATAATTTAATTATAGATGATATTTTACATCAATTCTTAATTATGGCATGTTCTAATCAAGAAAATTGTCAATTTATATCTTTTCTAGATATAAAAAATAATGATGATAAAAGAATTTTTGAAGAAATAATGAAAGGGACCGAACTAGATTAGCCTTAAATATCATACCTAAGCCTCAGCTTGTATGAAATATTTCTTTCACAGGTAGCAAGTCGTCGCCTGCATAAAACATCTCTTTACACAAGGGTGTGTGGAGCAGCCACACACGCATTTATGTTTTGTAATTTCTTAGCTTTGAAAGAGGCTGTCTGAAAAAATTCTTGCTGCCCACTCATCACCCAAAGGCAACCGCCTTAAAGAAAATAACGGCACCGATTACATCTACAACACCCAATGGCTGCCTGTCACCATTACGACGTAGCCGGCAACCACATCAGCACCGACTATCCCGACAGCAGCCATGAGGCCTTCGAATACGACCGTATCAACCGCCTGATTGCCCATATCGAAAGCAGCTAGGGCAAGTAAGAAAGCGGCTCAAAAGTGTGTTGGGAAATGCAAACAAAGCAGATTGGACAAAATTAGTACAGGTAGAACACAGCCTAGAAATTTAAAAGAAAAATTGGCTATGGAAGAAGTTAAAAGTAATCCAAGTGGACGACAACTGCCTATAAAAATGAGTGATACAAAAAATGGGCTGTTCGCTAAAGATGGCTGGGTAAAGAAAGCTCAAAACGTTAATGGAATTCAAATTCATTATGTTCAAAATATAAGAACTGGCAAGACAATTGATTTTAAATTTAAGGATTAAATAAAATGAATTTAGAAAATAAGTTAAAAGATTTTCTTCATCATATTTCTATTAATCAAGATAATCTTGACGAGTGGTATCTATCTGATTTTATAT
>NZ_LGYH01000019.1 GCF_001308015.1 Neisseria sp. 83E34
CGGCACTTGCGGCGGAGCGGGCGGGGGCGGCCAACAGAAGTCGGGCACCATAAACACCACGCGGAACTTGCTGCTCTTACGGGCGATTTTGTTGATGGCCATGAATATGCTCCTGTTTCGGTAATCTTCATTAAAGCGGTTTGCGGTAGAAAAATATTCGTTTATGCGTATGCGGACAATGAAGGCGGTATGGGGATAAATTCGGTTTGCGAACCGCGGCAGGCTTGGGCGGCGGCAATTTGGTCTCCCCGTTCGTGCCGCGCGATAAACCTGAGTTGGCACGAAGCGCAATCTGATTTTCAGACGAACTTAGAAGACATGAGCAGGATAGTCCATATTATTTATTGCACTTCCGAGCCATTTAGTAATTTTTTTAAATCATCTATTTTATTTTGAGAACAATCTTGTAGAAATTCTGATTCATGTGAAATAAAGGTTAACAAAAATGTTTTCAGATGAATGCTTAAAGAATCTTTAACTATCATTATTATCCGATTAAGAAAATCTTCTGAATTAACTATATTTGTAATCAACATATTTAATTCGAAATGACAATATCGACTTAATAAATGAATTTTTGAAAAAATTAAATCAGTGATTTGTTTTTGTTGCAATTCATCAAAACTAATAATATTGATTGCTCTAATAAAATCTGAAATACTTTCAACTTCTAAAAATTTATTATGAGTTAATATATATTGAATAAGCTCAAATTCTTTTTGAGAAATTACAATTTTATTAGGAAAAATTTCTGATAGGATATATAGGTGTCTACGAATCTTATCGACAGGAATAGTATCAATAAATATTATTAACTGTTCAATATCTGTATCCTCTAAGAGACTGTTCATATAATTTTTTATTGTTAAATCATTTCTTGACATAAGAAACTTCCTAATTAATACATTGAAAGATTGTTTTGCATTATTTACATATAATTTAATTTTTACTGTGCTAAAGCACCCCCTAACGCACCAATAGCAGCTGCATCGCCAAAAGGTCCATCAAATGGGCTAATAACTGCTGCTACTGCTACAACTCCAAGACCAGCAATTAACAAGTAATTTTTATTAGATTTACTTTTTTCTTTTTCAGATGAACAGTTTGTACATTTTGTAGCAGGCGCAGAAGGTGGAGGTGGTTTATCGCAGCCATTATCTACCCACTCTTTTTCAGCTTTAGCTAATTTACTATGTGCGGCATTTAATAGCTTTACATGTCCTCTGACTGTATCTTGAAGAGCTTCCCCGGGGCCAATTCTCCACGGTAAGTTTTGTGGATTACTCTCAAGATCAGGGATACGTTTTTTATATATTTCATCTTTAAGATTTTGTATTCTAGCTGCAATAGATGCACATTTTTGAGCATTATATAAACCCAACGAATCAATCCATCCCGTCGTATTTGGCGCAAAGGTATATAGATTCTCCCCACCCCACAACCCAATCGGATCCTGATTAACAAACCGTCCTGAGTCCGGTTCATAGTATCTGAATGAAGTTGTAATGCAGCCCCGTGCACGATAGGCAAGTTATGCTTGCTTAATCATATTGTCCATGTGTTTTATGATCATAATCTTCTCCTAAAATTTCTTTCCTTTGTTCTATGGTCAATGAGTTCCATACTGTTTCATAATATAGCTTATGAATAACTGGGTAATATGTATCTCCAAATTTTTGTATAATATTGATGTCGCCTGATCTATCAGGATCGTGAAATATTTCATTTAATTTATCTAGCAACAAATAGATTTCCATAACATCATCTTGGTTTAGAATTTTCATATATTTTTTCTTCATAAATAAACCTCTTAGTATTAACGATTTTTGTGGTAAGTTGGATTTCTGCCATACAATCCGAATGGCCCATCATGCACAAACTCAATAGCTTTACTGTTCCGGGAATTAGGTCTTGGTGTAAATTCTCCTGGACAGGTATCAAAATCAACATAATGGCCTGCTCTTCCTGGTTTTAAGCCGAATTTTTTCTCAAAGTCTTTTGCACTCATAGGCTTTCCTTTCGCAGGAACAGCAAATACTTTATTTTGATCACTTGGAATAATGACATTTAAAGATTGAATTCCTTGAATTCCTCTCGTATTAGTAAAATGACGCATACGAATCTTTTTTTGTCCTGGACATGGATCTTTTTCTTTTTCACACTTTCCTTCACAGGTAGTAGCTGTATCTGTTGCTGTAACAATAGTTCGAGGAGCTGTTCTACTGACAGCTCCGCCTCTGACAGCACCTCTAACTCCTATTCCAGCAGCTGCACATGCCGCAGCATGAGCGGGATTTGCGCAGCTTGCAATAGATAAAAGCCCTAAGGAATCAAACCAGCCTGTTGTATTAAGGGCAAAAGTATATAAATTGATCCCTCCAGCTAACCTAATCGGATCCTGATTAACAAACCTACCGCAGTCCGATTCGTAATAGCGGAAGAAGTTGTAATGCAAGCCCGTTTCTTTATCACAGTATTGATTTTGAAGCCGGAACGGCTGATGGGCATTTGTGATATTGGTTTCCGATTTGAGTTTACCCCAACCGTAATAATCCCCGAACCACAATAGATTGCCCTCTTTATCGGTCATTTCGCGCGGAATGCCGATTTGGTCGCAGTGGAAATAATGGATACTTTGTTCGGTTCCTTCTTCGTGTGTCCAATCACGGATTTGCGCCAGCGGTTCGTAAGAATCTTGGTCGGTGTAGATGTAAGTGTAAAGGCCGTCTGAATTTTGTTCCTGCAACAGATGGCTGCCGTCCCACAGGAAGGCAATTTCGCTGTCTAAAATATCTTTGCCGTTCTCTGTTTTCAGACAGGCATTATCTGTTGAATGCCTGTCTGAAACTTCGTTAGCGTTTTCTTTCAGACGGCCTTTGCTTATCCGCCGACCCAACGCGTCGTAGGTATAAACCCATGTCTCTTTACTGCCGTCTTTCTTAAAGATTTCCACCTTAACCAATTGGTCGTGCAAATCATAGAAATAGTTCTGCACTTCGCCGTTTGGCAGTTCTCTATGAATCAGGTTGCCGAGGCCGTCGTAGTAATAGCTGGTGCCGTTGTATTCTTTAAGACGGTTGTCTTTTACTGCGTTGTCCCGATGCCTGTCTGAAAGGATATTGTGCGCCGGGTCGAAGGCGAACCGTTCGTTGTCCGCTCGGGTGATTCTGCCCAGTTTGTCGTACTCGAAATGCGTCGTGCCCGTCCGCAGGTCGCTGCTGTGGAGCAGGTTGCCGGTTTTGTCGTAGCCGTAGCTGCGTTTGACCGCGGTTTGGGCGGGCGTGCGGGCGGGTATGTAACCCGCCGCTACGGCTGCTCTGCCGTTTTCAGACAAGCCGTTGAGTTGTGCGGTTTGGGCTTTCAGACGGCCTACGGGATCCAGTTCGTAGCGGCTGGTCAAGGCTCCCTGTGTCCTTTCGATTTCGCGGTGCAGCTTATCGCGTTCGATGTCCGTGATGACTTCGCCGTCGAGGTTGATTTGGTGCAGGTGGCCGCTGCCGTAATACAGATAGTTGATTTGTCTGCCGTCGGGCAATACGGTGGTGGTGCGGTTGCCGTTGAAGTCGTAATGGTAACGGATGCTGTTGGTGATCGGCTGGAACAGCATATCGTATTGCGGGTCGCGCCAGTCGGTGTCTATCAGGCCGTTTCGGGCATTCTCTTCTTGGGCCGGTACCTTCCTCCTGCGTTGTAGTCGAAGCAGGTAATGCTGTGCGCATTGGCGGCACGGATAAGGTTGCCGTTGGGGTCGTAATGATAGGCGGTTTCCTGAACCTTGCCTGTGCTGTCGTGGGCAAAGGTTTGGGTCAGGCGGCCCAAGATGTCGCGTTGGAACTCGGTGATTCTGAGCGGGGTTTTGTCTTGGAGGCCGTCTGAAAGCGGTGTCCTGTCCGTGCTTTTAACGGGTTGCCCGCCGTATTGCGCCATCAGTTTGGCGGCAACGGAGGCATCGTCGCCGTATTCGCTCTGCTGCACCAGTTCGCTGCCGGCGTTGTAGTGGTAGGCGGTCAGTTTACGGTCGAAGCCGCTTTCGGCCACCAAACGGTCGAGCACGTCGTAGGCGAAGCGGTAGCGGGCGCCGTTTTCGTTGGTGAGGCCGATGAGCCTTCTTGCTTGGTCGTACTGGTAGCCGAAGGTGTGACCAAGCGCATTGGTTCTTTGTGTAGGCAGACCGTCTTGGCCGTATTCGTACGCGGTGGTGTGGCCTTCGCCGTCGGTATGGGCGGTCAGGCGGCCGGCGGCATCGTAGCCGAGGGTGGGCAGTTGGTTGAGCAGCGACATCTACGGAAAGGCCGTCTGAAAAAGGGGGGGAAGGTTTTTTTCAGACGGCCTCAAAGGCGGGAGAAGGCGTGCGTACGGTTATGCCGCTTGGGGCGGCTAACCGTACCTGCGCGGGCTGCCAATCAGGCATACTTTTCCATTATTGCAATAATGGCTTTAAACGCTGCTTCTTCCGAAAAATACGTTTTGATTAGTTCTAAAATTTCCAGCCCGCTGTTGCCGCTCTTGTAATGCACATCCGCACCGCATTGAAGCATTTTCTCCAATACGTCCAACCTTTCCGGCATTCCGCCTATCATTGCCAAAGGAATGGTGTTGTCTATATTCGGAATATTCGGGTCTGCCCCCGCTTCCAGCAACGCCAGCGCCGCATCGCCATTTTTCGCACGCATCGCATAGTGCAGCGGCGTCATGCCGTAAACGTCCTGTGCGTTTACCTCTACGCCTTTGTCCAGATAAAACTTGACAGTTTCTACTGGGGATGGGTTGATTAAATTGGCGCGGTGCAAATAATTCCACCGTTCTGATTCGGTGATATGCAACGGATTAAATTGACCTGTATCCGCCATTTTCTGCAGAAAGGCTATATCACCAAGCCTATTTGCCCGGGTAATCTGCATTCCAATATCATTTTCGTAAGGATCATTGCTCATTTACTTTCCTTTCCTTAAAAATTCCTGCATATCATCTTTAATATTTTGCAGTTCATCAATCCCAGGTTTCTCAAACTTATGGCTCAGATTATCTTTTGCATTTTCCAGCTTAAGGTTCTGCGGCCTGGCATTGACATAATCATTAACCTGTTTCTGCGACATACCCAATTCGTCCGCCGCCTTCAGTATCCGCCTGTTCTCCCAACCGTATTCGTGGCCGATATGCACGGGCGGTTTGACGACTTCAAATGTATCTTTATGCATATACGAACCATCAGGTAATTTCGTATAACGTCCGTAAACATCCTTCTCGGTCTGCGAACGCAAAGATGGCCGCGTCAGCTTGGTGTTCAGTTTGTTTGGGTCATCGGCATACCTGCCCTTGCTGTCCCTGTATTTCCCCTGCGCGTCGCGTTTGCCGGCACATTTGCCCACTCCGCAGTTTGGTTTTTGCGGCGTTTTTGCTTGCGGTTTGGGCGCCATTTTCGGCATTTTGACCTTCGGCCCCCGCCTGCCGCCAGTGGCCATGTTTTCCAGCACTTCGTGCAGCGGCTTTTTCAGGTATTTCTGTGACAACGCATCCATATCTTCGTAACTCGGCATCTCAAACGCTGATGTCGAACTCTGCGTCGGACGGTTCGCCTCGGGAATGGATTTGCCTATATCCATAGGCTCCAGCCCCAACGGGTCTGACCATACTGCAGCATTCGGTGCAAACCCGTACAAATTCTCCCCGCCGTCCAACCCGATCGGATCCTGATTCACAAACCTCCCGATATCGGGGTCGTAATAACGGAAGAAGTTGTAATGCAGTCCCGTCTCACGGTCGCAATACTGGTTCTGCAACCGGAACGGCTGGTGCGCTGTTTCCGTTACGTTGGTCTCGCTCTTCAACTTACCCCAGCCGTAATAATCGCGCCGAACCACAATAAATTGCCGTCCCTATCGGTCATCTCTCGCGGGATGTCGATTTGGTGGTAGTGGAAGTAGTTGATCTCCGGCCTGTTTTCGCCGTCTGTGTCGGTGTAGATTTCAGGCTTTGTAGTGGTGCTTGCTTGAAAAAATGCGTGCGTATCCTTACATCCTACAAGTAGGCTACGCTTGCTGAACGGTTGATGGAATTGGTGATGTTTATTGTACAGGCATTTAAATATGAAAGCGGATTTGTTGTTGATGCATACGCCTTTGGTAAAGTTTTTGTTGTATCTCCAAGGTCGGTAAACAGCAAGAAAGGATCTGTGGGCGGGACTAGGTGTGAAACAGCAATCCAGTACCAAACAGATAATGTAGTAAGCGCTATCACGATGGGGATATGATCTAGAGGGATGTAAGTGAGTTTCAAGTGTCTAAAAAGATTAAATAAAATTAAACAAAAAATCTAAAATAGAACAACTAATGGTCGATTTACATTTGTAATCATTTATTGTAAACAAATTGAAAACAAACAATATTGTACTTAGAGAAAAAACAATTAGTTCCTGAAATTTATTCTTAATAAATAAAAATGTACTAAATATATAAATTAACAGGCATAAAAAAGCCAATGCATAAATCGTGAAATGGAGGTAATTGAGAAAAATTGCACTTGCGATAATTTTTTTATTTATGAATAAAAATGTAAAGTATAAGATACTTGGAATGCTTAATAAAAATTGAGTAATAAAAAGCTGTTTTATCATTATCTGATATTTCATTTGGGTATTCCTTTTAATTGCTCATATATATCTTTGGTTCCTCCCCAACCATCCCAATACCAACTATTAGTATTAATATCAAATGGTTCATAATGCGTAGCATGCCCTACACCTCTGCCTGTTAATGGACTATATGTAGTAGCCACAACAGCGCCCCTGCAATACTGTGAGCTACCATCGGATATATCTGAGTTGGATAAAATATCAACGCTTTTATTGGTCGCGATGTTTGTACAAGTATAGGTGCATAGCTTTCGACCATCTCTATATCCTAGTCCGCCACCCCCTTCTTTTTCTTTAGCAATACATTTGTAACTCTGCAATCCTAAAGAGTCAAACCAAATTTGGATATTGGGAGCATACTGATATAGATTTTCTCCACCCCACAAGCCAATCGGATCCTGATTCACAAACCTTCCGATATCGGGGTCGTAATAACGGAAAAAGTTGTAATGCAGTCCCGTCTCACGGTCGCAATACTGGTTCTGCAACCGGAACGGCTGGTGCGCCCTGCCCGTTACGTTGGTCTCTTTAACCAATTTGCCCCAAGCGTCATACTCCCCGAACCATATCAGATTGCCGTCCCTATCGGTCATCTCGCGCGGTATGCCGATTTGGTCGCAGTGGAAGTAATTTATATCTTGGTAGGTTTCACCTGCTTCGTTGGTGTAGTTGTGTATCTGCGCCAAAGGTTCGTAGCTGTCCGTATCGGTGTAGATGTAGGTGTAACGTCCGTCGGCATACACTTCCTGCAACAGGCGGCTGCCGCTCCAGATGAATTCGGTTGCGTCTCCGAGGCTGCCGTCTGCTTTCAGACGGCCTTTCCTTATCCTGCGTCCCATGGCGTCGTAATCATACACCCATATTTCTTTTTCCCATTCCCCCGTGTTCGGATTGTGTCTGAATGTTTCCGTTTTCACAAGTTGGTGGAACAGGTCATAATACAGGTTTTGGGTGGTACCATCCGGATGCTCTTTGTGGATGGTGTTGCCGAAGTGGTCGTAGAAGAATTTGGCGCCGTTGTATTCCCGAATACGGTTGTCGCTTACGGCTTTGAGGCCGTCTGAAAGCGGTGTTGCTGCAGAATCGAGCGTGTTATTTGTTCGGGTGCTGAGGAGGTTGTGCGCGGGGTCGAAGGCGAACAGTGCGTTTCCCGTTTTGGCAATCTGCACGAGTTTGTCGTATTCGAAATGCGTGGTGCCGCTTCTTTGGTCGGTCGTGTGTGTCAGGTTGCCGGTGCGGCCGTAGCCGTAGCTGCGGTTGACGGCGGTGTGGGTGTATTTGCTTTTGCCCGTTTCCGTCAGGGTGGCCAGTTGGGCAATCTGTTTTTTCAGACGGCCTAGGGGGTCGAGTTCGTAGCGGCTGGTTAAGGCTCCCTGCGTTCTGCTGATTTCGCGGTGCAGTTTGTCGCGTTCGATGTCGGTTACGGTGTCGCCGTCGAACAGGATGCCGTGCAGGTGGCCGCTGCCGTAATAGAGGTTGTGGATGCGTTGGCCGTCGGGTAGTTCCACCGTGGCCAAATTGCCGCCGGCGCTATAGAAATAACGGATGTCGGCACTTTTGCCCAGCAGGAACATATCGTGTTCGGGATTCTGCCAATCCAATTCGGGCAGGCCTTGCGCGGCGCAGCTTGCAGCATCGGGCAGCCTGAGGGCGTATTCGCCGATAAGGCCGCCGCCGGTATTGTAATCGAACGCACTGCTGTGTCCGGCCGTGGCGGCGCGCACGAGCCTGCCGTCGACGTCGTAATGATAGCTGCGCTGTTGGACGGAACCGTTTTGACTGCGCACTTCGATGTGTTTCAGACGGCCTGAACCGTCGCGGACGTAATCGCTCACAATCAATGGTGTGCAGTCCTTAAGGCCGTCTGAAAGGTTTGTTTCGGCAGGAATATCGAGGATACCGTATTCGCTCTGTTGCACCAGTTCGTTGCCGGCGTTGTAGTGGTAAGCGGTCAGTTTACGGTCGAAGCCGCTTTCGGCCACCAAACGGTCGAGCACGTCGTAGGCGAAACGGTAGCGGGCGCCGTTTTCGTTGGTGAGGC
>NZ_LGYH01000002.1 GCF_001308015.1 Neisseria sp. 83E34
TGTATAAGAGACAGATATTATTAATAATTACTATTTTATATTTTTTAATCAATAAGCAAATTATTTATCTAATTAAAGAGAGTTAACAACCATGAATAAAAATTACCGCACAATATGGAACGACGCCTTAGGAGCTTGGGTGGCTGTTTCGGAAATAGAGAAGGCAAAAGGGAAACCTGCGGGGAGTCGTATGGAGTGCGTTTCTTGCGGCCAAAGCCAAAAAGGAAAATGGAAATTTACCCTGTCTATGATAGCAGCCGTGATTGGCATGACGTTCGGCTTTTCTGGAAGCGCAAATGCAGCTTTTGTGAATGTGCAATGTAAATACGATACTGCGGATCCGGAAAGTAAAAATTTAATATGTGGTAATGATGCTGTTGCCAATGCTAATCAGAGCGTGGCAGTTGGCACGAAGGCTGCTGCTAGAGGTAAACAGGCCGTGGCAGTTGGAGCAGATACTTCTGCTGCAGGGAACTCTTCAGTTGCTATCGGTGGTGATGATTTGGATGCCGTTGCCACCAATTCTGCAATTCCTAATATTCGTCAGTCTCATAATGACAATACTTATAACAATACTGCTGCTGCCGTGAAATACCATGAATTGACGGGCGATTACTTAGTGCCGTTTTCTCGACCTGGAAATGGAGTCGGTTATCGCTATAGCGCCACAACTGCTGGAAACGGTGGGGTTGCGATTGGCGTATCAGCAGTTGCTAGAGATTTATCTACGGCTTTTGGTACAAGGGCGGTTGCCAGTGGAGATGTTTCATTGGCGCTGGGCGTTGGCTCAAAGGCAACAAAAGATAACGCAGTAGCTATTGGCGCCGGCTCTAGTACCGAAACTAATGCGGCTGCACCGCAAAGTGTCACTATTAATGACGTAACCTTTAATTTCAGGGGCGGCGCAAATCTGAAAGCGGGTGACCAAGTTTCATTCGGTTCCGATGGTTTTGAGCGTCAACTCAAACATGTGGCTCCAGGTCAAATAACTCAAGACAGTACCGACGGTGTAAACGGCAGCCAGCTTTATTCGGTTGCCGAGGAATTAACCCGCGTGCGTGGTAATGTGAATACCCTGCAAGATGAGAAAATCCATTTTTACAGCGTAAAAGATACGACATCAACCGTAGCTGCAAAAGCAGGAAACTACAATAACGATGGCGCAACGGGCAATAACGCCCTTGCGGCAGGTGTTGGTGTGTCTGCAAGCGGCGCAAATTCGTTGGCAGTAGGTAAGGCTGCACAAACAACGGCTACCAGCTCTGTTGCCATCGGCGACAGTAGTCAAGCAACAAACAGCAATACTATTGCAATGGGTACGGGTGCTGCGGCTAGTGCTAAAGATAGTATTGCATTAGGTACGGGCGTAGTTGCTACTGGTGATGTAGGGTCTGTGGCAATTGGTAATACAGCCCAAGCCACTCACAGTAACTCTATTGCTATTGGTACTGCCCGTGCGACTGAATCAAGTGCCGTAGCCATTGGTAATGAAGCTAATGCGGCTAAGAAAGATGGAGTGGCGTTGGGTTACAGAACCTCAGCTACAGAAGCGAGCGGTGTTGCGGTCGGTTCCAATGCCACTTCTACGATTGCCCAAGCGGTAGCCATCGGTTATCAAGCCAATTCGGCAGGTTATCAAGCTATGGCATTGGGCTCTGCCGCGCATGCTGAAAAAGGTGGTGCGGTTGCCCTTGGTCGTAGCACCAAAGCCCGTGGAGGAAACTCTCTTGCTTTGGGCCATGAGGCACAAACAGGTATTGAAGGCTCTACCGTAGCTACGGATGGATCTGCTGCAATTGCTATTGGCAGCCAAGCTAAGGCACAAAAAACTGATTCAGTAGCAATGGGTACGTCTGCCCTTTCATCTGCATCCAAAGCAGTGGCTATCGGATCGGGATCAATAGCTGCGGGAAGTAACACATTTTCTTTGGGCGCTTCTGCGGGTTCTGAGGGCGTAGATGCTACCAATCCTAATTTGACTAATATTTCGGCACGTACCAATGAGGGCAAAACCAGTTCCAATGGTTTGGTCAATATGGTTAATATCGGCTATCAAGCCGGTAAGAGCACGGTTAACAATAATTATGGTGTGAATATCGGTTACGATGCAGGTGTGGGCTATAACAGTTATTACGGCGAAAGTATTTCGATTGGCCGGCAAGCGGGATCGCTTGATAAAACTAATGCCGCAGTATTAAGCGCAATGGAAGCCGCATCTGTAACCAAAGGCGCTTCCCAAGATTCCCGGGTAATCATTACCGGTAATACGAATACCGCAATCTCCAGTCGCGCGGGTGTTAATGCGTTGGGGCATGATAACGTGGCGATTGGTAAAGATGCAGGCGGCTACAGCTCGGGAAATGCCAATGTGGCCATTGGCCGCAATGCGGGCCGGGAGCAACGCAAAAATCCGGCAGGCGCGTATGAGGATGGAGCTGTTGCCGGTGTATTTAGTAATAAAACTAATACCACTTCCATCGGCGAATGGGCGCACGCAAATGCCAATCATGCAATTGCCGTGGGTACGCGGGCAAAAGTCGAAGAAGGTAAAACCAATGCCGTTGCCATTGGTTATGAATCTAAAGCGTTGCATAACGATGCCGTAGCTCTGGGTAGCCGTTCGGAAACCGCTGATGTGGTTACCACGCCAACAGCGACGGTAGTAGGTTTTACTTACGGCAGTTTTGCAGGTTCAGATCCAAGAGCAGTTACATCTACCGTGAGCGTGGGTAAAAGGGGTGGAGAAAGAACCGTTACCAATGTCGCGGCAGGCCGCATTACTGCGGATAGCACGGATGCAGTCAACGGCAGCCAGCTTTTCAGGGCGATTGAAAAAACACAACATCATTATTTTAGTGTTCAAAACAATAACCAGCTAGGTACCAACTATTTAAATGAAGGCGCAACGGGTACCAACTCAATGGCGATCGGCAAAAGCGCTGTTTCTAACGTGGAAGACGGCGTGGCTTTGGGCTATGGGGCGGTCTCTGGCAATGATGTGGTTACGAATACCGCCGACAATGTTCCTGATGCTTATATCGGTTCGGTAGCGATCGGCCGCAATGCGCATACTTCGGGCAAGTCTGCCATTGCGGTTGGCTTGAACACGGAAGCATACGGCAGAGGTGCGATTGCTATTGGTGACTATGCAGATGCCAAATTCGGCCAAGCGGTTGCTTTGGGTGCCGGTTCGGTCTCTACACGTGCCGGTTCGATAGCTGTTGGATCGGCTTCTCGAGCAACAGCAGATCACGCTTCTGCATTTGGTGTTGCAAGCAATGCTTCTGTTGCACGCTCGGTGGCGTTGGGTAGTGAGTCGGTTGCAGATCGTGGTGTATTGAGTAATGTTACTGTAAGTGCTACGCCGAGTAGCCCTAACCAGCTTTATGCAAGCGAGTTGGCAAGCGATACTCAAAAAGCAGCGGTAGCGGCTACTGTAAAGGGAAATTTGGCGGCAGTATCCGTTGGTTCGAATGAAAAAACACGCCAAATTATCAATGTGGCCGCCGGTTCTGCTGATTCTGATGCTGTGAACGTAGCTCAATTGAAAGCCGCGGTTCAGTCCACACAACATCATGATTACAGCGTGAATAGTGTTGAGCCGCAGGCTGATACGAACTATAACAACCAAGGTGCAACTGGTATTAATGCCATGGCGGCTGGCGTGTCTGCATCTGCAGCAGGAGAAAGAGCTACTGCTGTAGGCAATCAAGCCAATGCTTCTGCAAGTAATGCTACTGCAGTAGGTAATGAAGCGGTGGCTTCTGCAAAAGATACGGTAGCTGTCGGACAAAGCGCAGATGCTACTGCAGATAGTGCGGTTGCCGTTGGTAAAAATGCCGATGCAAGCGGTGATTATGCTGTTTCTATTGGTCTTGATTCCCATGCAACCAATCAAAGTGCTGTTGCATTGGGTTCTGGTGCAAATGCAGCTGGTTCTCGCTCAACTGCTTTGGGGAATGATACGCAAGCTGCAGGAAATGAATCTGTTGCGGTTGGTTATTTGTCGCAAGCAGCAACCAACACTTCTGTAGCTATCGGTCGTGGTGCGGTAACAAGAGCCGGAGCAGGCAATCCTGCCGTTGTGAATCCTAATGGAACTAGTGCTGTAGGTGCAACCGATGGCTTCGATACGGTTGCAATCGGAACGGGTGCTGCTGCTGTCGGAGATCAAAGCATTGCAATAGGTAGAAATTCTGGTACAGGCGGATTAGGCTCTAAAAATATCAGCATCGGTGATGCAGCCGGTCAAAATACGCAAACAGGTGAAAATATCTTTATCGGCTATCAGGCAGGGAAAGGTCGTACCGCATCATCTAAAACCAATGAAGGTACTCCGTTTGTAGCGGGTAATAACATCGGTATCGGCAGCGATGCTGGGTCAAATGGTGCAGGAGAACATAATTCTTCCATAGGTTGGAAAGCCGGTATGCAGCAAAACGGCGACCATAACGCCAATATCGTTGCTTTGGCCGGCCATAGTCAAACAGGTAATTTCAACTATAACATTGGTTATTTTGCCGGTGCGAACACCAACGGTGATGAAAATATCAATATTGGTAAGGAAGCAGGCAGTAAGGATTCAAGCAGCGAGGTACTGCGCAATAAGGCTATCAGTATAGGTAGTAAAGCAGGTGCATCGGCTACTAATGCAATTGCAATGGGTTCCGAGGCTAAAGCATCCGCCGAATATGCCGTTGCTATTGGTACTGCTGCCAAAGCTTTTGGCAATAACGCATCTGCTGTTGGTGTAGGTGCGAATGCACTAGGCATGCGTTCTTCAGCCTTCGGCAACGATGCCGCCGCTCAAGGAGAGCAAGCGTTGGCGTTGGGTAATAATAGTATTGCTGCCAATGCAAAAGATGTTGCTTTGGGTGCAGATTCCGTAACCGAAGCGGCTCAGGGAACTTCCTCTGCTACAGTGAACAATATTGCTTACGGTAATTTTGCCGGAGCTGCCCCTGCCGCAACCGTAAGCGTAGGAAGCGGAAATGTTAAACGTACGGTTACTAATGTGGCTGCAGGCCGTATCAGTGCAGATAGCACGGATGCCGTAAACGGCAGCCAGCTTTACCTTACCCAGCAAGCTTTAGGAAATGTGGGCGGCAGCGTTGCAAACGTGTTGGGCGGAAATGCTGCAATGGGTACGAATGGCAATATTGCAATGTCTAATATTGGCGGTACCAGTGAAAATACGGTGGATGGGGCAATCAGGGCCGTTAATACGCAAGCCAATAATCCGCTGACTTTTGGCGGTGATAATAGTGGCAATAATTTCAACCGCAAGCTGGGTCAAGAAGTATTTGTGAAAGGCGGGGCCGCAGGAGAGCTGAGCGATAACAATATCGCAGTGGAATCTGATGGCAACAACACATTGAATGTTAAGCTGGCTAAAAGTCTGACCGGTCTGACCAGCGCTGCATTTACTGACGGTACAGGCAATACAACCACTGTAAACGGTAATGGCATGACGATTGCTCCTGCCAATGGCCAACGAGTAAGCCTGTCTGAAAACGGTTTGGACAACGGCGGTAATAAGATTACCAATGTGTTGGCGGGTAATCAGGATAGCGATGCGGTCAACGTTAAACAGTTGCAAGATGCGTTGAAAGATTTATCGGTTTCCAATCTTTCCGTGGTTGAAGCCAACTCACCGTTTTCGTATGTCAACAGTGACGGCAAGCAATTGATCCGTAAAGTGGATAAACAAGGGCAGGTTACGTTTGTAACTGCTGAAGATAACCAACTTTATGCCGGCAACGATATTACGATAGCCGCTTTGAATCCGAATAAACCGCAAACAACGGTTGCAACCAAAGTGGGTAATGTTGCCGCAGGTACCAAAAATACTGATGCAGTTAATGTATCCCAGCTGACGCCGATTGCACAGGCCTTAGGTATGAATGTTGATGCGGCGTCCGGTACGGTTGCTGCGCCTTCATTTACGGTTACGCAGGCAAACGGCACACCGTATGCACCGGCATCTACTGTGCAAGAAGCATTGACCAATGTAGGCAAGGAAATTCAAAAACCGATTACCTTTGCCGGCAATATCAGTCAAACCGAGAAACACTTAGGCGATACCTTGAATATTCAAGGCGGTTTGGGTGACACAGCGGCGGCATCAACACAAAATATCCGCACAAAAGTAGATAATGGTGTGATGCAGATTGAATTGGCCGAGCGTCCTCAATTCGGCAACCTTACCCTTAATGCAGATGGCGCAGGTAAGATTACAGGCCTGTCTGAAGGTGCTGTGAATAACAACAGTCAAGAAGCAGTAAACGGCAGCCAGTTATATAAAGCGGGTAAAGGTGTTGAAAGCATTGTGGGCGGTTCAACCGTTTACAATCCGGATAGCGGCACGTTTACCAATAATGATATTGGAGGTACAGGCCAAAACAATATCGATGCGGCCATCCGTGCGATTAATACGAGCGTGGGCGCAGCCTGGAATCTGTCTGCCGAAGGTGCCAACAGCAGCAAAGTTGCGTCAGGTAATACGGTTGACTTGAGCAGCGATGATAACAACATTGTGATCAGCAAAACGGCAACCAGCGACAACGTAACTTTCGATCTGGCGAAAGACTTAACCGGTCTGACCAGCGCACAATTTACAGATGGAGCCGGCAATCAAACCACTGTAAACGGTGACGGCGTTACCATTCAGCCTGTTGACGGTTCCGATGCTGTAAAACTTACGACATCCGGCCTGAATAACGGCGGCAAGAAAGTAACCAATATTGCTAAAGGCAATGTTAGCGACAGCAGTAAAGATGCGGTAAACGGCAGCCAGCTATACGGTACGGCCAACAGCATCGCCCAAACTTTGGGTGGTAATGCGGCGGTCGGCGCAGACGGTAATGTTGCGATGTCAGATATCGGTGGTACCGGTCAGAATACGGTAAATGAAGCCATCAAACATGTTGCCCAAGGCTTTAAACTGAACACTTCCAATGATGGTGGCGGAGAAGTCAGCAACAACAAAGAGGCTGTGGTTAAAGCCGGTGAAACGATTACTGTAGATGCGGGTAGCAACATTAAGCTTACCCAAACCGGCAAAACCGTTAGCGTAGCCACTAAAGCCGATGTGAACTTCAATAGCGTGGTTGCGGGCACAGGCGTAGATGCGGTTACTTTGGATGGCAATGGTGTGAAAGTTAACGGTAAAACTTACGTTAGCGATGCCGGTTTGAATGCCAATAACAAAGCTATCAGTAATGTTGCAGCCGGTAAACAGGCAGAGGATGCGGTAAACGTATCACAGCTGAACCCGATTGCCGAAGCTCTGGGTGTGCCGGTAAACCCGAACACGGGAACTGTGGCAGCGCCTTCTTGGGTGGTTACCAAAGCGGACGGCAGCAAATACGACGGTGTATCTACCGTTCAGGACGCGTTGAACAATATTGGTACTGAAATCCAAAAACCGATTAATTTCGCTGGCAACACTGGTAATACAGCCAAGCGTTTGGGAGATACCTTCACTGTGAAAGGCGGCTTGGCTGCAACGGCTAATGCTTCGAGCAAAAATATCCGCACCGAAGTAGGCAACAACGGTGAGATGTTGATTGAGCTTGCTGAAAGCCCAACCTTCGGCAATGTTGTAGTAAATGCGGAAGGCAGCGGAAGAATTGCCGGAGTAACCGCCGGCCAGGATGATCAGGATGCCGTAAATATCGCGCAACTGAAAGGCGTGAATAAGAATGTTGAAGGTAATATGCAAGCCTTGGGTGGTAAATATGATCCTGTTACCAACACTTATACCCCACCGTCTTTTGCAACCAAATCGGCAGACGGCCAAGCTAAGCAGTCGGTAAATACCGTTCAGGAGGCATTGACCAACCTCAACGATGAAATCGTGAAGCCAATTACATTCAGCGCTGATGACGGTCAAAACAGCACGCGCGTATTGGGTTCGACTATGGCCATTAAAGCGGGTAATTTCAATGGCGCCGCTTCTGCCGACAATTTAATTACCAGCAACGACGGCAATGGCACCATCACAATTAAGCTGGCTGATGCGCCTACCTTTAAAGGCAAAGTGAGTGCTGTCGGCTTGGATGCGGGCAATCAGAAGATTACCGGCGTTGCCGAAGGCGAACAAGATCGTGATGCTGTCAATATGGCTCAACTGAAAAGAGCAATGGAAGACATCATTGTCGAGAACCAAACGCTTGTAGAGGCCAACTCGCCATTCTCTTATGTGAATGGCGCCGGTGAGCAGCTTATCCGCAAAGTTGATCCTGATGGTACCGTTCACTTTGAAAAGGCTAAAGATAAAACGAAATATGATGGTAAAGATATTATTATCAGCGCCTTGAATGCCGTGGATCCGCAAACTGCCACACCTACCCGTGTTACCAATCTTGCCAAAGGTACCGCAAATACGGATGCAGTAGCGGTTAGCCAGCTGCGTGATACTGTCCGTGTATTAGGTGGCCAATTCAATGAAGTAGACGGTTCGATTACAGACCCCGTATACGAGATTCAGCGTGCTGACGGCACAACCCTAGAGAGGGTGGGCAATGTTAAGGATGCTCTGACTAAGTTGAATTCAGTGATGCAGGATCCGATAACCATTACAGGCAATACTAACCAAGGCACCAGCACACGTGTGAACAACGGCAGCGATCAAAAGCTGGGTTCCGTATTAAGCATTCGAGGTGCATCCGTTGACGGCACGGCATCTGCCGATAATGTACGCACTGTTGTCAGCGACAACCAAGTGGAAATCCAACTGGCCGATGCTCCCACATTCAAGGGTAAACTCAGCGCCCGAGGTTTGGATGCAGGCGGTGAGAAAATCACCAATGTAGGCGCAGGTGAAAATCCGAATGATGCGGTTAATAAATCGCAGTTGGATGAGATTCGTACTTTAGTGGGTGACGGCTGGAATATTTCCGCCAACGGTAAGGCTGAAAGCAAAGTGGTTCCCGGTAACAAAGTTGACTTCAATAATGCCGATAGCAATATTGTGATCAGCAAAACAGCCGACAGCCACAATGTGACTTTTGACTTGGCCGAAAACATCAACATCGGTAAAGCCAACCCCATCAGCATCAACGGTAAAGCCGGCACAATCGGCGGGTTAACCAATACAACCTTCGATGCTGCCAATCCTGTAACCGGCCAAGCGGCCACCGAAAACCAATTGGCGGCCGTAGCCAACACACCGCTGATTTTTGCCGGTGATACCGGGGGGCTGTCTGAACGCAAATTGGGCTCTACCGTAACGGTGAAAGGCGGCGTAACCGAGGCCGACAAACTCACCGAGAATAATATCGGTGTCGTTTCAGACGGCAACGGTACGTTGGAAGTGAAACTGGCGAAAAACATCAAGTTGGGTGCAGATGGCAGCCTTGCTGCCGGAAATACCGTTGTGAACAATGACGGTGTTGCAGTGGGCAATGAAGTTGCTCTGACTGCAGATGGTTTGAGGGCCGGCGATGTGCGTGTGAGCAAAGCAGGCATCGATGCAGGCAATAAAACGATCGGCAATGTGGCCGATGCCGAAAACGATACTGATGCGGTTAACCTGAAACAGTTGAAAGACTTTGCCGCTGCATCCAGCAACAAAGTGGCGGCCGGTAAAAACGTTGAAATTACGCCTGAGAAAAATGCCGATGGCAGCACCACTTACAAAGTGGCTACCAAAGATGAAGTTGAGTTTACCCGTGTGGCCAGCGGTAACGGTGCCAACCAAGTGGTGCTTGACGACAGCGGTGTGAATGTAGGCGGCAACACCTACATCAGCGCCCGAGGCTTGGATGCCAATAATCAGAAAGTAAGCAATGTTGCGGCTGGCAATATCAGCGCGACCAGCACTGATGCGGTTAACGGTAGCCAGCTCTTCAATGCCGGTCGAAAAGTGGCTGATGCATTGGGCGGCGGCTCAACAGTAGATGCTGACGGCAATGTTACTGCGCCCGCTTATGCCTTAACCGGCGGCAATCCGGCCACTGGTGAAAGCAAAACCTACAATGACGTGGGTGAAGCTTTGAACGGTTTGGATAAAGCAGTCAACCAGCCGCTGACTTTTGCAGCCGATAGCGGCAGCAATGTCGAGCGTAAATTGGGCAGCACGCTCAATGTAAACGGTGACGGCAGCAACATCCGTACAGAAACCACGGCCGACGGTGTGAAAGTGGCATTGAACGACCAAATTTCGGTGAAACAAGTTCAAGTTGCCAACGGCCCGACCATCAACGGGCAAGGTATTGCGATGAACAATCAGCAAATTACCGGCTTGAGGAGCGGTTTGGACGGTAAAACCATCGAACAGATCAAAGCCGAGGGCAGCAGCAGCGAGCAATGGAACAACGCCGCTACCGTAGGTGATTTGGCAACGGTGCAAAACAACGTAACCAATATCACCAATGTTGCCAACAATATTTTGGGTACTGATGACGGGAAAGGCAATGCTTACACTAATGACAAAGGCGAGCTGACCGAAGCAGGTAAATTGGCACTGAAAACTTACGACGTTGCCGGACAAACCGCAACCAACGACAACACTGTGATTTCGGCCATTAAAAATATGAACGAAGGCGGTATCAAATACTTCCATACCAACGACGATTCAGGCCAAACCACCGGTGGCGCGGTTAAGGATACTGGAGACTCAAGTGCATCCGGTAAGTTTGCCACTGCAGTAGGCTTCAATGCGGCGGCCAATTCAGAAAACGCTCTGGCCATCGGTAAAGGCGCCCAAGCGTTGGCTGAAAATGCTTTGGCCATCGGTACGGGCAACATCGTTACCGGCCGCAATTCAGGCGCTATCGGTGACCCGAGCATTGTCAGCGGCAGCAACAGCTATTCATTGGGTAACAACAACACTGTTGCAACCGATAACACCTTTGTGTTGGGTAACTCTGTAACGCAAACTGTGGCCAACTCTGTCGTGTTGGGTAACGAATCTGCTGCGGTTGAAGTACACAAAGCTGCGGCGGGCAGCAGCAACTATACTTACAAAGGCGAGAATGACGCCAATGTAGCGGGTGTGAAAGACGTAGTCGGCGTAGTGAGCGTGGGTAAAGACGGCCAAACCCGTCAGATCCAAAACGTAGCGGCCGGTGTGGTTTCCGCAACCAGCACAGATGCCATCAACGGCAGCCAGCTTTACTACACCAACAAAGCCATTGAAGAGGTGAAAGGCGGCGGTGCGGGTATTGTTCAATACAGCAATCCTGAAACGCCGACCCAGCCGAACGGCGGCACAGCGTCTAACGACGTTACCTTGGTTGGCGGCAATACCAATGCACCGGTTGTGTTGCACAACGTAGGCGCAGGTTCAGCCCCGACTGACGCGGTGAACGTGAACCAATTGCTGGGCGTAGGCAACCACCTGAACCAAAAAATTGACGATGTGGGCAGACGCGCCAACGCAGGCACTGCTTCAGCCATGGCTATGGCCGGCCTGCCGCAGGCTTACCTGCCCGGCAAGAGCATGATGGCCGTATCAGGCAGCACATACCGCGGCGAAAGCGGCTATGCCGTCGGCTATTCCAGCATTTCCGACAACGGCAACTGGATTATCAAAGGCACAGCCGGCGGCAACTCCCGCGGCCACTTCGGCGCCACAGCAGGCGTGGGCTATCAATGGTAATGTTCAACCCGTAAACACTTTTCAGACAGGCATACCAATGCCTGTCTGAAAACCAAAGGATTAAAAATGAAACACAAACAAATCATTAAAGCGGGCGTAAGCCTGATGCTGGCTGCCGTGTTATCGGCTTGCGCGACCAAAAGCGATGTAAAATCCGACGGCACCACCGACAACCCGGTATTCCCTTCAGTGAAAAGTGTTGCTCCTTCGTTCGACCATAACCGCGGCACGTTCCCGACCGCCGACGAATTGGCGCAGATTAAATCGGGCATGACCAAAGATCAGTTTTACAAACTTCTGGGCCGCCCGCATTTCAACGAAGGTATGTTCCATGTGCGCGAGTGGGATTACTTGTTCCATTTCCACACGCCGGGGGAGGGCACGGATAACGTAACCACTTGTCAGTTCAAGATTATTTACGACATCAAAAAATATGCCCGCAGCTTCCATTGGAAAGCCGTCGATCCGGAAAACGCAGTGTGCCCGCCAATGAAACCTTCTGAAGACGCACACCGCTACACCATCGGTGCCGATGCTTTGTTCGGTTTCGACAAAAGCGGCATGGGTGACATCAATGAGGCCGGCAAAGAAAAGCTGGACGAATTTGCCGCCAAAGTGAAATCTTTCGACCGCCTTACCTCCATCCGCATTACCGGCCATACCGACCGTTTGGGCGACGATGCCTACAATCAACGCTTGTCGCAAGCGCGAGCCGAAACCGTGCGCCGTTATCTGATTAACCGCGGCGTACCCGCCGGCGTGATGAGCGCCGTGGGCATGGGTGAGAGCCGGCCGGTGCAGGAGTGCGCCGGCAGCTTGCCGCGCAGCGAGCTGATTGAATGCCTGAAACCCAACCGCCGTGTGGAAATCGAAGTGGAAGGCTCCGGTAAGCTGTAATACGAAATGCCTGTCTGAAAAGTTCAGACAGGCATTTTTTATTTGCTGTAGCAAATAAACTTAAAAAACAGCATGTTCGTCATACTCGGCCTTGACCCGACTATCTTGAGTTTCAATAATGTTGGGGATGCTCGGGTCAGCCCGGGCGTGGCGGAAGCATGACAAAAAATAAGTTTATTCTCCATGCCTGTCTGAATATTTTCAGACAGGCATTCCCATTGATTCATCCAAACCTGTAAGGATTTTTCAGTTATCCTGCGGATATGATAGAATACGCCCCGTTTTCGACTCTAAGCCTGTCTGAAAGCAGCAGGCAAATATCATGGACAACCCCAGTTCATCTTATACCTACAACACCGTCACAAAAACATAATCATCCCTGCCCGGACGCTGCCGCGCCCTAGGCGGGCGGAGCAGTTATGAGCACAGAACCTCAAATCACAGAAACCGTTGAAGAGCGTGAGCGCCAGCCGTTGAACATCGGCCTCATTCATGATCTGGCCGAGGCATTGCTGCCGGTATACGGCCAGATTGACGAACACACGTCTATTTCCGATCCCGAATTAAACCAGAAGCTCATCGAATTGATGGGCATTTTGCGCGACCTGCACCCGGCCGACGTAGCGAACGTGCTCGAATCGCTGCCGCAGAAAGAGCGGGTGATTGTGTGGAAGCTGGCGGAGCCGGAAGACGACGGCGAGGTATTGCTTGAAGTTTCCGACGCCGTGCGCGAAACCCTTATCGAAACCATGGATAAGGAAGAGCTGCTGGCTGCGGTGGAAGACTTGGATGCCGACGATCTGGCGGAGCTGGCGGAAGACTTGCCGCAGCAAGTGGTGGCCGAAGCGCTGCAAACCCGTGATGAAGAAGAGCGGGCGCAGGTGCAGGCGGCGCTGTCGTATGAAGACGATCAGGTCGGCGCCATTATGGATTTCGAGCTGGTAAGCGTGCGCGCCGACGTGACCTGCGAAGTGGTGTTGCGCTATTTGCGCCGTTTCGAGAGCCTGCCCGACCATACCGATAAAATTTTTGTGGTGGATGAAGAAGACGTGTTAATCGGCGTGCTGCCTATCCGCAAATTGTTGGTTTCCGACCCGGAGGAAACGGTGGAAAACGTGATGGCCAAAGACGTGGTGCGTTTCCGCCCGACCGACGACGTGGAGGAGGCCGCGCAGGCATTTGAGCGTTACGACTTGGTAACCGCTCCGGTGATTGACGAAAATAAAAAGCTGATCGCCCGCATCACCATTGACGATATGGTAGACGTTATCCGTGAAGAATCCGAAGCCGATATGTTGAACATGGCCGGTTTGCAGGAAGAAGAAGACTTGTTTGCTCCGGTGTGGGATTCGGTAAAAAACCGCTGGGTATGGCTGGCGGTAAACTTATGCACGGCCTTTATTGCCAGCCGTGTGATCGGTGCGTTTGAAGGCTCTATTGCAAAAATTGTGGCGCTGGCAGCGTTGATGCCGATTGTTGCCGGTATCGGCGGCAATTCCGGCAACCAAACCATCACCATGATTGTGCGCGCAATGGCAATGGGGCAGATTACCGGCCAACAGGCGGGCCGTTTATTAAACAAAGAAATCGGCGTGGCGCTGGTAAACGGCCTTATTTGGGGCGGTGTGATGGGCTTGGTGTCTTGGTTGCTCTATCAAAGCCCCGGTATCGGGCTGGTGATGGTGGCCGCGATGACGCTGAACCTGCTTTTGGCCGCCGCCGTTGGCGTGATGATTCCGGTGTTGCTTGATAAAGCCGGCCGCGACCCGGCGCTCGGCAGCTCGGTGCTGATTACCGCAGTAACCGATTCCGGCGGTTTTCTGATATTTTTGGGATTGGCAACGATTTTCCTGCTGTAGCCCAATTATCTCTTTCGCATGCCCGGGCTTGAACCGGGCATATTTCATTTCACTAAAATACAGTCGCTATTCAGTTAATGCCTGTCTGAAAACACCATGAACATCAAAACATTTTTTGAAAACACCGCATTGCCTAAATTGGAAGCGCGTATGTTGGTGCAGGAAATCACCGGCTATACCCGCGCACAGTTAATTACCCGCGATGCAGAATGCCTGTCTGAAAGCCAAAGCGGCAGGCTGCATGAGCTGGAGGTGCGGCGTTTGGCAGGCGAGCCTATGGCTTATATTTTGGGCTGGCGCGAGTTTTACGGCCTCCGCTTTAAAGTGACTCCGGCCACCTTGATTCCCCGGCCGGAAACCGAGCATTTGGTTGAAGCGGCTCTGGCAAAATTGCCGCAGGGCGGGGCGGTTTGGGATTTGGGCACCGGTAGCGGCGCGATTGCGGTCACGATTGCGCTGGAGCGGCCCGACGCGCAAGTGTGCGCCAGTGATGTGAGCCGGGAGGCTCTGACCGTGGCGCAGGACAATGCTCGTTTGTTGGGCGCCCAAGTGGCTTTTGCCTGCGGCTCGTGGTTTGATGCGCAATGCCTGCCTGAAACTGTTTTGTTTGACATCATTGTTTCCAACCCGCCTTATATTGAAGCGGACGATGAGCACTTGAGCGAAGGTGATTTGCGTTTCGAGCCTCAAAGCGCGCTCACCGATTTTGCTGACGGGCTATCCTGCATCCGCATTTTGGCCGAAGGTGCCGGCGCGCGTTTGAAAGCTCAAGGATGGTTGATGGTTGAGCATGGTTATGATCAGGGAGAAGCCGCCCGCCGCATATTTAAGGAAAACGGCTTTGAAGAGGTGCAAACCGTGCAGGATTTGGCCGGGCTTGACCGCATTACACTGGGTAGGAACGTTAATGCGGTATCGTTGTGAAATACCCAAATAACAGTAACCGTGTATGGGGTTGCGAGTAAACGGATATCGTAAGCGGTCTGAAATGATGGTAATGCCTGTCTGAAAAAAGTTTCAGACAGGCATATGTATTTGATGTGGATTTTCTTTGGAAAAATATCGTTTTCCCGTTTTGAGAAAAGGTATTGTTTAAATTTATCAACATTAAGTAAATCGGCATGTTATACTCGCTCGCTGTAATAGTGTGTAATTTATAACCATTACAAAAATAAAGATTTTTCAACCTCAAAATCCCTGATAACAAGGACTCTTCATATGGCTCTGTTTCTCAGCATTTTTCCCATCGTGCTATTGATTTGGCTGATGGTGAAGAAAAACGGCATGGCCTCGTATATTGCCTTGCCGCTCACGGCTGCATTGATTTATGTGCTGCAGCTTACTTATTTCAAAAATCCATTTATGCTGTTGAATGCCAACATCGTGTCGGGCTTGGTTTCCACGCTCACGCCGATTACGGTAATTTTCGGTGCGATTCTGTTTAACCGTATGATGGAAACCACCGGCTGCATCGATGTGATCCGCAAGTGGCTTGGCAACATCAATCCGAATCCCGTGGCGCAGCTGATGATTATCGGCTGGGCTTTTGCCTTTATGATCGAAGGCGCCAGCGGCTTCGGCACACCGGCGGCAATCGCCGCTCCGATTCTGGTCGGTCTCGGTTTCAACCCGTTGCGTGTGGCTATTTTCACGCTGGTTATGAACTCTGTGCCGGTTTCTTTCGGCGCGGTAGGTACGCCAACGTGGTTCGGCTTCGGTTCTTTGAATTTGAGCGATGCCGATATTCTGTCTATCGGTAAGCAAACCGGCCTGATCCACTTTTTCGCCAGTCTGGTGATTCCGCTGATGGCCTTGAGCTTCATTACCAGCTGGCAGGAAATCCGTAAAAACATCGTGTTTATTTACCTGAGCGTGATGGCCTGTACCATCCCCTATGTTTTATTGGCAACGGTTAACTATGAATTTCCGGCCTTGGTGGGCGGCGCAATCGGTCTGTTGTTGTCTGTGGGCTTGGCAAACAAAGGCGTGGGCCTGAGCAAAGAATATGAAAAAGAAACAGGCGGCGAGAAGCTGGGCGCCGCCGTGGTAATGAAAGCGCTGGCTCCTTTGGGCATGCTGATTGCCATTTTGGTGGTTACCCGCATTCAGCAGCTGGGCTTGAAAGGCTTGCTCAACGATGCTGCCACGCTGTTTACCGTGCCGTTGGGTATCTTTGATTTCGAAGTGAGCCGTGCGCTGATTCTGAGCTTTAAAAACATCTTCGGCCAAGGCGTGAACGATGCTTATAAAACCCTGTATGTGCCTGCGCTGATTCCGTTTGTAGTAACCGTGCTGGCTTCCGTGATGATGTTCAAAACCAGCGGTAGCGACACCAAAGCCATGTTCGGCACGGCCATCCAACAAGTAAAAAAACCGTTTTTGGCTTTGTTGGGTGCATTGATTATGGTGAAATTGATGCTAGTTGGCGGCGATGCCTCTATGGTAAAAACCATCGGTAGGGAATTTGCAGCTTTGGCCGGTCAAAACTGGATGTATTTTGCATCTTATCTAGGTGCAATCGGTGCGTTTTTCTCCGGTTCCAACACTGTATCCAACCTGACTTTCGGTGGTATCCAGCAGCAAATCGCTTTAGATACCGGCCTGTCGGTAACTCTGGTCTTGGCCTTACAGTCTGTGGGCGGGGCAATGGGTAATATGGTGTGCATCAACAATATTATTGCTGTATGTACGGTAACCAATGTGCAAAACCAAGAAGGCGCAATTCTCAAGAAAACAGTGGTGCCGATGGTGGTGTATGGCCTGATTGCCGCTGTGGTGGCTTTGCTGTTCTTAGTTTAAGCGTTCAGATTGTGAAACCTCAAAATGCCTGTCTGAATATTTCAGACAGGCATTCTTAATTGTGACGAAACTATTGATGAAAAATAAGTTTATTTGTTATGTAACCCGGTAAGCAAATAATTAAAGCCTGCCTGAAAATTTTTCAGACAGGCCTTCTTTGGGTGCAACCTTCAAGAAACTTTAAATATCAATCGTCATCGTCGTCATCATCATCATCGTCATCCCAATCGCGGTGTTTCTTGCGCTTGTGATATTTTTTCTTTTTGTATTTCTTATGCTTGTAGCGGTGTTCCTCATAATAGCTGCGCTCGCGCTCATTCGCTTCCATTTTCTTGTTGTGGTAAGCATAAGCATTACCCGCCAAGCCGCCCACTGTTGCGCCGATTAGTGCGCTGCGTGTGTCTTTCCCCATTGCAACGCCCACAGCAGCACCCGCTGCCGCCCCGGCAAGTGTAGCTTTCGTTTGGTTGGTCGTGCCGCGCGCCTGCGCCGTGCCTGCCGGCAAGATCAGCGCTGCCGAAACTAATGCGGCTAATAAAGCTTTTTTGCCTATCATTGTTATTTCCTTTCCCGTTTATATGGAATCAAAACATAAAACAATCATGATTGTATGTTTGTGCCATTAGATTGGGGAGCTTGAAACAAGTTCCCCGACTGCATGCAATGCCTGTCTGAAAAACACCGGACGAAAGCTTTTTAAAAACCACGCTACTTTCCCACAAAACTGTACTGTAATCGGCGAGTATGGAGGAAATAGGTTGTTTCTCTATTTTTCATCGGGTTTTGAAAGTTTCAACCGCCTTTTTTGTTGCTCAGCAAAATCCCGCCGAAAATCGCCAAAATCCCAATAAGATGATAAAGATGAAACGCCTCACCCAAGAGCGTTACCGCCAGTAGCGTGCCGAACACGGGCATCAGATGGATGCTCAGCCCCGCGCGTACTGCGCCTACACGCGAAATCGCCGCGGTATAACACAAATAAGCTACCACCGAAGGAAACACGCCCACATAAGCAAAACCCAGCAGCGCATCCGTGCTCCAATTTACCTGCGCCCCGCCGGCGCGCTCCCACAGCCACAAAGGCAGCAGCACCAGCAAGCCCAGCATGATCTGAGCCGCCGTTAAGCCTATGCGGTTGATTTCCGCAGGCATATGGCGCATCCATAAAGTATAAAACGCCCAACATACTACCGCCGAAAACACCCACAGATCACCCGAATTAAACCGCAAAGCCCAAAGGTTTTCCAAACTTCCTCGCAGAATAATCGCCAACACGCCGCACAGCGACAGCAACAAGCCCGACACCTGAAACCGGTTCAGCACTTGCCCGTAAAACACCGCTCCGATCAACATAATCAGCACCGGAATACACGAATTGAGCAACAGGGCGTTGGTGCCTGTCGTATTGTGTACGCCCGTATAAATCAGAGTATTAAAAGCCGCCACGCCCGTAAGCGCCGTGCCGATTACCAGCTTGGCATGTTTGCGGTATAAGCCCTTATCCCGCTGCATCGCCTTCCACGCAAACGGCAGCAGAATCAGCAGCGAAATTACCCAGCGGCCAAATGAAAGCGTAAACGGCGGAATATCATTGCGTACCAGACGGGCAACAATCACATTTCCCGCCCACAATAGCGGCGGCGTAATTAAAAAAGGCAGGTTTTTGAACCAAGCGGGAGCAGCCATAGCGGATAATCAAAAAAGATAAACAACCGCATGATAGCAAGTGCGGAGAGAGCATTCCATCTGATTTGTCATCTTTAAGATCGGCTGAAACGGGTTTGCCTTGCATTTCTGAAACCAATACAACATCATGCCTGTCTGAAAACCCTTTCGGAGAGGCATCACTCTACCCCGGCTTGACCCGGCCGCCCCTTTTATTTCATAGTCGCGTCAAGCAACCCAAGTCACAGGAACTTCATAATGGAAAAACACAATATCTTCCACCTGCTTCCCGAACGCACCGACGCAGAAACCTTTGAAGACATCCTGCGTACACCGAATATCCGCATCGAACGCATCGTTTCCCACGGGCAATCCTCGCCCGAAAAAGGTTGGTACGACCAAGATGAAAACGAATGGGTCATTTTATTGCAAGGCAGCGCGGTGTTAGAGTTTGAAGACGGCAAAGAAATCAGCCTGCAAGCTGGGGATTATGTGCATATTCCGGCGCATTGCAGGCATAGGGTGGTGATGATGGATAAGGAGGAAGTGACGGTTTGGTTGGCGGTGTTTTATAAGGTATGACGTTCAAAGTAGCTGATACCTGTCTGAAATTTTCAGACAGGTATTATCATGGAAGTTTTAGGGTTTAAGTCCTACTTTAGCTATTTTTATTCCTGGTGTTGTCTGAAAGTCTTCAGCAGTTCTTAAATCAGTAAGCAGAGTTACAAATATAAATTCACATTCTTCAACGGTGCAATTAGAGAGTACGGTAATTCCAGTAACGAGTGTTCCATGTGGGATAGGTAATAGGTCGCCACACTCAACAAAAGCATTGTGCACATAAGATCCTCCATGAATTACTAAGGCTCCAGGTCCAATAAATTTACATCTTTTGAAATGCTTATGTTCATGCATAGAAATTCTTGGAATTCGAAGATCTTCTATTGGGATAATAACATCTTGAAAAGATGATGATAATGGATTGATTGTATTTTTAGGTTGAGATAAAGATATATTTAAATTTGTTTCAGATTGCTTAAGATTAGCATTTTTATACAAAAACAAAATAATAGCTGCGATAAGTGCGGTAAATATTCCAATAGCAAACCAATAAAGAGGACCTAAATCTTTCAATAATGGAGATAGTTTTGCTAAGAATGTTCCTGTGGTTCCTGTACCTCCAATGATTAAAAATGTGAGAATTTTTGATAACCATTCTGCAGAAGATAAAGTTGTATCAAATATCCCTAGCTTTTCTGTAAATCCTGTTGTTTTGTGTTTGGTATTCATTTTTTATTTGTTATAAATCTTTACTTAAAAAAAAGACATAATAATGCTTCAATCATAAAAATCATCAAACAGCCTTGAACTCCTCTGAGACCGTTTGATGATTTCCCCAACTCAAACGTTCAAATTACTCAAACACTCAAGCCGCGGTACCTTCCAAGAAGTCCTGTGCGAAGCGTTGCAGCACGCCGCCGGCTTCGTAGATCAGCACTTCTTCGGCGGTGTCCAAACGGCAGGTTACGGGTACTTCAACCGTTTCGCCGTTTTTGCGGTGGATCACCAGCGTTAAGTCGCAGCGCGGTTCGCGTTTGCCGATGACGTCGTAGGTTTCGGTGCCGTCCAATTCCAGGGTGTGGCGGTTAACGCCTTCTTTGAATTGCAGTGGCAGCACGCCCATGCCGATGAGGTTGGTGCGGTGGATGCGCTCGAAGCCTTCGGCCACAATGGCTTCCACGCCGGCGAGGCGCACGCCTTTGGCGGCCCAGTCGCGGCTGGAGCCTTGGCCGTAGTCGGCGCCGGCCACGATAATCAGCGGCTGTTTGCGGTTCATATAGGTTTCAATCGCTTCCCACATACGCATTACTTGGCCTTCGGGTTCTACGCGGGCGAGCGAACCTTGCTTGGTGGTGCCGTCTTCGTTTTTCACCATCTCGTTGAAGAGTTTGGGATTGGCGAAAGTGGCGCGTTGGGCGGTCAAGTGGTCGCCGCGGTGGGTGGCGTAAGAGTTGAAGTCCTCTTCAGGCAGGCCCATTTTGGCGAGGTATTCGCCTGCCGCGCTGGTGGGCAGAATAGCGTTGGAGGGCGACAAGTGGTCGGTGGTGATGTTGTCGGGCAGAATCGCCAGCGGACGCATGCCTTTTAAGGTGCGCTCGCCTGCCAACGCGCCTTCCCAGTATGGCGGGCGGCGGATGTAGGTGGACATGGGGCGCCAGTCATACAGCGGGCTGGGCGCTTTTTCGGCGGTTCCGGTGTCGAACATCGGGATGTAGACATCGCGGAACTGCTGCGGTTTCACATATTTGGCCACGATTTCGTCGATTTCTTCGTCGGTCGGCCAGATGTCTTTCAGGCGGATTTCTTTGCCGTTTGAAACGCCCAATACGTCGTTTTCAATATCGAAGCGGATGCTGCCTGCAATCGCGTAGGCCACGACCAGCGGCGGCGAAGCGAGGAAGGCTTGTTTGGCGTAGGGGTGGATGCGGCCGTCGAAGTTGCGGTTGCCCGACAATACGGCGGTGGCGTACAAATCGCGGTCGATGATTTCCTGCTGGATTTTCGGATCGAGCGCGCCGGACATGCCGTTACAGGTAGTGCAGGCGAAGGCGACGATGCCGAAGCCCAGCTTTTCCAGCTCGGGCAGCAAGCCTGCTTCTTTCAGATAAATCTCCGCCACTTTGGAGCCGGGGGCGAACGAAGATTTCACCCAGGGTTTGCGGGTTAAGCCCAGCTCGTTGGCTTTGCGGGCCAACAAGGCAGCAGCGACCACGTTGCGCGGGTTGGAAGTGTTGGTGCACGAGGTGATCGCCGCGATAATCACCGCTCCGTCGGGCATTTTGCCGTCTGAAGGTTCTTCGTAAGGCGCGGCGATGCCTTTTTTAGCCAAGTCGGCTGTGGCCACACGCGCATGCGGGTTGGACGGGCCGGCCATGTTGCGGGTAACGGTAGAGAGATCGAATTTCAACACGCGCGGATACACGGCGGTTTTGAGTGCGTCTGCCCACAAGCCTGCGGTTTTGGCGTAGTTTTCCACCAATTTCACTTGCTCGTCGTCGCGGCCGGTGAGTTTCAAATAATCGATGGTTTGCTGGTCGATGGAGAACATCGCCGCCGTGGCACCGTACTCCGGCGTCATGTTGGAAATGGTTGCGCGGTCGCCAATCGACAGGCTTTCTGCGCCTTCGCCGAAGAACTCGACAAACGCACCGACCACGCGCTCTTTACGCAAAAATTCGGTTAAAGCCAATACGATATCGGTGGCGGTAATGCCGGGCTGGCGTTTACCGGTCAGCTCCACGCCCACAATATCGGGCAGGCGCATCATCGAAGCGCGGCCGAGCATCACGGTTTCGGCTTCCAAGCCGCCCACGCCTACGGAAATTACGCCCAGCGCGTCAACATGCGGGGTATGCGAATCGGTGCCGACACAGGTATCGGGGAAGGCTACGCCGTTTCTTACTTGAATTACGGGCGACATTTTTTCCAAGTTGATTTGGTGCATGATGCCGTTGCCCGCCGGAATCACATCCACATTTTCAAAGGCGGTTTTCGTCCAGTTGATAAAGTGGAAACGGTCTTCGTTGCGGCGGTCTTCGATTTCGCGGTTTTTGCGGAACGCATCGGGGTCATAGCCGCCGCACTCCACCGCCAGCGAGTGGTCGACAATCAGCTGGGTTTGCACCACCGGATTGACTTTGGAAGGGTCACCGCCTTTTTCGGCAATCGCATCACGCAAGCCGGCCAAATCCACCAGCGCGGTCTGCCCCAAAATATCGTGGCACACCACACGCGCGGGGAACCACGGAAAGTCGATTTCCTGCTTGCGCTCAATCAGTTGGCGCAGCCAGCTTTGCAGCGTGGGCAAGTCCACATTATCGGCGCGGTTAACCAGGTTTTCGGCCAAAATGCGCGAAGTGTACGGCAGCGTATCGTAAGAGCCGGGCTTGATGTCTTCACACGCGGCGCGCGCGTCGTAGTATTCGAGATGAGTACCCGGCAGGGGTTTGCGGTAGATTTGGTTGGTATTCATGGTTAAGTCCTTTTTCAGTGTTTTTCTTTTGGTATGTTTTTTCAGACGGCATCAGGCCGTCTGAAAATAAATCTGCATCAGTTTTTATAGATTTCAAATATCGGGCACTACCCTGCGCCATCGGTTGCCGAACACATGCAGCGTCAAGCCGCACATTACAACGGTAATACCCAGCCAATGCCACAAGGCCAAGCGTTCGTTTAAAACCACATAGCCTGCCAATAAAGCAATCACCGGCACCAATAAAGCAAACGGCGTTACCTTGCCGGCAGGATGCTTGGCCAGCAACGCGCCCCAGCCGGTATAGCCGACCAAGCTCGCCACATACGCCAAAAACAGAATGCCGCCGATGCCTTTCCAAGTGAGATTGGATGTATGCTGCACCAAACCGTCTGCACCATAAAGCAGCAGCGAAGCCAATGTAAACGCCCAAAATGCCGGAATACCGCCCCAAACGACCAACGACAGCGCGTTCACAGAACCGATACGCTTCACAATAATATTGCCGCACGCCCAAGATGCCGCTGCACCGAACACCGGCAACATCGCACTTACCGGCAACCGGCCTTGATAATGCCCGATACCGATAAACACCAGCCCCAACGCCGCCGTGCACATACCCAATAAATGATGGAGATGCACGGGTTCGCGCAACAAAACGCCCGCAATCAATACGGTAAAAAACACTTGTACTTGCAGCATCAACGCCGCCAAGCCGGTGGGCAGACCCCAATCCAATGCGGTAAACATCAAGGAAAATTGCCCGAAGCTGATAGTTAAACCGTAGGCAATCAACAAATGCCAAGGCACTGCCGGGCGTTTGAGTAGAAAAACCGCCGGAAACACCACGCAGAAAAAACGCAGCATGCCCAACACCATCGGCGGTATTTCGTTCAGGGCAAACTTCATAAACAGGAAATTCACGCCCCATATGCCGATAACCAGCAATACCAGCAGATAATCTTTCAGGCTCATGATCTGGCTGCCTTGTTTCTCTTGGTGTACGGATTGGCCTTGCGGATGTTTTCAGACGGCCTCTTAAAGCAAGCCTGTCTGAAAACCAAAAAAAGTACGGTAGGCCTGCGCCCGCCGTACCTTGATTATGCTTAGCGTTCTTCCATCGGAACGAACGGCAAATCATCGGGGCCGGTATAGTTGGCACTCGGACGGATAATCTTGCCGTCTTGGCGTTGCTCAAGCACGTGGGCAGACCAGCCTGTGGTGCGCGAAATCACAAACAGCGGCGTGAACATGGCGGTCGGCACACCCAGTTTTTGATAGGAAACGGCGGAGAACCAGTCCAAATTCGGGAACATTTTTTTCTCGTTCCACATCAGGGTTTCCAAACGCTCGGCGATGTCAAACAAACGCATATCGCCGGTTTCCTCGCTCAATTCGCGCGCCACTTCTTTAATCACCACATTGCGCGGGTCGGACACGGTGTACACGGGGTGGCCGAAACCGATCACGATTTCTTTGCGGCCGATACGCTCGCGGATGTCGGCTTCTGCTTCGTCGGCATTGCGGTAGCGTTTTTGAATATCGTATGCCACTTCGTTGGCACCGCCGTGTTTCGGGCCTTTCAGCGCGCCGATGGAGCCGGTGATGCAGGAATAAATGTCCGAACCTGTGCCGGCAATCACGCGCGATGTGAAAGTGGAGGCGTTGAATTCGTGTTCTGCATACAGAATCAGCGAAATGTGCATGGCTTTGATATGCGATTTAGACGGGCGTTTGCCGTGCAGAAGATGCAGAAAATGGCCGCCGATGCTGTCTTCTTTGCTTTCCACTTTGATGCGTTTGCCGTTGTGGGAATATTGATACCAGTAAAGCAGCATGCTGCCCAAGCAGGCGATGAGTTTATCGGCGATGTCGCGTGCTTCGCTGTCTGGCTGGCTTTCGCGCTCGGGGTGTACGCAACCGAGCATGGATACGCCGGTACGCAATACGTCCATCGGATGGGTGTGCGCAGGCAGGCTTTCCAACACTTGGATCACGCGGATGGGCAGGCCGCGCAGAGATTGCAGTTTTTTCTTATAAGCGGCCAATTCGAATTTGTTGGGCAAATGGCCGTGGATTAACAGGTGGGCCACTTCTTCAAATTCGCAGTGTTCGGCCAAATCGAGAATGTCGTAGCCGCGGTAGCTCAAATCGTTGCCGCTGCGGCCTACGGTACACAGCGCGGTGTTGCCGGCAGGCACGCCTGAGAGGGCTACGGATTTTTTGGGTTTCGGGGTTACTGGGGTTTCGGTAGTCATTAGGGTTCTCCTGTGTAGATTTAAGTGTTGTTCTTCAGACGGCCTCGGATATATACAGGCCGTCTGAAAATAATTTTCAAACGGTTGAACGTACATGCTTAAAGCTTATACGCCGGTTTGGCTGATTATTATTGTTGAATCTTATTTGCTTGAACTGAAAAGCTCATCCAGCTTTTGCTCAAAGTCGTGGTAGTTGAGGTGCTCGTACAACTCGGCACGGGTCTGCATGGTATCGACCACATTGGCTTGTGTGCCGTCGCGCATAATCGCTTCATACACATTCAGTGCGGCTTTGCTGGCGGCGCGGAAAGTAGAAAGCGGATACAACACCAGTTTCACGCCGTTATCAGCCAGCTCTTTCTGCGTGTAAAGCGGGGTGGCGCCGAATTCGGTAATGTTGGCCAACACAGGCACTTTTACGGCTTCGGCAAATTGTTTGTACATGCCCAACTCGGTCATGGCTTCGGGGAAAATCATGTCGGCACCGGCTTCCACGCAGGCTTGCGCACGCTCGATGGCGGCATTCAAACCTTCTACGGCGAGCGCATCGGTACGCGCCATAATCACAAAATTTTCATCCACACGCGCATCTACGGCTGCCTTGATGCGGTCAACCATCTCCGCTTGCGACACGATGGCTTTATTCGGGCGGTGGCCGCAGCGTTTTTGGGCCACTTGGTCTTCGATATGCACGGCAGCCACGCCCGCGCGCTCGAAATTGCGGATGGTGCGTGCAATATTGAATGCACCGCCCCAACCCACATCGATATCAACCAGCAAAGGGGTGTCGACATTGTCGGTAATGCGGCGGGCATCAATCAGCACATCTTCCATTGTGGTAATGCCCAAATCGGGAATACCGCAAGAGCAGGCAGCAACGCCGCCGCCGGAAAGATAAATGGCTTTGAAACCGCTGTGCGTCGCCAAACGGGCAAAGTAGGCATTGATACAGCCGACTACGGCTAAGGGATTGGATTCTTGAACGGCCTGGCGGAACCGCAGGCCGGCAGAGTGGATACTCATTTTTGGATGCTCCTTTTATACATATTTTTCTTGTGTTGCTGAATGTAGTTTGACCGGCAATATTAGTAAAATTATTTATTCTGATGCAATCCATCACCAATTTTGATAATGGGTGCGCAAAGTCTGATTTTAAGCGGAATCGGATTGATAATGTATTAAATATTTCTGCCGGATTTGTTTGTATTTTCTTTTTGTCAGCCTGCCGAATGGAGCTTTATTTATCAATATATGGTTGTTAGAATGTTGGCAGGGGGCGGTTCATTAGCATGTGAAACACTGTGCTTCGGTTATTCCAGATAGAGTAATGTTTTTGAAGCGTACATAATACAATGCCTGTCTGAAAGCGTTTTTCAGACAGGCATTGTTGGTTTATAACTTTTAAAACCGGGTGTTTACCAAATATCAGATTTGATTTTGCGCTTCAAAGTAGGGTGCTCGGAGAGTTTGAACACCGGCTCTTTGCCCATGCGCAATTTGCGGCGGTAATCCCGCAGCAGCATAAACACCAAAGGGGAAAGTATCATGATGGCAAACAGGTTGATTAAAGCCATGATGCCCATGGATAAGTCGCCCATATCCCATACCAAGTTCACTTTCACCACTGATCCGAAGTAAACGAATGCCAACACGGCCATGCGGAAAAACGCCAAGGTGAGGCGGCCGTTTTTAATAAACTGCACATTCGACTCTGCATAAGCATAGTTACCGATAATCGAAGAGTAGCAGAACATAAACAGCACCACCGCCAGGAAATACTGGCCGAACACGCCGATTTGGCTTTCCAGTGCGGCTTGCGTGAGCTGGCTGCCGGTCAGGTTGGCCGCATTGGGCACATCGGAGAGCAAAATCACAAATGCGGTGCAAGAACACACGATAATTGTGTCCACAAACACGCCCAGCATCTGAATCATGCCTTGCGAAACAGGGTGTTTCACATCGGCTGCCGCGGCAGCGTTTGGCGCAGAACCCATACCTGCTTCATTGGAAAACAGGCCGCGTTTGATACCTTGCTGCATGGCGGCGGCAATCGCGCTGCCGGTAAAGCCGCCGGCGGCAGATTCGAAGTTAAACGCGCTGTCGATAATCATGCCGAACATAGCCGGCACTTCTGAAATATTGGTTACCACGATAAAAATGGCCACCAAGAGATAGGCGGAAGCCATCAAAGGCACCAAAGCTTCGGCAATGCGTGAAACGCGGCGGATACCGCCGAAAATAATCGGCGCGGTCAAAATTACCAGGCTCACGCCCAAAATATGTTTGTAAGAATGCCAAGCGGTTTCGCAATCGCCGCTGTTCGAGGCGCAACCGGAGGCCGATTTGACAGATTCGATGATCGTGTTGGCCTGAATGGCATTAAACACGAAGCCGAAGCAGAGGATCAGGCTTAAGGCAAACAGAATGCCCAGCCATTTTTGCCCCATGCCGCGCGTGATGTAATAAGCAGGGCCGCCGCGAAACTGGTTATTGTCGTGATCGCGGATTTTGAATAATTGCGCCAGCGAAGATTCGGCAAATGCGGAGCTCATGCCCAAAAGCGAGGTCAGCCACATCCAGAGCACGGCGCCCGGGCCGCCCAGCGAAATCGCAATGGCCACGCCGGCGATATTGCCTGTGCCCACACGGCTGGCCAATCCGGTGGCAAAAGCCTGAAACGGTGTGATGCCGTGGCCGTGCGAATCGTCGCCTTCACTGCGGCTGCCCAGCATTTCTTTGATGCTGCGCGCCAGCAGGCGGATTTGTACAAAGCCGGTGGCCAGGGTAAAAAACAAACCCACGGCAACCAAAATAAACACCAGCCATGTCCACACAAAATCATTGCCGGCATTGACGCCGCAGTGCATCAGATCAAGTGCATACACACCGTGCTGCCCTTGATCTAAACATTCTTTAAACTTATCCATATCAATTATTCTCTATTTGAAGTATTTGAGGCGCATAATTTGCTAACGCGCGCATTTTAATACAGGTTAACAATTTATGTTTGGTATTTTACATGTTGGATTGTAATCGAATGCTTATTTTCTTGCTTATGGCTATGAAGTTTAATATTTCCGTTTGTATGGAATATGTGTTTCACAGCCTATAGATATAAGTAATGCCTGTCTGAAAACAATATGTCAGCAAGGTGGCCGCCCGCTTTTTCAGACAGGCGTTTTATTTGCGGATAAACTAACCGTTCCTCAGCAATTACTCTACAATAATATCGGGCTCTGTCGAGGAGTATGATGATGTTTTTTCCCTGTCAAAAGGCTTCTTTCCTGCAAGGCTTGCTGCTGTGCGCAGGCTTGGCCGGCTTATCCGTTGTGTCGGCTCCTATGCTGGGGAAAGCTGTTAGCCCGCTGTTGGTTGCGATTATGGCGGGCTTGTTGCTGGGTAACAGTTTTTACCCGCATTTCGAGCAATATTTTAATGACGGTACCCGGTTTGCACAAAAGCAGATTTTACGCACGGCCATTGTGCTGTATGGTTTTAAACTGACGATTCACGATTTGGCGCAAGTCGGATGGAGTGCATTGCTGATTGATGCCATTATGGTGGTTTCGACTTTTTTGCTGGCTGTGTGGTTGGGCAGGCGGGTGTTCGGCATTGACCGGGACACTTCTGTTTTAATCGGCTCCGGGGCGGCCATTTGTGGTGCCGCGGCAGTGTTGGCAACGGAATCTGTGTTAAAAGCAGAGCCTTATAAAGTGGCGGTGGCGGTCGTGACAGTGGTGGTGTTCGGCTCGCTTGCTATGATTGTGTATCCTGTGCTGTATTCATTGCATATATTGCCTTTTGATGCTGCGCAATTTGGTGTTTATACCGGTTCGACTGTGCACGAAGTGGCGCAAGTGGTGGCTGTTGGCGGCTCCATCAGCCCGGAAACAGCCAACACGGCGGTGATTACCAAGATGGTTCGGGTTATGTTGCTGGCTCCGTTTTTGCTGGTTTTGTCTTATGTGTCGGCAAGGAGGAAGAGTCAGCCGAATCATCTACAGAATAAAATAAACATCCCTTGGTTTGCCGTGGGCTTTATCGCCGTGGCCGGGCTTAACTCCTTATTGCCCGAACACTTCTCGCCGTGGGTGCGCCGGATTATCCATTTGGATGACTTTTTGCTGGCAATGGCCATGGCGGCATTAGGCTTAACAACCCGAGCGAGCACAATCAGTAAAGTGGGCATATTGCCGTTTAAGCTGGGGCTGTATGTGTTTGTGTGGCTGCTTGTCGGCGGGGCGGCGGTTAATTGGTTGCTGGTGTAACCGAATGCTTCGAAATAAGCTTAATCAAATACATCGTCTTATATTATTTCTTTATTTACTTCATTTAACTGATAATGACCCATCCTGTCCGCATCCTCGGCCTTGATCCCGGCAGCCGCACCACCGGCTTCGGCATCATCGACATCATTGGCCGCGAGCATATTTATGTGGCTTCCGGCTGCATCAAAACCATTCCAAACGACGAATTGGCCGGCCGCATCGGTGTGATTGTCGAACATCTCAACGAAATCATTGAAGTGTACCGCCCCAATCAAGCCGCGGTGGAGCAGGTGTTTGTCAACGTGAACCCTGCGGCTACGCTGATGCTCGGTCAGGCCAGAGGTGCCGCTGTGGCCGCTTTGGTCATGCGCGGGCTGCCTGTATATGAATACACGGCGCTGCAAGTGAAGCAGGCGGTGGTCGGCAAGGGCAAGGCCGCCAAAGAGCAGGTGCAGCATATGGTTGTGCAGATGTTGGGGCTTTCCGGCACACCGCAATCCGATGCTGCCGACGGCTTGGCCGTGGCGCTAACCCACGCGCTGCGCAACCACAGCCTGGCGGGCAGAATCGGGCTGCGCGACATCCAAATCAAAGGCGGCCGGTTTCAGCCGTGAAACAGGCCTGTCTGAAGCTGTGAAATTCAGGCAGAACAAAAGCTTCCTGCAATATTTTACCCTCGTCAAAAAAAGCCGGGGGCTTACTACAAAGTGCTACATCCCACTATATTTACTTAACCCGAATGGCGTATAATAAGAGTAAAAATTTTTTAAAGAAAGAAAAAAGGAAAAGTATGAAGAACCATCAATTGGAACCATTCCAAAAAGTAGAATTGGGAGAGGAAAAAGACCGCCTGCAGATTTTCGAACAGGCCGTGTTGCAGCACAAAGGCAGAAAATCAGATGAAGATTCAAGCAGCGCGCCGCTTCCTGAAAGCTACCCCTACCGCACACGTATGAGCCGCCGTGTGTATGAAAAAGAGAAAAAAATGCTGCAAATCGAGCTTTTGAAAGTACAAAGCTGGGTTAAAGAAAGCGGCCAAAAAATCGTGGGCCTGTTTGAAGGCCGCGACGCAGCCGGCAAAGGCGGCACCATCAAGCGTTATATGGAGCATCTCAATCCGCGCGGCGCACGCGTAGTGGCTTTGGAAAAACCTTCCGAAAGCGAGCGCGGCCAATGGTATTTCCAACGCTATATCCAAAACCTGCCAACCGCCGGCGAAATCGTATTTTTCGACCGCTCTTGGTATAACCGTGCAGGCGTTGAGCGTGTGATGGGCTTTTGCGAGCCGCACGAATATCTGCTCTTCATGCGCCAAACGCCCGAATTCGAACGTATGCTGGTTGCCAGCGGCATTCATCTGTTTAAATTCTGGTTCTCCGTGAGCCGTGAAGAGCAGCTGCGCCGCTTTATTTCCCGCCGTGATGATCCGTTGAAACACTGGAAACTCTCGCCTGTCGATATCCAATCACTCGACCGTTGGGATGAATACACCGATGCGAAAAACGCTATGTTCTTCCACACCCACACCGGCGACGCACCGTGGACAATTATCAAATCCGACGATAAAAAACGTGCCCGTTTAAACTGTATCCGCTACTTTCTGCACAAACTCGACTATCCGGGCAAAGACGAAAAAGCCATCGGCAAAGTCGACCCGCTGATTGTCAATGTGCCGACCACGCAGTTTAAAGACAGTAATTTCGACATTATTGCCGACTAAACCGCTGTTGCCCCAATGCCTGTCTGAAAAGCCTTTTCAGACAGGCATTATTCATTTTGCTAAAATACCGTTTCTTTTCCCCCAATAGGCCGTTTCCATGAGCAAACCCACCGTTTCCCCCATGATGCAGCAATATCTCGGCATCAAAGAAGCGCATCAAGATAAACTCGTGTTTTACCGCATGGGTGACTTTTACGAGCTTTTTTTTGATGATGCGGTAGAAGCGGCCAAGCTGCTCGACATCACGCTCACCACCCGCGGCCAGATCAATGGTGAACCCATCAAAATGGCCGGCGTGCCTTATCATGCCGCGGAACAATATCTCGCCCGTCTGGTGAAAATGGGCAAAAGCGTGGCGATTTGCGAGCAGGTGGGCGAAGTGGGCGCCGGCAAAGGGCCGGTGGAGAGGAAAGTAGTGCGTATCGTTACACCCGGCACGCTCACTGATTCCGCCCTGCTGGAAGACAAAGAAACCAACCGCATCGTAGCCGTGTGCGTGGGTAAAAAACACATCGGTCTGGCGTGGGCTTCCCTGCAAAGCGGCGAGTTCAAAACCAAGCTTACCGAAGCGGGCAAACTCACCGACGAACTCGCCCGCCTGCAGGCTGCCGAAATCCTGTTGCCGGATGCCAAAAATGCGCCTGAAATCAAGCTGCCCAATGCCAATATTACCCGGCTCAACCATTGGCAGTTTGCCGCCGACAGCGGCTTCGACTTGCTTACCCGCTATTTCGGCAGCCAGGATTTGCTCGGCTTCGGCCTCGACATCGAGCAACATGCCGCAGCCATCGGAGCCGCCGGCGCCTTGCTCAACTACATCCAGCTTACCCAATCGCAACTGCCCAAACATCTCGACAGCCTCAGCCTCGAAACCGAACAGCAATACATCGGCATGGACGCCGCTACCCGCCGCAACCTCGAAATCACCCACACACTCAGCGGTAAAAAATCGCCCACCCTGTTTTCCGTGCTCGACCGGTGCGCCACCCACATGGGTAGCCGCCTGCTCGCCCAATGGTTGCATCATCCGCTGCGTAACCGCCAGCACATCACTGCGCGCCAGCAGGCCGTGTCCGCCTTGCAAAACGCACAGAGCCATATCCATGCCTGTCTGAAAAACATTGCTGATATTGAACGCATCGCTGCCCGCATCGCCGTCGGTTCCGCCCGCCCGCGCGACCTCTCCGGCTTGCGCGACAGCTTGTTTGCATTGGCCGACATCCACCTTCCCGATACAGCCGTCCTGCTGCAAACCCTGCAAAATATCTTTCCCGAAGGCGTGGCCGTGGCAGAGCGGTTGCAGGCCGCGATTTTGCCCGAGCCGGCGGTGTGGCTGCGCGACGGCGGCGTGATAAATCAAGGTTTTAACGCCGAGCTCGACGAATTGCGCCACATCCAAACCCACGGTGACGAATTCCTGCTCGCCCTCGAAACCCGCGAGCGCGAGCGCACCGGTTTATCCACCCTCAAAGTGGAGTTCAACCGCGTGCACGGCTTTTATATAGAACTTTCCAAAACTCAAGCCGAACAGGCGCCCGCCGATTACCAGCGCCGCCAAACCCTGAAAAACGTGGAGCGCTTCATCACGCCCGAATTGAAAACTTTTGAAGATAAAGTGCTGGCCGCGCAAGACAACGCCCTTGCGCTGGAGAAAAAACTGTATGAAGCCTTGCTGGCGGACTTGCAGGCAGAGCTGCCGCTTTTACAGAAAACCGCCAAAGCCGCCGCAGCGCTTGATGTGTTGTGCAGCTTCGCCGCCCTGGCCGACGAGCAGGACTACCGCTGCCCCGAATTCACCGATTATCCGTGCATCGAAATCGAAAACGGCCGCCATCCCGTAGTGGAGCAGCAAGTGCCCCGCTTCACTGCCAACCATACCCGTCTCGACAACAAACACCGCCTGATGCTGCTTACCGGCCCCAATATGGGCGGTAAATCCACCTATATGCGCCAAGTGGCGCTGATAACCCTGCTGGCCCACACAGGCAGCTTCGTACCGGCAGATACCGCCAAAATCGGCCCCATCGACCAAATTTTCACCCGCATCGGCGCTTCCGACGATTTGGCCTCCAACCGCTCCACCTTTATGGTGGAAATGAGCGAAACCGCCTACATTCTGCACCATGCCACCGAGCAATCGCTGGTGTTGATGGACGAAGTGGGGCGCGGCACCTCCACCTTCGACGGCCTCGTACTCGCCCAAGCCATTGCCGAGCATCTGATTCAGAAAAACAAATCCTTCAGCCTGTTTGCCACCCATTATTTCGAGCTGACCCGCCTGCCCGAAGCGCACGCCACTGCCGTGAACATGCACCTTGCCGCGCTGGAAGAAGGGCAGGACATTGTGTTTTTGCACCACATCGAACCCGGCCCCGCCAGCAAAAGCTACGGTATCGCCGTGGCCAAGCTCGCGGGCTTGCCCGCGCGGGCGCTTAAGTCGGCGCAGAAACATTTGGAAGCGCTGGAGAACCAAGCTGCCGCCAGCCGCCCGCAGATGGATATTTTCAGCCAATGCCTGTCTGAAAACGAAGAGCCGCCGCCTGCGCCAACCAACCCCGCTCTGGAAGCCTTGCAAACTCTCAATCCTGACGAACTTACCCCGCGCGAAGCGTTGGATTGGCTTTACCGTTTAAAGCAGATGGAGCGGAAAGACAATTAACGAGGCCTTGAGGCTTATCGCTGTAAGCATATTTCATCAAGGCGCTTTGCTGCCTTTATGATATGCGGTGAAATATCTAATAGGTTGGTACAACATCATGCCTGTCTGAAAGACGGTTTCAGACAGGCATGTGTTATTTGAAACAGGCTTCGTAAAGCGGCTGTAAGGCGCGAATGTGTCGGGTAATCCATTGTACGCTGTCGGTTTTCCCCAAATCGTTGCGTTCAATATGTTTGCCGATACAGAAAAAATCGGCGGCCGAGTGTAACTCAAATCCGTTTGCGGCTTGTTGCGCTACGGTTGGGTAATCGGCGTATTCGCTGTCATCACCGTGCCAAATATCGAAGCTATCGAATGTTTCACAATCGAGTGCGTTGGGCCATTGTTGGTAGGCGGCAAGGGTAATCGTTGATTGGCGGGCTTTGTAACAATGCCAGTCGAGGCTTACGCTTAAGCGGCGGCGGTTGAGCAATACAGAGAAAATGGCGGCGTCATTTTGATAGGCGGCATATTTGAAATAAGCAAAAAAATGAGCGCACACCTGCCAGCCGTTACACCAGCGTTCGATATGCGGCGGTGCAAACGGCGGGCCCAATTCTCGGGCAACTTGCTCTATCGTGTGCCGCCAATCCTGCCATGCGGCTTTGTAATCGGCTTTGATTTGCGGGATGGTTTCCGGCTGGTGTTCTTTTAGCTGGGCGAATTGGAAAAAGGGCAAGTTGAATAAATCGCAGTGTTTAGGTGTGAGCATGTCCGACTCCTGTTTCACAGCTATCGCAAATAAACTGTATTTCTGCTACGGCGCTGCTGCCTTGTATCAAAAAAAGTTTATTTGCTATATAAGGATTGAGTATAGCGGATTATTGTTTAAATCGAATATAATAAAAACCGTCTCAGACATTCGGTCTTCATACCATTCAAGGAGCATTCATGAATAATCTTCCTGTGGAGCATTATGTGGTGGCCGCGCTATGCGGTTTGCTGCTGGGCGTGTTGGTCACTTGGTTGGCAATGCGTAATAACAAAGCCAAGCGGCAGGAGCATGAGCAGTTGGTGCGCGAATTCGGCGATTATCGTGCCAGAGTTGACCGCCATTTTGTCGATACGGCCGAGGCGGTAGACGAATTGAACCGCAGCTATCAGAAAGTGGTGCAGCACTTGAGCACCGGCGCTCAAAGCCTGATGGGCAAAGAAGCTTTGGAGGAGCAGCTCAACCTGCGCGGCAACAAAGCGGTGACGGTGGCGTATTTGGCGTATACCGCACAAAGCGCGCCTTTGTCGAAAGAGGAAGCGGTAAGCGATACGGTGGAAACGGTTGTGGCGGCAGAGCAGCCTGTGCCCGACGCGGTTGTGCCGGTTGAGGCGCCGGTTGAAGCGTCGTCGCTGGATCCGGTAGAGCAGGAGCCTGTAAGCGAGGTTCCGGTAACTGATGCGCCGCCCACAGCGGACGTGCCCCAGAAAGAAACGCCCAAGTTATAATGAAGCTGCCGCGCCGCCAAGCGCGGCATTTTTGTGCCTGCTGCCCGAGGCTTTTGTTTCATCTGCTTTTTCGTTAGAATCTTCGTGCGGTTAAACGCATGCTGCGTTAAATCAAACCATTATTCAATTAAAATGCCGAAGAAGGCGGATGCAAAGCTTGCCTTAGCCTAGCCGGCTATAATCGCTTAATAACGAAAAACAAAGGAGAAAACCCACTATGCAAATCAAAATTCCCGCCGTTTACTACCGCGGCGGCACATCCAAAGGCGTGTTTTTCAAACGCAGCGATCTGCCGGCAGCGGCTCAGGAAGCGGGCGAAGCGCGCGATAAAATCCTGCTCCGCGTACTTGGCAGCCCGGATCCCTACGGTAAGCAGATCGACGGCTTGGGCAACGCCAGCTCGTCTACCAGCAAAGCCGTGATTCTCGACAAAAGCAGCCGCGCCGATCATGATGTGGATTACCTGTTCGGCCAAGTTTCCATTGACAAACCTTTTGTAGATTGGAGCGGCAACTGCGGCAACCTCACTGCCGCCGTGGGCGCATTTGCCATCAGTAACGGCTTGGTTGATCCCGCTAAAATTCCTGAAAACGGCATCTGCACCGTGCGCATCTGGCAGAAAAACATCAGCAAAACCATTATTGCCCATGTGCCCATGCAAAACGGCGAGGTGCTGGAGACCGGTGATTTCGAGCTGGACGGCGTAACCTTTCCTGCCGCGGAAGTGCAAATCGAATTTCTCGATCCGGCCGACGGCGAAGGCGATATGTTTCCCACCGGCAATCTGGTTGACGATCTGGACGTGCCCGGTGTGGGCGTGCTCAAAGCCACGCTGATTAATTCCGGCATTCCCACCGTGTTTGTGAACGCGGTCGACATCGGCTATACCGGAAAAGAGCTGCAAGACGACATCAATAATGATGCTGCTGCGCTGGAAAAATTTGAAACCATCCGTGCATACGGCGCGTTGAAAATGGGCTTGATAAAAGACGTTACAGAGGCCGCCACTCGGGCGCACACGCCGAAAATCGCCTTTGTTGCACCCAGCGCCGATTATGTTTCCTCAAGCGGCAAACCGGTTGCGGCGGGCGATATCGACTTGCTGGTGCGCGCCTTAAGCATGGGCAAACTGCATCACGCCATGATGGGCACGGCTTCCGTAGCCATCGCCACAGCCGCCGCTATTCCCGGCACTTTGGTGAACTTGGCTGCAGGTGGCGGCGAGCGGCAGGAAGTGACGTTCGGCCATCCTTCTGGCACTTTGCGTGTGGGCGCGGCTGCCGAGCAGCAAAACGGCAAATGGACGGCCACCAAAGCCGTGATGAGCCGCAGCGCGCGCGTGATTATGGAAGGTTGGGTTCGTGTACCGGAGGATTGTTTTTAAATTAAAGGGTTGATATTAAGAATGCCTGTCTGAAAACTTTTTCAGACAGGCATTTCATTATTCTCCCACAATCACCACATTCATATCGCCGGCTTTCACGCGGTGTTGCCAGGCGGATTTGACGTCTTCCGCGCTTAAGGCTGCGATTTTTTTCGGGTATTGGTCAAGCCAATCGGTGGGCAGGTCGTAAAAACCGATTACGTTCAGATAGCCCAGCAGCTTGCTGTTGGTATCGAAGCGCAGTGGGAAGCTGCCGGTGATGTTGTCTTTTGCCTGCTGCAATTCGGCTGCCGTCGGGCCGTTTTGAATAAATTCGGCTAGCACTTGTTTGGTAGTGCCCAGAGCATCGGCGGTGTTGGCCTTTTCGGTGGAGAATACGATGGCAAACGGGCCGGATTCGCGCAGCGGCATCAGGCTGCTCGATACGCCATACACATAGCCTTTTTCATCGCGCAGTTTTTTCATCAATCTGCTGTCGAAACCGCCGCCGCCGAGAATATAGTTGCCGAGAATCAAAGCGTAGTAATCAGGGTCGTCACGCTTAATCAGCGGCATGGTCAGCACAATCTGGCTTTGTTTGCCTGCAAAAGGCTGCTTGTCGGTTTGAGCGGGGCGTAGGTTGACCGGCGGGATAGGCGCGGAAGCTGCGGTTTTGGCCGGTAAATCGCGCAACACTTCGCGTGCAATCTTATCCGCTTGTTTTTTGTTCACATCTCCCACAATGGATATTACTGCATTGTTGCGGGCGTAGTGCGTTTTGTGGAAAGCTTTGATGTCGGCCGGCGTTATCGCGCGCAGGGTTTGTTCGGTTTGGTAGGCGCTTGCGGAATAGGGGTGGCCGGAATAATTCAGGCGGCTGGCGGCGCGTGAGGCGATAAAGTCGGGGTTGCTCAATTGCTGCTTCAAGCCGATAACGGCCTGCTCTTGGATGCGTTTGAACACGTGGCCGTCATAGCGCGGTGCGGCAAGTGAATCCCGCAAAAGGCCGAGCGCGGGCTGCAGCGTTTGGGAACGGGAAAGGCTGCGCATGGTTACGCTGCTGCCTTCCGAATCGGCCGCGCTGTCTATATGGATTGCCAAGTCTTCGCTGCGGGCTCTGAACGCTTCTTCGTCTAATTTTTTCGTGCCGTTGATTAAAAGTGCGGCTGCAAATTCGGCCGTACCGCTTTTTCCTTGCGGGTCAGCCGCGCTGCCGCTGCCCTTGAAGCCTACGGAAATATCGACTATCGGATTTTCATGGCGCTCTACCAACAATACGGTGGCACCGTCTGCGGTGTGCCAGCGTTGGATGTCGATGGCGGATGCGGGTAGGGCAGTAGCCAATGCAGCGGCAAGAACGAGTTTTTTCATGATTTTCCTTCTTCATACCATGCCTGTCTGAAAGCCTTTCAGACAGGCATGGGGGATATTGGGTTGTCTGGCTGTGTGAATTCGATCGGCAGCCGGCCTTTTATTTCGCGCTTTCTTTCTCCGGCGTCACAACCATCAGGGTTTCGCGCGCGGAGCTCAGCAATTTGGCGGCGGCCTGCACATCTTGTGCGCTTACTTTTGCCAAGCGGCGGCGCAACTCGGCTTCATCTTGGTAGCTGAAGCCGTGGGCTTCCAGAGAACCAATCAAGCCGGCTTGTGCGTCCATCGAATCTTTGCTGTAAATTTCCGAGGCCTCCATCTGCGTGCGCACACGTGCCAGTTCGGCTTTGCTCACGCCTTTGGCTGCGATATCGGCAATTTCACGGCGGATTTCAGCGACCAGTTCTTGCACGCTGGTGCCCGACGAAGGCATGGCTTTAACCATAAACAGCGATGACGGGGTGCGGCTGAACATATCGTAGCCCACACCGATGTCGGCAGCTTTCTGGCTGCCGCGCATCAGGTTTTTATCCAAACGGCTGGAGCTGTTGCCGCCCAACACTTCGCTCAATACATCCAGCGCATAAGGCATGGTGTCGTCGAGCTGTTTGAGGGCGGGTACGCGGTAAGACAGGATAAACATCGGCTCGGCTGTGATGGCTTGCGTTTGGGCGGATTTCGGTTCGCGCTCAAGCGGCTCTTGCAGGTTGTTGCGCTGGGGTAGTGCACGCGAAGGAATGGCACCAAACAGTTTTTCCACCGTGCCCAGCGTTTGCTTGGCGTTTACATCGCCCACAATGACCAACGTGGCATTATTGGGCGCATACCAGCTTCGGTACCAGCTGCGCAAATCTTCTGCTTTGAGTTTGTCCAAGTCGGCCATGTAGCCGATAACCGGCGCGCGGACGGCCGGATTTTCATAGGCATTGAGCATGAGATGCTCCCAAAGCTTGCCTGAGGGATCATCTTCCGAACGCATGCGCCGCTCTTCACGGATAACCTTCATTTCATTATCAAAATCTTTATTGCTGAAATTCAGATTGGCCATGCGGTCGGCTTCCATTTCCAGCACTTGCGGCAGATTTTTCACCGCAAGGTCGGTTACATACACCGTGTTTTCCTGTGAAGTATAAGCATTGTCGCGTCCGCCCAAAGCCGCTACGCGGCGCGAAAATTCGCCGGCAGGCACTTTGGCCGTGCCTTTAAACATCATGTGTTCAAGCGCATGGCTCAAGCCGGTTTTGCCCGGCTGTTCGTCCAGGCTGCCCACTTTATACCAAAGGCGCGACACCGCTACCGGCGCGCGCCTGTCTTCTTTAATAATGACTTTCATGCCGTTGGGCAGCGTATGTTTTAACGTTTCGGCCGAAGCAGGTAAAGCCGCAGCCAAAAACAAAATCAAAGCGGTTTTTCTTAGCATGGGAAAAAGTGTCCTGTTTTTATATAGGCAGCATAATAATGGAAAGACGAGCATTCTGAAAGTTTCTCTGCTCAATAAACGATATAGATTATCAAAATAATTTACATTACCTTTCATTTTTAAATATAATTATATATTTGATTTAAAATTTTGATATCAGAGAACGCTCATGAAAACCAAATCCCTTGCCCTGCTGGTAGCAGGCATTTTTTCTGCCAGTCAGGCTTATGCGGATAATACCGGCCAGTCATCAGATTACGTTGCTACCGTACCGACCGTAACGATTGAAAGTCAGGCGGATACCCACACCCTTAAAGGTTACCTCAACTATGACGAGGCCACAGCCACGCGAAACGGGCTGACAACCAAAGAAATTCCGCAAACCATTGATATCCTCAACATCCAGAAAAATAAAAATTACGGCACCAACGATTTAAGCTCGATTCTTGAAGGTAATGCCGGCATCGACGCAACTTACGACATGCGCGGCGAGAGCCTGTTTATCCGCGGGTTTGAAGCCGATGCCAACGATATTTATCGTGACGGTGTGCGGGAAAGCGGGCAAGTGCGCCGCAGCACCGCCAATATAGAGCGGGTGGAAATCGTTAAAGGCCCCAATTCCGTGCTTTATGGTCGCGGTAACGGCGGCGGCGTGATTAATATGGTCAGCAAATACGCCAACTTCCAGCCCAACCGCACCGTCGGCATTGCCTACGGCTCATGGGCCAACCGCAGTATCAATGCGGATATCAACCAAGTCATCAACGACAACGTTGCCATACGCTTAAACGCAGAATACGGCAAAGCCAATTCATTCCGCTCCGGCATCGACAGCCAAAAACGAACGTTCGCAAGGTATTGAGTTGAGCGCATTGGGCAGAATCGCGCCGCAATGGTATCTGCGCGGCTCGCTGGGTGTGATGAGTGCGAAAATCCGGGAAGATCATTCCAAACCGCAAGCCTCAGGCCGCCATTTGAACAACACCAGCAATATTCAAGGCAATCTGTTTGTGCGTTATATGCCTAACGAAAAGCTTTATGGTGAAGTGGGCTTTACCGGCACGGGTAAGCGTTATTATTACAACCGCAACGATGAATACCAGCCTGTTCCCGGTTTTGTACGCACCGATGCACTGGTCGGCTACAACCACAAAAATTGGAATTTCACATTGGCGGCATACAATCTGTTTAACCATCAATACTGGCGCGCCAATGATATGCCCGGCTCGCCACGCGCTTTTACTGCCCGTGTGAATTACAGCTTCTGATTTCAATCATTGCATGTATTCAATTAAATATGCTTGTCTGAAAATGTTTTCAGACAGGCATATTTAATGGTTATGGCGGAATCGTAATGAGCGATAAATTTCTTTGCTATAGTCAATCAAATTAAGAAAAAGTGCACGTCATACTCGGGCTTGACCCGAGTATCTCATAGAGGTTGTCGAAACAATAAGATACTCGGGTCAAGCCCGAGTATGACGAATATGCTATTTTTTAAGTTTATTGACATGCCTGTCTGAAAAGCAAAGCTTAACAAGGCGAAGCGTTTCAGACAGGCATTCAGTTTGCCGACGCGTTATAATTCCCCTTTTCTATAAATAAACCAGACACAACCATGACCGCTCTATATATCAGCCGTGCGTGCAAAACTTATGCCAACGGCTTCACTGCGCTGAAAGACGTGAGCTTTGATGTGCAGCAAGGTGAATTTTTTGCACTGCTCGGGCCCAACGGGGCAGGCAAAACCACCTTGATTTCCGCTATGGCAGGCTTAAACCGCCTTACCTCGGGTGAAATTTCCGTGATGGGTTTCGATGTGGCCAAACAATCGCGCGAATCGCGTATGAATCTGGGCGTGGTACCGCAGGAATTGGTGTACGACCCGTTTTTTACCGTTCGGGAGGCTTTGCGTTTTCAATCGGGCTATTTCGGCATTAAAAAGAATGATAAATGGATAGATGAAATCCTCTTCAACCTCGGCTTGCAAGACAAAGCCAACACCAATACACGCCGCCTTTCCGGCGGCATGAAGCGGCGTTTGATGGTGGCGCAGGCTCTGGTGCACCGCCCGCCGGTGATTGTGTTGGACGAGCCTACCGCAGGCGTGGATGTGGAGTTGCGCCAAAGTTTGTGGTCATTCATGCGCAGCCTCAACCGGAAAGGCCACACGATTATCCTCACCACGCATTATCTGGAAGAGGCGGAAGAAAACTGCCACCGGATTGCCGTGATGAAGCAGGGAGAGCTGGTGGCGCTGGATAAAACCGAAAACCTGCTGCAAGATGAAAAAGGCGTGCGCGTGGAAATGCTGCTCGATGCAACCTTGCCCGAAGCGTTGACCGGCAAAATCGAGCTGGCAGACGGTTTGAAATATGTGTTGAAGCTGGCCGATTATGCCGAGTTGGCCGATGTGTTGATTTTCCTGAAAACGGCAGGTATCCGCATGATTCACATGAGCGTGTTGGAAAAAGATTTGGAGCAGGTGTTTACCAAACTGACAGGGAGCGGGCAATGAATATCAATATGACGGGCTTCCCCACCTTGCTGCGCAAAGAGGTGATGCGTTTTACCAAAGTTTGGCTGCAAACGCTGGGTGCGCCGATTCTTACTGCGCTGCTGTACCAACTGATTTTTGCACAAGCCATCGGCAAACACGCCGAAGCTTTGCCCGGCGTGCCTTACAATGCGTTTCTGATCCCAGGCCTTGCCATGATGAGCATGATGCAGAATGCGTTTGCCAACAGCGCATCCAGCCTGATTCAGTCGCGCATTACCGGCAATTTGGTGTTTATCTTGCTGCCGCCGATTTCCAATGCCGCGTTTTTCTCGGCCTATGTGCTGGCGGGTATTTTCCGCGGGCTGTTGGTAGGCATAGGCGTGGTGGCTGCTACTGCGTGGTTCGGCTTACCGCTGCCGTACCATATCGGCTTTGTGTTGGCGTTTGCATTTTTAGGCTGCCTCTTTATGGCGTCTCTGGGCTTGCTGGCGGGTATCTGGGCGGAGAAGTTCGACCAGCTTGCTGCGTTTCAAAACTTTCTGATTATGCCGCTTACCTTTCTTTCGGGCGTGTTTTATTCCATCCAAAGCTTGCCAGTGTTCTGGCAAGTGGTTAGCCATGCGAACCCTGTGTTTTATATGATAGACGGCTTCCGCTACGGCTTCTTCGGTGTGAGCGATGCCTCGCCGTGGCTCTCGCTTGCCGTGGTGGGCGGGTTTTCGTTGGGCGTTTCGGTGCTGGCGTTTTTGGTGTTGCGCTCCGGCTGGAAGCTGCGCGGGTAAAGCTTAGCGGCGGCACGTTTTGGTTTGACCTGTATGGTAAGAATGCCTGTCTGAAAAAGTTTTCAGACAGGCATTTGATTTGGCGGCGGGTGTTTTCGAGCCGTTCCGTTTCGGGTTTATATAATTTTTCATTCTATCTTAGGTATAAATAAGTCTTTCCGCTGCAACCGGCCCCTCGCTTATGATTGGGGCTCGGTTTCAGAGTGGAAAGCAAAATGAATTACCTACCTTTATTCGCAGATTTAACCGGCCGGCATGTTTTGGTTGTGGGCGGCGGAGCCGTTGCGGAGCGCAAAGTGGAAATGTTGCTCAAAGCCGGTGCCAAAGTCGGGCTGGTGGCCGAAAAGCTTAATCCCGCTTTGGCGGAGCTGGCCGGGCAGCGGCAAATCGAATGGCTGGACACCAAGTTTCAACCAAGCCGGCTGGATGCCGTTTGGCTGGTGATTGCCGCCACCGATAACCACGAGCTTAACCGGCAGGTATCCGAAGCCGCCGAAAGCCGCCGAATTTGGGCGAATGTGGTGGACGAGCGCGATGCCTGCTCGTTTATCTTTCCTTCCATCATCAATCGCAACCCTATTCAAATTGCCATTTCCAGCGGCGGAACCGCGCCTGTTTTGGCACGCCTGCTGCGCGAAAAATTGGAAGCGCTGTTGCCGCAAAACCTGGGTGCGATGGCGGAAACCGCCGCCCGCTGGCGCGAGCGCGTAAAAGCCAAGCTGCCTTCCATTGCACAGCGCCGCCGATTTTGGGAAACCTTATTTACACATCCTGCATTTTTACGGTTGAGCGAAAGCCGCCAAACATCTGCTGCCGAAGAGTTTTTGTCGCAGCAGTTAAACGGTGCGCAAACAGGCTCGGGAGAAGTGTCTCTTGTGGGCGCAGGCCCGGGAGATGCGGGATTGCTCACGCTCAAAGGCTTGCAGCGCATCCAGCAGGCCGATGTGGTGTTATACGATGCTTTGGTTTCTGATCAAGTGTTGGAGCTTATCCGCCGCGATGCGGAAAAAGTGTTTGTCGGTAAGCGCGCCGGCAAGCACAGCGTCATGCAGGAGGCAACCAACCGTTTGTTGGTCGATTATGCGAAAAAAGGCAAACGCGTCGTGCGTTTGAAAGGCGGTGATCCTTTTGTGTTCGGCCGCGGCGGGGAGGAATTGGAAGCGTTGAAAGCCGAGGGGATTGCGTTTGAAGTGGTGCCCGGAATCACCGCGGCTTTGGGTGCCACCGCTTATGCCGGTATTCCGCTTACGCACCGCGACCATGCGCAAACGGCGATGTTCATTACCGGCCATTGCCGCGCCGGCAGTGATGACTTGGGATGGCAAACCATTGCACAAAGCAACCAAACGCTGGTGGTTTATATGGGCACGATTAAGGCCGCCGAATTGCAAACCAATCTGATTGCCCACGGCAGGAGCGCAGACACGCCGGTTGCCGTAATCAGCAAAGGAACCTTGCCCGACCAGCAGGTTTTTTCCGGCAAGTTGAACGATTTGGCCGCTTTGGCCGCCCAAGCGCTTTCTCCGGCCTTGTTGGTAATCGGCGAAACAGCAGGGTTGGGCAGCGATTTGGCATGGTTCGGGGGTAAGCCGCAGCAATTTGTCGATACCCGAAACGCATTGTGGCAGGCTCCGGAAGAACAAGCCTTGCCGAAGGCAGGTTGAGGAGTCAGTCATGCAAACAGAACTGTATGTCAAGCCGCAACTGTGGCGCATTCCCGTAGTGTCGGCAACCGTAACCGAATGCCTGTCTGAAAAAACGGACGTGCTGCAACAGAGGCTGGATCTGATTGTGTCGCGACATCAAAAAGCGAAGTTTGCCAGCAGTCTTGCCGTGGAAGATATGGTGATTACCGACGTATTGGCCAAGATGGAAGCCGGTGTCGAAGTGTTTACTTTGAACACGGGCAGGCTCAATGCCGAAACTTTAGCTTTGGCCGGTAACGTCGGTACACATTATCCCAAGCTTACCTTCAGGCTATATACACCGGAAGCCGAAGCAGTAGAGGCATACACTTTGGAAAACGGGCCAAACGCATTTTACGAAAGCGTCGAATTGCGCAAAACATGTTGTCATATCCGCAAAGTAGAGCCCCTCAACAAAGCCTTGGCCGATGCCGATGCCTGGCTTACCGGACAAAGACGCGGGCAATCCGTAACACGTACCGAGCTGCCGTTTGTCGAAGAAGACCATGCACGCGGCATCCTAAAATACAACCCGATTTACGATTGGAGCGAAGCGGAAGTGTGGGCTTACATTCTTCGGCACCAAGTGCCCTACAACCCTCTTTACGAACAAGGCTATCCCAGCATAGGTTGCGAACCCTGTACCCGCCCCGTGCGCATCGGCGAAGACATCCGAGCCGGCCGCTGGTGGTGGGAAAGTCAAGACAGTAAAGAATGCGGCCTGCATAAATAGATTTCAGACAGGCATTCCCGCGCTTTTGATGAAAGCCGGATTCCGCCCCGTAAACCCTCTACTCCATAAGGCAAACCATATGCAAACTTCCATTCAAAACCACCACCTCAACTGGCTTGAAGCCGAATCCGTCTACATCATCCGCGAAGTGATTGCCGAAGCGAAAAACCCCGCGCTGCTGTTTTCCGGCGGCAAAGATTCCGTGGTGCTGCTCGCGCTGGCCGTCAAAGCCTTCCAAATCGAAGGCCGGCCGCTCAAGTTGCCGTTCAAACTGCTGCACGTCGATACCGGCCACAACTATCCCGAAGTGATTGCATTCCGCGACCAAACCGTCGCCCGCACCGGCGTGGAGCTGGTGGTGGGCAGCGTGGAAGATTCCATCAAGCGCGGCACAGTGGTTTTGCGCCGCGAAAACGACTCGCGCAATGCCGCCCAAGCCGTTACCCTCGTCGAAACCATTGAAGAACAAGGTTTCGACGCACTGATGGGCGGCGCACGGCGCGACGAAGAAAAAGCCCGCGCCAAAGAACGCATTTTTTCCTTCCGCGACGAATTCGGCCAATGGGACCCGAAAAACCAACGCCCCGAACTCTGGAGCCTCTACAACACCCGCCTCTTCCTCGGCGAAAACATGCGCGTGTTCCCCATTTCCAACTGGACGGAACTCGACATCTGGCAATACATCGCCCGCGAAAACCTCGCTCTGCCGCCGATTTACTACGCCCACGAGCGCGAAGTGGTGGAACGCAGCGGACTGCTCGTGCCCGTTACCCCGCTCACACCCAAGCGCGACGGCGAAACCGCGCAAGTGCGCAGCGTGCGCTTCCGCACCGTCGGCGACATTTCCTGCACCTGCCCCGTAGCCAGCACCGCCTCCACACCGGAAGACATCATCGCCGAAACCGCCGCCACCACCCTTTCCGAACGCAGCGCCACCCGCATGGACGACCGCGTTTCCGAAGCGGCCATGGAAGAGCGCAAAAAAGCAGGCTATTTTTAGAACCGGCAAGCCGATGCCGACAATGCCTGTCTGAAAAAGCGTTTCCAAAAGCAGCCGGCTTTGCGCTTGATGCCGAACGTTTCAGAGGCATTCATATAACAAAATCATCTTAAATTAAAACAAACCATTCTTTCCTTTTTTGAAGCCGCTTCAATAAAGTATTGCCGTTCAAGCCAACTTTAAAAGAAAGACAACCATATGACCACCACCGACCCGCGTGCCAAACTCCCCGACGCGCCGCTTGCCGACAACGAACGCTTGAAAGACCAAAGCCGCTATCTCGAAGGCACGATTAAAAACGACCTTTCAGACGGCCTCACCGGAGGCTTCAACGGCGACAATTTCCAGCTGATCCGCTTTCACGGCATGTATGAGCAGGACGACCGCGACATCCGCGCCGAGCGTGTCGAGCAGAAACTGGAGCCGCTGAAAAACGTGATGCTGCGCTGCCGTTTGCCCGGCGGCATCATCCAGCCCGCGCAATGGCTGGGCATCGACGAATTCGCCACCGACCACACCCTTTACGGCTCCATCCGCCTCACCAACCGCCAAACCTTCCAATTTCACGGCGTGCTCAAAGAAAACATCAAACCCATGCACCAATGGCTGCACAAGCTCGGTTTGGATTCCATTGCCACCGCCGGCGACGTGAACCGCAATGTGTTGTGTACCAGCAATCCCGTTGAAAGCGGGCTGCACAAAGAAGCCTACGAATGGGCGAAAAAAATCAGCGAGCACCTGCTGCCGAAAACCCGCGCCTATGCCGAAATCTGGCTGGACGGCGAAAAAGTCGAATCCACCGAAACCACCGAACCGGCTCCGCTGAAAGACGCAGTGAAAAGCGGTGATGCCACCGAACCCGTGCTCGGCAAAAACTACCTGCCGCGCAAGTTCAAAACCACCGTCGTGATTCCGCCGCACAACGATGTCGATTTGCATGCCAACGATTTGAACTTCGTGGCCATCGGCGAAAACGGCAAACTGGTCGGCTTCAACGTATTGGTGGGCGGCGGCTTGTCGATGGAACACGGCAACACCAAAACCTATCCCAACACCGCCAAAGAATTCGGCTTCGTGCCGCTGGAAAAAACGCTCGATGCCGCCGCCGCCGTGGTTTCCGTGCAGCGCGACTGGGGCAACCGCAGCGACCGCAAAAACGCCAAAACCCGCTACACGCTCGAGCGCGTGGGCGTGGACGTGTTTATCGAAGAAGTGGAAAACCGCATGGGCGCGAAGTTCGAACCCGTGCGCCCGTATGAATTTACCTCGCGCGGCGACCGCATCGGCTGGGTACAGGGCGAAGACAAAAAATGGCATCTCACCCTGTTTATCGAAAACGGCCGCCTGCTCGATTACCCCGGCAGGCCGCTGAAAACCGGTATGCGCGAAATCGCCAAAGTCCACAAAGGCGACTTCCGCCTCACCGCCAACCAAAACCTGATCGTGGCCAACATTGCCCCGCGCGATAAAGCCAAAATCGAAGCCATTGCCCGCGAACACGGCTTAATCAGCGATGCCGTTACCCCGCAGCGCGAACACAGCATGGCCTGCGTGTCGCTGCCGACCTGCCCGCTGGCGATGGCCGAAGCCGAACGCTTCCTGCCGCAGTTCACCGACAAGCTGGACGCGCTGTTTGCCAAACACGGCTTGCAGCAAGAACATATCGTGCTGCGCATCACCGGCTGCCCCAACGGCTGCGGCCGCGCCATGATTGCCGAAATCGGCTTGGTCGGCAAAGCGGTAGGCCGCTACAACCTCTACACCGGCGGCAACCGCGAAGGCACGCGCATTCCGCGCCTGTTTAAAGAAAACATCACCGAGCCGGAAATTTTGGACATCATCGACGGCTGGCTGGGCGAATGGGCAAAAGGCCGTCTGAATAACGAAGGCTTTGGCGACTTTGCCGTGCGCACCGGCATCGTGAAACCTGTGCTGGATGCGCCACGCGATTTTTGGGCGGCTTGAACCGGTAAAAATGCCTGTCTGAAAAAAGTTTCAGACAGGCATCATGAAATCAATGCCACAAACGAACAGCAGCAAAACAAAGGATTCAATCATGAATGAAACCACCACACCGCTTTTGCGTTTTATTACTGCCGGCAGCGTTGACGACGGTAAATCAACCTTAATCGGCCGCCTGCTCTACGACAGCAAAACCCTACTTACCGATCAGTTTGCAAAGCTCGACCATGCCGTGCAAAACGGTCAAACACCTGATTTCGCCAGCCTCACCGACGGCTTGGCCGCCGAACGCGAACAAGGCATTACCATCGATGTTGCCTACCGCTACTTTTCCACACCCAAGCGTAAATTCATCATTGCCGATACGCCCGGCCATGAGCAGTACACCCGCAATATGGTAACCGGTGCTTCCACCGCCGACGCAGCCATTGTGTTGGTGGATGCGACCCGTGTCGATTTTAGCGGAGAGGAGCCTGCCCTGTTGCCGCAAACCAAACGCCACAGTGCCATTTTGAAATTGCTCGGTTGCTCGAGCGTGATCGTAGCGGTCAACAAACTGGATCTGCTGGGTTTTGATGCCGAAAAATACCAAGCCATTAACCGGGCTTACCGGAAGCTGGCTGAACGGATAGGCCTGACTGCACAAATCCATTTCCTGCCCATCAGCGCGCTCAACGGCGACAATATTGTCCAAGCCAGCAAGCACACCCCTTGGTACACCGGCCTGCCGCTGCTGCCCTTGCTGGAAACGCTGCCGGTAGTGCGCAAACGTGCGGAAAAACTGCCTGCACACTTTCCCGTGCAGCGCGTTGCCCGGCAAGACGGCAGCAGCAGCGACGATTTCCGCGGCTATCAAGGCCGCCTTGAAGCGGGCGGTTTGAACGTGGGCGATGCAGTCAAAGTGCTGCCCGGTGGGAAAACCGCACGCATTGCAGAAATTTACGGAGCAAACGGCAAAGCCGGCAGCGCGCAAACCGGCGAAGTGCTTACCGTTACGCTGGATACCGATATTGACATTTCCCGGGGCGACAGCATCGTTGCCGCCGACAGCCCGATCAAGTCCGAGCAAAATTTTCAGGCTGCATTATGCTGGTTTGATGAAGCTCCGCTCAACCTGCGCCGCAAATACCTGTTAAAGCAAAGTACGCAAACTACAGCGGTGAAAATCAGCGAAATCGCTTATGTGTGGGATGTCAATACATTGAGCCGAGTTCAGGCGGCAGACACGCTCAACCTCAACGACATTGGAAGCGTCAGCCTGAAAACCCAGCAGCCGCTCAACACCGGCACTTATGCCGAAAACGCCGCAACAGGCGCATTTATTTTGATAGACGAAGCCACCAACCATACTGTGGCGGCCGGTATGATAAGGGGCGGCGATGCTTCAGATTCATTTGAAATCTGAATCCCGTTTGCCGTATTCAACAAAATGAAAATCCATACACAGGCCGATAACCAGAAAAAAACATACCAAGGAACCGTTATGCCCCCCATTCCTTCCGAACTGCTTGACCGATTAGCCGCTTTGTCTCCGCAACAGTTGGCCTTTTTATCGGGCTATGCCTGGGCCAAAAGCCAGGGCACAGAATCAGGCACCGCTCCGCTTGCGCTTCCTCTTCAAGCCGAACCGCAGACGGTGCGCACCGTAACCATTCTTTCCGCTTCGCAAACCGGCAATGCGCGAAAAGTGGCCGAAGAGCTGCTGATTAAGCTGGAAACCGCAGGTGTCAATGCCAAACTTACCGCCGCCGCCGATTATAAAACCAAGCAAATCGCCGCAGAAGACATTTTATTGTTGGTAACTTCTACCCAAGGGGAGGGCGAACCTCCGGAGGAGGCCGTGCCGCTTTACAAGCTGCTTACCGGTAAAAAAGCACCCGATTTGAGCAAAGTTAGCTTTGCTGTATTGGGGCTGGGCGACAGCAGCTATCCCGATTTTTGCCAAGCCGGTAAAGATTTCGATGCGGCACTGGCCAAACATGGCGGTATGCGCATCGGTGATTTAGGTGTGTGCGACCTTGATTACCAGGCCGCCGCCGCGGAATGGGTGGCGAAAACCGCCGTCCGGGTGGCCGAGCTTGCGGCAGGCGGTTCGCCGGCAGCCGCTGCCGCACCGGTAACGAATAGCCGGCCCGAGGGTTTGCATTACAGCAAAGAGCAGCCTTTTACCGCGGTGTTGTCTGCGCGCCAGAAAATTACGGCGCGCCAAGCTGAAAAACATGTGGCGCATATTGAAATAGACTTGGCCGGATCGGGTATCGGTTATCAAGTCGGAGATGCTTTAGGCATCTGGCCGCTCAACGATGAAAACTTGGTTGCCGAAATTCTGCGACACAGTGGTTTGAACGGCAGCGAAACCGTACAAAAAGCCGACGGCAGCCTCACAGACATCCGAACTGCCTTGCTGCACGATCTGGATATTACTCAAACGACCCCCCAATTCTTGCAGCAATACGCCGTGCTGTGCGGATCGGAAGAACTCAAACGCATCGTAGAAGAAAACGAAGCGCTCAACAGCTATATCGCCCTCACGCCACCGGTGGGCGTGCTGGCTGCCTATCCCCACGCCTGTGATGCGCAAACCCTGTTCGGGCTGTTTCGTGCGCAAACGCCGCGCCTTTATTCGATTGCTTCTTCACAAGAAGAGGTGGGTGAAGAAGTGCATCTTACGGTCGGCGTCGTGCGCTTTGATCACCACGGTAACAGCTACACCGGTGCGGCTTCGGGTTGGCTCGGTAGCCGTTTGGAAGAGGGCGGCAGTGTTCGTGTGTTTGTTGAACCCAATAAACTTTTCCGCCTGCCTGAAGACGGCAATACCCCCATCATTATGATTGGCGCGGGTACAGGTATCGCCCCTTTCCGCGCCTTTATGCAGCAGCGGGAAGCCAATGGCGACAGCGGTAAAAACTGGCTGGTGTTCGGCAACCAAAAATTTACCGACGATTTTCTTTACCAAGCCGAATGGTTGCAATACCGCAAAGCAGGCTTGTTGACACGCGCTGACCTTGCATGGAGCCGTCAGGGCAAAGAAAAAGTATATGTCCAACACAAACTTGCCGAGGCGGCAGCCGAAGTGTGGGCATGGTTGCAGCAGGGTGCGCACGTTTATGTGTGCGGTGATGCCACCCGTATGGCGCGTGATGTGGAAAATACATTACTCGGTATCATTGCAGCACAAGGCAAAATGAGCAGTGATGATGCGGAAGATTATCTGAACGAAATGCGCGAAAACAAGCGCTACCAACGGGATGTTTATTAAGCATGCTTGTTAAGAGCTATGCCTGTCTGAAAACTTTTTCAGACAGGCATTTTTATAGCCGTTTGATGTTCAGCTCGAATTGTGCGGTGTGAATCGGGGAGTGTTGCCTGAACTCGAAATAGAATATATCCGAATAAAATGAATCCGATTAAGTATATTCGTCATGTTCAAGTCAAACCCGGTTATAACGAAAGCATAACAAAAAAGCTTATTGGAGATAGTAGGTACACTTGAACAAAAAGATTATGCTTTACGGTTAACCCAAAGCGGCATTCAATATCAAAAAGCAGATAATCGAAAGTATGGATGCGGCAGGTAAGGTAATTACCCAAGCCAAGCCGATGGGTTTCATCATGGCCCAGTTGGCGTTGCGGTTGACCAGTCCGATGCCCAATACGGCGCCAACCAGAATGTGTGTGCTTGATACAGGCAAACCGAGCAGTGATGCCATCATCACTACGGATGCAGCAGCCAATTCGGCGGTAAAGCCGGAAGAAGGGTGCATCTTGGCCAAGTTAGTGCCCACAGTGGCAATCACTTCTTTACCGATAAACCACAAGCCCACAATCAAGGCGATACCGAAAGTCAGCATCACCACCGGCGGGATAGGGGCGGAAGCGCCGATGTCGCCGGTACGCAAAACATCCATAATGGCGGCGAACGGGCCGATGGCGTTGGCAATGTCGTTGGCACCGTGGCTGAATGCGAAACCCGCGGCGGTAAACACCTGCATCCAGCTGAACATTAAGAAGGTGGATTTACCTAAATCTTTGCGTTTTAGGGTTTTTGCATAGATGAATGTAGCCAGCCAGATGCCGGCGCCAATCATGCCGATAATCAGGAAGCTTTGGATGGTGCTCATCCCCAAATCAAGGTTTTTCAGGCCTTTGAAAATCAGCATGGATGAAATAACCATGCCGCCGATTGCGGAAATAATCGGCACCCATGAATGGAGCGCGCGGTAGGCATCTACGCCTTGCTTGCGCTGGTCGATTTCATAGAGGCCTTTGTAGTAGTGGGATTCGAGTTCGGAGGGGTCGAAATCCTGCTCGCTGTAAATCTGTGCATCGCGCGCCATGGCAGTGGCAACTTGGATTTTTTCGTGTTCTTCCAGCGATTCGAAGCCCAGTTTGTGCTGCTCTTTGTGCAGCTTGCGTTCGGCCTTGATTTGTTTGAGCTGCTCTTCTGCCGCGTCGTTGTAATCCAAAACGTGTTTTTTGATTTGGTAAAACAAAATATAAGAAACCAAGCCGCCCAGCACGGGAGAAAGCACCCAAGACAAGGCAATTGAACCGATGGCATTCCACTTAACCAGAGAAAGCGCCATTTCTCCGTCGGCAAGCTGATAACCTAAAACCACCGAGCTGCCGACGATACCGCCGATAATCGCGTGGGTGGTGGAAACAGGCAGGCCTTTGTAGGTGGCAAACAGCAGCCATAAAGCGGCGGAAAGCAGCGCCGACATCATGATAAACACAAACTGCATCGGCTCCAGAGGCAAGGCTCCGAGGTTGACGATGCCGCTGCGGATGGTTTCGGTTACTTGGCCGCCTGCGATTACCGCACCGCTCACTTCAAATATGGCGGCTACCGCAAGTGCTTGGGGAATGGTTAGTGTTCCTGCGCCGACGCTGGTGCCGAAAGAGTTGGCCACATCATTACCGCCGATGTTGAAGGCCATGAATACGCCGAACATTGTTGCAAGTAGAAACACTGTGGTGTAATTGTTCTGAGTGTAATCCAAACCCCAGAAGATAAAATAACCGAGCATGCTGATAAGCATGACGGCAAAAAAAAGATTGGTTTTGTGCATCGGACCGGTTTGCGCCTGGGCCATGACTTTTTCCTTGTTAAATATGGGGGTGGGGGTAACGTTTTAAGTCTTGATTTAATTTGTAATGGATTTAAAACGTATGCAAAATACACGGTAATTATCATAAATTACCAGTATTTCGTTGATATTATAATTGGATTAACCGGTATCTGAAAGAAAATTATGTCTAAAATGTTAAGATTTGTCGGGGTGGATAGCCCTTTAAAATTTTATGCGGTTGTGCCTGATGCACAGTGGGTTGCGCGCATGGTGAAAGCAGGTGCCGATACGGTGCAGTTGCGCACTAAAACGATCAGCGGCGATGCTTTGCTTCAGGAAATCATACGTTGCGTAAAGGCCTGTGAGGGTAGCCGTACCAAGCTTTTTATCAATGATTATTGGCAGGAAGCGATTGCTGCCGGCGCCTATGGTGTGCATCTGGGGCAGGAAGATATGGATGATGCCGATTTGCAGGGGATTGCCGATGCCGGCCTGAGGTTGGGCTTGAGTACGCATTCTGTGGCCGAACTTGACCGCGCTTTATCGGTCAACCCGAGCTATGTTGCCAGCGGGGCGGTGTTTCCGACTACAACAAAAGTGATGAAATCGGAGCCGCAGGGTTTGGAAAAACTGCGCGAATATGTGCGGCAAGCAGGCAGTACGCCGGTGGTGGCGATTGGCGGTATTGATTTGAACAATGCACGCGAAGTGCTCTCAACCGGCGTGGCTTCGCTGGCGGTGGTGCGCGCGGTAACAGAGGCTGCCGACCCGGAAGCGGCTGTAAAGGCATTTCAGGCTTTGTGGGATTAAATCATGGTATCTTTTCAGACAGGCATGTTTCTTGGTTGTAAATATAATGCCTGTCTGAAACATTTTTCCCGATTTGCGGCAAATCGGCTATAATGTGCCGCAGCTCTTAAGGGAGTAGCCATTTAGGCGGTGTTTCAGGCCCGCCCGAAACCGTTGTCAACATAATTGCTTTCCGGCATGGTAGCGGTATTTCTGCTTCAGTAGAAACAGGCAAGGCTTAAGGCATATCCGGCGCCGGCGGGCGTGCTGGGGTATGTCTTATTTTTTTGCCCGCACGGTTTTGAGTGCTCTGCTATGGAAGCTTTTTTTCTTCAACGCTGGCGGTTGCGATTGCCGAAATCGGCGATAAAACCCAACTGCTTGCTCTTTTTCTCGCCGCCCGTTTTGCGCAGAAAAGCGCAATTATCTCCGGCATTTTTGTGGCAACTTTGCTGAATCATTTTGTTTCCGCTGTTTTGGGTGTATGGATTGCCGAATGGGTTGCGCCCGAAATCATGAAATGGATTGTCGGCCTCAGCTTCATCGCTGTCGGTCTGTGGCTTTTGCTGTCTGATAAAAATGATGAAAGCGGAGGCAGATGGCTGCGGTATGGCGCGTTCGGCGCAACGCTGATTTTGTTTTTCTTGGCCGAGGTGGGCGATAAAACCCAGATTGCCACGGTGTTGCTGGCGGCAAAATATCAAAGCATGTTTTGGGTGGTGGTCGGCAGCACATTGGGTTTGATACTGGCCAGTGTTCCGGTGGTGTATCTGGGTGAAATATTGATGAAAAAAATCCCTGTTGCCGCCGTGAGAATCGTTGCCTGCGTATTATTCTGCATTTTGGGTTTGCTCACGTTAATGGGTGGCGGTATCAGTTTGGGGTAGTTGGGAATTTTTCAGACAGGCATTGTATGCGGCAATGCCTGTTTTTGTTGAACTGTAATCAATCGGTTTGCTGATATAATTCTGCGGAAATTTTTATATAAACCTTAAAGCCGTGTGTAGACACCGGCATGAAAGACCGGATATGAACGAACAAACAGTAAACAGTGCGTCGGGATGGCGCAGCAGGCTGCGGGCGATGGGCCCGGGTATTATGATGGCTTCGGCCGCAGTGGGCGGTTCGCACATTATTGCTTCCACACAGGCCGGTGCGCTTTACGGCTGGCAGCTTGCGCTGATTATTGTGTTGGCAAACTTGTTTAAATACCCGTTTTTCCGTTTTGCGCCTCAATACACGCTGGAAACGGGTAAAACGCTGTTGGAAGGTTATGCGGAAAAGAGCCGTGTTTACCTTTGGGTGTTTTTTCTGATGAATCTCTTTGCCACTGTGATTAACACGGCTGCGGTGAGCATGTTGTGCGCAGCCATTTTGAGCTTTGTGCTACCGGGCGAGTGGTCGATGAACGGGCTTTCGGTGGCGGTGTTGGCCTCTGCGGTGTTGCTTTTGTTGGTAGGCCCGTACCGCACGGTTGACGGCATGTCGAAAATCATCATGATCAGTTTAACCATTACCACTGTGGCGGCGGTGGCCGTGGCGGCAACCAAAGGCGTGCAGATGCAGGCAGATTTTATCGAACCGAGCCCGTGGAATCTCGGCGCGCTGGCATTTATCGTGGCTTTAATGGGCTGGATGCCGGCACCGATTGAAATTTCAGCCATCAATTCAATGTGGGTTGCAACCAAACGCAAGCTGGAAAAAGTGAGCTATGAAGACGGCTTGTTCGATTTTAACGTAGGCTATATCAGCACGGCTTTGCTGGCGCTGGTGTTTCTTGCGCTGGGTGCGTTGGTGCAATATGGTTCGGGCGGGGAAGTGAAGATGGCTGGCGGTGCCTATATCGGCCAGCTGATCGATATGTATGCCTCAACCATAGGCGAATGGTCGCGCTGGCTGGTTACATTTATTGCGTTTGCCTGTATGTATGGCACAACCCTTACCGTTATCGACGGCTATTCGCGCACCAATATGGAATCGTTGCGCTTGATTGTAGGCGGGGAGCGTAATACCAACCGGATTTTGGCTGTGTGGATTGTGTTTGCAGCGGTAGCAGGCTTGTGTGTGATTCTGTTTTTCAAAGGCGCGGTGCTGGCGATGCTGAAGTTTGCCATGATTGCTTCGTTTGTGAGTACGCCGGTATTCGCGTGGCTGAACCTGAGCCTCGTGCGTAAAGGCAAGCATGCATTGCAACCGTGGTTGATGGGGCTGGCATGGGTCGGCTTGCTTTATTTGAGCGGCTTTGCGGTGTTGTTCTTATTGAATCAAAGCGGGATTTTGGCTTAAGGTCTGTTTGATTAATTAACAATGCCTGTCTGAAACCATTTTTCAGACAGGCATTGTTTATGGTTTGGGCTACGCTGATATTAATCGGCGCGGAAGCTGTCGTGGCAGGACTTGCAGCTTTGACCCACTGCACCAAACGGTTTTTTCACATCATCCAGTTTGCCGGAAGCTGCTGCAATTTTCAAAGCGGCAGTGGCTGCGGTGAATTTTTCAATTTCTTTTTTAAATTCATCCGGCTTGATCCAGATTTCGGGCTTGGCTTCTGATTCTTCTTTGGCACTTTCCGCAGTGTAGTGCTCCCACGGTTTGCCGGCGTTGGCATCCAGATTGTCGGCAGCTTTTTGGAATGCGGCGGCATCAAAAGGCGTTTCGCCTTTTACCATTTTGCCCATAGCGCCAACATCCTCTTTAAATGCCTCCATTAAATCAGAACGGGCTTTAATGGAAGCTTTTGCATCAGATGCCACGCCTGAAGCAGCGGTGTTTTCAGCAGGAGCCGATGCGTTGCCTGCGGCATTATTACTTTGGCCGCCGCAAGCGGAAAGAAGAGCGAGCGCGGCCAGTGTGCCGAGCGTGTAGAGAGATTTGTTCATGGTTTGGTCCTCATATGATTCATTATGTTTTATGTTTTTGCGGCTTATGCCTTGAGAGGCACATAGAATGAAGCCTGCATTGTCAATGTAACAGGAGCAGGAATCGTGTCAAGCGTTTTTGAGTATATATTGCTGTTTTATTGATGAATTGACATGCTTTGGAAATGAAACAAGCCCAAACACAAGGTTTGGGCTTGGAAAATTGGTGGGTCGTGAAGGATTCGAACCTTCGACCAACGGATTAAAAGTCCGCTGCTCTACCAGCTGAGCTAACGACCCGAATAAGCTGTGCATTCTAAACAGCAAAGAAAAGCTTGTCAATTATTTTTTAAGGCAAGTTGGGTTTGCGGTACAATTCTGCTGTTTGCTTAATAGGGAAATATCTTAAATGAAAGCCATGATTCTGGCGGCGGGCAGGGGCGAGCGGATGCGGCCTTTGACGGATACCACGCCGAAACCTTTATTAAAAGTGGGGCGTGAGCCTTTGATCGGTTGGCATCTGCATCGTTTGCGTGAAGCAGGGTTCACTGAAATTGTGATTAATCATGCCTGGCTAGGCAAGCAGATTGTGGATACGTTGAAAGATGGTTCGGATTACGGCGTGTCGCTGGCTTATTCGGCGGAAGGTGAAAAAGGGCTGGAAACGGCGGGCGGTATTGCTACGGCTTTGCATTTATTGGGCGGGGCTCCTTTTTTGGTAATCAACGGCGATGTGTTGACCGATATCGATTTTGCGGCGGCCAGGGCTTGTTCAGACAGGCTTCAAAAAGAAAGCAGGCTGGCGCATTTGTGGCTGGTACCCAATCCCGAGCATAACCTTAAAGGGGACTTTTCTTTGCTGGAAAACGGTTTGGTCGCTTCCGAAGCCGGCTCGAGCCGGAGCATGACATTCAGCGGCATGGGCGTATATGACCCGAAACTGTTTTGCAATACACCTGTTAAACAGCCTGCAAAATTGGCTCCGCTTTTGCGTGATGCGATGAACAAAGGTTTGGTTAGCGGGGAAGTACACGATGGCCTGTGGCTGGATGTGGGTACGGTCGAGCGGTTGGCAGAGGCGGATAAATTGGCGCAGAGTTGGTAAAGTTTGATTGATGATTGAAATGCCTGTCTGAAAGAGGCTTAGCTTCGCAAAAACTTGCGTTGCTTGTTTTCAGACAGGCATTGCTTTTGTATAGAACGGTTTTATAAGCTGCTCAAACAGTAACAAAGTCAGTTCTAACCGGATTGTAATTCAGCAGGAAGCCCAACCGAATGCTTTGAATAGGCTTTGCCAGTTATCGTCTGCTTCGGCTTCGAGGGTAATGTGGTGCCGGGTGTGGGGGTGGGTGAAACTTAGGCTGCGGGCGTGCAGCATCAGGCGGTTGATGCCGCAGAATGTGGTAACGGCACGGTTTTGGCGGCCGTCGCCGTGGGTGGTGTCGCCGATGATGGGGTGGAAGATGTGTTTCATGTGGCGGCGAAGTTGATGGCGGCGGCCGGTGTGTGGTGTGAGGGCGAGCCATGAATAGCGCGAGGTGGGATAGCGTGCGGCGGATTGAAACGGCAGCTCGGCCACGGCAAGGCTTTGCCAATCGGTTATGGCGCTTTGGGCGGCTTTCTCGGGGTGGATGTGCGGTGCGCCGTAGGCGTCGTATTCTTCTTTGAGGGGGTAGTTGATGGTGCCGCTGCCGTGTAGATGGCCGCGTACAACGGCCCAATAGGTTTTTTGGATGTGCTGGTTTTCGAATTGTTCGGTCAGCAGGCGGGCGGTGTGGGGGGTGAGTGCGAGCAGGAGTGCGCCGGATGTGGGGCGGTCGAGGCGGTGGATTGGGTAAACGTGTTGTCCGATTTGGTTGCGCAGGGTTTGCAGGACAAAGCGGGTTTCTTGAGGGGAAATCGGGCTGCGGTGTACCAGCATGCCGGCAGGTTTGTTTACGGCGATACAGGTTTCGTCGCGGTAGAGGATTTCGAGCATATCGGGCGGAAAAAAAATACCCTTGAGAATCAAGGGTTGTGAAAAGCACTTCATTTGGAGTAGAAGTATATGAAAAGTTGCATATCTTATTCTAAACGGATAGAGAATAAATAGCCAGCTTTTATGAACATCATTGATATGAATGTGGAAAATGCACAACGGATATTGGTGATGACTTTCCGGTTTGGCCGGACAATGCCTGTCTGAAAGGGGTTCAGACAGGCATTGGTCAGTTTAAACATCGGGCTTTTTATGCTTTTTGTATTCTTCGGCATATGCTTTGCCCCAATGGTGCATGGCTTCAATCACGGGCATCAGGGTGAGACCCAGCTCGGTTATCGAGTATTCTACCTTGGGTGGTTTTTGCGGATATACCTCGCGGTGAACGATGCCGTCTGCTTCTAATTCGCGCAGTTGCAATGTGAGCATGCGCTGGGTGATGGGCGACAAAATTCGCTGTAACTCGTTGAAACGCCGGGTTTGGGTGCTGAGATGATACAGAATCAACACTTTCCATTTGCTGTTGATGATCTCGAGCGTGGTGCGCACGGGGCAGGAGCCTGCGGCAAGATCGTGTTCGTCGACGTGTATGCCCATGTTTGTTTCCTTGGGTTGGCAGTATAAAAAATGTGCGTACTTGTTAATAGGTTTGTACTGCGTACAATACACCTAAAGCGATAGAAAACCTAGAACCTGAATGATGTTCAGACAGGCATAGGTTTTGATTAAAACGAAAGGACATGCTATGCGTAATGTACGCCAAATCTACCGTGCTAACAGTCAACACTGGGTGGGCGACGGCTTTCTGGTTCAGCCTTTGTTTTCCCACATGGGCGAAGACCGCGGCACTGATCCGTTTCTGATGCTGGATTATGCCGCGCCTTACCGATTCGCGCCCAACCGCGGGCAGCCGCACGGTGTGGGGCAACATCCGCACAAAGGTTTTGAAACCGTAACCATCGCTTATCAGGGCGAGGTGGCGCACCGGGACTCAGCCGGCGGCGGCGGGGTTATCAAAGAAGGCGATGTGCAATGGATGACGGCTGGTGCAGGCATCATTCACGAAGAATTTCATTCCGAAGCTTTCAGCAAAACGGGCGGCATGTTTGAAATAGTGCAGTTATGGGTGAACCTGCCTGCTAAAAACAAAAACGCGCCCGCCCGCTACCAACATCTTGCCAAAGAAAATATTCCTGTGGTGCCGCTGCCCAACCAAGCCGGCTATTTGCGTCTGATTGCGGGCGAACATGAAGGCGTTAAAGGTGCGGCCGACACATTTACCGAAATGAATGTGTGGGATGTGGTGTTGAATGCAGGCAGTGAAGCGGTGATTGCTGTGCCCGAAACCCACAGCCTGTCTATGGTAGTGTTGCGCGGTGATGCGGTGTTTAACGGCAAAGAGCGGGCGGGAGCGGGGCAGTTGGTCGGTTTTGAGCAAGGCGGCGGCGAGGTGCGCATCAAAGCGGAGGGTGGCGAAGTGAAAATTCTGTTGCTTTCCGGAGTGCCGATTGACGAACCGGTGGTGGGGTATGGCCCGTTTGTTATGAACACTGAGGAGGAAATCCGCCAAGCTGTTAAAGACTTTAAAAGCGGGCATTTTGGCAGTATTCATTAATTCAATAATTCAATCGGCTATAAAAAAGCGGACAAGTGTGTATCTTGTTCGCTTTTTTCAGACAGGAATATTGATAGTGAATCAACTTAAAAATTGGTATGGCAACGCGTACCTTTAATTTTTTGTATTCCCGTTATTTTAAGATTGCACTTCATGTCCGAGCGGCCACTTACTTTCTTTGTTTCGACAAAGAAAGTAAACAAAGAAAGGCGACCGCGGTTGCCAGTTTGCTGCGCAAACTGCCCTCACTGTACGGCATTTTCGGGGCGGCCGTTAGTCTCTGCGTTCCGGGAGCAGCCTTGTTCTCCCGAAAATCCCGCTCCGTTCGGCGGCGCCGGCGGGCAGACAATAGCCAAGATTTGCTAATGATTTAACGATATAATTTTTTAAGTTGATTGACTTTACTTTTACGAATAACAAACCAAAGGCCGTCAGAAAACAAACTTTGTGAGCTTCGCTAAAACCTCTTTAAGAAAAGTTTTCAGACAGCCTTGATATAATAGTTTTAATTATTGAAAAATCCATTTAAGGGGAACTGAGTGAAGAACCATTTAGAACAATCAATAGTTGCGTTATTCATTGATGCCGACAATGCTCCAGCTAAAAAAATTGAATTTATAATTAATGAATTAGCGAGCTATGGTTCGGTAATGGTTAGAAAAATTTATGGTAATTGGAAAAAAGAAAGCCTGAAAGGTTGGGAGGGAATATTATTAGATTATGCTCTTGCCCCCGTACAACAGTTTGACTATACGTCAGGAAAAAATGCCACTGATATGGCAATGACAATAGATGTTATGGATTTATTGTTTCAAGGGAAAATAGATGTTTTCTGCATTGCCTCTTCTGATAGTGATTTCACACCATTAGCGATGCGTATCAAAATGGAAGGAAAACAGGTAATTGGTTTCGGTGAGAGAAATAAGTCATCCAAAGCCTTGGTTGCTGCATGTAACAAATTTTTATTTCTGGATGACAATAATGAATTAGCACAAGAAACAGGCATCCGTAAGCGGACCGGAACAGAGTTAAAAAGCAATACTTCATTAATGAATCTATTGCGTGATGCTATTGCTCATTGTCGCGATGAAGATGGTTGGGCAGGTTTGAATGAAGTGGGGAAAATTATTAACAACCAGTCATCATTTGATAGTAAAAACTATGGATATTCAAAATTAGGTGACCTTGTTAGAGCAATTGATATATTTGAAACGAAACTATCCGAAAATCGCTCACAAATGTTTGTTCGTAATAAGAGAGATAAATCAGTTAAAGCAGCTTAAGCAAATATGCTTAAGAAAGTGTATGAAGAGAAAAGAGCCACAAATTATGAACGATACCCAATCTCTGGCGCTAACTAATCAACTCATCGCCCAAACTTTCATCTCGCCCGAAGACTAAAATTGCTAGTAGAGTTTGTAAAGCAAAATCAGCGAATGCCTGTCTGAAAGCCCGCCACACGCAGATGAACAATCTGCATATCCAGATTGCGCAGTCCCCAAGCCGTCAGATAAATCAGGCGAAGCAGCCACGGGTAGCGTTTCCGGCAAATGCTGCTTAAACCTGTTTGCGACAGCAATTTAATCCCGCTGTGCAATTGTTCTAAATCGGAAGCTTGAGCAACGCCCCATTTAAACTCGGGCGGCTTGGTATTCATTTTGCTCAGCGCATCATGCTGCTTAGCGTGCCCAACCAGTTTTTTGGGCAAGATATCCAGAACCACTTCCGTCCCCGGCAGCTTGCGGGAAACCATATCGAAAAAGGCTTTTACTTCATGCTCTTCGAAATACATCAACACGCCTTCCAAAATCAGCAATACCGGCTTGCCATGCTTGGCCACGGTGTCTGCCCACGTTTCGTCAAACAATGATGCCCCAACATAATGGTTGCTGCTTTCGGGCAGCAAACGGCGCCGCACTTCAATCACTTCAGGTAAATCCAAGTCATACCATGCGGCGATAGCCGGTCTGCCCAAGCGCTCGAAGCGTGCGTCTAAGCCTGCGCCTAATTGAACAACCACTGCTTGCGGGTGCTCTGCGATAAAGTTGCGGGTGATATTGTCGATTAAGTATGCGCGGCCGCAACTGCCTACCTGAGAGGATTTGGCTTTGGTAAATTTATCAAAGTCATACTCGATCAAACCCATCATCCGAACGGCTTCGGCATCGTGCAAAATGCCGTTGGCGCGCATGGTTTCGGTTGCTTTCGCCCATAATGTGATCAACATAGTTTCGGAAAGCGCGGTTATGGAGTCGGGCGAAAAACGGGTAGTCATGACTGCTCCTAAATAAGAATGATTCTTAAATCATAGGCTTGTGAGGGGTGTTTGCCAAGCGTTTTAACAATAGGGAGTCTTATCGCTCAATATCAATCGGCGGAGAAATGCCGGAAGAAAGCTTTTGTTTGTTTGCTATAGTTAAACCGCTTAATCTTAATGACAGCCCCGTCATACTCGAGTTTGACCCGAGTATCCCAAAATTTACTGAAACTCAAGATACTCGGGTCAAGCCCGAGTATGACGTATGTGCTTTTTCTTAAGTTGATCGACTCTGTAAAACAATGCCTGTCTGAAAAAGTTTTCAGACAGGCATCATAAACACGTTGGGCAGGCGCTATGCTTTATCGAGTTCCAAATCGGCCTTGTACTCGATAATGCCGTGCTGCTTCTGCTCAATGGAAATATCCAATTCTTGGTTTTTGCGTTTGAATTTTAAATCGGCGTCGTTCTGCTGCACGGCTCCGCGAACTTCTTTAAAGCCATGGCTTTTGGCATGTCTGCGTACGGCTTGTGCCAGATTTTCTACGCTGGTGTGGCGGCTGTTGACACGGAATTTCACTTCAAACTCGCCGCTGCCGGGCAGCTCTGATCTAACGACAACGGCATCGGCAGGGCTGTAAATTTCGTGCGGAATCGGAGAGGTGGCAAATGCGCTGCTGGAAAACAGAGCGAGAATGCCGGTAAGCGCGGCGGCTTTGGTTGGGTATTTCATCAAACTATCTTTCTGAAGCCTGTTTTAAAGTGATTTATCGCTAAGCATGTAAGCTCGGATAAGGTGTTTCAAATAGCCGTGGCTTTAAAAAAAGCCTGACAAAAAAGGAAGCCTGAAGGCTTCCTTGTTTCATTGCGGTTCAAATCATAGTAGAGGGCTATGTTGTATGACAACAGTGTGTACATCTTTTTACCTGCTGTCCGACATATTCACTTTTCATTACGCTTTTTTGCGGCCATGCTTGTGAACTTTTCGGCGTATGCAACCGCATTCAATAATGCGGCGGAATGTTTTCAGACAGGCTGTAAGACGCATCATCATCCTGCCCTTTGTCTTGCAAACGGTTGTAGAGCAGGCGTAGTTGGGCTTGCTGCAAATCCAGCGTTTGCTGCAAACGGGCGATGGTGTCGCTCAGGCTTTGCAGCAAATCTTCCTGCAAAGCCTGCTGGATTTCCAGCTCGGTGATGCGGTTTTCCAAAGCGGTTTTGTCGTTCATCATAACACCATAGCGGCTGCCCAGCCCGCTGCCATTAAGGGCAGGTTGTAGTGCAGGAAAGTTGGGATAACGGAATCGCGCATGTGGTCGTGTTGGCCGTCGGCATTCAAGCCCATGGTCGGGCCGAGCGTCGAATCGGAAGCGGGAGAGCCTGCGTCGCCGAGCGCACCTGCCGTGCCGATGATGGCAATGGTGGCTAAAGGCGAGAAGCCGAGGCTTAGGCACAAAGGCACATAAATCGCGGTGATAATCGGCAGGGTAGAGAAAGAAGAGCCGATGCCCATGGTAATCAGCAAGCCCACCATCAACATGGCTAAAGCCGCCATGGCTTTATTGCCGGAGAACATGGCGGCGCTGGCGTCAACCAGCGGCTGGATTTCGCCGGTAGCTTTCATCACAGCGGCAAAACCTTGTGCGGCAATCATGATAAAACCGATCATCGCCATCATTTTGATACCGCCGCCGAATACATCGTTGGCTTCGTCGCGGCGTACCACGCCCAGCGCCATAAACACGGCGAAGCCGACCATGGCGCCCAAGAGCAGGGCGTCGTTGTAGATTAACTGGATAGCGAAACACACCAAAATGGCTAAAGCCGCAACCAGGCTGCGGTAGCCGGAAACTTTCGGCTGGCGTGCGGCGGCTTCGTTGCTTTCAACATCAACCTGCTTGTTTTCATAAATGCGCGGTTTCCGGTAGTTGAAAAACGCGAGCGTCAGGCCGGCGACCATGCCGAGTGCGGGAATCGCCATCGCGTGCATCACATTGATGCCTTTGACGCTCAAGCCGGAAGATTCGATGTTGGCCAGCAGGATTTTGTTTAAGAAAATGGCGCCGAAGCCGTAGGGCAGGAACATATAAGTGGTGACCAAGCCGAAAGTAATCACGCAAGCGACCAAGCGGCGGTCAACGTTCAGCCGGTTAAATACCAGCAACAGCGGCGGAATAATCATCGGAATGAAAGCAATGTGGATGGGCACCACATTTTGGCTGAGGATGCCCATAATCAAGATGGCAAACAGCAAAACCCATTTCACCGCACCTGCGCCCGTAGAAATATGGTCAGATTGTTTGCCGCCGTCGAGCTTGCGCACCACGGCACCGGCCAGCTGTTGGGGCAGGCCGGAATGGGTTATCGCCATGGCAAACGCACCGAGCATGGCATAGGAAAGGGCGATTTTTGCACCGCCGGCCAAGCCGTCTTGAAAATGGGTCATCACGCCTTTGGTTACCACCTCTCCTGCTGCATTGTTGATGTCGGCAAGCGGCAAGCCTGCCACCAGGCCGCCGACAAACGCGCCTACCACTAGGCTGAGCACCACATGCACCCGGGCAACAGACAAAGCGAGCATGATGACTACGGCAATCACTACTGCATTCATTGTTTAGTTTCTCCAATGCTTTTGATAAGGTTCAGTTAAAACCGCTTTGAGGCGTGTAGGCGTTGCCGGCCTGTTTATATAGAGGAAATGCTAAATGCCTGTCTGAAAGCCGGTTTTAACAAAACCCAAATCATAACCTAACAGGATTTTACAAGCCAGCAGATTTGTTGTGAATATTGGGAAATAATGGTTTGAAGGGTAATTGGAAAGCAATGCCTGTCTGAAAAAGGGTAAACGTGGGTTTCTGCTTAAGCTGTTTCGCCATAAGACTGTTTTCAGACAGGCATTGGTTTATTTACGGTAAACATCCATGATGGTGTCTGCAAAAGGTGTCCAAACCACGCTTTTCAGGCCGCTGTTTTTCAAATGCGTGTTCGCCCAAGTGTTGCAGGTCATAAAAAGGCTGTATCTGCCCTGCGCTTCGTAAAACACATCGTTGCTACCGTATCCTCCGTTTTTAATGACGATGGTGCGGCCGTTTCGGTATTGGAATTGGGGCAGAATGCTGTTGATTAGCTTGCGGTATTCGGCAGGCGTGATCCGGATTTCGATGCTGTGGCTGTTGGTTTGCGGTGTCGGGTAAAAAGTGGCGTGCACAACGGTTCGGCTCAGGCCGGTGAGTGCTTTGAAAGCGGTGGAGGCAGTTAAATCCGCCCAACGAGGCGTGTTCAAATAAAAAGCGCGGTCGCCCCAGCCGAGCGCTACATAATCGGACGGGGTGTGCGGATTACCTGTATCGGCGGGAGAGATGACCGTGCGCCAGTCGAATTCCCTGCTGGTCAGCGGCATGGCAATATCAACGTGTATGCCGTTGGAAAGCAGAAAAATGGTGATGTCGCCTTGTTCGACGCGCTCGTGATTCATAGGAATACGGCCGAGTATCCATGCCGATGCGAAGTAAATTCCGGTAATAAGCAAAAGCGTGAGCAGGCTATTGAGCAGCAGCCGGAAAGTTTTTCGTAACATGTCAATGCCTACCGTCTGCTGCGGGCTTGCAGCGCCAGATACATCATCGCCACATTAATCGAATCATTCATCGCATCGTGTCGCGGCAGATCCGGAATGCCGAGTTTCTTAATCATCGGCGCCATGCGCATATCGACATAGCTGTCGTAAAACTTTTTCCTAACTTCTTGCCGGTAGTAAATACTCGAAACTTCAATTTGCCGGTTGGGTAGCTGAATGCCGAGCATAGGCTTGAGGAATTTATTCACCATCGCCACATCGTATTCCAGAAAGTAGCCCACCACCGGCCTGCCGCCGATAAAATTCAGAAACAGGCGCAAAGCTTCCTCTACCGGTAAGCCGTTGCTCAAATCTTTGGGGCGCAGGCCGTGAATGGTAACGTTGGCCGCTTCCATCATACCTTCCGGTTTGACCAACACATAAAACGAATCGCTGGTAAGTACCTTGTTGCCGCGAATTTTTACCGCGCCGATGGAAATAATTTCCGCTTCTTTTACGTCCAGACTGGTGGTTTCGCAATCAAAGCTCACCAACTCGTCGGGATGCTCGTCGAATAAGAAATCAAAGCTCGGGTCGGTTAGTTTGCGGCGGTTGCGGTTGTGTTTGAATGTATCGAAAATACCCATCGCCGCGCTCCTAAGTGTTTAAATGGAAATGGTGGCGCACCACGTTTTTGAAGCGTTTAACCACTTGCAGCGCTTCTTTGAGCAAGTCGCGCTCAAGCGTGGTGAGACTTTGCAAATCCACTTGGTTCGGCTCGGTAACATGGCCGTTATGCATGCCCAAAAGTCCGGCCTTGAGGCGCATTTCCATCAGATAGCGCAGCGCTTCGGCCACATCTTTGGCCAGATGTTCGTCGATAACGTTCATATGAGCCAGCTTTTGCAGGCGGTCGAACGTGCCGGTATCTTCGATACGCGCTTCCAGCGCCAGCGCCCGTACACCGTGCACCACCGGGAAAAGCCCCATTTTCTTGATGTCCATTTTTTCTTGGCGGTCGCGTCGCAAGAGCTGCGAGAAAAAGCCTTGTTCGTGGCTGTCGAATTGTTCTACCGCGCGGGCAAACGTCATCAGCATGCCCACATCGTTGCCTAAATATTTGCGCAAATGCGCGTTTACTTCCGACAGCAGTGAGGCATCACCCGCCACGGCTTTGGCGTCAATGAAAATCGCCAAATTCATCATGGAAGCAGGGCTTGGCGAGCGCGCCCAGCCGGCAACCATGCTTTTGAACTCAGTGACAGGTTTGCGCCATTCCGGATTGTTAACCATGATTTTGCCTTTGCAAGGCGGATAACCCAGCCGGGAAAGCGTGTCTGAAAATTGTTCGGCGGCGGCAGCGGCTTCAGCTTGGTCAAACCCTTCCCGCAGAATCAGCGCATTATCCTGGTCGGTTTTCAATACTTGTTCGCCGCGCCCTTCCGAACCCATCACAATCAGACAGGAATTCTCATATAAAGCAGGCGAAGCAATCAGCCGCCAGGCTTTTTCAAACAGGCTGGAGTTTAATACCTGCATCAGTTGCGCCAATTGCGGCGCACGCACGCCGTTTTTACGCAGTGCGCGGATGGATTCGGTCATCTGCTGCGCAATGCCTACCAAGTCATCAATGCTGTCGGCACGCTCCAAACGCTGGGCTACCAAATGGCTGTGGTTAGACACATAAGCCAATACGTCTATCTGCTCCAGCGAGCCGATCACTTCGCCGTTTTCGGTAACCACCACCCGCTGGATATAAAACTCCATCATGCGCAATAAGGCGTTAAACACGAAATCGTCGATGTCCACGCTGATTAAATCAAACGTCGTCCATTTATGCACCGCTTCGCTTGAAGGGATGCCGTCAATCAAAATATTGCGGAACATCGACTCTGTAAACAGCCCCACGCGGCCTTCATGGCGGATAAGCAGCGATTTGGTTTTGCCTTCTTTCATGGCAACGGCTGCTTCTAAAATGCTGGCATTTCCGTCCAACCAAACGCTGTTTTGGCGGTAAGCATCGCGTACGCGGGCGGTAAACAGGCTGGCGAACTCTTCCTCGCTCTTGTTGCCCGACAAACTGGCCAGTTTTTCCGCTACCGATGCATAAAAATAAGCGCCGAATTGGGCATTGGATTCCACCAGCTCGGTTACCACTTTTTTCGGAATCAGATAAACCAAGGCTTCTTCCGCCACCACAAACTGATTCTGGCTGACGCCTTCCACCAGTGCACGCGCTTCAAACGTATCATGCGCGTGATACAGCGCCACTATTTCCCCGTCCCTATTGATTTCTTTGATTAAGCCTTTGATTACCACATATAAATGCTCAATCGGCTGCTGCGGCTCGATAATACAGGCGTCTTCATCGAAAAACGCAATATCCACAGCTTCCTGCAAAATGCGCCGCTGCTGGCTGCTCAGGCTGTCGTAGGGGGCATAGCCGAAGTCGAAACGCTCCATGGTTTTCTCCTTGTTTCCTTTTTATATTCAGGATTTTGGTTATGGTGTGCAGATTATTATGCCATGTTTTCAGCATAAATAAATGCCTGTCTGAAACCGGCTTCAGACAGGCATAGAGATTATGATAAATAAACTTAACTTGTGCGCCCGTTATTGCTGCCCTTTATCAAAAATAAGTTTATTTGTTATAGGGATACACCGGAAAGCTGGAAATGAATAAAGCCTGCTGAACATCAGCAGGCTTCGATTTCGTTTCACTGGTGGAGGTAAGCGGGATCGAACCGCTGACCTCTTGCATGCCATGCAAGCGCTCTACCAACTGAGCTATACCCCCGGAATTTGGTGGCGAATCAGGGACTCGAACCCCGGACACAAGGATTATGATTCCTCTGCTCTAACCAACTGAGCTAATTCGCCTTGTTTGAGAGGCCGTAATTTAATGGTTTGCTTGTATTTTGTCAAACAGTATTTTAGTGGGATTTTGTTATTGTTTGATTTTATTGAAAATAATGCCTGTCTGAAAGCGCGGTAAAGATTTTTCAGACAGGCATATTTTTTATGAACAAGCGGCTTACAGTTTGTGACAAATATCACCGAAAGCAAAACCTTGCCAGTCCACATCAATGCCGCGCCCGAATGCGATGACTTTGAATAATTCGCCCATTTCGTGCTGCGCGGTTAGTTTGTGCAGATTGGCTGCTTCGCGGATGTATTCGGGTGAATCGGTTTTTTGCGGTGGAAATGTTGCGGCCAATAATTCGGTAATGCCCAAATTCAACAGAAACGCGGCTTGCGTGGTATAGCCGATAAGGTCGAGGCCGGCATCGGTACCGGCTTGGGCGATGTCGGTAAAGTTAACGTGAGCGGTCAGGTCGGTGAGGCCGATGTTGAAAAAAGGATCGTGAATGCTGTGGTGGCGGTAGTGGCCGATCAGCGTGCCTTCGTTGCGTTGCGGGTGGTAATACTGGGCGGCATCGAAGCCGTAATCAATCAGGATAATGCCGCCACACGCCAAACGGTCGCCCAGCGTGCGCACAAATGCGTATTGCTCCGGGTGCAGCTCGCTGGTGTAGCCTTCTTGCGGCGGAATGTATTGCTCGGCGGCAGCTTGCAGGCCGGGGTGTTCAAGCGGTTGGGGTGTAAGCGTGAAATGCCTGTCTGAAAGGCTGACGCCGAGGCGTTGGTAATGTTGGCTGCTATATCGCACGAGTTCGCATGGCATAGCATCCAGCACTTCGTTGCCGATGACGATTCCGTTGAATTGTTCGGGCAGGCAGCTGAGGTGGGTAACTTTGCCGACATGTTCGGGAGCAACTGTAGCGATGTGCTGTTTTTGGCGCTCCGCAAGCTCGGGTGAAAGTTCGATGATGTAGTAGTGCGAGAGGGTTTCGGCGCAGTTTTGCAGCAAGGTAGCTGCCAAGTCGCCCGTGCCTGCGCCGAATTCGTAAAGATTGCCTTCGGTTTGCGGTAAAAGGGTGTTGAGTTGTCGGGCGAGTGTCTGCCCGAATAGCGGGGTGAGGGTGGGGGCGGTGATGAAGTCGCCGGCTGCACCGATTTTGTGGGCGCCGCCGGTGTAATAGCCGTATTTTTGGGCGTAGAGCGCCAGTTGCATGAAGCGTGAAAACGGAATCCAGCCGTTTTGGGCTTGGATTTCTTCGCGGATCATGGTTTGCAGTTGTTCGCTGGCGGCAGCCGCTTCTGCGGATGGTGGCGGAAGTGTTGTTTTCATATTGTTATATTTTGTAAAAATAAGAGTGTTTGTTCTTATTATAACGTGTGAAGCTGTTTGCTGTGTATGCCCCGCTGATTAGCCTTTTCAGACAGGCATTTTGCCTATGTGTAAGTGTTTGTTGGGTTTTTCATGCGGGGTTGGCGTGTAAGGATAGAGTATGTGTCAGTAATGAAAGGTAAGTGCTTGTCTGAGCGGTTGTTTTTTTGGATTGTATGCGTTTGACCAATAAGAAGATTTTTTTTATAGTGTCACAAAGTGGGGTAAAGTGTATTAAAGTGCACCAAAATCCCAAAAGAATATTATTCCGACCTCAGGAGGAAGCATTTTGTTTGGCGGCGTTCATGAATTAAGCATAGACAGCAAAGGGCGGTTGGCGATTCCTGCCAAGTTCCGCGAGCTTTTGCTGCGCCGCTATACGCCTTCTGTGGTGGTTACGTTGGATTCGCGCAGCCGCATGCTGATTTATCCCGAAAGTGTTTGGGAAGGTGTGGCGGCGCAGCTTTTGGCTTTGCCCGTGGCCGGGAAACCTGTGTTGCAGCGTTATCAAAACCTGCTTTTGCACAATGCCGATACTTTGGAGTTGGATGGCGCCGGCCGCATCCTGCTGCCTGCCAACCTGAGAAAACGCGTTGATTTCGATAAAGAAGTTACCTTGGTCGGTCGCGCCAACCGCTTGGAGCTTTGGGGTCGCGAGCATTGGGAGGCTGAAATGGAGCAGGCTTTGGATGCCGATCCTGAAGATCTGGAAATGGAATTGGCGCAAACGGATTTGCAGCTATGACGGAGCAGGCGGCATTCCAGCATGTAACCGTTTTGCTGAACGAGGCGGTGGATGCTTTGGCAGTTCGTGAAAACGGCATTTATGTAGACGGTACTTTCGGCAGGGGAGGGCATTCCCGTCTGATTTTGTCGAAGCTGGGTGAGGCGGGCCGTTTGGTGGTGTTTGATAAAGACCCGCAGGCAATTGCTGTGGCGCTGGTGCTGGCGGAGCATGATAAGCGTGTGAGCGTGGTGCATGATGGTTTTGCCACGTTTCAGACAGCCTTGAATGAATTGGGCATAAATAAAATAGACGGCGCTCTGTTTGATTTGGGTATTTCTTCTCCGCAAATTGACGATGGTACGCGCGGTTTCAGCTTCCGTTATGACGCGCCGCTGGATATGCGGATGGATACGACGCGGGGTATATCGGCTGCCGAATGGATTGCGGTGGCCCAAGAGCAAGAATTACATGAGGTGATTAAGAATTATGGTGAAGAGCGGTTTAGTCGCCAGATTGCGCGCGCCATTGTTTCGCAACGCGAGGAAAGCCCTATTGATACAACCGGCAAGCTGGCGAAACTCGTGGCACAAGCCGTCCGTACTCGTGAGCGCGGTCAAGATCCGGCGACCCGGACATTCCAAGCCGTTCGGATTTTCATCAACCGTGAGCTTGAAGAAGTAAAAGCGGTGCTGCCGCAAGTGGTAGCAAGATTAAATGAAGGCGGCAGGCTGGCGGTGATTGCGTTTCACTCGTTGGAAGACCGTATCGTGAAGCAGTTTATCAAGCAGTATTCCACTCATGCGCCGCTGCCTAAATGGGCTGCGATAAGGGAAGCGGATTTACCGCAGCCGCCTTTGAAGGCAATCGGTAAGGCTGTTAAGCCTTCTGATGAAGAAATCAGAATGAATCCCCGCGCGCGCTCTGCGGTGTTGCGTGTGGCGGAGCGCACAAGCGGTGTGTTTGAACAAGATGTATAAAATCAGGGCAGGTGCTATGCCTGTCTGAAAAAGTTGCTATGAATAAGTTGAATATTTTGCTGCTGGCATTGGCTTTGGTATCCGGCGTGTCAGTGGTAACCGTGCAAAACCAGTCGCGACAGTATTTTATCGCGCTGGATAAAGCGCAGAAGCAGAAAACGGTGCTGGAGCAGGAATATGCCCGTTTGAAATTCGAGCAGGCCAAGTTGGCGAACCACCAGCTAATTAAGGTGGCGGCAAAAGAACAAAATCTCCGTCCGCCCGCTCAAGAGGATACGCAGATCGTGGAAGTAAAATAATTTAGAGAATAGTTGCATGTTAATCAAAAACGAATATAAACCCAAAATGCTGGCCAAACAGCCTAAGGTGCCGAAAGGAGTCGGCACCAACGGGCGTATCCTGTTTGTGCTTGGCGGTTTGGCAGTGGCTTTCGTGGCCTTAATCGGCCGGGGCGTTTATCTGCAAACCAGCGAACATGCTTTTCTGAAAGATCAGGGGGATCGCCGTTTTGTGCGTACAGTTGCGCTTACGGCTTCACGGGGCATGATTTCCGATAGAAACGGCGCCACGCTTGCTTTGAGTGCACCTACGGAATCACTGTATGCTATTCCTTCTGTAATGGATGAGATGCCGACTAATGCGCAAATCATCAAACTAGCGAAATTGTTAGGTGTGCCTGAAAGCGAAGTTGAGGAAAAGCTGTCGAAAAAAGATAAAGACTTCGTATATATCAAGCGCCAGCTGCCGCATGAAGTAGCCAAGCAGATAGAAGATTTGGGGATTAAAGGTTTGGCATTCCAAAAAGAAGCCAAGCGTCAATACCCTATGGGTAATCTGTTTGCGCATGTAATTGGTTTTACCAATATCGACGGCAAAGGCCAGGAAGGCTTGGAACTTTCGCGCGAAGAAGAATTGCGCGGCGTTAACGGCGCCAAAGTGGTTTTGCGCGATAACAAAGGCAATATTGTCGATAGCTTGGATTCCCCGCGCAACAGTGACCCGAAAAACGGCAATGATTTGGTTTTGTCACTCGACCAGCGTATCCAAACGCTTGCCTATGATGAGTTGAACAAAGCCATTGATCATCACAATGCCAAAGCCGGCAGCGCAGTTGTGCTGGATGCCAAAACCGGTGAAATTCTCGCTTTGGTCAACAGCCCCGCTTATGATCCGAACCGCCCCGGCCAGGCGAGCAGTGAGCAGCGCCGCAACCGCGCGGTAACCGATATGATTGAACCAGGTTCGACTATGAAACCTTTCCCAATTGCGAAAGCCATTGATTCGGGCAAAGTAAATGAAACATCTTGGTTCAACACGCATCCTTATTCAATCGGCGGTAACGTGGTGCGCGATACCCATGTGTATGCGGCCTTGAACCTACGCGGCATTATGCAGAAATCTTCCAACGTAGGCACCAGTAAACTTTCGGCCATGTTCAGCCCGCAGGAAATGTATGAGTTTTACAGCAGCGTAGGCATTGGCAAACGCATGCATTCGGGTTTCCCGGGGGAAACCGCCGGTATTTTGCATAACTGGAAACGCTGGCAGCCGTTTAGTCAGGCAACTATGTCGTTCGGCTACGGATTGCAAACCAGCCTCTTGCAGCTTGCCCGCTCGTATACCGTGTTTACCACTGATGGCCGCTTATTACCCATCAGCTTTGAGAAGCAGTTGATGGCGCCGAAGGGTGAGCAGGTGATTAAGCCTGAAACCGCAGCTTTGATGCGTAAAATCATGGTTTCCGTAACCGAGCCGGGCGGCACGGGTACGGCCGGTTCGGTAGAAGGTTTTAACGTGGCAGCGAAAACCGGTACGGCGCGCAAACTGGTTAACGGTCGTTATGCCAGCGACAAGCATATGGCAACTTTCGTTGGTTTCGCGCCTGCGGAAAATCCTCGTGTGATTGTGGCTGTGAACGTGGATGAGCCGACTAAAAACGGCTATTACGGCGGCACGGTTGCCGGCCCGGTATTCAAAAGTGTTATGTCTGGCAGTCTGAATATTTTAGGGGTGGCGCCTACCAAGCAGCTGACTAACACCACCACCATTCATGTTGCCCAAAAATCAAATTAAACCGCATGATTTAAATAGAATAAGAGAAGTATTAATATGTTCAGCGACTTGGTTCCTTTAGCTGAAACCGACTTACCGCCCTTGCTGTGTGAAAACGCAGCAGGGCGTTTGTTGCATTCAGACAGCCGTAAAATCAAACAAGGCGACATTTTCATTGCCTGTCAGGGCGAATACACCGACGGGCGCGAGTATATCCCCGCTGCCGTTGCCAACGGCGCGGCTTTTGTTTTTTGGGACGACGACGGTAAATTCGCGTGGAATCCCGAATGGAACGTGCCGAATCAGGGTATTGCCGATTTGAGTCACAGAGCAGGCATCGTAGCGGCCGAAGTGTACGGCAATCTTTCAGACGGCCTCAAAGTTTGGGGCGTAACCGGCACCAACGGCAAAACCTCGGTTACCCAATGGCTGGCGCAGGCGGCTGATTTGCTGAATGAAAAATGCGCCATCATCGGCACGGTCGGCAACGGTTTCTGGGGCGAATTGCAGGAAGCCACCCACACCACGCCCGATCCCGTATCCGTGCAAACCCTGTTGCACCGGTTTAAACAGCAAGGCGCAAAAGCCGTGGCGATGGAAGTGTCCAGCCACGGCCTCGATCAATTCCGCGTGAACGGCGTGCCTTTTCAGACGGCCGTGTTCACCAACCTCACCCGCGACCATCTCGACTATCACGGCAGCATGGAATCCTACGGCGAAATCAAATCCCGCCTGTTTTACTGGCAAGGTTTGAAGCACGCCGTGATTAATGTGGACGACCCGTTCGGCGCAGCATTAACAGGCCGTCTGAAAAAAGAACGCCCCGAATTAAAAGTGTACGGCTACGGCTTTTCAGAACAGGCCGACATCCGCATCACTCATTTTGCCGCCTCTTCAGACGGCATGGCCGTGCAGCTCGACACTCCGTGGGGCAGCGGCGAAGTCAAAACCCGCCTGCTCGGCCGCTTTAATGCCCAAAACCTCGCTTCATGCGTCGGCGTATTGTGTGCCGACGGTTATTCTTTAGCGCAAGTGTTGGACGTGCTTGCTCAAATCCGCCCCGCCACCGGCCGTATGGACTGCATCATGAACCCCGGCAAGCCGCTTGTCGTAGTTGATTACGCCCACACCCCCGATGCCCTTGAAAAAGCACTCGCCACCTTGCAGGAAATCAAACCGCAAGGCGCAAACCTGTGGTGCGTGTTCGGCTGTGGCGGCAACCGCGACAAAGGCAAACGCCCGCTGATGGGCGCGGCTGCCGTTGCCGGCGCGGATAAAGTGGTCGTTACCAGCGACAACCCGCGCATGGAAGAGCCTGCCGACATCATCAACGACATCCTGCCCGCCGTTCCCCAGCCCGAACACGTCGAAACAGATCGCCGCCTAGCCATCGAATACGCGGTTAAACACGCCGCCGCCAACGACATCATCCTGATTGCCGGCAAAGGCCATGAAACCTATCAGGACGTGCAGGGTCAGAAGCATTATTTTTCCGATTTTGACGAAGCACAAAAAGCGTTGGCGGGAAGATAATTTTAGCGAAGCTCACAAAGTTCGCTTTCAGACGGCCTTAGTATGGGCGTATTTCAAATGCCTGTCTGAAAAGGCCGTCTGAACAATAAAAATATTTAAAACTCACTAAACAAAACAGAAAGGAAAACGTATGGGTATTTATCGTTGCAACAAATGTGGACATTTGGCAGAACATGCTTGGCAGCCGAATATGGCGGAAGTAGGTTGTCCTAAATGTCATGCACCCAATAAGGTTTATGACACTTTGTTTTTTGTTCAAAAACTTTTAGAGCGTTATTTTGCGGTAAATCGGGAGTTGCAGGCTTTAAAAATCCAAGAGCAGGAATCCACAGAAGAACATAATCAGCAACAAGCACAGCAGGCGGAACATGAGCAAAGTAATTTATTGATAGGTGTTAACCTTGCTGCCACCGATGTATTAGCTACGGCAGAACAGCACGAGCCGCTGAAACAATGGTTTTTTAAGCAAAATATTGTGCCTGCATTTGATTATTCCGCAGTGGATATGAGCGGTTATTTCGATGAGGCTGCAGCAGAAATCGGCGATAAATACCACATTACCAAAGACATTTTAGGGCGTATCGGATGGGCATACCGCAACAGCCATACCGGCATCAACATTGATGTCGGCAAAATGGCGCAAAAAGATGCGCAATTAATCAATAATTTGTGCCGTCAGTTTTACAGCCATACATTGTTTGCGAAATATTTTTATCAAAAACAGGAAAAAGTTATCCGGTTGAATTTACAAAAAGCCGCGGCCATCAAACATTTCTTTAGCGGTGGTTGGCTGGAGTGGTACGTTTTGGGAAAAATGCTGACTGAGGCCAAGCAGCGGGGTAAAACCTATACTTTTTCTTGTGCTCGCAATGTAAAAATCAAGTTTGGCAATGAAGATATTTATGAGTTGGATGTGGTTTTAATGCCGCTTGGGCAGCCACCGTTGATTATTGAATGCAAGTCGGGCGAATTCCGCAAAGACATTGAAAAATACGTCCGTTTGAAAAAACGGCTAAACCTGCCTGCCGAGCGGTTTATCGTATTGGCAACGGATTTGGAAGCTACCCAAGCCGCCGCCTTAAGCAGTATGTATGAATTAACGTTTGCTACGCCGAAAACGTTAATGAAACATATACGGGAAACCATGTAGTAAGACAGGCAACTTTTTCAGACGACCTCCTTACCGCAGAAAGGCCGTCTGAATAAAAAGAAAGGATGTTGACCAAATGATGTCGAAGTACACCGGCCGGATATTGTGCATTATCTGCTTAATCTTTGTATGGGGTTGCCAAACCAAACACGCCCCGCGGCCAACCCAAGAATTAGCCGCATTAAGATCTATGCCTGCGCCCACCGAGCAAAGCCTGATCAACCCCGTGAAAGGCCACTCTTTCGACGACAGTTGGCATGCACCGCGCAGCGGCGGTCGTAAACACGAGGGTGTGGATATTTTCGCCAAAACAGGCACGCCGGTACGTAGTACCACTGCAGGCATTGTTACCAAACTCGGCAAAAACCGCTTGGGCGGCAAAGTGGTCGGCATACAAGGCCCGGGTGCGTGGCATTACTACGCTCATTTGGACAAATTCGCCGGCCGCAAACTCTACCGCCGCGTGAAAGCAGGCGAAGTGATTGGTTATGTGGGCGATACGGGCAACGCTAAAAAAACACGGCCGCATCTGCATTACGGTGTTTATTTGCCAAGCGGAGCGGTGAATCCTTATCCGTTGATCGATCAGGGTAGATAGGCCGTCTGAAATAACAAATACTGCTTATAGTTAAATCAAATATATGAATAATAATGAAGAAAACAAATATATTGAGTTGAAGCCTTGGCGTGATTTCTCAGATTTGGTAAGACTTTTGCAAAGTAGGGGAATGAATGTACCGGATGCTGTGAGGGCAGAAAAGTATTTGAGTCGGATAGGTTATTACCGGTTGAGTGGATATTTTCATGTTTTTCGAAAGTGGGATGATTCACAAAGCAAGCTGTTGGACGATTTTTCTGAAGAAAGTGATTTTGAAACGGTATTGTCGCTGTATTTGTTTGATAAAAAACTGCGCTTTTCAGCTTTGGACGCACTTGAAAGGATCGAAACGGCTATTAAGGTGGATATAGTTCATCTTTTGGGAGAGCGTGATCCGATGGCACATACCAATCCTGATTGCCTGCATGGTAATTTTACAAAACGGCAAAATAAAAATAGCGGCAAAACAGGCCATGAAGAATGGTTGGAACGGTTTGAAAAGTTAGTATGCCAAGCCAAAAAAGGGATTTGCTGCTACTCAAGCACAATATGGAAAAATATGGCTGCCTGCCGATTTGGGTGGCAAGCTGTTTATGGGATTTCGGTGCGATGACTTGGCTGTACGGCGGATTGAAGCATGATGATAAAAACAAGATTGCTCGAAAATATGGTGCAGTAAACGGAGATATTTTTGCACAATGGCTGAACAGCTTAAATGAAATACGTAATATTGCAGCCCATCACGACCGTTTGTGGAACATTAAAATTTCGCGTTCTTCCGCACCGATAACCCAAGACCAATACTGGAAACAAATTGATAGCAAACAACCTTTTTTCTATTTTTGCATTATGCAGAAAATGATGAAAATACTTTGCCCCAATTCAAATTGGTCTGTGAGATTTGATGATTTAATGCGTGAATTTCCCGACAGTAAGGAAAACAGTAGAGTGAGTTTGACCAAGTTCGGTTTGCTTGAGAATTACAAAGAATGGGATTTATGGCAAAAATAAAAACCGCCGCGTACACAATTTTGTGCAGAGGCGACGGTCATGTCATTTCTGATAATACACAAAAGTACTTATCTAATCAATGAAAAAGTGTTTATAAAAGTGTGAAGTGCCGACAGGCTTAATAAAGAAAACTGAAAAACAACATGAAACCCTTAAACCTAAACTTCATCTGCCAAACCCTCAACCTGCCGATGCCGTCTGACAACCAAACCGTCAAACGCATCGTTACTGACAGCCGCGACATTCAAAGCGGCGATGTCTTTTTCGCATTGGCGGGCGAACGCTTCGATGCGCATGACTTTGTGGCAGACGTATTGGCAAAAGGCGCGGCCGCAGCCGTGGTGTCGCGTGAAGACTGTGCCGCGTTGCCGGGTGCGTTGAAAGTGGCCGATACGCTCAAAGCCCTGCAAGATTTGGCGCACGCGTGGCGGGAAAATATCCATCCGTTTGTGTTCGGCATCACCGGTTCGTCCGGCAAAACCACCGTCAAAGAAATGCTGGCTGCCGTGTTGCGCCACCGCTTTGGCGAAGCAGCCGTGCTGGCGACGGCGGGCAATTTCAACAACCATATCGGCCTGCCGCTGACTCTGCTCAAACTCACGTCTGCGCACCGCTATGCCGTGATTGAAATGGGGATGAACCATTTCGGCGAGTTGGCCGAACTCACACGCATTGCCAAGCCCGATGTGGCTTTGGTCAACAACGCCCTGCGCGCCCATGTCGGCTGCGGCTTCGACGGCGTGGGCGATATTGCCAAAGCAAAAAGTGAGATTTACCAAGGGCTGGATTCAGACGGCCTCGCCCTGATTCCCTGCCAAGACCCGAATGCCGCTGTTTTTCAAGCCGCAACACAAGGCTTAAAATACCAAACTTTCGGCGCGGAAGAGGGCGGTATCCACGCGGAAAATATCGTGTTGAACCCGCTTTCCTGCGAATTTGATTTGGTGTGCGGCGGAGAGCGCGCCGCTGTCAAACTGCCCGTGCCCGGCAAACACAATGTCCACAACGCCGTGGCTGCCGCCGCGCTCGCCCAAGCTGCCGGATTGAGCCTGCAAGAAATTTCAGACGGCCTCGCCGGTTTTGCCAACATCAAAGGCCGTCTGAATATCAAAAAAGGCATCAAAGGCACAACCGTGCTCGACGATACCTACAATGCCAACCCCGACAGTATGAAAGCCGCTATCGACGTGCTCGCCCAACTCCCCGCCCCGCGCGTGTTTGTGATGGGCGATATGGGCGAACTCGGCGAAGACGAAGCCGCCGCCATGCACGCCGAAGTAGGCGCATACGCCCGCAGCAAAGGCATCGAAGCGGCCTATTTTGTCGGCAACGACAGCGCGCACGCAGCGGAAACCTTCGGCGGCAACGGCCTGTGGTTCGCCGACAAAGACCCGCTGATTCAAGTGCTGGCGCACGATTTGCCGCAAGGAGCGAATGTGTTGGTGAAAGGCTCGCGCTTTATGAAGATGGAAGAAGTGGTTGAGGCGTTGTTGAATGAGAGTAAATAAGAAGTAAGCAATTTTTAGTTATTTATTACTTTGACTATATTTACATAGGGAGTGTTTTATGGAAGAAACTGTTGAAATTTTAGTTAGCGATTCAAGCTGAAGGCATATGGGGTCTCAATTTGGGCATGTTGCAGTTGATATTGACGGAACTGTTTATGGAAGAGCGGTTAGTATTTGGAGTGTTAATCATAAAGTTAGCTATATCTTAAGACAGCAGGTAAATATGCGTAGGGACACTTGGGGTTATACACTTGCTGTTACCAAAGCAGAAAAAGATGCAATTTTAAACGAGATACAAAAGCAGAGAAAAGAGAATAAGCCATACAATTTAATTGATAATAGTTGCTCTTCCGCCATGGTAAATGTATTTGGTGTAACCGACATTCTTATTGTTGACCCGCGTTGGAGTTTTGGTGGGATGCTCTCGCCATCAGACATAATGGATGGCTTAAATAAATCTCCTCGAGTAATTAAAAGAAGGATTTATCCTAAAAAATGAAAAAATATTTTTGTATGGCATTTTTCCTGTTGAGTGCGTGCCATTCACAAGAAATCAAAGTAAAAGCTTTAAGAAATGTACCCGGATATAACAGTACGGATGCTGCTTACAGTATATCTGATACGGGTGAGGTGGACTTGTCAACTGTAGATTTCATGATACCCAAAGGAAGTATCTGTTTTTTAGGTAATGAAAAATATGGAAAAACAGACCGTTTCGTAGAAATTCGTTGTGAAAACGGTTTAACAGGGCTGATTATCGAAGATGAAGCTTTTACGCCTTTGGATGAATAGGTAATTAAATTCAAAAATCTTAAATATGAACAAAACACTCAAAACCATTATTTTCATCGCCGCTCTGGTGGCTGCTTTTTACGCAGGCATGAAATTTCAAGCCTATGTTTATGATGATTTATGTCTGGATTTAGGCGGCGGCAAGCAGCCCGGCGGTTATCCGATATGCGTGATTGAACACAAAACCGATCAATAAAATGCCTGTCTGAAAACAGGTTTGAGAATATTTGAAGCTTTTTCAGACGGCCTAATTAATATAAAAATACGACAACAAAAAAGGAAGTAAACCCCATGTTTCTATGGTTAGCACACTTCAGCGACTGGATTTCCGCGCTGAACGTTTTTCAATACACCACATTCCGCGCGGTGATGTCGGCGTTGACCGCTTTGGTCTTTTCACTCTTACTCGGCCCGTGGACCATCCGCAAGCTTACCGAGCTGAAAGTCGGCCAGGCCGTGCGCCACGACGGGCCGCAAACCCACCTGATTAAAACCGGCACGCCCACGATGGGCGGCTCGCTGATTCTTACGGCGATTACCGTGTCTACGCTGCTGTGGGGTAATCTCGGCAACATCTATATTTGGATTCTGCTGCTGGTGTTGCTGGCTACCGGCGCGCTGGGCTTTTACGACGACTGGCGCAAGGTTGTTTATAAAGACCCGAACGGCGTGTCGGCGCGGTTCAAAATGGTGTGGCAGTCGGGCGTGGCATTGGCGGCGGGCTTGCTGCTGTTTTATGTGGCACAGAACTCGGCCAACAATATCCTGATTGTGCCTTTCTTCAAACAAGTCGCCTTGCCGCTGGGCGTGTTCGGCTTTGTTGTGTTGGCTTATCTAACCATTGTCGGCACTTCTAATGCCGTGAACCTCACCGACGGTTTGGACGGCTTGGCCGCCTTCCCCGTGGTGTTGGTGGCGGGTGGTTTGGCGATTTTTGCTTATGCCAGCGGCCACTCCGAATTTGCCGCCTATTTGCAGCAGCCGTATGTGGCGGGCGCGAACGAAGTGGTGATTTTCTGCGCGGCCATGTGCGGCGCGTGTTTGGGCTTTTTGTGGTTCAACGCCTACCCCGCGCAAGTGTTTATGGGCGACGTGGGCGCGCTGGCCTTGGGCGCGGCACTCGGCACCGTGGCCGTGATTATCCGCCAAGAATTCGTGCTGGTGATTATGGGCGGCCTGTTTGTGGTGGAAGCCGTTTCCGTGATGTTGCAAGTGAGCTGGTATAAACGCACGAAAAAACGCATTTTCCTGATGGCGCCGATTCACCACCACTACGAACAAAAAGGCTGGAAAGAAACGCAAGTAGTGGTGCGCTTTTGGATTATTACCATCGTATTGGTGCTGATCGGCTTGAGTACGCTGAAGGTGCGTTAAGGCCGTCTGAAACGATATGACACAACAAACCCTCTATAACTTACTGGGCGGCGAAGCGGGTGTGCAGGAATTGACCGACCGCTTCTACGATTTGATGGATCTGGAGCCGCAATATGCCGAACTGCGCGGACAACACGGCGAAACGCTGGATTATGCCCGCGAACGCCTGTTCCAATTTTTAAGCGGCTGGCTCGGTGGCCCACCGCTGTATGAGCAGGCGCACGGCCATCCGCGCTTGCGCCAGCGGCATTTTCCCTTTGCCGTAAGCATGAACACGCGCAACCAATGGATCGCTTGTTTCGCCCAAGCCTTGCAGGAATTGTCGGTCAAGCCCGCATGGGCACAACCGCTGCTGCTGCGCTTGTTTGTATTGGCCGATTGGATGCGCAACCAAAACGAACCGGAACACGCGCCGCCCATGCCGCCGATGGCGGGGAATCCTGAGGATAGGCTGCCGGAGTTGGTAGCGGTGTTGAAGGCGTTTGGTGTGGCGGGTTTTTTTGAGGCCGTCTGAAAACGATCATGATTGATATGGAAACCGTCCGTCATACTCGGGCTTGACCCGAGTATCTCCCAAACGGCAGGGAGAGGTTTTTCAGACGGCCTGACAGATAACAAGATACTCGGGTCAAGCCCGAGTATGACGAACACATTCAGAGTAATAAAATGAACTGGCAAAACAAAAAAATCCTAGTCGCCGGCTTGGGCGGCACGGGTGTTTCGATGATTGCGTTTTTGCAGCAGCAGGGTGCGCAGGTGGCGGCTTATGATGCCTGTCTGAAAACTGAACGTGAGGCGGAATTAAAGCAGCGGTTTAACGGCTTAAGCTGCTATACAGGCTGTCTGAAAGATGCTTTGGCGCACGGCTTCGATATCCTCGCCCTCAGCCCCGGCATCAGCGAGCGCACGCCTGAAATCGAGGCATTCAAGCAAAGCGGTGGCGTGGTGTTGGGCGACGTGGAAATTTTGGCGCACGAGTTGAAAGGCAAAAGCGACAAAATCATCGCCATCACCGGCAGCAACGGCAAAACCACCGTGACCAGTTTGGTCGGCTATCTGTGCGAAAAATGCGGACTGGACACCGTGGTAGCGGGCAATATCGGCACACCCGTGCTGGAAGCCTATATGCAGCGCGGCGGCAAAGCGGCGGACGTATGGGTGCTCGAGTTATCCAGTTTCCAACTTGAAAACACCGACCATCTTGCCGCCGATGCTGCGGTGGTGCTGAATATTTCCGAAGACCATCTCGACCGCTACGACGATCTGCTCGACTACGCCCATGCCAAAGACAAAATTTTCCGCGGCAGCGGCGTGCAGGTGCTCAATGCAGATGATGTGATGTGCCGCGCCATGAAACGCCCGAACCGCGACATCAAATGGTTTTCTTTGGAAGGGCAGGCCGATTATTGGGCAGATGTTCAAGCAGGCCGTCTGAAAGCCGGCGCGGACGATTTGTTGGACACCGCCGCCATTCCCCTGCAAGGTTTGCACAACGCGGCGAACGTGTTGGCGGCTTTGGCTTTGTGCGAAGCCGTCGGCCTGCCGCGAGCCGAATTGCTGCAACATATTCAAACCTTTAAAGGCTTGCCGCACCGCGTAGAAAAAGTCGGCGAGAAAAACGGCATCACGTTTATCGACGACAGCAAAGGTACCAATGTCGGCGCCACCGCGGCCGCGATTGCCGGTTTGCAAAACCCGTTGGTGTTGATTGCGGGCGGGCAGGGAAAAGGGCAGGACTTCACGCCCCTGCGCGCCGCGCTGCACAACAAAGCCCGCGCCGTGCTGCTGATCGGTGTGGATGCGCCGCTTATCCGCCGCGATTTGACCGGCTGCGGCGTGGATTTGATTGACTGCGCAACGTTGGAAGAAGCGGTTCAGACGGCCTACAAGCTGGCGCAAAGCGGCGATATCGTTTTGCTCAGCCCGGCTTGCGCGAGCTTTGATATGTTCAAAGGCTATGCCCATCGGGCGCAGGTGTTTGTCGAGGCGTTTGAGGCGTTGTAAGGGTTTTCAGACAGGCCTTTTACAAAAGAAACTAAAACAAAGAAGCACCGGTTGGACGGGAAAGCAGACAAAGTGCGTGTCATGACATGCCCTCGGTGAATCCGATGTTTGCAGGGGATGGGAAAATTGAATGAACATTGTGAATCATCAGCCCGAAGAATCGGCCAAACCATTGGAAGAGCGGGATTATTTGCCTTTGCTACTGCTTATGAGCCTTTTCGGCGGCCCTTTGGGAATGGTGGTAGTGTTCATCACCAGATTGTTTTATCACGAGCTTTTGCCCGGCAATTTATATTTTCAAGATTTAGGCATCTTTATGCTGGCAAGCTGGTTGGTTAGTGCTTTGCCGGCCATGATGACAGGTTTTGCCGTGATGGGTCTGAGATTGTTCAGAAGCATTTGGGGCAGCGCCGTTATGACTGTGCTGGGCATGCTGTTTGCCGGCGTGTTTGGTATTTGCCTGGGTACTGCTTCTTTGTTATTTGTTGTGGCCGGCGGCGGCTCGGCGCTTATTTGTTCTGCATTGCTGCCTAAAAGAAAATCATCTGAGAAAGCTTTGGCATAGTTTATATGCCTGTCTGAAACTCTTCGATGGTGAAAAACTCTTTAAGTAGTGAAATAACGACAGCAGTTTTTCAGACAGGCATTGAGTATCTAACCTTGCCAATGCCTGTCTGAACACCGATTATTCAAATTAGATTAAGTTGTATCATGATTACCGAATCCAAACTTCTCGACCGAAAAATCCTCAGAAAAGGCTACCGCTACGACCAAAATTTAATTTGGGTGGTGGTGCTGATGACGGCGTTCAGCATGATGATGATTTATTCGGCATCCATTGCGTACGCCGGACACGACGGCGGCAGCCAGTGGCATTATTTAACGCGCCAGATGATTTTTGTCGGCATAGGTGCTGCTTCGGCGTGGATTACTGCCACTCAAGTGCCTATGCGGGTGTGGAAAAAGGCTACGCCTGTGTTGCTGATAATTAGCTTGGTGTTGCTAATAGTGGTGCTGTTTGGGCGGGAGATTAACGGCGCCAAGCGCTGGATTGCTCTGGGGCCGTTTAATATACAACCTTCGGAAGTGTTCAAGCTCACCACCATTCTTTATTTGGCAAGCTTCTTCACGCGGCGCTCCGAGATTTTGCGCGATTTGAAAAAAGTGTGGTATGTGGGGCTGCCGGTGGTAATCGGCTTGTTTTTGCTGATGATGGAGCCGGATTTCGGTTCGACGGTAGTGGCTTCGGCGATTTTTCTCGGTTTGGTTTACTTGGCGGGCCTGCCGCTCAAATGGTTTGGTATTATTGTGTCGGTAAGCGTGATGGGAATGGGCACATTGATTGTGATTGCGCCTTACCGTATGGCGAGGATCACCTCGTTTCTCGACCCGTTTGAAGACCCGATGGGCAAAGGTTATCAGCTTGCCCATGCTTTGATGGCGATTGCACGCGGCGAATGGTTCGGCGTGGGGTTGGGGGCGAGTTTGGAAAAACGCTTTTACCTGCCCGAAGCGCACACCGACTTTATTCTGGCGGTAATAGCTGAAGAATTTGGCTTTTTCGGAATGCTGGCGTTGATTTGCTGCTATGCGTGGCTGGTGTTGCGCGCGTTTTCCATCGGCAAACAGGCGCGGGATTTGGAGCTTTATTTCAGCGCATTCGTTGCCAAAGGCATCGGAATTTGGCTCGGTATTCAAAGTTTTTTCAATATCGGCGTGAATATCGGCCTGTTACCCACCAAAGGGTTGACGCTGCCGCTGATGTCATACGGCGGCTCGGCGGTCATTGTGATGCTGGTGTGCATGGCGCTCTTGGTGCGGGTAGACTTTGAAAACCGCCAGAAAATGCGCGGCTATAAAATTGAAGGATAAAACATGAGCGGTAAAACTTTTCTTGTGATGGCAGGCGGCACGGGCGGACACATTTTCCCCGCGTTGGCGGTAGCGCAGGCTTTGCAAAAGCGCGGGCACAAAGTGGTGTGGCTGGGGAGCGAAGACGCAATGGAAACGCGCATCGTGCCGCAGCATAATATTCCTTTGGAAACACTGGCGATTAAGGGCGTGCGCGGTAACGGCTTCAAGCGTAAGCTGATGTTGCCCCTTACCTTGATGAAAACCGTTTCCGCAGCGAAGGAAATTATCCGAAAACACAATATCGCCTGTGCCATCGGCTTCGGCGGCTTTGTGACGTTTCCCGGCGGAGTGGCGGCCAAATTAGCCGGCGTGCCGTTGGTGATACACGAGCAAAATGCCGTGGCGGGTTTGTCGAATAAGATGCTTTCCCGCTGGGCGCGCCGTGTGCTGTATGCGTTTCCCAAAGCATTTGACGCACCCGACGGCTTGGTCGGTAACCCCGTGCGTGCCGAAATTTCCGGCATGCCTGAGCCGGAGGCGCGTTTTGCCAAGCGCGATTGCCGATTGAAAGTATTGGTGGTGGGGGGCAGCTTGGGTGCGCAAGTATTAAACGAAACCGTGCCTGCCGCATTGGGTATGCTTCCGCCGGAAAAACGGCCGATTGTGTACCATCAGTCGGGGCGCGGCAAACTGGAGGCTTTGCAGGCGGCATATGCCAAACATGGTGCTGAAGCCGAGTGCAGGGAATTTATCAATGACATGGTAAAAGTATATAGCCATGCCGATGTGGTCATTTGCCGTGCCGGCGCGCTGACGATTGCGGAGCTGACCGCTGCGGGCGTGGGTGCTTTGCTGGTGCCTTATCCTTATGCGGTTGACGATCACCAAACCGCCAATGCCCGCTTTATGGTGAAAGCCGATGCCGGCCTGCTGCTGCCGCAAAACGAGCTCACGGCAGACAAACTTGCCACTATTCTCGGCGGCCTCACGCGCGAACAGTGCCTGACTTGGGCAAAGAACGCGCGCACGCTGGCCATGCCGCATAGTGCGGATGATGTGGCGGATATTGCGGTGCACGTCGCCAATTAGTGGATTGATTCCCCATGCTAAAGGTATATAGAGAATCAGCTTAGAAATAATATGACGGTGTGTTATTAAATAAGTAGTTTGGCTGTCGTCATACAAAAAATGCCTGTCTGAAAACCCGCGTTGTTTGTTTTCAGACAGGCATTTTGATTAAAGGCAGTTTAGAATTTATAACGCAAACCGGCGCTCACTTCATGTGCATTGAAATCAGCAGCCAAGCGGTTGAAGCGGTAGCCTACATCGAGCGTTAGGTTCTCATTAAATTGATAAGCGCCGCCGGCTAAAAAGCCCGAGCCGAATTTGGTTTCATCAGAGGCAGCACGGTCTCCTGCACGGGAAGCGTCCATTTTGATGTTGTTCATTGCCAGGCGCGAACCCATATAAAGCTCGAAATTGTCTGAAACGGGCATGTCGTAAACTACGGAGATGCCGGCGCTTTTGGCTTTCACTTCGGCGTTCAAGCCATTTTGATGGTGGGCGCTCATGTTTTGGTAGTGGGTGTAATCGGCGGCAACACGGATGGTGCCGAAGTCATAACCGGCGCCGATACGCGGTGTGAAGCCGGTTTTTTTGAATTCCAACACTTTGGCATCGGCTTTAACGCGTGAAACGCCCAAATCGCCTTGTATATAAAAGCCTTTGTCTCCGGCAGCCAAGGCCGGGGCGGAAACGGCGGTTAATGCGGCGAGCAGCAAAGCGGTTTTGCGGTAAGTATGTTTCATGATGTTTTCCTTGTAACGTAGTGTGTTGCGGAATGAGTGAAAGCGGCGATAGGCTGTTAAACCGAGCCTTTCAGCCGTGAAATTTATGAGGAATCAATTATAAGGAAATGGCACAAGAGAAAAAGCTTGGCGGGGCTGCGCTTTGGTTAAAGTAAGGTAAAGGTGGATGATTATTGCTATTTGAAATTATTTTAAATGATTTTATTTTTTAGTTTATTGAATTAAAAGAAAAAAATAAAACAGGGTGGAAAATCGCAAGATGAGCGATGAAGAATGCATGATGTGGTAAAGGCGATACAGGTTGAAGCAATGCCTGTCTGAAAATGGTTCAGACAGGCATTTTATTATTGCAATTCGGAGCGTTTGAAATCTCGCGGTCGGAAGCCCAATATACCTAAAGTTGAGAAATAAAGCACTACACCCAGCACAATCAAGCCGAGAAGCTGTAAGGCTTTGCGCCCGCTACCGGCGTTAACCCAATCCATAGGCAGATAATTCAGTGCGGCCCATAAGCCGCCGCCCATTACCAGTAAAGCGGTTGCCAGCTTTAATAGAAACGATGCCCAGCCTTTGGCGGGTTGGTAAATATCTTTAACGCGTAGCAGCACAAACAGCAAACCCGCGTTCAAACAGGCGCCCAAGCCTACGGCAAGCGAAAGACCGACGTGTTGCAACGGGCCGACGAAAGCCAAGTTCATCAATTGGGTAACAACCAGTGTGAAAAGAGCGATTTTTACCGGTGTTTTGATGTTTTGTTGGGCATAGAATGCCGGCGCCAACACTTTTACCATAATCTGGCCGACCACGCAGAATGAGTAGGCCATTAAGGCTTTTTGGGTCATGGTTACGTCGTAAACCGTAAAGCCTTTGCTCATGAAGAGCGTGGAAATCAGCGGGAAAGCCAACACGGTTAAAGCCACGGCGGCCGGCGCGGAAAGCAGGAAACACAGGCGCAAACCCCAGTCGAGCAGCTTGGAAAACTCTTTCGGATTGCGTCCGCCGGCGTGTTTTGAGAGTGTGGGCAGCAGAATGGTACCCAAAGCTACGCCGAGCACGCCGGTGGGTAGTTCGGTTAAGCGGTCGGCATAATACATCCAAGTTACGCTGCCGGTTTGCAGAAAAGAAGCAAAAATAGTGCTGATAATCAAGGAAATCTGGGTAACACTGGCAGCGAAAATGGCCGGCCCCATTTTGGTGATCACGCGAATAACGGCGGCATTTTTGAAATCGAGCTTGGGTATTTTCAAAAAGCCTTGCTTGGCCAGCCAAGGCAGCTGGAAACCCAATTGCAGCAGGCCGCCTACAAACACTGCCCATGCCAAAGCCATAATCGGCGGGTCGAAATAGGGCACGAAAAACAGCGAGAACACAATAAACGAGATATTCAGCAGCGTGGGTGTAAACGCAGGAATGCTGAATTTATGGTAGGTGTTTAGAATCGAACCGACAAAAGAAGAGAGGGAAATAAACAGAATGTAAGGCGCCATCACGCGCAAAAGGTCTGAGGCCAGCATGGCTTTTTCCGGCGTTTTGGCAAAGCCGGTGGCCGTGGCATAAATAATCCACGGAGCGGCCAACACGCCGATGGCGGTAACGATGGTCAGCGCAAAAGTGAGCATCCCGGCGACGTGCTGCACGAAATCACGGGTTGCTTCGGGCGAGCGGGTTTGCTTGTATTCGGCCAAAATCGGCACAAAAGCCTGTGAGAATGCGCCTTCTGCAAAAATACGACGCAACATATTGGGCAGTTTGAACGCCACAAAAAAAGCATCGGTAGCGGCCGAAGCGCCGAAAACCCGTGCAATAATCATATCGCGTATAAAGCCGAGTATGCGCGATACCATGGTTAGGCTGCTGACTTTGGCCAGCGCGTTGAGTAAGTTCATGATGTTGTGAAAATCAGGTTAACCAAATTATGACTGGTTGATTGTTTATCAATGCCTGTCTGAAAACGAGCAACGCAGGTTTTCAGACAGGCATTTGCTGTGTAAGACAGATGGGCAGGCTTAGAAAGTGTAGCCCGTTTCCAGTTCGTCATCGCCGACCAGCTCCACTAAAATTGCGTATAAAGGCGCAAGTTCGGCATAGCGGCGGGAAGCGCGGCGAAGGTAATTCAAAAAGCGCGGAATTTCAGGGCGGTATTTGTCTTTGCCGTCGCGATAGTATAAGCGGGCGAAGATACCGGCCACTTTCAGATGGCGCTGAACACCCATCCATTCGAACCAGCGGTAAAATTCATCAAACAAGGCAGGCACAGGCAGCCCGGCTTCACGGGCTTTTTCCCAATAGCGGATGACCAAATCCAGCACGAATTCTTCTTCCCACTCGATAAACGCATCACGCAGCAGCGATACCAAATCATAAGAAATCGGCCCGTAAAGCGCATCCTGAAAGTCTAATACGCCCGGTCTGCCCGGTTGCAGCATCAGGTTGCGCACGATGAAATCGCGGTGCACATAAACCTGGGGTTGCGCCAAAAGTGGCGGCAGCAGCGTTTCCACGGTTTGCTGCCATAATCCGCGCTGTTTGAAGTTTAATGACTTGCCTAATTCCTTGGCGACAAACCATTCAGGAAATAGATTGATTTCACGTAACATCACTTCGCGGTCATATTCCGGCAACACGCCTTGGCGGCTGTTTTGCTGCAAAACCACCAGTTCGTCGATTGCCTCCAACAGCAGCGCCTTATGCGCTGCTTCGCTCGGGTCAATCTGCATGGCGGTTAAAAACGTGGTATTGCCCAAGTCGCCAAGCGCAACAAAGCCTTGCGCTTCATCCGCGTGCAGAACTTTCGGTACATTTACCATATCAAAGAGCTTTTGCACTTTCAGATAAGGCGCTACGCTCATTTTATCGGGTGGCGCGTCCATGCAGACAATGCTGCGCCCGTCGTCGAATACGGCGCGGAAATAGCGGCGGAAATCCGCATCCGCCGCGGCAAAAGACAAGGTAAACTGATCGGCCGGATAAACCGTTTCCAGCCAGTTTTTTAATTCGTTTTCTCGTTGCATAGGTGTTTTCGGGTTAAAATAAACGTTATTTTAACTGGCAAAACCGATTTAAGGTGATATTTTGGCACGCTTGTTTACATTAAAACCCGTTGTACTCGCTTTAGGCATGGCTTTTAGCGCAGGGTCGGTCTATGCCGATGACCTTTCTTTGGGCGAAACCTGCCTGCTTTGCAATCCGGAGAAAATTCAGGCTGCTGCCGGAGAAAAACCGCAGGTGAAAACCAGCGGCGAAGATAAACTGCCTGCCGATTACACGAGAATCACGGCGGATAAGGTGCAAGGGCAAAGCAAGGTTGCCGTGGCGGCGCAGGGTGATGTCATCGTGGAGCATAACGATAAAGTGCTCAATGCGGCATGGGTGGAATATGACCAAACCCGTGACATCGTGCGTGCCGGCGATTCGTTTGTGCTGTATGAAAACGGTTCGACTGTAACCGGCGAAAAGCTTGAATACAATCTGGCGAAAGGTACGGGCTCTACCGAGAACGCCCGTCTTGAAGCCGAACATGAAGGCCGCCGCCTACAATCGGTAAGCGAAAAAGCTGAATTGAAAGGCAAAGACCAATATGTTTTGCACAACACCAAATTCAACACCTGCTCGCGTGGTGATGCCAGCTGGTATATTGCCGCGAGCAGCATCGAAGCGGACTACGAAAAAGGTGTAGGCGTAGCCAAAAACGCTAAATTGGTATTCGGCGGCGTGCCGGTGCTTTACATGCCGTGGGCGGATTTTCCGCTTAACGGCAAGCGCAAAAGCGGCTTGCTGGTGCCTACCTTAAAAATAGGTTCGGACGGCACGGAAGTTGAGCTGCCATATTATTTCAACTTGGCGCCGAATTATGATGCAACGCTTGCGCCGGGTCTGATTTCAGGCAGGGGTGTGAAATTGCGTGGTGAATTCCGCTATCTCACGCCGAAACTGCGCGGTGAAACCTCTGCAACTTGGATGCCGAACGACAGGCGCAGCGAACATAACAACCGCTATCATGCCAAATGGCAACACCAGCAAACCATCACGCCGTCTGTGAGCGCGGGCGTGGATTTCAACCAAGTGTCAGATGACGATTATTTCCGCGATTTTTACGGCAGAAACGACATTGCCACCAATGTCAATCTCAACCGCCAAATATGGCTGAACCACAATATGCGCCTGCTCGACGGCTCGCTCGATAGCTACGCTACTGTGCAAAAATACCAAACGCTGGCCAATGCTAACGGCTACAAAGACGAACCTTATGCCCTGATGCCGCGGTTGAGTACCCGTTGGCAAAAAAATTTCGGCAATCTGCAATTCAATGCGTTCGGCCAGTTTACCCGCTTCCAGCATGACGACAAGCAGTCGGGTAACCGTATAGTGGTTTACCCGAGCGCAAGCTGGAACTTCCATAATGATTGGGGCTTTGTGACGCCTAAAGTCGGCGTACATTACACTCATTACAATCTTGATGCATTTGGCGGTAGAAACAGCCGTTCAGCTTCCCGAGTGCTGCCGGTCATTAATATAGATGCAGGTATGACATTCGAACGCCCTACTTCATTATGGGGTAAAGATTATGTGCAAACGCTGGAACCGCGCTTGTTTTATAACTATATTCCTACCAAGTCGCAAAATGATTTGCCCAATTTTGATTCGTCGGAAAACAGCTTCAGCTACGAGCAATTATTCCGTGAAAACCTTTATTCGGGTAACGACCGCATCAATTCGTCCAACAGTTTGGCCACTGCCATACAAACCCGTTATCTCGACCGGCAAACCGGCGCAGAACGTTTTCGCGCCGGTATCGGGCAGAAATTTTATTTCACTACCGACAGCGTGGCTTTGAGCGGGCGTATTGAAGAGTATCCGCGTAACCGTTCCGATTGGATAGCGTTCGGCCACGGTCGCATCACCGACACCGTAAGCGGCCATGCTTTGGTGCATTACAATCAGAACAAAGAGCGTTTCGACAACATCGATACCGGGTTGCGTTACAATCCCGAGCAAGGCAAGGTATTGAGCGCGCGTTATAAATATGGCCGCTACGAACCGATTTACTTGGAGCAAAACGCCGACGGCACATCGCAATATGTGTATGAAAAGCTCAGGCAGGTTGATCTGGCCGCACAATGGCCGTTACGTCCCAATCTCTATGCTGTTGCCCGCTTTAATTACGGCTTGGATGTGAAAAAACCTCTGGAGCAGCTTATCGGGCTGGAATACAAGAGCGGCTGCGGTTGTTGGAGCGCCAGCGTGGTGGCGCAGCGTTATGTAAACGGTTTGGATTCGGCTAAAAACAGTACATACAAAAACGCTGTGTTTCTCAATCTCCAGCTGAAAGATTTAAGCAATATCGGCAGTAACCCCTACAACGAGCTGAGTCGCGCGATTCCCGGCTACAGCCAAAGCAACGAGGTGATAAAAAAATGAAAGTAAAACAACTGATTCTGGCTTTAGTGGCCGCTACCGCCATCGGCGCACAGGCTGCCGACATCAAATACGTTGACGGAGTGGCCGCTATTGCCGATAACGACGTGATTACACAGCGCAACCTGCAGGCCGCGATTGCGCGCAGCGTGAAGCCGAAAGGCATGAGCGATACGGATCACCGCAAAGAAGTGCTCACCCAATTAATCAATCAGTCGTTGGTGGCCCAAGCAGGCAAGCGCCGCAATATCGTGGCTGAAGATGCAGAAATTGATAGCGTGATTGCGCAAACGGCTGCCAGCCGCAAAATTTCCGTAGAGAAACTGTATGCCACATCCGGTTTAAGCCGCGATGCCTTGCGTCAAAATGTGGCAGACAGCATCATTGCGAATAAAGTGCAGAAGCAAGTTGCCGCAGAAAATGCCCGCGTCAGCGATGCCGAAGTAAATGCAGCGATTGCCGATGCACAGGCTAAAGGCCAGGCGCTGCCCGAAGGCGAAGCCATCCGCCAATACCGTGCACAACATATCTTGGTGAAAGCAGGTCAGAATGACCCGACGGCAGAAACGGCTATCCGTCAAATTTGGCAACAGGCGCGCAGCGGTAAAAACTTCGACCAACTTGCACGCCAATATTCGCAAGACAGCAGTGCTGCAGCGGGCGGAGATTTGGGTTGGTTTACTGACGGTCAAATGGTGCCTGAATTTGAAAATGCCGTGCATCAGCTTAAACCCGGCCAAGTCAGCCCGCCCGTACGTTCCCAATTTGGCTGGCACATCGTTAAGCTGAACGAAGTGCGTGAGGCCGGTACACCCGAAGAGCGCACACATATGGCCGTACGCCGCGCTTTAGAGCAACAAAAAGCCCAGACTGCCACTTACAAATTGCTACAGGATCTGCATAAAAACGCTTATATAGATATCCGCGTACAGTGAGTTGGTTTGAAGCAATGCCTGTCTGAAAAATTTTCAGACAGGCATTTGCCTAATTAAAGGGAAAGAAAATAAAAAAGCATGTTGTAAAATAACAAAAAAGTCGAAGAAATCTTGTAGTAATAAGCACGAATAAGGTAAAGTATCGCCTTCAGAAAGCGGCATTCTGCCGGCCTAAAAAATTAAGCATCCGTTGATTTAAAACGGATTAAGGCTTCACAAATACAAGGATAAACAATGAAAGGCGACATTGGTGTAATCGGTTTGGCTGTAATGGGCCAGAACCTGATTCTCAACATGAACGACAAAGGCTTTAAAGTTGTTGCCTACAACCGAACCACTTCCAAAGTAGACGAATTCATCAACGGAGCCGCACAAAACACTCAGATTATCGGCGCTTATTCCCTGCAAGATTTTATAGAAAAGCTGGAAAAACCCAGAAAAATCATGCTGATGGTTCGTGCTGGCTCCGTGGTTGACGAATTCATCCGGCAATTGGTACCGCTTTTGGATAAAGGTGACATCATTATCGATGGCGGTAATGCCAATTATCCCGATTCCACCCGCAGAACACACGAGTTGGCCGGAAAAGGCATTTTATTTGTCGGTGCCGGCGTTTCCGGCGGTGAAGAAGGTGCGCGCAACGGCCCGTCGATTATGCCGGGCGGGAATGCCGAGGCATGGCCGCATGTGCAGCCGATTTTGCAGGCGATTGCCGCCAAAACGCCAAACGGCGAGCCTTGTTGTGACTGGGTGGGGGCAGATGGTGCCGGTCATTTTGTGAAAATGGTGCATAACGGTATCGAATACGGCGATATGCAGCTGATTTGTGAAGCTTACCAGTTTATGAAAGACGGCTTGGGCATGTCTTATGAGGAAATGCACCAAATATTCAGCCAATGGAACACAACCGAGTTGGATTCCTACCTGATCAAGATTACTGCCGATATTCTTGGTTTCAAAGATGAAAACGGCGGTGCGCTGGTTGAAAAAATCCTCGATACCGCAGGCCAAAAGGGCACAGGAAAATGGACGGGTATCAATGCACTGGATTTGGGTATCCCGCTCACCTTAATCAGTGAGGCCGTGTTTGCCCGTTGCGTGTCTGCATTTAAAGCGCAGCGTTGTGAAATGCACGCGCTGTTTGGTAAAACCATCCGGCCTGTTGCCGGAGATAAAGCCGAATGGGTGGAGGCCTTGCGCCAAGCTTTGCTGGCTTCAAAAATTATTTCTTATGCACAAGGCTTTATGCTGATTCGTGAAGCAAGCGAAATCAATAACTGGTCGTTGGATTACGGTAAAACCGCGCTGCTTTGGCGCGAAGGCTGCATCATCCGTAGTGCATTTTTGGGCAATATCCGTGATGCTTACGAAGCCAATCCCGATTTGATTTTCCTCGGGGCTGACCCTTATTTTAAAGGCATTTTGGAACAATGCCTGCCCGCATGGCGTAAAGTGGTGGCAAAATCTATTGAAACCGGTTTGCCCATGCCTTGCATGGCTTCCGCTATTACGTTTCTTGACGGCTATACCACCGAGCGTTTGCCCGCCAACTTGCTGCAAGCCCAGCGCGATTACTTTGGTGCGCACACATACGAGCGCATAGATCAACCGCGCGGTGAATTTTTCCATACCAATTGGACCGGAAAAGGCGGTGATACGGCTTCAACTACATATCATGTATAAGTTTCAAAGCCGTATAACTGTTTAAGCTTTCTTAAAACAATGCCTGTCTGAAAACGTGTTTTCAGACAGGCATTGTTTTATTGAAGGCTATTTGAAATGCCCTGCATTAAGCTGGACATTGTTAGGCAAAACTGCAAATTTTACCGGTTGGAATGCGCTGCCGCTGCCGTCGGCATCATAATAAAGAGTATTGCCTTTTTGGATAACGCGCGTGGCGGGTGTTTCCGCACCTGCCTTGGCAAACCAGGCTGCCGGCGGATTATTGCCGGTGAGGGCGGGATGCAGGCTGATTTTATCGCCTTCGTTGGGATTGAAGTCTTTCAGTATGTTTATATTTTCCGTGTCGCTCAATTTGCTGCTGAACACGAATGTGTCCGCGCCTGCGCCGCCGTTTAATACGTCATGTCCGTAACCGCCATCCAGAGTGTCGTTGCCTGCGCCGCCGTTTAATACATTGGCTTGGGCGTTGCCGGTGATTATGTCATCTTGTGGGCCGCCGCTTCCGTTGATGGCTTGGTTACCTATTAACACCAAGGTGTTGTCTTTACCGTTTAAGCTGTGGTTGTGAATGGCATATACAGTTTGATTGCGGCGGGTGATGCCGTTTGCTCCGACCTGCAAGCCCTCCAATTTTTTTCCTCCGTTTACTGTTGCGCCGCCGTTTTCATGTTTGCGGATCAGCTCGCTGAAATGCGTACCTTGTGTGCCTAAAACAATGTTGTTTTTCAGGCTTAGGCCGGTAATGTGGCCGATGATGTTTCTGGCCGGGAAATCGAATGAGCCGTCGCTGCTTTTTTTGTTCCAACCTTTGGATGTGTCGGCACCCACATACAATACGGGCGCAGCAGGAAAGGAGGGGGCAATGATGTTGCCGGAAATGCTCACGTTTTTGGTGCTGCCGTTGCCTCCGTTGTAATGTATCGGCAGCCCGGTAGTATAGGCAGCGCGTTCGCCTGAAGCAGAAGCTCTGTCCCAAATGGCTTCCAAGCCCAGCGCGCTGCCTTTGGCGGAGCCGGAAATGATGTTGTCGGTAATGTTGTTGTCGCTGGTATCGGAGCCTGCGTAAATCAGCCATTTACCCGGCTCATGCCTGCCTGACGGTTTGGCTGCATCGAGGTGGTTGCGGGTAATGGTGTTGTGATTGCTGCCTTGCACGGCAATGATTAATGCTTGGCCGACAAAGCGGGTGCTGTTGATGATGTTGCCGCTGATGGTATTGTGATCAGCGTTGTAACCGAGTAACACACCGGCCGATAGGGCGTCGGTGAGCAGGTTGTTTTTAATGGCGACATTAAACACGTTGTTTTGTAGGGAAATGTTGCGGGTATTGTTGGTAAGGTAGTTGTGGCTGATGGTGCTGTTGCCGCTTACTTCGTTAAAGCCGATACCGTAGCGGCCGCCATCGATATAGTTGCCTTGAATGGTGATATTGGCTGCTTTGGCCTCCGGATTGGTTTCTGCTACTTTGCCGTTACCTTTGGCGTAAAGGCTCCAGCGGCCTAAGTCTTGGCCGGCAGGCACATCTTTTGCCGCTGCTTCATATAGGCGCTTCTCGGCCTGCGTTTTGCTTTTTGGCGCTATGGGATAGCCGCCCACATAAATGGCCGTGCCGCCGCTGCCGCGCTCCATTTTGCCGTCGGGCATAATGATTCGGTTGTTTAAGACGGATACATTGTTGGTGCTTAAGCGGTTGTTGGGGTTGGAAACGCCGGTAATGGAGATGGCGGCTTTGTCATTGGCGCCGGTGTTGTAAACCGTGTTGTTGCTGATGGTTGTGTGCTGCGTGCCTTGCGCCAGAATGCCGCTTAGCGGGCGGTTGTTCATATTCAGCACCAAGCCGTCGATGGTTGAGTTTTGCAAGCCGGTTTCAAATTTTACGGCTGATTCGCGCACTCCGGCGCCAACCTGAATCGTGCTGCCGTTGCCATGCAGATATTTCACGCCTTGCAAAACTTTGATTTGAGATTCGCTGGTGTAAGTTTGATTGACACCCAGTTTCACACCTAATCCTGCTTTTTTCGCGGAAATCATAGCCTTATTGACGGCAGCTGAAATTTCGCCGCTGCCGCTGTAAAAAGCGGCAGCCGGTACATAACCGGCTTTGGCAAAATAAGCACTCCAGCCGCTGAGACCTGCGTTGGTATCGCCGTTGCCGTCTTTTTGAAACAGGGCATGATGTTTGCCATCGCTGATAATCAGGTAACGCAGTGCCGGGTCTTGCGCGGCTTTTTGCGCTTCACCGAGGTTGGCAACAATTTTAAAACGCTGCCCCTGAGGGATGTGGCTGGTTGCGAAGGTTTGAGCAGATTCAGCAGTAGCGGCGGCTACGGCAGGATAGGCTTCAAAATAGAAATCAATCGGCATGGATAAGAAAAACATAGGCTTGGCATGTAATCTTTTGGTTTTGGTAATTTAAAGTGCCACCATTTGTTAAGAAAGCGGGCGATCTGTGGCCATGAAACTTGTATAGTCAATCAACACATTGATACCAGGCAGCAAGCCGAAGACAGTACAAGTTAAGTTGATTGATTATAGTGGTAAAAATAAGTTTAATGCCCGTAGCTATAGTGTATCCCGATATTATGTAAGTCTATGTGAATCATGCGCTATTTTTTTGAAAGTCGGTTTCAGAGGGGCATAAGCGGATTGATTTGACTATAGATTTTGAAAAGCCAATGCCTGTCTGAAACATTTTCAGACAGGCATTGGTTATTTATTTAAATTGTCGTAAAAAATCAGTGTTCAGTATTGTGAAGCTTTTTCGTCAATACAAAAACCATTTCTTTGCTGCGCGGGCGGTTGCCTTGCCATACTTTCTGCCAGCCGGAAGGTGGAATATCTTCAATATGGGTACGGACAAGCTTGTAAGTGCAGCTTTCATCTTGAATGCGTAAAGGTAGGCGGCTGTATTCGCCCCATGCCAAACGCGCGGTGTGTTCATTTTTAGGAATGTTGATGCATGCTGTGCCTCTTTGTAAATCAGCAGGTGCGGCAGCTTCCATCTGCTCAACTACCGGGCGGTAGCTCTTAGCCTGATCCAGCCAATGGAGAAACAGGGTCATTAGTAATGCCCATACTAATGTCATGCCTGCGGCCCAGTTGGTTACAGCTTGTCGCCCGCGGATATTTTTCCGCGTGATGGCCCATAGCCAGATCGGGCTGAATAAAACAGCCACCAGCATGGGAATCAGCGCAATATGAGGTGTGTAAAACGGGCTGAAATAAGCGGCACGTTCGGCCAGTTTGGCAGGCCAGCCATAATTCATAGCAAAAAAGCCCACCCATAGAAACACGGCGGCTAAGCCGAAAGTCATGATGCCGAACCAGTTGAGAAAGGCGGCAGGGCCGCGGCGTAGGCTGTCGAGTCGAGCGGCACCCAAAAGCGCGAGCGGTGGCAAAATCCATAGCAAATTATCTTGATGAGACGACGGATCTGCGGCTAACAGCAGCCCCATCTCCGCCAGCCATGCCAAGGAAAGCGCCATCCATGGCTCTTTTGCCAGATCGCCGCGCAAAAGTGTCCAAATAGTCAGAGGCCAAGCGGGGAAGGCAAACCATAACAGGTTTTTCAGATAATATCCCGCGCTAAATGCTACTCGGAAGTTTTCAAATCCACCAAAGCTACCAAACGCGTGATACAAACGCCATGTTTCAAATGCGACGGGGTCGGTTTTAAACAAAGCGGAAGGGTAAACCGCCATCAGCGGCAAGCCTACTGCCAGTGCGCCAAAAAGCGAAATATAGTACCGTTTATGCTGCCAATGCGGGCTGGACAGCAAAGAAACCGCGGTTAGTACAACAGCCAGCGGCACTAAATAGCCGGCAGAAAGTGAAAGTAATGCCAGCCCGACACCCAAGAGCAAGGAGGCCATAATAACGCGGGTACGTGCCAGTGCAAATCCATATAAAATCAAGCCCAGCGCGGCAAATTGTACAGACATATTACCCAACATATGTGCCGCGCCAATCAAGCCTGCCGAGCCGACCATAATCAGCACTACGCTGCGTCCCTGATGGCGGCCAAGCAAATGAAAGCCAGCCATGCCTGAGGCAGTCAGGCCTATAACGGTAAAAATCACGCTGGCGAATCGGGAGGCGGAATAAGCATCTGCCAGCCAAGGTGAAAAGAGTTGGCGGCAGACTGCAGCCAGCCAGATATATACAGGTGATACTTTGTAAAGCGGCTCGCCCAATGCAGTAGGCAGCCAAGCGCGCCCACCAGCCAACATTTCATTGATGGAGGCATTAACCGTAGGTTCGGCAGGATTCCATAAATCATGTGAAAACACGCCGGGCCACAACCAAGCACATACCAGTAGCAGTAGCAGCCACGGTTTCTCATGGGTAGGGGCGGGAGGGCGTTGGTCGGGGGGCAGATAAGTCAGCATAATGCGATAGGCGTGTTGCTTGATGGAAAGAGTTTAGCAGGATTATTGTGAAATTACTTTAAAGTGTAATGGTTTCTGAATTTTCCGGCTGTTTCGCCAGCGGTTAAAAAAGGCTGCCGAAGCAGCCTTTTTTGCAATTTATCCAAAGATTAACGTTTGAACATATTGCCGTATTTTTGTTTGAATTTGTCCACTCGGCCGGTGGTATCAACGATTTTTTGTTGGCCGGTGTAGAAAGGATGGCATTGTGAGCAAACCTCAATGGTGAAGTTTTCTTTTTCCATTGCAGATTTGGTTACGAATTTGTTACCGCAAGAGCAGGTTACGTTTACATCATGGTAATCGGGATGAACACCTTGTTTCATTTTCATTTCCTTTTGGTTAGCGGGCATAGGGGTTGTGCCTATGCTTCAGATGAGATAAGGGCGGGATTATCGCAACTTATTGGTGTTTTGGCAAGTTTTTCATTGTAATGGGAATGCCTGTCTGAAAATAACCGCTACGTCCGAGCTTATTTCATTTCAGACATAGCGGCTATTTTCAGACAGGCATATTGGCTGTTGGTTAAACTTATGCTCTCCGCCAAGTTGTGCCGTTGGCACCGTCTTCGAGAATGATGTTTTCTGCTGTGAGCAAATCGCGGATGCGGTCGGACTCGGCCCAATTTTTCTCGGCGCGTGCCTGTTTGCGTTGGGCAATCAGGTTTTCTATTTCTTCATTGCAAAGTGAGCCTGAAGCGGCGCAGCCCTGTAAGAATTCCAGCGGATCACGCTCTAACAAACCGATAATACCGCCCAATGCTTTCAGGCATCCGGCAAGCTCTGCACTGTTGGTTTTATTGACTTCGTTTGCCAGCTCAAACAATACGGCCACGGCTTCCACCGTGCCGAAATCATCGTTCATGGCGGCGAAGAAGCGGCGGGTGTAGTCGTTGGTGTTTTCGTTTACTGAACATTCCGCAGGTGGCGTGTTTTTCAACGCGGTATAGAGGCGGGTAAGCGCGCCTTTGGCATCGTCCAGATGGGCATCGGAATAGTTCAGCGGGCTGCGGTAGTGTGCGCGTAAAATGAAGAAACGCACCACTTCGGCATCATATGCTTTCAGCACATCGCGGATAGTGAAAAAGTTGCCCAATGATTTCGACATTTTTTCGCCATCTACACGGATAAAACCGTTGTGCAGCCAGTATTTAACGTGGCTTTCAATGGTTTTTCCGCCGTGGTTGTGGCCGCAGCTGCCGCCATGGGCACCGCAGCTTTGGGCAATTTCGTTTTCATGGTGGGGGAACTGTAAATCTGCGCCGCCACCATGGATATCGAAAGTATCGCCGAATAATTCTTCGCTCATGGCTGAGCATTCAATGTGCCAACCGGGGCGGCCTTGCCCCCACGGGCTTTCCCAGGCCGGCTCGCCGGGCTTGGCGGCTTTCCATAACACGAAATCCAGAGGATCGCGTTTGAATCCGTCCACTTCGACACGCTCGCCGGCGCGCAGGTCGTCCAGCGATTTGCCGGAAAGCTGACCGTAGGCGGAGAATTCGCGTACGGCGTAATAAACGTCGCCGTTTTCGGCGGGATAGGCTTTTCCGTTGTCAATCAGGCGTTGAATCATAGCCAGCATCTGCCGCACATGTTCGGTGGCTTTGGGTTCGACATCGGGGCGGATCACGCCCAAAGCGGCTGCATCTTCGTTCATGGCTTGGATGAAACGCGCGGTCAGTTCGCCGATGGTTTCGCCGTTTTCTGCGGCGCGCGCGATGATTTTGTCGTCAATATCGGTGATGTTGCGCACATAAGTGAGCGGATAGCCGCACTGGCGCAACCAGCGGGCAATCATGTCGAACACGACCATTACGCGGGCGTGCCCTAAATGGCAATAGTCATAAACGGTCATGCCGCATACATACATGCGCACGTTTTCGGGGTTGAGTGGAACGAACTGTTCTTTTTGACGGGTTAGGGTGTTGTAAACAGTAAGCATACAGTTTGACTCTGTGTTGGAAGTTGGGTAAGTGTTTCGGGAATTTGTTTGGAAAATGATGCGGCTTATTATATTAATTGGAATATATAACTGCCGTTTCGTATTATCCTGCCCGATGCTATCTGCGTGTGATTAGGTTTATAAATGGTAGGTTTTGCCGCTATACGGGCGGTAGCCCCAAATTGCTTTGGCATTGAATGATTTACCATTCTGCTTTATAGGTGCTTAAATTATTTTAACCATATTTAACCATAAAGAAAATATCGGAATGTTTCACAGCGTTGGTTCGACTTATGCGGGATACATAAGTTTTCGGCTATGCAAACCATGCTGCTTGCGATGTCTGACTGAAATGATTTTCAGACAGGCATTATTCTGCTTTGAATATCGAAGTATCAGTTTGTGAAGCAGGGATTTCCGAGTCGCTTGCTTCGGCTGCTTCGGCTGCCAACCGTTTTTTCTCTGAAAGGTACAGGCTGATTTGATGTATTAAATCTTGTGTGCCTTCGTGGGTTAGGGCGCTGATTTTGAAGAGGCGCGGGGTGGTCATGTCGAAGCCGAAACGGTCGTCGGGCTCGGGATAATCCCAGCCGATTGCGTCTAGAAACCCGGTTGCACGGGTTTCTGCTTCTTCGGGCGAGAGCATGTCGAGTTTGTTCAACACGAGCCAGCGTGGTTTGTCGTAAAGCTCTTCATCGTATTTGCGCAATTCGTTGATGATGGCCAAGGCTTCTTCAGCCGGAACGACGCTTTCATCAAACGGGGCTAAGTCTACAACGTGCAATAAGAGGCCGGTGCGGGAGAGGTGTTTTAGAAAACGGTGGCCGAGGCCTGCGCCTTCTGCTGCGCCTTCAATCAGGCCGGGAATGTCGGCCATAACGAAGCTGTTATTTTCATCGATCCGCACTACGCCGAGGTTGGGGTGTAATGTGGTAAACGGGTAATCTGCCACTTTGGGGCGGGCGGCGGAAACGGCGCGGATAAGGGTGGATTTGCCGGCATTGGGCATGCCCAGCAAACCGACGTCGGCCAACACTTTCAGTTCCAAAATCAGGCTGCGTGCTTCACCTTCTTCGCCGGGCGTGGCTTGCTTGGGTGCGCGGTTAACCGAAGATTTGAAATGGATGTTGCCCAAGCCGCCTTTGCCGCCTTTGGCTAAGCAGACTTTTTGGCCGTGGCGGGTTAGATCGGCCACGATTTCATCGGTGTCTGCGTCGCGGATGAGGGTGCCCACCGGCATGCGCAGTTCGATATCGTCGGCACCTGCGCCGTAGCGGTCGGAGCCGTGGCCTTTCTCGCCGTTTTTAGCTTGATAACGTTTGACGAAGCGGTATTCGACGAGGGTGTTGATGTTTTCATCTGCCATTGCGTAAACACTGCCGCCGCGTCCGCCGTCGCCGCCGTCTGGGCCGCCGCGCGGTACGAACTTTTCACGGCGGAAGCTGACTGCGCCATTGCCGCCGCGGCCTGCTGCAACTTCGATTTTTGCTTCGTCTATAAATTTCATAACTGTATTTCTTTAAATGTAAGATGTTTTCAGACAGGCATTGAATGCCTGTCTGAAAAATATTCGGTATTTAATAATGCACGGCTATATTATAAAGAATAATGCACGTTTGGGATATTTGCATGTCTGTATGAAACATGGTTTTCAGACAGGCATTGATAAATTTAAGCCTGACTCCAGTTGCCTTGGAAATTACGTTTGCGTTTCCAGAAAGCGCGCCCGGCTTTGGCTTTGATGTTTAATGTGCCGCCGGCAGGGCCGTCGGTGGCCAGTGTAAGCTGCTTTAATCGGCCTTGCTTTAGCGCTTGCCATGCCGGGGCGAAAAAGCGTTCGTCCCAAGCTTCCAAGGTATGTTTGTATGTCCATACATCACTGGTATGGGCGGTGTTGGCCAAGTCGTCCAGAAAGATAAGATGCCTGTCTGAAGCAGGCGCTTCTGCTACCAAATGTTGCCAGGCAGCGTAGTCGTAAGGAGCATCGAATTTCGGGCCGGTGTGGGCTTGAGCCCATTCGTTGTCGGTAGCAAGCGGTGCAGCAAGGGTTTGTGTGCCAATCAGGTCGGACCATAACCAAATGCCGTTAACCGAAGGCTGGCCTTGGGCGGCACGTTCAGTGTTGATGCTGCATGAGTGCAGCCACATTTGGATTTCGGTTTCATATTGCATCCATTGCGTTGAGTCGGCACCTTCCGCGCGTGTTGCGCCGTCTAGCGAACCCAAAACATCAAGTATGCAGGGAACCTGCCAGTCGGGTTGGTTGGATGTTTCTACCAGCCATAAGTCCGGCCGGTAAACATGAAAATGCCAATCTGAATCTGCATAAAAATGATTTAATCCCCGGCAAAAATCTTCAGCTTGCTGCGCTGAAATACCTAAGCCCGAACCGCCCAACATGCTGGCGTTGTGCATACCTATCTGTTGCCATACCGGGCTGGCAAATACGGCGTTTTGCTGAGGCGCGATACTAAGTGCTTGTTTGGCATGTGTAATCAAGCTGCCTTGCCATAGAAAAGATGCAAAAAATGAAGAAGCATCAGCAGGGCGGTGTATAAGTGTGCCGAAACGCAACAGCTCGTTTAAAACAGGCGTATGCAAGGCCGGCATCTGCGCCGGATTGTTTTGATTTAGTGCCGGAAGGGCGATGGTTAGCTCCATGCTGGGTACAACGAAAAATGTAAAAACCGCATTCTACGTTATTTTTTAAGCGCTTGCCGTAGTTTGGTGTATGTGCGTTCGAAGCGGGAGGCAGTTTTATGTTAAAATATTTATTGAGATAAATTGGGTAAAAAAGAGCAAACGATAATGTCAATTCGACAGATAGCCCTGATAATACTGACGAAAATTTATTTATCTGACATTAATTCAAATTGTGAAACGTCATCTTGAAGGCGTAAACGGTGCGCAACCCGCACCACGAAACATTCAGGACAGAACCGTGACAACAGAAAAGAAACCAATAGCAACAACAGTTAAAAAACCGATCCGCTGGACTCTATTGGGCATTATGCTGCCCGTGTCCGCCGTAATGACCACTTATGCTGTGACCGAGCCGTTACCCAAAGGGCTTTATAAAGCTGAGCGTGTCTCGCAAGAACTGCCGGCTGTGTTTGTAAAAAGTAATGAAGTGCAAAGCAGTTATTGGACTGCCGAAACCGTTCAGGTCGGCGACAGTCTGACCGATGTGCTGGCGCGCGCGGGTATTTCGGAAGGCAGCATTAAGAAAGCTTTACAGCAAAGTAAAATCGATAACAATCTGAAAAAACTGAATCCGGGGCAAACTGTAAGTATCCGTTTGGATTCAACAGGCGATGCCACAGATATCCAGTTTTTCTCCAATGACGATAATGGCGAAAGCAACTTGGTAGCCATTCAGAAAGTCAACGGCCAATGGCAGGCTTCTACATCTGAAATTACCATGAAGACTATGCCGTCTTTGCGCTCTATCGTTGTGCGCACATCTGCACAAGGTGCCTTGGCGCAGGCCGGTGTCGGCATTGAGTTGCGTGAATCCTTGCGCGATATTTTCAGCGACAAAGTAAATGTTGACGAGCTGCGTCCGGGCGATCAAATCCGCTTGTTGTATAACAGCATGTATTTCCGCGGTCAGGAGATGGCTGCAGGCGATATTTTGGCAGCTGAAGTGATTAAAGGCAGCAAAACCTACAAAGCCTACTATTATGATAAAGGCGATGAGGGCGGTAGCTATTATGACGAGCGCGGAAAATCATTAAAGCATACCAGTGCATTTAATGTGAAGCCGGTTGAATATACTCGAATTTCGTCGCCCTATGGTGTGCGTATGCACCCGGTGCTTCATACGGTAAAAATGCACACGGGTATTGATTATGCCGCGCCTGAAGGTACACCGATTCGTGCACCTGCCGACGGTGCAGTAACATGGAAAGGCTGGAAAGGCGGCTACGGCCATACCGTTATGCTGATGCATGCGAATGGTGTGGAAACTTTGTATGGACACATGAGTGCTTATGCTCCGATAGGTTCTGCTGTGAAAGCAGGAGATGTAATCGGCTATGTGGGCAGCACAGGCCGCTCTACCGGCCCGCACCTGCATTATGAAGCGCGTATTAACGGCCAACATGTGAACCCTACAACAGTTGCCTTGCCTACACCAAAAATGGAGCAAGTAAATATGGCGCATTTCAATCAGCAACGTGAGAAATCAGATACCATGCTCTCTGCGATCCGTAATCTTCCGATAACGGTGGCGCAAGTAGATTAATTCTGATTTTTATACTGCCATATTAGAGAATGCCTGTCTGAAAGTATTTTTCAGACAGGCATTCTCTATATTTCTATATAAAGATTGAGTTTTATCATTATATGAAAGAAATATGACAAAAAATGTCATCGGCAATTTGGCAGTAAATGTTCGTTATGACAAAAAATGGCAAAAAATAGACGCATCATGATAGGAAGTAATTGGTCAATCAGTTGGAAAATTTGTTCGTAATTTTTTAATATTTATTAAAAACAATAAGATATAATATTTTTCTAATTTAATTTATAAATTGGCATGATAAGTGCTGGATATTTTATGTCTGCAAAGCAGCGCAGACACAATTAAGGGAAATTAATTTAATTAAAGCCAAAACACATTACGGTAAGCGTCTCAAACGCAAAAAAAAACTTAAAGAAAGAAAAATACCCAAACACATCACGGAATCAAGCAGGAAAGGGGAAGCGTTAAGTAAATACATTATTAGGGAAACGTCTGATTACTCAAAAAATTAATTCAAGGGAAACAATAGGCCAAATACATTAAGGGGAAAGCGTCAGCAGTAAAAAGCGCAAAAAGAACACAGGCCAAACACATTAAGCAGTCAATGCACTATCTAATGCGGGCGCAGTGGGTTATCGGAATCACCGTAATCCGTTGGTTTAAGATCCGCAGTTAAAGGATTCAGTCGGTTGAGCAGTATGATCGGGGGAAAATCTGTAATCCGGCTGGCAGGCATAAATATTTTTGCATGGATTTGTGCCTGCAATCCATTATCGGGCAGACAGGGGGTGTTTGCTTTGATAATTTAAGCTGTATTTCTAACTTAAAGCTTCTTTAATAGTATTATTAAAGAAGCTCTTTTTTTGCTTTTTATTTCACAGCTATAAAGAGATGCTCGAGGCAAGTTTGAATATGCAGGTAAATGATATGAATGATGAGCATGCCTGTCTGAAAACTTTCTTTTCAGACAGGCATGACGTTGTGCCGGTTTATCGGGAATTTCACTATATGTCCCGGCTTTTTGCTTAAGGCTATTTCAATAGCTGAATGCCAGCCCTCTAATTTAGCTGCAAGTAATGACGTGCAGGCCGTTTCGCATTATCATTAACCAACCAAGCCGGTTGTGATTTAAAGGAAAAGACTATGTATGAAGTAAACCGAAGTGTATTTTTGCTGATTCCGCTGGATCCTTTCTGGAACTGGTTGCAAGATATTGGTGTGGATGCAGAAGACTTTACTTTAGAAGATTTGCAAGCTGATGCGAATTCCTATCTGATCAGCCCTTGTGATGATGTTGAGCAGGTGTGGGAAGAAATCGAATCACGTTTTGAAGAGATATTTGCTGCCGAGTTGGCTGACTGGTGTGAAGATGAAAGCCTGTGGCCGGACTTTCACCCTGATATTTTTCAAGAATGGTTTGATATCCAACTTTCCACCATCGTTACCGATTTATCTGCCGAGCCTTTGGCGCGTGAATCTTTCCAGCCGATTACGTTAAGCTGATATGACGATTTCCGTACGAAGCTATCATCTCGATGGTTATGGCCATGTAAACAATGCGCGCTATCTTGAGTTTCTCGAAGAAGCGCGTTGGGCTTTTTTTGAGCAAAAAGGGTTGTCTGATCTTTTGCAAGGCATACAGATGGTGGTGTCGCGCATTGATATCCGCTACCGGCGCAGCGCTACTGAAGGTGATGTTTTGGAAACGGGTACCCGCTTGACTGAAATTCTGCCGCGCCAGATTAAATTTAAACAGGCTATCTTTTTTGTTCAAGGGGGAAAAGCGGCGGTAGAAGCGGAAGTAACTTTGTTGAGTACACAAAATGGAAAAGCTGTCAGCTTGCCTGCGTCTTTGAGAGAAAAGCTGAGTTATTTGTTTGAGGGGGATGTGTGAAAAAAATTTTGATATTGGCTGTGTTGGTGTTGATTGGAGGCTTGATTGCCTATGTTTTAATGCCGAAAGCAGATCCTGCGCCTGATTTTTCATTAAAGGGTTTAGACGGTAAAACGTATAACAATGCCAGTCTGAAAGGTAATGTGACCTTCATTAACTTTTGGTTTCCTACTTGCCACGGTTGTGTGAGCGAGATGCCGAAAGTTATTAAAATGGCGCAGGATTATCAAGGTAAAAACTTCCAAGTATATGGAGTCGCCCAGCCGATGGATCCGTTGGAAAGCGTGGAAAACTACGCGAAAACCCGGGCGTTGCCTTTTCCTGTTATGTACGACGCAGACGGTAAAGTAGGAAAAGCGTTTAATACGATGGTATACCCGACTTCTGTATTGATTAATAAAAATGGTGAAGTGTTAAAGACTTTCGTGGGAGAACCGGATTTTTCAGCTTTGTATCAGCAGATTGATGCGGAATTGGCCCGGTAGTTGAGAATGCCTGTCTGAATTTCAGGCAGGCATTTTATATTTCACTTGTGAGAATTGTAGAAATTAAATTTTATAATTAATGAAATATAAGAAATTTACGCAATTAAATAACAAATCAAACGGAAAACAGCTTGTCAAAATCTGATAAAAACGCTAACCTAAGCAGCATTATTTACCAAAAATAAATTGAGAATAATATGAACCGCTTACAAAAAACAGATGATGTACGCATCAATGCTATTGATGAATTATTGCCGCCGATTGCCCATTTATACGAGCTGCCGGTTACCGATCAAATTGTTGATTTGGTTGTGAAAACCCGCCAGGAAATTGCTGATTTGGTACATGGGAAAGACAACCGCTTGTTGGTCATCATCGGGCCGTGTTCCATACATGATCCGAAAGCCGCAATCGAATATGCGCAACGCTTACTGCCGCTGCGGAAAAAATATGAAAAAGAATTGCTGATTGTGATGCGCGTTTATTTTGAAAAGCCGCGCACCACCGTAGGCTGGAAAGGTTTGATTAACGACCCGTACATTGACGGTACATTCGACATTAATTTCGGCTTGCGCCAAGCGCGTAAATTATTATTAGATTTAAACACCTTGGGTATGCCGGCATCTACAGAGTTCTTAGACATGATCACGCCGCAATATTATGCTGATCTGATTTCGTGGGGCGCTATCGGTGCCCGCACAACGGAGAGTCAGGTTCACCGAGAACTTGCTTCCGGCTTGTCTTGCCCGGTTGGGTTCAAAAACGGCACAGACGGCAATCTGAAGATCGCCATCGACGCCATCGGCGCAGCCTCACATCCGCACCATTTCCTTTCGGTTACCAAAACCGGCCACAGCGCCATCGTACATACTGCCGGTAATAAAGATTGCCACGTTATCTTGCGCGGTGGCAAAGAACCGAATTATGACAGCAAGCATGTGAAAGCGGCGGCAGAAGAGTTGGTTAAAGCGGGCGCAACCCCAAAATTGATGGTTGATTTCAGCCATGCGAACAGCCGTAAAGATTACAAACGTCAAATGGAAGTGGCTCAAGATGTTGCACAGCAGCTTCGTAACGGCGAAAACAACATCATGGGTGTTATGGTGGAAAGCCATTTGATAGAAGGCCGTCAGGACAAACCTGAAACTTATGGCCAAAGTATTACGGATGCCTGTATCGGTTGGGGGGAAACTGAAGCGCTGCTTGAATTGCTGGCTGAGGCAAACCGAAGCCGTGTGTAACACAGCGTGTAGCAGATATTTCCATACGCCTGTCTGAAAATATTTTCAGACAGGCGTGTTTTATTCCGGAGTAAGGCATACGGTTGATGCACTATATATCGTCTAAATTAGAAGGGGGATTATAGAGAGCATAACGATGTTGTTAATTGAGAGAGGAGAGTTAAAGATGGGATAGATGCTTTTCTCTTGTGAGTGTGTTGCCAGTGAGAGCGGTTTCTGGTTTTTAACCAGAGATGTTAAAACGAAAGAGAAGTAGAAAAGAATGCAGTGATGACAAATTTTCTAAAAAATAAGGCTATTCACGATGCTACGCTGTTGGTATACCGCGGTGATGCCAAGTGTATTGACGAGTCTAAAGGCCGTATGACTAATGATTCGCCGTTTGCCATTGCCAGTGTTTCAAAGCTGTATACGCATGCACTGATTTTTCAGCTAATTGACGGTGGCGCATTGGTTTATGAAACAAAATTGACTGATGTTTTGCCGCGCGATATTACCAAACATTTACCGCAGGTTGAGGATGTAACGATCCGCCATCTTGTTGACCAGAATACTGGTTTCCCTAATTATGAAATGGATCGCCAGCCAAATGGTAAAGTGTTGATGAATGAGATTTTTCAACATGATCGGCGGGTAGAATTTGAGGAGGTGCTTGAGATTGTTTCCCGGCTGTTACCAAAATCAAAGCTGGGCGGACAAAGGGCATACTACGCTGATGTCAATGCTATGCTGTTAGGCAAAGCTGCTGAAATAATCACCGGCAAATCTGCCAAGCAATTATTGGCTGATCATATTTGCCGGCCACTTGATCTTGTGCGGACACATTGGGCGGATGGTAGCGAAAAAATAGCACCAATATATAACGGCGCACACGTAGTTGCCTGTCAACAGTACCTTGCAAGCCAAGTTTATCAAGGCGGCATCATTGCAACTAACAGTGAGCTAATGCGCTTTACGCGTGCATTTTTTGGTGGTAAGCTTTTCAGCCCCTCGCATATTGCCCGCCCGACATTCCACCCCATCCAGTTCCGCCCCCTCAAATACGGAAGCGGCATGATGCAGCTAACAGTTGCATCGTTGGTGGCATATTTTTTGGGTGGCGTTCGTGAGATTTGCGGTCATAGCGGCATCACTGGTAGCTTTGCATTTTATTGTTCACAGAAAGATGTGTTTGTTACTGGTACAGTCAATCAGTTCAAATACAAACCGTACGCAACAATATTTCGATTAATCGCGGCGTGTGATAAAAATCGGAAGTCAAACGATGAAAACTAATGCCTAAAATAGCCGCAACAATTACAGGAAACATCATTATGGCAAAACCAAAAGGCGGCCTTGGCGGCAAAGGTTTAGATTCATTATTGGCCGGCAATATAGAAGATAGTAGCGGCGACAAACTAACTACTGTTCCCATCGGCGACATTAAGCCCGGTCGTTACCAGCCGCGTGTACAAATGGATGACGAAGCTTTGCAGGAATTGGCTGAATCTATTAAAGCACAAGGCGTGATTCAGCCGGTTATCGTGCGTGAGCACGGGCTTTCACAATATGAGTTGATCGCAGGAGAGCGCAGATGGCGCGCCAGCCAATTGGCGGGATTAACCGAAATTCCGGTTGTAATTAAAAGTATCAGCGATGAAACTGCGCTGGCAATGGGTCTGATTGAAAACCTGCAGAGGGAAAATCTCAACCCTATTGAAGAAGCCCGAGGTTTGAAACGTCTTGCAGATGAATTCAGCCTTACGCACGAAACCATTGCCAAAGCAGTTGGGAAAAGCCGCAGCGCCATTTCTAATAGTTTACGTTTGCTTGGCTTGCCTGTGCCGGTGCAGGACATGCTGTATCAGCGCCGATTGGAAATGGGACATGCCAGAGCATTATTGACTTTGCCGGTTGTAGAACAACTTGAGCTTGCACAAAAAGCTGTGAAATATGGTTGGTCGGTGCGGGAAGTGGAGCGCAGAAGCCAATTGTCACAACACGGCAAGAAAACAGAATCATTAAAAAAGAATAATCCTGACATTCAGCGCCTTAACGATTTACTGACAGAAGCGCTTGGCGTAAATGCAGAGATACGTAGCTCAAATAATAAAAAAGGCAAAATTGTTTTGCACTTTGATAGTCCTGAAACATTGGATTCTTTGCTACACAAATTGGGTATTCAATTTGATTGAGTAACTTCTTAATATATTTAAAGGTTTTCGATTATCATTTTAATGATATTTAACCGTTTGCAAAATGCCTGTCTGAAAGCAAGCCTGTTTTCAGACAGGCATTCTTAGTTTATTCAAATGTAAAATTGGCATAACGATATTTTTCTTACTTGAAAAACATGGCATGAATTTGCGGCTGGTTCTTAAAAAGAATTAAGAGATAATTTGCTGTAAATGAAATATCGAATTAAATTTTTTCCAAAAAATTAATTTAATACTAAAAATTAAATTTATATTGAATTAATAAGCTATTTTTTGTAGTTTTGGATTGATGTGGCAATGTGTGAGTAAATGACATCTTTTTTGTATACTGTAAGATTTTATTGCGATTTTAATGTAATCTATTGTAATTTTAAGGGAATTAAGATGAAATACGGGCTAGATGAAAAGCAGGAAATTTCAAAGATTTTTGAAGCTAAATCTTAGCTGGCGTCTAATAAAAAAAGGCATCAAAAGGTTGACGAAAATTAACAAATTTCTTGACGCTCACACTGCTCTTTATTATAGTAGGGCCGTTAAATATATGGCCGCTGCGTGCTACAAAATTGCGGATAAACATGGGTAAGATTTTAATATTGCAAGCAGGCGTATTGCTTATCGTATCAGCAATTTTAGGTGTTGTAGGCGGTGTTCCGGCTTCGTTGTCGGCTTTGGCGGGCGGCTTGTGTTACTTGGTGCCTTCCTCTGTAACGGTATTAGTCTTAAGGCTTTTTAATCCCTACCCGAAATTTGCAGGTTATGGGTTTTTGCTCGGAGAAGGCTTAAGAATAGTACTGGCTTTGGTAATGATGTTAATTGTGTTTGCAATATGGCATCAAACGCTGGTTTTTATTCCGTTTTTATTCGGTTTGCTGGCAGTCAGTCATGTGGTTTTTTTAGTATTTTGGAAAGTTCAACGTTATGGCAAGTGAATCAATGACCGCTGCCGACTACATCAAGCACCATTTGCAAAGCTTGACCAGTTTGTCGGATGTGACCCAAGGGCAAGGCCTGAAAAATATCGCTGATTTTTCATTTATCAATATAGATGCGATATTTTTTGCCGTATTAACAGGTATATTCGGTAGTTTTCTGTTGTGGCTTGGCGCGCGGAAGGCAACTGCCGGTGTTCCTGGACGTTTTCAGGCAGCAGTAGAAATTCTGTTTGAATTTGTCGATGATATGTGTAAGGGCATTGTTCATAATGAGCAGTCCCGTAAACTGGTTGCGCCATTAGGCTTGACTTTGTTTGTTTGGATTTTCATGATGAATGCCATGGACTTACTACCGGTAGATTTGTTACCGGTAGCTTGGCAAACCGTTACCGGTGAGCACCATGCCTTGCTACGTGTTGTGCCTACAGCAGATTTGAATACTACTTTGGCGTTGGCTATCGGTGTATTGGCAATATGTATATTTTACAATATTAAGATTAAAGGTTTTGGCGGCTGGTTACATGAAATGTTCAGTGCACCATTTGGCCCGAAGCTAGGTCCTGCAAACTTTATCTTGAATATCGTTGAATTCTTGTCGAAGACTGTTTCGCACGGTATGCGATTGTTTGGTAACATGTATGCGGGCGAATTGGTTTTCTTGCTGATTGCATTATTGGGTGGTGCATGGGCTGCATCTGGTAGCATAGGTGTTTTAGACCCGATTATGTTTGTTTTCCATCTTATTGCAGGTTTGATTTGGGCTATTTTCCATATTTTGGTTATTACATTGCAAGCCTTTATTTTCATGGCTTTGGCTTTTGTTTACATTGGCCAGGCGCATGACGCGCACTAATTTAAGTTTTTCAAGTTGTTTAGTTTAGTCGTTTTTTTTAACGTTGTTTTAACCTTTAGTTTTTCTTTCAATTTTAAGGAGTTTTTGAGATGGGTTTGATTGCTATCGCTTGTGGTTTGATCGTGGCTTTGGGCGCTTTGGGTGCTTCTATCGGTATCGCCATGGTTGGTTCTAAATATTTAGAGTCTTCTGCCCGTCAGCCTGAACTGATTGGTCCTTTGCAAACTAAACTGTTCCTGATTGCAGGTTTGATTGATGCGGCTTTCCTGATTGGTGTGGCCATTGCCCTGTTGTTTGCCTTCGTTAACCCGTTCCAAGGCTAATCAAAACAGAAAACTGTTTCGATACAAACGATATTTATCCGTTTGTTTGATTAACCCTAAATGCGAAGGTTAAGTAATGAATATTAATGCAACCTTATTTGCGCAAATTCTTGTATTTATCGGTTTGGTATGGTTTACCATGCGTTTTGTGTGGCCTCCGATCGCTAAAGCATTAGATGAGCGCGCCGACAAAATCGCAGAAGGCCTGGCGGCAGCTGAGCGAGGAAAAAGTGATTTTGAGCAGGCAGAAAAGAAAGTTGCAGAACTCTTGGCCGAAGGGCGTAACCAAGTTACCGAGATGGTAACCAATGCCGAAAAACGTGCAGCGCAAATTGTAGAAGAGGCTAAAAACCAAGCTTCTGCAGAGGCTGCCCGTATTGCAGAACAAGCTAAAGCTGATGTAGAACAAGAAGCTAATCGCGCACGCGAAGCTTTGCGTGAACAGGTAGCTGTCTTGGCTGTGAAAGGTGCTGAATCAATTTTGCGTCGCGAAGTAAATGAAGCACAGCACGCTCAGTTGTTAAGCAATCTGAAACAGGAGCTGTAATATTATGGCCGAGTTCGCAACCATTGCCAGACCTTATGCGAAAGCATTATTTGAGCTGGCAGTTGAGAAAAATCAAATTGAAGCTTGGTTGGGCGGACTAAGAGAATTAGCATGGTCTGTGCAGCAAACTCCGGTTGCCGCAATGATTGAAGAAACCGAGATGAGTAGCACTCAAAAAGCAGATGAACTTGCCCGGTTGTTGAGTGAGTCTGAAGCTATGAAAAGTGAAGCATTTCGAAACTTTATTTATGTTGTGGCTGAAGAGAAGCGCCTTCAGGTTTTACCTGAAATTTATACCCAATACCAAGATTTGACTTTATCACGTAACCAAGCCCAAAAGGCGGTTATTTATAGTGCATATGAGTTTGCTGGCGAAGGTCAAAAAGCAAATATTGTCAAAGAACTTGAGCAGCACTTTAATACACGCTTGGAGGCAGAATTTGAGGTTGATCCAGAATTGATTGGCGGCCTTAAAATTGAGGTGGGTGATCAAGTACTAGATCTGTCCGTGCAGGGGAAATTAAAAAACCTGTATGCGGCAATGACGAATTAGGAGAGTTTTCATGCAGCTTAATCCTGCTGAAATTAGCGATTTGCTGAAAGCCAAAATTGAGAACCTGAATACCAAACAGGAAATACGCACACGAGGTACTGTGATTTCTGTAACTGATGGTATTGTTCGCGTACATGGCTTGTCAGATGTAATGCAAGGTGAAATGCTTGAATTTCCCGGTAACACTTTTGGTTTGGCAATGAACTTGGAGCGAGACTCCGTCGGCGCCGTTGTGTTAGGTGAGTACGAGCATATTAAAGAAGGCGACGAAGTTAAATGCACTAACCGCATTCTTGAAGTGCCAATTGGTCGTGAATTGGTTGGTCGCGTAGTTAATGCTTTGGGTCAGCCTATTGATGGAAAAGGCCCAATCCATACAACACTGACTGCACCAATTGAAAAAATTGCTCCGGGTGTAATTGCCCGTCAATCGGTAGACCAGCCAATGCAAACAGGCTTGAAATCTATTGACTCAATGGTTCCTATTGGTAGGGGACAACGTGAGTTGATCATTGGTGACCGTCAAACAGGTAAGACAGCTGTTGCTTTGGATGCTATTGTTAATCAAAAGGGTAACGGCGTTATCTGTATTTATGTTGCTATTGGTCAGAAAGCTTCATCTATTGCCAACGTGGTGCGTAAATTGGAAGAGCATGGTGCAATGGAGCACACCATTATCGTGGCTGCCACAGCTTCCGAAGCTGCAGCTCTGCAATTTATTGCACCGTATGCTGGTTGTACGATGGGTGAATTTTTCCGTGACCGTGGTGAAGATGCATTGATTGTATATGATGATTTGTCGAAACAAGCAGTTGCTTATCGTCAAATTTCTTTGCTGTTGCGTCGTCCTCCTGGCCGTGAAGCTTATCCTGGTGACGTATTCTACTTGCACTCTCGTTTATTAGAGCGTGCCGCTCGTATTAATGCTGATGAAGTAGAAAAGTTGACCAATGGAGAGGTAAAAGGCAAGACGGGTTCATTAACAGCACTGCCAATTATTGAAACTCAGGCTGGTGACGTTTCCGCATTCGTACCGACTAACGTAATCTCGATTACTGATGGTCAGATTTTCTTGGAAACTGACTTGTTTAACTCCGGTATCCGCCCTGCAATCAATGCTGGTATTTCGGTGTCGCGAGTGGGTGGTGCTGCTCAAACTAAAGTTATTAAGAAATTAGGAGGCGGTATTCGTTTGGCTTTGGCGCAATATCGTGAGTTGGCAGCGTTCTCACAATTCGCTTCAGATTTAGATGAGGCTACTCGCAAACAACTGCAGCATGGTGAGGTTGTGACTGAATTGATGAAACAAAAACAATTCAGCACTTTAAATACCGCAGAAATGGCATTGACTTTGTGGGCTATTAATAATGGTTCTTACGAAGACGTTCCCGTTTCTAAAGCTTTAGCTTTTGAGGCAGAATTCTTGAGCTATGTGCGCACTCAGCATCCTGATGTTTTGAATGCTATTAATGCATCTGGTGCGATGTCTGATGAGAGTGAACAAGTGCTGACTCAAGCCATGAAGTCCTTCAAATCTTCTTACAATTATCAAGCGTAAGATTAAAGAAACTGAAAGGAGTCTGAAATGGCAGTAGGAAAAGAGATTCTCACCAAAATTCGCAGTGTTCAGAATACTCAAAAGATCACTAAAGCGATGCAGATGGTGTCAACCTCTAAAATGCGGAAGACTCAAGAGCGCATGCGTTTGGCTAGACCTTATGCTGAGAAAGTCCGGTTTGTAATGAGCCGATTGGCTCAAGCTAGCGATAAAGAGCACGGCATTAAGCTATTAGAAGAGCATAAAAGTGTACAGCGTGCAGGCTTTATTTTGATTACCACTGATAAAGGTTTGTGTGGTGGTTTAAATGCCAACATTCTGAAAAAGTTCTTAATGCAAGTGCAGGAATATCAATCTCAAGGTGTTGAAGTTGATGTTGTTTGTATTGGTAGCAAAGGTTTGGCTGCGTGCCAGCGTATCGGCTTAAATGTGATTGCCAGCGTTACTAACTTGGGTGATACACCTAAGATGGAAATGATGTTGGGTCCATTAACAGAGATTTTCCAACGATATGAAAAACATGAGTTAGATACAATTCATATTGTATATTCAGGTTTTATCAATACGATGCGACAAGAGCCGCGTATGGAAGTACTTTTGCCGATTGGTCAAAGTGTTCTTGAGGAAATGGGAGACGGTAAATACAATTGGGATTACCGTTATGAGCCGAGCTCGTCAGCAGTGTTGGAATATTTAGTCCGCCGTTATTTAGAGTCTGTGGTTTACCAAGCATTAAGCGATAATATGGCTTCAGAACAAGCTGCCCGTATGGTGGCGATGAAAGCCGCAACAGACAATGCTGGTAATGCAATTAAAGAATTGCGTTTGGTGTATAACAAATCTCGCCAAGCAGCAATTACCACAGAATTGTCAGAAATTGTGGCAGGTGCTGCTGCCGTTTAAGGTGTGCAGTCTGCCAACTAAACAATATAGGATACGATAATGAGCCAAGGCAAAATCGTACAAATTATCGGTGCGGTAGTTGACGTGGAGTTTCCGCGAGATGCTATCCCACGCGTATATGATGCCCTGAAGTTAGTCGATACTGACTTGACGTTGGAAGTACAACAACAGTTGGGAGATGGAGTTGTCCGCACTATTGCAATGGGTAGTTCGGATGGTTTAAAGCGAGGTTTGGCGGTTGCTAATACTGGTGCTCCGATTACTGTTCCGGTAGGTAAAGCGACACTGGGCCGTATTATGGACGTATTGGGCAATCCTGTTGATGAAGCAGGTCCAATCGGTTCCGAACAGACTCGTGCTATTCACCAACCTGCTCCTAAATTCGATGAGTTGTCTAGTGCCACCGAGATTTTGGAAACTGGTATTAAAGTAATTGATTTGCTTTGTCCGTTTGCCAAAGGTGGTAAAGTAGGCTTGTTTGGTGGTGCCGGTGTAGGTAAAACCGTAAATATGATGGAGCTGATTAATAACATCGCAAAAGCACATAGCGGTTTGTCTGTGTTTGCGGGTGTTGGCGAGCGTACTCGTGAGGGTAATGACTTTTACCATGAGATGAAAGATTCCAATGTATTGGATAAAGTAGCCATGGTTTACGGTCAGATGAATGAACCTCCGGGTAACCGTTTACGTGTTGCTTTGACCGGCTTGTCTATGGCGGAATTTTTCCGTGATGAAAAAGATGAAAACGGTAAAGGCCGTGATGTACTTTTCTTTGTAGACAACATTTATCGTTATACTTTGGCCGGTACAGAGGTATCTGCATTGTTGGGCCGTATGCCTTCAGCGGTAGGTTATCAACCGACTTTGGCTGAAGAAATGGGCCGTTTGCAGGAGCGTATTACTTCAACTCAAACCGGTTCTATTACTTCTATCCAAGCCGTATATGTACCTGCGGATGACTTGACTGACCCGTCTCCGGCAACAACATTTGCCCACTTGGATGCAACCGTAGTATTGAGCCGTGATATTGCTTCATTAGGTATTTACCCTGCCGTAGACCCACTTGACTCTACTTCGCGTCAATTGGATCCGATGGTATTGGGTCAAGAACACTATGATGTAGCACGTGGCGTGCAATCGACATTGCAAAAATACAAAGAATTGCGTGATATTATCGCGATTCTTGGTATGGATGAATTGTCTGATGAAGACAAACTGACTGTAATGCGTGCACGTAAAATTCAACGTTTCTTGTCACAACCGTTCCACGTTGCAGAAGTGTTTACAGGTTCGCCGGGTAAATATGTGTCCTTGCGCGACACAATTGCGGGTTTCAAAGCTATTTTGAGCGGTGAATATGACCATTTGCCAGAACAAGCGTTCTATATGGTAGGCGGTATTGAAGAAGCCGTTGAAAAAGGTAAAACCTTAAGTTAAGGAGGCCGGCATGAGTGTCATGCAAGTTGAAGTGGTAAGTAACGAACACAACATTTTTTCAGGAGAGGCCAGTTTTGTTGTAGTGCCTACCCAAAATGGTGAGCTTGGTATTTATCCGCGACACGAGCCGGTTATGAGTTTAGTTCGCCCGGGTGCGCTGCGTTTGCAAGTTCCCGGTCAGGCGGAAGAGGTGTTGGTGGCAGTTTCGGGCGGTTTGTTAGAGGTTCAGCCTGATAAAATCACTGTTTTAGCTGATGTGGCCGTGCGTAGTGCAGAAATGGATCAGGCACGTGCAGAACAAGCTAAAAAGGCTGCTGAAGCCCGTATTTCTGAAGCTAAAGATGAAGAATCGCTGGCTAAAGCACATGCTGCCTTGGCAGCAGCGATTGCTGAACTCAAAACGCTGGATTACCTACGTTCGCAAACAAAACGTTAATAGATTTATTTGTTGGTTTCCGCTTATGGAACCTGTCAAGTGTGCATAAATTAATGCCTGTCTGAAAATTTCAGACAGGCATTATTATTTAGTCATGATTAGTGAATTAACCTGAAACATTAATATATTTACATACCGGAATAGGAATATCCATGTTGGGTTTAGCTGTATTGTTTGGTTTGTCAGTCTGGATTGGTCTGACGGTTTTGGCTGCTTATTTGTGCGGAAAGCTTACTTCGAAGCTGGGTTTGGGAAGACGGATAGGCCGGTTTGCAGGGTTTATGCTGCTGATGGGTGGCTGGATGGTTAGTTGGGCTATGGAATATTGGACGGTTCGGCAGACTGCGCAGACGATGTGTAAAGATGCAGGTATTACGGTTTATGTTACACCTGAGGATTGGAGAAGGAGACTTGGTTACCAAGAATGGAAGAGCTTCAAACTTGTTCAAGAACGCGTGGAAAGTAATGAGGAATTAATATTTGAAAATAGAGTGTATAAAATATCTCACAAATTTAATGATAGAATATTTTTATATGAAAGTCATGCATATAAGAAGAGAGTTTCATCTTATTATAGGATAATATTCGATAAAGAAGACGGAATCGTATTATTTAAATCAATTAGAGCCAGTGTAAGTAAACCTGCAATAGCCAACAGTCTTGAAGGGCTCAAATTTTGGATGGAAACAATACCGGATTGTTATAAGCTGGGAGATTCGGAATTATTAAACGAATACTTGGGTTTATAAAATAATCAAATTTTATTTAAGCTTGTTTATTTAAGGGGCATTTTATGAGCATTAAAAATATTTCTGATTACACTAGATTAGCTGAAGTTAGTTATGTTAATTTTTCAGAGATTAAGGATTTAAAAAATAATATAGATAGAAACCTTTGCAAAATAACCTCTTTCCCGACAGCCGAAGTCCGAGCACAGGATTTCGGCTGTTTTTAATTCAATATATCCCCTTTGTCTGAGCTACCTTCAACAGATTCAAACAAATTGCTTTCAGGTGGTTTTGGGCTGTCACTTTGCAAAGACCAAAGTAGGCTGCCTAGGCGTAGCGGAATTTACGGTGCAGCGTGCCAAAGCTTTGTTCCACTACAACGGGTTTTCGAGAGATGCCGGTTGCGTTTGGTTTGAGCTTCCGACAGTGAGCGGTTGCGGTGGGATTTGCGCATAATGCCGCCCCTCAATTCGCTGACTTCCAGATATTACCTGTTTTCTGCACTGTCGCAGCCTTTATCGGCATAGACGGTCGTACCTTTTGCTACGCCTTCCAACAAAGGCCTCAGTTTATAAATAAATCCGCTTAATTATTTTATATTTATTAAAAATATTTAATTTAATTAAATTAAATACTGTATTTGTAATTATTTTGTAAGGATGTTATTGTGTTGCCTGTTGTGCTTGGGCGGGCATGAACACCCCGTTTAATTATTACAACTGAATATATTGCATACAGGAATAGGAATATCCATGTTGGCATTGGCTGTATTGTTTGGTTTATTAATTTGGCTTGGCCTGACGGTTTTGGCTGCTTATTTGTGCGGAAAGCTTACTTCAAAGCTGGGTTTGGGAAGGCGGATAGGCCGGTTTGCAGGGTTTATGCTGCTGATGGGCGGCTGGATGGTTAGTTGGGCTATGGAATATTGGACGCTTCGGCAGACTGCACAGGAGTGGTGTAAAAATGCAGGCTTTACCGTTTATGTGACGCCTGAAGAATGGTGGGGAAAAATCAGTGAACAAGAACGGCAGGATTTGGAAACTGTCCAGGAACCAATAGAAGATGAGAGGGTATTGGTGTTTGAAGATAGAAAATATAAAGCATCATATAGATACAATAACAGAATTGTTAATTACAGATATAACGAATATAAGCCATATATAGTAGCGAATTACCAAATTTTTTATGATGAAAAAGACAGGGTTGCTTTATTTAAAATTATGGAAGTCAGCGTAGGCGTGCCTGCAATAGCTAATAATTTACAAGGATTGAAATTTTGGCTTGAGACGGTTCAAGGCTGTGATTCATTTGATGAATGGGAGCTTAAAAAACAATATTTAAGATAACTACTAAGTGCGACAAGTAATTTTTAATATATTCTTGAAAGGGGTTTTTAATGAGTATTAATAATATCTCAAGTTATGTTTTATTAGCTGAAACAGCTTATGTCGATTTTTCTGAGGTAAATTTTTCAAATGAGGATCAGATAAAGAGCGCTATTGCAAATAAAGATAAAGAAGATCATTAACCCCCTTTTTAATTATTACAACTGAATATATTTACATACGGGAATAGGAATATCCATGTTGGGATTGGCTGTATTGTTTGGTTTATTAGTCTGGATTGGTCTGACGGTTTTGGCCGCTTATTTATGTGGAAAGCTTACTTGGAAGCTGGGTTTGGGAAGGCGGATAGGCCGGTTTGCCGGGTTTGTGCTGCTGATGGGCGGCTGGATGGTTAGTTGGGCTATGGAATATTGGACGCTTCGGCAGACTGCGCAGGAGTGGTGTAAAAATTCAGGTTTTACCGTTTATGTTACGCCTGAAGAATATTGGGCAAAAATCAGTGAACAAGAACGGCAGGATTTGGAAACCGTCCAGGAACGAGTAAAAGATGGGAGGGTATTGGTGTTTGAAGATAAAAAATATAAAGCATCATATAGATATAATAATAGAATTGTTAATTACAGCTATAGCGAATATAAGCCACATATAGTATCGGATTACGACATTTTTTATGATGAAAAAGACAGGATTGCTTTATTTAAAATTATGGAAGTCCGCATAAGAGTGCCTGCAATAGCTAATGATTTAGAAGGATTGAAATTTTGGCTTGAAACGGTTCAAGGCTGTGATTCATTTGATGACTGGGAGCTTAAAAAACAATATTTAAGATAACTTTTTAGATAACTTTGAAATAAATGATAGCAGTACAAGTAATTTTTAATATATTCTTGAAAGGGGTTTTTAATGAGTATTAATAATATCTCGAACTATGTTTTATTAGTTGAAATAGCTTATGTTGATTTTTTTTGAGGTGGATTTTTCAAAAGAGAAGCAAATAGAGATCGCTATTGTAAATTAAAGATAAAAATTTAGGTGTTTGCATTCATGGGCATTGGCCGCGGTGATGTGCAGTTTCTTGATAGAACCTTCCTCATCGGTACGGGTATGCTGTTTTGTAACCCAATCTGAGACTTTTGCAAAGGTCTCCGGCTACATAAATGGGAAGCTTGGGAAGAAACGGGAGCAAGAGAGATGGTAGGATTGAGAGCGACATGATATCGGGATTGAATGGATGAAATAAAAGGAATCATAAGCATGATTTCAAATTTCCGTTAGGCACATAATTGCTAACCGGAGAGATTGTTCAGATTTTGGGGCAACAAAGAGTAGGTCGCGAATGCGAATAGGTTAAAGATAATGCCTGTCTGAAAAACTTTCAGACAGGCATATTTTATCGTGGCACGCTTACAGGGCTATGCTTTTTTTACAAATTCTGATTTCAAATTCATTGCGCTGCCGTCGATTTTGCAGGCGATATTATGGTCGCCTTCTTGCAGGCGGATGCTTTTGACTTTGGTACCTTGTTTGATGACTTGCGAGCTGCCTTTTACTTTTAAGTCTTTAATCAGCACCACGCTGTCGCCGTCGGCCAGCGGTGTGCCGTTGGCATCTTTTACACTCAATGTGTCGTCGTTGCCATTGTCGGCGTGTTCGTCCCATTCGTAGGCGCATTCGGGGCAGACCAGATGCAGGCCGTCGTGATAGGTGAGGTTTGAGCCGCATTGAGGGCAAGCTGGGTAGGTCATGTGGTTTGTTTCCTTATTGTGATTGAGTGGAATCGTGTGGGCAGATTATATAGCAACTGAAGCAGGCGGCGGGGAATGCCTGTCTGAATAATGTAATAACCCTACTTCATATAAGGTTATTTAAATACTTGTAAACGCAGTTGGCAAAGCGGGTTTTTTTGTTTATAACCAATTAATAATAAATAAAAATTACATTAGCATTCCATAAATGGAGCAGGGAGAAATGAAATGTTAGCCGAACAAGCCCGCCATATATACGATGTGTTGCTGTGTGTGCAGCAAGATACGGAGGTTAACCCCGTACGCTTTGAGCCGCATATTGTTGAGTCATGGCGCCGCTGTGTGTTTAAACATGGCCTGAATCCCGAAAAACTGAATGAAGCGCTGATTGTGCCTCATAGCCGCCTGATCGAACATCAGGATGCCATCAGTGATTTAACCGCGCTGGCGCGGCACGGCCTGCATGCACTTTGGCGGCAGCTTCGCGATATGGATTATGTGGTGTTGCTGGCCGACAGCGCGGGCGTAGTGGTTGAGCGTTACGGTAGCGATGCCGAGCTGGACACGTTTAAACGCAGCGGCCTGCATTTGGGCGCACTGTGGAACGAGCCTGAAAACGGTACCAGCGCGGTAGGCATGGTGCTTGCCACCGGCAAATCCGCCACTGTTCACCGAGGCGACCATTTCGATGCCACCCACATTGGGCTGACTTGCTCCGCCGCACCGGTTTACGATTCACAAAACCGTTTGTGCGCCGTACTTGATGTTTCTTCCATCCGCCCGAAACATGCACGCCAGAGCCAATATTGGGCGGCGCGGCTGGTGCGTCAGTTTGCCGTGTTGGTGGAGCATGCAGCCTTGATTCGGGCGCATCAAAACGACTGGCTGGTACGCATCGGTTATTCACCAGTGTTTCTCGACGTTTCTCCCGAATACCTGCTGGCAGTTGATCAGGCCGGTAATATTTCCGGCGCATCCCATGCCTTTCACACATGGGCCGCCAAGCATTTGCAGCAGCCCAAGTTGATCGGCTGCGCTTTTGAAACCCTGTTCGGGGCAAACTTAATCAGTGTTTACAGCCGGCAAGACAGCGCGCCGCTGGTTGATATTGACGACATACAGCTTTTCGCACATGTGAATCCGCCTGCTGCTAAAAGCGGCTCGACCGCAACACGAACCGATACAGCCGATACTGAGCTGGCGCCCGAGTTGGCCAAGCTGTGCGGCCCCGGCAGCAGCCAGCGGCAGATGTTGCAGCGTTTGTCTGTGTTGGCTGATACGCAGGTGCCGATTTTAATCAACGGTGAAACCGGCACCGGCAAAGAATGGCTGGCGCGGGCCGTGCATCTTTCCGGCAGCCGTTCAGACAGGCCTTTTATTGCAGTTAACTGCGCCGCTATTCCCGAAAACCTGATTGAAAGCGAGCTTTACGGCTATGAGCCGCACAGTTTCACCGGCGCATGCAGCAAAGGTAAGCCCGGGTTGATACGCGCTGCCGACGGCGGCACGCTCTTTCTTGATGAAATCGGCGATATGCCCCTGTTTCTGCAATCGCGCTTGCTGCGCGTGTTGTCCGAGCGCGAAGTTACGCCTGTCGGCTCGGTACGCGCCCGCAAAGTGGATGTGCGTATTATCTGCGCCACCCACCACGATTTGCAGGAGCGCATTGCTGCCGGCAAATTCCGCGAAGATCTTTATTACCGCCTCAACGGCATTCAAACCACATTGCCGCCATTACGCGAGCGCGACGATATCGATTATGTCGTGCAATCGGTTTTGGACTACACAGCCGAAAAAGCCGGCTTGCCGCTTAAGCCGCTTTCAGCCGATGCCTTGCACACATTGCGTAATTTTCCGTGGCCGGGCAATTTGCGCCAACTGGCCGCCGCGTTGGAAGTGGCCTTGTGTTCCGCGCAGGGCGGAAGCATTGAGGCTGCAGACCTGCCCGAATATTTGCGGCCGGCCTGTGAAGCCGACGCTGAACGTCCGCTTGCAGCATGGGGCAAACATACGTTGGCCGACGAAGCCGACCTGCGCCGCGCGCTGGCTGATTTTGAAGGCAATGTTACCCGTTTCGCCCGCGCCATCGGCGTGAGCCGGATGACGGTGTACCGCTATTTGAAAAAATACGGTATCGAGTATTGAGCTGGCTTGAAACAAGCAATGCCTGTCTGAAAAGTTGGTTTTCAGACAGGCATTGTTTCTTTGCGGACATCCGACAGAGAAGCAAGCAATTTCACGCCAAATTGTTTATCATCTGCCGGTTATTCACTTTTTTGTCTATTGCCCAATCATGCGTCTTTCTTTCACTACCCGTCTGGCGCTTGCCGTGATCAAGTTTTACCAGCATCGGTTTTCCCCGCATAAATCATATGGCTGCGCTTACCGTTGTGTGTACGGCGGTAGCGGCTGCTCGGGTGTCGGCTACCGTTTGATCCGACGCTATGGATGGCTTAAGGGGTGGGCGGTTTTGCAGAAGCGCTTTTCCTATTGCAGTTATGCTGCCGGGCAGCTTCAGGAAAGAAAGGCACATCTTCACGCAGAGCAAGGATTTTGCGATATGCTTGATGCGTGTGATGTGGATTGTGCCGACGTTAAGCGTTGCGCCTCCGGCGGACAAAAATATTGCGGCATTGTGGAATTGCTTGATTGCGCCGACTGCGATTGGCGGAGTGATGAAAAGAAGAAAAAAGCCAAGCCGAAAAAACGGCAGCGTAGCAAAACGGCGGCTTAAACTTATGCCTGTCTGAAAGTCGGTTTAGGGTTTCAGACAGGCATTTTGATATTCGGGCGCCTATACTTCCAAAACATACCGCCGGAAAGATGCTTCTACCCGGCCGGCTTCCAGCCCCGTCATAATGATGACCAGCTGCGAATCGTGCGGTTCGTGCGGCCATTCGCTTAAATGCTGCGGCGGGTAAATCATGTGCTGTACGCCGTTAATCAACACAGGATACTCCTCACCAATATTTAAAATCCCTTTAATCCGCAAAATCGAGCGGCCGTGCACATGCAGCAAGGCGGAAAGCCACACGCCGAATGCCGTCCAATCAACCGGTTGGCTGATGCTGAACGCCAAAGAATGCACGCCGCCGTGGCTGGTGATATTTTGCGGGCGGTAGCCGACATCTTTCGGATGGGTTGCCGCAGGCAGGGCGTTGAAATCAGGCAGGGGGTCATTAAGGCCGTGGCGCAGCACGGTTACACCCGGCAGCATAGCGGCAAAACGGGTTTCCAATTGCGCAGCCGCTTCGGGAGCGAGGTCGGTTTTGGCAATCAGGATAATATCGGCGGCGGAAACTTGCTGCGTCCATACCTGATTACCGCTTTGAGCCATTTCATTTCCGTTTACCGCATCTACCACAGTGACCGTACGCTCAACCCTAAGCTGGTGTGTGAGCAGCGGGTCGGCCTGTATGGTGGCGATGATCGGCGTCGGCTCGGCCAAACCCGTGGTTTCAATCACAATCCGCTTAAACGGCGGCACCTGCTTTTGCGCGCGCGCATCTAAAAGCCCGACCAGTGAATCTTTCAACTCGCCGCGAATTTGGCAGCACAGGCAGCCGGAATCAAGCAACACCACATTGGGAGAAATCGGCGCAACAAGCTGCTGGTCGATACCGACTTCGCCAAATTCATTAATCAACACCGCCGTGTCGCCGTAATGCTCCGCTGCCAACATTTTTTGCAGTATCGTGGTTTTGCCCGAACCAAGAAAGCCGGTGAGGATGATAACGGGATTTTGGGTTGGGTTCATGGGTTCACCTGTGTTGGGAATAAGCTTAAATTCGGATGAAACACTTTGGCCGATTCAATGTCATTGAATTATTGATATTGTTTTAACATAGGTTTATCTGTTTGTGGTCAAATCTTTTTGAAACACTTATAAAGCCGGAAGAAGCTTGCTGTACTATATTTATTCCAAATTTATTCCAATATTTGTGGATAGTTTTAATAAACTGCTGCGGCGTTAGCCATCTTCATCTTTTCACTGCAACAATCTAACAATTTCAGAGAGGAGTTAATATGAGTTTGTTTTCCCTGCAAGGACAGGTAGCCTTGATTACCGGCGCGGCCAAAGGCATTGGCAAAGGCATTGCCGAAGTTTTGAAGCAGGCTGGAGCGGATATTGTGATTGCCGATATCGATCGCACACAAGGCGAACGGGCGGCGGCCGAATTGGGCGCGCATTACCAATATCTGGATGTGCGTTCGCAGCAAAGCTGCCGCGAGGCGGTGGAGGCGGTGGTGGAGAAATTCGGCAAATTGGATATTTTGTGCTCCAACACCGGTATTTTCCCGCAAAAAAACCTAGCCGACATGAACGAAACTGATTGGGATGAAACACACGGCATCAACCTGAAAGGCACGTTCTTTATCGTGCAGGCTGCTATTCGGGTGATGCAGCCGAAGCATTACGGGCGGATTGTGATTACCTCATCCATCACCGGCCCGGTTACCGGCTTTCCCGGTTGGAGCCATTATGGCGCGAGTAAAGCCGGGCAGCTTGGTTTTATGCGCAGCGCGGCGCTAGAATACGCACGCTTCGGCATTACCATCAATGCTGTGATGCCGGGCAATATTCTGACCGAGGGCTTGCAGGCTCAAGGCGAAACTTATCTGAACCAAATGCGTGCCGCCATTCCTACCCACACCCTCGGTACGCCGCAAGACATCGGCTATGCCGCCTGCTTCTTGGCCAGCAAAGAAGCCGCTTATATCACAGGCCAAACGCTGATTGTTGACGGCGGCCAGATTCTGCCCGAATCGCCGGAAGCCTTGCTTTAAACATTGCTATACCGGAAGCTTTTCTATAGTCAATCCACTTAAAAATAGTACGTTCGTTATACTCGGGCTTGACCCGAGTATCCCAAGTTCCGGTAACTTTAAGAGATACTCGGGTCAAGCCCGAGTATGACGGTGTTGTTATTATGTAAGTCGGTTGACTATAAAATCGGGTAACACAATGCCTGTCTGAAAAACTTTTCAGACAGGCATTTCTTTTTAAGTTGGTTCGCTATCAATTAAAGGATCAAACGGCCTGCCGCTGATGCTTTCCACCGCCAGCCAAATCTGGCTTAGGTTTTCGGCCAAGGCGGTTTTGCCCGTTGCGCCGCAAAGCTGGTATTGCGCGCCTTGCCAGTCGCTCACTTTAATATGGTGCGGTTCGAGCAGGCGGTTGATGATGGCAATGCGACGCGCCCGTAATTGGCGCCGGCGCACGCTGTCGCTGCTTTGTCCGTTGCTCTCAAGGAGGGTGACCCAGTGGGCTTCTTCGCCGAACATGCCGCATAGTCCGCACATAATGGAGCACCTTTCTAGCAATGGGTTGCTGATTATTTTGTTGGCATTCGGATTGGGTTTTGAAACGTCTTTATCCAAAGTTTTCGGAAACCGGCTTCACCTTACTCTGCCATAAACGCTTCAAACTTCGCATCGATATCTGCACAGGCCTGCTTCACGGCAGCTTCAAGGCCGATGTTTTCCATCGTACCTTCGGCGCGTACGGCTTCCACGCTTGAAAAGCCTAAGAATTCGCCCAGCAATGCTTTCAGATAGGGAATGGTAAATTCCATATGCGCATTACTGCCGCTGCTGAACACGCCGCCGCTGGCTTGCAGTATCAAGGCTTTGTGCCCGCCCATCAGGCCTTGAAGAATGTTGTTTTCATATTTGAACGTTTGATTAGGGATAACGATGTTGTCTATCCAGTCTTTCAGGCGTGCGGGGACGCTGAAGTTATACAGCGGCAGGGCAATAACCAGACGCGGCGCTGATTTGAACTGCGCCGTTACTGCGTTTATGCGCGCCAGCAATTGGGTTTGCGCCGCATCAAGCTGCTCTTCGCCGAGTAGGGTTTGGGCAAACATATCCAGCACGGCTTTATCCACCGGCTGAATGTCGGTTTCGGCCAAATTAACCACTTCCACATCTTCAGCGGGCAGCTTGGCGAGCAGGTGGCGCACCATTTGGTTGGTGGCAGATAAGGTTGAGTGCGGGTCGGGATGGGCGTTGATAATCAGGGTTTTCATATATACCTCGTTCAATTTCGGAAGCGGCGGGCTTTCAAGCACTGTTCAGACAGGCATTATAAAAGCCGGTTTTGCCGGTTTTTGTCAGTAGCTTGCATGCCCGTTTGCATTCGACACAATCTCACGAAAACCTTAAAAGCTGTCTCTGAAAAGCATAGAGGGCAGGAAAACTGCGTGCATACGGTTCAAACTGCTTACATCATAACCGCACCGTCATACTCGGTTTTGCTCCGAGTATGACGGGCGCTCTATGTTTAAGTTGGTTCACGATAAACTTTCAGACAGGCATTTGCTTCATTTCCACTCGCGCGGATTGCGGGCGATGAAATCATCGGCAATCTGGTCAAACGTGCACCATTCTACGCCTTCGTGGCTATTGATGTGCTCAATCAGGCGCTCGTGCATCAGCAGCACTTGCGGGCGGCCGGACACGTCGGGGTGGATGGTCATGGTAAACACGGCGTAATCGTTTTCGCGGTACACCCAATCGAATTGGTCGCGCCATAATTGCTCGATGTCGCGCGGATTCATGAAGCCGTGGCTGTTGGGCGATTTTTTGATAAACATCATCGGCGGCAAGTCGTCGAGATACCAGTTGGCGGGGATTTCCACCAGCGGGGTTTCTTTGCCGCGTACGAGCGGTTTCATCCAGTGGCTGGGGTGTTTGGAATAATCGATTTTGGTCCAGCTGTCGCCCACGCGAACATAGTAAGGGTGAAAATCATTGTGCATAAGCGAGTGGTCGTATTTGATGCCGCGCTCCAGCAAAAGCTCGTTGGTCACGGGGCTGAACTCCCACCAAGGGGCAACGTAGCCGGTGGGGCGTTTGCCCGCCAGTTCGGTAATCAGCTCTAAAGAGCGGTCGAGCACGGCGGTTTCCTGCTCGCGGGTCATGGCAATCGGGTTTTCGTGGCTGTAACCGTGCATGCCGATTTCGTGGCCGCGCCGTGCCACTTCTTTCATTTGCTCGGGGAAGGTTTCAACCGAATGGCCGGGGATAAACCAGGTGGTTTTCAGCTTGTATTTGTCGAACAAATCCAGCAGGCGGATGGAGCCGACTTCGCCTGCAAACAGTCCGCGCGAAATATCGTCGGGGCTGTCTTCGCCGCCGTAAGAGCCGAGCCAGCCGGCCACTGCGTCCACATCAATTCCGTAGGCTACTAAGATTTTCTTTGCCATCGTTGTTTCTCCTTGTGTTGTGCAGACTTAGGCGAAATGCCTGTCTGAAAAAGAAGGGCGGTTGATGTGTGCAAGTTTTTTTGTTGTATAGAATTAGACAATTTTTGCGGGCCAGCGTTCGCTTTCGTGGGCGGAATAACGAGGCAATGCCTGTCTGAACGGCTTTCAGACAGGCATTATTCAAACCTTCGGCGGTTTAAAGCCGTATCGTCGGTCAGCAGGCCGGCAAAGATTTTGCCCGCGTGCAACACATATTCGTCGCGCCCGCTCGCTGCCGAAATCAGCAGCGCGGCAGGTAGGCCGTTGCGGTTGAGGCTGGTGGGAATGGTGAGGCCGGGCATATCCAGAAAGCTGCCCGCCATGGTGTTGCGCAGGATTTTGCGGTTGGCTTCGGCAAAAAATTCTCGGTCGTTTTCCAAGCGGGCGAGCGGCGGGGCGTCGATGGCGGTGGTGGGCAGCAAAAGCAGCGCGTCTTGCAATTCTTCCGCCAGCTGCCGTTGCAAGCGGGCGCGCCAAGTGAGCAATTCAAACAGATGGTGCAGCGGGTAAATCCGGTTGCTCTGCAAACGCTGCGCCACCCGTTCATCTATGATGCCTGTCTGAAGGGGGGGCGTTTTGATGCAGCTGCCATGCTTCGATGCCGACCAGCGTGCCGTATTCGTCAAACAAGCTTTCCAGCCGTTGCAGCGCATGCAGCGGCTTGCGGGTGATGCTGACGCCCGCCCGGGTCAGCCGGGCAAGGTTCTGCTCGAAAGCCGCCAGAATCTGCGGTTCGGCATCTTCGCTAAACAAACCTTCGGGCACCACGGCTTTGAAATGCCTGTCTGAACAGCTTGCCGAATCAATATGAAACGCCCGCATCACGGTGCAGATATCGGCGGCGGTGTGCGCCAGCGGGCCGATGCTGTCGAGTGTGGGCGAAAGCGTCCACACGCCGATGCGCGGCAGGCGGGCGGATGTAGGTTTAAACCCGGCCAGGCCGTTGAGTGCGGCGGGAATGCGCACGGAGCCGGACGTGTCGGTGCCTATGGCATAAGGCACGATGCCCGCCGCCACCGAAACCGCCGCCCCGCAAGACGAGCCGCCCGGCGCCAGCGGTTCGGCCGCAGGCCACACATTCGCGGGCGTGCCGAAATGCGGGTTCAGGCCGAGGCCGGAAAGGGCAAATTCAGTGAGGTTGGTGCGCCCTATGGAAACCGCGCCCAAGCTTTCCAGCAGCGACACAACGGCGGCATCTTGCGCTGCGGGCGGATTCTGCACTGTGGTTAAGCTGCCGGAGCGGGTGATTTCTCCGGCTTGGTCGAACAAGTCTTTCCACGATACGGTGATGCCGTCGAGCGCCCCCAATCGCTTTCCCGATTGCAGCCGCGCTGTTGCCGCCTCGGCCGCCAGCCGGGCGCGGGTTTCGGTGATGTGGATAAACACGGCGCGGCCGCCTGCTTCTTGGGCGCGGATCAGGCCGGATTCAAGCAGGGAAATAGGATCGGCTGCGCCGGATTCGAATGCGGCGTTCCAATCGGCAAGGGTAAGCAGGGGCAGATTCATGATTTGTCCTTGTGTTGCTTGGTTTCTTTATATAGTCAATCCACTTATATAATAACAACACCGTCATACTCGGGTTTGACCCGAGTGTCTCCTAAAGTTACTGAAACTCAAGATACTCGGGTTAAGCCCGAGTATGATGAGTGTACGATTTTTAAGTTGATTAACTATATAGTTAAGAGTGTTGCTTGGAGCGGAAAAGTTCATCACTAGCCATGCCTGTCTGAAAAAACATTTCAGACAGGCATGGCTATAATCCCCATACGCAAACAAAGGAGAACATCATGCAGAACAATCCATACTTACACGCTTTGGGCGCCGAGATACCGATTATTCAGGCGCCGATGGCGGGCGTGCAGGGCAGCGCGCTGGCGGTGGCTGTGTGCCGGGCGGGTGGTGTCGGGTCGCTGCCCGCCGCCATGCTCACGCCTGAAAAACTACGCGAAGAATTGGCGGCTATCCGCGATGCGGTGGGCGGCAAACCTTATAACGTCAACTTTTTTGCTCACCGCAACCCCGAAGTTTCCGAAGCGCAAAAAGCCGCGTGGTTTGATGTGCTCAAGCCTTATTTTGAAGAGTTCGGCTTAACCCAAGCCGATATTCCGGCAGGCGGCGGGCGCAATCCGTTTGACGAAACCGCGCTGGAAATGGTGCAGGCATTCAAGCCGCCGGTGGTGAGCTTCCATTTCGGCCTGCCTGAAAAGCCGCTGCTGGAGGCGGTGAAAGCCACGGGTGCGCAGGTTTGGTCGAGCGCCTCCACGGTGGAAGAGGCGCGCTGGCTGGAAGCAAACGGCGCCGATGCCGTGATTGCGCAAGGCTGGGAAGCGGGCGGCCACCGCGGCATGTTTTTAAGCCGCGACTTGGGTGCGCAATCGGGCACTTTCGCCCTGCTGCCCAATATCGTGGCGGCGGTTAAGTTGCCGGTGATTGCCGCAGGCGGCATCAGCAACGCGCAAACCGTACGCGCCGCGTTTGATTTGGGTGCCGCCGCCGTGCAGCCCGGCACCGCGTTTCTGCTGGCCGACGAAGCTACCACCTCCGCCGCTTACCGCGCCGCGCTGCAAAGCCCGCGGGCAGGGCATACGGTGATTACCAACTTGTTCAGCGGCGGCTTCGCCCGCGGCATAGCAAACCGGTTTATCCGCGAAGCCGGGCCGATTAATGCCTCGGCCTTGCCGTTTCCCTTTTCCGGCGCAGCAGCCGGCGTGTTGAAAGCCGCAGCGGAGCGGGCGGGTTCGGATGAATTTTCTTCATTCTGGGCTGGGCAGAACGCGCGGTTTGCCCAAGCAGGCAGCGCGGAGGAAATTTTGCACAGCTTGGCCGAAGGGTTGGCCGGGTGAATTGTGGCTTAACTATAAAAACTTTCTTTTCAGACAGGCATATTTTATTTGCAGAATTCCAAATGTTTACATTAATTTAATTTAACTAGAGAATTATTAGCATAGCTGTACTGTCACAAATAAAAATGACATATAAATTATGTTATTTTTATTTAAATGGATTTTGTCTGAAGTGGTTGGAGAAGTTTATTATGAAACAATTAAATACATCTGAACTGCAACAGGTTTCTGGAGGATGGATTGACCGCATGATTCGTATACTAGACCCGGTGGACAAAGCTGCTGAGGACTTTTATTATGAATTAATAACAGGTCGGACGGGAGGATCTGTAAATAACAATCGGCTGCCTAAATTCCGTTAGTATTAAAGAAAGTAAAAGATTTAACTTAATCTTATAAATCATTAGGTATTCTTAATTTCCAATGCTGTCTGAAAATATTCTTTTTCAGGCAGCATTATGTTATCTAAAGTTATTGAAAGCTCCCCTAGGCTGCTTAACTTGAACGCCTGTTGAGCATTGACGATATCGTGTTACGCTACAAAATCACCGGATATTGCCGGCTGCCAAAATAATATTTGACCGAACGCAAATGCCTGTCTGAAAAGCACTAATGGGCTTCAGACAGGCATTTGCATTTGACATTTTTCTAAACTATACTGGACATCCGTCCAATATAGAAATCAAACACTTTATGACCCGATCCGCCCGCGCCCAATTTATTGAAGCCGGTGTGCGCCTTTATCCGCAGCTGGGCTACCGCAAGCTTTCTGTGCGGCTTTTGGCAGCCGAGGCGGGGTTGAGCCCGGGAATGTTTCACCATTTGTTTGCCAGCAAAGATGAATTTGTGGCCGAGCTTTTGCGATCGCAGTATGAAAACACTTTCGGTTTGGTGGATTTTTTCTCCGAAAAAGATGCGGATGCGGTGCGGAGGCTGCGCCATGTGATCCGCTTGCTCGCATTCTGCCTGCGGGATAATTTGGCTTGGGTTAACCGTATTTTTGCCGACAGTGCCGACGGCGTGAAAACTGCGGAAACGTTTTTGCGCCGCCAGTTTGACAGCTATTCAGGCTGGCTTTACACCCTTTTGAGCGACTGTTTCCCCGATACGCCGTTTCCCGAATTGGTGAAACGCATGTCGTATATCAGCGCGTCGGTGGCGGCGCCGATGTTTCTGGGTATTCGTTTCAACCATATGGGCATGCTGCCTGAAGAAGTGCGCAGCCATATTTTTGCCGTGCTGGATGATGCTGCAATTGAAGAGCGCATCCAATGGACGTTTTCCGCGTTGTTTCCCAATCATTGTTTGCAGGGAAAATCATGAAAAAAATGATCATTGCCGTTGTAATAGCCGCGCTTGCCGCCGGCGGTTGGTATCTATACAGCCGACAAAGCCAAAGCGGCCTGCCTGAAGGGTTTGCACAATCCAACGGCCGTTTGGAACTGAACCGCTTCGACATCGCCAGCCTGTATCCGGGGCGGGTGCAGGCGGTGTTGGTGGACGAGGGCAGCGAAGTGAAGGAAGGGGATGCGTTGGTCGAGCTTTCTTCCGTGACCAGCACCAGCCAGCTTGAGGCCGCCAAAGCCCAGAAACAGCGGGCGCAGGAAGCGGTGGCGCGGGCGGATGCCGAAATCAAGGCTTACGAGCAGCAGCAGAAAGTGGCGCAGATGGAATTGGGCAATGCGCAAAACTTGAAGCGCGATGAGTTAGTGTCGCCGGCGGAAGTAACCAAAAGGCTGGCCGCGCGCGACGGTGCGGCGGCTTCCGTGCGCGCCGCCCGTGCCGCCCGCGCCGAAGCGATGGCGGCGGTAGCGGCGGCTCAGGCGCAGATTAATCAGGCGGCTTCGGCCAATGACGACATGACCATCCGCAGCCCGAAAGCGGGGCGGGTGGAATACAAAATCGCCGAAGTGGGCAGCGTGATTGCGGCGGGCAGCAAAGTGGTGAGCCTGCTTGATCCGATGGATGTGTCGATGAATATTTTTCTGCCCAACGCTCAGGCAGGCCGTCTGAAAGTGGGCGACGAGGCGCGGATTGTGCTGGATAGTGTGGACGCAGTGTTCCCCGCCAAAATCAGCTTTATCGCCACCGAAGCCCAGTTCACGCCCAAATCGGTGGAAACCGAAAACGAGCGTGAAAAGCTGATGTTTAAAGTTAAACTGAAAATCACGCCCGAAACCGCTTCCCGCTACAACCGCCTGCTCAAAGGCGGCATGACGGGCAACGGCTATGTGCGCACCGATGCCGCGCAGACATGGCCGTCTGAACTGGCGGTGAAGCTGCCGCATTAACAGGCCGTTTGAAAGCCAAAATCATAAAACGGAATAGCCGCATGAAAGCCCTTGCCGTTTGGCTGCTGCTGTGCCGCACTGCATTTGCCGCGCCTGATTTTGCCGACCGCAGCCAAGAGCGGTTTGGCACGCGGCACAACGGCAGCAGCATTTACCGCCTCTATGCCGCGCATTTATCCGAACAAGCCGCTCCGTTCGGCCTGCTGGTTTATCTGCACGGCGATGGCGCAGACGAGTTTGCAGCAGGCAGCAATCAGCTTGATGGCTATGCCGCGGTAGCCCGCAAACACCGCCTGCTGATGATTGCCCCGCTCACGCCCGACCACCGCAGCCGCACATGGTGGCGCAGCAACACCGCGCCGCGTTATGCCGCCGAACTGATTGCCCACATTTCCCGCCGCTATGCCGTCGATACCGGCAATATCTGGCTGGCAGGCTATTCAGGTGGCGCGGAAGTCATCACTTACCATCTGTTGGCTGACCACAGCCATCTGTTTCACGGCGGCGGCGCATTGATGGTGGGCGGCGGCGGGTTCGGCGAGAAGGACGCATTCGCACAGAGGCCGTCTGAAACATTCAAAAGCCGTTTCGCCCTGAAATGGCTGGCCGGAGAATACGACACGCCCGCCAAAGGCGGCAGCGACAAAGGCTTCGACGCGCTGAACGAAGCCCGCCAAGCTTACCGTCGCTACCGCGCCGCCGGTTTTACCGATGCCGAATTTGAAGTCGTCCCCGCTACCGGCCACTACCGCCTTGCCACGCACGGCCCCGCCGCCCTCGACAAATTGATCCAACGCCAACACCGAAAGGAAACACCATGAACGACCTCCCTCTGCAAGCCGAAGCACAGGCGCGTATCGACCATATTCAGAAACTCTACCGAGAATGGACCCAGCTGCTCCCCAAACTCGAAGCCGCCCACCAAGACTGGCTGCGCGGCGACGCCATTATGCGCGAGCTGGAGCATTTTTATTTTGGAGGCGAATACAGCCGTTACCACCAAGCCCTTGAAGAGGGGCTGGATGTAAACCTGCACACCGAGGGCGAATACAGCATTATGAGTGAAGATGCCTTATGGAACGCATCCATAGAACAACGATCCCTCGCATGGCAGCGGCTGCGTTCGGCAGTGGCAGTATTGGACAGGGAGGAGGGCGGGGAAGAGGCCGTCTGAAAAACCATGCCTGTCTGAAAAATCACCCCTTGGTATTTGCTGCCCGCCAGGTCTGTAAACCCCTTTGCTTCTCACATGATGTACCGCGGGGTAACTTTATTCGGCCGTATGGAAGCTGCCGATAGGTAAAGCCTGTCTGAAATGATTGTTCAGACAGGCATTTTATTGTGATGTCGGACATATAACGACGCAACTTCATTTTGTAACGGTGCGGCCGCATTTAGCTGTGCTGAATATTGTCTGCAACCGGCTTGCTGCTTTGTACTGATGTAATTTCATTGGCGCAGTTTGGTATATTATGAAATAAATGATAATGATTTTTAAATGCAGTGATATAATAGAAATTTATTTTTATCTTTATAATTTTTATCAATAACAGGGTATTTTGATATGAATGTGTATTCTACGTATTTGGCTGTAATGGTATCGGCAATGGGGGCGGGCGGTGCGGTATGGGCTGATACACCGTACCGACCCGCAGGGCAATCTCCGTCTGAAACGGTGGATTTGGGTACCGTAACAGTGCGGGGGAAACATATGGTGATGGAAAAGGGTTACAAAGCGGAGCGCAGCGATATTACCGGTGTTGACACGTCCATTCTCGATACACCCTACAGCATTGACGTGGTAACCCAAGAGCGGCTGGAGGATAAACAGCCCCAAACGTTGGAAGAGTCTGTAAAAGGCATCAGCGGTTTGACCCAAGGCAATAATTTGGCAGGCACGCTGGATACGGTTATGCGCAGGGGTTACGGCAGCAACCGCGACGGTTCGATTATGCGCAACGGTTTGGGCAGCCCGATGGCACGCAACTTTACAGCCAATGTCGAACGGGTGGAAGTGTTGAAAGGCCCCGCTTCGGTGCTTTACGGAATGCAAAACCCCGGCGGGGTGATCAATGTTGTAACCAAAAAGCCGGATCACACTAAACACACGACTACGCTCAATATCGGTTACGGTAATTATGCGGCGAAGAAAGCCGGTATCGATACGACGGGCCCCATCGGTAACAGCGGTGCCGCTTACCGCTTTGTTGCCGATTACAAAACCCAAAATTACTGGCGCAGCTTCGGCAGCAACACCGAATACATCGTTGCGCCTTCTTTATCTTGGCAAAACGATAAAACCAAGGTTTCGGCCGGCTATGAATACCAAAATTACAAAGGCGTATTCGATCGGGGCACTTTTCTGGATGTGAGCGGAACGGCGGCTAATAATCCCAATTACGGTAAAGTTTTGGATATTCCCCTCAAACGCCGCTTGGACGATCCGATTAACGTAACGAAAGGCCACTCCCACACATTCCAATTAAACGGCGAACACAAGTTGAATCAAAACTGGAAGCTGAGGGCGGCATACGGCTTCAGCAAAAACCATTATAACGACTGGCAGGCTCGCGTAATGAACTACAATGCGGCCACGAGGGAAGTACGCCGCCGTATCGACGGTACCAGGCCGTCAGATGCCAGTACACACAGTTTGAATATTTCTGCCAACGGCCTCGTTGATCAAGGAGAAAATATCACGCACAAATTGCGCGCTTCCGTGCAATTGCAGGACTACAAGCTGAAATTGGGCGATTTGCGCCGCAGTGCCGCCCAGCACAATATGAGTGTGGACAACCCCGTTTACGGGCAAAATTGGATCGAATCTGCCAATCCGACGGCAGACGCCCGTACCAGCGACACGCTCGAACACTATAAAACTGCCGCCTTGTTGCTGCAGGATTCAGCCTATATCGGTAATCATTGGATTGTTTCAGGCGGCGTGCGCGGACAGTGGCACAAAATCGAATCCGGCCAGGGCCGCCCGATACGCTTCCGCAACCGCAGCAGCGGCTTCAACCTGTTTCCCCAAATCGGTGCGGTATACTTGATAAACCCGAGGTGGTCTGTTTACGGTAATTTCGGTACGTCGGCCAAACCCAACGCTTCGCGCAATATCGATTATGCCGGTAAAAAAATTCCTTTGGAAAAAAGCCGCCAATTCGAATTGGGCAGCAAATACCACAGTGAAAACCTTAGCGCAAATTTTGCCTTGTTCCATATCAAAAAAGACAATGTCGCGCGCCCCGTAATTTTGGCCAACGGCGATGTGGAAACACGCATCATCGAAAAAAACCGTTCGCAGGGGGTGGAAGTGGATGTTAACGGGAAAATTACCGACAAATTAGGTATTTCCGCCAATTACACCCTCACGGACACGAAAGTGCTTGAAGATAAAAACGAGCCGCTCAACGAAGGCAACCGATTCGGCAGCATACCCAAACATACCGCCGGTTTGACACTGTTTTACGACTTCGGCCGTGCTTTGGGCGGCAATTGGCGCACGGGAGCGGGTTTGGATTACCGCGGCAGATGGGGCTTCAATTATGTGCGGAACAATCAGGCGCAATGGTTCGAAATGCCTTCGGCAACCACATATCATGCGTTTGTTTCTTACGACACCAAAGTTGGCGGCAAACCGTTGAATCTACGCCTGACGGGCAAAAATCTGGGCAACAAGCAATACTTCGTATCGCATACCTCCGCTACCATGCAGCATCTGTCTATCGGTGAGCCGCGCACGGTAACCTTGGGTGCGAAATTGAGTTTCTGATGCTTGCTGCTTCGCATCAATGTGATTCGATTGGCTATGGCAAACCGTTTGCATCATAACGGTATCTTTAATTATCCGTGTGGCAGGCGTACTGATTTCGGCTCGGCTCGCCATACTTCTCCCGACAACCAAAGCTGACAAACCGTGCCTGTCTGAATTTTTTCAGACAGGCATCCTATTCAATATGGAAAAATGGCAAATCGAATTAAATGCCACGCCGGTATGGTTTCTGCAAACCTCGGCAGGTGTTTTTATTTCCCTTATTCTGATTATTTCCCTCATCAGTAAAACCCGCTTCGGCAAGCAGTTTCGGCAAATCCTTTCCCCTTGCCTGGATAAAAAAAGCAAGGCCAAAGTTTTGCTGGTGCTGGTTTTCATGATTATGCTGCTGTTGACGGAAATCCGGCTCAATGTTTTAAATACTTTCTTTTACAATGGGTTGTATAGTGCATTGCAAGACAAAAAAGCCGAGTCTTTCTGGTTTTTCGCCCTAATTAACGCAGGTGTCGTGATCATGCGCACACTTAACGGCATCATCAACGATTTTTTAGACCAGTCGCTTGCCATCAAATGGTCTGAAAAACTCAATAGCGTATTGGTTGCGGGCTGGCTCGCCGATAAAAACTATTACGCCCTGCACATGCGGCGGCACGGGCCGGACAATATAGACCAACGCATCCAGCAGGATGCCCAGGATTTCATTGCCAATACCATTGAATTTGTGCGCGGTATGCTGAATTCCGTTTTGTCGTCCATTGAGTTCACCATCGTATTATGGGGTTTGTCCGGCGTTTTGCATTTATTCGGCTTGAGTATTCCGCACGGTATCGTTTTTTTCGTGTTCGTTTTCGTGCTGCTTTCCACTGCGGCAACCATGTGGATAGGCAAACCCCTCATCCGCTACCATTACGACAATGAAAAACTCAACGGCGACTACCGTTACTCCCTGATACGTATCAGAGACCACGCGGAAAGCATAGCTTTTTACGACGGAGAATGGAAAGAGCAACAGCAGTTGGGCAGCCGTTTCAGAGCCATCATCCGCAACCGCTGGAAAATTACCCGCCAAAACGTGGCATTGGGCGGGTTTAACAATCTGCTGACCCAAAGCGTGCAACTGCTTCCCTTGATGCTGCAAGCACCGCGCTTTTTTGCCGGACAGATAAAAATCGGCGATATGCACCAAACCGTGCAGGCATTCAACCGTTTGCAGCGCGCTTTGTCTTTCTTCCGTAATTTTTATGAAGAATTTACCGCCTACCGCGCCCGCCTCGAACGCTTAAGCGGCTTTATTTCCAGCCTGGAAACCCGGTCGGAGCATCCCTCCAGCATGATTGACGGCCGTTCAGACAGGCTTGAGTTGGACAATGTTGCCGTTTACCGTGCCGACGGCTCGGCATTGCTTGAAAATATCAGCTTGCAGGCCGGCAGCGGCGATGCTTTGCTGATTCAGGGGCCGAGCGGTTGCGGCAAAACATCATTGATACGCGTGATGGCCGGGCTGTGGCCGTTTGGCAGCAGCGGCACAATACGGCGTTTGCCGCGCCAATCGACCCTGTTTGTGCCGCAACGCCCTTATGTGCCGCAAGGTACGCTTTTTGAAGCCATATGTTATCCGAACCTCCGGCCTTCGCCTGAGGAATTGAGGCGGAAACTGAAAGACTGCCGTTTGGATTGCCTTGCAGGATTTTTAGACGAAACCGACGATTGGCAGCACCGTCTTTCCCCGGGAGAGTTGCAGCGTATCGCTTTTGTCCGCATTTTGCTGACCCGCCCCAAATTGGTTTTGTTGGACGAAGCCACTTCGGCGTTGGACGAGACTACCGAAGCCCTGCTTTATACGTTAATCCGCAACAACCTTCCCCAAAGCATCATTGTCAGCATCGGCCACCGTAATACGCTCAGCACACTGCATAATAAAACCATGCGGATAAATGGCTGATCCGACATATCATGTATAGTCAATCGACACATTTTTAATTTAAGGTGCGGCAACGCCGCAGCAAAAGTGGAATTGATTTGCTGGAAAACCTTAAAATTATCAAAAATATCGGTTCGGGAAACCGAACCGCCGAAAGGCCGTCTGAAAACCATGCCCGTCTGAACTGCCGATTCCATTTTGTAAGCTGTTGAAGCCGCAGAACCGGTTCCGTATTGCCCGTGCCGTCTCCGGTTTGCTGTCCGATATCGATGGTTGCGTTGGAATGGGCTTTGAAAGACCGGCTTTCCGTTTAACTATGAAAGCCATGTTGAGAAAGGAATCAACAAATGTTGAAACATCTGATTGCGGCGGTATCGCTGTTGTGTGCCGTTATGCCTGCATCCGCCCGAAATACCGTCAGCCAAAAGGCAGACCGGCAGGCACAGCCGAAAGATACGGTGGTGCGTAACTTTACGGCTTTCCGTGGCGACGCTGAAAACGGCTGGCGTGCGGTTGTGCGCGGCGGGCGTATGGAGCTGGAAACCGTCCGCCCCCGCGAATACCACCGCAGCATTCCCGTCCGGCGTTCTGCTTATGCTAAAGGCGTTGAATTGACAGGCAAAACCCGTTTCGGTGAAGTGGTGCTGAACATCAACGGCAAACGTTGCCGTGATGCGGGAGGCCGTCTGAACGAATTTACCGCCACGCTGCATTACAGGGGCAAAACCACGAAAGGCTGCGCGGTACGCGGCGCATACGGAACCGCGCCTACCTGACTGAGTATCCCGCAAGGCTGCCTGTCCGTACTTCCGTACGAAAGAAGCAAAGGATGAAAAAGCATGTGGAAAACTTTAAAAAACATCGGTATTGCACACCGTAAAAAGCTGCTGGTTACCTTCGGCATCGTTGCTTTGGAAAACCTGCTGTTTCTGAGTTACCCCGTGTTCGGCGGGTTTGCCGTCAACGCGGTGATGCAGGGCAAGGTGTGGCACGCGCTGGCTTACGCGCTGGTGGTTTTGCTGATATGGCTGGTGGGGGCGGCACGGCGCAGTGCGGATACGCGCGTGTTTGCCCGCATTTACAGCGAAATCGTTGTGCCGGTGATTGTGAAGCAGCGCATACAAGGTCAAACGCCGTCTCAAATCACGGCGCGGGTGGCGTTGTCGCGGGAGTTTGTCGACTTTTTTGAAATGCACCTGCCTATGGCGGTTACTTCGCTGGTGTCGGTGTTTGGCGCGGTGATCATGCTTGTACTGTTGGAATTTTGGGTGGGCGTGTTGAGCATGATGGTGTTGGCGGTGTTTTTGCTGCTGCTGCCCGGATTTTCCCGCATGAGCGAAAAGCTGTATTTCAAACTCAACAACCGTTTGGAGCGCGATGTGGACATGATTCAGGCCGCACCCGAAGCCATGCTGCACAAACATTTCGGCTTGGTTGCCCGCTTGCGTATCCTGATTTCCAACCGCGAAGCATTGGGCTATTTGTGTATCGGCGCGGCGATGGCGGTATTGTTCGGCTTTACTTTCGTGTGGATAACCTTAAACGGTTACGGCAGCGCGGGGCATATTTATTCGCTGACCACTTATTTGTGGATGTTTGCCATGAGCTTGGACGACATGCCGCAGCTGGTGGAAAGTTATTCCAATTTGAGAGATATTGCCCGCCGCGTGGAAGTGGAAAGCACCGGCCCCAAACAGGCCGTCTGAAAAACCATGCCTGTCTGAAAATTTACATGCATAGGGCAGATGTTAAGGCTGTTCCTGTAATGGCTAAACGGCTGGAATCACAAATAGTGGTTTTGCGGTGTAGTACACAGCCTGCATTCAGCTTGCTGCTAATGTAAATCCGAAGCGGTCGGCGGTTGAGTCAACCGTTCTGTACCGTATGTTTATCATGATTATTAATTAAAGGAGTTGTCCCATGTCACGTTTATCACCCGAACGCCTTGCACTCGCCCGCGAGCAGGAAAAAACCATTTCTCCGGAAGACTACGAAAAAGTCAAAGGTTTGGCGAATATTGTCCGTCCCTTGCGCAGCTTTATCTTTAAAACACCTGACGAATACGGCATGAATTACCAAGATGTCGTGATTCCGTCCGACGACGGCATACCGCTGGAAGCGTGGTATATCCCGGCCAAAAAAACAAGCAGCAAACTGATTATCTTCAACCACGCACTACCGATGTGCCGTGCAGGTTTCCCCGGCCATTTCGGCCTGCCGTGGGCGGGCTTTGATGCCGTGGAAATCGACTTCGTTATTCAATACAAGCATTTAACAGATGCCGGTTATAACGTGCTAACCTACGACTTCCGCAACCACGGCAACAGTGCCGCGGCCAACGGCGGTTTGTCGGGCATCGGCAATTGGGAATGGCGTGATTGCGTGGGCGTGAAAAAATGGGTTGATGCCCACCCCGAATTTTCTAAAATGACCGTGGGTCTGTACAGCCAATGCTTGGGTGGTGTTTCACAGTTCCGAGCCATTAAAGAACGCCCCGAACTGTTTGAAAACGTGCGCTGTATGGTCAGCCCGCTTGTGCCGTCGATGAGCGCGATTTTCGACGCTTTCTCCGAATTGCAGGGCGTGCGGCAATACCAGCCGCTGATTGATTTGGAACTGATGAAAATGGGTGCGTTTACTGCCGAAGAAATGGCGGGCGCGCTTTGGGCGCATGCCGTGAAAATGCCGACCTTCATGTTCCAAGTGCGTGACGACGAATGGACGCGTAACCCTGAAGACGGCCAAAAAACCTTTGATTTGTTGGGTGCGAAAGAAAAAGAACTCTACTGGATAGAAGGAACCACCAAACGCTTCCGTGACGGCTACAATTGGTTTGGCCGTGAACCGAAAATCGTTCTGGATTTCTTTGCCAAGTATATGAGGTAAGTGTAGGTTGAATCCGATAAAGCCGTAAAAATGTTGGATTTGATAAAAACAGGCCGTCTGAAAAACCATGCCTGTCTGAAAAAAGCATTTTAAGAAACAGCACGCCCGTCATACTCGGGCTTGACCCGAGTATCTTGAGTTCCAATAATTTCGGGAGATACTCGGGTCAAGCCCGAGTATGACGGCTCGAATTATATGTAAATGATTGATTTGAAACAATGAAAGAAGGAGAGCATGGCATCAAGCAAAGCATATTTGGATTTTATTTTGGAGCAATTATCCGACTTGGACGACATCACTTATCGAGCCATGATGGGCGAGTATATTCTCTACTATAAGCAGAAAATCGTCGGCGGCATCTATGATGACCGCTTGCTGGTTAAGCCCGTTCAGTCGGCAATCGACTATATGCCGAATGCAGCTTATGAGTTGCCTTACGAAGGCGCAAAAGCAATGCTGCTTGTGAACGAGGTGGATGACAAGGCGTTTTTAGCAGGGCTGTTTGAAGCCATGTATGATGAATTACCCGATCCAAAGCCTAAGAAAAAGAAGTAGGCCGCAAAATCAGCAATGAAAAGGAAGTTCACTATGATTACCTTATATGCACTCAAACAATCCCGCGCCTACCGTATCGCATGGCTGCTCGAGTTGCTCGGCTTGGCATACCGCGCGGAAGTGATCGCGCGCGATGCCGAAACCTCGCTTGCGCCCGACAGCTTGCGCCGTATTCACCCGCTGGGTAAGTCGCCCCTGATAGACGACAACGGCTTGGTGCTGGCCGAAAGCGGCGCGATTGTCGAATACCTGATCACACGCTACGGTCAGGAAACGGCCTTGAGGCCGTCTGAAAACAGCGCGGCTTATCCCGAATATCTGTTTTGGCTGCATTATGCGGAAGGTTCGCTGATGCCGCTGCTGGTAATGTCGCTGGTGTTCCGCAAAATTGAAGCACGCAAAATGCCGTTTTTCGCCAAACCCGTTGCCCGCAAAATTACCGACGGCGTGCGCGCATCGTTTTTGAATCCGCAGCTCAAACTGCATCTGGAATTTGTCGAAAGCAAACTGGCCGGCCGCACTTGGCTGCTGGGCGAAGAAATCAGCGGTGCCGACATTATGATGGGTTTTCCTTTGCAGGCCGCCGTGTCGCGCACCCCGCTGAACCTGCCGAATATCTCCGCCTATGTGCGCCGCATTGAAAACGACCCCGCCTACCAACGGGCGCAAGAGCGCATCGGGAAACTGGAATTGCTGTGATGCCGTGCCTGTTTGAAAATTTTTGTGCGTAGGGCGGGCATCCCAACGAACTGTCGCCGAAAATCGGATACGAGAAGCCTATTTTCTAAGGCTACTTATAAATAAAACGCACATTGCTCTGTTTTAAATCAGGAGAAGCTATGCCTACCAACCGTCAGTTATTGACTGATTTAGCCGCAGGCCGAATCAGCATCGAAGCCCATATCCGCGAGCGTTTGCAGCGGATTGAACGGCTCAATTCTAAAATCAATTCCGTTGTAACCCTCAGTCCACACGCCTTGGAGCAAGCACAGGCGGCTGACCGTTTGCGCGAAAGCGGCGCGGCATTACCTGCCTTGTTCGGTTTACCACTGACAGTTAAGGACTTATACGCCACTGCCGGATTAAAAACAACGGCAGGCTTCAAAGCTTTGGCCAATTATGTTCCATCGGAAGATGCGGTTTTGGTGGCTCGGGCGCAGGCGGCTGGAGCAATCTTGCTGGGTAAAACCAACACCGCGGAATTGGGGGCCGATATGCAATGCTGCAACCCGCTGTTCGGTGCAACCCACAACCCGTGGAACTTAGGTTTGACCAGTGGAGGCAGCTCCGGCGGCAGTGCTGCTGCCGTTGCCGCAGGCTTTTCGGCGTTAGATATTGGTAGTGATTTGGCAGGATCCATCCGTTTACCTGCCGCTTTTTGTGGTGTTGCTGGGATAAAAACCACCGAAAACCGCCTGCCGCGAACCGGCCACATCCCGCATCTTCCGAACAGGCAGCGCTCGGTTTGGCATTTGTTGTCTTTCGGATTACTGGCACGTTATGTGGATGATTTGCGGCTAGGTCTGGCTGCATTGCTGATACCTGAGCAAGGCGCTGCGATTACCGACAGCACCGTTCCTCCGTTGCCAGTACAAGCAGCGCAAACCAAAACACAACTGCGTATCGCCTATTGGGATGATTTCAACGGTTTGCCGCTGTGCCCGCGTACTCAAACAGCCCTACAACAAACGGTTGAAAAACTAAAATCCGCGGGCATGACGGTCAAGCGTATCAAGCCCACAGACTTCGATTTTCAGGCAGCATGGGAAGCATATGGTGAAATAATGGGTGCAGAAGTGGGCATGGGGATGCCGGTGTGGCAGCGCATAGCTTTCGGTACGGCAGGCTACCTAATGCCAAAATCACGTTTTATTATGACGTCGGTCGGCAGCGGGATGAGGCTGAATATGCGGCGCTACAATCAAGCACTGAACACGCGCGAACGGCTGATTACTTCATTGGAGCATTTTTTACAGCAATGGGACATATGGCTTTGTCCTGTGGCACCAACTACTGCCTTTCCCCATTGCAAGCCGCAAAGCTCAATCTCAATCGGTAGCCAAAGCATGCCTTACTTAGAAGCTACCACATCGCTGGTTACACCGTTTTCCTTAACGGGTCATCCTGTTATCAGCCTTCCTGCAGGTCTGTTTGACGGCCTACCTGTCGGCATGCAACTGGTAGGCAGACGCTGGCAGGATGAAGCCCTGCTGGATTGTGCTGAAGCGGTGGAGCGTGTTCTGCAAGGGTTTCAACAACCGGAGACAATACTATGAAAAGCCTTGCCAAACCGATACTCTATTTCGCGTCGGCGCTCAATTTTCTGGCTGCCATGCTACATTATCTGTGTATCGTATGGGGAGCTGACGGATTTCGCTTTATGGGAGCAGGCAGGGCAATAGTCAAGATGGCTGAAAGCGGGCATTGGTATCCTTATTTTATTGCCGCTTTTGTCGGCAGCGCGTTGCTGATCACTTCTTTCTATGCACTTACTGCCGCCAAAGGCAAGCTTCATTTGCCTCTGCATCGCTGGATTCTGGCTGCCACAGCCGCGGCTTTTATCACTCGCGGGCTGGCTTTTCCGTTGCTCAAACCCTTGTTTCCCGAGAATAGCCATACATTTTGGTTCATCACCTCAGCCCTTTGCTTGCTAATAGGTGGCCTGTATGCCATCGGCGCGCGGCTTAAATGGTCAGCTTTATCGAGCGGCTTTTGACAGGCACGGTACGTAGGGCGGGCCCTCAACGGCCGGTACGAGATGACGCATATTGATGCCGACGGAAATGGCTGCATGAATTTTCAATGATTTGAATCAAAAGTTTATCAACAGGCCGTCTGAAAACCGTGCCTGTCTGAACATTTTTGTGGGTAGGGCGGGCATCCTTGCCCGCTGTGGAGCCGGCACAAATTTGACGTGCGTCGAGCAGATATGCCAACACATCGGCGGCAAATTGCCCTTAACGGCCACCGCAAGGAAGATTCAATTGTGAATAGCCGAAACAAATCCATTTTGTTTTTACCCGGAGCGTCGGGGGATCCGGCATTTTGGCAGCCGGTGGCGGATTTGATGCCGCCGGATTGCCGCTGCACCGTACAGACTTATCCTGAATTTGCCGGACAGCCTCCTCACCCCGCCGTTCAGGATTTTGCCGGCTTGTGTGACTGGGTATTGGCAAAAATCCAAGAACCTACCGTGCTGGTCGCACAGTCGATGGGTGGCATCATTGCTATGCAGGCGGCTTTGCGGAAGCCTGAGCAAGTGTGTGGTTTGGTATTGGTTGCTACATCCGGCGGCATGGATGTATCGGCTTTCGGTGCGGAAGACTGGCGCAGCGCTTATCTGTTGGAACAGCCGCAGCTGCCGACATGGTTTATAGAAGCAGATTGCGACTTGTCGCCGGATTTTGCCGAACTTCAGGTGCCCGTGCTGCTGATTTGGGGAGGCGCTGACTCCATCAGTCCGCCCGCCGTCGGCCGTTTTTTGCAGCAGACACTGCCGAATGCCGAACTGGCGGTGATACCGAATGGCAGACACGATGTGGCACACACTCATGCGGTGGAAGTAGCGGCGCGGATTCGCGATTATTTGAATGATGCCGTCTGAAACCCCATGCCTGTCTGAATTACGAGAAAGTCACGCAAAATGAACCCGAAATACACTCCGCTTTTCCAATCCTACACACTCAACAACGGCGTGGTTGTGAAAAACCGTTTGGTGGTCGCGCCCATGACGCATTGGGCTTCCAACGCAGACGGCAGCATTAGCGAGAGCGAGCGCCGTTTTTTGCAAAACCGCTTTGAAGGATTCGGCATGTTTATCGCCGCTGCTACGCTGGTGTCGCCCGAAGGAAAGGCATTCGGCGGGCAGCCGGAAGCCATCGGCATGGAAGACTTGCCGAACTTGAAAGAAGTGGCGCAGATTGCTCACGAACAAGGCGCAAAAGCCGTTTTGCAGCTTCACCACGGCGGCACCAAAGCCATGGCTGATTTGCTGGAAGGGGCCGACAAAGTGGCTCCGTCGGATGACGAAGCCGGCGGTTCGCGCGCGCTGACCGACCAAGAAATCCGCGCGCTGATTGAAGCCTTTGCCCGCGCCGCCGAGTTGGCACTCGAAGCAGGTTTCGACGGCGTGGAAATACACGGTGCCAACGGTTATCTGATTCAGCAGTTTGTTTCCGCCCAAAGCAACCGCCGTTCAGATGAATGGGGCGGCAGCTTGGCAAACCGCCTGCGCTTTCCACTGGCCGTCGTCGATGCCGTCGATGCCGTGCGCCGCAAACACAACCGCCCCGATTTCATCCTCGGCTACCGTTTCTCGCCCGAAGAAGGCGGCGACAACGGCCTAACCATGCAGGATACGTTCGCACTGATTGATGCCATGGTGCAAAAACCGCTGCAATATCTGCACGTTTCGCTTTGGGATTTCTACAAAAAAGCCCGCCGCGGAGCCGACACAAATTTGACGCGCATCGAACAGATACACCAACGCATCGGCGGCAAACTGCCCCTGATCGGCGTAGGCAACCTCTTCAGCGCAGAACAGATTTTGGCGGCCTACCAAACCGGCTGGGCGGAATTTATCGCATTGGGTAAAACCGTTTTGCTCAACCCCGATTTGGCCGAACTGATTGAAAGCGGCCGCGAAGCCGAAATCGTGTGCGAACTTGACCCCGACAAAGCCGACCGTTACCGCATTCCCGAAAGATTGTGGCAGCAATGCCAAATGGAGCTGGCCTACCTGCCGCCGGTAAAAGGCAGCAAAAACTGGCAGCCGGTGGATATTTGATTGGATAGGGTTTCGTGCGTAGGGCGGGCATCCTTGCCCGCTATTCGGATTGGTTTGTTTGGTTGCACGGCGGGCAAGGATGCTCAATTGTTTGAAGAGGCCGTCTGAAAAATGCCTGTCTGAAAACCTCAATCGCCGGTTTCATCTTCCTCAAACGGCGTTTTGCCCATCTCCTTGCGTGTCAGGTAAGTCGCCGCCAGCGGAAAGAATGCCGCCAGCACGCACGAACCGCCGATAACCAGCAAAGCTATCGCACCGATGGGTTGGTCGAGCAAATCGTGCACCCAACCGCCCAAACCGAACAGCACCATCAGCCCGGGAATAACGGCACACAGGCCGCAGATTAAAATAATGATAGAACCGATATGCAAACGGCGCATGGCATGCTCCTTTCCGATTGTAGAGGGGAAAAAGGAACAGAAACAGTTGCATATAATCTAACACATTGTTTTCATCATACCTATCGGCATTTTTTCTGGAGGCAATCAGAAAATCAAATCTGTGGACATTTGTGAATGCGGATATCGGTAGAGCGGCATATTTACCTGTATAGTGAATCAACCTAAAAATAGTACACTCGTCATACTCGGGCTTGACCCGAGTATCTCCTAAATTTACCGGAACTCAAGATACTCGGGTCAAGCCCGAGTATGACTGAACTGTTATTGTGTAAGTGGTTTAACTATAACTATATTGGGAGTGTATATGTTCAGCCATATTACTGTCGGTACCAATGATCTCTCACGTTCGGCGGCGTTTTATGATGCTCTATTGCTGCCGCTAGGCATGCAACGCAGGCATGAACAACCGGACGGCGGCCCTGATGCTGCATGTTACGGATTGCCGGGTCAAATGCTGCCGATTTTTTATGTACACGAAACCTTTAACCGTCTGCCTGCTACAGCAGGAAATGGAAGTATGGTGGCTTTTCTTGCATCTAGTGCAGCATTAGTGGATGTCGCATACACCGCAGGCTTAGATGCAGGCGGAACCGATGAAGGTGCGCCGGGTGAGCGGCCTCATTACGGTAAAGGCTACTACGGTGCTTATTTGCGCGATCCGGACGGTAATAAAGTGCATATCGTGTTTCGTGGAGATTTGTTTGATTTAGAGGCGTGCTAACGCTTGTTTGAAAATCGCCGTGTATGCGTGTATGTAGGGCGGGCATCCTTGACCGTCATTCGTACTTGCATGTTTAGATTGCATGGTGGGCAGGGATGTCCGCCCTATAGTTGCACCGTAAAGTGAGGCCGTCTGAAAACATTGCAGACCGCCAAATCAATAAGGAATAAAATATCATGGCCGAAAAACTGAACTTTGACACCGCCATCGCCTACCGTACGCTTGAATTGGCAGGCAATCCCAAAGAGAACGTGAACATTTTTATTGGCAAACCCGAAAAACTGCACGAAGAAGAATGGATTTGCCCCTACCGCATCGTCGGCGCGGGTAAAGACATCAATTTTCAAATCCACGCTCTAGACGGCATTCAAACCTTACAACTTATCTGGAAAGTGATAGACGGTACACTTGCGGGCGAAAACTTGGCATTGTGCTGGCCGGGCGGTGATCCGTTTGCAGGCTTTGCCGAAGAGTATTGATGAAAGAGAAGGCCGTCTGAAACCTCCCAATGCCCGTCTGAAAACAGAGTAAAACCATGATGAATAACCCCGCCGTCTCCCTCCGCTCCGTTTCCCACCGCTACGGCAAGACCGTAACGGCGCTGGACGACGTATCGCTGGCCATCCCGCGCGGCGCCACCGTCGGTTTGATCGGCCCCGACGGGGTGGGCAAATCGACGCTGCTGTCGCTGATTGCCGGCGTCAAAATCATTCAGACAGGCACGGTGGAAGTGTTCGGGCGGAACATGGCCGACAAAGCGGCGCGGCAGGCGTTGTCGCACCGCATCGCCTTTATGCCGCAGGGTTTGGGTCACAACCTCTATCCCACTTTAAGCGTCTATGAAAACGTCGAATTCCACGCGCGGCTGTTCGGGTTGAACGCCGCCGAACGCCAAGCCCGCATCGCCCGCCTGCTCGAAGCCACCGGTTTGGCGCCGTTCCCCGACCGCCCGGCGGGCAAGCTCTCGGGCGGGATGAAGCAGAAACTGAGCTTATGCTGCGCACTGGTGCATTCGCCCGATTTGCTGATTCTCGACGAACCGACCACCGGCGTCGACCCGCTGTCGCGCCGCCAGTTTTGGGCGTTGGTGGACGAATTGCAGGCCGAAAGCGCAGGCATGACGGTGATCGTTGCCACCGCCTATATCGAAGAAGCCGAACGCTTCGGCCATCTGCTGGCAATGGACGACGGCAAGCTGCTGGTCAACAAGCCCACCCGCGAGGTGATGCGCGACAGCGGTGCCGCCACGCTGGAAGCCGCCTATGTGCAGATGCTGCCGTCTGAAAAGCAGCAAGGTTCGGGCGGGTTGGCGATGACCCCGTTTGTCGCCGATCCCGATGCCCCGCCCGCCATCGAAGCACACGGGCTGACCAAGCGTTTCGGCAGCTTTACCGCGGTCGATCGGGTGAGTTTCAAAATCGCACAAGGCGAAATCTTCGGCTTTCTCGGCTCCAACGGCTGCGGCAAATCCACCACCATGAAAATGCTCACCGGTTTGCTGGAAGCCAGCGATGGTTCGGCCGAACTCTTGGGGCGGCCGATCGAAGCGGGCAATATCCAAACGCGGATGCGCGTCGGCTATATGTCGCAGGCGTTCTCGCTATATGAAGAATTGAGCGTGATCGACAACCTCAAACTGCACGCCCGCCTCTACCAAATGGGCGCGGCCGGCGAACAGGCGGTGGCCGATGCGTTGGTGCAGTTCGACCTCAGCGATGCCGCTGCTGCCAAACCCGCTTCGCTGCCTTTGGGCATCCGCCAACGGCTGCAACTGGCGGCGGCCTGCCTGCACAAACCCGAAGTGCTGATTCTCGACGAACCGACCTCCGGCGTCGATCCCGCCGCCCGCGACATGTTCTGGCGGCATCTGCTCAAACTCTCGCGCGAAGACAAAATCACCATATTTGTGTCGACCCACTTTATGAACGAGGCCGAACGCTGCGACCGCATTTCCTTCATGCACAAAGGCCGCGTGCTGGCGGTGGGCACGCCGTCGGAGCTGACCGCACGGCAGGCCGCGCCGAATCTGGAGGAGGCGTTTGTGCAGTATTTGTTGGACGACGAAGCGCGGGAAGGCCTGTCTGAAAGGCCGTCTGAAACGGCGGCTTCCGTGCAAGCAAACGCGCAAACAAATAATGCCGCCGTGCCGCCGCAACAAACTGCCAACGATTCGGAGAGGCCGTCTGAAACCGAAAGCGTGGCGCAACTGGCGGCGAGGGTGGTGCGGGCCGATCAGGATTTGGATGTACAGGCAGGGATAAGGCCGTCTGAAAATGTTCGCTCCGACAGCGGCCTTGCTTCCTTGCAAGCGGAGGAGGAGCAAACGGTTGTTTCGCCGGAACCCCCGATTTCTTCCACCTCAGCCGAACCGCGTTCAGAAACCGGCAAGATGACAGAAAGAAAACAAGCCGCCGATGTTTCAGACAGGCTACCTGAAACCGAAAGCGTGCCTCAAGTTGCAGCAAGGAGTGCGCAGGAAAATCAGGTTTCGGATGCGCAAACAGGCAACAGGCCGTCTGAAAACACACCGCCGACCGACACCCTCAAATACTGGCTGGCCAGTGTGCGCACGTTTGCTTTGCGTGAAACCAAAGAATTGCTGCGCGACAAGGTGCGGCTGTTTTTTGCGGTGATGGGGCCGGTGATTCTGATGATTTCCCTATCGTGGAGCGTGTCGTTCGACGTGAAAGACCTCACGTTTACCGTGCTCGACCGCGACCAAACCACCGAAAGCCGCCGCCTCACCGAATATTTTTCCGGTTCGCGCTATTTTCATGAACAGCCGCCGCTCTCGTCGCCAAGCGATATCGACACCGCCTTGCAGTCGGCGCAAACGCGCTTGGTGGTTGAGATTCCCGAAGGCTTCGGGCGCGATATGCTGGCGGGCAGGCGGCCGGAGGCGGCGTTTTATGTCGACGGCGCGATGCCGTTCAACGCCAGCAATATTCAAGGCTATATCGGCGGCATTTTTGCGCTGTACGGGCAGGATTTGGCGCGCGAAACAGGGATGACGCTGCCGCCGCCCGCAGCCAAAATCGAGCAGCGGTTTATGTATAATCAGGATTTTGAAAGCATTTTCGCCATTGCGCCGGGCGTGTTGATGTTGGTGCTGATGCTGATTCCGGCGATGATGTCGGTGGTCGGGGTGGTGCGCGAACGCGAAATCGGTTCGATTTCCAATTTCTACACCTCGCCCGCCACCGTGCCGCAGTTTCTGCTCGGCAAGCAGCTGCCGTATATTGCGGTGGGCATGGTGAATTATGTGGTGCTCACGGCGATGATGGTGTTCGGCTTCGGCGTGCCGGTGAAAGGTTCGCTGCTGGTGCTGACGGCAGGCACGCTGATTCTGCTGTTCGTGTCCACCGCGCTGGGTTTGCTGGCTTCCACTGTCGTGCGCTCGCAAATGGCGGCCATCAGCCTCACCGCGATTGTGATTATGATCCCGACCTTCAACTATTCCGGCTTTCTGCATCCGCTCTCGTCGATGGAAGGCGGGGCATACTGGATGGGCAAGCTGATGCCCGCGTCGTGGTATCTCAACATCAGCATCGGCAGCTTCACCAAAGGCTTGGGCGGGCACGACCTGAGCCGCGAAATGCTGGTGCTGCTGGCGTTTTATGTGGTGTATTTCACTTCGGCCTGCTGGATTTTGAAGAAGCAGGAAAAATAATGCCTGTCTGAACGTATCGGGCAAAAGGAGGCGATATGGAAAACCTGAAAATCCCGCCGGTGCTGCAATTGATCGCCTGCGCTTTATTGATGCGGCTGTTGGCGGGCGTGCCGGTGGCGGCTTTGCAATGGCCGTCTGCCGGAGTTTGGGCCTTGCTGCCCGCGGCGGCAGGTTTGGCCGTCGGCGCGGCGGGCGTGGCGGCGTTAAGGCAGGCGCAAACCACGATAAACCCCGTTTATCTCGACAAAGCCTCCCGTTTGGTGAGCAGCGGCGTTTACCGTTTTACCCGCAATCCGATGTATTTGGGCTTATTGCTGATGCTGGCGGCTTGGGCGTTGTGGCTGGGGCACGTCCTGTCTTGGCTCGGGCTGCCGCTGTTTGTCGCCGGTATGAACCGCTTTCAAATCCGCCACGAAGAGCGCGTGCTGGCGCACAAGTTTGGCGAGGATTATTTGAGCTATTGCCGTAAGGTACGGCGTTGGGTTTGAGGGAATGCCTGTCTGAAAAGGCTATACAACCATTCTATAAGCCGGCCCGAATATTGAGATACTGAATCCATACGGGTTGGCTGAAAATATAAACGCGCTTCATATTTTGGAAAAGATGCATTATGAACACTATCGAAACACATACTTTAACCCTGTCTGACGACCTTTCGGTCGCCTGCCACACCGCAGGCCGGCCCGAAGAAGAAGCCTGGGTATTTCTGCACGGCGGCGGTTTGGATTCGGCGATGCTGTCGTGGCGCGAAATCATAACGCAGTGGCCGGGCAACGAATACCTGGTTGCCCCCGACCTGCCCGGCTACGGCCAAAGCAGCAAACCCGATATCGACTACACGCTGGATTTTTACACCGAGCTTCTCTACACGCTTTGGAAAACGCTGGGCCTGCAGCGTATCAACTTATGCGGCCTGTCGCTCGGCGGCAGCGTGGCTTTGCAGTTTGCTTTGCGCTACCCCCACCTGCTCAAGCGGCTGGTGTTGGTGGCGCCGTGGGGCATCAGCACCGAGCTGCCGTGGCCGCGGTTGGGCGGCTGGTATGCCCGCTCGCGCTGGAACCTGCCGGCCTACCGCCTGTGCACCAGCCGCCTGCTGACCCGCCGCCTGATTGCCGCCACACTATTCGGCGATGCCGGCAAAATCAGCACCGAACTGGTGGACGAAGTGCGCGCGGCCGCCTTGGCAGAAGATGCCGGCAAAGCGTTCCAATCTTTCCAGCTCAGCGAAACCTACGGCGGCAAACCCACAGGCCGCCTGCTGCCGGAGCTGCCGAAAATCGACTGCCCCGTGCTGCTGGTTCACGGCAGCAAAGACCCGGCCGTGCCGCTGGCCGATGCCGAAGCGGCCGCCACCATCATGCCGCAGGCGCGGCTGGAAGTGTTTGAAGAGCACAAGCACTGGCCGCAAAAAGAAAGCCCCGAACGATTTTTGCAGACACTGGCCGAATTTACCGATGCAACCGCCGAATCGGTGTGAAATGCCTGTCTGAAACCCCCAAGGCAAGCCCATGCGCAGCATTAAAAACATCTTCTACTTAGCACAAAAAGAACTCCGCAGCCTGTTTTCCGACTTGGTGCTGATGGTGTTGATTGTGTTTATGTTTACGATAACGGTTTTGTCCGCAGCTGGAATCGACTCCGGAGTGAGAAACGCTGCCGTGGCGGTGGTGGACGGCGACCGTTCGGCGCTTTCCTACCGCCTGCGCGATGCCGTGCGCGAGCCGTTTTTCCAGCCGCCGCAGGAAGTGGCGGCAGAAGCGGTGAATGAGGCGATGGATAAGGGCGAGTACATTTTTACCTTGGAAATTCCGCCGAACTTCGAGCGCGACGTGCTGATGGGGCGCAGCCCCGAATTGCTGCTGCAAGTGGACGCCACCGCCATGTCGCAGGCAGGTTTGGGCGCGGCTTATCTGACCCGCATTCTGGAGCGTGAAACGGCGGAGTTTGCGCGGCAGCAGTCGGCGGAGAAATGGCTGCCTGTGAAGCCGGTGATCCATTCGCATTTCAACGCCAATGCCGAAGGCAGCTATTACGGGCCGCCGATGGAGTTGGGCAATATGGTGATGGTGTTGGCGCTGATTTTGGTGGGCGCGGCGGTGATCCGCGAACGCGAACACGGCACCATCGAGCATCTGCTGGTGATGCCGGTAAACGCCGCCGAAATCATGCTGGCGAAAGTGCTGGCCAACAGTGCGGTGATTTTGCTGGTGAGTATGCTGTCGATGTGGTTGGTGGTAAAGGGGATACTCGGTGTGCCGATTTACGGCTCCCTTCTGCTCTACGGCTTCGGCGTGGCCGTGTATCTGTTTTCCATTGCCGCGCTGGCGGTGATGCTTGCCACGATTGCGCCGAGCATGGCGCAGTTCGGCCTCTTGATGATTCCGCTGTATATGGTGCTGCTGCTGTTTTCCGGCGTGGGTTCGCCGCGCAACAATATGCCCGCAGCGGCGCAATGGATCAGCGAATATTGGCCGAGCACGCAGTTTATCCAGTTTGCCCAAAGCGTGCTGTTCCGCAATGCCGGCTTGAGCATCGTGTGGCCGCAGCTTTTGGCAATGGCTTTGACGGGGCTGCTGTTTTTGGCATTTGCCTTGATGCGGTTTAGAAAAATGCTGGAGCAGCATGGCTGAGTGTTGAGGATGCGGACAAAGGCCGCTGAGGCCGTCTGAAAACCATCATACAAAGGAGTGAGACAATGAGTGAAACCGAACAAAAACGCCTGCTTGAGCGTGTGCATGCCGAACCGTTTGCGCTGTGTTTTTCCGGTCAAGGGTTTGATTGGATCAGCATGTTGCGCGAGGCTTTGGCCGAAGGCGCGCGGGAGGAAACCGGCAAGATTGCCGATGCCGCCGCCCAAATGGTGGCGCCCGTGGCGGAGCAGCTCGCCGCCGCCCGCCCGCAGGGTTTTGCGCCGATTGCGTGGGCAGACAGCGACAGTAGCGAAATTGATTTAGTACGCGCTGCCGTGAGCGTGCCCGGCATTTTCCTTTCGCAAATCGCCAATCTGCACACCTTGAAAGCACGCGGGTTGGACATCGGCAAAGCAGCAGGCGTGATCGGGCATTCGCAAGGCATACTCGGGCGTTATCTGGTTAGCGAACCGCAACGCTCCGCCGAAATTCTGGCATTGGCCGAACTGATCGGCGCGGCCGCTACTTTGCAAGGCAGAAAAACCGGCATGTATATGCACGACGGCGGCCATGCGATGGTGATGGTGCAGGGCGTGAGCCGATCGCAGCTTGCCGATATGGTGGATAGCCTGTTCCCCGCCGCCTCAACCGACCCAGCCGCTCGCCCGTGCATCGGCCTGCGCAACAGCCAAGAAGCCTTTGTGGTCAGCGGGCGGCCGGAATCGGTGCAGCGCGTGTGTGATGAGCTCTCAGCCACAATAAAAGATTCAGACGGCCTTACCCCCGAATCGCTGCTTGTGCCGCTTGAAGTGGAAGTCGGCTTCCACCATCCCGCGCTGGTACCCGCCGTAGCGCAAGTAGCCGAATGGGCGGCGGCCTGCGGTTTGGACGCAGAACAGGCGCGCGGCATTGCGCAAAATGTATTGGTCGATCCGGTCGGTTGGGTAGAAGAATGCCGCCGCATGGCAGATTTGGGCGTCCGCCGCATTTTGGAAATCGGCCCCTCCGGCGGCGTGGCCATGCTCACAGAGGCGGTGTTGGACGGGGAGAATATAGATGTGTTGGATGTGTCCGACGCGAAAGGCAAGGCCGTGTTGTTCGGTGCGTGATAAACGTTGGTTTTTACGTTGAAAAGAAAGCATTGTTTTCAGACAGGCATTGCGCAAAGTTATGCCTGTCTGAAAACTTTATACAAAAAGGCTGATCAATCCTTCCGCCCCTATATAAACCAGCAGCAAGCCAAAGACCAAAGCAATCAGGCGGCGGGCAAGGTAATTTCACGCTAATACTTTAAGGCATCAAGCGCGTAGCAGATTGTGCATTTTTATCCATCATGCCTGCCGTGTAAAGAGCGTGTGTATCCGCTAATCTACCGTTTTTTTGATACTTCTTTGGCAGTTGTAACAATACACCCTGCCTTGAAAGCGGGCTTTGTTGCTCCAGCAAAAATTTGCCACTTTAGGGCTGACCGTTTTTTTGCAGCCGGCGCAGAACAAGCGGGCCGGCGCAGCATTCGGAGCATTATCTTGCACATCGGCTTGGTGCTGAATCTCATCTTGAGATTGAACAGAATCGACATGTTCCGCTTTAACCGGATCGGATTCAGCCGGCTCATTGATACCGAACCTTGCCCGCCAATTCATTTCCAATGGCCTGTGCAGAGCGGCTAAAGATTCGGCGAACGACTGCAAAGTTTCCGGAGAGATGATTTTAGATACCGACCTAACCATGCTAAAGATATTTTCATCATCAATATCTCTGTTGATTTTTTTAACGATTTGCTCGTTTTTAATGATTCTGTCTAAGCTCTCAACACTTTTTTCATTTTTAGGGCGTGAAATACGCGCTGAGTTGGCGATTAAAATCAGGCTGATGAGCTTGGGCTTCATTTTAACGCCCAGCCTGATTGGCAGCTCGATGCAGTCGCTGTCGAAAAGTCTTTGAAGCAGTTTGATATGATGGTTGTTTTGCTCTATCGGGGAAGGTATGCCGTAAGATTTTCCCTTATAAAATGCTGAAAATTCGCCATGTTCATTAATGGCAATGCCTTCGCCGAAGCGTTTGCTTTCGCAGACATAAATTTCCATAAAGCGGTTAAGCAGCAAATGGTCTATTTGAGCTACATGACCTTTATATTCCAGCCTTAAATCATGGATAACCATCCAATTTTTGGATTCACTCCACTGAAAATTCATGTGGTAGGCCGCTTCTTTTTCGCCTTTGATGCCGGACTGGATATTTCTGATTTCACGGCTGATTTTGTCTTTGGTATCGGAATCGATATAAGGCAAAGCCAATAATGTGTTTAGATCCTCAATATCATGTTCCCGATTATGTCCTTGTTTGATAATCATGACGGTGTTTTGCTTGATTAGCTTATTTAATATTTCAAAAGAATATAATTCTAACAAAGATAGATTGAAAACAATAGGCTGACACGGGCTTGCGAAGCCTGTGCAGGCCGTCTGAAAATTGATGAGATAAATATAATATTGAACTTGGGTAATACATTAATATCAAAAATTCGTTCTTTTGATTGTTTATCAGACTTTTAGTTTTGAAATGCTGATACCTATCTGAACACTGCAAGGAAACTCCATGAATATCCGCCGGCTGCCCGATCCGCAAACCTTGCTTTCATCACAGTGGCAACCTTATGCCGCATGGCTGGCAGCACAGGAAAATCCGCCTAAATCTTATCACGCACACCCGCTTGAATCGGCAGACGAACTGGTTATGTTGAAAAAAGATTTCGAGCGGCACGTCGGCATGTCGCTCGGGCAGTATATCCGTCTAAAACGCATCACGCACCTGATGGCACAACGCAATAGCAAATACGACAACAGGCTGACAGTCTCTGTGCGCGCCACCCCATTGGGGCAGATGCTGGCCGTATTCAGCACACAAGGTTTGTGCCTGCTGGAGTTTCCCGAGCGCAGAATGCTGGAGAGCGAACTCTTGGCCGTGCAAAAAGCATTTCAGGCGGATTTTGTGTGGCGCGACACGGTGCGCAGCCAAACTTTGCAGCAAGAGTTGGATCTGTATTTTGAAGGCCGTCTGAAAAATTTCACCACGCCGCTCGATCCGGTCGGCACACCGTTTCAGCAGCAAGTTTGGCGCGAGCTGCAAAGTATTCCTTACGGTGAAACACGCAGCTACAAGCAGCAGGCGGAACGCATCGGCAAACCGCAGGCCGTGCGTGCCGTAGCCTCTGCCAACGGTCAGAACAAAATTTCCATCCTGATACCGTGCCACCGCGTGATCGGCAGCAATGGCGATTTAACCGGTTACGGCGGCGGCCTTGTGCGAAAAAGGGCGTTGTTGGAATTGGAAGGCGCAATGCTTGACTGAAAAAGGATAAGATGGAAGTTGATATAGTCATAATGGTGTGGAAAGTGGTTGTAGCTTCCTCTCTCATCTCGTAGTGCTACAATAAGGGAAACCCGCACCCCGCGTCCTGATTTGTTGTAGCTTCCTCTCTCATCTCGTAGTGCTACAATCTGGCCGATATGCGCCAACACATCCATCTCGTTGTAGCTTCCTCTCTCATCTCGTAGTGCTACAATGCGTGCCTCCTCCGGAAAACGCCCGTTATAGTTGTAGCTTCCTCTCTCATCTCGTAGTGCTACAATGCGTGCCTCCTCCGGAAAACGCCCGTTATAGTTGTAGCTTCCTCTCTCATCTCGTAGTGCTACAATGCGTGCCTCCTCCGGAAAACGCCCGTTATAGTTGTAGCTTCCTCTCTCATCTCGTAGTGCTACAATTTGAAGCCCGATAAAGCGATTGAGTGGCTTGTTGTAGCTTCCTCTCTCATCTCGTAGTGCTACAATCCCAATTAGTCATTTCCTGCCCCTTTAAAAGTTGTAGCTTCCTCTCTCATCTCGTAGTGCTACAATAGGAAATGGCAACCATGCAGGCATTTTTGGGTTGTAGCTTCCTCTCTCATCTCGTAGTGCTACAATCGGTTTTGATACCATCCCGGGCAGCGTTCGGTTGTAGCTTCCTCTCTCATCTCGTAGTGCTACAATAAAAACGGTGATAACCGCATTACTCGCTTCGTTGTAGCTTCCTCTCTCATCTCGTAGTGCTACAATAATAATGCGGAGGAGTGGGCTGTGTCTTCTGTTGTAGCTTCCTCTCTCATCTCGTAGTGCTACAATTGCGGGAGATATTTAATCCACTTTATCGGCAGTTGTAGCTTCCTCTCTCATCTCGTAGTGCTACAATTCCTGTCATGGTGTATGGCAAGTTTCCAAGGTTGTAGCTTCCTCTCTCATCTCGTAGTGCTACAATAGCAGCCTCACCAACAACAATACCAGCTATGTTGTAGCTTCCTCTCTCATCTCGTAGTGCTACAATAGCAGCCTCACCAACAACAATACCAGCTATGTTGTAGCTTCCTCTCTCATCTCGTAGTGCTACAATCGTAAAGATGCGTGCCGCTCCAAATACTCGGTTGTAGCTTCCTCTCTCATCTCGTAGTGCTACAATTGGATTCCCAATCGGAACCGACTTTTTCGCGTTGTAGCTTCCTCTCTCATCTCGTAGTGCTACAATTCCCAACCCGTTTTTGCCGCGTTGCAACCGGTTGTAGCTTCCTCTCTCATCTCGTAGTGCTACAATATTGGGCATGGTGTTATGGCCACGCCACGCGTTGTAGCTTCCTCTCTCATCTCGTAGTGCTACAATGCATCTATCAAATCAGGCAACAGGCTGCCGGTTGTAGCTTCCTCTCTCATCTCGTAGTGCTACAATAGAGCCTTTGCTTGAGATTTTGAACCTGATGTTGTAGCTTCCTCTCTCATCTCGTAGTGCTACAATGGGTAGCCGAAGTAAAGCTAAGCAACCTGAGTTGTAGCTTCCTCTCTCATCTCGTAGTGCTACAATTGCTTTTTCAGCATAGACCTTAGCAACATAGTTGTAGCTTCCTCTCTCATCTCGTAGTGCTACAATCTCACCTTATCGTCTAAGCCTAACGTACTTGTTGTAGCTTCCTCTCTCATCTCGTAGTGCTACAATACGCATCAATGCGCTGGGACATACTTTCAGGTTGTAGCTTCCTCTCTCATCTCGTAGTGCTACAATATTAATGGCGGTATTCCCACAAATAAGTGAGTTGTAGCTTCCTCTCTCATCTCGTAGTGCTACAATACGCTTTAGACGGCCAAATGATAAGATTTTGTTGTAGCTTCCTCTCTCATCTCGTAGTGCTACAATACGCTGCATTTTTTTATCAGTCTTACGCCGGTTGTAGCTTCCTCTCTCATCTCGTAGTGCTACAATAAAACCAAGTTATCACCCAATTCTTTCCCTGTTGTAGCTTCCTCTCTCATCTCGTAGTGCTACAATCCTTTCGGCGATGCTGCCTGTTGAATTTGGGTTGTAGCTTCCTCTCTCATCTCGTAGTGCTACAATCACTAATTTCATTGCTACGACAACTATCATGTTGTAGCTTCCTCTCTCATCTCGTAGTGCTACAATCAATATTCAGCTATTAGTTTTGCATCTTGCGTTGTAGCTTCCTCTCTCATCTCGTAGTGCTACAATACTAGCAGTTCCCCCCTCCCTCAAGATCAAGTTGTAGCTTCCTCTCTCATCTCGTAGTGCTACAATCGGAAACATGGAGATAACGGCATTAATCATGTTGTAGCTTCCTCTCTCATCTCGTAGTGCTACAATGATAGTGGCCATGCTGAAAGCCGATGCGGGGTTGTAGCTTCCTCTCTCATCTCGTAGTGCTACAATCGTGTTATTTTCCGTGTTGTTGATCGTGGTGTTGTAGCTTCCTCTCTCATCTCGTAGTGCTACAATGAACATCACGGCAAACAGCATAAAAAACGAGTTGTAGCTTCCTCTCTCATCTCGTAGTGCTACAATGCTTAAGGTTGTGTATGCAATATGACTATCGTTGTAGCTTCCTCTCTCATCTCGTAGTGCTACAATTACGAAATGTTCGTATGCTTCGCTTTTTGCGTTGTAGCTTCCTCTCTCATCTCGTAGTGCTACAATTTAACCTTAGAGCCACCACCCGAACCGCCGGTTGTAGCTTCCTCTCTCATCTCGTAGTGCTACAATATTGAATTTAAACAGGCGGTCTTACGTTAAGTTGTAGCTTCCTCTCTCATCTCGTAGTGCTACAATTTTACCGGGCAGCGGAAGACGGCGTCAGTCGTTGTAGCTTCCTCTCTCATCTCGTAGTGCTACAATACTCGGATGCTGGGTTATAAGAATAATATCGTTGTAGCTTCCTCTCTCATCTCGTAGTGCTACAATCATAATACTGATTGTTTGAGGCGAGGGGCAGTTGTAGCTTCCTCTCTCATCTCGTAGTGCTACAATTAGGTGGATTAGTGTAGAAACAGCACTTCCGTTGTAGCTTCCTCTCTCATCTCGTAGTGCTACAATACCTCAACAGGGAAGCCTTATAAAATAAGGTTTCCCTGTTTTATTTTGGTTAAAAAAACGACTTTAAAAAAGCAAAAGTTGGTCGGCATTCACCTTTTTTTCGCGAGGTTTTGGCTCACCAATAAGCATAACCATGCTTGCATATTGTTTTTCTGTTACCTCTAAATAGCGGACTTGGCCTTCTTCGGGTAAATGTAGTAACAGTCTTTTGTGGTGTTTCTGCAACGCATCTCTTCCTTTTACAATGCGCGAATAAACTGACAATTGCAGCATGTGATAGCCGTCTTTCTGTAAAAATTTACGAAATTGATTGGCGGCTTTTCTCTTGGCTGTAGTGGTTACAGGTAAGTCAAAGAAAACGATTAAGCGCATAAATTGGGCCTCACTCATAATCATGTACCTTTAAGCTCAGCATTTGTGGCAACTTTAACAGCTTGGGCTTGTTTTGGCTGATGGCCGTCTGAAAAGATTGTATGGTGCGGTCTATGGCAGCCAATACACTATATTTGTTTCCGTCCAAAGCTGTTTGGCAGCATAACAAAGAGATTAGTTGTTGTTTGTTTGCGGGTGTAAGCTCCTCTGGCAGACTGTTTGAAAGCATCTTGTCGTAAACCAATAAATCAGTAATGGGGCGGTATGGTTCGATAAAGTCGTCGGCCAAATTGAAAGGATTGAGTTCGCTGCGGTGGTGCAGTCCGAGCGCAGGTAGAAAGCCGTATTGCACAAGCGCGCGGGCAACGGCCGAGCGCAGAATGCTGTAACCGTAATTCAAATGGGCATTGACGCTGTTTTCATGACTGCGGGTAAATTGTTCTCCGAACAGTACGCGGAAATACACAGCGGCAGCTTGGCTTTCGGCAAAGTCTTTATCGCCGGATTTTACGCTGTCGGCCAAGGCGTTCAGACGGCCTGCGGCAATATCGTGGCCGCTGTAATCGAGCAGCCAAGCCTGATTGCGGATTTTCTGTTTCACAATCTGTTGCCACAGCTGCTTTTTTTGCGGTTCTGTCATATTGATTTGTTGTTTGAGCACTTTCAGGATGCGATGATATTGTGCAAACGGCAGCCATTGGCCGCAGGGCAAGAACTGTTCGTCGCAGGTAAGCAGGGTGATGCCGTGTTGTGCCAGGGCTGACAGTAACGGTGCGGTTAGTACCACTTCCCGTGCTTCGACCACAATCACGGCGATGTCTTCCAGCGGTATAGGTATGGCTTCGTCCTGTTGAATCAGCAGATGGCTTTGTTGCAGCGACAGGCGTGCAGGGCGGCTGATTAGAATACTGCGCCAAGTCATTTGGTTTTCTCCGTAAGTATTCTGTTTTTAAATGGGTTATACAGCAAAACGGCTACACCATTGAAGGTGCAGCCGCTGAGGATTTATTTTTTCTTTTTGCCATTCAATTCAGTGCGTTTTTCTGCTTTGCACAAGCGGATTTCTTTGCCCAATGGGTCGACTTGGTATTTTTTTATGATCGGCTGATTTTGCGTACTGATCCGGAACTGCTGTTCTTTAGCGCTTTTATCATGATGTGCCAGCCAAAATCTACCATCCGAGCTGTCACAATTGATATAGTAAACTCGGAGTTCTTTGCTCATGTTATCAGGGTTTTGAATTTCAATAATGTCATATTTATATAAACTAAAACAAAATTCATAAGTGTCATCAATTTCATATCCTTTACAATCAACTGTCGGCAGCTCATTTTTTTCAACTTGCCAAGCATAGACGGGAACAATGAAATATTGCCTTTTCCCTTTTTTATCGGCTTTTTGATAGACATCCGCCCGAACCATATCACCGTTAGTATCGGTAATGCCGTTACGTACTTTTAAGCCATGTTTGGTATTTTCAATAATCCGCACTGCTTTGACCAATGACCCTTGTCCGCCATCTTTCGCAGGCTTGTAAAACGGCTCGGCAAACGCTTTGGCAGGATCATCTTTATATGCCTGCAATCGCTCCTGCAAAGCTCGATATAAAGCAGGCTCGCGGTCGGGATAGCCGACAATGTTTTCAATATCCTTCAGTTTTAACGCTGTCAGCGGTTTTTTCACCACGCTGATGTTTTCAGACAGGCGTTTGGCGGATTTGACGGTTTCAAGATGCCCTTGCCCTGTCATCTTGCGGTTGGGGGCGCGTGAGACAAATAAAGGCGATACAAAATCATGCAGCGCTTCAGGCCGGCTGTTTAATTTCTCTGCCAACTCTTCGCGCGGGGCGTCGCTGAACACCCGTATCATCACTTCTTGGCGGAAGAAATCCCACGGCTGCGGAATGCGGGTTTTGACTTCGCCGGTTTCGGTATTTATTGTTTCCAAGGTTTCACGCCGCTGCATGGCTTTGGTAATTTTCTGCTGCATGGAAACGGTGGAGCAGGCGACTACGATAGCATCGAGTGCGTGGTGGCGGTCGTTGTCTTCCCTAACTTTTTTCAAGCCCCACAGACCGCGCAACAAGGCAGTGATTTGGCCGTTTGAGGCGAATACGCGTCGTTTGCCCGCGCCTTGCAGATGCAGGCTTTTTTCAATAAAGCCGCATAAAAAGCGGGCAATATAACGGGTATCGTTCAGATTGCGTTCCAAAAAGCCTTGTTCGGTTTTGCTGTCCAATTTGGCCGTCTGAATACGCTGTTTTTTAGCATAAGGAAAACGACAGCCTTGTACTCTCGCCTGAAATTCGCGCCAGCGTTGGCTGTCGCGAGCACCATCAAGATATTCATAAGGCGTTTGGTTGCGCTTTTTCTGGTTTTCGCTGCCCAACACCAGCACTTTGTTGTTAAAGCTGTCGTCCCACGTGCGGGAAAACGGCAGGGCGTGGTCGATTTCCACATAGCCTTTTTCATTCAGACGGCCTAAATCTATCGGTATGCCCGAATACAGGCATTTGCCCTGTTGCTGTTGGTACAGGCGCAGTTTCAGAATATCGCCGCTTTTAGGTTCTCCGGTAAAACGCGGGAACAATTCTTTAAAATGTTCCGCCGCACGTTCGCGTTCTTTGCGGTTTTCTTCCTGACGTTTTTCGATTTCCTTTCGGTCTTTAAACGATTTGCCCAACTCGCGCGCCGTTTCGATATGCACCCGTTGTGGCGAACCGTAGCGGCGGATAATCGCGTTAATCACTTTGCGTGCTTGTGTGAGTGTGCGCAGTACCACGGGATTGCGGATTTCGTTGGCAGGAATTTGTGGCAGCAGCATTTGGTTTTTTGATTCTGCCAAGGCACGGTGATCGCCGTAAACTTCTTTGCAGGCTTCGTCATAGCGTATGCCGCGTTCCATTAAAGGCAGAATATTGCTTAAGGCTTTCAGTGAAAGTTGGATGAACTTATCGAAGTTCAAACCGGCCAGCAGCGCATCCAACACGTTTTCAGGCAGCCTTAAAGCGGCCAACTCTGCTTTAATGTCTTCATCGGTTTTATATACTGAAAATGCCGTACCAATCTGATCCAGTATTTCGGGGTTGCGGATGCGGTTTTCCCATTCGCCTTTCAAACCTGCTTTTTCCAGTACTGTGCGGATTTTGTGGTAGGCCTTCATTTCCATCAATGCGCCGTTTTCCGCCTTGAGGCCGTCTGAATCTTTTCCGTAACGCAGCCCTTTGAATACTGCGCTTTCAGGCAGATTCAATATTGAACGCACCTGTTTATACGTTAGTTTGGCTTTTTTATACGGCTCGTCCAACAGTTGTTTGCGCTCTCCTTCATCCAAAGCCCGATCTTCGCCGTTGTACAGAATCCGCAGGTTGTTTAGTTTGGTCAGCCAAATAAACCGCTCGGCAGAATAAGTATTTTTAGCCGCTTTGTATTCGGAAGGCTCAAATGTGCATTTACCGAGCATTTTCAACACTGCTTCACCCTGTAAGGCACTGCGTTGCGTCATCAGTAATTCGTCAACTTTGCTTTGCAACTCTGCCGAAGCAAACGGGTTTCCGAGCGCACATTGCCGCTCGAACAGCAAATGCAGCTCTTTCTGTAAATCCAAGCGGTTGAAAGTGTGGGTGTAATCACCGCCTTTATTGCGCAAACGCCCCGATTGTTCCGCAAATAATTTAACCGCCAATTCGGCAGGCGTGCGGTATTGTTCGGAGCTTTCTGACAGCAGTTTGCTGTTTTCGGCCACGCCGGCAAGGAGACGTCCTAATTCTTTGTTTTCCGTTTGGGTTTCGCTTTTTCGTTGCGACAGATAACCGCGGTGTTTGACCAAATGCAGCAATACCGCCGCCCACTCTTGATTTGTCAGTTTTCGCTCCAAGCCCGCCACACGCAACTGCCAAGCATCAATCGGCAGATTAGGCAGTCCGTCTGAATTAAAGTCGGCAGCACTCAAAATACCTTCGCGCTTGAGCAGGCGGCGCAACCGCAGTAAACGGTGGGCGCGGCGGCGGATTAAGCGGCGCACACTGCGCGCCTGCCTGCGGGCCAAGGCTAAAGAATCGCCTGTTTTCGGCACTTCCGCCCGTTCAAACGTGCGTACCCCGCAATCCAGCAGGCCGACGGGATTTTCCGCTCCATCCACTAAGATCAAGGCCCAGCCTACTGAAGCAATACCCAAATCCAAACCCAAAATATAGCGTTGCGGCTGTTTTTTCATTTCTTCCCCTTTTCATCTTGATTTACAAAAAAATACATACGCTTATTTATAGTAAAGAAATAAATATTTGACAAGTGTTTTCATCATCATTAGAATCAAATTTATTGTTGCACTACGAGATGAGAGCCGTTGCTACAATAAGGCCGTCTGAAAAGACGTGCCGCGACGTAAAGATTCAGAAATGAGTTGAGCCCCTGTTTAAGTCCGCTTAAACAGGGGCATCGTCTTTATTAATATCTGAAAAAGCCTGTTATGGTGAATCAACTTAGAAATAGTACGCTCGTCATACTCGGGCTTGACCCGAGTATCTCGAGCTCCGATAAACTCAGAAGATACTCGGATCAAGCCCGAGTATGACGCTATCGTTGTTATCTAAGTGGATTGACTATACAAGGAGCAGGCCGTCTGAAAACAATCAACTGTTCCAAAGTTAGGAACCTTAAAATTGATATCAAAGGTGCGGTATTCTTAATAAATATAAAATATCCAATATACCCAAGCCGTGAATCTTGATATGGCAGTTTGGTTGGACAAAAAATATTGTTGGAACAGGAAGGCGCAATGCCTGTCTGAAAAGGTGCATACAATGAATTACGAAGAACTGCTTGCTATCCTTACCCGCGAAGCCGACCCTGAGCGCGCCATGCCGATGAAAGCCTATATGAGACACCGTTTCGACTATCTCGGTATTTCTAAGCCGCGCTTGGTAAAAATCTGCAAACCGTTTTTTAAAAGCGGAGCAGCGGAAGAGGTTGATTGGCGGTTTGTCGAACAATGCTGGGCCAATCCGCACCGCGAGCTGCAATACTGTGCGCTTGAGTATCTGAAAACCATGCAGAAAAAGCTCACGCCGCAGGATATTCCGCGCCTGCAAAAGCTGATTACCGAAAAATCATGGTGGGATACGTCAGACGTGCTCGACCGCATTGTCGGCGGCATCGCTTTGGTTTACCCCGAAACCAATGCCGTGCTGCTGGATTGGAGCAACAGCGATAATATCTGGCTGCGGCGCGTGGCCATCGATCACCAGCTTTTGCGCAAAGACAAAACCGACACTGCTTTGCTGGAGCAAATCCTCTGCAACAATTTGGATCAAAAAGAATTTTTCATTAATAAAGCCATCGGCTGGGCCTTGCGCGATTACAGCAAAACCAACCCCGAATGGGTGCGGGCATTTATCGAGCGATACCGCAGCCGCATGGCGAAACTCAGTATCCGTGAGGCGGAGAAATATGTGTAGCCCGCCGTAAGTCGGATTCTCGAATTTACTTAAACGATATACACAAGGAGTCTTCAGACGGCCTCTATGCTTGTCTGAAAAAAGAATAAAGGAAAAGCTATGAAACCCCATTTGAACCATCTTACAAGCAGCTTGATGCTGGCGTTGGCACTTGCCGCCTGTAAAAGCACTACCGTGCCGCTCGAAAGCAAAATCGACGTTCCGCAAGCCTTCAGTCAGGCGGAAGCAGCGGGCGGCAGCGTGGAAATCGGCCGCTGGTGGCAGCATTGGAATGATCCCGTACTCAGCCGTTTAATCGAACAAGGCTTGCAGCAAAACCACGATATCCAAATCGTCCGCAGCCGTTTAAACGAAGCGCGCGCCATTATGCGGTTAGCGAATGCCGATAAAGGTCCGACAGTCGGTGCGGGCGCTGAAGCCTCGCGCATCAATGCCCGCATCAGCAACCCGCTGAGCGACGAAACCCGCGTCATGCTCGGCAGGATTCCGCAGGCTGCCGATTTGGCAGGCGAGCATTTTACCTTGAAAGGCAACAGCCTCACGGGCGGCTTTTCCGCGTCGTGGGAGCCGGATATCTTCGGGCAGAAACGCAGCGATGCCGATGCCGCCGCTTATGCCGCGCTCGGCCGGCAGGAAGAGGTGTACGGCACGCAAGTGCTGATTGGCGGGGAAATCGCCGAGCATTATCTGCAAGCCCGCGCCGCCCAAGCGCGTTTGAAATCGGTAAACCGCAATATCGCCACCGTTGAGCGGCTGGCGAAATATGTGCAGGGCCGTTTCAAAGCAGGCCACGTTACCGCTTATGAAGTAGACGAAGTCGCCAGCAAGCTCACCGCTTTGCGTGCCAAACAAAGCACCATCGAATCGGAATACGCCGCCCATGTGCGCAGCATCGCCGTGCTTACCGGCCAAACCCCGCAAACATTCACTTTACCCGAAAGCAAGGCCGACGTTTTAACCGCGCAACCCGCCGCGCCCAGCGGCCAAACCCCGCAAGGCTTGCTTGAACGCCGCCCCGACATCCGCGCCCATGCCGCGCAAGTGAATGCCTATGCCGCCAAGCTCGCCAGCGCCAAAGCCGATTTGCTGCCGCGGTTTACCATCGAATTTTTGGGCAGGGGCACCATCAGCATCGACAGCGACAGTGATTTAAAAGGCTGGGGCAGCTTAATCAAAGCAGGCATCCAAGTGCCGATTTTCACCAACGGGCGCATCAAAGCCAATATCGCCGCCGCCGATGCACGGCTTCAGACGACCTTATTGCAATACGACCAAAACATCCTTAAAGCCCTCGGCGAAGTGGACAGCGCATATCAGGCACACAGCGCGCTTACCCGCCAAAACACCTTGCTCGTTACTGCGCATAAACAGGCGGCCAAACAGGCGGGCGATGCCGAAAAACTGTTTAAATACGGCAATAAAACGCTGGATAACGCTCTTACCGCACGCTTGAATGAAGAAGAGATGCAGGAAAACCTGATTCAATCGCAACTGGCGCGCGCGCGGATGCTGATTGGTTTGTATAAGGCATTGGGCGGCGGCTGGGCTGCCAATTAGAAGAAAACTTAAAAGAAAACAGAGCATGCCTGTCTGAAAAAGAAAAATGCGTTTTCAGACAGGCATATAGTTAAACCACTTACATAATAATAGTACCCTCATACTCGGGCTTGACCCGAATACCCCCAAATTTACTGAAACTCAAGATACTCGGGGCAAGCCCGAGTATGACGTGTGTACTTTTTCTTAAGTTGATTGACTATATGATGTAAAAAAGCGTACCGCCGAAGCAGTACGCTTTATTTATGTCAGCCACAAAGGGTTTTGAATCAGTTGAATGTGTAGCGCAAACCGGTAGATACTTCGTGCGCTTTCAGGTCTGAATCCAAACGGTTGTAGCGGTAGCCCACATCGGCGGCCAGATTGTTGCTGAATTTGTAGCCCACACCGGCCATCGCACCGTAGCCTACTTTGGTTTTGCTTTCGGAAGAGTGAGAGCGTATGCCGGCTGAAACGCCATGCGATTCATACTTCAACCGGTTGGCAGATAAGCGCGCGCCAACGTAGGGTTGGAAGTTGGATTGCAGCGGAATATCGTAAATCACAGATGCGCCCATGCCTTGGGCTTTCACTTTAACGTCCAGCTGCTCATCGCCTTTTTTGGCGCTGTCATTCATGTTTTTGTAGTGGGTGTAATCACCGGCCACGCGCACGTCGCCGAAATCATAACCGGCGCTCACACGGGGCATAAAGCCCGAATCTTTGTACGAGTTTTTCAGGCTTTTGAATGTGTCACGCACTTTGAATTTCTCGTCATCATCTACTTTTACATTGGCCAAGCCGATATCGCCTTGAATGTAGGGGCCGGTTACTTCATCGGCCATTGCAGCGGTAGAAAACGATGCTCCCAAAGCTGCCACCATAAAGGCAGCCAAACGTGCAGATTGATGTTTCATGCGGAAACCTTTCTTGAGTTGATTTGATTATGAGCGGATATGCTCATTTGCCTGTTTCGTCAATATTGACACAGGTGCTTAAAATTGTAGCAAGCCTGATGTTAAAGCAAACAGGTTTTGTGTAAGGTTGTTTTTTATTTGTGCCGGAATTGTTGCGGATTGTAAAAACAGCTCAACGAGTTTCAGATGCCTGTCTGAAACGTTAAATTGGGTTTCAGACAGGCATGGTTACGAACCGTTCAAACCGGGTTTGTGCATTTTAAAATGTGGCTTATTCGTCCACTTCGTCGGCAGAGGGCGGTATCCAGTTGGCGATAAAGGCGTCGATGTCGGCTTCGGGGGTGTCGGCGTCGGCGAGGATGCCGATCAGGGTTTTGACCGGCAGGGTTTCGCCTGCGCCGTGCAGGATGCGGCGCAATACGCCTGCGTCGGCGGCTTCGACGGCGTTGGTGAGCTTGTCGGTGTCGATGCTGAGGATTTCCATGCCGACGGTTACGGGGGTGCCGATATCAACCAGCCATTCGCTGATGGTGCCTTCTTCCATGGTCAGACCCCATTTGGGGATGATAACGGGTTTGATGTTGCTCATTGTTTTCTCCTTTGTTTATTGTGAATGCCGTCTGAAAAAGTTTTCAGCGGGTGCAGGTAAGGTATGGCTTCGGCGGGGCGGGCATTTTTGCCCGCCGTTTGTTTGATCATGGTTTTCAGACGGCCTCAACCTTACCTAATGTTTTGTGCACGGCTTCGGCGATTTGTTTGCCGCTGGGCAGATATAGTTTTTCCAGCACGTTGGAGAACGGCACGGGCGTGTGCGGCGGCGACACCATTTGGATGCCTGCTTTGAGTGCGCCGAACATGTGCTGGCACACTTGGGCGGAAATGTCGGTGGCGATGTTGCAGCGCGGGCTGGCTTCGTCGACCACAACCAAGTGGCCGGTTTTTTCTACGGAATTCAATACGGTGTCGATGTCGAGCGGCGAGAGGGTGCGCAGGTCGATGATTTCGACTTCAATGCCTTCTTTTTCCAACAGTTTGGCGGCATCCATGCTGCGCTGAACCATCATGCCGTAGGCGACGATGGTGGCGTCTTTGCCCTCGCGAACGACGTTGGCTTGGCCGAAGGGGATGGTGTAAAGCTCTTCCGGCACGTCGCCTTTTACGCCGTACAGGCTTTTGTGTTCGCAGAAAATCACGGGGTCGTTGTCGCGGATGGCCTGAACCAGCAAGCCTTTGGCGTCATAAGGGTTGGAAGGGCACACCACTTTCAAGCCCGGCACATGGGTAAACATGGGCGTGAGCATTTGGCTGTGCTGCGCCGCTGCGCTGAAACCGCCGCCGACCATCGCGCGGATAACGACGGGGGTTTCTGCCTTGCCGCCGAACATATAGCGGAACTTGGCGGCTTGGTTGAGAATTTGGTCGAAACACACGCCCATAAAGTCGATAAACATCAATTCGGCAATCGGGCGCATGCCGCAGGCGGCGGCGCCGATGGCCGCGCCTATGTAGGCGGCTTCGGAAAGCGGTGTGTCCATCAGGCGGTCGCCGTGTTTGGCATACAGGCCTTTCGAGAGGCCGAGCACGCCGCCCCAAGCATCGCGTTCGCCGCTGGCGCCTGCGCCGCCGATGATGTCTTCACCCATCATAATCACGGTGGGATCGCGGCTCATTTCCTGATCGATGGCTTCGTTAAGCGCTAATTTCATGGTTAATTGGCGGGACATGATCTGTTTCTCCTGTTTTTAAATAGCTGTGGAATCAACTTTTCAAATGGTGCATGAAAGATTCGGTTTTGCAGCTATCGCAAATAAACTTAATTTGCTACGGCGTTGCTGCGCCTAGCCGTACTGCTTGTACTGTCTGCGGCTTGCTGCCTTGTATCAAAAATAACTTTATTTGCTACATATGATTTTTAATAAGATACATAAACATCGGTCAGCAAATCTTCCGGCGTCGGCACCGGCGCGGCTTTGGCTTCCTGCACCGAGCGTTCGATCAACTCGAGCACTTCTTTGTCGATGGCGTCCAATTCGGCATCGGTAATCACGCCGGCTTCGGTAACGCGTTGGCGGAAGATTTTCAGGCAGTCGTGATGGGCGCGCAGGTTGTCGACTTCGCCTTTCGGGCGGTAGGTTTGTGCGTCGCCTTCAAAGTGGCCGAAGAAACGGTTGGTTTTGCATTCGAGCAATGCCGGGCCGCCGCCGTTGCGGGCGCGCCGGATCACTTCGCCGGCGGCTTCGTAAACGGCGAAAAAGTCGTTGCCGTCCACCACCACGCCGGGGATGCCGAAACCGATGCCGCGGTCGGCGAAGCTGTTGGCGGCGGTGCCGTAATCGCGAGCGGTGGATTCGGCGTAGCCGTTGTTTTCAATCACAAAAATCACCGGCAGATTCCAGATGGCCGCCAAGTTCAGGCTTTCCAACACGGTGCCTTGGTTGGCCGCGCCGTCGCCGCAGAAGGTGATGGCCACGCCGCCTTTGCCCTGAAATTTGGCTGCCAACGCGGCGCCGCAGGCCAGCGGCGCGCCCGCACCGACAATGCCGTTCGCCCCCATCATGCCTTTCGACAAATCGGCGATGTGCATCGAACCGCCTTTGCCGCGGCACACGCCGTCGCGCTTGCCGTAGATTTCTTTCATCATGCCGATTACGTCCACGCCTTTGGCGATGCAGTGGCCGTGCCCGCGGTGGGTACTGGCGATGTGGTCGTTGTCGTTCAAATGGGCAATCACGCCCACGCCGGTGGCTTCTTCTCCGGCATACAGGTGCACGAAACCGGGAATCTCGCCCCGCGCGAAGTCGATATGCAGCCGCTCTTCAAATTCGCGTATCGTTTTCATGCGGCGGTAAACGTCGAGCAGCTGGTTTTTTTCTAAAGGCAGTTTGATGCTCATTGGGTTTCTCCTTATTCAACGGGTTTTCGTTTATGCCTGTCTGAAAAAGTGTTTTCAGACGGCCTTTTTGGTTTTGTTTTTGGGGTGTACGGTTTGACTGTTTCAAAATATATAGTGAATCAACTTAAAAATAGTACGCTCGTCATACTCGGGCTTGACCCGAGTATCTCCTAAACTTACCGGAGCTTGAGATACTCGGGTCAAGCCCGAGTATGACGGTATCGTTATTATGTAAGTGGGTTGACTATACTTTTTCAGACGGCCTGCCGTGCCTGTCTGAAAACATTTACTGTTACCGTTTGCCGCGTCTTTGCGTGTTGATAAATTGCAATACCGCGGGCACGTCCAGCGTGTAAAACGCGCCTTCCTGCAAAGTGATGGCAATGCTTTCTTCTTCGCGGAACACGATTTCCCGTTCGCCGTCCAATGCCACCAAGCCGGTTTGCCCGCTCAGGCGGTATTCGTCGCCCTCGAAAAAGCGGCGGTAAGAACCAATGTTGATGTATTCGATCATGCCCGGCGTGAGCACGGCCTGAACGGAAAACGCTTTATCCGCCGGCTCATACGAACCGTAAGACGGCACCAGATCCACCAGCAATCCGCCGGCTTCATAGCGGCCTACCGGTTCCAAAGCCGCCGCCACGGCCGACAGCCCCACCGCCTCAACTGAAGCTTGTGTAGTGATAAACGTGCGCAGCGTATCTGTTTCGCTGATGGCTTTTGAACCCAGAATGCCCTCGTTCAAAACAGCCGCGTCAATCAGCGCAATTTCATGCAGCACTTCCTTTCCTGCCGCGTCGTATTTGCGGATATGCAGGCATTTATTGGCGCGCAGCGAATGTTCGCGCGGCACGTTTTCAACGGCATACAGGCCCACCGCCCACGCCGTGATGGTTACTTCGCGCATCGGCGGAAACGCATTGTTGGTGCCGGTGGAAATGCCCGCGATGGGAATATCGCCGCAGCCTTTCGCTACCGCACGGTGCGTACCGTCGCCGCCCAACACCAAAATCGCCGACACACCTTCTTCACGCATCATCTCGGCCGCTACCACCGAATCGCCGGTGTCGTTGTTCACCGCCATATCCAGCCAGCGCAGCCGCGGCAGCGGATATTCCAGCGCGCTGACTACGGCCGGCAGCCGCCGTTCCAGCAGCATGCGCAAGCCTTCCATTTCCGGCATCAGCAGCACCTCGTCCACACCGCACGCCGCCAGCGCAGACAAAATGCGGATCAACATATTCACACGCTCGCCCAGCGGCAGCCCCGACGCATGGGAAATAATGCGGCGTATATCGCGGGCGGAAACGGGGTTGGCAATAATGCCGACGCGAACGGTGGCAGACATGGTTTTTCTCCTTGCAGATCTTGTTTTTAAAATAAGCAAAGCAATCCATGTGCCTGTCTGAAAATTTAAAGATAACTAAATGATTTTTAAGAAAAGATTTGTTTTTTAGATTTTTCAGACGGCCTGATGTGACAGTAACATCAGGCCGGTGTGACAAAGCAGATGTGACAGATGTGACGCTTAAGCATGACGCTATTGTGAAACGGATTTGTCGCATCGCTTTGGCGAAACTCTCAAGCTCGTTTTAGCGAAGCTCACTAGGTTCGCTTTCAGGCGGCCTTAACCATTCCTCATCATGTACAATAACCGCTTTATGCACTCGCACAATACAACGGAGCAAATATGAAACTCGAAACCCAAGCCATTCACGTCGGCTATAAGCCCGAACCCACCACCAAAGCCGCCGCCGTGCCGATTTACCAAACTACCAGTTACGCATTCGACAACACCCGGCACGGCGCCGATTTGTTCAATCTCAACGTGGCCGGCAACATCTACACCCGCATCATGAACCCCACCACCGCCGTTTTGGAAGAGCGTTTGGCTGCCATCGAAGGCGGCATCGCCGCATTGTGTGTGGCCAGCGGCATGGCGGCGATTACCTACGCCATTCAAACCATCGCCGAGGCGGGCGACAACATCATCGCCACCAAAACCCTCTACGGCGGCACCTTCAACCTGTTTGCCCACACCCTGCCCAAGCAAGGCATCGAAGTGCGCTTTATCGACTCGGCCAAACCCGAAGAAATCGCCGCCAAAACCGATGCGCGCACCAAGCTCGTTTACTGCGAAAGCATCGGCAACCCTGCCATCAACGTGGTTGACCTGCGCGCCTTTGCCGAAGCCGCCCACGCAAAAGGCTTGCCGCTGGTGGTGGACAACACCGTCGCCTCGCCCGCCCTGTGCCGCCCGATTGAACTCGGCGCCGACATCGTGGTGGAATCCCTAACCAAGTACATCGGCGGCCACGGCACCAGCATCGGCGGCGCGATTATCGACGGCGGCAAATTCGATTGGACCAAAGGCGACCGCTTCAAAGTGCTGACCACGCCCGACGTGTCTTACCACGGCGTGAATTACAGCGAACACTTCGGCCCCGCCGCCTACATCGCCCGCGCCCGCGTCGTGCCGCTGCGCAATACCGGCGCCGCCATCAGCCCGATGAACGTATTCTTAATCCTGCAAGGCCTCGAAACCCTCGCCCTGCGCATGGAACGCCACAGCGACAACGCGCTCAAAGTGGCCGAGTTCCTGCAAAAGCACCCGCAAGTCAACTGGGTAAACTACCCCGGCCTGTCCGACAGCCCCTACAAAGCCCTGATTGACCGCGACTTCGCCGGCAAAGCCTCCGGCCTGCTCAGCTTCGGCATCAAAGGCGGCATCGAGGCAGGCGGCAAGTTTATCGACGCCCTGCAACTGTTCACCCGCTTGGTCAACATCGGCGATGCCAAATCGCTCGCAACACACCCCGCCAGCACCACCCACCGCCAACTCAATGCCGAAGAGCTGGCACAGGCAGGCGTGAGCGAAGACATGGTTCGCCTCTCCATCGGTATCGAACATATTGATGACTTGCTGGCCGATTTGGAGCAGGCTTTGGCTGCTGCTGTTTGATAATAGTCAAACTGCTTACATATAACAAAGCCTACCTACAATAATGCCTGTCTGAAAATTTTTTCAGACAGGCATTGTGCGAAAGATAGCCCAATACAGTAAACAAAAAAAGCCGCATATCAAATGCGGCTTTTGCTGTTCGTATTTACTCCACAGTTACCGATTTTGCCAGGTTGCGGGGTTTGTCGACATCGGTGCCGCGTGCCAGAGCAGCGTGGTAAGACAAGAGCTGTACCGGTACAGTGTGCACGATGGGCGACAGGGCGCCGACGTGACGTGGTGTGCGGATGATGTGTACGCCTTCGCTTTCTTCGAAGTGGCTGTCCAGATCGGTGAATACAAACAATTCACCGCCGCGCGCGCCTACTTCCTGCATGTTGGCTTTCACTTTATCCAGCAGTTGGTCTTTCGGTGCAATCACTACCACCGGCATATTTTCATCTACCAAAGCCAGCGGGCCGTGTTTCAATTCGCCGGCAGGATAAGCTTCCGCATGGATATAGGTGATTTCTTTCAGTTTTAAAGCGCCTTCCAGGGCAATCGGATAGTGGATGCCGCGACCGAGGAAGAGGGCGCTGTTTTTCTGAGCAAATTTCTGCGCCCAAGCAGCGATTTGCGGCTCCAGATTCAGCACATGTTGGATGCTGCCGGGTAGCTGGCGCAGCTCTTCGATGTAGTCGTGAGCCTGCTCTTCGCTGACCAAGCCGCGCATTTTGCCCAAAGTAACGGCCAAGCCGAACAAAACAACCAGTTGGGTGGTAAATGCTTTAGTGGAAGCCACGCCGATTTCTGCGCCGGCGCGGGTATAAAGCACCAATTCGCTTTCACGCGGCAGGGCGGATTCCATCACGTTACAAATCGACAGGCTGTGTTTGTGGCCCAAAGATTGTGCATATTTCAATGCTTCCATGGTGTCGAGCGTTTCGCCTGATTGGGAAATGGTCACAACCAGCTGTTTCGGGTTGGCGATCACGTCGCGGTAGCGGTATTCGCTGGCAATTTCCACATCGGTCGGCATTTTGGCGATGCTTTCCAGCCAGTATTTGGCAGTCAAAGCAGAGTAGTAGGACGTGCCGCAAGCAAGGATTTTAATGCTGTCGATTTCGTTGAACACTTCGCGCGCGTTGTTGCCGAAGTTTTCAGGCTCGAAGCCGCCGTCCAAAAACACTTCCGCGGTGTCGGAAACGGCTTTGGGCTGCTCGTGGATTTCTTTTTGCATAAAATGGCTGTACGGGCCAAGCTCCAGAGATGCCAACGACAGCTCGGATACTTTCACTTCGCGCTTGGCTTGCTGGCCGTTTTTGTCGAGCAGTTTGCTGATGCCTTGGGCGGTTAAGAGACCGATATCGCCGTCTTCCAGATAGGCGATGTTGCGGGTGAATGCAATCACGGCGGATACGTCGGAAGCAATGAAGGTTTCGTTGTCGCCGAAAGCCACCAAAAGCGGGCAGCCCATGCGTGCAACCACCATTTTTTCAGGTTGGTCGTTGGCAATCACGCCGATGGCGTATGCGCCGTGGAAACGGGCGCAGGCGGCTTGAACGGCGGCGAATAAATCGTGGCCGTTTTTGGTGTATTCATTGTGAACGCTGTGTGCAATCACTTCGGTGTCGGTTTGAGAGTCGAACGTGTAGCCCAAGTCTTGCAGGCGTTTGCGCTCTTCTTCGAAGTTTTCGATGATGCCGTTGTGAACCACGGCAATCAGGCTGCCTGAAATATGCGGGTGGGCATTAGGTTCGGTTACGCCGCCGTGTGTGGCCCAGCGAGTGTGGCCGATACCGATATGGCCGCTCACGCCTTCGGCTTTGGCAGCGTCTTCCATTAATTGAACGCGGCCTACGCGGCGCACACGGGTAATTTCGTTGCCGGTTTGAACGGCAATGCCGGAAGAGTCATAACCGCGGTATTCAAGACGCTTTAAGCCGTCGGTCAGAAAATCTACTACGTTTTGATTGGCGCGGATGGCGCCGACAATACCACACATATTTTTGTATCCTTCTGTTTAAATTATGCTTTGGTAAGCTTTCTGCTGTGGATGGTGTAAAGTTTCAATCATTGCCGATACACAGTTGGGTGTATGGTTTTCAGACAGGCATGGTTAACGGGGGTATGCCTGTCTGAAAGCAGCGGCCTATTGCTCTTTCTTTTCTTTTACGGGGCGAACCCAGCCTTCAATTACGGTTTGACGCGCCCTCGCCAATACCAGGGTATGCTCAGGGCAGTCTTTGGTAATCACGCTGCCGGCGCCGGTGGTTGCACCGGTTTCAATGCTCACCGGAGCCACAATCATTGAGCCTGAACCGATAAACACGTCATCACCGATGAAGGTTTTGTGTTTGTTGACGCCGTCGTAATTGCAGGTAATGGTACCCGCGCCGACATTGCTTTGGCTGCCGATTTCTGCATCGCCCAAGTAAGTCAGGTGGTTGGCTTTGCTGCCTTTGCCCATTACGGTGTTTTTCACTTCGACAAAATTGCCGATATGTACTTCGTCGCCCAGTTTTGCATTCGGACGCAGGCGGGAGAACGGGCCGATTTTGGCATGTTCGCCCACTTCGCAACCATCCAGATGAGAGAACGGGGAAATTTTGGAGCCTGCGGCAATTTTGGCATTGCGGATAACGCAGTTCGCGCCGATTTCAACATTGTCGCCCAGCTCTACATCGCCTTCGATGAGCACGTTAACGTCAATCACCACATCTTGCCCGTGTGTGAGTTTGCCGCGCAAATCGAAACGGGCCGGGTCGCGCAGGGTGATACCGGCGGTTAGCAGCGCCTGCGCCTGCTCGGTTTGGAAAATGCGCTCCAATTCGGCCAGTTGCAATTTATTGTTGACGCCTGCGGCCAAATGGGAAGCGGATACTTGAACGGGGTGCACGGCTATGCCGTCGCGGTTTGCCAAGCCGATTAAGTCGGTAAGGTAATATTCGCCTTGGGCGTTGTTGCTTTGCAAGGCATTGAGCCAGCCTTCCAGCTTATGGTTGGGCAGCACCAAGATGCCTGTGTTGATTTCCTGCACGGCTTTTTGCACATCATCGGCATCTTTTTCTTCCACAATGGCCACCACTTTGCCGCTTTCGCGGATGATGCGGCCGTAGCCTGTGGGGTTGTCGAGTACATCGGTTAGCAGGCCCACTTCGTCGCCGGCGGCATTGAGCAATGCTTCTAATGTGGTTTTATTAATCAGGGGCACATCGCCGTACAGCACCAGCGTTTTGCCGTCGGCAGGCAGGTGCGGCAAGGCGACTTTTACGGCATGTCCCGTGCCTAATTGCTCGGTTTGCTCCACCCAAACCACATCGCGCTTAACGCGCGCCAAAACTTGGTCTTTGCCATGGCCGATAACCACGGCAATGCTTTGCGGATTGAGGCTGGCAGCCGTGTCGATCACACGCTCCACCATCGGCTGGCCGCCGATTTCATGCAGCACTTTGGGTTGCTTGGAATACATGCGCGTGCCTTTGCCGGCCGCGAGGATCACAATATGCAGATTATTTTTGTTCATGATGATTTATTGAATCGGATAGGATGATTTCCAGCCTTTCGGCTTTCATTATTATTTGTTATCGAGCGGGTTTTTCCCAATGTGTACCCCGTGCTTCTTCATTGGAGCTGCTTTGGGGTTTAATAGCATGCTGTTCAGGGCGGAATTCGTTATTGCGCATATTGGGCGAATAAGTGCCGCTTTCGTAATATACGCGGGTTCCCTGAGGATATTTTTGACGCAGCGAGGTGCGGCCGTCTTCCGTTTGATAAGTTTCCCAAGTGCACCCTGTCAGAGCGAAAGCTAAAAGCAGGCAATGAATGTAACGCATGATGGCTCCTTAATTTCCCGAAATCGATTCATTCAAAGAAGGAATTCTAACGGATTTGATAGTGTAGCAACAGCATAATTACGCAGCTTGGATACTTAAACCTTGGGTTGATGCCCACCTATTTAATGTAACCATATCGGATATGGCCGCATCAACAAACGGTAAATCATGGCTTTTGCTGCCGAACCATATGGTGGTCATGCCCAGCTTTTTAGCTGCCAGCAGGTTTTCTGCGCTGTCGTCAATCATAATACAGTCGGCGGGGCGGGCTTTCAGCAAACGACAAACGGTTAAATATGATTGGTCGGAGGGCTTGTAGAGCATGCCGAAATTATCGGTGCCGAACAGGGCTTCAAAATGGTTGGGCAGTTCCATTTTTTTAATGAGTGCGGCCACATAAAATGAGGGGCCGTTTGAAAAAACGGCTTTCCGTCCTTTAAGGTTTGCAAGCGTAGCAGCGGTATTTTCCATCGGCACCAAAGCTTCCAGCAGCTCCGGGAGCGGGTGGCTGCATTGGAGAAATTCGTATACGTCAATTTCAGGATGGTGTTTTTGCAAGCCTGCGAGCGTGGCGCCGTAGCGGTGCCAATAATCCTGCCGTACATGCGAGGCTTCTTCAGTGGAAAGCTTCAATTTCTGGGCTAGATAGTCGGTCATATAGCGGTTGATCAGCCCGAAGATGCCCGCATCGGCATGGTGCAAAGTGTTATCAAGGTCGAAAAGCCAAACAGGTTGTGATGGTACGATATTCATAATAAGGTTTCAGACAGGCATTCTTAAAAGTTATCGCCGGCTGTGTTGATAGCCGGCGGCACTATTTACTGTTTTAATGAAGTCTAATCAATAAGTAGCTTTTACTAATTATTTAGAACTATTTTCCTTGCTTTTAACTGGTAAATCAAATGGAAGATAAGGTATATTGCCAGCTAGGTCGGCAGCCGGTGTGGTTTATGAAAATTAAATAATTCTATGGCCTTGTGTTGTCGGCAATCATCAAAATTAATGTTCACAATAATCAAGAAAGGAATAGGAGATGCAGATCAGTGCACGTAATCAATTGTCAGGTATCGTAAAAAGCATCAGCAACGGGGTGGTAAACAGCGAGGTGGTGGTTGCATTGCCAAACGGCAGTGAAATCGTGGCTTCAATCACTTGCGAGAGCGTTAAGAATTTGGAGCTGGTTGAGGGCAAACCTGTGGTGGCTTTGGTAAAGGCCGGCACGGTGTTGATTGCCGCCGATTTGAACAATATCAAACTTTCCGCGCGTAACCAGCTTACCGGCACAATCAGCCATATTGAGCGTGGCGCGGTTCATTCTTTGGTTGAATTGGACTTGGGTAATGGTTTGGGTCTGAGCGCCAGCATTACTGTGAAAAGCGCTGAAGAACTCAACTTGTGTGCGGGCCAGAAAGCTACGGCCGTGTTCAAGGCCGGTGCGGTTATTTTGGGCGTGGCGGCTTAATGGTTGTCATGCAGCGACAGGTTTGGTGGCCGTTATTTTGAGTAACACGGTAAAAACTTGCACAAAAACATTAAATGCCTGTCTGAACATTTCAGACAGGCATTTTTATGGCGGTGTGGCTAATTCCTGTTAACCCACTTTATCCCCTGGCTGCGCACCTTCATGCACATCCAGCAGGCGCAGTTTGCCGTCAGCCGTGGCGGCAGAAAGGATCATGCCTTCGGATACGCCGAATTTGGCCATTTTGCGCGGGGCGAAGTTGGCGATGGCAATCACCATGCGGCCGTTGAGTTCGGCGGGGTTGGGGTAGCTGGCGGCGATGCCTGAGAAGATGATGCGTTTTTCAAAGCCGAAGTCGAGGTCGAATTTAAGCAGTTTGGTGCTGCCCTCCACCGCTTCGCAGTTGAGCACTTTGGCGACGCGCATGTCGATTTTCATAAAGTCGTCGAAGCTGGCTTGATCGGCGATGGGTGTGTATTTGCTTGCTTCGGCAGGTGTGGCGGCCTCTGCAGCTGCGGCAATGCTTTGTTTGTTGGCTTCGATTAAATCGTCCACTTGCTTTTGCTCCACTCGTTGCATTAAATGTTCGTATTTGTTGATGGCGTGGCCTTCGGGCAGCACGGTTGCGGCATCGGCCCAGCGCAGGCCGTCGAGATTCAGGAAGGCGGCGGCACGTTCGGCTACTTTCGGCAGCACGGGCGCGAGGTAGATGGTGAGGATTTTGAAGGCGTTGATCAGCTCGCTGCACACTTCGTGCAGGCGCGCGTCTTGGCCTTCTTGTTTAGCCAGCTCCCACGGTTTGTTGGCATCGACGTATTCGTTCACTGCGTCGGCCAGCGCCATGATTTCGCGCAGGGCTTTGGCGTATTCGCGGTTTTCAAAATCGGCGGCGATGTTGTCGCGCTCGACGGCGAGTTTTTGCAGCAGCGGGCTACCTGAAACGTCTTTCAGACGGCCTTCGAAACGTTTGGCGATAAAGCCGGAGGCGCGGGCGGCGATATTGACGTATTTGCCGACCAGATCGCTGTTGACGCGGGCGATGAAGTCGTTCAGGTTTAAGTCGATGTCTTCGATTTTGCTGTTGAGTTTGGCGGCGATGTAATAGCGCATCCATTCGGGGTTGAGGCCGCCGTCGAGGTAGGATTTGGCGGTGATAAAGGTGCCGCGCGATTTGGACATTTTTTGGCCGTCGACGGTTAAAAAGCCGTGGGCGAACACGCCGGTGGGGGTGCGGTAACCGCTGAATTTGAGCATGGCGGGCCAGAACAGGGCGTGGAAGTAGAGGATGTCTTTGCCGATGAAGTGATACATTTCGGCATCGCTGTCGGCACGGAAATAGTCTTCAAAACTCAAGCCGATGCGGTCGCACAGATTTTTAAACGAGGCCATATAGCCGACGGGCGCGTCGAGCCATACGTAGAAATATTTACCGGGCGCGCCGGGGATTTCGAAGCCGAAATAAGGTGCGTCGCGGCTGATGTCCCAATCGGAAAGGGTAGTTTCGCCTTCGCCCAGCCATTCCTTCATTTTGTTGAGGGCTTCGGCTTGCAGATGCGGCTGAATGCGGCCGTCTGAAAGTTCGGTACTGCCTGAAGTCCATTCTTTCAGGTAGTCGGCACACTCGCCCAGCTTGAAGAAGAAATGCTCGGATTCTTTCAGCACGGGCGTGGCGCCGGATACGGCGGAATAGGGGTTGATCAGCTCGGTGGGCGAGTAGGTGGTGCCGCAGGCTTCGCAGTTGTCGCCGTATTGGTCTTTGGCGTGGCATTTCGGGCATTCGCCTTTGACAAAGCGGTCGGGCAGGAACATGTTTTTTTCGGGGTCGAAAAGCTGCTCGATCACGCGGCTTTCGATTTTGCCGTTGGCTTTCAGTGCGAGGTAAATCTGCTCGGAAAATTCTTTGTTTTCAGGCGAGTGGGTGCTGTAATAGTTGTCGTAGCCGATGTGGAAGCCGGTGAAGTCGGCCAAATGCTCTTCGCGCACTTTGGCAATCATGTCTTCGGGCTTCATGCCTTGTTTTTGGGCGGCCAGCATCACGGGCGTGCCGTGGGTGTCGTCGGCGCAGCAGTAATAGCATTCGTGGCCGCGCATTTTTTGGAAGCGCACCCATATGTCGGTTTGGATGTGCTCGACCATATGGCCTAAGTGGATGCTGCCGTTGGCATACGGCAAGGCGGAGGTGACGAGGATTTTGCGTGTCATGGTTTGTCTTTAAGGGTTAATCTGTAATTATGGAATCGGCGGTTATTATAGCTGTGAAAACCAATCTTTCATACAAGGCGGCGGGTTGTTGGTAGTAATAAAGCAGCGTCGCAAGGTATGTGGCATGAAAGGTTAATCTTCATGGCGGTGAACAAAGGGATGCTCGGATTAAGCTTGAATATGACGGCAAAAGGCCGGAGTAATGGGGCATGCCTGTCTGAAAATAATGTTTCAATGAAACAAACCATTTTTCAGACAGGCATTCATGTGTATAAGCATCTAATATTTTGCCGTATCAGAAACCGGATGTTTGGCCTTTGCGCAGGCTTTCCAGCTCATCCAGCAATTCCAGAATCAGAGCAGTAGCGGGCGCGCTGGCTTCAAAATCCCGGCTGATGCGGTGGGCGCGGCGAATGCGGGCGAGCTGGAAGCCGCTGAAGCTGGCTTGCTGCGGATTGCCGCTTACAGAAATGATTTCTTCTTCAATAATGCGCACCACCCAGTCGGCATCATCGCCGCAGGCGTGAACGATTTCGTTGAATGTCAGTTGTACATCTTGCTCGTAATCCATGATTTATCCTTTCGCGCCGTAGTGTTCCGCCAGGTTTTGCCATGCGGCTTTATCGGCTGCGCTCTCGGCGCGCGGCAGAACGATGTTGATGGTCAGATACAGATCGCCTGCTGATTTGGCCGGAATGCCTTTGCCTTTGAGGCGCAGGTTTTGGCCGTTTCGGCTGTTGGCCGGCACGTTGATGTTGAGGCGGCCTGCGGGGGTAACGACTTCCGTTTGACCGCCGATTGCCGCGGTCCACGGCATCACGTCGATGCGCTGATAAACATCTTTACGGTCTTTCACATACAGGTTTTCCGATTCGCGGAAGCGGATTTTCAAGTATAAATCGCCATTGCCGCCGCCGTTAAACCCGGGTAAACCCTGCCCGCGCAGTCGGATTTGCTGGCCTTCGCTAATGCCTTTGGGGATTTTAACGTGCAGGGTTTTGCGTTCGTAAGCCATTTCGCCTTCCGGCGTGAGCGTGGGCATGTCGATGCTCAGGCTGCGTTCGCTGCCTTCATAAGCGGCGGCGATGTCGATGCTCAGCTCGGCATGTTGGTCTTCGCCTTGAATCGGGCCGGTGGGGCGTGATGCACGGTGCCGGCGGGCTTGGCCGAAGGCGGAGAATATGTCGTCGAAGCGGAAATCGCCGCTGCCGAAAGGCTGACCGTCGCCAAAATGGCTGCTGTCGAAGTTGTAATATTGATAGCCGCCTTGGCCGGGGTTGAAGCCTTCAAACCCTTCAAAGCCGCCGTAGCCTTGCCTGCCGCCTGCCTGCTGGTACTGCTTGAACGGGTTGGCAAGCATTTCGTCATATTCGGCGCGCTTTTCAGGGTCTTTCAAGGTGTTGTAGGCCAGATTGATTTCGCTGGTTTTTTGGTCGGCATCCGGGTCTTTGCTGACGTCGGGATGGTATTGGCGCACCAGTTTGCGGTAGGCTTTTTTGATGTCGTCGGCGCTGGCATCTTTGGTGAGGCCGAGCACCTCGTAATGGTTTTTTTCAGTTGCCATAGTTATCTCGCATGCTTGTATAAAATTTTATTCTTTCCAACATGATGACAATATACTAAAAAGCAAGCCCTTATTCTGATAAAAAACAATGCCTGTCTGAAAGCTTTTTTCAGACAGGCATTGCTTATTGTCACATTGTTACGGTCGGTATTGCGGCTGCACGCCGTTGGGCAGCAGCTGCCACACATAGCCGGTGTGTTTCATCTTGCCTGCCACTTGGCCGGCTTTATCGCCGTAACCCCAGAAATAATCCACACGAACGGCGCCGCGGATGGCCGAGCCGGTGTCTTGTGCCATCATCAGGCGGTTAAGGCCGTGATTGGTTTCGGGGTGGGTGGTGGCAACGAAAATAGGTGCGCCTAAAGTAATGTAACGACGGTCAACCGCTCCGGCAAATTCGCCGTGCAGCGGTGTGCCGAGTGCGCCTACGGGACCTTCGTCTTCCTTGCCGTCAAGCTTGCGGAAAAACACATAGCTGGGGTTTTGCCCGAGCACTTCGGCCAGATGCGAGGGATTTTGCTGCATCCAGGCTTTGATTCCCTGCATGGTGGTTTTGCCTAAAGGTAGATAGCCTTTGTCGGCCATGTAGCGGCCGATCGATACATAAGGATACTCGTTTTTATCGGCATAACCGAGGCGGATATAGTCGCCTTTCGGAGTTTTCAGGCGGCCGGAGCCTTGGATTTGCAAGAAGAAAAGTTCTACCGGATCGTCGGCATAGCCGAGAATCGGGGCTTTTCCGTCGAGTGCGCCGCCGTTAATCTGGGCGCGGGTGTAATAAGGAATAAAGCGGTTGCCGCTTACAAAGCGGCCTTTGATGCTTTTGCTGCGCTCATTGATGGGGAAATCGTTGAGGTTGGCGGTATATTGCCCGTCGGCAGTGATGGTGCCGGTGTTGTTGCCGGTGGGTTTCACGCGGACGGTGCCTTTGGATGCGCGCAGATTGGCGGGCAGTTCAACCGATACGAAATCGCTGGGGATGCCGTAAATCGGGAAACGTGTTTTGCGGGTGGGTTTGCTGTCGCCATGTAGCACGGGTTCGTAATAGCCGGTTATCGTGCCTGCCAGTTTGCCGTTTTCGCTCACTTCCCACACGGTAAAATAGCGCTCGAAAAAATGTTTGGCAGAGAAGTAGTTGCGCGAAGTGCGCTCGGCTTGGGCGCACACGTTTTGCCATTCAGGGCGCGCTTTGAGTTTGGTGCAGCCGCTTTTGAAAGATTCTAAGCTGCGCACAAAATGCTGCGTGTTCCAATGCGGCAGCGCATGATAAGACACGGCACGGTAGCTGGCCGGGCTGCCGGCCGGGTTAACGATGGTGCCGGGAGCGGCCGGCGTGCCGGTGGGCAGCGCTTCGCCTTTGGTGATGATAGGCGTATAATCGCCGCCGGTTTTTTTGCTGGTGGAACACGCTGCCAAAAAGGCGGTGAGGCCGATAAGGGAATAGCTTAAGAGGGTTTTACTGTTCATATAGGTTGATGGCTGCTGAATCATGTTTTCAGACAGGCATTGAAATGGATGGACAAAGGGCAGACTATATCAGCTTATCGCCAACTCACCAAATCGCCTGCCTCACTCCGCGCACGAAGCGTTCTGGCTGCCTTTGTGGCGCATGGTGCCTGCAGCGGTATAGCTTTTGCCTTTGCGGCTGTAAATGGTTTGGGTGAACTTGATTTCGTTCTCGCTCAGCTTTTCATATTCGGCATCGAAACTCATGGTTTCGCAGGCGGCTTTAAACGAAGCTTTGTTGCCTTTGCTTTGGAAATTGCTCACTTTGCAGTTTTCGGCAGTAAGATTATCCGCTTGCGCTTTAGGGTAATCGGCACTGCTTTTTTGGCTGATACAGATATTTTCGCTGCCTTTCACACTGTCGGTGCTGTTGCTTTTTTTATCGTGCCAGGAAATAGTGTGCGGCCATTGCCATTCGCCGGATTGAACGGAAAATGCATGCGCGCTTGCGGCGGTTGCGCTTAGGGCAAGGAGCAGGAGGGTTTTATACATATATATTGCTTTCGGCTGGTGTGGTTGAATTGAATCAGGGTAGTAAGATAATGCCTGTCTGAAAAAGTTTCATGTGTTATGGGATGCGTGTGTCTGCTGTTTCTGCTCAGTTTATGGCTGTGAAGACCAATCATTAATGTATAGATACAGAGCCATGAATAGTACGGCGAATACAGAACTATATAATGATTGGATTTTACAAGACTTTTCGGCTATTTTATGATTTATAAATATTTTTCAGACAGGCAGATAGTAAAATTTTTAACACAGCCATAACAAGCGTCAAAAACAAAGCAATCAAGCTTTCGCAACAATCACGTCTTAATTTCTCGTTGAAGTTCTTAATTCAAGACCATAATTTTTATAAGGAGTATATATGAAGCACAGAGTATCGGCCTTTTTAGGCATGGTGTTTTCCGTATTGCCTGCATATTCAGCCGACTTGCCTCCTTTGCAAACCGTGCCCCAATTAGACCTTGAACGCTACGCCGGCCAATGGTATGAAATCGCACGGCTGCCGATGCCTTATCAAAATCAATGCGCTTCCGACGTGACTGCAACCTACCGGCCCAACAGCAACAAAACCATTTCGGTAACCAATCGCTGCAAACAAGCCGACGGCAGCTGGTCGATAGCTGAAGGGCTGGCGAAACCGAAGAATGCCGAAAATACCAAATTGAGCGTCACCTTTCTCCCGAAAACTGTACGTTGGCTGCCTATCGGTAAAGCACCTTATTGGGTGATGGCCTTAGACGAACATTATCAAACCGCTATGATAGGGCAGCCGGACCGCAAATATTTGTGGCTGCTGTCGCGCAAGCCGACAATGGAAGAAGCAGTGTACCAAGCTTATTTACAGCAAGCACAACAGCAAGGGTATGATTTATCGAATTTAATCCGAACAAAGCACCACCAATAAAATTGGGGCTGAATATCGATGAACCTTGTTTATCCGTGATTGTTTAAAAAGCTTCACTCAACTATATATGCCTGTCTGAATAAGAGTAAACGCTTAGTCTTTTCAGACAGGCATATTTGCCCAAAAACCATTCAAACAATAGCAACATTTTAAACAAACACAAGGAAAACTCATGTCGATGAACCCCGTTTACCTGTGGAAGCCCGAAAACTTCCCCAACCCGCAAGCCATGCTGCCGGAAAGCCTAAAAGCTGCTTGGTAGGTAGTCAAGCAAGGGTTGGAAAAAGTGCTGCCGGAGGGGTTGGGTTTAAGCCCGTTCACCCTGCTGGCAGGCTATATTGCCGAAAATTAAGATTTGTAGAAGTAGAATGGTTTAACAAACCTTTAAAAACAAGATAGGCCGCAAGCAATTGCGGCCTATCTTATTGATTTATCTGGTGGGTCGTGAAGGATTCGAACCTTCGACCAACGGATTAAAAGTCCGCTGCTCTACCAGCTGAGCTAACGACCCGAAAGAGTTGCGAAGTATATAAGCTATGCTTTTTCGCGTCAACATTTTTTTGAAGGCATCAGCGCTTAGGGGTTTTGTTATACAATTCGTTTTGTTAATTGATAAATGCCTGTCTGAAAGAACTGCATGCAAAACGAAAATAATTTATGTTGGCTGGATATGGAGATGACCGGCCTGGATCCTGAAAAAGAGCGGATTATCGAAGTGGCGATGATTATTACCGATGCGAATTTAAATGTATTGGCGCAATCTGAAGTGTATGTTGTTCATCAAAGCGATGAGATTTTGAACGCGATGGATGAGTGGAACACGGCAACGCATACGCGAACGGGTTTGGTGCAGCGGGTGAAAGAATCCAAGCTGACCGAAGCTGAGGTGGAACAGAAGCTTTTGGACTTTATGGCGCAGTGGGTTCCCGAGAAAACCGCGCCGATGTGCGGCAACACCATTCATCAAGACCGCCGTTTTATGGTGCGCTATATGCCCAAGCTTGAGGCGTATTTCCATTACCGTAATGTGGATGTGTCCACGCTTAAAGAATTGGCCCGCCGTTGGAGCCCCGAGGTGGTAAAAGGCGTGGTGAAGCGCGGTTCGCATCAGGCTTTGGACGATATTTTGGAGAGCATTGAAGAAATGCGCCATTACCGCGAACACTTTATTAGGTTGCCTGAATAAGCCCATGCCTGTCTGTAAAGGTTTCAGACAGGCATGATGCTGTAAAATGATTCAAGTTTCATATTATTATGCCGATGAAGCCCTGCTTATCGGCAAATCCTATCCGCTTAAATGTCTTTTGCAACGGAAACGGCAAAATTTCCTACAATTCCTTTTTTATAAAAATCTCAACAAGAAGCCCGCAATGAATATCAACACAACGCCCATCTGGCAAGCTTTAAACGAACATTACACACACACCCGCAGCGTTGAAATGCGCCATCAGTTTTCGGCTGACCCCGACCGCTTTAGCCGCATGCACGAAAAGCTGCACGGTATGCTGGTGGATTTCAGCAAAAACCGTGTCAATGAAGAAACCCTTTCTCTGCTTTGCCGGCTTGCCGAAACGGCAGGCCTGCCTGAAAAAGCCGAAGCCATGCGCCGCGGAGGCATCATCAATACCAGCGAAAAGCGTGCCGTGCTGCACACGGCGTTACGCCTGCCTGCGGATGCCGAACCGGTTTATGTAAACGGCGAAAACGTGGTGCCCAAGCTGCATCGTGAATTGGAGCGCGCGTTGGATTTTGCCGAAAAGCTGATTAACGGCGAATACACCGGCAGCACCGGCGAGCGCATCACTGATTTGGTGCATATCGGTATCGGTGGCTCCGATTTGGGGCCGCAAATGGTGGCGTTGGCCTTGAAGCCTTACCACAAAAACGTGCGTGTGCATTTTGTGTCGAACGCGGATGATGCCGACATCGCACAAGTGCTGCCTGAATTGGATGCGCGCCGCACTGTGTTCAGCATCGCCAGCAAATCTTTCGGTACGCCCGAAACCCTGCTCAATGCGCATACTGCGCGGGATTGGTTCTTGGCGCAAGGTATGAGTGAAGCGGATATTAAGCGTCATTTCGTTGCGATTTCCTCCAACCTGCCCGCGGTGGCGCAGTTCGGTATTGCGCCGGAAAATATTTTTGCCATGTTTGATTGGGTGGGCGGCCGTTATTCCGTGTGGTCGGCGATCGGGCTGCCTGTGATGGTGGCGGTGGGCGCCGAGCATTTCCGCGCTTTCCTGGCCGGCGCTCATGCGATGGACGAGCATTTCTTCAGCGCGCCGTACCGCCACAATATTCCCGTGCTGCTCGGCCTTTTAGGCGTTTGGTACAGCAATTTTTACGGCGCCGAAAGTCATGCCGTGATTCCCTATAGCCACGCATTGCGTCGCCTGCCTGCGCATTTGCAACAGCTTGATATGGAAAGCAACGGCAAACACACCACGCTGGACGGCAAAGAGGTTGATTACCAAACCGGCCCGATTATCTGGGGCGAAGAGGGTGTGAACTGCCAACATGCGTTTTTCCAGCTGATTCATCAGGGCACGCGCCTGATTCCGGTGGATTTTGTCGTGCCCGTTACCACGCCGTATCAAATCGGCACGCATCATCAATTTGTGGTGGCAAACGCGTTTGCACAATCCGAAGCTTTGATGCGCGGCAAAACCGTGAAAGAAGCCCGCGAAGCGCTGGCGCATCTGCCTGAAGACGAGCGCAACGAGTTGGCCGTTCACAACGAATTCAGCGGCAACCGCCCGAGCAACACCATTTTGCTCGACGCGCTTGATCCGTTTACGTTAGGCATGCTGATTGCGATGTATGAGCACAAAGTGTTTGTGCAAGGTGCGGTTTGGCAGATTAATTCGTTCGACCAGTGGGGCGTGGAATACGGCAAAGTGCTGGCCAAAACCATCCAGCGTGAGCTGGCAGGGGAGGGCAAGCCGCAGCATGACAATTCCACCGATGGTTTGATTGCTTATTACCTCAGCAAACATCAAGGCTGATGCTGAAACAAAACAATGCCTGTCTGAAAAGCGGTTTTCAGACAGGCATTGTTTATGATTTGGCCTTATGGTTAAACCACTTGCATAGTAACAGCGCCGTCATACTCGGGCTTGATCCGGATATCTTGAGCTTCAGTCATGTTGGGAGATGCTCGGGTCAAGCCCGAGTATGACGGGTGTTTTTTTATTAGGATATACCCATGCCTGTCTGAAACCCCACTATGAATGGCTTTTCAGACAGGCATTCAAACAATTCATGCCATCAATCTCCCGTTTTCCGTTACTATTACAACAAATCAAGAATAAGGAAAAACAATGGATAACAAGCAACAACTGCAAGCCGGCCTGCAAGAGATGGGGCTTTCGCTGACTACCGCTCAGCAATTATTGCTGCTCGAATATGTGGCGCTGCTGAAAAAATGGAACAGCACTTATAATCTCACCGCCCTGCGTGATGAAAACACCATGATCAGCCACCATGTGCTCGACAGCCTCACGCTGCTGCCCTATGTGAAAGACGCCAAAACCCTGATGGATGTTGGTTCGGGCGGCGGTATGCCCGGCATTCCCACGGCCATTTGCCGCCCTGATTTGCAGATTACGCTGCTGGATTCCAACACCAAAAAAACCACATTCCTCCAGCAGGCCGTTATCGAGCTGGGGTTGAACAACGTTACCGTGGCCAGCGGCCGCGTGGAAGCAATGTACGATAAAAAAGTGGATGTGGTAACCAGCCGCGCATTTGCCGAGCTGGCCGACTTTATCGCACTAACCAAACACCTGCTGAATGAAAACGGTTATTGGGCGGCGATGAAAGGTGTGTATCCTTACGAAGAGCTGGAGCATGTGCCTGAAGATGTGGTTGTCGAATGTGTCGATAAGCTTCATGTGCCGATGCTTAATGCCGAGCGGCATATGGTGGTGATGCGGCCGAAAAAATAAACTGTCCGCAAGCCGCCTTTGAGGCGGCTTTTTGCCGCATACGCAAGCCGCCGATACCTTTTTCAAACGAATAAAGGTACAATTCCACCCAGTTTTCACATTTACCGGCCAACATCATGAGCATAAACATTATCGCGATTGCCAATCAAAAAGGCGGGGTGGGCAAAACCACCACCGCCGTAAACCTTGCCGCTTCACTTGCCGCAGCCGGGCAGCGTGTTTTAGTGGTGGATTTAGATCCGCAAGGCAATGCCACCACCGGCAGCGGTATCGAAAAGAACGCCATAACCAACGGGATTTATCAGGTTTTATTGGGTGAATCCGAATTAAAAGATGCTGTATTGCGGAGCGAGAGCGGCGGTTATGATGTGTTGGCGGCCAACCGTGCGCTGGCCGGGGCGGAAGTGGAATTGGTGCAGGAAATCGCCCGTGAAATGCGCCTGAAAAATGCGCTGGTGGCTGTGGCCGATGATTACGACTATGTGTTAATTGATTGCCCGCCTACGCTTACACTGTTAACGCTCAACGGTTTGGTAGCCGCCAATGGTGTGATTGTGCCGATGGTGTGCGAATATTATGCGCTGGAAGGCATTTCCGATTTGGTGGCAACCGTGCGCAAAATCCGCCAGGCCATCAATCCGCATTTGGATATTCTGGGTATCGTACGTACGCTTTACGACAGCCGCAGCCGCCTCTCGCAAGATGTGTCGGAGCAGTTGCAAACCCATTTCGGCAAGCAATTGTTTGCCACCACGATTCCGAGAAACGTGCGTTTGGCCGAAGCGCCCAGCCACGGGATGCCGATTTTGGCTTACGATGCCAAAGCCAAAGGCGCGGTGGCTTATGAGGAGTTGGCCAAAGAAGTGTTGGCGAGAACGAAATAAGCGGATGTTAAACATAATGCCTGCCTGAAAAATTTCAGGCAGGCATTATTTGTTTGGGTTGATAGTTGGGCAGGATGATTAATCTGCTTCTATCTTTCAAGTTTTAGCGTACCGGACGGCAGCTTTTGAAAATGATTTCTTGGCCGGGTGAAGTAACCATCACGGCATTTTTGCGGTGATTTTTGCGATCCATATAGCTGGTGCTCAGTTTGAAGTTGTTTTCATCACCGAATACGGTGTCAACGTTGTCTGAAACGTTTAAGTTGATCGGCATATAGCGTGTTTTGCCGTTCATGTAGGCAGAGGCGTACACAGGCAGTTTTTGTTTGTTGAAGCCGTAAGTCACTTTCAACTTTTTACCTTGCTGGCAAGAATAGTGTACAACTGATTTGCTTACAGCTGCGTTCTCGGCATGAGCAAGACCGGAGGCCAACAGAGAACAAGCCAATAATGCAGCAGATAATTTTTTCATATCATTGTTTCCTTAGAAATTAAATAATTTTATGTTGCTTAAGTACGCACCAGTATTGATTCACGGGTATGCTGGACGCTTATTATACATTGGTGTATGTTGGGAAGAAGTGGTGTGGTGTAATGTTGGGTTAAAACGCATAAAGGAATGTGCGGCTTTAATCGCCTAAAATAATACAATGCCTGTCTGAAAATTTCAGACAGGCATGGTTGGTTAAAGCGGAGCAGTTAAGCGTTGCCTTGCTCTTGTTGCTGTTGGTACAAAGCTTCGAAGTTAATCGGAGCCAGCAGAACAGGCGGGAAGCCGGCGCGGGTGATGGTGGAAGACACGGTTTCGCGCGCGTAAGGGAAGAGGATGTTGGGGCAGGCTACGGCCAGCAGTAATTGCAAATCTTCTTCGGGAATATTGGCCAAGCGGAAGATGCCGCTTTGGGTGACTTCGTTGAGGAACATTACGCGTTCTTCAGCCAGTTTGGCGGTAACGGTTACGGTAACGCTTACTTCGTAAAACTCGTCTTCCAGCTTTTGGCTTTCGGTGGCTACGCGCATGTCGACATTCGGTTCGCCTTGCTCCAGAAATACTTTAGGCGCGTGCGGCACTTCCAGCGACATATCTTTTACATACAGCTTTTCAATGCTGAATACGGGCTGGTTTTCTTGTTGCGCTTGGTCTTGAACTTGATCTTGTTCGCTCATTATTTGTCTCGCTTTTGAGTTTAGGGTTGAAAATATAGACGGCGTGGTTTTATTCGCCGTTGAGTAAGCCGCTAAGGCCGCCTTTTTCGTGAAGCGCCTTTAAATCGCTAAGGCCGCCCACATGGGTATCGCCGATAAAAATTTGCGGTACGGTGCGCTGGCCGGTTATTTGTTGCATTTCTGCAAAAGCTGCCGGATCGCGGCTGACATCGATTTCTTTGATTTCGCTTACGCCGAGCTGGCCCAACAATCTTTTGGCCACGCTGCAATAGAAGCAGTAGGGGCCGGTATACATGGTAACGGGTTGCATGATGTGTTGTGTGTTTGGATTGATATCGTTGCAGTATGGAGCCGCCGGCTTACTTTTACAAGATGCCTGTCTGAAAATTATTGCGGCGGGGGCAGCAGGCACTCTACCAGCTTGTCGATTTCGTTCACATAATAGTCGGATTTGGGGCTGTTTACCAACACGACGATCACCAGCGGATGCTTCGTTGAATGGTTGCGCGGCAGGTAATAGCCTGCGAGCGCGCGCACGTTTTTCAGGGTGCCGGTTTTGAGGTAAAGCTCGCCCTTGCGGCTTTTGAAGCGTTGCTCCAGTGTGCCGTCGGTGCCGGAAATGGGCAGGGTGTCGATAAATGCCTGTCTGAAACGGCTTTCATAGGCTTTGGCCAGCAACTCGCCGAGAAAGCGGGCGGTCAGCCGTTCGCTGCGGGAGAGGCCTGAACCGTTTTCAAGAACCAGAGCTTCATCGTCGAGGCCGGCTTTAACCAGCTCTTGGCGTACGGCGGCTTTGGCATTTTGACCTGTCTGATTGTCAGCGGCGCGTTGACCAATGGTAAGGAATACGGTGCGGGCGATGACGTTGTTGGACAGTTTGTTCATGCTGGTTAATGCTTCGCGCAAGGGTGGCGAGTGGTGCACGGCAAGCGTGTCGGCATCGGCCGGAACGGTGCCGACGCGGTAGCCGGAAGCCATCCGGCCGCCTGCGGCATTCCATTGGTTGACAAAGCTTTTGGCGGCGAAGTCTTGCGTGTCGAGCATGTTGATAAAGGTTTCCTGGCCGATGCAGGCTTCGGGCAGCGTACCGCTCATGTGCAGCACTCCTTTTTCATATTTGGCGGAAAGGTAGCGTTTGAGCGAGCGGCAGGTGCCGGAGGCGGTGAAGCGTACTTGATTATTTTGCGCCACATCCGGTAGCGGCGGATTGGTGGTCATCACAGGCTGCCCGGCTTCATTGAACGCGGGCTTCAGCCATACGACTTTATAAGCCAGCATGTGCGGGTCGGGATTGGTGGTAAAGGCTTCGTTGGCGTCATCGTCGAAACCTTGTGCGGAGCCGGCATTGCCCCAGATGTTGCGGTCGAACACCAGTGAGCCGGTAATGTGTTTGATGCCTTTGTCGCGCAACTGTTGCTGAACGGCGATTAAATCATCTTGATCCATAATCGGATCGCCGCTGCCGATCCAGTAAATATCGCCATTCAGGCTGCCGTTGGCAATGGGTGCGGCCGATTTGAATTCAGTCTGCCAGCGGAAATCAGGCCCCAACGCGCGGAGCGAAGCAAATGCCGTAACCAGCTTCATGGTGGACGCGGGGTTAAACGAAGCATCGGCCTGATGCGCGACCAGCACGGTTTTGGTATTCAAATCTTGTACATAAACCGCCACTTCTTTCGCGGGAATCGTGCCGGTGTCGAGTGCGGATGCGGCAGCGGGCAGCAGGAGTAGGGCGGAAAGCAACAAGCGGCGCATCCGCTTTTCAGACAGGCATTGTATGTTCATTTTTCCGTATCGTTGTCGGGTGTTTTGTGGGGTTTGACATGGTGCAGCCATACCATGCGGATTTTACTGAAAACAGCGCACGGCATCATTAAAAATAAATCGCGCGGCAGGAAATCGGCTTTTCAGACAGGCATCCGGGTTCATTACATTTCCATCGGATCAATATCCACCGACCATCTCACCGCCGAATCACGATAGCTTTGCAACACTTGCAGCCACATCGCGGCGGCTCGGTGCAGGTTTTTGCGTGATGCCGATTCGATAAACACCTGTGCCCGTTCGCGCTCGGCCAGCCGCACCATCATCATCGGTACCGGGCCGAGCAATGCCGTGTTTTCCGGCAGTAGCGGCTCGATAACTTCTTTGATTTCACTGAGAAAACGCAAAGCATCGTCCACTTTCAGCGCATCAGCACGGATGGCTGCTTGAAAACCGAAAGGCGGCATACCGAACATTTTCCGCTCGGCCAGCTCGGTTTCGGCAAACGCGCGGTAATTTTGCGCTTTCACGGCGGCGAACACGGCATGCTCGGGCAATTGGGTTTGGATTAACACGCGCCCCGCCGCATCGGCGCGCCCCGCACGGCCGGAAACCTGCATCAATTCGGCAAACAGCCGCTCCGGCGCGCGGAAATCCGCGCTGTAAAGCGAGCCGTCGGCATTGAGCACCACCACCAGATTCAGCCGCGCAAAATCGTGCCCCTTAGCCAGCATTTGCGTGCCGACCAAAATATCAATGCTGTCTGCGGCAATATGTTCATACAAAGCCGCCCAATCGTTTTTGTTGGACGTGCTGTCGCGGTCAACGCGGGCGACGCGCGCTTGGGGCAGAAATGTGCGCAACGTTTCTTCTACCCGCTGCGTGCCTTGGCCGACGGCGGTTAAATCCTGATTGCCGCAATCCGGGCATTTATAAGGTATGGCCTGTCTGAAATCGCAATGATGGCAACGCAGCTGGCGCGCGCGCTGGTGCAGCACCATCTTGGCCGAGCAGCGCGGGCAGCCGAAAATATGGCCGCAGTCGCCGCAAAACAGTGCCGGTGCAAAACCGCGGCGGTTGAGATAAACCAGCGACATGCCGCCTTGCCGGTAGTTTTCTTGCAGCAGCTTTAAAGCCTGCGGCGAAAAGCCGTTATCCAGCTTCACACGGCGCACATCCAAAATATCCACTTGCGGCAGGCGCGCGGCCGAGTGGGCGCGTTCGTTCAACTCAAGCAGCCGGTAAGCGCCCGTTTGCGCCTTGTGCCAGCTTTCCAAACTGGGCGTGGCGCTGCCCAAAATTACCGGACAAGCGCTCTGCCTGCCGCGCCAAACCGCCAAATCGCGGGCATGGTAGCGCAGCTCGTTATCTTGCTTAAACGAGGCATCATGTTCTTCGTCCACCACAATCAAGCCCAAATCCGGCAGCGGGGTAAACACCGCCAACCGTGTGCCGATAATCAGTTTGGCCTGCCCCGTAAGCGCGCGCAGATAGTCCTGCGTGCGTTTGCCCGCAGCGGTTTGGCTGTGCAGCACGGCGGTGGGAACTTGCGCAAATCGCGTTTGCACGCGCTTTAGCAACTGGGGCGTCAGATTAATCTCGGGCAGCAAAAACAAAACCTGCCTGCCCGAAGCCAACACCTTGGCCATCACATCAAAATACACTTCCGTTTTGCCGCTGCCCGTGATGCCGTAGAGCAGAAACGTTTGAAAACCGCCGATGCCTGTCTGAACCGCATCCGAAGCCGCCTGCTGCGCTTCGTTTAACACATATTCCGCCGGCGGAATCACCGGATCGGCGGCGCGGCTCTGCTCAATCCAGCCCGCTTCGCTCCATTCGGCCACCAACTTGGCCGCCTGCGGATGAACCGTTTTCAGACAGGCCATATCGTTTGCACCTTCACGCAAAGCCAGCCACAGCGCACGCTTCTTATGAAAACGCTCCGGCGGCGGCTCATTTGCTCGGCCTTGCTCATTGAGTGTATAAAAAACAGGCGGTTGCGGCGGCTTCACCGCTTTCGTTTCCCTCAAACCCTGCGGCAGCGCCGTAAACACCGCCTGCCCGAGCGGATAAAGATAATAACGCGCCACAAAATCCAGCAAAGCGCGCCAACTTTCCGGCAAAAGCGGCTCTTTATCGAAAACTTCCTGCACCGGCAGAATTTTCGACACCTCGATATCCGGCGCCACCGAATGCGCCCAAACCACCCCCACCACCGGCTTGCCGCGAAACGGCACCACTACCCGCTTGCCGGGTTTGATGGCAGCAGGGTGGGCATAAGTGAGCAGGCCGAGGGGAACGTTGAGGGCGATATGGTGATAGATCATGGCGGGTATTATAAAACGGATTGAGATAAGGGAATGCCTGTCTGAAAGCCTTAGTTTCGCAGAAACTCGCACAGCTTGTTTTCAGACAGGTGTTTTTAAGTAAGGCCGATATCGGAACAGGTGAGTTTGTTGCAGGTTTATATGTTATTTAACTTAACAAAGTTATAGTTTTGTTTGAAATATAGTTGAATAAAATTATATTGATAAACAAAGATGTTGTGTGTTTTATGAAATTTACTTTAAAATAGGTTAAATTTAAATAAAAAAGTTAAGCCAGTTGATGCTTTAGAGATAAATGCTTATGAAAAAATTAGAAGTGGTTCTATTGAGCCCGTCGGTTGTAAGTGGATTTATTTTGGCATTATTAAATTCCATAAAGCCTTTTTCTTATGAGGAAAGAACCAGTCTGACCTGCTTGATAACATTAGGTATTATATTTTTATTAAGAAAAAAACTGATACATATCTATAAGGAAAATACACGTACTTATTCTCTCTGGACGTTTGAATTTTACTCAGAAAAAACTACAAAAAAAATATTTGTATATAGTTATTTTGTAGTTTTATTCATTTTTATATCTGATTGGGTAGCTATTCCCAAGTTTTGTATATCTAATTTGGGAGAATATTTTATATATTATACAATTTTGCAGTTTTTAAGATTGCTTTTCTTATCATATCTTGTTATGCATTTTATCACCGTAGATATCAAAAATCTCAAAGTTAGATCAAATGAAAATGGATGCTCGTGATTTATATGATGAAGGGGAGATAAATATTTTATGAAAAAAATAGAAACGGTTTTATTGGTGTCTTCCGTTATAAATGGATTGGTTTTGTCTGGATTAAATTTTATAAAGCTTTTTCGTATGCGGAAAGAATCGGCCTGACCTGCTTGATAACGGCAGGTACTGTATTTTTATTAAGAAAAAAACTGATACATATCTATAAAGAAAACACCCGCACTTATTCTCTTTGGACTTCTGAATTTTATTCAGGTAAATCGGTAAAGAAAATATTTGCACACAGTTATTTCTTTTTGTTGTTTGTTTTTGCATCAGATTGGGTCTTCATTCCAAAGTTCCATATATCTAATTTTCTGGAATATTTTATATATTATACAATTTTACAATTTTGTCGGTTGTTTTGCCTATCGTATATTTTTTTGCATTCATATCACCTTAAACATCAAAAGTCTTAAAGTTAGATAAAAATAAAAATGGATGTTCGTGATTTATGTGATGGAGTGAAAGCTAATATTTTATGAAAAAAATAGAAACGGTTTTATTTGTGTCTTCCGTTATAAATGGATTGGTTTTGGCTATATTAGGTTCCATAAAGCCTTTTTCGTATGCGGAAATAATCGGCCTGACCTGCTTGATAACGGTAGGTACTGTATTTTTATTAAGAAAAAAACTGATACATATCTATAAAGAAAACACCCGCACTTATTCTCTTTGGACTTCTGAATTTTATTCAGGTAAATCGGTAAAGAAAATATTTGCACACAGTTATTTCTTTTTGTTGTTTGTTTTTGCATCAGATTGGGTCTTCATTCCAAAGTTCCATATATCTAATTTTCTGGAATATTTTATATATTATACAATTTTACAATTTTGTCGGTTGTTTTGCTTATCGTATATTTTTTTGCATTCATATCACCTTAAACATCAAAAGTCTTAACATTAGATCAAATGAAAATGGATGCTCGTGATTTATGTGTTTATGTGATGGAGTGAAAGCTAATATTTTATGAAGAAAATAGAAACGGTTTTATTTAAACCTTCGGTTGCAAATGGATTGGTTTTGGCTGGATTAAATTTCATAAAGCCTTTTTCGTATGCGGAAAGGACGGGGTTAACCTGTTTAATTACAGCAGTCATCATATTTATATTAAGAAAGGAAATAATACATACCTATAATGAAAACATTATTACCCAGCCTTTGTGGATTCTGGAGTCTTATTCAGGCAAATCAATAAAAAATATTGATAGGCATTTATTTTTTGTTGCTTTTTCTTTTTATCATTGAATGGATAATTATTCCTACAGTTGCAAATTTTTGATTTTTTAGAATACTTATATATTATACGGTTTTGCAGTTTTGTCGGTTGTTTGTGTCGTTGTATATTGTTTTACATTTTTACCACCTTAAGTGTTTAAAAAAGGGGCTGAAGTAGATTAGCCCTAAATACCACACCAAAGCCGCAAAGTTTTAACTACTGCTTTGGTGTCCCGAAGTTAAAACGAAATTCACATTCCTTCAAGAACAACGGGAACGATTTACGGTCGATACCGTTGTATTTGCGCAGTACCTGTTTTGCCTGATTCCAAAAATTTTCGATACCGTTGATGTGGTTATGACGGTCGGCAAACAGTTTGCTGTGGTTGATGCGGTGATGGGTAAAACCACTCACATCCAACACATCATAACTGCTCAGACAGTCCGTATAAACCATACTATCCGGCATAATTTTCTTTGTAATAGCAGGCAATAAGATTTCCCGTTTGGCGTTTTCCGCCACTACGGTATACACCTTACCACCGCGTTTGAGGATACCGAAAACCGCTACTTTCCCTGCGGCACCCCCTAACACGTTTTCCTTTACGCTTACCGCCGAAATAGCTCTCATCCAATTCTATAGCGCCCTCAAAAACCTGATCTGCTTCCAAAGCCAAATGATGGCTGATAACGAGACGGATTTTGTGGTAAAAGAGAATGGTCGTATTGGGCTGAATACCCAAGATATCGGTAGCAGAACGTGCGGTTACTTCCAATACAAAATATTCAAGCAGTTTTCTTTGGACACTCTTCTTTGTTACAGTGTGTTATCTTCATTTTGGCAGCCTATCATGACTGCTAATCTACTTCAGCTCCTTTTTTAATTAGATGATTGATAGGTAGTAAGTGCATTAGATGGAGTCTGTTCATTAAGTTGATTGATTTTAAATTAAATAACTAATGTAATTGAAAACCTTGAAATATTTGAATGGAATTTTTCAAAGTGTTATTCTTAAATCTTATAACTGAATTGATTAATTTTGGCAGAAAAAACAAATTTAAGTTGTATTGCATTTAAATTAGTCGAATTAAAGTTATATAAACTTTGTAATAAAAAACAGAGGCCTATTATGTTGGTTTTCATGGGAGTGTTCTTATTGATTTTATCCATTTTGTGGATGGGTGAACTCTATTCTAGAAGAAAAGAACGTGAATACGGTTATCCTAAAAATATTGAGACAGATCAGGATGTTGAATTCCTAATTTTGCAGAATGAAGAAATACTGGCTATGCGTTGTTACATGAGGATACATCGTGTTTCATTAAAAATAGCTAGAGATAAAGTTAGTGAAATTAAGAAACAGTTAGTCAACTAAACGGTATTGTTATTTTGTAAGGAGTTTTGTAATGAGTTTTGGTAGTGATTTTAATAAATATTATAATCAAAATATGAAGGATATGGGATTGCCACCAGTTACATCATTTTATGGGGGAGGAATTACATTAGGAGCGGGTTTAAAAAGTCTTGCTGATTTAACAAACAAATATGGTACCCGTGCGGTTTGAGTTTAAGGATAAAACCATTACTTTAGAGGAGTTTCGTCAGAACGGTTTAACCTTTACCGGTGCGGACAACGACGATACTTTAGATACTTGGGGTCATAAAAGTATTGTGTATGGTGGAAAAGGTAATGATGTTATTACTTCTTCGTCAGCCAATGATGTGTTAGACGGAGGAGAAGGAAACGATGTATTAAATAGTGGAAGCGGCGATGATACCTTAATCGGCGGAACCGGCAATGATAAGTTGGAAGGCGGTTATGGCAATGATACTTATATCTTTTCCAAAGGACATGGTCAGGATATTGTTAAGAATTACGCCAACCATTCGAAAGAGGACGACATTATCCGTTTCACTGATGTGGCATCGAATGAGGTGTCTTTCAGGAAGTCCGGTAACGATTTGATTTTGTCGGGTTATAGTGCATCCGATTCCATAGAGGTACAGGGCTTTTTTATTGAGGGGGGAGACATCAATCGGTTTGAGTTTAAGGATAAAACGGTAGTAAAGCCAAATTTACTGCAGTATGTTAATGCGGATAGTATCATTAATACCGTAGCTGCTTTTAAAAAGTTCGGTATTTCTGAAGTAATTTAGGCCACAACAAAGTCTACCTGAAATCTTTTAGGTAGACTTTGTTTTATGTTCGTGAAACTATGCCTGTCTGAAAATTCCTTCTAAAAAGCGTACAATACGCGTTTTCGAACTTCGTTTGAATCTGCATGTCTGTCAAAATCCAAACCCGTGAATTTAACCTTGAAGCTTGTGAAGCATTGATTGCCGCCGGAGCGGATCCGTTGCTGGCGCGTTTGTGCGCGGCGCGCTCGGTGGAGCGGCCGGAGGAGTTGCAAGACAAGCTGGCGGGATTGCTGCCGTTTGAGGGCTTGAAAAATTGTCAGGCGGCGGCAGTACGTTTGGCGGATGCGGTGCAAAAGCGGGAGCGGATTCTGATTGTGGCCGACTATGATGCCGACGGTGCAACGGCTTGCGCAGTGGGGATGAGAGGTTTGGGCGCGATGGGGGCGCGGGTGGATTTTCTGGTGCCCAACCGTTTTGAACACGGCTATGGTTTAACGCCCGAGTTGGCGGAGTTGGCGGCGGGGCAGGGCGCGGATTTGCTGCTGACGGTGGATAATGGTATTGCCAGCACGGCGGGCGTGGCGCACGCGCAGGCGCTGGGTTTGGATGTGTTGGTTACGGACCATCATTTGCCCGGCGATGCCCTGCCGGATTGTTTGATTGTGAACCCGAACCAGCCGGGCTGCACGTTTGCCAGCAAAAATTTGGCGGGCGTGGGCGTGATTTTTTATGTGTTGACGGCTTTGCGCTCAGAGCTGCGCAGCCGAAATTATTTTTCAGACAGGCATCCAGAACCTAATTTGGGCATGCTGCTGGATTTGGTGGCGTTGGGCACGGTGGCTGATGTGGTAACGCTGGATCACAATAACCGCATTTTGGTGTCGCAGGGCTTGAAGCGGATGAGGGCGGGCAAGATGTGCCACGGTATCCGAGCTTTGTTTGAAGCGGCCAAGCGTGATTGGCGCAAGGCGCAGCCTTTCGATATGGGTTTTGCACTGGGGCCGCGCATCAATGCAGCGGGGCGTTTGGACGATATGTCGCTCGGCATTGCCTGCCTGCTCGCTGATAGTGCTGAAACGGCGCAACAGCTTGCCGCGCAACTGAATGATTTGAATATCGAGCGGCGCGAAATCGAGCAATCCATGCTGCAAGATGCGCTCGATACGTTTCCTGAAACATTACCGGCCGGCCAAACCACGGTTACGGCCTATCGCGAAGATTTTCATCAAGGCGTGGTCGGCATTGTTGCCAGCCGCTTGAAAGACCGTTTTTACCGCCCCGCCATTGTGTTTGCGCCGGCGGATAACGGCGAAGTGCGCGGCTCCGGCCGCTCCATTCCCAAGCTGCATTTGCGCGATGCGCTGGATTTGGTGTCGAAACGCTATCCCGACCTGATTTTGAAATTCGGCGGCCATGCGATGGCGGCGGGTTTGAGCATTGCGGCGGAAAATGTGGGTAGGTTTCAAGCCGCTTTTGAATGCATTGTGAGTGAGCTGCTCTGTGAAGACGATTTGTCACAAACCTATATCACCGACGGCAGCCTGCCTGCTTCGGAAATCACACTGGCGCAGGCGCAGAACCTGGCAGGGCAAGTGTGGGGGCAGGGTTTCGCACCGCCGAGTTTTACCGATGAATTTTCCGTAATCCGCCAGCAGGCAATGGGCGTGAACCATAAAAAAGTGTGGCTGCAAAAAGAAGGGTGCCAGTTTGAAGCCATGTTTTGGCGTTGTACGGAAGAAATTCCCGAACGTATCCGCACGGTTTACCGCCCCGTGGCCAACGAATGGCGCAATAATCTGGAATTGCAGCTTTATATCGATTATTGGGAAGCGGCTTGATGTGAAAAGGATGATGCCTGTCTGAAAAAGCTTTCAGACAGGCATTGTTTTGTTTTGTAAGATGGTATTCACGTCTTAATTTAAAACGGCAGGCCGGGCATCTGCCGTTTATAATGCCTGTCTGAAAAATTAATGGAAAGGAAAAAGCATGTCTTTGCAAATCTATCTTGTGCGCCACGGCAAAACCGTGTTCAACACCATAGGCCGCCTGCAAGGCTGGAGCGATTCTCCCCTCACGCCCGAAGGACGCGATGTTGCCGCCCGATTGGGGCGTGGTTTGGCAGGGCACAAAATCCGTTTTGACGCCGCATTTTCCAGCACCGCTCCCCGAGCCGCCGAAACTGCGCGCATTATTCTGACCCATCAAGGGCAGGCCGATTTGCCCTTGGTGCAACTGCCTGATTTGCGTGAATATTGCTTTGGTGGGTTTGAAGGCGAATTCAGCCATAAGCTGCATGAAATGATTGCTGCATCTTTAGGCTTGGCCGATGTGCAGGTGTGGAAACAGGCTTACCAAAATGCCGACCACCATCTGCTGGCCGAAACAGTAGCTGCTTTGGATGAGCTGGGTTTGGCCGAAAACGAAACGCAGTTTGTCACACGCTTGAAAAACGGTATGGCGGAAGTGGCCGAACGTAGCAACGGCGCGCAAAAGGTGTTGGTGGTGGCGCATGGCATGGCGATTACTTCTATCCTGAAAAATATTGATTTCAACAGCATCATTTATCGGAGTGTAGATAATGCTTCGGTATCGCGGCTTAGGTTTGAACATGGGAAGTGGCAGATCGACAGCGTGGGGGAAACTGAATTTTTGGCAGATTGAAAAGGCAGCGCAGGAAGGTTTGCCAAAAACCTACATAAAATTTGTTTAGTTGTGTAACGATTTGAAAATAACTTGATGTTACTTTCAATTGGAATAATAATTCTGTCCGTTACCTGTGATACAAGCGGTCTGATAAATAGATTTCTGGTATCTGAATTTATCGGGTAAAAATTAAAAAATTTAATAAATAAGGACTTAAAACACATGAAAGCGGTTAAAAAATTATTCGTACTCACTTCAACTATGGCTGCATTGTCAGCATCCGGTATGGCTTATGCAGAGAGCGTAAGTTCTGAATTCCATGTGACCATCCGTATTATGCCTGTTTGCCAGGTAGAAACCAGCACAGGGAATGCACCTACTCAAGAGCTAACAACGCCTTCAGCCGGAGCAGATATTGATTTCGGTGAGCATCTTTCCAACAGTACAGCCGATGTAAAACGCTTAAGCAAGGCAGGCGCAGGTGGCGGTATTCAAGTCAAATGTACCAAAGGCACGCCTTACCAAATTGCTTTAACACCTGATAGCACCAGCAGCACCACAGGAGCGGGCACAATGAGCGGTTTGGTAGGTTCAGCTGCCGCTACCGCCAACGATAAAATTGCTTATACGCTCTATAAAGATGACGGTTATAGCCAAGCTTGGGGTAATCAAAAAAATGTAAATACACTTACAGGCAGTGGCGAGGGTATTGCTTCACCTATTCACCACCTTGTTTACGGCAAAGTAGCCGGAGCCGAGCTGGACAAAACAGCCGGCCGCTATATTGACCGTGTGGCTGTCGAAGTTTCTTATTAATTCAATTTTCTCCATCACATCAAAGCTGATATAGATATGGCAAGCCTGAAATATCAAAAGGCATGCTTGTTGGCCGGTTTGGCGCTGGGTGCAGTATCCGGCGCTTTTGCCGCCGGCTTGCAAGTCAGCCCTACCGGTTTATCCCTGCCCGTGAAACAACGGGCAGGCGTTTTCACGTTAACCAACACGGGCGGCAAACCGCTTACCGCTCAGGTGCGGGTGTACCGTTGGCGCCAAGACGATAAAGGCAAAGATGTACTCACGCCCAGCGGCGATGTGGTCGCCAGCCCGCCTATGGTGAAACTGGCTGCCGGCGGCTCACAACAATTCCGCGTTATCCGTACCAAACCCGCGGGGCAACATGAAGAGGCGTTCCGCCTGGTGGTGGACGAACTGCCTGCGCCCGAAGAAAAGCCGGCAGCCAGCCTGCAATTTGTGTTGCGTTATTCTATTCCTCTGTTTTTAAATCAAACGGATTCCCCTGAAGCCAACCTTCAATGGCGTGTTGAACGCGCACCCGACGGCAAAGCCGTGCTCACCGTTAAAAATATCGGCAAGGCTTATGCCCAATTGAGCAATTTGTCTGTCAAAACCGGTAGTAAGGAGCAGACTTTGATTAACGGGTTGGCAGGATATGTGCTGCCGGGAAACACTTGGAAAAACACGCTGGATGCCGCACCTGCTTCATTCAAAAACGGCGGGTTGTCGGCTACGGTAAACGGTCGGCAGATAAAGCCGGAGGTTCAAGGTGCAGTTCATTAATGCTGCATTCCCGTTAAAACAGATTGTTTCCGGTATTTTATTGTCTTTTTGCGCGTTTCAAGTATGTGCCGAACCGCTTGCTCCGGAAGCAGCCGTGTATGCGGGCGAATGGCTGCCGGTGTATCCGCAAGTGTCGGTAAACGGCAGCACTTCAGACGGCCTGTTTCAATTTATGTCGCACCACGGGCGTTTGTTCGTGCAAACGGATACGCTTGTTTCTTTGGGTATCCGTGTGCCGCATTCGTATGTGCGGCAAGCCAAGCAGGCCGAAGCAAAGGCTGCCGATACCGATGGTACGGCTGCGCCCGAACACGACACGAGTTCCGCAATAGTGCCGACGGAATCCGAAAGCAATCCCGCCGCTTCGGACAGGCCGTCTGAACAAGGCCTGTCTGAAAACCTACCCGAGATTGACGGGCAACCATCCACGGACAACCAAGAAAACCAAACGCAACACACCGCTGCGGCAGGCTGGCTTGAGCTGGAAACCATTCCCGGTTTGGAAGTGCAATACGATGCTGCCAACCAAACTTTGGCACTGACCGCACCTTTGGATTGGCTCAACCTGCCCGTTACCCGAATCGGCAAAGAAACCGAGCATGCCTACCATATTGCCCGTGCCGGTTTTGCGGGCGTGTTGAATTACGATTACAACATGGCGCGCAACGGCAACGGCGGGATCAGCCACGGCCTCTTGGCCGAATCGCGCCTGACCACGCCTGCCGGCTACCTGAGCCATAACCATCTTTGGAACCGGCACAAAGAAAACAGACGCAACGTCGATAAAAACGTGCGTTTGGATACTTACTGGCGCAGCACTTGGCCGGAGCGGGGCTTGGTGTTGACGGCGGGCGATATTTTGGCCGGGCAGTTGGGCGGCAGCAGCTCGCGTTTGGGCGGCATTAAGCTCGAGCATACCTACCGCACGCAGCCGTGGCGCAACACCGCCCCTTTGCGCTCTTATCTGGGCGAAACCACCTTGCCCGGCACGGTGGATTTATATTTGAACGGCGTGAAGCAATACAGCCAAGACGTGGGTGCCGGCAAATACGAAATCACCCTGCCGCCTTCCATCAGCGGCAGCGGCACGGCGCAAGTGGTGGCCACAGACGTATTGGGCCGGCAGGTTGTGGTGGATATGCCTCTATACCGCGGTACGGGTATGTTGGCCAAAGGCTTGAACGAATGGTCGCTGGAAGCCGGCTATTTGCGGCGAGGCTACGGCCTGCACAATTTCGATTACGGCAAAAAACCGGTGGGCAGCGGTGCGCTGCGCTACGGCATCACCCATTTTTTAACCGGCCAGATTCACGCGCAGGGCGGCGGCGGATACCGCCAGTTTGGCGCGGCAGCCAACACCGTGATCGGATCGCTCGGGCAGTTGAACTTCAGCCATGCCCAAAGCCGCTTCAAACAGCATAAGGGCGCGCAAAGCAGCGTATTTTTCAGCACGCAGAAAGGCGCGTGGTCGTTCGGCGCAGGCTGGAGCCATTACGGCAACAGCTTTTCAGAATTGGGCATCATCGTCGATCAAGATGAGTTTAAACCCGAACCCGGCCATATCCGCACGGCTTCCGCCTCGCTCGGTTGGAGCAGCCGAAAGTTGGGCGCATTCGCACTTTCTTTCCTCCACAACAGGCGCAGCGCGGAGCGGCAAACCGATAAAATCGGCACATTCAACTGGAATTTTAATGTAGGCAAACGCATCGGCGTGTATCTGAACACATCGCATAATTTCAGCAACAGCCGACAACGCAGTATCTACGGCGGCGTGTCGCTGAGTTTGGATAAAGGCTATTCGGCCAATGCGAGCAGCCAAAGAGACGGCGGCAGCAACCAAACCCACCGCCTCTCTTTAAGCAAATCTTCCGCAGGATTGGGCAGCCCTTCTTGGAACGTCGGCTGGCAGCAGCAAAGCAACAGCCACGCCAAGCGGCAAGGCCATCTGAACGGCTATCTGAACTACGATACCCAATACGGCGATTTCAGAGGCAGCGTATATAACACCCGCGGCGTTACCAACTGGAACGCGGGGGTGCGCGGCGGCGTGGTGCTGATGCGCGGCGATGTGTTTGCCACCCGCACCGTTAACGACAGCTTTGCCGTAGTGAGTGCGGGCGGCATGAGCGGCGTGCCGGTTAAGCTGTTTAACAATACCGTCGGCAAAACCAACCGCAAAGGCCTGCTGCTCGTACCCAATTTATCCGCCTACCAGCAAAACATGCTGGATATCGACATTACCGATTTGCCGCAGAATGTTCAGGTAGAACAGGCCGCGGTTCGGGCAGTTCCGGGCGAACGCTCCGGCGTGGCCGTGGATTTCAAACTCAACATCATGCGCGCCGCTTCCCTAACCCTGAAACATTCAGACGGCTCCGTCGTGCAAGAAGGCGCAACGGTTTACCGGGAAGACGGCACACCCGTTGCCGTAGTCGGCTTTGACGGGCGCGCATTTATCGAACATTTGGCAGAAGGACGCAACCGCTTCACGGTGCGGCTGCCGGAAAACGGCGGCGAATGCAGGTTTGATATAGACTATCGGGCGGAACAATATAAAGGCAGCCTGCCTGATTTAGGTGAAACGATATGTACGAACTCGACAAAATAGCGAAAAAGCCACAGCGGGTACGCAAATCCTCCCGCTTATTTGCCGCCGCATTGTCCGCAACACTGCTGGGGCTGCTGCCCGCACAAGAAGCTTGGGCAAAGTGTACGGCAACGATGGAGCCGGTGAACTTCGGCAATGTCGATTGGCTTGACGGCCGGTCGTGGACAACACAGGCGCAAGTAACGGTTACATGCGAGAAAACAGCCGTCCAATGGAGCCCTCAAAAATTTAATGTTTGTCTGACGGCAGATGGTGGTCGGGTAACACCGCGTGCCTTAGATCCCCGCCGTATGTGCCGCAACGGTTCCTGCGCTTCAGGGATTTTGACCTATAATCTCTATGGAGATCCGAACCATACAACTATTTTGGCAGCCACCAACCAGCGTGTCGGAAAATCTATCAATAAAGTTATCGAGGTTCCTTCCATCTTCCGTCCCCAATCCATAACGTTTCCCGTTTATGCCAAGCTGAATCCGGCTCAAACCGGCATTGCACCCGGGCGCTATACGACCAGCTTTGCCGGCAACTCTACAGCAATGACCTTCTACGAAACGTCCGAAGATACACCCAAAGCTTGCCCTGAAAGCAGTTTCGGAAATTTAAGGTTCCCATTTGACGTATCGGCCACAGTTATTCAAAACTGCCGTGTCGATACGCCGCAAGATATTCATATCGGCACAGTCGGCCCGACGGCAGCCAATTTGCAGGGGCAGACTTCCATCAACGTTACCTGCACCTCGAACACATCTTACAACATCGGCCTGATGCCTTCAAACGGCCATTCCGGCGGAGCAGGAGAAATGAGAGCCGTTCAAACAGGCAATCCCGACCGCATACCATATCAGCTGCGCTCAGCCGCCGGCATGAACGGGGCTGTGTGGGGCGATACGGCGACAAGCCGGGACATAGGCAACGGAGTGAGCGGCAGAGGCAACGGCTCGGCACAAACGTATAATGTTTACGCCACGGTTGATTCTGCCGACTACCGCGCAGGCGAATACCGAGATAAAGTCATCATCAATGTTCATTATTGAGATGGTTGGATATTTATACTGCCTAAACCGATATAGATCATCATGATAGAAATGCCTGTCTGAAAAGGTTTCAGACAGGCATCTTTAATGTTGGTTTGAGGCAAGCAGCGTAAGCGTACGAACGGTGTTTCAGATATTTATCCCACTTCAAAACAAACGCCGTCGGCAACGCTTCAGCTAAACAACACCGAAGCGTTGCCGATGCCGCCGATGTATACCGACATGAAATCGCCTGTGCTCACGTTTTCCAGCGGTACCAGCGCGCCGGAGAGGATGATTTCGCCGGCTTTGAGCGGGATGCCGAAGCTGCCGAGGGTGTTGGCGAGCCAGGCAACGCAGTTGACGGGGCTGCCGAGGGCGGCGGCACCGGCGCCGGTGCTGATGATTTTGCCGTTTTTCTCGACCACCATGCCGCAGGTGCGTAAATCGACTTGGTGCGGGCTGACGGCGGTGTCGCCGAGAATCAGGAGGCCGCAGGAGGCATTGTCGGCGACGGTGTCTTGGATTTTGATTTGCCAGTTTTCGATACGGGAATCGACGATTTCAAAACACGGCATCACGCATTCGGTGGCGGCGATGACGTCGGCGGCGGTCACGCCGGGGCCGTTGAGGTCTTTTTTCAGCACGAAGGCAATCTCGCCTTCGGCACGCGGCTGCATCAGTATTTGGCTGATGGGCATGTCTTGCCCTTGGCTGAAGACCATTTTGTCGGTGAGGAAGCCGAAATCGGGCTGGTCGACTTTGAGCATGGATTGGACGGCGTGCGAGGTGAGGCCGATTTTTTTGCCGATGACTTTTTCTCCGGCGTCTAAGCGGTGTTGCAGGAAGGCTTGGGAGATGTGGTAGGCGTCTTCGATGGTGATGTCGGGCGCTTGTTCGGTGAGCGGACGGATGGCTTGGCGGCCGGTCATGGCTTGGTAGAGCATGGTGCCGAAGCGTTTGATGTCGTCTTGGGTCATGGTATTTCTCCGTGAGGCCGTCTGAAATTTCAGACGGCCTTTTGTTATGGGTTGTCGGGTTGTTGGGAGGCGGGCAGGGATGCCCGCCCTACGGGTTTCAGACAGGCATTGTTGGTTGCTTTGTCTGATTGCCACTGCGCTTGGGTTGTTGGTTGGCGGGCAGGGATGCCCGCCCTACGGGTTTTCAGACAGGCATTTCAACCCGCCTGCTTGCCGTCATACTCGGGCTTGATCCGAGTATCTTGCGTTTCGATAACGTTGTGAGATGCTCGGGTCAAGCCCGAGCATGACGGACGTACTGTTTTTGGCGGCTGGCAGAGATGCCCGCCCTACGGGGTTTAGCACAGCCCGCTTTCAGACGGCCTGCCTTACATCTTGATGCAGATGTTTTTCAGCTCGGTGTAAAACTCGAGGCCGTGTACGCCGCCTTCGCGACCGATGCCGGATTGTTTGGCGCCGCCGAATGCGGTGCGCAAATCGCGCAGGAACCAGCTGTTTACCCACACGATGCCGGCTTCCATCTGCTCGGCCACGCGTACGGCGCGGCTGCTGTTTTCCGTCCAGATGGCGGCAGCGAGGCCGTAGTCGGTGTCGTTGGCCAATGCGACGGCTTCTTCTTCAGTGTCGAAGGGGCGGATGTGGCAGCAGGGGCCGAAGATTTCTTCGCGGATAACGCGGGCGTCGTCGGGCAGACCTGTCCAGATGGTCGGCTCGACCCATGCGCCGTCTTTGAGGGCTTCGCCCATGTCGGGCACGCCGCCGCCGATTTCTACGGTGGCGCCTTCTTCCACGGCCAGCTTGTAGTACGACAGCACTTTGTTGCGGTGCTCTTGGCTCACCAGCGGGCCGAAGTTGGCTTCGGGGTCTTCGGGGCGGCCGGGTTTGAGTTTGGTGGCTTCTTCTTTCATGCGGCGCACGAAGTCGTTGAACAGCGGGCGTTCTACATACACGCGCTCGGTGCCGAGGCAGACTTGGCCGCAGTTGACGAAGGCGGAGCGCATGGTGCCTTCGACGGCTTTTTCCAAATCGCAGTCGGCAAACACGATGGCGGGGTTTTTGCCGCCGCATTCCATTGAGATGTTGCGCAGGCCGACGGCGGCGGCTTTCATGATGATTTCGCCGGTGCGGGTTTCGCCGGTGAAGGTGATGGCGTCGATGCCTTTGTGTTCGGTGAGGAACGCGCCGGCGGAATTGGGGCCGAAGCCGTGCACGACGTTGAACACGCCGGGCGGCACGCCGCATTCGTTCATCACTTCGCCCAGCAGCGTGGTGGTGGCGGGGGTTTCTTCAGACGGCTTCACAACCACGGTGTTGCCGCAGGCCAGAGCGGGGCCAACTTTCCATGTCATTAACAGCAGCGGCAGGTTCCACGGCGAAATCACGGCGACCACGCCTTTGGGGGTGCGGTGGCCGATGTTGATGGCGCCGGTGCCGTCGGGCGTGTCGAGGCGGAAGGCTTCGGTGGGGTGGTTGGCCAGAGTTTCGGAGAAGGCTTTGAAGTTGGCGGCGCCGCGCGGGATATCGATGTGCGCGGCCATTTTGCGCGGTTTGCCGGTGTCGCGGCATTCGGCTTCGAGAAACTCGTCGAAACGCTCGTTGATGCGGTCGGCCACTTTGTTCAAAAGCTGGATGCGCTGGGCTTGGGTGAGCTTGCCCCACGGGCCTTTGAGGGCGGCGCGGGCGGCGGCTACGGCGGCATCGACTTCTTCTTTGCCGGCTTCGTGCACCATGCCGATCAGGCTGTTGTCGACCGGATTGCGGTTTTCAAAGGTTTTGCCGCTGGCGGAGCCGACATATTCGCCGTTGATAAAATGTTTGAATTCTTTCATGTTGCTGCCTCTATTTCGGGATAGGGTTTGTGCAAGTTTTTCAGACGGCCTTGATGCCTGTCTGAAAAGAACGGTTAGACCGCGCTCGATACTTAATCAATAACCGCCGTCATACTCGGGCTTAACCCGAGTATCTTGGCTTTCCGTAAACTCGGGGAGATACCCGGGCAACGCCCGAGTATGGCGGTTATTCATTTTCAGACGGCCTTTGGTTTCAGACAGGCCGTCTGAACATGCCGCTTAAGTCAATACGGTTAAGAAACGCTCGTTGAGTACGCGGTCGTGGTAGAAAATGGCTTTGCCCAGCTTGTCCACATCCCAAGTAACGGGCGGGTGGTCGGGATAATAGTAATCGCCGCCCGCAAACACTTCGTTGCGGTTGCCGGAGGGGTCGAAGAAATAAATCGTCTGCCCGTGGGTTAAGCCGTGGCGGGTCGGGCCGATGTCGATGGAGGTATCGGTCATGGAGATTAAATCGCCTGCCAACAGCACGTCGTTCCATGTTTCCAAGTAAAACGAAGCATGGTGGAATTTGCCTTTTTCGGGGTGGCGGATAAAAGCCACGTCGTGCGCTTTCATCGAGCAGGTTAAAAACTGTGCGGCCCGCGCGCCCTCGGGCGTAACCACCTGCTCGGCCAAACCGAAACCCAGCACTTGGGTGAAGAGATCAAACGTGCGGTCGAGATCGTCGCCGTAAAGCAGGCAGTGGTCGAAACGGGTGGCTTTCATGCCTTTCAAATCGCGCGGCCACGCTTCGGGGTTGTGGTTGCTCACACCGTATTTGCCCGGTTGGTCTTTGGTGGCAAACAGCTCGAACACATGGCCTGTGGGCGCGGTAAAACGCACGCGGCGGCCGCAGCCTTTCAGTTCGCCGGCGGGGATGTCGTGTACGTCCAAACCGCCGAAATCAACCAGCTCTTGGCGCAGTTGGTCTAAGGTGGCTTCGTCAACCACTTTGAAGGCCATGAAATCCATGCCGGCATGGTCGGTTTCGCGCAGCACAACGGAGAAGCTGTCCACTTCCGTCCAGCCTTTGAAATAGCGGCGGCCTTGTTCGTCGCTGCCCGTGGGAATCAGACCCAGCAAATCGCCGTAGTGTTTGACGGCTTCCTCCATGTCCAATACGCGGATTTGTACGTGTCCGGGACGCATTACACCTTTTCTCATGATGTTTCTCCTGTATTCGTTATTCGGTTTGTGGTTGTCGTCTTGAATGAATTAAATAAACGGGTTGTAGGGCGGCGGGGGCGGCTCGCTCACGATTTCCATATCGCTTTCGGGAAAAACCCGGCACGCCAGCACCACGCCTTCGGCCAAATCCTGCTCGTTGATGTGGGTTTTGCTCATCGCTTTTTTGCGGTAGCAGCCCGACAAAATCCGTATCCGGCACACACCGCATCCGCCGCCGCGGCAGCCCACCGAAATGGCGTGCCGCCCCATCTGTTCGGAAGCGGCCAGCAAGGTTTGGCCTTCGTGTACGGTGATGCTGCGCGTGCAGACAGCCGAACCGCCCGGGTCTTTTATGCATACGGTGTAGCCCATGTTTCCTCCTTCGCGGTCTTCAGACGGCCTCTTGTTTTTCAGACAGGCCGTCTGAAACATTACCGCCCTTTGGCTTTGGCCGATTCGCCGCCGATGCCGAAATGCTGCTTGGGCATCTCGTTGATCAGCACGCGCACCGATTCTTTCGGCGCACCCACGGCGCGAACCATCGCTTCGGTTACTTCGCGGATCACGGCTTCTTTCTGCTCGTCGGTACGGCCTTCCATCATGTGGACTTGAATAATCGGCATGGTTGTTTCCTTTCTTTAGGTTTTTGTTTCTATTGAAACAACGATAATGATTCGGCTTCAAAACAGTTCACCCGTCATACTCAGGCTTGACCCGAGTATCTTGCGTTGCGGTTACGTTTGGAGATACTCGGGTCAAGCCCGAGTATGACGGTGCTGTTATTAAGCAATGGTTGTCGCAACAAAGTTATTCAAAACGGCCGCTGATGCTGCCCAAATCTTGGAAATGCACGCAGAACGAGTCGCCTTTTTCCACCTGCACGGCGGCGGTAATCGCACCGATCATCACAAACGAACCGGCCGGCAGATATTCGCCGCGTTCGGCCAGCATATTGGCCAGCATGGCAACCGATGCGGCCGGATGCCCCAGCACCGCCGCGCCCGCGCCCGTTTGCACCACTTTGCCGTTGATTTCCATCACCACGCCCAGCGTTTTCAAATCCAATCCGCTTGCAGGCTTGGCGCAACCGCCGGTAATGAAGCGGCTGGAAGAAGAGTTGTCGGCAATCACCGATTTCAAATCGAATTTGAAATCTTTATAGCGCGAGTCAATCACTTCGATGGCGGGCATCACGAAATCGGTGGCGGCCAATACGTCGCCGATGTGGCAGCCCGGGCCGCGCAGGTCGGCTTTGGTCACAAACGCCAGCTCGGCTTCGATTTTCGGGTGGATCAGCTCGTCGTGCTTCACCGCCGCGCCTTCGGGCACGCTGAAATAGTCGGCCAGAAAGCCGTAGCAGGGATGCTCTACGCCCATCTGGCTCATCTTCGCCCATGAAGTCAGCCCCATTTTCATGCCGACGATTTTGTTGCCGCGCGCTTCTTTGCGGCGGCGGATTTCCCATTGGATGTCGAAGGCGTCTTCATAATCCATGTCGGGGAAATCGTCGGTGATTTTGGTCACTTCATAAGCCTGCAATTCGGCGTTTTCCAAATGTTCGGCCAGTTGTTCGATTTGTTGTCTGCTTAATGTGCTCATGCTGTTTTGCCTTTCTGCTTGGCCATAGTGAGTGCCAAATCTTCAATCATGTCTTCCTGCCCGCCGACGGTGCCGCGCTTGCCCAGCTCCACCAGAATTTCGCGGGCGGACACGCCGTATTTGGCTTCGGCGCGTTTGGCAAACAGCAGGAACGACGAATACACGCCCGCATAGCCCAGCGTGAGCGCGTTGCGGTCGACGCGGATGGGTTGGTCCATAATCGGCACCACGCGGTCTTCGGCCACGTCCATCAGTTTGAACAGGTCGGTACCGTGCTCGACGCCCATGCGCTCCAACACCGCCGCAAACACTTCCAGCGGCGTATTGCCCGCGCCCGCGCCCAAGCCTGCTACCGAGCCGTCGATGCGGTTGGCGCCGGCGTTGATGGCGGCCAACGAGTTGGCGATGCCCATGCCGAGGTTGTGGTGGCCGTGGAAACCCAGCTCGGTTTCGGGCTTCAGCGCTTGGCGCAGCGCACCGATTTTTTCTTCCACTTCTTCGGGCAGCATGTAGCCCGCCGAATCGGTGCAGTAAATGCAGTTTGCGCCGTAGCCTTCCATCAGCTTGGCCTGCTCGATCAGTTTGGCGGCGGGCACCATGTGCGCCATCATCAGAAAGCCGACGGTATCCAAGCCCAGCTCGGCGGATTTGGTGATGTGTTGTTGGGAAACGTCGGCTTCGGTGCAGTGGGTCGCCACGCGGATGCACGACACGCCCAAGTCTTTGGCCATCAGCAGATGGTCAACAGTGCCGATGCCGGGCAGCAGCAAGGCCGACACTTTGGCCTGCTTCATTTTGGGAATCACGGCGCCGAGGTATTCTTCGTCGCTGTGGGCGGGAAAGCCGTAGTTGAGCGAAGCGCCGCCCAAGCCGTCGCCGTGGGTTACTTCGATCAGCGGCATACCGGCTTCGTCGAGGCCGGTGGCGATGTTTACCATTTCGTCTAAAGAAATCTGATGGCGTTTGGCGTGCATGCCGTCGCGCAGGCTCATATCATGCAGGGTAACTTTTTTACCTTTTAAATCCATGTCGCTCTCCTTAGCGTGCAGGCAGGGTTAAAACGCCGTTGGCCGCTTCTTCGGCAAACATTTCGGCAGTGCGCAAACCGGCGGCGGTCATGATGTCGAGGTTGCCGGCAAAAGGCGGCAGGAAGTCGCCCAAGCCTTTCACTTCGATGAAAATCGACACTTTGTTGCCGTCGAACACGGGGCCGTTGACCAGCGTGTAGCCCGGCACATAGCGTTGCACGTCGGCCACCATGCGGTGTACCGATTCGGTAATCGCAGCTTGGTCGGGTTCGCTTTCGGTGAGGCAGTGGATGGTGTCGCGCATCATCAAAGGCGGTTCGGCCGGGTTGATGATGATGATGGCCTTGCCTTTTTTGGCGCCGCCCACGCTTTCCATGGCCTGCGCGGTGGTGCGGGTAAACTCGTCGATGTTGGCGCGGGTGCCGGGGCCGACCGATTTGGACGACACGGTGGCGATGATTTCGCCGTAGCTAACCGGCTGAACGCGGGAAATGGCCGCCACCATCGGCACGGTGGCTTGGCCGCCGCAGGTAACCATGTTTACGTTCATTTCCAGCTTTTCGGCGTGTGCTTTCAGATTCACGGGCGGAATGCAGAAAGGGCCGATGGCGGCGGGCGTGAGGTCGATCATAATCACGCCCTGCTCGTTGAGCTTGCGGCTGTTTTCGGCATGCACATAAGCGGACGTGGCGTCGAAGGCGATGCGGATGTCGTCTTCCTTCACATACGGCAACAGGCCGTCCACGCCGGTATCGCTGGTTTTGATGCCCATGTCGCGGGCGCGCTTCAAGCCTTCGGATTGCGGGTCGATGCCGACCATCCACACCGGCTCTATCCACTCGGAACGCTTCATTTTCATCAGCAAGTCGGTGCCGATGTTGCCCGGCCCGATAATGGCCGCTTTAAGTTTTTTACTCACGGCTTTCTCCTCGTTATTGGGTTTTGGTTTTTTCAGACGGCCTGTCTGAACATCTGAATCATGGTTTAGATTTTCTTAAACAAGGCCGAACGGGTTTGTGTTTCGCTGCCGTCGGCGGCCGTGAGGAAGCGCTCCATGTGGATGTCGCGCTCAAACAGGCGGCTTTGCATCAGCGTGGTAATGGCGGCTTCGATCATCGGCGGCGGGCCGCAGAGATAGGCTTTGTGGCCGCTGCAACGGTTGTTGAAGTAATCGGCCACGGCTTCGTGCACGAAACCGTTGAAGCCTTCCCAGTTTTCTTCCGGCAGGGCGGCGTTGAGCGCCGGGATGTAGTGGAAGTTTTCATGCTCTTCGGCCAGCTTTTCAAACAGCTCGCGGTGGTAGAGTTCGGCCACATTGCGCGCGCCTTGAAACAGGTAAATCCGGCGGCTGTCGCCTTCTTCCAGCAAATCCAAAATCATGGATTCGGGGCTGGACAAGCCCGAACCGCCGGCAATGAAAATCGCGTCTTGACCGTCGGACTTGCGCACGAAGAATTGGCCGTAAGGGCCGGAAAGCGGCAGCTCGTCGCCTTCTTTCAGGCTTTCGTGCAGCCAAGTGGTGGCCGCGCCGCCTTCGACTTTGCGCACATGCAGCTCAACCGTGTCGGCCATAGACGGCGGGTTGGCAATCGAAAAAGCGCGTGTGCCTTCCACGCCCGGCACTTGCAGGTTGATGTATTGGCCTGCCTGAAATTTCATGGGCCGGTCGAGTTTCAGGGTGATGCCGAGAATGGTGGGTGAAAGCGGCTTCAGCGCGGTGACGGTGGCGGTGTAGTCTTCCACCGTGTAGCCCAAGAAGTCGGGATCGACGTCGATATCGGCTTCGATGGTCATATCCGATTCGGGCATGCAGCAGCAGGCCAGCACTTTGCCTTCGTCGCGTTCGACATCCATCAGGGCGAAAGGCGAAGCGTTGCCGAGGTCGCCGTAGCCTTCGGTCACCTGCACTTTGCAGGTGCCGCAGGTGCCGTGACCGCAGGCAAACGGCAGCCAAACGCCTTGCCGCAAGGCGGCGGCCAAAATGGTTTGGCCTTCTTCCACTTCGATGACGTCGCCGGTGGGTTCTACCGTTACTTGATAGCTCATGATGTCCCCCTTTCTACACGCCGGTGCCGTTCCAGCCGTTCAGCCCGGGCGTTTTGAAGCGCAGCAGGGATTTGTGGTCGAAACCGAGCTGCTCCAGCGTTTTATCGTCGTCCGGCGATAAGGCTTCGTTGTTCAGCTTCCATTGCACTTCGTCCCACTTGATGTGCTCGAAGTCGGGATGCTGCGAAAAGCCTTCGGTCAGCACATGTTCGCGGAAGTCTTTGAAGGTCATGGCAGGGGGGAGCGGGAACGCTTTGGCAGAGCAGAAGAGCAGATGCTCGTCCCATCCGACATACACTAAGATGTTGCCGCCGAAATTTTCGCGGCGGTCGCGGACGTCGCCGTGGTAGTTTTCATGGATGGCTTTAGTTGGCATGGTTTCTCCTTTTCTTTCTTTTATGGTCAACCAACTTCATTCAAATCACACCACCGTCATACTCGGGCTTAGCCTGCGTATCTTGAGCCCCGAAAAGTTTGGGAGAGACTCGGGGCAAGCCCGAGTATGGCGGGTACGGTGTTTTTTCAAGTTGGTTAACGATACCTTTTATTTGCTGTGTGTTTTGATGAAGAGGCCGTCTGAAAACGAGCTTTGCGAGTTTCGCTAAACTGCTTGTCAGGCCACGCCTTTCCATTCTTTCCAGCGTTTTTCGTCGGGCGAGTCTTTCATATCCAGATTGTCGGCGCCGACGTTGATGCGGTAATACTCGCTGAGGATTTTTTCCAGCTCGGGGCCGCCGCAGTTGCCTTGCAGAATCTGGTGTACCGGCAGCCAAGATTGGACGAATTTCTCAGGCTCTTCCATAAAGATGTCGTGGCAGCCGTCTGAACACATGTGGTAACGCTCGCCTTCAAACTCGGCACAGCGGTAGCTGATTTCTCCGGCATCGCCGTGCATTTCGGTGAAGCCCATCGGCACTTGGCACACTTGGCAAAGCTGCGGCAGGCCGCTGGAATAGAAGCGTTTGCCTTCTGCTTCCATTTTCTTCGCCAATTCCCAGCGCGGGCGGTAGTATTTGTCGAAGGTGTCGGGGTATTTTTCGCTCAACCAGTCCAGCTCTTCATCGGTGGGAATCCAAGTATGGAAGCCCGCCGCGTGGCCGAAGTTGTAGAAAATCCACCAAGCCTGATGCGAGATATGCTCTTTTTCTTTCTCGATCACATCGCTGTATTTGGGCATGCGGATGCCGTAACGCTCGAGGTCTTTAAACAGCGCGCCGCCGGCTTCTTCGAAATACACTTCCCATGCCTCTTTCCACGACATCACTTTATTCGGCAGCATGTAATCCATCATCATGGCCACGATAGAGAGCAGGCGGGTGCCGCGCCAGAACCATTTGTCGATCCATTTCTGCACAATCGGCAGGTTGTCTTCGTGTTGCTCGAGCAGGAATTTGATGATTTCGAGGCCGAGCGTCATGTGGCGGGCTTCATCGGATTGGGCGCTGAAGCCGAAGGTAACGGTGGCCATATCGCCGTTGTGCGCCGCGCCCGACATAAACGGTACGAACAAAAGATTGGTCAGCACATATTCAAACGAGAAGCTGATGGCAAGCAAAAATTCAAACGGCCCTGCCGAACGGGCGTCTTCAAAGAAGGATTTCGGCACGGAGAGATACCACACGCGGTCGTGCATATGGCTCCAGTCTTGGAAGCCGTCGAAATATTTGTTGTAGTGGCTCATGGCATGGATTTGGGTTTGCACATGGCGCAATTCGTCGATCGACTGCATTTGCGAAGCGATGCGCGCACCGATGCCGCTAAATTGGCGGCCCACATGGGCGTAGCCTTGGTAAGCCTGATATTCGAGCGGGGTAACGCCGGTCAGGAAAATCTTGATGGCGTTGACGTAGCGCGGGTCTGAGATGTTTAACTGGCCGTTGTTTTGGGCAAACGCATCAAAAATGGCATACAGTTTTTTCTCTTTTTCGGCCTGATATTTCCAATAAGCATCCATGGTGAGGCGGAAAGGGTCTTCCCATTTTGACCAGTCGGTGATTTTGATGCCTTCGAAGTCTTCATACGGAAACGCTTCTTTGCGGTCTTGGTAGGAAAAATCCCAATCCAGATCGCGCGTGAGCAAACGGTATTTGTCTTTTAAATTCAGTTTTGCCATTGTTTTTCTCCTCTTTGTCCTTAAGCGGTATGGTTAATGGCAAATAAACTTATTTCTGATACAAGGCCGCAAGCCGAAGACAGTACAGGCAGTACGGCAAGGCGCAGCAACGCCGTAGCAGAAATCAAAGTTTATTTGCTCAGCGGTTCCAGCTTAAGGTCAGTTGTTCGTCATCCTCATCCACATTGCCGCCGATGGTAACCAGGTTCAGATGCAGCTCCTGCACATCCCAGCTTTGGCCCATTTTTTCTTCCACGGTGGCCTTCTTCACCACCAATTGGCCTTCGCATTCCATGCGGATCATGGCGGGCTGGTGGATCACCACCACGTCGGGGTTGTCTTGCTCTACGGCTTCTACGATGTAGCGGGAAGTGTCGTTGTCTTGCAGGGCGAGATAAACTTTTGAACTCATGCTTATTTTCCTTTTTCGATTAATCCGGTTTTTGCGGCACGCTGTTTAATTTGGGCGTCGGTTTCGGCCAATATATTGTCGGCTTCGCCGCCAAACAGGTCGGCAATGATGGGTCGGTAGGCCGTAAAGGCTTTTTCCTGCCATTTTTCCAGCCAGCTGTTGATTTGATCGCGGTTGGCTTCGCTTTCGGCCGCCAGCGTTTTCAATACGTTGTCTGCCCAGCCGGCTTGGTCTTTCAGACAGGCCTGCATGAATTCGGTCAACATGGAAATATCGCGCGCACCGTTTGCAGAGAGCCAGTTGTCGAAGTGCTGATAGAAAACGATGTTCAGCAAGGTATCTACCACCAGATTTTGGGCAACGAACAATTCGCCCCAGTCTTTATGCACCAGCATTTCTTCGCACAATGCGCGCACACCTTGCCACGCGGCATCTTCCATCCATGCTTTTTTGGCCACGGCTAAGGATTCGCCGCTGTTGTCGTCCAGCGCGAGGCCGATGCGCGAGAGGTATTGGGCGATGCCCAAGCGGTCCATGGCGGCATACAGGCAGGCTTGTGTTAAGGCGGTGCCGTAGCCGTAGGCGCAGCACGACATCATGTTGAGGTTGGCGGTTTGCTCGACATGGCGCAGCGGCAAGAGGCCGGTGATGATGCGCGTTTTCACGTTGTCTTCAATCAATGAAGCCAGATTGCGCTTTTCAAAAAAGGCATAGTTGCTCTCGGCGGTATCCTGCATCTTGGCGCGGTTTTGCACATAAGCGCCGTAGTAAAACTGGCGCGGGTCTTTCAGGGCATACCAGTCCTGCATAACCAGCGCGGTATGGGTGGGATCGTTCAGCTCTTTTTCAGGCATCCAGAGCGGACGGTAGTGAAAGTTGGCGACGGCCTGCGCGTCGTAAGTGGCTTCCTGATAGCGGGAAGCGGGCTTCTCGCCGAAGCGGCGGGCGATGTGCGCGTAGGTTTGGCGCACGGGGTCGATGGTGGCGGTTTTGATTTCCAAAGACATTCTGTTTCTCCTTCTCCTCCGGGGAGGTTGTTATTGCTGTGAATCTGAATGTTTCAGACGGCCTTAGTTGATGCCTGTCTGAAACCGCGTCATGCCACAGCTATTTTGGTTTTGAATGGTTTATCGCAGCTCGGCTTCGGTGCCGTAGCGCCATTTGGCGGCTTCTTCGTCGTTTTTCGCCGCTTGTTCCGCTGTCATGTGTATCACTTGGTTGTGTTTGCAAAACACTGTGAAGCAGTCTTTCGGCATGATGAGTTCGACAAACAGCGACGGGTCGTTGATGGCGAAGTCGAACTCTACGAAGCGGGCATCCGGCTCGCTGCGCACCCGGACATATTTCACCAATTTGGCAGGTGCGTTGGTTTGCATATTCATCCACTTCCTTTCTTTGAATGAGCAAGGCCATACGGAAAGCAAAGCATTTTTGATGCCAAACACGATTTTTAGGTACAACACATTGATAGTTAAGGAAATAAAAAATATTCCGCTTCGGATATGAAGCTTGACTGGAAAAAATCTTTCATCATTTGATGAAGTGTTGGCGACGATTTCACCAAATAATCAAACGGTTTTGAAAATATGTATATAAAACATAGTGATACGAGTGATTAAAATAATTGAAATATTTGACAAATTTTTCATAGGTGTGAATATTAGTAAGCAAGGAGCCATTAAATGCCTGTCTGAAAACCTGTTTTTCAGACAGGCATCAGATAACAAACAAACGATAAAGGCCGTCTGAATCATGCTTACAAAGGAGCAATGCTATGCCGCTACAACAACCACGGCAGATAGCCAATCAAGACCTGATCGACCGTATCAGGTTTGATGTGGAGAACGGAAAAATATGGTTTTGCGAACAACGCATGCTGTTGAGCCACGCCTATGCCTTATGGCGGCTGCGCGAAGATTTGGTCGAATCTTTAGGCAAAGAGCGGGCGAAGCGTTTTTTCATGCGTTACGGCTATTATGCCGGCGTGCAAGATGCCGAAATCGCCAAAAAAGTGCGGCCCAGCAGCGACCCGACGGAAGCGTTTTTAGTCGGGCCGCAACTGCATACCGTGCGCGGCATGGTGAAAGTCACGCCCGTTACGCTGGATATCGACATCGAACAAGGCAGGTTTTACGGCGAATTCGCTTGGGAAGATTCGTTTGAAGTGTCGTACCACAAAAAGAAAAACGGCATCAGCCAAGAGCCGGTTTGTTGGAGTTTGCTGGGCTATGCCAGCGGTTACAGCAGCTATTTCATGGGCAAGCAGATTGCGTTTACCGAAACCCAATGCGAAGCCATGGGGCATACGCACTGCCACATCATCGGCAAACCCGTGGAAGAATGGGACGAAACCACCGATCTGGAACGCTCCATGCTGCCCGATCCGGTGGAAGAAGAGCTGTTCAGCCTGCGCAGCGAGTTGGACGAACTCAAACACCGCAAACACAACGACCTGCTCGAGCAAGACAGCCTGTTTGACGCCGTGGGCGAATCGCCCGCCTTCCGCCATGTGTGCGAGATGCTCAACAAAGCCTCCAAAAGCAAAGTGGCCGTCTTGCTCGAAGGCGAAACCGGCGTCGGCAAAGAAGCCTTCGCCAAAGGGCTGCACGCAGGCAGCGACCGCAGCAACCAACCCTTTGTCGCCATCAACTGCGCCTGCATTCCGCCCGAACTGATAGAGGCCGAACTCTTCGGCGTCGAACGAGGTGCATTTACCGGTGCCGCACAAAGCAAAGCAGGCAAATTCGAGCGCGCCGACAAAGGCACCATTTTTCTCGACGAAGTGGCCGAACTGTCGCCGCGCGCCCAAGCCGCACTGCTGCGGGTTTTACAGGAAGGCGAACTTGAACGCGTGGGTGGCACGCAAGTGCGCAAAGTAGACGTGCGGCTGGTAGCGGCCACCAACGAAAGCCTCGCCGACGCCGTTGCCGCCGGCAAATTCCGCGCCGATCTGTATTACCGCCTCAACACCTTCCCCGTCTATATCCCGCCCCTGCGCGAGCGTCAGCAGGATATTCCCATACTTATCAAATATTTCCTCGACAAATACAGCGCGATTTATCAGAAAAAAATACTCGGCATCAGCGACCAGGGGCGCGAACTGCTGCTCAAACACCGCTGGCCGGGCAACATCCGCGAACTCGAAAACGTCATCGAACGCGGCATTATCCTCACCGAACACAATCACTTTGTGGAGGCGCAAAATCTGTTTCCTCATTTTACGCCCGGTTCCGATTATTTCAGCATCGCCGGCGACGCACTTTCCGCCAGCATGGACGCAAACCGCAAAAATGCGTATATCGGCCAGCTGCTGGAGCAGGGTTTTGACTTGGAGCATTGGGTTGCCGATATTCTTCAGGAAGCCGTGCGCCGCAGCGGCGGCAATATTTCAGAAGCCGCGCGCAAACTGAATATCAGCCGCGCTACGTTGGCTTATCAGCTGAAGAAATACAGTTTGAATGTTGAATGATCAGCCCGTTATATTTTGGGCAAGCTTTGGTTTGAAACAAGCAAATGCCTGTCTGAAAGTTTTTCAGACAGGCATTTGCTGATTCGGATGCGTTGTTGTAGCAATGGTTTATTGTTTAATCAATTCCAACTCCACCGGAATCGATTTTTCCACGGTTTCGCCGGCAATCACTTTTTTCGCAGCATCTACCCCGATTTCGCCGATTTTGGTCGGTTTTTGGGCAACGGTAGCGGCCATTTTTCCGGCTTTAACTGCGGCTTGGGCGTCGTCTGTCGCGTCAAAACCGACCACGATAACGTCTTTCTTATTCGCTGCTTCCAAAGCTTTTACCGCGCCCAAAGCCATCTCGTCGTTGTGCGCGAATACGGCTTTTACGTTCGGATGGCTTTGCAAAATGTTTTCCATCACGGTCAGACCTTTGGTGCGGTCGAAGTCGGCCGGTTGTTTGGCGACGATTTTGATTTTTTGCTGCCCGTCTATCACTTGGTGGAAGCCTTCGCCGCGTTCGCGTGCGGCAGAGGAGCCGGGAATGCCTTCCAATTCAACCATTTCGCCTCCTTCGGGCAGTTTGCCTACGATAAATTCGGCTGCCATTTTACCGCCGGCAACGTTGTCGGACGCTACATGGGAAACCACATCGGCACCTTTCACGGAGCGGTCGATCGAAATCACGGGAATACCTGCTTTAGCAGCACGGTTTACAGAAGCGGCAGCGGCTTCGGAATCGGTCGGGTTGATCAGCAGCACTTTGATATTCTGTTGCAGCAAGTCGTCAATGCCGGCAGCTTGTTTGCCGGAATCGTCGTTGGCATCAACCACCACCAGTTTCAAGCCGTGTTTGTCGGCTTGGGCTTGCGCTCCTTCTTTCAGGCTGACGAAAAACGGGTTGTTTTGGGTGGAAATCGCCAAGCCTACGGTGTCGCCGGCAGCAGCTGCGGAAGAGGCGGCGGTTTTGTTATCGGCTTGCTGTTGGCCGCAGGCAGCCAGCAAAACGCCGGTAATCAATAAGGCTGAGGCTTTACGTAAAAATTTCATGGTGGTTCTCCATTCGAGGTTGGGGTAAAAATCAGGCGTTTTTGCGGTCGAGCAATACGGCAAACAAAATAACCGCGCCTTTGATAATCAATTGGTAATTGGCCGATACGTTCAGCAGATTCAGGCCGTTGCTCAATACGCCGAGCAACACCACGCCGACCAATGTGCCGAACAGCCAGCCGCGTCCGCCCGACAAACTGGTTCCGCCCAGCACAACGGCGGCAATTGCGTCCAATTCGTACATCACGCCGGCGTTGGGGCTGGCGGAAGAGAGGCGGCTGGTAACTACCAAAGCTGCTACGGCGGAAAGAATACCCGACAGGGTATAAACCCAAAGTTTCAGGCTTTTTACTTTCAGGCCGGAAATACGGGCGACGTCTTCACTGCCGCCGAGTGCGTAAACATGACGGCCGAACCGTGTTTTTTTCAATACAAACCATAAAATGAAATAAACGGCCAGCATCAACACGACCGGCGTGGGAACGGTATTGAAGAGATAGCCGGAGCCGATATCGTTAAAGAAACCGTCCACATTGATGGTAATGGGTTTGGATTGTGAATATTCCTGCGCGATTCCGCGAAAGAGAATCATGGTTGCCAACGTGGCGATAAAAGGGGCGATGCGGCCTACCGATACCAACAGCCCGTTTACTGCGCCGCAAGCCGCACCGAGCAAAATGCCGATGCAGGAAGCCAAAATCGGATCCATGCCTGTCTGAATCAGGCTGGCGGTGATGATGCCGACCAAAGCCAAAATCGCGCCGACCGATAAATCGATGCCGCCGATCAGAATCACAAACGTCATGCCGAAAGCCAGTAGGCCGCTGTAGGTTACTTGGCGCAATACGCTGAATAAATTGTTGGAAGTCAGAAAGTTGGGCGTGGCCGCGCTCAATACGGCCGACAAAACCACCAGCCCCAATAACGGCCCCATCTTTTTGATGGTGGCACCGATAGACAATTGTTTCATGCTGCGTTCCCTCCGGCTGCCAATGCCATGATTTTTTCCTGGTCAGCCTCTTTGGTATTCAAAATGCCGTTCAGACGGCCTTCACACATCACCGCAACGCGGTCAGACACGCCGAGCACTTCCGGCAGCTCAGACGAAATCATGATGATGGCTACGCCTTCACGGCTTAATTCATTGATAATGCGATAAATTTCGGCTTTTCCGCCCACATCCACGCCGCGCGTAGGTTCGTCGAGAATCAAAATTTCCGGCAACTGCATCAACCATTTGGCCAACACCACTTTTTGTTGGTTGCCGCCGGAAAGACGGCGCACGGCTTCTTCGGTGTCGGCAACTTTGATTTTCAGCTTCTCAACCGCCTGTTTGATGTAGCTTTTTTCGCGGGCGCGGTCGACCATGCCGTTTTTCACGGGCAGATGCACCAGCGTGCTGTTTTCGCGTACGCTCATGCCGAGAATCAGCCCTTTGGCTTTGCGGTCTTCGGTAACGTAAGCGATTTTGTGGTTGATGGCGTGGCGCGGGCTTTTAATCTGAACGGGTTGGCCGTTGATTTTGATTTCGCCTTCCGTCAGCGGCGAGAGGCCGAATAGGGTATTGGCGATTTCCGTCCGGCCTGAGCCGATGAGTCCGGCGAACGCCAAAATTTCGCCGGCGCGCACTTCAAAGCTGATACCGCTGATGTTGAGGCCGTCTGAAAGATTGCTGACTTGCAGTTTCACTTCTCCGATACGGCTGTCGCGCTCTGGGAAACGTTCGTTCAGTTCCCGTCCCACCATCATGCGGACAACATCGTCGAAATGCGTGTCGCCAATCTCTTTAGTGCCGACTGAAATGCCGTCGCGCAATACGGTAATGCGTTGGCAAATTTGAAAAATTTCCTCCATACGGTGCGACACGTAAACCAAACCGACGCCTTTTTCGGCAAGCTGCCGCACAATCACAAACAGCCGCTGGATTTCAGGCTCGGTTAAGGCTGCGGTCGGCTCGTCCATGATGATGACTTTCGCATCAATGGAAAGCGCACGGGCGATTTCGACCAATTGCTGTTGGCCTACCGACAACTCTTTAATCAAAGTATCTGGGCCGAAGTTGGCCTGCAACGCGGCAAGCTGCTCGGTCACAATTTTGGCCATTTCCTGCTTTTGCAGTACGCCGTGTTTGACGATTTCGCGCCCCAGAAAAAAGTTTTCCGCCACCGTCATTTCCGGCAGCAGGTTGAGTTCTTGGTGGATGATGGCAATGCCGAGTTTTTGTGCGTCAACAGGGGTTTTGATGGTTTCTTCACGACCGTCAATCGATACCCGGCCTTCTTCGGCCTGATAAATGCCGGTAAGTATTTTCATCAAAGTGGATTTGCCTGCGCCGTTCTCGCCCATCAGGGCATGCACTTCGCCGGCGCGCAAATCAAAGTCCACACCGCGCAGCACCTGCACGGGGCCGAAGGATTTATTGATTTGCCGCATTTCCACCAATAATCTTGGCTGGTTCATTAAAACGGAACTCCGGAGTGAAGAATAATATTGGTGTAAGGCGTTACGTCGCCGGTACGCACGACGGCGCGGGCGGTTTGAGAAAGCTGCTTGAGCGTTTCGTGGGTAACGGTGTCGGTTTGAATCCGGTTATTTTCTGCGTGGTCGCGGGCGAAACGCCATAAATCGGGACTGCGCGTTTCGGTTTCTTCGGCCAGCGTGATCTTTTCCAAGCAGATTTCCTGTAACACCGCATCCAGCACCTGCCTAAGCTTAGGCACGCCTAAGCTGACGGCCAAATCGATGCAAGGCACGCCGTGGGGCACGGGCAAACCGGCGTCACCGATGACCAGCATATCGCCGTGCCCTAATGAGGCAATGAGTTTGGACAGCTCCGCGTTGAGTACGCCTGTCTTTTTCATGATGGTTCCTTCGCGTAAATTCTCTGTTGTGTTTATGATGGTGGAACGCCGAAGCAATTGATTTTTTTGATTGTAATTGGAATTACCTCCGATTACAAAGCGTAAGTATAATGGCTGGTTTGACTGTATTTCAACGGATATTTAGGAAATGGCCGGTTTTTGTTAAGGCGGTTTTGCAAAGCATCGACAGTAACAATGCCTGTCTGAAAACTTTTTCAGACAGGCATTGTTGCGTTGAAGCGGGAGAAAAGCTTACACCGGTTTGCAGGCAATCATGTAGTTCACATCGGTGTTGTCGTTTAAAGAATAAACTTTGGTCAGCGGGTTGTAGCCCATGCCCTTGGTGTCCACCACGTCAAGGCCGGCTTGGCGGCACATGCGTGCGAGCTCGGAGGGGGTGATGAATTTTTTCCAGTCGTGCGTGCCTTTGGGCACGAGGTTTAAAATGTATTCGGCGCCGAGAATGGCGTGAACGTAGGATTTCGGGTTGCGGTTGATGGTGGAGAAAAACACCATGCCGTCGGGTTTCACCAGTTTGGCACAGGCGCGGATGATGGAAGCGGGGTCGGGAACGTGTTCCATCATTTCCATGCAGGTTACGATGTCGTAGCTGTGCGGGGCTTCGGCGGCCAAATCTTCCACGCTGATGCAGCGGTATTTCAGGTTGCCCACGCCGGATTCGAGCGCGTGCAGCTCGGCGATTTTCAGCGACTTTTCGGCCATATCGATGCCGGTTACGGCTTCTGCACCCAGTTTGGCCATACTTTCAGACAGGATACCGCCGCCGCAGCCGACATCCAGCACGTATTTTCCGGCCAGCTGCCCGTGCCGGTCGATATAGCCCAGCCGCAGGGGGTTGATGTCGTGCAGCGGTTTGAATTCGCCCGTGGTATCCCACCATTTGTGGGCGAGGCGGCTGAATTTGTCGATTTCGGCATCGTCTACATTACGTTCGGTTTCGGTGTGCTGATCCATGGTTTGCTCGTTGGAAGAATGAAAGATTGGCGGTATTTTAACCCAGATTGCGCAGGGGCGCAGGCGGCTTGTCGGGCCGGTTGATGCCTGTCTGAAAAAGTGATTTCAGACAGGCATTTATGAGCCGGTTCATGCTGCAATATCTGACCACGATATGAATTGCTGGCGGAATACTGACGCACCGCTGCTGCGCTATTCTGTCGGACGGAGGCAATATCCGATTTAAGAGCGGGCACACAAGCTGCTTGCTTAAAGCATTCATACGGAGTAAAGGCAAAGGGCTGCCCGACAGGGTTCGAATCCCGCAGAAGTACAACTTATGCCCCGTACAAGTGATGCAGAAAAGCGTATCGTGCATTGTTACAACCGCGTGTCGGCTTGTAAAGGATGAGGGCGGGTGGAGAGGGAAACGGTTTGATGCCTGTCTGAAAGCTTTCAGACAGGCATTCTTGTTGGGGACATTAATGAATTCCACGGCATGATTCTGCATGGTCTTTATATGTGTAAATGGCGTTCACGGTTACCGCATTCATTCAACCAATCAACTATACCGAGCCGGATAATGGTACACTTGCCGCCTTGTTGCCAAGAGTGAAAACATTTGAAAATGAGAAGAATATTGTCATCGCTGCCGGTGTGGATTGTGTTGGCGGATATGCTTTACGGGTTTTCCGCCAACCTGGCCAAAAGCCTGCATCTGAACCAACAGGAATTGCCCAAAGACGGGCTGCCCGTTGCGCCCGAAATCGCGTTTAACGGATTGCAAGTGCTGGCAAACGGCGGCATGGTGCTGATTGTGGGCTTCGGGTTGCTGGTGTTGCTACGGCTCAACCGCACCGTGTTGCAAAAGCGCGTGATGGATATCGGCTTTTTCTCCACGCTGGGCTTGCTTGCCGTGCTGGCATTTTCATTGGGTTCGCTATGGGAATGGGCGTGGGCCGTGGTGAAGATGGCGGGCGGGCAGCAGGTGGTATCGTTTTCTAATCCGCGCTACCTGATTGTAGCGCTGTGCCTTCCCTGGATTGCCATACTCGCTATCCTGCGCTTGGCCGGTTGGTACCGCTTGAGCAGGCGGCAAGAGCGGTTGATGGCAGCCCAAACGGGTTATGTGCCGGCCGAAGAAGAAACGCCGCCGCAAAACGGATGATGCCTGTCTGAACCCCAATGCCGCTGCAACTTCATGCTATAATCGCCGCCGCATACAGGTAAAACAGGCAATCGCCGCGCAAGGCTTCGCGCCTTGCGGGGAGGAAAGTCCGGGCTCCGAAGAGCAGAATGCCGGCTAACGGCCGGGCGCAGCAATGCGACGGAAAGTGGAACAGAAAGCAATACCGCCGATGGCTGCTTTGCGCAGCACAGGTAAGGGTGAAAAGGTGCGGTAAGAGCGCACCGTGCACTTGGTAACAAGGCGCAGCAGGCTAAACCCCATTCGGAGCAAGACCAAACAGAACACCATGACGCTGCTCGCCGAGTGTTCGGGTAGGTTGCTGGAGCGCATCAGCAATGGTGCGACTAGAGGAATGATTGCCCAACGACAGAACCCGGCTTATCGTTTTGCCTGTATGCCTTTATTTTTTATTAAGAATTGAACAATGCCTGTCTGAAAACTCGTACAGCTCGTTTTCGGACAGGCATTGGCTTATCCACGGTGCAAACCGGTCAATCGTGCACTTTCAGCAGCTCCACTTCGAATACCAGCGTGGCATTGGGCGGAATCACGCCGCCGGCACCACGCGCACCATAACCCATTTCCGGCGGAATGGTCAGCTTGCGTTTGCCGCCTTCTTTCATGCCGCCGAAGCCTTCGTCCCAGCCGACAATCACTTGGCCCACGCCCAAAGTGATGGTAAGCGGCTGGCTGCGGTCGATGCTGGAATCGAACTTGGTACCGTCTTCCAGCCAGCCGGTGTAATGCACGGTAATTTCTTTACCTTTTACGGCTTCTTTGCCGCTGCCGGTTTCGATGTCTTCAATCTTCAGGCTCATAAACGCTCCTTACTGTTGCGGGTTGGAAATGCCCGAAGCGTAACACAGTTCAGCTGCCTACGCATTGGTGCAGCGGGATTTTGCTTTTCTTGGGCGAACGAATGCCTTTTTTGCGCTCATAGCGGTTCCATGCTTTTTCATGGAAATAAAACACCACGGTATTGGCAAGCGGCTCAATCAGTGCCACCGCGCCGGAAATACCGATGCTGCCGGTAAGCAGATAAGCGATGCTGAAGGCAACGCCGAAGTGTAAAATAGCAAAAGTAATGGTTTTCAACATAATTTTAGAGTGGTTTGTGTTTTAATAATGAAACACAATATCACTTGCGATTAAAAAAGCCCATGTGATTTTCTTAATCTATTGTTAGTTAAAATAAATCGATAATAATATTTTTATTTAAAAATATTAAAACGCAATGATTCAAAAGGCTCAAAAAATGTTCAATATCGTGATTCTCGACCGAGATACCTTGCCCGGCCAAGCTTTCCAACCCGAATGCCCGCATACGCTCACCGAATATCCTTACACCGAGCCGGAAAACACCGCCGAACGGATTGCCGGAGCCGATGTCATCATTACCAATAAAGTGGTGATTAATGCGCAACATATCGCCGACAACCCGCAGCTCAAGCTGATTGCCATTGCCGCCACCGGTTATGACAATGTTGATATTCAAGCCGCCCAAGCAGCGGGCGTAACCGTGTGCAACATCCGCGCTTACGGCAACGAATCGGTGGCCGAACATGCGTTTATGCTGATGATTGCCCTGATGCGCAACCTGCCCGCATACCAGCGCGACGTGGCCGCTGGCGTATGGGAGCAGGCGCGTTTTTTCTGCCACTTCGGCGCACCCATGCGTGATTTGAATGGCAAAACACTGGCGATTTTCGGGCGCGGCAATATCGGCAAGATGCTGGCCGGTTATGCGGAGGCGTTTAAAATGAACGTGGTGTTCGGGGAACACAAACATGCTTCAACCGTGCGCGAAGGGTATGTGCCATTTGAAGAAGCCATCCGCAGCGCCGATGTGGTTTCCCTGCATTGCCCGCTCAACCCGCAAACGCGTAATATGATAGGCGAGGCCGAGCTGCAAAACATGAAACCCGGCGCTATCCTGATTAACTGCGGACGCGGCGGCCTAGTCGACGAACACGCCCTGATTGCCGCGCTGAAATACGGCGCGCTGGGCGGCGCCGGTTTCGACGTGCTCACCGAAGAGCCGCCGCGCAACGGCAACCCTCTGCTCAAAACCCGTCTGCCCAACCTGATTGTCACGCCGCATATGGCTTGGGGCAGCATCGAAGCACGCAACCGTTTGTTTGATATTCTGCGTGAAAATGTGGAGCGGTTTGTAGAGGGTAAGCCGCAGAATGTGGTGGTGTAGCTGAATAATGCCTGTCTGAAAAGATGGATTCAGACAGGCATACTGTTCAATGCTAAAATATCACCTTAAATACACACAGAGGGCGGGCATACTTGCCGGCCCGCTTTTCATTGCCGCCAACATGCTGACCGATCTAGAAAAAAATGCCATCCGCGACCATTACCGCGCCATTTCCGAAAACCTGCCGCAGTTCACGCCGCGTCCTTCGCAGCGCGAAATGATTGCGGCCGTGGCCAATGCGTTTTCACGCAGCAAAGTGCGGGAAGAGGGCGAAGAAACGCCCGTGCGCGAGGGAGAAAGTATCGCCGTTATCGAAGGGCCCACCGGTGTGGGCAAGTCGCTGGCTTACTTGCTGGCGGGCGGCATTATGGCGCAAACGCGCGGCAAGCGTCTGATTGTATCGAGCGCCACCGTGGCTTTGCAGGAGCAACTGGTTAACCGTGATTTGCCTTTTCTGGTGGAAAAAAGCGGCCTTGAATTAAGCTTCGCGCTCGCCAAAGGCCGCGGCCGTTATCTGTGCCCTTATAAGCTCTACCAGCTCACCCAAACCAATGCGCAAACCAACCTTTTGGGTTTTGAAGATGTGCCTTCCGTGATGTTCAGTGATAAACCGAGTTCGGAAGATTTGGATACTTTGCGCAAAATGGCGGACGAGTTTGCCGCCCGCCGCTTCAATGGCGATCGCGATACTTGGCCGGAAAAAATCCCCGATAAATTATGGTTTCAAGTGACCAACGACAGGCACGGCTGTCTGAAAGCCGCCTGCCCCAACCGCCCGGAGTGCCCGTTTTTCTTAGCGCGGGAAACGTTGGAAACCGTGGATGTGGTGGTGGCCAACCATGATTTGCTGCTTTCCGACATCAGCATGGGCGGCGGCGTGATACTGCCCGCACCTGAAAACAGTTTCTATTGTATTGACGAAGCACACCATCTGCCCAAAAAAGCCCTCAGCCGCTTCGCCGCGGAGCATTCGGTAAACCTGGCGATGTGGACGGTGGAAAAACTGCCCGCCATTGTGAACAAAGTGGCCGCGCTGACCGACAAAACCGAGCCGGCAAACTTGGCCGATGAAGCCGCCGCCAGCTTGCAGGAAAGCCTGTCTGAATGGTTGTTTCATCTTAGCAGCGAACCGAAATTGGATTTAAGCGGCAAAGATAATGACCCTGTTTGGCTGTGGGAAGACGGCAAAATTCCGCCTGATTTGGCTTTGCTGGTCTCCAACACGCACACCGCGGCCAAAAGCCTGTTAAAAAACATATATAGCTTAAGCGATGCGCTGGCCGCCGCACGCCGCGATAAAGACAAAGACGGCCCGCTAATCGACCGCCTCACCGGCGAATTCGGCCTTTTTGTGGCGCGTGTCGAACAAATTGCCGCTGTGTGGGAATTGATGGCGACCGAGCCGGAGGAAGGGCAGGAGCCGCTGGCCAAATGGGTAGAGCGAAAAACCGGCGACAAAAACGACTATATATTCAATGCCAGCCCCATCAGCAGCGCAGGCCATCTGGCCAACGGTTTATGGCGCCGCGCCGCAGGTGCCTTATTAACCTCGGCTACCTTGCGCTCACTGGGCAATTTCGACCTGCTGTTGCGCCAAACAGGCCTGATATGGCTGCCCGATACCACCACGCTGGCTTTGCAAAGCCCGTTTAATTTTGCCGGGCAAGGCGAGCTTTATATTCCGCCGTTGGCCGCCAGCCCGAAAACGCCGGATGCGCACACCGATGCCATTGTCGAATGGCTGCCCAAGCTGGTATCAGCCGAAGAAGCTATCGGCACGCTGGTGTTGTTTACCTCGAAAAAACAGATGAACGAAGTGGCCATGCGCTTGCCGGAAAGCCATTTGCCTTATCTTTTGATACAGGGGGAAATCCCCAAAGCCGTTCTGTTGCAAAAGCATTACGAAGCGATTGCAGCAGGCCGCCCCAGTATCATTTTCGGGCTGGACAGCTTCGCCGAAGGCTTGGATTTGCCCGGCGATGCCTGCGTGCAGGTTATCATCGCCAAATTGCCGTTTTCCATGCCCGATAACCCGATTGAAAAAACACAAAGCCGCTGGATTGAGCAGCGCGGCGGCACACCGTTTATGGAAATTACCGTACCGGAAGCCAGCATCAAGTTGGTGCAGGCCGTGGGCAGGCTTATCCGCACAGAGCGCGACTACGGCCGCGTAACCATCCTTGACACCCGAATCCAAACCCATGCTTACGGCAAACGCCTGCTCGCTTGCCTACCACCGTTTAAGCGGATAGGTTGATGAGTCTGACGGTGTTATATATAGCAAAGCATACTTTTCGATAAATTTTCTACATAGTTTATTCAGAAGACTTCAAACAATTTGTAATTCGAAAAACTTCATCAAGGGCGGACTATTTGCGGAATGGAAGAGGAATTCGGCATCACTATCTCCTCCAGAATAACAAAAAATGCGCAAAATCAGCCCGTAAGCCCTGCTCGAAGATGTTACATACCATCCTAATAACTATTGTCATGAAAGAGTGGTAATGCTTCGGTTGTTCCTAACTACTGCCATATACAATGCATTGAAACGGCATATCATCTGTAGAAAAATATTAACTGACACCCCGAGATAGATATAAAACTCCGAAAAAACCTGCTGAAGCTGTTGTTCCGCCGTATCCGTCGTAGCCTCCGAATTGTTTATTTAGACGTAAAGCGGATTCAGAAAATCCCTTACCAACATTATGGTTATACTCCGAAAAACAGCTTGCCCTCGGGCTGTTTGATTTCAGTATTAACGTCAAATATTTGGTACTTGGATGGAATTTCGAATCATCACAAAGCAGAGCGCGGTGATCGATAATACGATTTTCATAAAAGAAGAAATGGGCTTGGGTTAAAGGCATTGTCAAAGGCATCATTGAGCCAACAACAGCTCACAGATATAGATTGGTTGTTTCAAATGTGTATCGATAAATAAGTTTATTTGCCGTAGTGATTTCTTTAATATGTTAAGAATTATTCAGATGAGACATAAAATTTCACAAAAATTGAATAAAGTTGACAAAACTGCAGTTCTCATTTAATTTCTGTGCCTTAAGTCTTACATTAGGCTAGGTTAAGAGCTTTATTACACTTGAAATAAGGGTTGGCAATTCGCTTAGCAAATCTTAATACACATACCTCTTCCGGAGAAACAAAGATGAAATTAAAAAAATATTCTTATTTAAGCTTGGCAGTTGCGGCTGCATTGTCATTAAGCGCATGTAATCAAAATAAGGCGGAAGCAGGTGCTCCGTCTAAGCCTGAATGTATTGCACCGGCCAAACCGGGCGGCGGATTTGATTTAACCTGTAAATTGGCACAAAGCGGTTTGAAAGATACCGGCCAATTGGATAAACCGATGCGCGTAACGTATATGCCGGGCGGTGTGGGTGCCGTGGCTTATAACAAAATCGTTGCGAACGACCCGGCCAATAATGATGCGATCGTAGCGTTTTCTACCGGTTCGCTGCTGAATTTGGCGCAAGGTAAATTCGGCCAGTATTCGGAGAAAGATGTACGCTGGCTGGCTGCCGTCGGTACCGATTACGGTATGGTCGCCGTGAATGCAGATTCTCCTTTGAAAAATTTGCAGGATTTGGTTGATGCTTTGAAAAAAGATCCTAAGTCGATCAGCTTCGGCGCGGGCGGTAGCGTAGGCGGCCAAGACTGGCTGCAAACGGCGATGGTGGCTAAAGCAGCCGGAATCAAGCCGAAAGACATGACTTATGTGGCGCTGGAAGGCGGCGGTGAAGCGGTTACTGCGGTTTTGGGAAATCATATCAGCGTGGTCAGCGCGGGTATCGCCGAAATGGGGCCGCACATCGAATCCGGAAAAGTACGCGTTTTGGCCGTGTTTGCCCCGAACAGACTGGAAGGCCGTCTGAAAGATATTCCCACTGCAAAAGAACAGGGTTATGACGTGGAATGGCCGGTTATCCGCGGCTATTACATGGGGCCGAAGGTAAATGAGGAATCTTACCAGTGGTGGAAAACACACTTCGATACTATGCTGAAAGACCCGAAATTCTCAGAACTGCGCGCGCAACGTGATTTGTTGCCGTTTGAACTGACCGGTGAAGAATTGAAGCAATATGTGGAGAAGGCCACTGAAGAAATGCGTGTATTATCTAAAGAATTTGAGTTAACTAAGTGACAATAAAAACCGGCAACCACGGTTGCCGGTTTTTATTATTTTTTTTAACGTTATCAGAGTAAACAATACTTATCAACGGCTTTTCAACGGAGTTAGAGCGTATGATAATCGAACGCTTTTTTGCTGGAGCATTGTTATTGACGGTGCTCGGTCTTCTGTATTTGGCATGGGGTTATACGGCTCCGATTGCTTATGACCCTTTAGGACCGAGGCCTTATCCTGTACTGATTCTTTCCCTACTTGCTTTATGCTGCCTGTTTTTGATTATACGGCCGCGCGGCGAACATATTGATTTAGGTTACACGCCGGCTATTTTGAAAAAAGTCGGTTTGTGTATTGTATTTTTGGCTGCTTATGCGGTTCTGTTTGAAATTTTTGGCTTTCCCATCGCTACCGCCTTGATGGCTTTCGGTGTAGGAAAACTGTTCGGCGGCAAAACTCTTTATTGTGCTATTACCGGTGTTATACTGGGCGGACTTTTGTATCTACTGTTTAACTCATTGCTTGATGTGCCGCTGCCATTGGGCTTTTTCGGATAAGTGGCGGGGGTATATAAATAATGGAAACTTTAGAATATTTAATGTCGGGTTTTCAGGTGGCCTTGATGCCGAAAAACCTGCTGCTGGCATTGATCGGTGCTTTTATCGGCACCATCGTCGGCATGTTGCCCGGATTGGGGCCGATTAACGGCGTAGCTTTGTTGCTGCCTTTTGCTTTTGCTTTGGGATTACCTGCGGATTCGGCTTTAATCTTGCTGGCTGCGGTTTATCTCGGCTGTGAGTATGGAGGCAGGATTTCTGCCATTTTGCTCAATGTGCCGGGAGATGCTGCGGCGATTATGTCCACGCTTGACGGTTATCCCTTAGCCAAGCAGGGCAAGGCGGGCATTGCCTTGTCTTTATCGGCGGCCAGTTCGTTTGTCGGCAGCCTGATTGCAACCATCGGTGTCGTTCTGTTTGCCCCTTTGCTGGCTCATTGGGCCATTGCATTCGGCCCTGCGGAATATTTTGTCTTGATGGTGTTTGCGATTACCTGCTTGAGCGGTTTGGTCAGCGACCAGCCTGTAAAAACCGGCGTGGCAGCACTGATCGGCTTAAGTCTGGCTATGGTGGGTGTGGATGCCGTAACCGGTGTGTACCGTTTTACTTTTGATTCGGTTAATTTGTCGGACGGAATTCAGTTTACCACCATCGTTATCGGCTTTTTCAGCATCAGTGAAATTTTAATTATGCTGGAGCATACTGAAAAAGGCCAAAAAGCGTTGGAGCAGGGCAAGCGCACTTTGTTTAACCTGAAAGAATTTTTGTTCAGCTTGGGTGCGATTGTGCGAAGCGGTGTGGCCGGTTTCTTTATCGGTATTTTGCCGGGTGCCGGAGCAACCATTGCCAGCGCGATGTCGTACACCAACGAGAAAAAAATTGCCGGTAAAGAAGGCGATTTCGGCAATGGCGATTTGCGCGGCATTGCGGCTCCCGAAGCAGCCAACAATGCTTCTGCCTGCGGTTCGTTTATTCCCATGCTGACTTTGGGCGTGCCCGGCTCAGGTACGACTGCGGTAATGATGGGCGCACTCACGCTTTACAATATTACGCCCGGCCCGCAATTATTCAGCGAGCAGCCTGATATTGTGTGGGGATTGATTGCCTCTCTGTTTATCGGTAATGTAATTTTGCTGGTACTCAATATTCCCTTGGTAGGCTTTTTTGCCAAGTTGCTGAATGTGCCGAACTATATTTTGATTCCGGCCATTGCGGCAGTAAGCTTTGTAGGCGTGTATGCGATTCACAGTACGACTTTCGACTTGATTTTGATGGTGTGTTTGGGGATTTTCGGTTATATCTTGCGTAAATTGCATTTTCCGCTTTCGGCCTTGATTTTGGGTTATGTATTAGGCGAGCTGATGGAATCAAGCCTACGTCGTGCGTTGTCTATTTCGCAAGGCGATGTGGGTATTCTATTCAATGGTGTGATTGTGCAGGCGTTATGGGTGCTGTCTGCGTTTATGGTTCTACTGCCGATATACCGTTGGCTGCGCCGCCGTAAAGCGGATTAATACTGTTAGCAATATGATTGCAAACTGCATATGGTTTCATTAAGAATATGTACCGTATGCAGTTTTTTGTTATATATTGTCGGGAAGTTGCAGTATGGTTCTAAAGTATAGGTAAATTGCGCAAATGAATACAACATTTACCAAATATCCTATCGGTTTGGCAGGGGCTTTCGTCGGCGCATTAGTGGCTAACACAGTAGGTCTTCCGATTCCGTGGCTGCTTGGTTCTTTGCTGGCAACCGCCGTATTGAGCCTGAACGGCCTACCTGTAAATGCGCCGGGATTGTGCCGCAAAGCGGGCTTAACCATTATCGGGGTTTCTTTAGGTCTATATTTCACTCCTGATATGGCTGTTCTGTTGCTCGAATATTGGTTCTGGTTGCTTTTGGGCATGGTGTTTTCCATTACCTTGGGCGTAATCGGGAGCTTGCTGCTTTACCGTTTTGCCGGTGTGGATTTTGTAACCGCTTGGTTTGCTTCTGCTATGGGAGGAGCCAGTGAAATGGCACATATGGCCGATCAGAAAGGCGCACAAGTCGACAAGGTAGTATCGGCGCATTCTTTACGCGTGTTGATGATCGTAACCATTGTGCCGTTTTTTTACCAGTATATGGGCTATCAAAATATAGACAACAGCGTATTGCAGCAAAACACACAGATACATTGGGGCGGCTTATTGCTGTTGTTTGGTTTGGCTTATGCGTTTGCCCGTTTTTTTGAATGGCGCAGTTGGTCGAATCCATGGACATTCGGTCCTCTTTTAATAGCGATTTTGCTAACAATTTCTGACATTCATTTATCTGCTATGCCGCCAGTGATTTCCAAAATCGGCCAACTACTTATCGGCTGGGCTTTGGGTAACAAATTTTCACAGGGTTTTTTTAAAAGCGCACCACGCTTATTAAGTGTTGTAGCCGTCAGCGTAACCATGTCGTTGGCACTCACCGCTCTAGCGACTTATATTGTGGCAAGTATCAGTGGAATTCCATTGCCTACATTAGGTTTAGGATTATCGCCGGGAGGGGTTGCAGAAATGACGATTACTGCAAAAGTATTGCAACTTGGCGTACCTATTGTGACGGCATTTCACGTTTCCCGTATGGTGGCGGTAATTGGGACCGCTGGAATTTTATGCCGATTTATGGAAGGTTGGCTTAAGCGACATATGTAATCCAAATAAATAATGAATGCTTGTTTGAAAGACCTTTCAGACAGGCATTTGCTTTGGTGTGATATTGAAGGCTAATCTATTTCATCTCATTTTGTGATCATGCTTTGGAGTGTTAATGGGAAAATATTCAGAAAATCATTGATGTGTCGGCTTGGATGGTTGATTTGCCAGCGTATACGGCCAAGTCGCTAAATGATATGGTTAGCCTGGGTAGAAACTTTCAAGCGCAGATTCTATTACAGAGGTGGTGGGTAAAGCATTGTTTAGGCGCGTAGCGCTGGCGGTGGATAATTTAGGGGCTTTGGAAGCAATATTCATTTTAAGGATTCTCGTACAACATTCTAAACAGCTCTTTGTACAAATCATCATGCTTATGGTTGAAGCGGAAGTTGTTTCTTTTATGGAATTCGGTTTCTTTTAAATGTAAGTAAAATGTATGCTTTGGCACATCGTTAAAGTGTACCAAACGATGCTTGGCATAGCTCCAAAAGGATTCGATACCGTTGATATGCTGCGTACAGCGGACAAACTCATTGTCACTGTGATGCACTCTGAAATGCTTCGCAAAGCCCATGTCAACCAATCCTTGATAGCCGCGCCAACCCTCGGTATTGATGACGCTATCTACCGGGATATGGCCTCTGATGACCTTTTGCAGCGTGACTTTAGAGGCATCGGGGACGATTTCGGTATACACTTTGTCACCGCGTTTCAGAATACCAAAAACGATGGTTTTACCGCCCGCACCGCGACCGCGTTTGCCACGAACACGCTTGGCACCGAAATAGGATTCGTCCAATTCCATGATACCGCACAAAGGTGTCTGTCGCTCGCATTCTTCAGCCAAACGCCGGTGCAACTTCAGGTACAGACTGTTGATGCTTCTGACACTGATTCCTGTCAGTTTGGCGGAATTTGGGTTCGGTAATTTTGCTGAACTTTTGATACTTGTTTTTTTAATTCCATTTCAGAAGCTTATCACTGTATTTGGTGATTTTGCTTCCTAAGCCCCTGTATTCATGGATTCAGTTGAAGCCGGTGTGCCTTGATGGTAAAACAGTTGCCACTGTTTATTATCAAGAATCCAAATAGATGAACGCCAAGTGTAGAAGCGGGTATTTTGAGAATCAGTGGAAACAGAAAGGTATGTAAGCAGGGCTTGTTGCGGGCCGAGGCTGTGTATGCGGTGGTAAAACGAATGGGTGGGCGATGCTTCAGTGCAGCTTGTCAGATAATTGATAACCGTTTCTCTTGTGTAAGGGTTGCCTGAACGGCCGATCTCGTGAAACCGAGGATGCAGTAATACTTGCAGGCGTTCGGCGGAGCACAAAATCCCGTTGTGGTGAAGCTCGGATTCTAATGCGATAAGGTGGGCTAACAAATCTTTCAAAGCATAATCCTTTTTGATAAGTTTAAAGGCTGTCTGAACATGATTCAGACAGCCTTTAAACTTGAAAATTCGGTGGCCTCGCCGACAGGAATCGAACCTGTATTTTACGCTTAGGAGGCATACGTTCTATCCGTTGAACTACGGCGAGGCTGTACAAGTTTAAGAAATGCGGGCCAATGATTGTTCGGCCAAAGAGCGCATGGCTTGGGTAACTTCATTATCGGGCAGTTTATCCAAAGAAGCCAGCGCCTGTTGCACTGCAATACGCGCCTGCTCGGTGGAATAGGCCAGCGCATCAGAATTGACAACGTGATGGTGGATTTTTTCGAAATAGCTGCGGTCCGCATTCTGCAATGCGGTACGCACGTCTTCAGCTGCTTCAGCGCTGCCTTGGCGCATCAGGTAAATCAAAGGCAATGTTGGCTTGCCTTCGGCCAGATCGTCGCCCACGTTTTTACCGATTTCCACTGTGTCGCCAGAATAATCGAGAATATCGTCAATCATTTGGAAAGCTGTACCGACATACATACCGTAGTCTTTCAGCGCCTGCTCGTGTTCGGGTGATGCGCCTGCCAGAATCGCGCCAACTTGCGCCGCCGCTTCAAACAGTTTGGCTGTTTTATATTGGATAACTTGTACATATTCCGCTTCAGTGATGTCGGTATTGCCGATGTTCATCAACTGCATCACTTCGCCTTCGGCGATAATGTTGGTAGCATCCGCCATCACTTCCAGAATTTTCATGCTGCCGGAGCCAACCATCAGTTGGAACGCACGTGTATAGAGAAAATCGCCCACCAGCACGGCAGCAGCATTGCCAAACAGATTATTGGCCGTTTTGCGGCCGCGGCGCAGCTCACTTTCGTCTACCACATCATCGTGAAGCAAGGTAGAGGTATGGATGAATTCCACCATTGCGGCAAGCGAGTAGAGTTTGTCATCATCATAGCCCAGCGATTTTCCTGCCAGAATCGTGATAATCGGACGCAAGCGCTTGCCGCCGGCACTGATAATGTAAGTACCGATTTGCGAAATCAGCGCCACTTCCGATTGCACGGCGCGGTTTATCACGACATTGACGCGACCTAAATCAGCTTCAAGATTTTTTTGAAAATAAGGCAGGTTTTCGAGCATGATGAACTTTCGGTTCAGGCAGTTTGCCCTTGCGGGCCGGATCAGCAATAAAAAATACAGCGCGCAATTATATCAGTAACCATCTTGAAATGCAGCAATCGAAAAAGCCGGGTTGTTTTTAGATAAGTCTTTGACAAAAACCAATAAACATAATAAAATCGCCGATTCTGTGTGTAAACGCAGTATTTGTTAACCAAATTCTCATGGAGTTGAGTATGTACGCGGTCGTAAAAACCGGCGGTAAACAATACAAAGTTGCCGTTGGCGAAAAATTGAAAGTAGAACAGATACCTGCCGAACTCGACAGCCAAATCGAACTGACTGAAGTTTTGATGATTGCTGACGGCGAGTCTGTAAAAGTAGGCGCACCTTTTATCGAAGGTGCGAAAGTAACGGCTAAAGTGGTAGCCCATGGCCGTGGCGAGAAAATCCGCATTTTCAAAATGCGCCGCCGCAAACACTATCAAAAACGCCAAGGCCATCGCCAAAATTTCACCCAAATCGAAATCGTGGCAATCGCTTAATTTTTTAACATTTTTAGGAGTAAACACAAATGGCAACTAAAAAAGCTGGCGGTAGCTCTAAAAACGGTCGCGATTCAGAAGCCAAACGCCTAGGCGTGAAAGCCTTTGGTGAAGAACTGATTCCTGCGGGTTCTATTATTGTCCGCCAACGCGGCACCAAGTTCCATGCCGGTGAAAACGTGGGCATGGGCAAAGACCACACTCTGTTTGCTAAAGTAGATGGTTATGTGGAATTCGCCGTAAAAGGCCGCTTGAACCGTAAAACTGTAAGCGTTCGCCCTTATACCGGCGCGGACGAGTAATTTCAGAATTATTTCTGCGACAAACCCTGCTTAGATATTAAGCAGGGTTTTCTGTATTTTTATAGGAACGTTGAATGTTATAGCTGTGAAACTCAAATTTTCATACAAAGCGGCGAGCCATGCAGCAATTTAAGTTTATTTGCTATAGACGACTTATACATCTAAATGTGCTGTTAAACTGACAGAATCGATAATGCCTGTCTGAAAACATAGGTTTCAGACAGGCATTGTCTTATTCAGGCTGGATGGAAACAGGCCGTTCGGTAAAGCGTAACTCAGTGAGTTTTTTGGTTAAGCTATTTAAGATAAAGCCATAAGCCGGTAAGAAAAACAGCATGCAAATTACCAGTTTGAACAGATAATCTACAAAAGCAATGTGCGGCCAGTTCGCAGCCATAAATTCATCGCTGCTGGCGTAAAAAGCGATAGCAAAAAACAGCAAGGTATCAACTGCATTGCCGACAAAAGTGGAAGCCGTCGGCGCAATCCACCACGATTTCAAACGGCGCAGTTTGTTAAATACGAAAATGTCCAACAATTGGCCGACAGCATAAGCGGAAAAGCTTGCCAAAGCAATGCGGAATACAAATAAATTAAATGCAGCCAATGCGCCCCAGCCTGTCCAGCTGCCGTTGTGGAAAACGACCGATAAGATATAAGAGAGCAATAAAGCAGGCAACATTACCCAAAAAATAATCCGGCGTGCCAGACGCTGGCCGAAGATGCGCACGGTTAAATCTGTGGTTAGAAAAATGAATGGAAAAGTAAGCGCACCCCAAGTTGAATGGACTTCGTAACCGTTCGGCAGCGTTACGGTAAAAGGAAATTGCACCAGATAATTACTGATGGCAATAATGGCTATATGCAGAAGAGAAAGACGCAGCAAGGCTTTGCGCTGTTGTGCAAGGGAAAATTCATACATGATTTATTTTCCTTATTGCATGTCGTGCTTGAACAAACGCTCTTGCGCTAATTTTTCAAACGGCGTGTTAGGACGACCGTAATTGGCAAAAGGGTGAATGGCGATGCCGCCGCGTGGTGTGAATTCGCCGAATACCTCAATGTATTTCGGCTGCATGAGCGCAATCAGGTCTTTCATAATGATATTCACGCAATCTTCATGAAAATCACCGTGATTGCGGAAGCTGAAAAGATAGAGTTTCAATGATTTGCTTTCCACCATTTTGATATCGGGAATGTAGCGGATGTGGATGGTGGCGAAGTCCGGCTGGCCCGTCATCGGACAAAGGCTGGTGAATTCCGGGCAGATGAATTTTACGAAATAATCATTGTCTTGATGTTTGTTGTCGAACGCTTCCAAAATGGCGGGCGTATAAGTGGACGGATATTGGGTTTTCTGGCTGCCTAAGAGGGTAATGCCGCCCAATTCTTCGATTTCTCGGGTCATTTTTGATTCCTTAGTTTTTTAATGTGGGAGTTTGCGAACCACAGGGAAAGGGCGGTATTTTAGATTAAATACTGGATTTTGCAAGAAATTATTTTCTATTTGATAAAGATGGGATGCCTGTCTGAAAATTGCTTTGTCATGAGAATAAGATAACTGTTTTGATGATGAACGGATGTATAAAAATGATGAATGGTTTTGTTAAAAAACGGTAAAACCGTTTGTAGGAAAACAGAAACCGTATGTCGCGATTGTTGGTAAAAATAATATACAGTAGTTAGTATCGCTACATCAATAACGCCGAGCGTGAAGTTTGTAAATCGCTTAATACATTACCAATAATACCGATACAATACGAGAACATCATCATGAGTTTTACACAAGCCGGGCTGGAACATGCCCTGAAACAATTGTCCGAACAATTGCCTGATTTTTCAGAGCGTGAAGCGCATACCATGCGCTTGCTGCGTATCACATCGGATCGATTGAGCAGCCGTCAGAATGAACTTTTAAAAGAATATGGTATTAATGAAAATCTGTGGTTCGCCATTTTATCCGTATATATCAGCCCCAACCATGAAATTCTGCCTTCACGTTTGAGTGATCTGATGGATTTAACCCGCACAAGCGCAACACGTTTGTCGGATGAAATGGTTGGTCGCGGCTGGATTGAACGCAGCATGAACGAAAAAGACCGCCGTCAAATCGTGCTGAAGCTGACCAAAATGGGTGAAGATTTTATCAAAGAAGTACAACCGCATATGAGCAAAGGTTATGCGCCGTTGTGGAAAGATTTCAGCAAAGAAGAGTTTGATCAGTTGCAAGCACTGTTAGGTAAAGTTTTAACCAGCTTGGGTGCTTGATTGCTGTATCCTGAGATGCTTTGGATAGGGCTGTTGTTATGATAGTATCGTAGCAGCAGCCTTTATTTAATCAGGTTTGAGATGGGTATTAGATATATTAAGCATAGTGTAGGCTTTGCGGTTTTATGTTTGTTGGGTGCTTGTGCGCAGCTGCCTAAAGAAACAGCATTGACAATGCCTTCCGAGCATTCGCTTGCATCCGGGCAAACTTTTGCAGCGAGCGAAAAATGGTGGTTGTCGTTAAAAGACCCGCAATTAAACAAGTATATTGATGCGGCATTAAAAAACGCGCCTTCTTTGAAAATCGCGCGGGCGCGTTTTGAGCAGCTTCAAGCCGAGTTGGGTATTGTAGATCAAGAAAGTAAAGTTCAGACAGGCATTGTTTCAGAAGGAAAAGGTGTGTTACTAAATCGACGGCCTTCTGCTTCATTTGCCGAACCTGACCGCAATTTCAGGTTGGCACACATTTCGGCACAAGCTAAATGGTCGTTTGATTTTTGGGGGAAGAATAAAGCGCGTATCGCATCTGCGCTGGGGCGGCGGAATGCTGCTTATTATGAAATCAGGCAAGCGGAAGTTTTGTTGGCACATTCAGTGGCCGCGCAATATTTTACATGGCAAAATCTGGTGGCACAGCAGGATATTTTGAACCAGCGCATTGAAAACGCCAAACAAATCGAAAAATTGATGCAAGAACGGGTAAAGGCAAATATTGCTGCCCCGTCTGCCGTGTATGAGCCGCAGCAAATGCAGCAGCAGTTGATGCAGCAAAAATTGCAGTTAGATAAAGAAATCGCGCATGCCCGTCATGCTTTGGCGGTGTTGACCGGAAAACGGCCCGATAGTTTAGACAAACAAAAACCGGCTGCGATGGTTGATGTGCCAAATGTAAAAGTGAGCGGTTTAAAGGCCGACATATTAGGTCGTCGCCCGGATATTGCGGTGCAACGTGAGTTGTTGAATATGCGCAGTCAGAATATTCGTGAGGCTAAAGCGGATTTTTATCCGAATATAGAATTGAAATTGCTGGCGGGCCTGTCGCATCTTGATGCATTTGATTTGGTGCGCGGTAATTCAGCAATGCTGGGCGTGATGCCAGCACTTCATCTGCCGATTTTTACGTCAGGTGCTTTACGTTCGAAGCTGGCAAAACGCAATGCCGAATATGATGAGCAGGTGGCAATCTACGATCAAACGGTTTTGGATGCCATGCGGATGGCTGCGGATGCGATTGCCGACTATCAAAATCATAAGGTGCAACACGCACAAGCCGGGCAGACAGCAGCAACCGCGCGCAAAATTTCTGCGAGTATGTTGCGTCGGGTAAATGCAGGGCTGGAAAACAAAGCCGATTATTACCGTAAGCAAGATGATGTGTTGCAGCAGCAAGCGGTGGTTTTTGCAAAACATTCGGAAGCGCTTTCGGCATGGAGCAATCTGCATGCGCAGCTGGGAGGCGGCTTTAGGGAAGAGCAGCATTTGTAATACGATTCATAAAATTCCATTCTGCATTTTGTTAAAACGGAAATATAATGATAAATAGCCTCCTAAATTTGTGTTTGCGCAGGGGGTAAACCAGAAACCTTGGTTTCAATTCGGGATAAAACCTTATTTCAGACAGGCATAAGTAAAGTATGCCTGTCTGAACATCTATAGAGAATAACGGTTAGATAAACTAATGAATAATACAGAAAACCAATCTTTACCGGCGGAAAACGAGTCAGTTCAAACAACAAACCGCCACAGAAAGCGCAATATCACGCTGCTGATTTTGCTGCTGATAGCGATCGGTTTGGGGTTTGCCATGATGTATTTTTTAATTTGGCAATATGAACAAACAACCGATAATGCCCATGTGGCCGGGCATTCCGTGCAGATTGCCCCGCAAATTGCCGGAACTGTGCGCAAAGTTTCGGCAGAGGATACTGAAATTGTCAAAAAAGGCTTTGTATTGGTAACCTTGGATGACAGCGATTACCAGTTGGCTTATGAGCGCGCACAAAATGAATTGATTCAAGCGATCCGGCAAAATAAGCAGCAAGTAGCAGCCGGCGCGCAAAGCAAGGCTGCAGTTTTGGCGCGCAAGGCCGACTTGGCAAAAGCACAAGTGGATTTACGCCGCCGCGAATCTTTAGCAGGCAGCGACGCGATTTCGGGAGAAGAGCTCAGTCATGCGCGGGCGGCAGTGGTGCAGGCACAGGCCGCTTTGAGGGCGGTGGAAGCCGAGCAAGAAGCTGTTCAGGCTTCATTAGGAAAGAATCTTCCTTTACGCAAGCAACCGGCTGTACAAAATGCGGTAAGCCACATAAAAGATGCTTGGTTGAACCTTCAACGCACGCAAATACGCGCACCGGTTGACGGGCAGGTGGCAGAGCGTCATGTGCAAATAGGTCAGCAGGTTGCAGTTGGTATGTCTTTGATGTTGGTGGTGCCGCTCAATGATTTATGGGTGGAGGCTAATTTTAAAGAATCTCAGCTGAGAAAAATGCGTATCGGCCAGCCTGTAACCATGACATCTGAGATGTATGGTAAAAAAGTGGTTTACAACGGCAAAGTGCTGGGTCTTTCTGCTGGATTGGGGAAGCAGCATATTGTGGACGAGCAAGCAACTAATGCCCCGGTTAAAGTGATTCAGCGGATGCCTGTGCGGATCAGCTTGGATCCGAAAGAGCTAGCCGAAAATCCGCTCCGAGTGGGATTGTCAATGACAGTTAAAGTCAGCACGATAGACAGCAGCGGCCCGATGATAGCCTCGGCGGCCCGTAAAAAAGCAGAGGAGCCGGAAAGCAATGCAGTAGATTGGACGCAGGTGGAAATGCTTATTGAGCAAGTTTTTGAAAAATACTCAAAATAAGTTTTCAGACAGGCATTGGCCAATCAAACTGTTTGTGCTGATACATTCTTTATGCCCGGACTTGGATCGGGCATTTTTAATATTCGGCAGATGAGGGTGAGTTGTACAGTCAATCAGCACATTGATATAAGGCAGCAAAAGTTTATAGTGGCATTCCCAATAAATTGCTACAAAAGGCAATGCCTGTCTGAAAGATGATTTCAGACAGGCATTGCTTATTTGATTGAACAATATTTCAATTCAAATATCAATCCTGAATTTGCTTGCGGAAGATTTTCTTGTCAACCAAATAAACCAAAAGCAAAACAGGCAACCCCAATACAGCAGTAAAGAGGAAGAAGTTCTGATAACCAACCTTGTCCACAATCATGCCCGAATAACCGCCTAAAACTTTGGGCAATAAAGTCATCAAAGAGCTGAAAATCGCATATTGCACGGCGGTAAAGCGGATATTGGTTAAAGCAGAGAGAAACGCGATGAATACCGCTCCTGCCAAGCCGGCAGCCAAATTGTCGAACGCCACAGCGGTGTACATCAGTGCCATATCGTGCCCGCGGTTAGCCAAAGCAATAAACATTAAATTCGTTGCCGACGCCAGAATGCAGCCCAGCATCATCATCTTCATCAAAGAAAAACGTTGCGCCAACAGGCCGCCCAAAAAACCGCCTGCGATTGTCATAATCAAGCCGAAAGTTTTAACAGCAGCAGCAATGTCTTCTTTTGAAAACCCCAAATCCTGATAAAACACATTGGAAATCACGCCGGCCACAATGTCCGAAATACGGTATACCCCGATCAAAGCAAGCAGCAGCAGAGCGGATTTGCCGTAGCGGTGGAAAAAATCCATCACAGGATCCAGCCATGTTGTCTTTGCCAGGCGGGCAGGCACCAAGCCGCTTTTAACAATCAGCAGGCAGGTAATGGCGGCCGAACAAGCACCAATAATCAGCCGGACGGCTTCGATTAGAAATGCACCCAACACACTTTCCGTTGCGGGCAATATTTTCCCCGAAAAGGCAAATGCTGCCACAAACGCCGCAGCCATAAACACAAATAAAAGCAGCAAGCGGAAGTTGTCGCCCGAGCGGCGTGGTGCTTCCAAATGCCTGTCAGAAACATCGGGTTCGCGGCAGAGCAGGGTTGTCAGGATGCCTATACCCATCGTTAAAGCCATAATCAGGTAAGTGTTTCGCCAAGCCTCATACAGATAAGCGCCTTCTTTAGATCCAAGCCAAGAAGCTAAAAACAACGCGCCTGCGCCCGCTACGATCATGCCGATTCGATAGCCGGCATTGTAAGTCGCTGCGGTTACGGACTGCATCGCATCATCACCTTTAGCCACTTCGATACGGTAAGCGTCAATCACCACATCTTGTGTTGCCGAAGAAAAACCCAGCAATACAGCCGCTGCCGCCATCACCGTAAGCGCATGTTGGTCTAAAGGGTTAATCAGCGCCATAAAGCAGATTGCCGCCACAATAAGCAGCTGCGCCAGCAGTAACCAAGAGCGGCGCTTGCCAAACAGCCTGCTTAACAATGGAATGTGAAGCGAATCAATCAAAGGCGCCCATACGAATTTGAACGAATAAGCCAAAGCCGCCCAGCTGAACATCGTTACCGTGCTTCGATCCACACCTGCTTCGCGCAGCCACAAAGAGAGGCTGGAAAAGATAAGCAAAATGGGGATGCCTGCAGAAAAACCTAGAAAAAACAAAGTAGTCGATCGGCTGTCCAGATAGCTGGCAAAAGCCTTGCCCCAGCTGTTTTGATATGGTGACATGTAACCATCCTAAAGGCCTGTCTGAAAATGTTAGTGCAGAATTACAGTGCAGGCAGGGAATAAAATAACAAATTGTATATTAAATCAATAAAAGTACAACATAAGCGGTACTAATGGTAGGAAATATGCTTTCCTATCAGTTTTGCAGGAAACAAGGTATCGGAGTAAGCCTCAATATGAGGAATGTGCTATATTTCTCAAATTTATTGCTATGTTCGGATGTTTTAATAATTAACAAATGAATAAAATAAACGTCCTATTCTGCTTCCGCGTACTCTTTTGTCATTCATTTTAAACAGATGTGGAGATATTGCAGCATGAATCTGTTTGGAAAGGGTAAAGGTCTTATTTATTTTCAGCCTGCCGCAACCTGTATGATAAAATGCAAAAAATGTATTTATATCCGTTTGTTATGACGTTCGGATTGTCTCAATTACCTAAACCAAGAGCATAGACCGACTAAACTCTAGGGGAATAAGAAAATGTCTCGAAAAATCATGAAACCTATCTGCCAAAGTGTGTTGGGTGCTTTGGTTTTGATGTCTGCAAATACCCAGATTCATGCCAACCCTCGCAGTAACCAGTTTGCAACAGTACCGTTTTTGCTGGATAACTTAACCGTTTCGGAGAATAGTTCCAGAGTAAAACCGAATATTATGCTGTTTATTGACGATTCTGGAAGTATGTCTTGGTCTCCATTTGCCGATAGATACACGAGAAATGGAGAACAATCGCGTCTTGTCGTAACACAAAACGCACTTTATGCGGTATTAGATGAGAACAAACAATCGGGCGTGAACTGGGGGCTTAAAACACTGCATAACAACGGAAAACAGGACTTAATCGGCTATACTCCCGATGTTGAGGATATCAAGCAAAGGGTTGGTAAAATTAATCCGGGAGGGAAAACACCTACCACACGCCGTTACTATAACATCGTAACCGAGATGATGGGGCATGAGCATACGAAATACCGCTGCCAGAAAAATTATATTGTTTTGCTGTCGGACGGTGATGCCAACGTGAGCTGCAATTCACGAGGAACGTTAGACTTTAATTATCGCGGTAACGCGTATTTTGATCAAAACCGAAGCCCCGACCGTTATTTTAAAGCCCGTAATGCTGCCGGTACCGGCTATTGTATAAGGCCGGGTAAAGGGGTGTCTGATGCATACCACGAATTCTGGGACGGGCCGAAAGGTTTAAGTTATTTTAGTGAAACTCTTGCAAATGAAGACTTCAGAAAAGGGGGCTTGGATGCAGCAGGAGTAAGCTGGGATGACCCGACTTTTCGCAAACAAACGATAGAAACCTTTACAGTGGGCTTTAGTTCCGGCGTAAGAGAGAAAGGTTTGAAGTATTTGAAAAACGGAGCTGTTGAGAAAAAAAATTTTTTCCAAGTAACAGATCCTACCAAGTTGAAAGATGCATTTGCCGCGATTGTTGATAAAGCTTTGCAAAGCAGCTCAAATTATGATGTGAAAAGTTCAGGTAGTCCGGTTCCACCGTCAGTCGTTGGTGCAGCTTCTTCCGGCAAGAATAAAAAACCCGAATCGGCTATTGCCGTGCAATTGGATAGTGGTTCATGGAGTAGTGAGATACGTTTTTATGATATCGATGATGTCAAAAATAGCCAAGGCAATCAGAATATTATTTACAAACAACCTGATTTTGACGGACGTAAAACATTAATCAATGCCGGTGAAAAAGGGGTGCATTTTGTCGATAGGCTAAGCTTAAATAATGCACACGGTTTGAATAATGACTTTTTTGATATTGAAAATAAGGAGACAAACGAGGATGAGTGGTTGTCGCTGTTAAGATGGACGGCACGGTTGTCAACCGGTAAAGAGGTTAATCAAGATGGTAAAAGCAAAGGTTATTCACAAGTTTATCGAGAAATTGACGGTGAAAAGCGTTATATCGGCGATATTATGGACAGCCGCCCGGTTTCAATCGGCGAGCCGTCAAACGGTCGTCAAGAGTTTTTGGTAACAGCGGCAAATGACGGTATGGTGCATTTGTTTCAAAGCAAAAATAGTCCCGATCATCCCTATGGTCTGAAATTGAGTTATATCCCCGCTACTATGGAACGTGGTGGAACGTTAGATGCGGGTGGTGAGAATGTAGCAAAAACTTTGAAAGAATTAGCACATGAAGAATACGGTAAAAATGTCGAACACCCGCACCGCTATTTAATAAACGGGGGATTTACTGTATTGGGTACGCCCGTGGATCAGAACGGTAAGCGCAGGTTTTTTATGTTCGGTGCAATGGGACAAGGCGGTAGGGGTGCTTATGCCCTGAATGTCGGCGGCTATGACCGTTCAAACAACCGTCCGGTTGGTTTAAACAGTAATGAGAGTGATTGGGATACCAAAGTACCTTTATTTGAAACCGTAAAAGGCACAGAAAAAAATAAACTCGGTTATACCGTTAGTACGCCTAAAATAGGACGTATATTGGTAGATTCCAATAACAGCGGTTCCCGTTATGTCAGCTATGCCGGCTTCTTAGCAAACGGTTATATGGGGCAACCTACTCAGGGAAATGTACCACAGGGACATGAAACAGCATTATATGTTTATGATATGTTGGGTCAAAATGCGGTTACCGGTGCATCAATCAGCGGTCAAGAACCAGGAACTTTGATTAAAAAAATCGAAGTGCCCAACGGTGTGGGAGGATTATCTACACCTGTGTTGGTTGATGCCAATTTGGATGGCATTTATGATATTGCCTATGCCGGTGATTACGGTGGCAATATGTATCGTTTTGATCTGCGTGGCGGACAAGCGGCATGGAAGGTAACCCGTATTTTCAAAGGAAGCCCTGAGCGTCCGATTGTTGCAGCGCCTACTGTGTCTTACCGTCCCGCTAGAAGCGGTAAAGGCAAAACTTATATTGTCATTTTTGGCACAGGCAGCGATATTTATCACAATGATGCTGAAAATAAACATACTCAGGCCATTTACGGTATTTATGACGATATAGACAGTCAACCTACCGAAACAGCTACAACGGGTAATTTACTTACCCAAACCTTTATCTCTGATGGTGTAGACGGTAAAGCAAGACCTCTCTACAGATTGACTAATCATAAGTTTGACCCGCAGATACACAAAGGCTGGCAGATTGAGTTAAACGATTTCAAAGAAGGTGAAAGGGTGGTAACACAGGCGCAGATGATTCTGCGTACTGCTGTGCTTGAAACTAGGGCATATGAAACTGTAGTGGAAGAGATTACACCCCCTGCAGATTTGTGTATTCCGCAGCAGAGAAAAATCGGTATTAAACCAAGCAGCCGCCAAATTCAGATAAACAGTACGAATGGCGGGGCATTAACCATTAAGGATGCCCGTATCAACTTTGACAAAAGGGTTGTCAATAATACTCCGCCGAACGGTGGAAACGGCGCACAGATTTATTTTGCGAATGCACGTGCGTTTTCCAACAGTTTGGTCAGCGGAACTTATGTGCCGGCTGCGCTTATGGATAGCCCAATAAATAGTGATGGACAAGGCGGCGGTAATGGAGTGGATAAAGATGTTGGAAAATCTGCTACTGATGAGAAAACCGACGTTGAAGAAAGAAAATCAAATGCCTGCTTCCGCTCAACCCAAAACCAAACCTTTATTACGGCGCAAACAGAGGGTGGTTTGTCGGCAGATGATGTGCACGGGCCCAAATGCGGACAAAACATCCGTCGTATCAGCTGGCGTGAGCTGATTTAAGCATCGTTAAAAACAATGCCTGTCTGAAAGTTTTCAGACAGGCATTTCGTATCATCAATCATTCAACAAAGACAAAAGGGAAAATAATGAATCCTTCAATACAAAACGCATTACAGCAGCTTAATACGCTGATTCTGGGGAAAGAAACGGTAATGCAACAGCTGCTGGCCTGCGTGTTGGCAGGCGGGCATGTTTTGCTGGAAGATGTGCCCGGTGTGGGGAAAACCACCTTGGCACATGGTGTGGCGGCTGTGCTGGGTTTGAATTACCGGCGTGTGCAATTTACCAATGATATGCTGCCTTCGGATTTGCTCGGTATCAATATTTACCGGCCTGATGAGGGTAAATTTGAGTTTCATCCCGGGCCGGTGTTCCATTCGTTTTTACTGGCGGATGAAATTAACCGTGCTTCACCTAAGCTGCAATCGGCTTTGTTGGAAGCGATGGAAGAAAAACAAGTGTCGGTGGATGGAAAAACCTACCGTTTGCCGCGTCCGTTTTTGGTGGTGGCCACGCAAAATCCGGTTGAACAGCTTGGTACGTTTCCTTTGCCGGAATCCCAGCTCGACCGTTTTATGATGCGCTTGAGCATGGGTTATCCATCTGAAGAGGCTGAAAAAAGGTTGTATTTGGAAGGGGATAAACGGCAAACCTTGTCGGCTGTCAAAGCGGTGTGCAATGCGGAAACTTTGGTGAAATGGCAGCAGCAGGTGGCTGAAGTGAAATGTTCGCCTGCGGCGGCGGAATATGTGTTCAGGCTGGTACAGGCAACCCGCCAGCCGGGGCGATTTGTGACCGGATTAAGCCCGCGAGCGGGTTTGGCGGTGATTGCGGCGGCTAAGGCTTGGGCGTTTATACAGGGTAGGGCGCATATTTTGCCGGACGATGTAAAAGCAGTTTGGGTGCCTGTGGCAGCGCACCGTTTGCAATCTGTGCAGCAGCAACACAGCAGCCGTCAGATTTTGGAAGGTTTACTCAATCATGTTGCCGTTTCGTAAACCTATTCACCCTGAAAAGCAGCCGGAACCGGTGGCTGTGGGGCGTTTCCGCTTGCGGCCTACGCGCTTTGGTGCCGGGATGTTGGCGGCGGTGGTAGTGCTTTGGCTGGTGGGCTTGCAGTATCAAGTGAATTTGGCTTATGCCATATCGTTTTGGCTGCTGGGTTTTGTGTGTGTGGCAGTGTTGCTCAACATGCGCCAGTTTTCGGCTTTGAAAGTGGGCTTGAGGGTGCCGCAGGAAGTGTTTGCCGGCACGGAGGCACAATTGGCGCTTGACGTGGTAGAACACCGCGGGCGCAGCCGTTGGCTGTGGCTGCAGGTGGATAACCAGACTGTCGAAAATACACTGCCGCGCTGGCTTGATTGGCGGATTGATGCGAAGCGTCCCGAACCTTTTGTTTGGCAGGTGGTGATGCTGCGGCGCGGTTATTTGCACGTGCCTGAGCTACAAGTGGCGAGCATCGCGCCTTTCGGGTTGAGTATGCTGCAAACAGCATGGCACTGGCAGACCGAATCGTTGGTTTATCCTGCGCCTATCGAGCACAAAGTGCCACAAGCGGCTTTGCCCGACGGAGAAGAAGACCCTGCACGCCCGCGCATTCAGGGCGGTGACGAATTGGCTTATTTGCAGGAGCACCAGCCAGGAATGTCGCTTCAACATGTGGCTTGGAAAACTTATGCCAAAACAGGTGAAATGTTGGATAAGCGTTTCGAAGAGCCGCAGGCGGCCGTGCGCAATATGGTGATTTCCTATCGGGATTATCCGGCTCAGGCCGATAAAGACCGGTTGGCAGGGATGTTGTGCTACCGTGTGCTGGAAGCAGAGAAAACCAAGCTGCCTTATATTTTGGAATTGCCGCAGCGTACTATTCCGCCGCAGAAAGGCCAGCGGGAAATGGCTTTAGCGGCTTTGGCGTTGTTGTAGTTGGTTATCCAAATAATGACGTTACATGAGCCGTATTCGGGCTTGAACTAAGTATCTTGAATTTCAGTAATTTTCGGAGATATTCAGACTAAGCCCGCGCATGACGCTACTGTTACTATGTGAGTGGTTTCACTCCGGCTTTAAACAATAATTCAATTAGGCTGTGCTTAAACCAAGTTTTCAGACAGGCATTCTTTTACATGATGCCTGTCTGAAAATACAGCCCGACACATTGCGATTTAATTCATTATGTTTATCCAAAACCCTCCTTTTTTATCCGGGCAGCCGCGCCCTGCCGTGCAGGCTGCGATTTTGTGCGTGCTGCTGATGTCGGCTTTGCCTTTAATGGCAAACCTGCCGGGCGGCGTGATGCTCACTTTTGCCGTGTTGCTGGCGGGGCGGTTTGTGCAGATGCAGGCCGGTTGGCACAAAACGCCGCTTTTGGTTCTGTTGTTGTTGGCTGCGGGGGCGGGTTTGCTGGTGTGGCTGCAGGTGGGTTCGGTCATCGGCAGGGAAGGCGGCATTTCGCTGTTGCTTTTGATGGTGGTGCTCAAAGCATTTGAAAGCAGCACGCGGCGCGACTGGCAGGTGCTGTTACTGTCTATGTTGTTTCTGATGGGCGGCGGAGTGTTGTTCGACCAAAGCCCGCTCACCGGCGTATGGGCGTTGCTGTGCCTGTTTGCCGCCAGCGTGTGCTTCGGTATGCTGGGCGGTTTGTATTTGAAAGATGCAGCCAAAACAGGCGCGTTGGCTTTGGTGTTGACGCTGCCGCTGATGGTGGTGCTGTTTGTGGCGGTGCCGCGTAAAAGCGAGCCTTTGTGGGGTATTCCGCAAAAAAGCAATCAGGCCAAAACCGGGCTTTCCAACACCATGCAGCCGGGCAGTATCAGCAATCTGGTGCAAAGCAACGAATGGGTGGCCAATGTAACGTTCAAAGGTGCCGTGCCTGCACCTGAGGAACTGTATTGGCGCGCGATTATCATGACCGATTTCAACGGCACGAGCTGGCAGGCGCAACCCGATAACACGGTTGACGATGCACGTGCAGACGGCATGTCGGGGCAGACCGTTTCCTACCAAATCATTTTGCGTGACCAAAACGGCGTGATTCCCGCGCTTGACCAGCCGACCGGCAGTTTTCCGAAAAGCATCACGCGCCGTTTGGGCAATATGCTGCGGGCGCAACGCAGCTACGAAGGCTTGCGCCGCCTTGATCTGCAAGCCCAATTGGGCGGCAAGTTGCCTGATCAGCCCAATCCGGCCGTTTTGCAGCATTATCTTTACCTTCCGCCGGGCAATACACGTTCGCGCGTGCTGGCGCAAAGCTTGGCGCAGCAGTCGGCCAATTCGCAGGCATTTATTCAGAAAGTGCTGGCTTATTACCGCAAAAATGCGTTCAGCTACACTTTGCAGCCGCCGCTCACGGAGGGTGCAAGCAGCGTGGATGCGTTTATGTTTCAGACCAAGCAAGGATTTTGCGAACATTATGCGCAAAGTTTCGTGGTGATGATGCGTGCCGCCGGTTTGCCTGCAAGGGTGGTAACCGGTTATCTGGGTGCGGACTATATCGCCGAAGGCAATTTCTGGCAGATTCGTTCCAAAGATGCGCATGCTTGGGCGGAGGTGTGGTTGCCGGAAGAAAAAGTGTGGCTGCGGGTGGATCCGACTGCGGCGGTGTCATCAAACCGGGCGGCGGGCGGCTTGCAGCAATCTTTGCCGCAAAATGAGCAGGGTTTGGTGCAAAACGACGGCGGCGTGTTTGCCAAGTGGCGTGAAACCGGTCAGTATTATTGGCAACAATGGGTGGTGAATTACGACCAGAGCCGTCAAAACAACCTGTTTGCCAAGCTTGGCTTGGGCGGATTCGGCTTTGCCGCTTTTGCACTGGTGCTGGGCATCGGCGGCGCGCTCGCGCTGATTCCCGTGTTTTTATGGTGGCGCAAAGGCCGCAGAAGCGATCAGAACCCGCTGGAAGAAGGTTTTACTCTGCTCAAAACGGCATTGTTGGGCATGGAAGACGAAACGCGTTACGGCGTAACCGCATCCGAATTGCGCGCCTTGATGCGGAAAAACGGTTTGCAAGACGTGCAGCTGGAGCGGGTGTTGGTGCAGTATGAGGATTGGCAATATGCGGCAGACCGGCAGCCGACACAAGCGCAGCAGCATGCTTGGTTGAAACAGGTAAGAAAAATTGCGGCTGCTTATCAGAAACAGGCGGACAAATCGGTTTCAGACAGGCATTAGAAAAGCCTGGATATGGTGGTGAATGTAATTGATGGCAATGCCTGTCTGAAAAAGTTTCAGACAGGCATTGTGGCTTTAAGCGGGTTGAACAGGCTCTTGGCCTATATTGCGAATCATTCCCTCGCCTTTTGCGGCCGGGTTTTAATCGGCAAATCGCGCCTTTCATTGGCGGCGGCTGAGCGCTGGTGTTCGGTGTAGAAAAAGAGTGCAATAATCATCAAGGCAACGGTAAGCAGCCACAACAGATATTTCGCGCGGGGAACCGGCTGCTCCGGCTGGCGGAAGCCTTTCGGCATCGGGCTGGAAATGCGTTGGGAAGAAGGCTCTTGAATGCAGGCGGCAGATTGGCGGGCAATCCATTCATCATGCTTGCGCCGCTTTTCCGGTGTGGTCAACACTTTGTAAGAGCGGTTGATGATGCTCATCACGCGGTGTGCATCAGGGTTGTCGGGGCAGCGGTCGGGGTGATATTGTTTGCAGAGCGCACGATAGGCCGCGCGTATGGTTTTTAAATCGGCATCGCGGGGGACTTTGAGATTATCGTAGTGGGTGTGCGGTTTTTTCGGCATTGCGCTGCGGCAAATTCTTTATTTAAATAGCCTTATTATATCAATGCCTGTCTGAAAAGAGTAAGAATATTGCTTTCAGGCAGGCATGTTTGCGTGTGATTTAAAGCGCCCAACTTTTTGCCAGCTGATTCACCAAATCATCTACTTCGTTTTCCGCTTTTCGGATGGACGCGGCTAAACGCTCGTCGGCAAATTCATCGTATTCCACCGCGATATTGTGGCTTTGTGTGATGCCGAGATAGCCGAAAGCGGTTTGAATGGCCGGCTCGACATGGTTGCGCCCGCTGATTCTGCCGCCTTCGCCGTAACCATAATCACCGCGCGACGAGAGAATAATCAGGCGTTTGCCCATATCGGCCAACAGCGGCCAATAAGGTTCGCCTTCACGGTTGCGGTCGAAACCGAAAGTTCGGCCGACGCGCACGATATTGTCGATATAGGCTTTGAACTGGGCGGGCGGGCCGAAATTATACATCGGCACGCCCGCCACAATGATGTCTGCTTTAATCAGCTCATTAACCAATTCATCGCTTTGGCGCAAAACATCGCGCATCCACTGCTCACGCTGCTGTTCGGGCGTGAAGGCAGCATGAATCCATGCACCGCTTACCGGCGCAGGCGGGTGCTGCCCGATATCGCGGTAGATCATTTCCGTATTTGGGAGGTGCTGCCGCCATTGTTCGACAAAGCGTGCGCTCAAGCGGCGGGTGTGCGAACCATGCGGATCGTGGCCGGACAAGCCGCTGCGGGCGCTGGCGTCTATATGAAGGAGGGTGGTCATAATCGGATTCCTTTCAGATGAAGAAAATAAATGTGTATTGATTGTCTTGCTTGTTTACTCTTGCTACAAACGATATATTCTCAATTTATAAATCAATTTAATTCATCTATTATGCGAAAGCCGAATTGTTCCCTTGATGCGCTTTATGCGTTTGAAGCGGCGGCGCGTACCGGCAGCTTTAAATCGGCGGCGGCCGAGTTGAATGTAACCGCCACTGCCATCAGCCACCGCATCCGTTTGCTGGAAACGCAGCTGGGCAAACCTTTGTTTGTCAGAAAAGTACGCGCGGTGTCGCTCACCGCAGAAGGCCGCATGTTGTTTGATGCTGTGGCAGAAGGTTTTTCAGTTATCACCGCCGCGCTGGAACGCATTTGCCAACCCGTGCGCCAAGCTGTCAGCATTTCGGTAACACCCGAATTCGCAGGGAAATGGCTGGTGCCCAAGCTGGCTGCTTTTCAGACGGCCTTTCCGAATATCGACCTCCATATTCATGCCTCTTATGAGCCTGCCGATTTAAAATCGGGCGCAGTGGATTTGGCGGTGCGCTACGGTAACGGGCACTATCCCGAGGTGCAATCGACGCCTTTGTTTCAAGAATGTTTTGCGCCAGTGGCCAGCCCGGCCTTATTGGCCGGATTATCGAAGCAAGTGCGGGATTGGCCGCTGATTCATCTTGATTGGCACCGTGATACGCATGATGCGGTGGATTGGAATAGGTGGGCTGATGCGGCGGGAGTGCCGCGGGCGGATGTGCAAAGCGGAATCCGTTATTCAGACGGCAGCCATGCCATACAGGCAGCCGTTGCGGGGCAGGGCGTGGCCTTGCTGAGTTTGAAACTGGTGCGGGAAGAATTGGATTTGCAGCTTTTAAGCATAGCGGCAGAACTTTGTTTATATGATAAGTTTTATTGGTTGTGCGAGCCGCGGCGGCATGCGGACACGCCGGCGGTTCAGCAAGTTAAGGCATGGTTGTTGGCGCAGGCGGGTTGAGGCGGGGCGACAAATGTTTATTGATATTCCTATCTCCGAACTCTGTATAATTACAGCGGTTTAGTTTTAATGCCTGTCTGAAAACGATTGAACATGAAATGGATATAAAAATGAAAAAAGCGATTGGGATGTTGGTATTGTCTTCATTATTGGCCGCGTGTGGCGGTGGCGGCGGCACGGATAAAATCGGCGAAGCCAGCACGGTGTTCAATATGCTGGGCAAAAACGACCGCATTGAAATCCATGCGTTTGACGATCCGCAAATCAAAGGCGTTACCTGCTATATTTCCTACGCTAAAAAAGGCGGCCTGAAAGAAACGGTAAACTTGGAAGAAGACGCGTCCGATGCTTCCGTATCCTGCGTGCAGACCGCGCCGCAAATCACTTTCAACGAAACCGAAGTAGCCAAACCGCAGAAGATTTTTAAAAAAGGCTCCAGCTTTATTTTCAAAACCCTGCAAGTGATGCGTTATTACGATCCCGCGCGCAAAGTGTTTTCATATATGGTGTACAGCGACAAGGTGATTCAAGGTTCGCCCAAAAATTCGATGGACGCTTTTTCCTGCTACACCGGCGCGCCACTGGACGCGGCCAAAGTGAGTGTACAGCCGAACCAGCAGATTCACGGCTCGTGCATCGTTACGCTTGCTCAGAAATAAACAGCAAATAAACTTTAAAATAGTACGTTCGTCATACTCGGGCTTGATCCGAGTATCTTTATAAGATTTTTGGAATATTAAGATACTCGGGTCAGACAGGACTATGATGAAGTATGACGGGACTATGATGAAAAGTTTATTTTATAAACTTCAGGCCGTCTGAAAGCCGTAGGCTGCTAAAGAAACCAAAACAGATTGGAATAATATGGATCTCACGCTTTGGCATTATCTGGCAATTGCCGTGTTAGGCATTCTGGCAAGCATCATCAATATCTTGGCGGGCGGTGGTTCCAACCTGATTCTGCCTTTGTTGATGGCCTTCGGCGTGCCGCCCGATATTGCCAACGGCAGCAACCGCGTCGGCATTTTTTTCCAATCGCTAACCGGTATCCGCGGTTTTAGAAACGCCGGCGTGTTACCCACGCACGATTTGCGTGGCATCTTGCTGCCTATGGTGGCCGGCGGTTTGGCCGGTTCGATATTGGCTTCGGTGCTGCCTAATCACATTCTGAAACCCGCTTTGCTCGTCTGCATTCTCGGCGTGGCCACGCTCACTTTTCTCAAACCGCAGCTTCTGTTGCCGCCGCAAAACGTGCGGGAGCGTAAAGTGTCCGACACACGCGGCGCGGCGGCTTTGCTGTTTGCAGTCGGTATCTACGGCGGTTTTGTACAGGCAAGCACCGCGTTTCTGCTGCTGCCCGTGTTGGCGGGCGTGCTGCATTACAACCTGCTGCGTGCCAATGCCTTGAAACTGGTGTGTACGCTGGCGTTTACCATCGTGGCTTTGGCCGTGTTTATCGTGCAGGGGCAGATTTGGTGGGATGTCGGCCTCGTGCTGGCGGCAGGCAACGCACTCGGCTCGATGATCGGCGTGAAAATTGCGTTGAAGCTCTCACCTAATACTTTGCGCAAAATTTTATTTGTGATGACGGTAGTAGCCGTGGCTGCCGCGTTTTTGAAATAGATGAATGAGGCCGTCTGAAGACATAGGTTTGAAAAGATAAACTCATGAATATGCCTAAACCTTACCGCTTTTTGTTGTTTGCTTTGGCCATACCCATATTTCAGACGGCCTGCACGCCTGAAAGCAGCAGCAAGCCTCAAGCCGAACGCGAAGTGTTATCCGCAGTTGTCGCCAATGATTCGGCTTCTTGGGTCGGCATCTATCGGGGCGAACTGCCTTGCGCCGACTGTGATTACATCGAAGCTACCATCGTGTTGCATGATAATCTGCATTACAGTTTGACTACCCGACACGTCGGTAGAGTGGCCGGACTATTGCCTACCGAAACCCGCGGCACTTTCCATTGGCGCGACGACGGCCTGCTGCAATTGGATGCGGCGGGCGACAATATGGTGTTTTTTGTTCACGAAAAAGGCTTACAGATGCGCGGCAACGACGGCAAAGCCTATCCAAACAGCCAAGGAAAAATCTGCGGTTTGGCTAAAACCGGCAGTTTTGTGCCCGGGCAGTGAGCGGATAAAGTTTCACTGGCATAAACGAATAAATCTCGGAAAGATGATGTTGTCTTATATCGAACTGGTAAAAACGATTTATGTGCCTTTATCCGAAGTTCACGATTGTGCCACGGACTTTAAAATCGAAATCCTCAAGCATCCAGACGGCACTTTTTCCGCCCGATTATTCAGACAGGAGTATTATGCTCTGAAGCCGAGTTTTGAAGCGGAAGAGATGATAGCGGATGAAATCGTGTATGTACCCGACAGCCACAGCATCCGCGATTGGCCGGAAAAAAGATATGCTTCGGTCGAGCAGTGCATACAGCACAGCTTGGAGGCGTTGGAAAATTTTTTTCATTAAAATAATAATTTAACTGTAACTTTTTTATTTTTGAACGGACAATAAAAAATCGGAAGAGGAACGAAAGCCATGTCCCAAGCCCTATTAAAAGATGTGAAATTCGACAGTAACGGCTTAGTTTGCGCCATCGCACAAGACGCCAAAACCCTGCGCGTGCTGATGGTGGCGTGGATGAATGCCGAAGCGCTGCAAAAAACCGCCGAAACCGGCTATGCCCACTATTACAGCCGTTCGCGCCAAAAGCAATGGATGAAAGGCGAAGAATCGGGGCATACGCAAAAAGTACACGAGCTGCGTTTGGACTGCGACGGTGATGCGGTGATTATGCTGATAGAGCAAGCCGGCGGCATTGCCTGCCACACCGGCCGCGAAAGCTGCTTCTACCGTGTGTGGCGCGATGGCGAGTGGCAGATTGTGGATGCTGTGTTAAAAAACGAAAAAGAAATTTACGGGCATACGCACGGTTGATGCCTGTCTGAAATAAATATGCCGCAGCGCGGCTAAATTGAATCAAGAGAATATAACTATGACCGACCAAGTTTTAATCCAAATCCAAAATGTGATTGATTCCCGCAAAGGCCAAGACCCGGAAACGTCTTATGTGGCCCAGCTTCTGCACAAAGGCGAAGATAAAATCCTGAAAAAAGTGATTGAAGAAGCGGGCGAAGTGCTGATGGCTTCCAAAGACGGCGGCGGCGAGCATTTGGTTTATGAAGTGGCGGATTTGTGGTTTCACACGCAAGTGTTGCTGACGCATCACGGTTTGCGCGTTGAAGATGTGTTGAACGAGTTGGCGCGCAGGCAGGGTTTGTCGGGGCTGGCGGAAAAAGCAGCACGGCAGGAAAGCTGAATTTGTATTAAAATCTGTATTTATTCAATGGGCAGGCGCTGCGTGCTGATACAATAGCGGAGCCGCCCTACGGTTTCGGAGTATTTTTGATGACTGACTGTATTTTCTGCAAAATCGTGGATAAGCAAATCCCTGCAAGTGTGGTGTATGAAGATGATGAGATGCTGTGTTTTAAAGACATCCAGCCTGCCGCGCCGGTGCATTTGCTGTTGATTCCCAAAGTGCATTTCGATTCGTTGGCGCATGCCAAGCCCGAGCATGAAGCGCTGTTGGGCAGAATGATGATGAAAGTGCCGCAAATTGCAGAGGCTAACGGCTTGGCAAACGGTTTCAAAACCCAAATCAATACAGGTAAAGGCGGCGGTCAGGAAGTGTTTCATCTGCATATCCATATTATGGGGCGGCCTGTTTGATGCCTGTCTGAAAATGTTTGGCGCATTTCATTATTTTGATTATTAAAGCTTTAAAAAGGAAAACTTATGGGCAGCTTTTCAATTTGGCACTGGATCATTGTATTGGTGATTGTGGTGCTGGTGTTTGGCACGAAAAAACTGCGCAATGTCGGTAAAGATTTGGGTGGTGCGGTGCACGATTTTAAAAAAGGTTTGAATGAAGGCTCGGATGAGGCGAAAAAAGACGATGTGATTGAGCATCAAGCCGATGAGAGCGGCAATAAAGACAAACAAGCCTGATTATGTTTGATTTCGGTTTCAGCGAGTTATTGTTGATCGGCGTGGTGGCCCTGATTGTGTTGGGGCCGGAGCGCCTGCCTAAAGTGGCACGTACTGCGGGCCAGTGGGCCGGCAGAATCCAATACTTTGTGAACAATGTTAAATCCGAGCTGGGCCGGCAGATTGATGCTTCTGAATTGAGCAGCGTTAAAAAAGATGTGGAAGACGCAGCAAAGGATTTTAAAGAAAGCTTTCAAAGTGTAGGCGATTCGCTAAAAGAAAGCTCGCAAACCATACGGGATGAGCTGGATTTGCGCCCTGCTTGGGATCGTTTGCCGCCGCAGCGCACGCCTGCCGATTTTCGTTTGGATGAAGCGGGCAAGCCTTTGGTGGATTTACATGATTTTGATGCAGACGATTATGGCTCGGATTATGGCTTGCGACATGCGCCGCCGCCGGTGTCGCTTAAGCGGCGCGCTATGATGCAGCGGCGCGATATGCGCCCGAAATACCGTGCCCGCCCGCGTTTGAGCGTGAGAAAAGGGCAGGGGCGGTAAGTTTGTTTGCTTTGTGCTGACTTTTCAGACAGGCATGCTTAATGAAAACTTTCTAACGCGTCATTCAGTTTATAAAAGCAGTAACGGCGGTGAAATCCGGCTGTTAAATTATATGGATAAAAAGTGACTGAGCAAACTCAGACTCTGGTCGAACATCTTATTGAGCTGCGCCGCCGTTTGGTGTGGATTGTTGTAGTGATGTCGGTGGCATTCTTTGCTGCCATGCCTTTTGCGCAACAACTCTACACATTTGTAGCACAACCTTTGATGGCGAATCTGCCGAAAGGCACGAGCATGATTGCTACGGAAGTGATTGCGCCTTTTTTTGTGCCGGTTAAAGTGGCGCTGATGGCGGCGTTTTTGGCTACGTTGCCGCACACGCTTTATCAAGTTTGGGCGTTTGTGGCCCCCGCGCTTTATAAACATGAGAAAAAACTGATTTTTCCACTGGTGCTCTCCAGCTTGATTTTGTTTGCCTGCGGTATGGCGTTTGCCTATTTTTTGGTTTTTCCGGTGATCTTCAAGTTTTTGGCCGGTGTAACGCCGGAGGGCGTGAATATGGCGACGGATATTGATAAATATCTGTCGTTTGTATTGGGCATGTTTGTGGCATTCGGTGCAACTTTTGAAACGCCGGTGGTGGTGGTTTTGCTGCACCGGATGGGTGTGGTTTCCATGGAAAAAATGAAAGCGGCAAGACCTTATGTGATTGTGGGCGCGTTTGTGGTGGCGGCTGTGATTACGCCGCCGGATGTGATTTCACAATTTATGTTGGCGGTGCCGTTGATAGTGCTGTATGAATTGGGTTTGGTGCTGGCACGAATGTTCAAGCCGGTAGAGCGTGTGGCTGAAGAATATGAAAATTAACGGTAGGCTTGGATGGGTGTATAACTGAGCCGGTTATGGTTGTTATTTTCAGACAGGCATTAGCGCCTTGGAATTAAATCGGAAAAGAATCGTCTGAAGTCTTAAGGGGTTTCAGGCGAGCTTTTATTTATGGTATTTGATAACTATATTTAATATTTTGAAATGAATTATCATGAAAAACAATGGCCGCAAAGAGCTGCTGTCGTCAGCTTGATTGGCATGATTATCCTGAGCCTTGTTTGGGAGTTGTGGCTGGCACCTTTGCGCGAAGGCGGATCTTGGATGGCTTTAAAAACTTTGCCCTTGTGTTTGCCTCTGGCCGGTGTATTGAAAGGAAAAGTGTATACTTTTCAATGGTCGTGCATGATGATTTTGATTTATTTTGCCGAAGCGGTGATGCGTTTGTTTGATGTGCAGCCGCTGAGTAGGGTGTGCGCCGCGTTGATGTTGGTGTTGAGCGTGGTGTTTTTTATTGCTTGTTTGGCTTTTGTAAAAAATAAAAGAAAGGCCGCTTTGTGATTTTGGATTATGTGGAAAGCCGTAAAACCGATACGACTGTGTTGGTGTTCGGATTGGCGTTTATCTGTATCGTGCCGTTTATGTCAATCTGGCGAACCGGGCCGCTCTCGAGCTTTTATCTGGAAAGTGCGTCGTTGCTGCTTGCTTTGTTGTTTGCATTGGGTAGTGCGCTTTCGGGAAAATTAAGTACGCAGATACCGCGGGGCGGGGTGTATTTTTTTGCTCTGGCAGCTTATTGGGCGGTGCAGGCAAGGGTTATGGAGCTGCCTTATCCGGGCATGAGCGATATGGCGGCATGGTCGTTTGCGGTCATTGCGCTGATGCTTTGGGCATGCAGGGGCTGGGTGCAGGAGGTCGGGCAGGAGCGGGTGGTCACGGTGTTTGCTTCGGTGTTGGTTACCGGAGCGCTGCTGCAATCGCTGGTTTGCATTTTGCAGTTTACCGGTTGGGCTTCTCATTTGAAGGGTTATGTACTGTACAGCGATATCAACAATATCATGGGGCAATTGGCGCAGCGCAATCATCTGGGGCATTATTTAATGTGGGGTGTGGTTGCAGCGGCGTTTCTATGGTCGCAGAGGCGGGTGTCTAATTGGTTCGGCTGCTTTATGACAGTATATCTGGCGCTGATTATGGGCATGGTGAATTCGCGCAGCCTGTTTGCTTATGTGGCGGCGATTGCTTTGTTGGCGGTGTTTTGGCGGTGGCGCAGAGGTAAGGAAGGCAATCATGCATTGAAGGTATTTTTGTTTGCCTTGTTGATGGTGGTGGTGGTACAGCTTTCATTTGATAAGCTGATGGCGCTGATGGGCATTGATTATTTCAGCGCGCTCGACAGGATGGGCAGCAAGGATTTTGCGTCTTCCCCGCGCGAAGTTGAGTGGGTGCGCGCGTGGCATATTTTTCTGGCAGCGCCGGTATGGGGGCACGGCTGGGAATCGTATTCGTTGCAAAGTTTTTTAACCAATGTGTTTCCTACCGGCTGGCGCAATGATGAAACCAGTGTGCTCTATACGCATTCGCACAATATCGTTTTGCAGATTTTGGCGGATATGGGGCTGGTAGGTGCGTTATTGGTATTCGGCGGTTTGCTTTGGGTGGTGTGGCCTTATTTTAAAAAACCGGTAAGTAATGAGAATTTTCTGCCGCTGGCTCTGCTTTCTGTATCGTTTAGCCATTCGTTGCTGGAATATCCCTTGTGGTACGTTTATTTTTTAGTGCCGGTGGGGTTGATGCTGGGCATGCAAGATACTAAGCAAATTGCCGATTCAGACAGGCCTCAGGTTAAATGGTTGAATTGGGGTGTGGCCGTTTTGTCGATATTTATTATCGTCGGTATCGTGCGTTTGGGTTTTGTGTATACCGAGTTGGTAAAATTCAATACCATCGAGAAAACGGAAACTGCTGAGCAGACACAGGAAAAAATCAACGGTATGTTGAAAATTGCCAGAACCGAACCCATGTTACGGTATTATGCGCAGCTTTCTTTGATGCGTCGCGCTTCGCCTAGTGATGCTGAGCTCCAGCCGTGGGCAGTTGGCGCTGCTTTGGAAGCTATGGTGTTCCGCCCTTATGCCAATGCGCATGTGGTGGGTATGTATCTCTATCGAACGGGCCACCAAGCGGCAGGCCGGAAGTGGATGCGCATGATGTATGAGTATTATCCGATGCAGATGCCGTTTTACATTTCCCAGATAGACAAATCATCATATCTGGCAGGGCTGCGTCAGGAATGGGAGCAGGGTTGTGCGGAGTATGCAAAAATAAATCCAAACGCAAAGCCTTGTAGAAATGAGAGATAATGCCTGTCTGAAAAATCGGACGGCTAAGATTTAATTTTTATGTAAAGCCCTTGACATTCCGTGCAAAAAAGAGCAAAGGGGCAAACAGACATGCTACCAAAAATACAGGCTTGCATGTTAAGATAGTTATGCCCCTTCATACGGAAGGCATCCTTAAAATTTTAAAGACAACCAGATAAGGAAATATGCAATGAGCCATGTGTTATTGGTAGACGACGACGCTTTATTAACCGAATTGCTGACTGAATATCTCACAGCCGAAGGTTTGTCGGTAAATAGCGTGCCGGATGGTGAAGCAGGTGTGCAAGAAATTTTGTCCGGCAACTATGATGTGGTTGTATTGGATTCTATGATGCCGAAAATGAACGGTTTGGAAGTGTTGAAAACCGTGCGTGCGCAGAGCACGATTCCTGTGATCATGCTTACCGCCAAGGGTGACGACATTGACCGTATCATCGGTTTGGAAATGGGTGCTGACGATTATGTACCCAAACCATGCACCCCGCGTGAACTTTTGGCTCGCATCAACGCCATTCTGCGTCGTGCCCAAAGCGCAGCCGAGCAAAGCACAGCGCCCAACAGCATTTCAGTAAGTAACGTTACTTTGTATCCGGCCAAGCGCCAGGCAACCATCGGCGAAGAGCCTCTGGAATTGACCAGCACCGAATTCAATCTTTTAGAAGTGCTGATGCGCCATGCAGGCCAAGTAGTAAGTAAGGAAACGCTGTCAATTGAGGCGCTTGACCGAAAATTGGCTAAATTTGACCGCAGTATTGATGTGCATATTTCCAGCATCCGCCATAAGCTGGGTGATGCTTCTTTAATTCAAACCGTACGCGGCTTGGGTTATTTATTCGTTAAAAACTGATTGCAAACAGACTATTCATGAAACTGTTTCAACGTATATTCGCCACGTTTTGCGCCGTAATTATCTGCGCCATATTCGTGGCGAGTTTTTCTTTCTGGGTGGTGCAAAATACCATTGCGGAAAACCATTTCAAGCAGCAGCGTGTGTTGGAAACAACGTTGCTCAACAGCATGATTTCGGCTTTCCGTGCGCGTGGTGCACAAGGTGCAAAAGACACATTAAAAGAGTGGAGCGAGCACCCGATTTCCAAAAACGTATACATGATTACCGGGGATAACCGCAAAGACGTACTCGGCAGGTCGATAGACCCTAAAGTGGTCGAAACCATGCGGAACACGGCCATCAAGCAGGTAGATTTGGAGCACGCGCGCATTGAATACGACAGATGGGGCGAAGAATATTTATTCTTTGTGCGAGACTGGAAAACCCGCCAGCTTCAGCGCCCGACCAGCCCGCTGTTTATTCCTGGTTTGCCGCTCGAGCCGGTATGGCATGAAATTATTATTTTGAGCTTCATTTTTGTGGTCGGGTTGCTGCTGGCTTATATCTTGGCCAACAACATTACCAAACCTATCCGGATTTTAGGCCGGGGTATGAACAGGCTGGCATCGGGTGATTTGGAAACACGTATTTCACAGCAAATGACCGATCGCGATGACGAATTATCCCAATTGGCAGATCAGTTTGACAAAATGGCGCAGCAATTGCAGAAGCTGGTGGAAAAAGAGCGCCATCTCTTACACCATGTGTCACACGAAATGCGCTCGCCGCTTGCGCGCATGCAGGCGATTGTCGGGTTGATTCAGGCGCAGCCGAAAAAGCAGGACGAATATTTGCAGCGTTTGGAAAGTGAATTGGTGCGTATGGATGCGTTGGTGGGTGAGCTGTTGACCCTTTCCCGCCTTGAAACCGACAATATCACTATGGAAAAAGAAAATCTTGCACTGGTGCCGTTTTTACGCCACTTAGTGGAAGACAGCCAAGCTGTTGCGGAAAAAAACCAACAAACCGTGGCATTGGTGGTGGAAAAAGTGCCGGAAGATGCGAAACTTATGGCAAATGAAAGCTATCTGTACCGCGCATTCGATAATGTTATCCGCAACGCTATGAATTACAGCCCCGAAGGCAGCACGATTCAGGTAAAGATTTATCAGGATTCTAAAAACTGGATGGTGGATATAACCGATAATGGCCCGGGTGTGTCGGAAAACCAGTTGCCGCATATTTTCACTGCATTTTACCGTGCCGACAGCAGCGCCAATAAACAGGGCACTGGTTTGGGTCTTGCGCTGGCCAAACATATTATCGAGCAGCATTGCGGTAAGATTATGGCCAACAACATCAGCCCTAACGGCTTGCGGATCCGGTTTGTGCTGCCCAAGAAAGCAAAGGAATTGAAATAAACAAGCGATAACCGGATTTATGAATAATGCCTGTCTGAACGCATTCAGACAGGCATTGGCTTTATATATCGGTATTTTATTTCTGATTATTTTTAAGTGCCTGCTCCAATTGGGCTTTGGGCGAATAACCGGCTTGTACTTTGCCGTTTGGGAAAATCACGGCCGGAGTGCCGGTAAAACCGAGCTGTTCGCCGAGAGAGGTGGTTTCGGCAATCGGATTATCGCATTCTGCCACTGAATCAGGCATCACGCCTTTGCGCATCCAGTTGGTCCAAGCAGCAGTGCGGTCTTTCTGGCACCAAATTTGAACTGATTTTTGATGTGCCTGCGGATGCAGGCTGGCAATCGGCATCATGAAATTGTAGATTGTGATGTCGGTCATTTGGCCGAACTCTCTTTCCAAGCGCTTGCAGAATGGGCAATCCGGATCGGAGAACACTGCAACTTTCAGTTTGCCGTTGCCGCGTACTTCTTTAATTGCCATCTCTAAGGGCAGGCTGGCGAAATCTACGCGGCTGATGTCGGCCATGCGCTCTTCAGTGAGGCTTTTGCGGCTTTTAAGATCGATTAAGTCGCCTACAAACATGTAGTCGGCTTTGGCATCGGTATAAATAATCTGATTCCCGGAAACCACCACTTCAAACAAACCTGCCATCGGCGTGGTTTGGATACTTTGCACTTTTAGCTTTTGGTTGCCGTAAGTTTGTTCCAGCTTGCTGCTGATGGCTTTTGCCGTTGCTTCGGGAACATTGCCTTTGGTAGCAACTTTGGTGTTTTTCTGGGGGCTGCTGGCCGCTTTATGAGCAGGCTGTGCGGAGCTGTCTGCCGTGGGTTGCCCGCAAGCCATCAGAGGCAGGAGTGCCAGCGAGATCAGGATTTTCGATAAGTTCATATTGTTAAAGCTTTCAATCGTATCTTATTTCAAACGTGCAACATTATGCCTAAACCCTTGGGAGACACCAAGAAAATTTATGTAATTTAGCATATGGCGGTTGCCGGTAAGGCAGGTTTGTCAAAGGCTGCAACTTCATGCACAATGCCGTAATTGATTACGGAAACGCTATGATGACCCCGATTCTCGCTTTTGATATCGAAACCGTACCCGATGTGCGCGGCATACGGTTACTTTACGATTTGCCGGATGATATTCCTGATAACGATGTGGTGGCGTTTGCACAACAAAAGCGGCGCGCCCAAACCGGCAATGATTTTATGCAGCTTCATCTGCATCAAGTAGTGGCGATTTCTTGCTGTATGCGCTGGGATGCGGAAAAGATCCATATCGGCACCATAGGGGATGAGCATGACAGTGAAGAAACTGTTATTGCCAGATTTTTCGACCTGATTGAAACGCGTACGCCGCAATTGGTAAGCTGGAACGGCGGCGGCTTTGATTTGCCTGTATTGCACTATCGGGCCTTGATTCACGGTATTACCGCTGCGCGCTATTGGGACATGGGAGAGGGCGACTTTGGCGACAGCCGTGATTTCAAGTGGAATAACTACATCAGCCGCTACCATAACCGCCATTGCGATTTGATGGACTTGCTGGCGCTTTACCAGCCGCGCGCCAATGTGCCGCTAGACGATATGGCCAAACTTTGCGGTTTCCCGGGTAAATTGGGCATGGACGGCAGCAAGGTTTGGGAAGCCTTTCAGACAGGCATGGTTAAAGCCATCCGTGATTATTGCGAAACCGATGCGGCCAACACTTATTTAATGTACCTGCGTTTCCGGCTGATGAGCGGCGCACTGGATGGCGATGAATATGAGCAGGAAATCCGTATTCTGCGCAATTATCTGAAAACACAGGAAGATAAGGAGCATTGGCGGGAATTTTTGGCCGCATGGCGGTAAAAAAGATGATGCCTGTCTGAACTCTGTGTGTGCCGTTTTTCAATTAAAACCAGATTGTTATGTCTATCCAACCTATAAATCAAATTACCCTGATCGGCGTCGGCTTGATTGGCGGCTCGTTTGCGCTGGATCTCAAGCGCAAAGGTTTGGTGCGCCGCGTGGTTGGTGTGGACGTGAATAGGGAGAACCTTGAGCGTGCGCTTGAGCGTAAAGTGATTGATGAGATGGCGGAAGGCATCCGTCCACAGAGCATTGCCGGTTCGGATTTGGTGCTGATTGCAACGCCGGTGGCGACGTTGCCTGTGATTTGTACCGAGTTGGCGCCCCTGTTAAGTGCGCAAACCATAGTCAGTGATGTAGGCAGCACCAAGCAGTCGGCCATTCAGGCATTTGCCCGCTATTTGCCCGAGCATTTGCCCAATTGTGTGGCTGCGCATCCGATTGCCGGTTCAGACAGGCATGGTGCCTTGGCGGCCAAGTTTGGTTTGTATGAGGGTAAAAAGCTGATTCTGTGTCCGCACGAGCAACAAAATCCTGTTGCATTAGATTTGATGCAAAGTTTATGGCAGGCAGTGGGTGCACACACTTTTATCATGCCGGCAGAAGAGCATGATGCTATTTTCGCAGCGGTTTCGCATATGCCTCATGTGTTGGCTTTTTCGTATGTGCACCAAATCAAAGACCATGCCGACGGGCAGCTTTACTTGGATTTTGCCGCATCGGGCTTTCGCGATTTTACCCGCATCGCATCCAGCCATCCTGCTATCTGGACGGATATCTGCCTGGCTAACCGACAGGGTTTGCTCGACTTGATTGCGGGGCAGCGCGCCCAGTTGGATACGGTTCAACGTTTATTGGAAACGGGCGATTCTGAGAGCCTGTATCGCTATTTTGAAGAGGCTAAAGCAACACGGGATGATTGGTTGGAGCAACAGGGCTGATATACGGTAAAAGATTTAGGCTATTAAGAATGCCTGTCTGAAAGCATTGGATTCGTAAACATGTTTTCAGACAGGCATTGGCTTTTGCGGTATCGGTTTACAGCTGTTTGCCCAATACAATATTCAGAATACGGCGGATAGGCTCCGCTGCGCCCCACAATAACTGGTCGCCTACGGTAAAGGCGCTGATGTATTCGCCGCCCATAGCCAGTTTGCGGATACGACCGACCGGTACGGTTAAAGTGCCGGTAACGGCAGCGGGTGTCAGCTCGTTAATCGAAGCTTCTTTTTCATTCGGCACTACTTTTACCCAATCATTTGCACCGGCCAATAATTGTTCGATTTCGGCTACCAATAAATCTTTTTTCAGCTTCAAAGTAATCGCTTGGCTGTGGCAGCGCATTGCTCCGACACGTATACATAGGCCGTCAATTATCGTCGGATTGTCGGAATTGCCCAAAATTTTATTGGTTTCCACATCGCCTTTCCATTCTTCTTTAGACTGGCCGTTGCCCAAATCGGCATCGATCCACGGAATCAGGCTGCCGGCCAGCGGTACGCCGAAGTTGGCTTTGGGATAGGCTTCGCTGCGCAGGAAATCGGAAACTTTGCGGTCGATATCCAGAATTGCGCTGGCTGGGTTTGCCAATTCGTCAGCTACTTGGTGATGGATGGCGCCCATGCCGCTGATAAGTTCGCGCATGTTTTTTGCTCCCGCGCCGGAAGCGGCTTGATAAGTCATGCTGGTAGCCCATTCAACCAAATTGTTTTGAAACAGGCCGCCCAGCGCCATCAGCATCAGCGATACGGTGCAGTTGCCGCCAATGTAGTTTTTCACGCCGTTTTTGAGGCCGGCATCAATTACATTGCGGTTCACAGGGTCGAGTACGATAATGGCATCATCATTCATGCGAAGTGCAGAAGCGGCATCAATCCAATAGCCGTTCCAACCGCTTTCGCGCAAAGGCGGATACACGGATTTTGTATAGTCGCCACCTTGGCAGGTAACGATAATATCCATGCGCGCCAGCTCTTCGATATTGTTGGCGTCCAACAGTGTTTTGGCTGCTTGGCCAAAATCAGGGGCAGGGCCGCCCACGTTGGAGGTGGTGAAGAAAAAGGCTTCTTTGATATCGGCAAAATCGTTTTCTTCTTGCATGCGCTGCATCAAAACAGAACCGACCATGCCGCGCCAGCCGATAAAACCTACTTTCATTTATGTGCTCCTCAAGAATATGCAGATGTTAATATTTCCGAAAATCAGACAAATATACTCTTTATAGAGTGGGGGTTCAATAGCGAAATAAATGGAACAGAAAAAAGAAAAAATAAGGTAAATAAAAAACCGCATAATGCGGCTTCAGAATAAGCTTAGATTTGTATTAGTTGATTATTATGGTTCACATTTAATAATGCGTTGCATAGTTGAATAACCTGAAGGTAGCTTTTGGTTATTATAATTAAATGTTTGATTATGAAATTTTGAGGCATCGGTGGTTTCATAACGATAGCCATTAGCGCAGAGTTTCTTGGCTTTCTTGTCAATAATATTTTCTAGGGTCTGCTCTTTTGCAAATATGTTGCCGCTTGATTCGAGCATATAACGCCCGTTTCCCAATTCTTTAGCTCGTGCAGGAAGCATTTGTGCGCAAGCAGTAAGACCAAAAGAAACCAGGGTTAGTAATAGTATTGTTTTCATGATGAATTTAAATGTGCAAGATACGTAAGAAAGTTTTCTATTTTAATTGAAAACCGCCTGAAAATTTTCAGGCGGTTTTGTATTTTTTCTATATGCTATAAAGACTAACTTTACAAGGTAAGTGAAGTCATTATTTTTTGGTGGCCAGAGGCGGGATCGAACCGCCGACACACGGATTTTCAGTCCGTTGCTCTACCAACTGAGCTATCTGGCCGCTGTGTGAAGAAGGGGTATTAAACCATACCTGCTACATTTGTTCAATATCTGTGTTGTGCTTTTTTTACAAATAATTATTTTATATGGGATAAAAGTTAGCGCGGTAGCCGGCTGGGTGAAGTTTTTGATAAATCTTAGGAGCAATCGGGTAGAATGTTTATTACGAAAATATTTTCCGGAAGCAGGTTTTATGATGTTTCAAACCACTCTTGTTTGGTTCCGCAATGATTTACGGGTGTTTGACCATACTGCTTTGCAGGAAGCTGTCCGGCTCGGTTTGCCTGTGGTGGGTTTATATGTGTTTGAGCCAGGAGAGAACGTGCATTCTGAGGGTGGTAGGCGCAGGCGGGTTTTTGTGCATCAATGCCTGTCGGAACTGCAAAGCAGGCTTGCTGAAAAAAGTGTGCCGCTGTTTGTGACTATCGGTTTGGCAGAGCAGGATGTGCCGGCTTTTGCACGGGAAATTGATGCTGCTTATGTAGTGTGCGCAGGTGCAGACGAACCGGAAGCTGTGAATCAGGAAAATATGATTGCTGCACGGTTGATTGGGGATGGGTGCCGGTTTAAGACAGTAAATGATCATGTGTTGCTGTCGAAATTTATGCTGGTGGATTCGGAAAGCCGTCCTTATACGGATTTTCAGATGTATCGGGAAGCTTGGCTGACGGCGTCTGTCGGAATGGTTTGGCAGGCAGCTGATGATTGGCAGACATTGGCTCGGTTGCAGACAGGCCTGTCTGAAAATTTGAAAATAGCTCCTGAAATACCGTCTTTGGCGCAACTGGGTGTGGCGGATCAATCGGTGATATTTGCCGGTGGTGAGCAAGCGGCTGATAAGCTCTTAGCAGAGTTTCTGCTGCGAATGGATGATTACCATCCTGCGCAAGGTTTGTCTGTGAAATGCAATGAATCACAGCTTTGGCCATATTTGCGTTTTGGCGTGTTGTCTGTGCGCTATGTGGTTGATTTGATGAAAAATAAAAGGGATTCTGGAGCTGGTTTGCGGCTGGATGCTTTAATAAGGCGGGAGTTTTACCACCAGCTTATTTATCATTATCCGAATGTGTTGCGAGAGAGCTTTAATCCGAAATATCGGAATATAGCTTGGGAAAATAATCCTGCCTATTTTGGCGCATGGCAGCAAGGGCAAACGGGTTATCCTTTGTTGGACGCTTCGATGCGCTACCTTAATCAAACAGGTTATTTGCCGGATGAGTTGCGCAGCTATGCCGCTGCTTTTCTAACTCAGATTTTATTGTGTGATTGGCGCTTGGGAGAAGCTTATTTTGCCGGCCAATTATTGGATTTTGATTTGGCTGTGAATAATGGTAGCTGGCAGGATGCAGCGGGTGTGGGTACTAAGGCGTTTCGGCCTGAGCAGATGATGCATCCGGTATTTGCGGCGCAGAAGCTGGATCCGGCCGGTCAAATAATCCGCCGCTATATTCCTGAATTGGCTCATATGCCGAAAGATTTTATTCATATGCCGTGGCTGGCAAAGGGCAGCATCAATACGAATAACTATCCTGATCCTATTGTGGACTATGCGGGTCAAAGGGAAAAGGCGCTTGCGTTATATGAAGCTGGTTAAGTTTCACAGCCATAGCGGATTTTTGAAATGGGATACAATCTGTGCCTGTCTGAAAACTATTTTTCAGACAGGCATTTTTATTATGGCAACTATTTGCTGCTTTATATCAGAAATAAGTTTTTCCAATATGGAAAAGTGAATGCCTGTCTGAAAAAGTTTCAGACAGGCATTTATTGTGTGAGGGTTTATTCTTCGCCGTTCTCTCCGGCTTCTTCTGCTTTACCGGAGTTTTGACGGCGGGAGAAGTTGATTTTCAGCTGTTTCAGTTTTCGGTAGAGGTGGGTGCGCTCTAAACCGACTTTTTGGGCAACGCGGCTCATATTTTGGCCTTCTTGGGCAATATGGTATTCGAAATAGCGGCGTTCGACTTCTTCGCGTAATTCCCTTAGCGGCAGATTGAAGTTGAAGCCGCCAATGATTTCGGGTGATTGGTTGCTGGAAAATTGGCCTAAGATTTCCATTACGGCTGGCTCGTCCACCTCGTTTTGATCGGCAGTCAGCGTAAGGTTTTTCACGATATTGCGCAATTGGTCGTAATTGCCGGGCCATTCGTATTGGCGCAGAGCATTCAGAGCGGCTGCGCTGAATTTAACCGGTGGAATCTTCTGCGTTTCTGCCAATTCCGTGATGATAGTGTCAACCAAAAATGGAATGTCATCGGCTTGTGCGCGCAAAGGCGGAATATGGATGACGTGTTTTTCCAGTGCGGCAGCCAATTTGCAGTCAGGATTGTTTTCCCGCAGGCTTTCAAACGGGGTGCTGCAAGAGCAAATGATACGGGTGTTGTAACGGTCGGTTTTACTGATTAAAAACGCTATGCCTTGCTGGATATTGCGGCTGTATTGCGAAATATCGCCTAAATACAATACGCCGTTAGCAGCTTTTTGCAGCAATTCCATAGGGGTGTCGACAATATGTTCGGTTTTGCTGGGTTCCACCCAAGGCGTGTTATTTTTGTGGAAATATCGCGCTACCAGCCCGAAAGGGGAGCCGGCTTCACCGTTTAATAAAATAGGGATATTCTGCTTGGCAGTGGCTTCCAAGGTTTGATTTAGTTCTTGGATAGCAGGGCTGTTGCCGAGTTTGTCAAATGATAAACCTGATGCAGCCTGCATTTCGCTGTATTTTAAGGCGCGCTCAACGGTGGCGAGAAGGCGTTTTAAAGCAATGGGTTTTTCTAAAAAATCCAGAGCGCCGATTTTGGTGGCTTCTACAGCGGTATCAATGCTGGCATGACCGCTCATCATTACTACCGGCATGTTGAGTTGGCCGTTTTTCGACCATTCTTTCAGTAAGGTAATGCCGTCACAATCGGGCATCCAGATATCCAGCAGCACCATGGCAGGGCGGATTTGATTGCGCAGGCGGCGGGCTTCTTCGGCATTTTCAGCCAAAGCTACCGTGTGGCCTTCGTCTTGTAAAATGTCTGACAGTAAGTCGCGGATGCCGATTTCGTCATCTACGATTAAGATATCGCTACTTCTCATTATTTATTTTCCACCAATTCCGGCAGGGCTATCTTAACACATGCCCCGCCTGTTGTTTGATTGTTTATGCTGATACGGCCGCCGTGTTCTTCAATGATTTTTTTCACCACAGGCAAACCCAAGCCTGTGCCGGTTGGCTTGTCGGTAATATAGGGCTCAAAGGCGTGATGAAGCATTTCGCTGCTGAAGCTTTTACCGTTATTACATACGGTTATGATGGCATATTCTTTTTCGCGGCAAATACTTAAAGAAACTTCGGGTGTGCTGCTTTCAGCCGCGGCTTCTGCCGCATTCTTCAGGATATTGTGTAAAACCTGACGCATCGCGCCATGATCAGCTTGGATATAAATAGGTATGTTACTCAAATTGGATGTAAATGTACACGGGCTGCCTTCATATAATAAAAGCACTTCTTCACAGATTTCGTTTAAATTGATGGTTTCAAACTTCATTGAAGGTGAGCGGGCGTAATTACGGAAAGCTTCCACCATTTCTTTTAAGGCTTCTACCTGTTTGATAATTGTGTTGGTCGAGCGGTTGAGGATTTGGGCGTCTTTTTCGTCTAATTTATCTTGTAATTTCCAAGCCATACGCTCAGCAGAAAGTTGAATCGGTGTAAGCGGATTGCGGATTTCGTGTGCCAAGCGCTTGGCTACTTCACCCCATGCGGCCTCTTTTTGGGCGCGTACTAACGCTGTAACGTCGTCAAACACGATCACCAAGCCGTCTTCCTGCAAGGGCGTGGCCTTACCCAATAGAATCCTTGCATCATCAGGTGCGGTGTAAGGGATTTGTATGGGTTTGTCGGTGTCTAAGGTGGTCAGAATGGTTTCCAGCACTTCAGCCAGCATGGCTTGCTGGGGAGATTGCCGGCTCCATTCGTGCCAATTGCTGCCCAGCATATCGCCAAGCGGGATGCCGAGAATTTTCTCTGCGCTTTGGTTAAAGGTTTTCAGTGTGCCGGTATGGTCAACAGTGATAACGCCGGCAGTGAGGCTTTCCAATACGGTTTCCAGGTAATCGCGGGCAGCTTCGGTTTGTAAGCGGTTGCGTTCGGCTGATTCTTGGGCGAGGCTTAATTGCTCGGTCATGTGGTTGAACAAATGAGTCAGCCTGCCTAATTCGTCGTTACGAAATATGGGTCGTTTTTGTGAAAAGTCTCCTTGTGCAATAGCGCGTGCGCCTTCGGCCAAAGAAAGAATCGGTTCGATAAAGCGGTAGGAGAAAAACAGCGCCATGCTTAGTGCCAGCATGATGGCGATCAAAGTAGCAACCAGAAGGGTAATCAGGAAGAAGTTGCGTAATCCTTTTTTGGCATAACTCAGCTCGGCATATTTGGCGCGCGCGCTTTCGATTAGCGTGGCATCCTGTGCCACTTTATTCGGAATGGGTTGACGAAAGAAGAGGGCGTATTGTTGCTGGTTATATTCAGGCAGAATCAGCCAACCTTGAGCATATAAAGTACTGTTAATATTTTCTATTGAGCGTGAAGACCCGTTTTTGACGAGTTGATCCAATATTTCTGGTGAGGTAGATGGGGCCGGCAATTTTTTTGGGTTACGTTCTGTGATGGTTTGATTGGTGCTTAAATTATAGAGCGCCAGCTGCTGGAATTGATTAGCTAAAGGTGTGGTTTCCAGCGAGTTAATCAAATTACGGCCACGTGAAACAGCACGGAATAAATCGACTTGAATGTTGACGGCGTTACCAAACGAGTTATCTACTGCTAGATTCAGTGCCGATTTACTTAAGCTCAGGCTGCGTTCTAAAGCCTGGTCGGTTTCATCACCAAACCATGAATTGATACTGTTGGAAATAAATTGGGCGGATACACCGAATACAAATAAGCCGGGTAAAACGGTTACCACGGTAAACATAATGGCCAAGCGGCGAGCAATTTGCGAACCTAATACTTTGCGGCGGTGTGCTTGGGTTAGGAACCAGATGTAGCGGATGACGGCGCCGAACAAAATCAGGATCAGCAGTGAAGCCGCCGCAATAAACCACCAAAAGTAATCAGTTAGATTGCTGTTGTTTCCGGTCGACAAAGTCAGCAGATAAAGCAAAGCGATGGCGGCGATGATAATCAGGGGAAGCAGGCGTTGAATCATGGCATTTATTCCGAGCTGATATTGAGTGATTTCCAGCCGGAATCGAGTTGCCAGCTTTTTGAGTTGATGGCGTTAATTTGGAAAGGTTTGGGCAGTTTGGATGTGCTAAGTGCCAGCCGGATTTCCGCGCGGACATTGTTGGCCGATTCTCCGGATAAAGCGCCGGAGGGCAATACGCGCCAATCGGAAATGGCACCGACGCCGCGCAGGGCGGTTTCTAAGTTGTTGTATTCTGTAGAGAAAGTTCCGACGCTGATTCGATAGCGGTTGGTCAGCGGGTGGTATGAGAGTTTGTAGATAACTTGGTTGTCGCTACCCACTATTTGGTTGAACTTGAATTTATAGGCGGCCCAAGTTGGCGCGGATAATTGGTATTGCAGCGTGAAATGTAATGGAACGCCTTGCCTTAAGGCTTGCTTGAGTTGGTCGGGTAATTCATTGTGAAAACGGCTGCTGATGGCCAATTGGCCGTTTTCGGTTAAGTAAGCTTGGGCACGAAGTGAGCTAATACCTTCCGCCCGAGAAGAGAGAGGGAAGAGTGTGATAAGTGTCATGAGCAGCAGGAGGGAGCTACTGCTTTTGAATAAGCGCGTAATAAAAGCCATCTTGGTTATTATTCGGGAGTAAAACATGTGTTTCTTTGCATTGGGCGTCAGCATGCCGGTTTAGGAATTTTTGTAATTGGCTGCTGTTTTCTTCCTCAAAAATGGAGCAGGTTGCCAAAAGCATACGGCCGCCTGGTTTGAGAAGGTCCCAAAGGGTATCGAGTAATGTTTCTTGCTGGCGCGCTGTTTTAAATGCATCGGTAGGGCGTCGCAACCATTTAATGTCAGGGTTGCGTTTTACTACGCCGGAGGCGGTGCAGGGTACGTCGGCAAGTATTGCATCGAATATTTGCCCATCATACCATGACGCTGTGTCTTGTGCGTCGGCGCAGCGGATAACAATGCCTGTCTGAAAGCCCAAACGTTCTAAATTGTTGCGTACACGCGCCAAACGGGTTTCGTCGATATCTAATGCGGTAAGGTGGCAGTCTGCTAATTCAAGTATATGCCCGGTTTTTCCTCCGGGAGCCGCACAGGCATCCAGAATGCGCTCGCCGTTTTGTGGTTTTAATATGAGTGCGGCTTGTTGCGCACCATAATCCTGTATAGATACTCTTCCTTCGCTGAAACCGGGAATTTGGTTTACAGGCAGTGCTTCTTTAAGTTTGACTGCATATGTATCCAATAACTTGGCTTCAATACTGGCTTCTTGCAATTCGTTTAAATAACTTTCTGCATTACCACGGCGGCAGTTGATGCGGAGAGTCAACGGCGGGTGGCTTTGTGATGCGGTAAGAATATTGTTCCAATATTTGGGATAGTGGTTTTGCAGATATTTAACCCACCATTCGGGGTGGTTGTATTTGGCAACTATATTACTTTTGCATTGGGCGTTGAGTTTGTCTTTTTCACGCAGAAAGCGGCGCAAAATGGCATTGGCAAATGAGCGGTATTGGCCTTTGTCGATGAGGGCAATTGCCTCCACCGCTTCGTTGACGACTGCGTGGGGTGCATTGCGGGTATGGTTAAGCTGGTAGAGTGCAACTAACAGTAGGCTTTCCAATTGTGGATGGGTAATCGGCTTTTTGAGCATTTTGGCAAGCATAAAACGCAAACTGCCCGCATAACGCTGGCAGCCGTAAGCAATATCTTGCAATGCGCCTTTTTCAGACAGGCCTAAGTTTGGGTTGGCAACGCGGATGTTGGTCAGTACATCTTGTAAGTTTCTGCCTTCTGCAACTTCCGTTACGCTTTGTGCGGCTAAAGTTTGAATGCGTGCCAAGCTCATAATACAGTGCCTTTATCAATGCTTCTGCCCGAGGCAAATGCGGCTATATCCATGCGCTTGCTGCCTGCCGGTTGCAAGGAGGTAATGCGTAAGGCCTTCTCGCCGCAAGCGATGACCAAACCTTCAGTATCACAACGCAGCACTTCTCCCGGTTTGCCGATTTCGTTTATCACATCAGCCTGCCAGATTTTTAAGGGCGCATCCCGCCAGATCGTCCATGCAGCAGGTACGGGATTAAATGCACGGATTTTTCGTTCTATTGAAGCTGCAGGTTCGTGCCAATTGACTTTGGCTTCTTCTTTGCTTAGTTTTTGAGCATAAGTGACACCGCTTTCGCTTTGCGGTGTGGCATTTAAGCAGCCGGATTGTGCGAGTTGTTGCAAATCTGCCACGATTGCTTGTGCGCCGATTTCAGCTAAAGCATTGTGCACTTCGTTGGCCGTATCAGTCGATTTAATGGTGTATTTGTGTTCGCTGATAATGCCGCCAGTATCCAAACCAGCGTCCATTCGCATGATACAGATACCGGTTTCGGAATCGCCTGCTTCGATGGCCCGCTGTATAGGCGCTGCGCCGCGCCAGCGGGGAAGTAGTGATGCATGAATATTCAGACAGCCATGTTTGGGTATGCTTAATACGGCCTCAGGCAGAATCAGCCCGTAAGCGGCCACCACCATCACATCTGCGTTTTGCTGCCGCAACAATGTTTGCGCATCTTCATTGCGCAGAGTTTGAGGTTGGGCGACATCCAATCCGAGCTCTAAAGCCGCTTGTTTAACCGGGCTGGCCTGCAATTGCATGCCGCGACCTTTGGGTCGGTCGGGTTGGGTAAGAACCAAAGGAATATGGAAGCCGGCAGCGGCAATGGCTTTGAGTGCGGTGGCGGCGAACTCAGGAGTGCCGGCGAAGATAACATTCATAGAAAATAGGCCTGTCTGAAAAAATTATAAATCGTGTTTGGCGCGCTTTTTCAGTTTGGTTTTGATGCGGTTTTGTTTCAACTGGGATAAGTGCTCGATAAATACTTTACCCATTAGATGATCCAGTTCGTGCTGTATGCAGATAGCGAGCAGGCCGTCAGCCTCTAATGTGAATTTTTGGCCGTTTTCATCAAGCGCCTCGACTGTTACGCGCTCGGCACGGGTAACGGTATCGTAAATGCCTGGAACGGAAAGACAGCCTTCTTCATAGGTTGTTTCCCCGTCTTTATGGGTAATCTGCGGGTTGATAAATACGCGGGGTTCGTTACGCTCTTCGCTTAAATCCATCACAACCACACGCTCGTGTACGTTGACTTGTGTTGCAGCTAAGCCAATGCCTTTTGCTTCATACATGGTTTCAAACATGTCGGTAACTAAGGTTTTGATACGACTGTCGATTTCGGCAACAGGTTTAGCGACTATATGCAGACGCTCGTCAGGATATTTTAAGATGTTTAATAAAGCCATAATTTTCTCGGTAACAATAGTGTGTGTTTTCTTTCAATGCTAGGATATTAACCGAAAACGGTGTTAAAATACCGCACTAAGCATTTAGGGATGAGTTAAATTTAATTGACTCGCTTATTTAATTAAATGAAATTTATAGATGACAGTATTGAAGTGACTTCAAGGGGAGTTCGTCATGCAAAAACATATTATAACCTTGCTTTGCGCGTTCGGCGTGGCTATTTCTGCGCCGGCATTGGCTAAGTCGAAAGCCAAGCCGAAAAAAACAGCCAAAGCAAAAATCAGCCGTACTTACACTCAAAGTGAACAGATTCCTACCGTTAAGCTGGCGCCTCGTGTGCGAGAAGTGTCTTCCGGCTATGGTATTCAAGCTGTAAATGTGGATTTTTTCCGCATGTTTATGCGCCATCCGCAAGTTATCCCTCAAATGGAAACACAGGATGCTCCTCGTTTGATTAAGGGGCCGGATAACCGTGTAATGTACAGTAGGGGCGATCGTGTTTATGCTTATGGTGTAAAAGAGCCAGGTCGTTATTTGGTGTATCGTGCACGAAAAGATGTTGTGGATCCGGAAACCAATAAATTTCTGGGGCAGGAAGTGGTATTCAGCGGCATCATTAGCACTTTACCTTATACCAATAGTGCTTTAGATGCGCGTAGTGAAAAAGATGCGCAATATCTGCAAGAAGGCGAATACTATACCCGTCTGCACCCGCTGAAAAAAGTGCCCACTCAAACTGCTCAACCTATGGTGGTGGAAGATGCAATTTCAGAAATCAAAAAAGGCGATTATTTGCTGAAGCTGGATGAAAGTCTGCAAACGCTCAATCGCAATATCCAGCCGCATGCGCCCAGCCAGCATATTGATGCCCGTGTCGTATCGATTTTTGACGGCGTTGGTGAGGCTGGCCAGTTCCAAACCATTACTTTGAACAAAGGCGAGACTGATGGCTTGGATGTTGGCACTGTAGTTAGCCTGTATAAGAAGAGCCGGCAAGTAAAAATGGACTTTGATGAAGGCAAAAAAGGCCGTCGCAGCATGATGAAATATGTATCTATTCCTGCAGAGGAAGTCGGATTGGCCATGGTATACAAAACCAGCCAGAATTTATCTTCTGCCATTATTCTGGAAAGCCTGACCAATATCAATATTGGTGATGTGGCTTCAGAGCCGGGTCAAGATTTGGATAACATGAAGAGTGATAAAGTGCATGTGAGAAATGTACCCCAAGAGCCGCATGATACCGAACATAATGAATACAATTATAGAAGCAACATTAATCCTTATTGATTCATTAGATTAGAAATTAATACCTGTTTGAAATAAGGCACACATTATTTGTGTGCTTTGTTATTTGTTGGTGTGACAAGAGAACTTAAAGTCTTACTTGCATATAGATAGAATTGTAAATCATTTAACATGTTGTAATTATTAAATTTTATTTAGTGGTGCAGGTCAAAGTATTTATTTTTACTTTTAGATTGTTCTTTACAGTCTATAAGCAACATGCAAAACTATAATTTAAGAAAATAATTTTAAATGTACATGCTATTTAATATGCCTGTCTGAAAACACATTACGAGGCGGAAAAATGAATCATCATGAATATTATGCTTGGGTGCAGTTGGCACTCACGCCTTACATCGGTACTGAAAGTTTTTTAAATCTGCTCCGTTTTTTCGGATCTGCAGCACAAGCTTTAACTGCGCCGGCAGAACAAATCATACATTTAGTGCATCATAAGCAGGCGGTGAAAGAATGGGATACTGGGCGTGAAATTGCAAAAGCTTCGGCTGACGCTGCTTTGAAATGGGCTGAGGGTGAGAATTGCCGGTTGATGCTGCTGGGTGATGAAGATTTCCCTATGATGTTGGCGGAGGGTTTGACGCCTCCACCTTTATTGTTTTTGCGTGGCAATTCAGAGTTGTTGTCTCGACCGTCGGTGTCAATCGTCGGCAGCCGTCATGCAACACCTCAGGCAATGCGGATTGCGCATGATTTCGCCCGCGATCTGTCGATGCAAGGAATCGGGGTAATTTCAGGCATGGCATCAGGCATTGATACGGCGGCGCACCAGGGTGCATTAACCGGCAATGCCGGTACAGTTGCTATATGGGGAACGGGTATAGATAGGATTTATCCGCAATCCAATAAACAATTGGCTTATCAGATAGCAGAGAAAGGCCTGATTGTGTCTGAGTTCCCCTTGGGAACCAGACCGCTGGCAGGAAATTTTCCTCGGCGTAATCGTTTGATTGCAGCGTTGGGGCAGGCTTCTTTAGTGGTTGAGGCGGCTTTGGAATCAGGCTCGTTGATTACAGCCAAGCTGGCGGGTGATATGGGGCGTGAAGTTATGGCGGTGCCGGGTTCTATTGATAATCCGCACAGCAAAGGATGCCATAAATTAATCAAGGAAGGCGCGAAACTGGTGGAAGATTTGGAGGATATTTTACAAGAATGCCCTCAACTGTTGCAAAATCCGCAAATATCGTCATATTCTATATATAGGCAGCCTGAATCCGATCGGAAGTCAGATTCGGTAGTGATGCAGAAACAGGAAAACTGCCGTGCCGAATGCCTGTCTGAAACACATAATAAGAAAGCAGCCAATAGTTTGCTCGATGCTATGGGTTATGATTCTATTCATCCAGATAGTTTGGCTGAAAAGCTGGCGTTGGCTACTGCGGATGTATACGCATTATTGTTGGAGATGGAGCTGGACGGCATAGTTGCAGCGGTGCCGGGCGGACGTTATCAGCGGATTGCAAAATAAGTAAGGAATTTAAGGAACAGCATGGCGGATGTAATTGCTTTTTTAATCGAACATTTTAGAGACTTTGATGCGTGCCCGCCCTCAAGTGATTTGGGGGTGTTGTTGGAAGAAGCGGGTTTTGGTGATGTGGAAATCGGCAACCTGTTGATGTTGCTGGAAGCTTTGGAGAGCCAGCCTAAAATGAATATGTCTTGTAATGCTGGTAAAGCCATGAGAGTTTATTGTCAGGAAGAATTGGAAGCTCTGCCGCAGGAAGTATTGGGGTTATTGCATTATTTAGAGCAGGAAAAAGCAATTGATGCAAGACAACATGAGTTTGTGATTAATGCTTTATTGTTTATGCCACAAGAAGAAGTAACGGTTGATATGGCGAAAATCTTCGCTTTATTGGCATTGTGGGCGCACCAATCCGAGTTGCCGGTTTTGATTGGTGACGATTTAATGGTTGCATTGCATGGCGCGGCAACGATGCATTAAATCGTTTGAAGTATCTGTGTTTCTTTTCAGACAGGCATTCCGATTAAAGAATGCCTGTCTGAAAACATAATAAATTTAATAATATAGAGAGCGGTATAAATGACAAAAAAATTATTGATTGTCGAATCGGTTACCAAAGCTAAATCCATGCAGAAATATTTAGGCTCGGATTTTCAGGTGCTGGCATCTTACGGGCATGTGCGCGATTTGGTTCCCAAAAACGGAGCGGTTGACCCGGATAATGATTTTGCCATGAAATATCAGATCGTTGCGAAAAACAGCAAGCATGTTGATGCTATTGTGGCTGCCGCGAAAGAAGCTGAAAATATTTATCTGGCCACGGACCCAGATAGAGAAGGTGAGGCCATTTCATGGCATTTATGGGAAATATTGAAAAGTAAACGGGGTTTGAAAAATATTCATCCGCAGCGCATTGTGTTCCATGAAGTAACCAAAAAAGCTGTTCAAGAAGCAATTCAGAACCCGCGCGAATTGGATTTCAATTTGGTTGATGCGCAGCAAGCGCGCCGTGCCTTAGATTATTTGGTGGGTTTTAACTTATCTCCTTTACTGTGGAAAAAAATACGTCGGGGCTTGAGCGCCGGTCGTGTACAAAGTCCGGCGTTAAGGTTGATTTGTGAGCGAGAAAATGAAATCCGCGCTTTCGAGAGTCAGGAATATTGGTCTGTCCATATGGATAGCCACAAAGGCCGTCAGAAATTCAGTGCTAAATTGACACATTGGTTGGGTAATAAATTAGAACAATTTTCTTTGCCGGACAAGGCTTCACAAGCTGAAATTCTGAAGGGTTTGGAAGGAGAGAAAGCTGTCGTTGCCGATGTGGTGAAGAAAAAGGCTACCAGAAAACCGGTTGCACCTTACACAACTTCTACGATGCAGCAGGATGCGGTGCGCAAGCTTGGCATGACCACAGACCGCACTATGCGTACGGCGCAGCAGCTTTTTGAAGGTATCGATGTGGGGCAGGGTGCGGTTGGTTTGATTACTTATATGCGTACCGATAGCGTAAGCCTGTCTGAAGATGCGATAACCGAGCTGCGCCATTATATTGAAAATAAAATAGGCGCGGATTTTCTGCCAAAGGAAGCGCGGGCTTATAAAACCAAATCTAAAAATGCCCAAGAAGCGCACGAAGCCATCAGGCCTACCTCAGTTTACCGAACACCGGAAAGCGTGAAGCCATTTTTGAGCAATGATCAATTCAAGCTTTATCAAATGATTTGGCAACGTACGGTCGCCTGTCAGATGGTTGATGCCAAGTTTGATGCAACTACCGTTGATATTCATGTTGGTCAAGGTGTGTTTAGGGTTACAGGTCAGGTGCTTGCATTTGCCGGCTTCTTGAACGTTTATCAGGAAGGTCAAGATGAAGATGATGAAGACGAAAATAACAAAAAACTGCCTGATTTGAAACTTGGCGATGAAGTGCCGGTTGACAAACTTTATGGTGAACAACATTTCACGCAGCCGCCGCCCCGGTTTAATGAGGCTACATTAGTAAAAGCATTGGAAGATTTTGGCATTGGTCGCCCCTCAACCTATGCAAGCATTATTAAAACGCTTAAGGATCGCGAATATGTCACGGTTGATCAGCGCCGTTTTATGCCTACCGACACCGGCGATATTGTGAATAAATTCTTAACAGAACATTTTGAGCAATATGTCGATTACGACTTTACCGCCAAACTGGAAGACAGCCTAGATGAAATCGCCAGCGGCAAGCGTAAGTGGATTCCGGTTATGGATAAATTCTGGAAGGGATTTCACAAGCAAGTTGTTGAAAAAGAGGGTATTGAACGGGCTAAAATCACTACTGAAGAATTGGAAGAAATTTGCCCGAAATGCGGTAATCACAAGTTGCAAATCAAATTCGGCAAGCGGGGTCGTTTTATCGCATGTTCCGGTTACCCTGATTGTGATTACACGCGGAATGTAAATGAAACCGCGGAGGATGCGGCGAAAGAGTTGGACGAACCAACCATTGTAGAAGGGCGCGAGTGTCCGAAATGTAGCGGGCAGTTGGTTTATAAAAAAGGTCGCTATGGTAAGTTTATCGGTTGCGCCAATTATCCGAAGTGCAAACATATTGAACCGTTGGAAAAACCGAAAGAAACCGGTGTGGCATGTCCCAAGTGTGGCAAGGGCCAATTGATTGAACGAAAATCACGGTATGGCAAGCTTTTTTACAGTTGTAATACTTATCCTGATTGTGATTATGCTGTATGGAATCCGCCAATCGCAGAAACCTGTCCGAAATGCCAGTGGCCCGTTTTAACGATTAAAATAACTAAGCGAAGAGGAACTGAGAAAGTTTGCCCACAGAAAGAATGTGGTTGGAGCGAACAAATTGAACCTCCGGCACCTAAGGAGTAAATTTGCAAAACGGATATTCAGTATCCGTTTTTCTTTGTCTGTCTGGTTTGTACTGATGTTCAATTAAGGTAGCATTGCGGTGAAAAGACTATCACGCAATGCAGCAACCAGTAGAAATCAATTCGAAACAGTCATTAATGCCTGTCTGAAAAGGAGATAAGGTGTCAAAACATTCTAAGCATACCAATCAAGTAAGAATTATTGGTGGTAATTGCAGAGGGCGGAAAATCCGATTTTTATCAGCAGAAAGTCTGCGCCCTACAGCAGATATGGTAAGAGAGCGTTTATTTAATTGGCTCGGTCAAGATTTAACCGGCTTAAAAGTATTAGATTTATTTGCAGGTAGTGGTGCTTTGGGGTTTGAAGCAGCATCACGTAATGCCAAACAAGTAGTCATGGTAGAAAAATACAGAGATACCAGTAAATTATTACAGCAGAATAAGCGTGAATTGGGATTAGAAGATAAGATAACAATTTCAGTTCAAGATGCTCTCAATTATTTAAAATCATCAAGCGAAAAATTTGACGTGATATTTCTTGACCCTCCTTATGCGTGGGAAGATTGGAAAACATTATTTGATCAGTTGGAAAAATGCCTGTCTGAAAACGCAATGATATATATAGAATCAGCAAGTATGCCTAAAATTCCGGAATGGTTGCATCTGTTTCGTGAGGGTAAATCAGGAAAAAGCTTGTTTGAAGTAAGAATATATAAGCCGAAAATCGAGAAATAAGCAATAAACTGTTTCGTTATATCGGTATTGGTATGGTAGTTTCGGGTTGGTATTTATTTGATTTTAATAATTATTCTCAAAATGAAAAATACCTTAAACAGTAATCGTGAGAGACAGATTGTGCTATAATCCCCAGTTAACTATTTAGGTCTATATTTTAAAATATAAAAGGATTTTGAAATGTCACTCTTTATTACGGATGAGTGCATCAATTGCGACGTATGTGAACCAGAATGCCCTAATGATGCAATCTATCAGGGCGAAGAAATCTATGAAATCAATCCAAGTTTGTGCACACAGTGTGTGGGTCACTATGATGAGCCGCAATGTCAGCAGGTATGTCCGGTAGATTGCATCTTAATAGATGAGGAACATCCGGAAAGCCAAGAAGAGTTACAGGCTAAATATGAGCGTATTATCGCAGCAAAATAGCCTGAAAAATAATTCGTTTATAAATTAGAATTTTAAGAAATAATTAGAAAAAATGAACGAATAATACTTGACGGTTTTTAAGCTAGTTTGTATTATTCGTTTTCTCTTTGAGGTGGGATTCCCGAGCGGTCAAAGGGGGCAGACTGTAAATCTGTTGCGAGAGCTTCGAAGGTTCGAATCCTTCTCCCACCACCAACTATCATAGTTTATGGGGCAAAAGAATAGTAAGTATGCGGGTGTAGCTCAATGGTAGAGCAGAAGCCTTCCAAGCTTACGGTGAGGGTTCGATTCCCTTCACCCGCTCCAATTCATATTGGCCCATGTAGCTCAGGGGTAGAGCACTCCCTTGGTAAGGGAGAGGTCGGCAGTTCAAATCTGCCCATGGGCACCAAATTCTTGAAATCCGTAATCTTAAACATTTTTGATTTAAATATAGGAAATTGCCATGGCAAAAGAAAAATTTGAACGTAGCAAACCGCACGTAAACGTTGGCACCATTGGTCACGTTGACCATGGTAAAACCACACTGACCGCAGCGTTGACAACTATTCTGGCTGAAAAATTCGGCGGTCAGGCAAAAG
>NZ_LGYH01000020.1 GCF_001308015.1 Neisseria sp. 83E34
GGGTGTTGACGCTGGTTGGGTTGTTGGGTATAGTTCGGTTTCTTCGCTGCTGCTGCAGTGATTCACGAACTGGTTATTATAGCACAAGCTGTTTTGATTGGTTCGCGCTCTTTAACAATACAGATTACCGATAAGTGTGGGTGCGGCGAGCCCCACACTGTTTGAAAGACAGACAAGATATCTTGTCGGTTTCTTTGAAGCAGACCAGAAGTTGTTAAGTTAGAGATTGAACATAAGAGTTTGATCCTGGCTCAGATTGAACGCTGGCGGCATGCTTTACACATGCAAGTCGAACGGCAGCACGGAAGAGCTTGCTCTTTTGGTGGCGAGTGGCGAACGGGTGAGTAATGCATCGGAACGTACCGAGTAGTGGGGGATAACTGTCCGAAAGGATGGCTAATACCGCATACGCTTTGCGAAGGAAAGCGGGGGCTCTTCGGACCTCGCGCTATTCGAGCGGCCGATGTCTGATTAGCTAGTTGGTGGGGTAAGGGCCTACCAAGGCGACGATCAGTAGCGGGTCTGAGAGGATGATCCGCCACACTGGGACTGAGACACGGCCCAGACTCCTACGGGAGGCAGCAGTGGGGAATTTTGGACAATGGGGGGAACCCTGATCCAGCCATGCCGCGTGTCTGAAGAAGGCCTTCGGGTTGTAAAGGACTTTTGTCAGGGAAGAAAAGCTTTGGGTTAATACCCCGGGGTAATGACGGTACCTGAAGAATAAGCACCGGCTAACTACGTGCCAGCAGCCGCGGTAATACGTAGGGTGCGAGCGTTAATCGGAATTACTGGGCGTAAAGCGAGCGCAGACGGTTACTTAAGCAGGATGTGAAATCCCCGGGCTCAACCTGGGAACTGCGTTCTGAACTGGGTGACTAGAGTATGTCAGAGGGGGGTAGAATTCCACGTGTAGCAGTGAAATGCGTAGAGATGTGGAGGAATACCGATGGCGAAGGCAGCCCCCTGGGATAATACTGACGTTCATGCTCGAAAGCGTGGGTAGCAAACAGGATTAGATACCCTGGTAGTCCACGCCCTAAACGATGTCAATTAGCTGTTGGGGCACTTGATGCCTTAGTAGCGTAGCTAACGCGTGAAATTGACCGCCTGGGGAGTACGGTCGCAAGATTAAAACTCAAAGGAATTGACGGGGACCCGCACAAGCGGTGGATGATGTGGATTAATTCGATGCAACGCGAAGAACCTTACCTGGTCTTGACATGTACGGAAGACTCCAGAGACGGAGTTGTGCCTTCGGGAGCCGTAACACAGGTGCTGCATGGCTGTCGTCAGCTCGTGTCGTGAGATGTTGGGTTAAGTCCCGCAACGAGCGCAACCCTTGTCATTAGTTGCCATCATTTAGTTGGGCACTCTAATGAGACTGCCGGTGACAAACCGGAGGAAGGTGGGGATGACGTCAAGTCCTCATGGCCCTTATGACCAGGGCTTCACACGTCATACAATGGTCGGTACAGAGGGTAGCCAAGCCGCGAGGTGGAGCCAATCCCACAAAACCGATCGTAGTCCGGATTGCACTCTGCAACTCGAGTGCATGAAGTCGGAATCGCTAGTAATCGCAGGTCAGCATACTGCGGTGAATACGTTCCCGGGTCTTGTACACACCGCCCGTCACACCATGGGAGTGGGGGATACCAGAAGTAGGTAGGGTAACCGCAAGGAGCCCGCTTACCACGGTATGCTTCATGACTGGGGTGAAGTCGTAACAAGGTAGCCGTAGGGGAACCTGCGGCTGGATCACCTCCTTTCTAGAGAAGAAGGGGTTTGTCGCACTCACACTTATCGGTAAACTGTAGAAGCGGTATTTATTAAAGAGAAGCGATTGAAAGATTGCGGAAAGAGACCTGGGTTTGTAGCTCAGCTGGTTAGAGCACACGCTTGATAAGCGTGGGGTCGGAGGTTCAAGTCCTCCCAGACCCACCACTCAAACAAGCAATACGCAGATTGGGGGCATAGCTCAGTTGGTAGAGCACCTGCTTTGCAAGCAGGGGGTCATCGGTTCGATCCCGTTTGCCTCCACCAAAAAACTTTAATAAAGGACTTTACAAATTAAAGTAAGCTGCTAGAATGCGCAGCTCATTTTAATTTGCGAAGTTTAACCGCGAGCGGATAAACAAACGCATTGATCTTTAACAAATTGGAAAGCCGAAATCAACAAACAAACGAAGCTAACCAGCATGAAGCTGGTTAACAGAAATTTGGGTGATGATTGTATCGATTTGTTTGTGAACACAAAAGGCACAGACAAATACACAACAAGCAGTAAGCTTTATCAAAGTAGAGGCTTTAAGTTGGGAAGGTAGTCAACGCCGGAACAGCGAAGTCAAGAGGTTCTTCAAATGATAGAGTCAAGTGAATAAGTGCATCAGGTGGATGCCTTGGCGATGATAGGCGACGAAGGACGTGTAAGCCTGCGAAAAGCATCGGGGAGCTGGCAAAAGAGCTTTGATCCGGTGATGTCCGAATGGGGAAACCCACCGTATTCTGTACGGTATCCTTGTCTGAATACATAGGGCAAGCGAAGCGAACCCGGAGAACTGAACCATCTAAGTACCCGGAGGAAAAGAAATCAACCGAGATTCCGTAAGTAGTGGCGAGCGAACGCGGAGGAGCCTGTATATGATAGCTGTTGAGATAGAAGAACAAGCTGGGAAGCTTGGCCATAGTGGGTGATAGCCCCGTATTCGAAATTTCAACAGTGGTACTAGGTATACGACAAGTAGGGCGGGACACGTGGAATCCTGTCTGAACATGGGGGGACCATCCTCCAAGGCTAAATACTCATCATCGACCGATAGTGAACCAGTACCGTGAGGGAAAGGCGAAAAGAACCCCGGGAGGGGAGTGAAATAGAACCTGAAACCTGATGCATACAAACAGTGGGAGCCTCTTTGTGGGGTGACTGCGTACCTTTTGTATAATGGGTCAACGACTTACATTCAGTAGCGAGCTTAACCGGATAGGGGAGGCGTAGGGAAACCGAGTCTTAATAGGGCGCATAGTTGCTGGGTGTAGACCCGAAACCGAGTGATCTATCCATGGCCAGGATGAAGGTGCCGTAACAGGTACTGGAGGTCCGAACCCACGCATGTTGCAAAATGCGGGGATGAGCTGTGGATAGGGGTGAAAGGCTAAACAAACTCGGAGATAGCTGGTTCTCCCCGAAAACTATTTAGGTAGTGCCTCATGTATCACTTCCGGGGGTAAAGCACTGTTATGGCTAGGGGGTCATTGCGACTTACCAACCCATGGCAAACTAAGAATACCGGAAAGTGCAATCATGGGAGACAGACAGCGGGTGCTAACGTCCGTTGTCAAAAGGGAAACAACCCAGACCGCCAGCTAAGGTCCCAAATGACAGATTAAGTGGTAAACGAAGTGGGAAGGCCCAGACAGCCAGGATGTTGGCTTAGAAGCAGCCATCATTTAAAGAAAGCGTAATAGCTCACTGGTCGAGTCGTCCTGCGCGGAAGATGTAACGGGGCTCAAATCTGTAACCGAAGCTGCGGATGCACCTAGTGCATGGTAGGGGAGCGTTCTGTAGGCTGATGAAGGTGACTTGAGAAGGTTGCTGGAGGTATCAGAAGTGCGAATGTTGACATGAGTAGCGATAAAGCGGGTGAAAAGCCCGCTCGCCGAAAGCCCAAGGTTTCCTACGCAACGTTCATCGGCGTAGGGTGAGTCGGCCCCTAAGGCGAGGCAGAAATGCGTAGTCGATGGGAAACGGGTTAATATTCCCGTACTTGATTCAAATGCGATGTGGGGACGGAGAAGGTTAGGTTAGCAAGCTGTTGGAATAGCTTGTTTAAGCCGGTAGGTGGAAGACTTAGGCAAATCCGGGTCTTTTAAACACCGAGAAGTGATGACGATTGTCTACGGACAAGAAGTAACCGATACCACGCTTCCAGGAAAAGCCACTAAGCTTCAGTTTGAATCGAACCGTACCGCAAACCGACACAGGTGGGCAGGATGAGAATTCTAAGGCGCTTGAGAGAACTCGGGAGAAGGAACTCGGCAAATTGATACCGTAACTTCGGGAGAAGGTATGCCCTCTGAGGTGAAGCACTTGCTGCATAAGCTTTGGAGGGTCGCAGAGAATCGGTGGCTGCGACTGTTTATTAAAAACACAGCACTCTGCAAACACGAAAGTGGACGTATAGGGTGTGACGCCTGCCCGGTGCTGGAAGGTTAATTGAAGATGTGAGAGCATCGGATCGAAGCCCCAGTAAACGGCGGCCGTAACTATAACGGTCCTAAGGTAGCGAAATTCCTTGTCGGGTAAGTTCCGACCCGCACGAATGGCGTAACGATGGCCACACTGTCTCCTCCCGAGACTCAGCGAAGTTGAAATGGTTGTGAAGATGCAATCTCCCCGCTGCTAGACGGAAAGACCCCGTGAACCTTTACTGTAGCTTTGCATTGGACTTTGAAGGCACTTGTGTAGGATAGGTGGGAGGCTTAGAAGCAGAGACGCCAGTTTCTGTGGAGCCGTCCTTGAAATACCACCCTGGTGTCTTTGAGGTTCTAACCCAGGTCCGTGATCCGGATCGGGGACCGTGCATGGTAGGCAGTTTGACTGGGGCGGTCTCCTCCCAAAGAGTAACGGAGGAGTTCGAAGGTTACCTAGGTCCGGTCGGAAATCGGACTGATAGTGCAATGGCAAAAGGTAGCTTAACTGCGAGACCGACAAGTCGAGCAGGTGCGAAAGCAGGACATAGTGATCCGGTGGTTCTGTATGGAAGGGCCATCGCTCAACGGATAAAAGGTACTCCGGGGATAACAGGCTGATTCCGCCCAAGAGTTCATATCGACGGCGGAGTTTGGCACCTCGATGTCGGCTCATCACATCCTGGGGCTGTAGTCGGTCCCAAGGGTATGGCTGTTCGCCATTTAAAGTGGTACGTGAGCTGGGTTTAAAACGTCGTGAGACAGTTTGGTCCCTATCTGCAGTGGGCGTTGGAAGTTTGACGGGGGCTGCTCCTAGTACGAGAGGACCGGAGTGGACGAACCTCTGGTGTACCGGTTGTGACGCCAGTCGCATCGCCGGGTAGCTAAGTTCGGAAGAGATAAGCGCTGAAAGCATCTAAGCGCGAAACTCGCCTGAAGATGAGACTTCCCTGAGGGCTTGACCCTCCTGAAGAGTCGTTCGAGACCAGGACGTTGATAGGTCGGGTGTGGAAGCGCAGTAATGCGTGCAGCTAACCGATACTAATTGCTCGTGAGGCTTGACTCTATCATTTGAAGGACTTTGCACCGAAGAGGGTGCTGAGGCTCCGGATATTAAAGCTTACATCAGTCTTGAAGATGATACACATCACAGTTGATTAAAGAATAAATAAGTGGAAGTGACTTTCCATAACGGCTTTACCGATTTGCACAGTTTAAGTCTGGCGGCCATAGCGGGTTGGCCCCACGCCTTCCCATCCCGAACAGGACCGTGAAACGACCCAGCGCCGATGATAGTGTGGATACCCATGTGAAAGTAGGTCACTGCCAGACACCCATACGGAGTCCCCGATATCGATCTGATATCGGGGATTCGCTTTATGTGCGGTGTGTTTCTTGATGAGGGGCTGGCCGCAGTGGGGCCGGCTGGCCGTGGTAGCGGGCATATGGCGGTAGCGGTTGACGGATATACTGTTGTAAAACTGATAATAACCAAGAAAACGACTTGTAAGCTCGGGGCGGTTTGGTTATGATGGCTGTTCATAAAGGGCGTTGGCTCGTTATGTACGGTATATTGACCAAACACATTCGGGAAACCGGCTGAATCATATAAGGATGGAAAACACATGAAAAAACTGATGTTGGGTTTGTTGGCGGCGTTGTCGTGTGCGTGGTCGCTGGCAGCGGTGAATATCAATACGGCGACGGCGGAGGAATTGAAGGCGCTGCCGGGCATCGGCCCGGCGAAGGCGGCGGCGATTGTGGCATACCGTCAGGCCAACGGCAACTTTAAAAGTGTGGAGGAGCTGAAGAAGGTGAAGGGTATCGGGGACGGCATCTTCAACAAACTGAAGGAAGAGGCGACGGTATCGGACGGGGCGAAGGCCAAAGCGGCCAAACCGCTGCAGCCCAAAGCCAAGTAGGGGCGGGTGACCGTATCGCTGCTTGAAACGGTGAAACAGCAGGAAAAACAGACAAAACAGATGAGCAAAGGCCCGTAATCGGGCCTTTGCTGTATGTACTGAAGGGTATGGGATAAGCATCGCTGCCGTTAGGTAAGTAGGAAGCGGTTCAGACAGGCT
>NZ_LGYH01000021.1 GCF_001308015.1 Neisseria sp. 83E34
ACCGGCTACGCCTACGATGCCGCCGGCCAACTGACCGAACAAACCGAATACGGCCTTTCAGACGGCTCCAAAGCCGACCGCCCCGAGATTTGGCACATCCACCGCTTCAAACGCAATATCCTCGGCCGGCTGGTGGAAAAAACCAGCCGCCGCCTCGACGGCACGCCCGTTCCCGCCGAAGAAGGCAAACACTACAGCCGCACCCGCTTCGACTACGACCCGCTGACCGGCAACCTGATCAAAGCCAGAAACCGCCACAGCAGCGTCGAACTCGTTTACGACGTACTCGACCGACTTGTCGGCGAAACCACCGTCCACAACGGCCAAAGCGCCACCGTCGGCTACGCCTACGACCCGCTCGGCAACCGCATTCAAACCGTTCTGCCCGACGGCCGCAGCATCAACTACCTCTACTACGGCAGCGGCCACCTGCACCAAATCAACCTCGACGGCGAAACCATCAGCGACATCGAACGCGACCGGCTGCATCAGGAAATCCAAAGAACCCAAGGCGCTTTAACCAGCCGCTACGACTACGACCCGATGGGCCGTCTGAAAAACCAAACCGCCACCGCCAACCGCACATTGCAGCACAACGGCAAACTCAATACCCTGGTCGGCGGCGCAGTGCGCCGAAGCTACCGCTACGACAAAGCCGGCAACCTGATTCAAACCGCCGACCAACGCAGCGGCGTATTGGATTACGTGTACGACAAACTCGGGCGGATTGAAAGCGCCGTCAACAAACAGAGCGGCAGCAGCGAAAAGTTCGCTTTCGACCCGGCACACAATATCTTGTCTGAAAACCTTTCAGACAGGCATCACACCGGCCGTTTGAAAGGCCGCAACATCGGCAAAGGCAACCGCCTCGAAGCATACAACGGCATCGAATACACCTACGATGCTTTGGGCAATATGATCTACCGCCAGCTGCCCGACGGCGGGAGCCAGTTGTTCCAATACGACAGCGAAAACCAACTCGTCAGAGCCGAAATTAAAAAGAACAACGGCGAAAGCCAAACGTGGGAATACGCCTACGACCCGTTCGGCAGACGCTTGAGCAAAGAGCGAACCGACAAAGGCGCCTTAACCGCTACGGAGCCGAAACAAACCCATTTCGTGTGGGACGGCAGCCGCCTGCTGCAAGAATATAACTACCGCGGCAGTTACAGCTACATTTACACCGACCAAGACAGCTACGAACCGCTGGCGCAAATCTTTGACAACGCCAAAGACGGCAAACAATACCTGAGCTACTTCCACAACGACCAAATCGGCATACCGCGGGAGATGACCGACCAGTTCGGTAATCTGCTGTGGTACGGCAGCTACTCGGCTTGGGGTTCCCTTGCGTCTGAAAAGCGCATCTATGAAAACGTTCATCAGCCGTTCAGGTTGCAAAACCAATACTTTGATGAAGAAACGGGATTGCATTACAACTTCTTCCGTTACTACGAAGCAGAGACGGGACGCTTTACCAACCAAGACCCGATAGGCTTGGTTGGTGGAGCGAACCTGTATCAATTTGCACCCAATGCACAAAGTTGGACTGATGCTTTGGGCTTGTGGGCATTTCTTCCTTATGTTGCAGCAGGTCTTGCTGCAATTGGCAGAGCGGCAATAAGTGTGTTATCGAAAGCAGCTAGGGCAGGTAAGAAAGCGGCTCAAAAGTGTGTTGGGAAATGTCAAAAGCCCAAAATACAATTTGGTAATAATCCTAATCAAGTCCACCATACATTTAGACATACTGATAAATTGGGGTTAGACAGAGGAATTGTACAAAAAGAGGTAACTAACCATTTATCAAAAGTTTCCAGTCAAGTAACAGAAGGAAAACCATTTAATGCAATCATAAAAGTTCAAGGGAAAAATATCCAATACACTGCATTCAAACTCAAAAATGGAACCTATAACATCGGGAGGATACATGGCGTACCATAAAAGATTATTGAATGAAAGTGAAAAAAAATTACTTAATATTCTACGAGAAAATATTTTTCCAGAATATAAAAGTATGAAACTTTCCTTCCCGAACTACGTATTATCATTAAATGATGGAAAAATGGGGAGTATAAAATTTATTTATGACCGGGAACCGGAAAGTTGCAATATTATACCAATATCTGAATATCGATTTAACGATATAGATAACGTTCCTGTTTTAACGACATTATATGCTTATGAAAATGGTGATTTGTATGAGTTGGATATTTGGAAGTCTGACTTTAGCCAGTTATTATCTTACCCAATATAAGCAGATTAAGTTAGAAACTTAATCTGAACAACCATGTCGCCTGAAAAAAACTAAATGGAAATTAATAAAGAATTTAAAGAATATTTTGTGAAGTTGAATAGTTATGAGGCATTGGTTCTTTTCGAATGGCTTGTGAAATTTAATGAGCATCACAAACTACCTGATGAAGCAGAGCAGAAAATATTATATAATTTTGAATCTATACTAGAATCTGTTTTAGTAGAGCCTTTTTTAGAAAATTATGTAGAACTCATAAATACTGCAAAAAATCATATTATTAATGATTAATAGACAATAAATAAATTTCATAAAATATTCATCAATGGTTCTAGCAAGCCGTAGCCTGCATAAAAAGCTCCTTTCGCAGGTAGGGTGTGTGCCTTAGGCACGCACGCGTTATCATCTCTCAAGGCCGTCTGAAAAAAACACCCATATTACGCTATAATCCTTTAACCCCTTATTTTTCAGACGGCCACGGCTGTCATTTATCCAACACCCCCTCAACCCCCGGACAACCATGGCATCTATCGGCAACACCATAGGCATTCTCATTCCCCAGCCTTCCGCGCCGGCCATGGTGTCCCAAGGCTCCGCCAATCCGCCCGAACCGCTCACGAATGCCGCCGGCCCCGTCGATGTAATCGAGATGGTAGCCGATGTCGCTTCCACCGCTTTATCGGTTGCTTCCCCAGATTCCGCCGTATCTGCAGCCGTTGATGCGGCTTCTACGGTGATTTCTTTAGCCTCGATGATTCCCGGGGTGCCGGGACCGAAGCCGCCTACTAAAAAGACCGTTAGCGGTTTTAGCGGCGGCGGGGGAATGGGTTTTGACGGTGGGCTGGTTACAGGTTCGGGAACCTGCATTCCCTGTAAGGTCGCCGCTGCAGTCGGCCCTCCGGTTAATGCCGTCCTCGGTATCAAGATATTGTTTGACGAAACCGAGGCGGATTTTGCTTTTGATGCGCCGCTTCCGTTTGTATGGCAGCGCAGCTACTATTCCGACCAACCCGGCAACGGCTGGCTGGGGCAGGGCTGGTCGCTGCCGTTTTCGATGCGGCTGGAACGCCGCGCAAACGGCTTCCTTTATATTGACGAGCAAGGCCGGGAAATTCCGCTGCCGGATATTGATGACGAGAAAAACGAACCGCAATATGCCGACGATGATGAAGACGGTTTGGATGTAGAAGATACCGATCCGCTACCTGAGCCTGCGGAAGAAGACCCCTACGGTTTGGAATCGGCTTATTTCGATCCTTACGAACAAATCTATTTCTCGCAAATTTCAGACGGCCTCTACCAAATTGCCTCGCCCGACGGCGGCGCCCGTTTGTGGTTCGCCGAAGTCGACGAAGGCGACGGCATTTACCAGCTCATCGCCCAACTCGACCGCAACCATCACCACATCCGCCTTTGCTACGGCGACAACGGACTGCCGCACAGCGTTTACGACAGCAACGGCAGGCAGTTCCAACTGAATTTCTCCTCCATCCGCCTAAACGACAGCGACGGAGTATTCGATGCCGCCGCCGAGCACGGCGTATTTGTCGGCAAAGACGACAACCTTTACGTCAACCGCCTTACCTCCGTTACCTTCAACAGCCGCGAACTGGTGCGCTACGGCTACGACGGCTACGGCGATTTGACTGCCGTTTACGGCCGCGACGGCAAACGTCTGCGCGGTTTCGCCTACCGCAACCACATCATGGTCGAGCACAACCGGCCCGACGGGTTGGTATCGCGTTACGAATACGACCGTTACGATATGGACGGCAAGGTGCTCAAAAGCCATACCAACCTCGGCGAAGCATGGACGTTCGACTACCGCGACGGCTACACCCGCGTTACCGACGCATTGGGTCGGGAAGAGATTTACGGTTTCGACGGGAACTACGAAGAGATTTACCACATCGATGCCGACGGCCACCGCAGCGATACGGAACGCGACGACTGGGGGCGGATTGTTCTCAAGCGCGACGAACTCGGCCGCGAAACCCGTTTCGGCTACGACACCTTCGGCAACCTTATCAGCATTACCGCGCCCGACGGCAGCCGCACCCAAATCGACTACCACGACAGCTTAAACCTGCCGGTTGCCGTCAACGACCCCGCCGGCAGAGTTACCGAATACGCCTACGACCAACGCGGCAACCTGATTCAAATCACCGACCCCGCCGGCCACACCACCGGGTACGCCTACAATAAACAATGGCTGCCCGCCGCCATCACCGACGCATTGGGCAAAACCAAACAGCTCGAATATGATTCAGACGGCCGACTGGTCCGCTATACCGACTGTTCCGGCCAAGCCACCCGTTTCGGCTACACCGAATACGGCGACCTCGAAACCGTTACCGACGCCCTCGGCCATACCACCCGCCATCATTACGACGCAGCGGGCAACCACATCCGCACCGACTATCCCGACGGCAGCCGTGAGGCTTTCGAATACGACCGCATCAACCGCCTGACTGCCCATATCGACGGCCTCGGCGCCAAAACCGAATACGAACTGGCGGCGGACG
>NZ_LGYH01000022.1 GCF_001308015.1 Neisseria sp. 83E34
GGGCGATTTCGTCGCCGTAGGTGCGGTTGGTTTTACTGGCTTTGAAGACGAAGGCGGGTTTGCGGTTGATTTTAACGTCTTTGGTAACGTTTTTAGCGCCGCCCAAATCGGCGAACAGCGGGAAGGGGATGGGCGGCACTTGCGGCGGAGCGGGCGGGGGCGGCCAACAGAAGTCGGGTACCATAAACACCACGCGGAACTTGCTGCTTTTGCGGGCGATTTTGTTGACGGCCATGATGGGGTTTCGTGTGGATTAAGGTTAATAGGTAAAAAACACGTGCGTGCTGTTGGCACGCACCCTATACATTAAAATTAAATAAGGATGCTGTACAGGTTACAGCTTGCTAAGGTTTGTTCTGTATTAGAACAACAAAACTCTTATCTATATTTTTAACGGTAGAGTCTTAAATTAATTTTAGAGAGTTTTATCTGTTGGAAAAGGTCGGGTTATTTACACTTTTTATACCAAACAGCTTTTGTTTTTTGCAGGAATGATGGTTTCGTGATTTTTGAGTATTCTCAAGAACGATGCGGCTTCGCCGTGCCTTTCGGCATTCTTGACAACCCTCAAAAATCCCAAAATGGGTCTGCATGCAAAAAACGGAAAGTGTAAACAACGCTAGAATTTCCTACATTTTATCATGTAAATTTTCGATTAAGAAGTTAAGGAAATTAGTGCACAGCCCTTCTTTTATTTCATACAGTAACTCAAAGAATATGCCTACATGGTCATTTTGTTGACATTCCTCTATAACGTCACAGAGGAAATTCCATTCGAGAAATATTAATATAAATTTCTGAATTCTATATTCAATATCTCTCAAATTTTTTAGTCGATATCCAGATTTTTTATGTCTTTGGTATAGCTCTGATTTTTTTAATTTTCCTTCTATGAATAGTTTGGCATAGTACAGATCCTCTTGTAGCTCTTTTGCATTAGAACTTAGAGGAATAACTTTGCTTTCGGTAAATTTGAAGCTAATTTCTAAAAATTTAGAATATGGATACTTATCGAAAAAAAGTAATTCATCTACTATTTTGTTTTCAACAAAATAGTCTTCTCTATTATTTAGATCTGTTTCTATATTTTTTTTTGATTTATCAATCATTTTTGTCCTTTATGTTGATTTAGATGGTTCATTTATATTTTCTTCAAAATTAAATTTCAGTTTTAAAAGATAATCTTATTGAGATTTTCGATTTCTATTTTAATATTACAATATAACTGTTACTTTATGCTTGCCGTTTGAAGGAATTTAATTACAAGGCTACAACATGGGCAAGGATCATATTTATCCCCTGTATAATCATCAGCGTCAGGGTCTCTTATCTTGTAAGCAGAAAATTTGCATTCGTGTGTTTGGATGTACTTAGCGAGTTGGTCTTCATCTGTTAGGTTGTTTTCATCTGCTAATTTACTTAGCGCCCCCGCCTCTGCACATTTTCCGTTTTGGGAATAGCTAGGATCTCCTCTTTTTCTATATAAGTCAGCAACTGCTTGATTAGTCGCTCCTCTAGCTTTATTATTTTCTGCACCTGGCCTATTTTTCTTAGCTCTTGTGCTTAGACCATGATATGTTTTTCCATTATTACATTCAATATATCCTTCAACCCCATAAAACGGTTTTCCGTCTTTATCTTTTCTAACCCAGCCTAAAATATCAATCCAAGAACCAATATTAGGTGCAAAGATATAGAAATTATTTCCACCTTTCAATTTAATTGGATCTTGATTAATAAACCTACCAGCATCAGATTCATAGTATCTAAAGAAGTTGTAATGCAGCCCCGTCTCTTCATCACAATACTGATTCTGTAACCTGAACGGCTGATGGGCGGTTTCTGTTACGTTGGTCTCGCTCTTCAGCTTACCCCAACCGTAATAATCCCCAAACCAAAGCAGATTGCCGTCTTTATCGGTCATTTCTCTTGGTATGCCGATTTGGTCGCAATGGAAGTAGTTGGTTTCCTGTCTGCTTTCGCTTTCCGTGTTTGTGTAGTTATGGATTTGCGCCAACGGTTCGTAAGAATCTTGGTCGGTGTAAATATAGGTATAGAGGCCGTCTGAATTATGTTCCTGTAACAGATGGCTGCCGTCCCAAAGGAAGGCAATTTCGCTGTCTAAAATATCTTTGCTGTTCGGTGTATTCAGACAGGCATGGTCTGTTGAATGCCTGTCTGAAACTTCGTTAGCATTCTCCATTTTCAGACGGCCTTTGCTTACCCGTCTGCCCAAAGCATCGTAGCGGTAAACCCAAGTCTCTTTCGTGCTGTCTTTCTTAAAGATTTCCACCTTAACCAGTTGGTCGTGCAAATCGTAGAAATAGTTCTGCACTTCGCCGTTTGGCAGTTCTCTGTGAATCAGATTGCCGAGTTCGTCGTAATAATAGCTGATGCCGTTGTAGTATTTGATGCGGTTGTCGGTAACGGCGTTGAGGCCGTCTGAAACGGTTTGGCCGTTGGTGGACAGGATATTGTGTGCCGGGTCGAAGGCAAACCGTTCGTCGCCCGCTTGGGTGATTCTGCCCAGTTTGTCGTACTCGAAATGCGTGGTACCCGTCCGCTGGTCGCTGCTGTGGAGCAGGTTGCCGGTTTTGTCGTAGCCGTAGCTGCGTTTGACCGCGGTTTGGCCGTGCATGCGGGCGGGTATGTAACCCGCTCCTACGGCTGCTTTGCCGTTTTCAGACAGGCCGTTGAGTTGGGCGATTTGGGCTTTCAGACGGCCCAGCGGATCCAGTTCGTAGCGGCTGGTCAAGGCTCCCTGTGTCCTTTGGATTTCGCGGTGCAGCTTATCGCGTTCGATGTCCGTGATGACTTCGCCGTCGAGGTTGATTTGGTGCAGGTGGCCGCTGCCGTAATACAGGTAGTTGATTTGTCTGCCGTCGGGCAATACGGTGGTGGTGCGGTTGCCGTTGAAGTCGTAATGGTAACGGATGCTGTTGGTAACCGGCTGGAACAGCATATCGTACTGCGGGTCGCGCCAGTCGGTGGCTATCAGGCCGTTTCGGGCATTCTCTTCTTGGGTC
>NZ_LGYH01000023.1 GCF_001308015.1 Neisseria sp. 83E34
CGGCACTTGCGGCGGAGCGGGCGGGGGCGGCCAACAGAAGTCGGGCACCATAAACACCACGCGGAACTTGCTGCTCTTACGGGCGATTTTGTTGATGGCCATGAATATGCTCCTGTTTCGGTAATCTTCATTAAAGCGGTTTGCGGTAGAAAAATATTCGTTTATGCGTATGCGGACAATGAAGGCGGTATGGGGATAAATTCGGTTTGCGAACCGCGGCAGGCTTGGGCGGCGGCAATTTGGTCTCCCCGTTCGTGCCGCGCGATAAACCTGAGTTGGCACGAAGCGATTTCCAGCTCTTCCGCAAAAGAGGTTCGGTAGTTACAGTCGATGCGCCGTTTTTCTACATCCACTAAAACGGTATTAAGGTTAATAGATAAAAAACGCGTGCGTGCTGTTGGCACGCACGCTACACATTGAATAAGCAGGTTAAGTTATTGTACCTATGTAGATGTATTTAATAAAAATATTCTAAATATTTCATCCTCAAAGTCATCATTGAATCTTGAGTATACTGGTTTAAAAGTATTTTTATATCCTAGTTCGATTAAAGAATTTTTTAACCATGGGGTCTTATCCAAGTTCAATAGAGTTTGATTTTCGAAAGATTCTTTATATTTCATTTTTGTAATGCATAAATTTGGTATATAAAAGTTATATAAATCAAATAACCTTTGATTTGCATCCGGATATGTTATACAAAAAAATAAATTATTTAGTTCTTTTTCATTTAATATCTTTCTTGCAGTAATCTTTATATTATTTAAATAAAAAATAGCGGCATTAAGAAAAAAAGAATTTAAATTTTCTTTAGGTAATAATCCTAAAAAAGGAGTTTCTCGGCCAACTCTAGTAATTAATGGGATTTCTTCAAATTCTACTGGATATGTGAGCAGGTCAATAATATTATCTTCTTGATAAGACTTTTCTTTTTTTGCTAAAGTGTTTAGTAGTTTCAAATAATCCATTTATACACCTTTCCACCCATAACAAAACAAAAAATCTTTATCATCTTTAGAAAATGGGGGCATTCCTCTATGTTTATCATGTATCGTACCATCTAAGTTCAAAGCTGCATTATTGTGTGCATGAGCATGATATTGAGAACCTGGTACTGATAATTCTGGTCTATCAATTCTTTTGATTCCCTTAGGTCCTCTACCTTTCTTCACTATTGATTCTGCTTGAGCAGGTGTTCCTTGTCCCCACTTCTTGCAACGCTTTTTACGCTTTTTCTCTTCCTCGCATCTACCGGTACAAGTGTCGCTTTCTGATAATGCAACTACACCTGCTGCCACACCACCAGCCACCGCATATACAGCCCATTTAGGCCAAGCTGCATCGGTTGGTTCTGGGGTCATTGTATCAACTGCAATAAATGACAATACTCCTCTAGCAACGCCAACGGCAGCATTCAAGCCAAGAGGGTCCATCATATTTTGGATATTTGTTGAAAATTGATAAAGGTTATTCCCACCCCACAACCTAATAGGATCCTGATTAACAAACCTACCGCAGTCCGGTTCGTAATAGCGGAAGAAGTTGTAATGTAAGCCCGTTTCTTTATCACAGTATTGATTTTGAAGCCGGAACGGCTGATGGGCGTTTGTAATATTGGTTTCCGATTTGAGTTTGCCCCAACCGTAATAATCCCCGAACCACAATAAATTGCCGTTCCTATCGGTCATCTCACGCGGTATGCCGATTTGGTCGCAGTGGAAATAATGGATACTTTGTTTGGGTTCTTCTTCGTTTGTCCAATCACGGATTTGCGCCAGCGGTTCGTAAGAATCTTGGTCGGTGTAGATGTAAGTGTAAAGGCTGTCTGAATGTGTTTCCTGTAACAAGTGGCTGCCGTCCCACAGGAAGGCAATTTCGCTGTCTAAAATATCTTTACCACCCTGAGTTTTCAGACAGGTATGGTCTGTTGAATGCCTGTCTGAAACTTCGTTAGCGTTCTCCTTTTTCAGACGGCCTTTGCCGATTCGTCTGCCCAAGGCATCGTAGTGGTAAATCCACGTTTCTTTGTTGCCGTCTTTCTTAAAGATTTCCACTTTAACCAGTTGGTCGTGCAAATCATAGAAATAGTTCTGCACTTCGCCGTCGGGCAGTTCGCGGTGGATCAGATTGCCGAGGCCGTCGTAGTAATAGCTGGTGCCGTTGTATTCTTTAAGACGGTTGTCTTTTACTGCGTTGTCCCGATGCCTGTCTGAAAGGATATTGTGCGCGGGGTCGAAGGCGAACCGCTCGTTGCCCGCTCGGGTGATTCTGCCCAGTTTGTCGTACTCGAAGTGCGTCGTTCCCGTCCGCTGGTCGGTGCTGTGGAGCAGGTTGCCGGTTTTGTCGTAGCCGTAGCTGCGTTTGACCGCGGTTTGGCCGTGCATGCGGGCGGGTATGTAACCCGCCGCTACTTTACTTTTGCCTTTGCCGTTTTCAGACAGGCTGTTGAGTTGTGCGATTTGGGCTTTCAGACGGCCCAGCGGGTCCAGTTCGTAGCGGCTGGTTAAGGCTCCCTGTGTCCTTTGGATTTCGCGGTGCAGCTTATCGCGTTCGATGTCCGTGATGACTTCGCCGTCGAGGTTGATTTGGTGCAGGTGGCCGCTGCCGTAATACAGATAGTTGATTTGTCTGCCGTCGGGCAATACGGTGGCGGTGCGGTTGCCGTTGAAGTCGTAATGGTAACGGATGCTGTTGGTAACCGGCTGGAACAGCATATCGTACTGCGGGTCGCGCCAGTCGGTGGCTATCAGGCCGTTTCGGGCATTCTCTTCTTGGGTC
>NZ_LGYH01000024.1 GCF_001308015.1 Neisseria sp. 83E34
GACCCAAGAAGAGAATGCCCGAAACGGCCTGATAGCCACCGACTGGCGCGACCCGCAGTACGATATGCTGTTCCAGCCGGTTACCAACAGCATCCGTTACCATTACGACTTCAACGGCAACCGCACCACCACCGTATTGCCCGACGGCAGACAAATCAACTACCTGTATTACGGCAGCGGCCACCTGCACCAAATCAACCTCGACGGCGAAGTCATTACGGACATCGAACGCGATAAGCTGCACCGCGAAATCCAAAGGACACAGGGAGCCCTGACCAGCAACTACGAACTGGATCCGGTAGGCCGTCTGAAAGCCCAAATCGCACAACTCAACGGCCTGTCTGAAAACGGCAAAGCAGCCGTAGGGGCGGGTTACATACCCGCCCGCATGCATGGCCAAACCGCGGTCAAACGCAGCTACGGCTACGACAAAACCGGTAACCTGCTCCACAGCACCGACCAGCGGACGGGCACCACGCATTTCGAGTACGACAAACTGGGCAGAATCACCCGAGCGGGCAACGAACGCTTCGCCTTCGACCCCGCGCACAATATCCTTTCAGACAGGCATCGGGACAACGCAGTAAAAGACAACCGTCTTAAAGAATACAACGGCACCAGCTATTACTACGACGGCCTCGGCAACCTGATCCACAGAGAGCTGCCAAACGGCGAAGTGCAGAACTATTTCTACGATTTGCACGACCAACTCATTAGGGTGGAAATCCAACGCAAAGATGCCGACGGCAATTGGTGCAAAGAAACGTGGGTTTATAGCTACGACGCGTTGGGCAGAAGGGTCAGCAAAGGCCGTCTGAAAGCAAACGGATATGCAGAACCCCTTTCAGATGGCCTAAGAGGCAACGCCTGTCTGAATACACCGAACGGCAAAGATATTTTAGACAGCGAAATTGCCTTCCTGTGGGACGGCAGCCACTTGTTACAGGAACAAAATTCAGACGGCCTTTATACTTACATCTACACCGACCAAGATTCTTACGAACCGCTGGCGCAAGTCTGCAATTGGACACACGAAGAAGAAACCGAGCAAAGTACCCATTATTTCCACTGCGACCAAATCGGCATTCCGCGCGAAATGACCGATAAAGACGGCAACCTACTGTGGTTCGGGTATTATTACGGTTGGGGTAAGCTTAAAAGCGAAACGAACATCACAAACACCCATCAGCCGTTCAGATTACAGAACCAGTATTGCGATGAAGAAACGGGGCTGCATTACAACTTCTTCAGGTATTACGAGCCTGATGCAGGTAGGTTTGTTAATCAGGATCCGATTGGCTTGTGGGGGGGAAGCAATTTTTATCGATTTGCTGCTAATTCACAAAGATGGTTTGACCCATTAGGATTAAATTGCGGCAGCGATGCTAAAAAACTCAGAAAAAACATGACCGATTCAGGTATTGCTGAACCAAGTTATCCAAATAGTGCACATCATATAGTCATGTCGAATTCAAAAGATCCTAAAATGGATGCCTTAAGAACAAAAATGGCAAACTTTGTTGAAATAATAAATGGGAAAGAGATAAAAGGAATAGATATAAATGACGCTGATAATGGTGTATTCCTACCTTCTAATAAAGACGCAAAAAGCAAATGCCACTGTAGTGCTCCTGCTCATAGTACAGTTCATACAAATACGTATAAAAAGACAGTTTATGAAAGATTAAAAGACATAAACGATCCTGCTTTATTCAGGGAAGAATTGAAAAAAATTGGAGATGAGCTTAAAAAAGGCACCTTTCCAATATAAATGAATACTTTTTTGATATTAAATTATTTAACAAGGCTAGTTTAAATGGAATTTAAAAATTTAGAAAATGAATTTAAATCTCTTGAGAAACATTCAGCAGAAGAATTAATAAATGAGATTTATAAAAGAATATGTAAAACCGAGTTTTCAACATCACCTTATTATGATATTCCAATCTATTCATTTCAAAGATTTGGTATGAAAAAAGGTAGAATATTGAAAAATTGTAAAAACAGAAAAAATAAGTATGAATATTGTTTTGATAAAAATAACAGAATTTTATTAATAAAGGAATGGAATAAACTAGACAGCTTCAATAGCCAAATCTTCTTCTATAATGAAAATAATCACTTACCATTTAAATCTATAAGCTATTCTTATAATAATAAATTGCTTAATATAACATATTATTTTTATAATCAATCCAAGATCGAGTCGTCTATTTTTGTAGGAAAATACGGATACAGAAAAGAACTCTATATTTATAGCCAAGAAAATGGATTGCTATCGACTATAAAAACACAACAGTTTGAAACTGACTCAACGTTTATAAATGAATTAACTCAAATATTTATACATGATGAAAATGGAACTCTAATTGAAATTAAAAAAGTATATGATAATGATGAGGATGTTGTATATCGCATAAAATAATGGCGGTTTGCATAAATACGGTTACCCGACTCCATTGGAGCAATCCTATGCATGACATGAAACTGATGTTGCCCGAAAAACCAGTTTATACTGTGTCAGACAAAGCTGCTGCAGCTTGTATAACATTGGTTTCAACATACAAGGATGCGTGCCAGCAGCACGCACGCGTTTTTTACCTATTAACCTTAATCCACACGAAACCCCGCCATGGCCGTCAACAAAATCGCCCGTAAGAGCAGCAAGTTCCGCGTGGTGTTTATGGTGCCCGACTTCTGTTGGCCGCCCCCGCCCGCTCCGCCGCAAGTGCCGCCGATTCCCTTCCCGCTGTTCGCCGATTTGGG
>NZ_LGYH01000025.1 GCF_001308015.1 Neisseria sp. 83E34
GACCCAAGAAGAGAATGCCCGAAACGGCCTGATAGCCACCGACTGGCGCGACCCGCAGTACGATATGCTGTTCCAGCCGGTTACCAACAGCATCCGTTACCATTACGACTTCAACGGCAACCGCACCACCACCGTATTGCCCGACGGCAGACAAATCAACTACCTGTATTACGGCAGCGGCCACCTGCACCAAATCAACCTCGACGGCGAAGTCATTACGGACATCGAACGCGATAAGCTGCACCGCGAAATCCAAAGGACACAGGGAGCCCTGACCAGCAACTACGAACTGGATCCGGTAGGCCGTCTGAAAGCCCAAATCGCACAACTCAACGGCCTGTCTGAAAACGGCAAAGCAGCCGTAGGGGCGGGTTACATACCCGCCCGCATGCATGGCCAAACCGCGGTCAAACGCAGCTACGGCTACGACAAAACCGGCAACCTGCTCCACAGCACCGACCAACGGACGGGAACGACGCACTTCGAGTACGATAAGCTCGGCCAGCCCCTGAAAGTACAAAACCAAACCTTTGCCTTCGACCCCGCCTACAACCTGATTAACGAATACGGAGAGCAGGTAAAAGACAACCGCATTGCGGCTTACAACGGCATAAAATTCTTCTACGACGACTTCGGCAACACCATCCACAAAGAACATTCGGACGGCACAACCCAAAATCTGTATTACGATTTGTTCGACCGTTTGGTTAAAGTTGAAACGTTTAAGAAGAACGCGGAAAAGGAAGAGTGGGATAAAGAAGTTTGGGTATTTGAATACGATGCTTTGGACAGAAGAACCGCCAAATACCGTGAGCTTTCAGACGGCCTCAAAGCAGACAGAACAGACTTTATATGGGACGGCAGCCGTCTGCTGCAAGAACAAAATTCAGACGGCCTCTACACTTACATCTATACAGACCAGGACAGTTACGAACCCCTAGCCCAAATTCACAACTGTACAAATACGGAATGTGAAAGCAGACAGGAAATCAATTACTTCCATTGCGACCAAATCGGCATACCGCGTGAAATGACCGATAAAGACGGTAAACTGCTTTGGTTCGGCGAGTATAACGCTTGGGGCAAACTGGTTAAAGAGACCAACGTAACGGGAACAGCGCACCAACCGTTCAGGTTACAGAACCAGTATTGCGACCGAGAAACGGGGCTGCATTACAACTTCTTCAGGTATTATGATTCTGATTGCGGTAGGTTTGTTAATCAGGATCCGATTGGGTTGGATGGTGGCAATAATTTTTATCAATTTGCACCAAATACACAAAATTGGATTGATCCAAGTGGAAATATAGCTTTTGTACCAATTCTAATTGCGATGGGAGTGGGAGCACTTACAGGAGCGGCTACTGATGCAGGTATACAGATCGCATCTAATGTGATTAACGGTAAAAACTGGAATGACATTGATTATGGAAGCGTTGCACTGAGTGCAGGCATTGGTGCGGTAGCAGGACCTGTATTAGGTAAGGTAGGTAAATTAGCAGTAGGTAGATGCCGAAATGCTTTTGGTCCTTTTAGAAACTGGTATAGGAGAAAGCCATCTTATAGTAGATCAGGGGGGTTCAGAACTCGTAATTCTATTTCATGGGGAGCTTCTCCAGCTAGAAATGGTAGATATGTCAATCAAATCGGAAATCCGAGGTTACGCCAATTTAATCAATTTATCCGTAATAAAAGGCTTCCTCCCGGTCGACTATGGTGGAGAACGCGAGATCCTGGGCATTTCCATATTAAACGATAAGTATTATAAGGATGAACTATGTACACAAAGATTAAAAGAGAGAGTAGTGAAGAAGAAACTCAAAAGAAATTGAAAATTCTTTTAAATATAGTAAATAATTCTTCTTGTTATCGTTGTTTTTGTGGTATCAGCGGACAAGATTTAGATTTTTTTAGGAAATTAGCAAGAAATGATAAAATTAATGTGGTTTGGCGTGGGCATTTAAAAAAAGGAATATTAGGGCATTTATTTGGATTTATTCCAGACTACATAGGAGTTATTGAATTTTTGAAGCCAATTAATGAAGTTTTTTTTGAAAATATTTTATATGATAGCGGGCCTTCAATGGTATCTATAGTTATTATGAATGATAATAATAAAATTCAACACTTTATAAGATCATTTCAAACTTCACCTATACCAGATGATTTCGAGAAAGATGTGCTTAAAGATGACCATGCTTTAATCTACAATATTGGAATTAGTGATATTGATGATGGTATTAATTTTGAGGAAATAGCTACTGCGTCAAATCTATGGAAAGATAAATTGATAAATTCTCTTTTATAGCATATTTTTTTACAAAAATAGTAAGCCGCAACTTGTCTGAAATTTTTATTCCATGAGCAAGATGTTGTGCCGACAGAAAACGTAGGCTAGCCCCCTCCCAACACTCACAAAGGCCGTCTGAAAAAACATCCCCCCTTTTTCAGACGGCCTTTTCTTCCACCATCGGCAACAACGAAACGGTAACGGTTGTGGGCGACAGGGCGAAAACCGTTCAGAAAAACGAAACGGCTTCGATTACCCAAAACCGCACAAAATCTGTCGGCCAGAATGAAACGTCGAGCATCACCCAAAACCAAAGCACCAGCGTCGGTGAAAACCAAAGCATCAGCGTCGGCCAAAACCAAAGCACCAGCGTGGGCAAAGACCAAAGCATCGACGTGGCGATGAACCGTAGCCGTTCGGTCGGTCAAA
>NZ_LGYH01000026.1 GCF_001308015.1 Neisseria sp. 83E34
TCGTAAACGCTGTGCGGCAGTCCGTTGTCGCCGTAGCAAAGGCGGATGTGGTGATGGTTGCGGTCGAGTTGGGCGATGAGCTGGTAAATGCCGTCGCCTTCGTCGACTTCGGCGAACCACAAACGGGTACCGCCATGAGCAAGTTTAAATTGTTAAAGAACAGGAGGCCGTCTGAAAGGTTTTAGTCTAAGTCTGCGGTTTTTGTTGGGTTTTGCAACCCAACCTATGCTTGCTAGCAAATAGCCACATCACCAAGACCATATTCAATGATTTCCATATTTTCTGTTATTTTTATCCCTCTTCCATGCTCCCTATCTTCTTCTATATGATATTCTAGTCCAAAAATTAAAGTAGAATCTGACATTTCAGATAGAATATAAACACTTAGTAATTTGGAATCTATACTACTAGAAAATTCTTGATTAATCCTTTCATGAGCTATTGGATACCAAGAAGCAGAATTATTAATAAAATTAACAATTCTATCTTTAAATTCTCTACTTAGTAGCTCATATGCAGAATCCAAACCATCGGATATAACCAATGTAATTTCATTTGTTTCCTCTGGAATAGTAATTTCAGTTTCAAAGTCTTCGAATTTTAAATCAGATACTTTCATAATATTTCCCATCAATTAAAATCAATTTAATAACCATTAACTAGAGCATTTTTTATTTAATAAAGATTGCAACATATTCCTCAACCTTACTAGTCGATTTTTCCTATTTAATTGTTGGGCCTTATTTTTAGCTTGTGTCGACCCATATGTAACTCCATGAGCATCTTCAAAATCTTTTACAGATCCTCTGTGTGGCAAAGATGCCTCATGGTCTTTACGAGTAACCAATTGCATAGTAGCTTTATTTGTTATTGGATCATAATCTACATGATGCCATGTAACATCTCCATATACCAATTTATGTGCCTCCCTAGTAGGAGAACCACGTTTACCATTTAAACCGGCTAATTCATTTGCCGCAAGAAAATCCCTTCCTCTACTTCCTTGCATTTCAATAGTTACTTGACTAATAACTTGATGAGGAGGGAATACGTAATTTTGTAATTGAAGACCTAGCCAGTCTACCCAACCTTGAGCATTTGGCGCAAACCAATAAAGATTACCCCCACCCAACAACCCAATCGGATCCTGATTCACAAACCTACCCGTATCCGGCTCATAGTAACGCATCAGATTGTAATGAAGCCCCGTTTCAGCATCAAAATATTGATTCTGTAAACGGAAAGGCTGATGAATATTCGGATAGATTTTGTTTTCCGAAGATAACGAACCCCAAGCCGAGTAACTGCCGTACCACAGCAAATTGCCGTGGATATCGGTCATCTCGTGGGGCGTGCCAATTTGATTGTTATGGAAATAAAAAAGATATTGTTGTCGGTCTTTGTGGTTATCAAAGACTTGGGCTAAGGGTTCGTAAGAATCTTGGTCGGTGTAAATGTAGCTGTAGCTGCCGCGGTAGTTATATTCTTGCAGCAGTCTTGTTCCGTCCCACACGAAATGGGTTTGTTTCGGCGCGGTAGCGGTTAAGGCGCCTTTATCGGTTCGTTCTTTGCTTAAGCGTCTGCCGAAGGGGTCGTAGGCGTATTCCCACGTTTGGCTTTCGCCGCTGTTCTTTTTGATTTCGGCCAATACGAGTTGGTTTTCGGTATCGTATTGGAACAACTGGCTCTCGCCGTTGGGCAGTTGGCGGTAAATCATATTGCCCAAGGCGTCGTAGGTGTATTCGGTACCGTTGTATACTTCGAGGCGGTTGCCCTTGCCGATGTTGCGGCCTTTCAGACGGCCTGTGTGATGCCTGTCTGAAAGGTGTTCAGACAGGCCTTTGGTGTCTTTGAGGCCGTCTGAAACCTTATCAGACAAAATATTGTGCGCGGGGTCGAAGGCGAACTTTTCGCTGTGGCCGGTTTGTTTGTTGACGGCGCTTTCGATCCGCCCGAGTTTGTCGTACACGTAATCCAATACGCCGCTGCGTTGGTCGGCGGTTTGAATCAGGTTGCCGGCTTTGTCGTAGCGGTAGCTTCGGCGCACTGCGCCGCCGACCAGGGTATTGAGTTTGCCGTTGTGCTGCAAAGTGCGGTTGGCGGTGGCGGTTTGGTGTTTCAGACGGCCCATCGGGTCGTAGTCGTAGCGGCTGGTTAAGGCGCCTTGGGTTCTTTGGATTTCCTGATGCAGTTTATCGCGTTCGATGTCGCTGATGA
>NZ_LGYH01000027.1 GCF_001308015.1 Neisseria sp. 83E34
TCTTTGATAATCACAAAGACCGACAACAATATCTGTTTTATTTCCACAATAATCAGATTGGCACGCCTCACGAGATGACCGACATCCACGGCAATTTACTGTGGTACGGCAGCTACTCGGCTTGGGGTTCTCTTGCGTCTGAAAAGCGCATCTATGAAAACGTTCATCAACCTTTCCGTTTGCAGAACCAGTATTTCGATGCTGAAACGGGGCTTCACTATAATTTCTTCCGTTACTACGAAGCAGAGACGGGACGCTTTACCAATCAAGACCCTATAGGCTTGGTTGGTGGGGATAATCTTTATTGGTTTGCGCCGAATATTCAGAATTGGATTGATTTTCTAGGCCTGCAATCTTGGCCAACTCCTCCTTCTAATATACCTGGTGGCCCATGGACACCTGCCACAGGACAACGTCCAGGCTCATATAATGGTACAAATCCTCCCGGTACGAAAGGATCTAGACCTTTTTGTCAATATGTTCCCCCAGAGGGGACTGGCCCCAAAGGAGGGATGCCGGGAGCTAAACAAGGATATTTCAAAGTAAAAAATCAAAATGGAAAAGGGTGGCAGAGATATGATTTAAAAGGAAGACCAATTACTGCGGAACAAGCTCACCCTGGTAACTCTCAAAATAATAGAAGCATGAGAGTTGTTACACCATCTGTATTACCGAAATCTTTTCTATTTGGACTAGGATTATTATTAACGCCTTCACAAATAAGCAAATGTCAGGACTTACAATATTCTTTGGAAGCTGAAGAATGTAACAAAAGGAAATAAAAATGGAAATTATCAATAACTATACATTAAACAAGGAGCTAAAAAAATTTGGGTTATGCGTTGATGATTTGCAAAATATAAATTTTATATCAAAAAAAGAATACCCTATTGAATCTATGTTAAACGCATACAAAAATGCTCAATCCATAATTAATATTTCCTACAACATAATAGGTTGGCTGACTGAAAAAAAAAGTTATTCATCTGTTTTTTTCAAACTTTCTTTAATTTCTTGCTTGCTTTATGAAAATAATTTCATAGTCACTAAGTTATTAACTCCTGCCGGAGAACAACATTTAAGAAATTTAATAAAAAAATTAAACTTAGAAGATAAGTATTATGATGCTTACAAATTTAAAATGGTTAGTAATATTAGAGAAGAAGAAATTTATGAAAAACTTTTATTACAACAAATAATCAATTATTTATTAGTTCAAGAAGAACATGGCAGTTTTGTTTCTATTTCAGATAATCATTTCAGACTTGTTAGCATTCAGGACGGTTTAATATCAATAACTTCAAATGATTATATCGCTATTGAAAGTAATAAAATCAATAAATTATTAAATCCTGATGATGTTGAATATAAAGAATGGTTGCCACATTAAGCAAGCCGTAGCCTGCATAAAAAGCTCCTTTCACAGGTAGCAATCCGTAGCCTGCATAAAAAGCTCCTTTCACAGGTAGGGTGTGTGCCTTAGGCACGCACGCGTTATCATCTCTCAAGGCCGTCTGAAAAAAACACCCATATTACGCTATAATCCTTTAACCCTTATTTTTCAGACGGCCACGGCTGTCATTTATCCAACCCTTTAACCCCCGGACAACCATGGCATCTTTCGGTAACACCATAGGCATCCTTATTCCCCAGCCTTCCGCGCCGGCCATGGTGTCCCAAGGCTCCGCCAATCCGCCCGAACCGCTCACGAATGCCGCCGGCCCCGTCGATGTGATCGAGATGGTAGCCGATGTCGCTTCCACCGCTTTATCGATTGTCTCCCCAGATTCCGCCGTATCCGCAGCCGTTGATGCGGCTTCTACGGTGATTTCTTTAGCCTCGATGATTCCGGGAGTGCCGGGACCGAAGCCGCCTACTAAAAAGACCGTTAGCGGTTTTAGCGGCGGCGGGG
>NZ_LGYH01000028.1 GCF_001308015.1 Neisseria sp. 83E34
GCAAACCGATTTCCGCAACATCAGCCATCGGGAGATACGCAGGGTTCAAGATGAACTGAACCACCGGCCAAGAAAAACACTTGGCTATGAAACGCCAAGTGTTTTATTCTTAAAACCTGTTCCAACTACTACCTGAGTGTTGCACTTGAAATTCGAATCCAAGGTTTTATTGTGCTTCGCACTATTAACAGCTTGCGGGTCTTCTGACGAGCGAAATATCAGAGAGAAAGACATCGGAATCAATACTAATGCATTTTTTGATTTAAAAACCGTTGATGCTGATGAAAAGTTTGAGGCCGCAATGATTTATGACTCAATACAGCATTTACCGCATACATTGTTGGTTATGGGAGAAAAAACTGATGAAAATAAAAAAATAGAATCAGTAAAAACCTTTTTTCACCTAGATCCGCAAGGTCGTGTTTTTATAAAAAATGAGCCGTGCGGTGCATTGTGTAGATCCGTGTATGGTGCTGCCGGATTTAATGCAAACAACCAATTTAAAGCTTTTAGTGCTAATGAAATTATTGATGACACAGGAAAAGTTTTATTAAAAGCAAATGGCATAATAGAACCTGTAAACAACAGTAAAAATCAGGTTATCGGTATTTTAAATTTTTCCACCTCTCCAAATAGCCCTCCAAATTCTGTATATACCGTTTCATACCAAGACCTAGCGGGGAGAACCATTAAAAAATTAGCTCAATGCGGAAATGATGATAACTACGGCTTACAGTACGGAACTTATCATGATGAACAAGAGCAGCTGGTTTTTTTCTTGGTTAATTTTCCTGCCAAATTATTATGCATGGAAACGTTGGAGGGAGAAATCAAACAATTTAATTCGACAGCATTCGAGGGTTGTGACAAACAAAATTATTTAGCCGTCAACTTACAGGGCGGTACAGATTACCCTTTTTCACGGATACTTATTTTTAAAGAAAACGGTGAAGTTGTTTTTGAGATGAAGAGCAATAGGGTAATAGGAATATATACTTTTCAATCATCTCATTTCATTGTTTTAGTTGGTCATGACGGCATTAGGATTTTAAAAGATAAACGGTGTTAACTTACTTACATTTTCAAACAGCTTATGCTGTTGGAAAGTCAGATTGTTCACACTTTTATGTCAAACAACAAGCGTAGTTTGGGACGTAACCCAACAAAGCCATTAAGGCCGTCTGAAAAAATAAAACCTTTTCAGACAGCCTTGTCATACAACTTCCACATAAAGCCCATTATGGGTATGATGCTGTCTTCTTCAAAACACAATTAAAGACAACATCATGGCCATCAACAAAATCGCCCGCAAAAGCAGCAAGTTCCGCGTGGTGTTTATGGTGCCCGACTTCTGTTGGCCGCCCCCGCCCGCTCCGCCGCAAGTGCCGCCGATTCCCTTCCCGCTGTTCGCCGATTTGGGCGGCGCTAAAAACGTTACCA
>NZ_LGYH01000029.1 GCF_001308015.1 Neisseria sp. 83E34
TTAAGCAATGATAGAAGAAACCACACCAGCACCTACGGTACGGCCACCTTCACGAATCGCAAAGCGCAAGCCTTCTTCCATAGCAATCGGTGCAATCAGTTCTACAGTAATCGCAACATTCTCACCCGGCATTACCATCTCTACGCCTTCTTCCAAAGTAACAGCACCTGTTACGTCAGTCGTACGGAAGTAGAACTGAGGACGGTAGTTTGCAAAGAATGGAGTGTGACGACCACCCTCTTCTTTACTTAAAACGTATACTTCCGCCTTGAATTTGGTATGGGGAGTAATTGTGCCCGGTTTAGCCAATACTTGACCACGTTCCACTTCTTCACGCTTAGTACCACGCAACAGAACACCAACGTTATCACCAGCTTGACCTTGATCCAATAATTTACGGAACATTTCCACACCGGTACATGTGGTTTTTTGGGTTTCTTTCAAACCTACGATTTCGATTTCATCGCCTACATTGATGATACCACGCTCTACACGACCAGTTACTACAGTACCACGACCAGAAATAGAGAACACGTCTTCAATCGGCAGCAAGAAAGGTTTGTCAACTGCACGCTCAGGCGTAGGAATGTAACTATCCAACGCAGCAGCCAACTCATAAATTTTTTCTTTGTATGCAGCATCACCTTCCAAGGCTTTCAATGCAGAACCTTGAACAATCGGACAGTCATCACCTGGGAAATCGTAGCTAGAAAGCAGATCGCGAATTTCCATCTCAACCAATTCCAACAATTCGGGATCGTCAACCATATCGCATTTATTCATAAACACGATAATGTAAGGTACGCCTACCTGACGAGCCAACAAGATGTGTTCGCGGGTTTGCGGCATAGGACCGTCTGCAGCTGAACATACCAAAATTGCGCCATCCATTTGGGCAGCACCGGTAATCATATTTTTAACGTAGTCAGCGTGACCCGGACAGTCTACGTGAGCGTAGTGACGGGTTTCAGTTTCGTATTCTACGTGTGAAGTATTAATAGTAATACCGCGGGCTTTTTCTTCCGGGGCATTATCGATTTGGTCGTAGCCTTTTGCCTGACCGCCGAATTTTTCAGCCAGAATAGTTGTCAACGCTGCGGTCAGTGTGGTTTTACCATGGTCAACGTGACCAATGGTGCCAACGTTTACGTGCGGTTTGCTACGTTCAAATTTTTC